>NZ_CP083370.1:0-1418750 GCF_017488845.2 Ensifer canadensis
ATGAGGCATGACGCACTGTTCGAACGAGTGAGTGCGCGTTTGAAAGCCCAGGTCGGTCCCGATGTCTTCGCCAGCTGGTTTGGGCGTCTGAAGCTCCATTCGGTTTCCAAGAGCGTCGTGCGTCTCTCGGTGCCCACGACATTCCTGAAGTCCTGGATCAACAACCGCTATCTCGATATCATCACCCAGATCTTCCAGCAGGAAGACGGCGAAATCCTGAAGGTCGAGATCCTGGTGCGGACCGCGACCCGTGGCGCCCGTCCGGTTTCACAGGAAGAGACGCTGCCGCAGGCAACGGAATCGGCTCCTGCAACGCCCGCACGCCGTCCGACGACGGCGCAGTCCGTGGCTTCGGTCGCAGCCTCTGCGGTTGCCAGCGTTCAGCGGCCGACCCAGGCGCCGCTTTTCGGCTCGCCGCTCGACCAGCGTTACACCTTCGACAGCTTCGTCGAGGGCTCTTCCAACCGCGTTGCGCTTGCAGCCGCCCGCACGATTGCGGAAGCCGGCGCCGGTGCCGTGCGCTTCAACCCGCTGTTCATTCATTCAAGCGTCGGGCTCGGCAAGACCCACCTTCTGCAGGCGATCGCCATCCAGGCGCTGCAGAGCGCCCGCGCTCCACGCGTCGTCTATCTGACGGCCGAATACTTCATGTGGCGCTTTGCCACCGCAATCCGCGACAACGACGCGCTGTCGCTGAAGGAATCGCTGCGCAACATCGACCTCCTCGTCATCGACGACATGCAGTTCCTGCAGGGCAAGTCGATCCAGCACGAGTTCTGCCATCTGCTGAACATGCTTCTCGACTCGGCCAAACAGGTCGTCGTCGCCGCCGACCGCGCTCCTTGGGAGCTGGAATCGCTCGATAGCCGTGTTCGCTCGCGTCTTCAGGGCGGTGTCGCCATCGAAATGGACGGACCGGACTACGACATGCGCCTCGAAATGCTGAAGCGCCGTCTCGACTCCGCTCGTCAGGACGATACTTCGCTGGACATTCCCGGCGATATCCTGAGCCATGTTGCACGCAACATCACCGCCAGCGGCCGCGAACTCGAAGGCGCCTTCAATCAGTTGCTCTTCCGTCGCTCGTTCGAACCGCATCTGTCGATCGAACGCGTTGACGAACTGCTTGGGCATCTCGTCAATGCCGGCGAACCGCGCCGTGTCCGTATCGAGGACATCCAGCGTGTCGTTGCCAAGCATTACAACGTATCGCGCCAGGAGCTGGTGTCGAACCGCCGCACCCGCGTCATCGTCAAGCCGCGTCAGATCGCGATGTATCTGTCGAAGACGCTGACGCCGCGGTCTTTCCCGGAAATCGGCCGCCGCTTCGGTGGTCGCGACCACACGACCGTTCTGCATGCGGTGCGCAAGATCGAGGAGTTGATCTCCGGCGATACCAAGCTCAGCCATGAGATCGAGCTTCTGAAGCGCCTGATCAACGAATAGGCGCGAGATAGATTTACTTTCCGATTGCGAGAAAGGCCCGGGAAACCGGGCTTTTTTCGTTTCAGGCGCCGCGTGCCTGCGCGACGATCCAGGCACGGAATGCTGTGACGGCCGGCCGGTCGAGGGCCGATGGCGGATAGACCAGGTGATAGGCGAGATCGGTGGCGATGCCGGTTGGAAACGGCGCGACCAACACGCCTTCGGCAAGCTCGCGCGAAACCAGCGACAGGCGCACGAGAGCGACGCCATCGCCGGCTCTTGCCGCCTCGATGGCGCCATTGCTGTTGACGAACACCGGACCGCGCGTCGTGTCTATGCCTTCGGCGCCGACGGCCTCCAGCCACAGCTGCCAATCCGACCTCTGAACGTCATACAACAGCACATGGGCCGAAAGATCGGCCGGCGTGGTGAGCGGATGCTTGCGGGCAAGGGCCGCGTTGACGACCGGCACCAGCTCGTCATCGATCAGCCGCTCGCTCGTCAGACCCTCATAGCGACCGAAACCGTGGCGGATAGCGATATCGACGCCATCTGACACGAAGTCGGTCAGCCGGTTCGAGGCGCTGATGCGGATGTCGATGCCGTTGAGACGCTGCTCGAAGTCGCTGATCCTCGGCACCAGCCATTGCGCCGCAAAAGTTGGCGTGCAGCTCACCGTCAGTACCGGCGCGCGATTTCGCGCCGTCAGTTCCTCTGTCGCTTCCCGCATCATCCGGAAGGCGCGGCGCAGCGTCGAAAAATAGGTGCTGCCATCCTCGGTCAGAACCAGTTGCCGCGGCCGTCGCTCAAACAGCATCACACCCAGCGTCTGCTCCAGTTCACGCACCTGCAGACTGACCGCACCAGGTGTGACGCTGAGCTCGCGCGCCGCGAGCGTCACACTCAGGTGTCGGGCCGTGGCCTCGAATGCGCGCAGTGCTGCAAGGGAAGGAAGAGGTGTCATTATGATTTAGCCATACTCAATCATGGAAAGAGAAATGCTCGTTTGTGCAAACACTAACATGCTGACACTATTTATGTAAATCGAAGTCAACCAATATGGTTGTTTCAGATGAAGGCGAAGAACTAAATCATAGGAGGGTATGGAGATGCCGGAAACACTTAAGGCGAAGGTGATGGGACCCGGTGAATGGGCCATGCTGATCACACTGTCCCTGTTGTGGGGCGGCTCGTTTTTCTTCGTCGGCGTTGCGGTCAAGGCGCTGCCGCCGTTCACCATCGTTGCCCTGCGGGTCAGCCTCGCGGCGACGGCGCTTTTGATTTTCCTGCGCTTCACCGGCCGCGCGATGCCGCGCGATCCCCGCATCTGGCTTGCCTTCTTCGGCATGGGTCTGCTCAACAACCTGATCCCGTTTTCGCTGATCGTCTGGGGCCAGACTCATATCGCCAGCGGCCTTGCCTCCATCCTCAATGCCACCACGCCACTCTTCGGCGTCGTCGTCGCCCATCTGCTGACCGACGACGAGAAGCTGACCGCCAACAAGCTCTCCGGCGTGTTGATCGGTTTTCTCGGCGTGGCGGTGATGATCGGGCCTGCAGCGCTCGGCGGGCTCGGCTCGAATGTGCTGGCGCAGTTCGCCGTGCTGGGAGCTGCCCTTTCCTACGCCTTTGCCGGCGTTTTCGCCCGTCGTTTCAAGCGGATGGGCGTTGCGCCCATCGTCACCGCGACCGGGCAGGTCAGTGCATCGAGCATCATGCTCGTGCCGATCGCGCTGCTCGTCGATCACCCCTGGACCCTGACCGTGCCGGGCCTTGAAGTATGGGGAGCGATCATCGGCATTGCCTTGATCTCGACCGCGCTTGCCTATGTGCTGTTCTTCCGCATCCTGGAAACGGCGGGTGTCACCAATCTGATGCTGGTGACGTTTCTGATCCCGGTCAGCGCCATTCTGCTCGGCGCCTTGTTCCTCGGCGAAAACCTCGAGCCCAAGCATTTCTTCGGCATGGTGCTGATCGCCGCCGGCCTCGCCGCTATCGACGGTCGCCTGGTCCGGCGTTTCCGTCGCAAACAAACGGTCGATCCGGATCTCGCCTGCGGCGAAAATATCTGAAATCAGGCAAGCTCATGAACGATCGCGGCGGTGCGCAGGCACCTGCCGCGATCATTGCGTTTGGGCCCGTGATTGCAGGTATTTTTTTTGGCGGTCTTGTCGACTATCTCTTCTCCAGATCGTCCTTGTTACAGGAGCAGGAGAGTTCCAATGCTTTACGCCGTATTTTGTTACAACCAGGAAGACGTCACTGCCAACTGGACCAAGGACGAGGACGACAAGGTCATGCGTGACCTTGCTGCCGTCCAACGCAAATATGGCGATGCCGGCAAGCTCGGGCCGGTGGCGCGGTTGTTGCCGACCACGGCGGCAACGACGCTCCGCCACGCCGTTGGCGAGACCGTCGTCATCGATGGCCCATTTGCCGAAACGAAGGAGCAGCTGCTCGGCTTCTATGTCGTCGATTGCGCTTCACTGGACGAAGCGCTCGATTTCGCCCGCGAGCTCAGTGCGGCCAATCCTGCAGACGGCTCCTATGAAATTCGTCCCCTTGCCATCTACAAGCCAAGTGAGTTTCCCTCATGACAGACACGACCTGGATCGACCTCGCACTTGTTTCCGCTCGGCCGCAGGCAATGGGCGCGCTTCTGCGCTATTTCCGCAATCTCGATACGGCCGAGGAAGCATTCCAGGAGGCCTGTATCCGGGCATTGAAGACCTGGCCGAAGAGCGGCCCGCCGCGTGACCCGGCCGCCTGGCTGATCTTCGTCGGTCGCAACAGCGGCATCGACAAGGTGCGCCGGCAATCTCGCGAGACCGCGTTGCCGCCGGAAGAATTGCTCTCCGATCTCGAGGATCAGGAGAGCGATCTTGCCGAACGTCTCGATGGCTCCCACTACCGGGACGACATTCTCAAGCTCTTGTTTGTCTGCAGCAATCCGGTCCTTCCGGCAACGCAGCAGATCGCGCTGGCGCTGCGCATCGTCTCCGGCCTGTCGGTCAAGCAGATTGCCCGTGCCTTTCTCGTCGGCGAGGCGGCGATGGAGCAGCGCATCACCCGGGCAAAGGCCCGGGTCACCGCCGCCGGCATCGCCTTCGAAACGCCTGACGCGGCCGATCGGTCGGAGCGGCTGGCGGCCGTCGCAACCATGATCTATCTGGTTTTCAACGAGGGCTATTCGGCGATGAACGGGCCGGACAGCGTCTCGGCCGATCTTTGTGAGGAGGCGATCCGGCTCGCGCGGCTGCTCCTGCGGCTGTTCCCCTCCGAGCCAGAAATGATGGGGCTGACGGCTCTGCTCCTGCTGCAGCACTCACGCTCGCGCGCACGTTTCGATGCCGATGGCGGCATCATCCTGCTCGATGATCAGGATCGCAGCCTTTGGAAAAAGCCTCTGATCATCGAGGCGCTGGCCATGATCGACAAGGCGGTGCGCCATCGCCAGCCGGGTCCCTACCAGATCCAGGCCGCGATCGCCGCCTTGCATGCGCGTGCGACGCGCCCGGAAGAAACCGATTGGGAAGAAATCGACCTGCTCTACCAGGCGTTGGAGCGGCTGCAACCGTCGCCGGTCATCACGCTCAACCGCGCCGTCGCAGTGTCGAAGAGGGACGGGCCTGAAGCGGCGCTCGCGCTGATCGAGCCACTTGCCGAAAAACTCGCGGGTTATTTCTACTTCCATGGGTTGAATGGCGCGCTGTTGAAGCAGGCAGGCCGGGTTCGCGAGGCGCGCGTCGCCTTTGACCGGGCGATCGCGCTGGCCACCAATGCCGCCGAGGCCTCCCACATCCGCATGCAGCTCGATCATCTGAGCAAGGATGCGGGCGAGAAAAACCTGGCCACTGAAAAAAGATAAAAAATCTTGTCGGCGGTTGTCGGAACCGTGGCTGCAACTTCGTCCTTGGACTGAACCCGCTGACGGAGAAACAAACAATGACCGTTGTCACTGAAATCAAACCTGCCGACGACCGCGAACTGGTCATCACCCGCCTGATCGATGCGCCCCGCGCGCTCGTCTACCGCTGCTGGACGGATGCCAAGCTGCTGAAGAAGTGGTTCGCGCCTTCGCCGTGGACGACGCCGGAGGCAAAGCTCGAGGTTCGCGCCGGCGGCGCCAACCGCATCGTCATGCGCTCGCCCGAGGGCGAGGACTATCCCAATCTCGGCGTCTATCTCGAAGTGGTGCCGAACGAGAAGCTGGTCTTCACAGACGCCTTCACCGATGCCTGGTCGCCATCCGACAAGCCGTTCATGGTCGTAACCATCACCTTCGAGGACGTCGGGGCCAAGACCCGCTACACCGCACGGGTCCGCCATTGGTCCGTCGAGGATCGCGAAGCCCACGAAAAGATGGGCTTTCACGAAGGCTGGGGCCAATGCGCCACCCAGCTCGAAGGGGTAGCCAGGCAACTCTGATCAAGCCCAGGGCTCGACGGCCGTCGCCCTCGCGCCTGCCACCATCGGGAAGGGAGACCCGCCATGTCCGTGATCGACAACAAGAGTGCCGCCGTCGCCGAAATCCGTACGGTGATCGATGATTGGGCGGATGCCATGAGGGTAAAGGACGCCAAGCGCGTCATCGGCCATGGGACGCCTGATTGTGTCCTCTTTTCGCTGGCGCCGCCGCTGAAGTCGTCCGATGCCGGCGAGGGCGGGCTCGAACAGTGGTTTTCCACCTGGCGTGGACCGCTTGGCTATCGCTTCGGGGATCTCGATATCTCGGTCAGCGGCGATGTCGCATTCGTCAGTATGCTCACCGAACTTTCCGGCGAGAAGATCGATGCCGGGAAAATGTCGGTCTGGTTCCGCCAGACCCTCGGTTTGAAGCGCATGGCTGCCGGCTGGAAGATCGCACACCAGCACGAGTCCGTGCCTTTCTACATGGATGGCAGCCTCAAGGCAGCCGTCGATCTCAATCCGAAATCGACGGTCGACGGGCAAGCGCCGGCGCCGCCACCGATGCTAGGCCCGATCGCCTACCTCTGCGTCGAGGATGCGTACGCGACCGCTGATTTCTACGTCCGCGCCTTCGCCGCAACGGATGGCGGGCGGATGCTCGCCGAAGACGGTAAACGGCTGATGCATTGCCATCTGACGATCAATGGCGGTGCATTGATGCTCAACGATCCCTTCCCGGAACACGGCATGCCCTATGCCGCGCCGCAGGGCGTCGTGCTGCATCTGGTGGTCGAGGACGCGCAATTCTGGTGGGATCGCGCGGTTGCCGCCGGCGCCGAAGTGACGATGCCGCTTGCGGTCGCCTTCTGGGGCGACCTCTATGGCCAGCTGCGTGACCCCTTTGGCATCCGCTGGGGCATCGTCGGACCGGCCAAGAAGACAGACTGAAGAACGATTTGTGACAACGGGAAACGAGGAGAACTCCCCGAATGAACACTGCTCTTGTTATGACGGCTCCGGCTGGAAAAATGGTGATCCTCGGCCGCGTGCTGAGCGGTCTGGTTGTTGCGTTCCTGGCCTTCGACGGAGCGATCAAGCTCGTGCCACTGGACGTGGTGACTGAGACTTTGGCGGTGCTCGGCTATCCCGCCGATGTTGGCCTTGCGCGTCTGCTCGGCGTACTCACGCTTCTGTGTGCGCTGCTCTATGCGATCCCGAGAACGTCGGTCCTCGGCGCCATTCTGCTCACCGGTTATCTCGGCGGTGCCATGGCGACGCATCTGCGCGCGGATAGCCCTCTTTTCACCCATCTGCTGTTCGGGTTCTATCTCGGCGTCATCGCCTGGGCTGGCCTGTGGCTCCGAGACCGTCGCGTGCGCGCGCTGATCCCGTTCAAGAACGAGCAAGCCTAAGGAGAATTTCGCGATGAGCAAAACGGTTAGCGACTACATTGCAGGCCTTTCCGGTACGCCGGCTGCCGTGGCGAAAGAGTTGCACGGTGCCATTCTTGCCGCCGGCGGCACCAGGGACAGCGTGAAATGGGGCCATCCGATCTATGAGGCCGGCGGACCGGTCTGCCTGATCAAGGCTGCCAAGGACTATGTGACGCTCGGCTTCTGGCGCGGCGCCGATATGCTCGATCTCGACCCACGACTGGCCAAGGGCGGCGGCAAGGGCGACATGGCCTTCATCAAGGTGAAAGCGACCGGCGAGGTCGACGGCGCCCAGGTGGCGCGGCTGGTAGCCAAGGGTATCGCCCTCAATGCCGAGAAGGGCGATCCGTTCAAATCTTGAACGACGAAACAAACTTGCAAAGGGCGCTCCGAAACAGAGCGCCTTTCTCTTGTCCGATGCAATACATCTTCGCGGGACCGGATAATTTCCTTCCAACACCCGCGAGGCACGATGATCCTCTATTACCAGACCCATTCCCCTTTCGCCCGCAAGGCACTCGTCTTCGCCCACGAGGTCGGCATCGCTGAGCGACTGGAGGTGATCCACCACGAGACCAGCCCGACGCTGCGCAATGAAGAGGTCCATGCCGAAAATCCACTCGGCAAGGTGCCGGTTCTCTTGCGCCCCGAGGATGCGGCGATCTTCGATTCCGACGTCATCTGCGCCTATTTCGATACGCTGCATGATAGCCGCAAGCTCATCCCCGAAAGCGGCGAGGCGCGCTGGCATGCCCTGAGATTGCAGGCCGTGGCGCAAGGGCTGGCGCAGGCGGGGATCGGGTTGCGTTGGGAAACGGAGCGACGCCCGGAAGCCTTGCGCTATCCGGCGCTCGCCGACGGCTATGCCGAAAAGATCGAGCAGACCTATGACTGGCTGGAGCAGACGCTCGATGTCGACGCGCCGCTTGATATCGGCCACATCGCGCTCGCCACGACCCTGTCCTGGATGGCGTTCCGTGACCTGCCGTCGTTCCGTGACCGGACGAAGCTGAGCGTCTGGTTCGATGCCTTCGAGGAACGACCATCGATGCGCGCGACGCCGCTCTCCGGCGAGACCCACGATTGAGCCTTCGGTTTCCTTGCGTTGGATGCAGGCAGGGCGGCCGCTAAAACATTTGCGTCTCAGACGGTGGCATCGAGACGCGATATTTCCTTGCTCTACGCATTTCCTGACGGAAAACCGCTTCGCACTTTTCCTGGAAAAGCGCTAGCAGGCGAGGTCGGCGACGACGGCGTCGAGAATCAACATGCCGGAAGGCGTGCAGCGCAGGCGGGAATTTCCCAGCCGCTCGATGAACCCGTGGTCGATCAGGAACTGCTCGCGGTCTGGATCGGGATCGCGGCCGGACAGCGTCTGCCAGCGGGCGAGATCGACGCCTTCCTTGAGGCGCAGGCCCATCAGTAACAATTCGTCGGACTGGGCCTCGAGGTCGAGCACTTCGCGCTCGACCATGCCGTGGCCGTAGGTTTCGACCAGCCGCAGCCATTCCTCCGGCTTGCGCTCGGTCGCCGTCGCCAGCTTGGCGCCGCCGACGCTGAGGCGGCCATGGGCACCAGGCCCGACGCCGGCATAGTCGCCATAGCGCCAGTAGGTGAGGTTGTGCCGGCTCTCGGCACCAGGGCGGGCATGGTTGGAGACCTCGTAGGCGGGCATGCCGATCGCCGCCGTGATGTCCTGGGTCGCCTCGTAGAGGACCGCCGATTGCTCACCATCAGGAACGATCAGCTTGCCGGCCTTGTGCAGGCCGAAGAAGGGCGTGCCCTCCTCGATCGTCAGCTGGTAGAGCGACAGGTGGTCGACGGCATAGGAGACGGCCTCCTTGAGCTCGCGTTCCCATTCCTCGACCGTCTGGTTGGGGCGGGCATAGATCAGGTCGAAGGACATGCGCGGGAAGATCTCGCGCGCCAGCCGGATCGCTTTCAGCGCGTCTTCGACATTGTGCAGCCGGCCGAGAAATTTGAGGTCCCGGTCGTTCAGCGCCTGCACGCCGAGCGAGACACGGTTGACGCCGGCCGCGCGATAGCCGTGGAAGCGCGTCGCCTCGACACTCGAAGGGTTCGCCTCCATGGTGATCTCGATGCCATCGGGCACATGCCATTCGCGGGCGATGCCCGAGAGGATAGCGTCGACCGTTGCCGGATCCATCAACGACGGCGTGCCGCCGCCGATGAAGATGCTGGTGACGGTGCGTGGACCGGAAAGCTCACGCGCCTCCGCCATTTCCTTGAGGAAAGCGGCGACGAAACGCGGCTGGTCGATCGGCTGGTGGCGCACGTGGCTGTTGAAGTCGCAATAGGGGCATTTGGCCGCGCAGAACGGCCAGTGCACATAGATCCCGAAACCGGGATCCATGCCGTCACCGAGTGCCGATAGCGTGGCCGTCTGCATCGTTGCGTCTCTCATGCGGTAGATCACGTTGACCTTGGGCCGATCGACCCGAAGTCATGACTGCGATCGCTTCTAACAAATTGGAGCGGGATGTTGCGGAAAACCGCATACACGTTTCCTCAGCCCGCTCCAAGGCAGGTTTCGGCGAAGATCTTGAAGGCGCGGGCACGGTGCGACAGCGCTTCAGCATCGCCCGGCTTCCAGCCGTGTTTCTCGTCCGCGCTCATCTCGCCGAATGTAGTGTCGTAACCCTTCGGCTGAAAGACCGGATCGTAGCCAAAACCCTGGTCGCCGCGCGGCGGCCACACGACATGGCCCTCGACCTCGCCGCGGAAAAGTTCGACATGGCCGTCTGGCCAGGCAAGGCAAAGCACCGAGACGAAACGGGCCGTGCGTTTTTCAGGCGCACTTGCGCCCTTGCCCTGCAGCGCCTTTTCGACCTTTTCCATCGCCATGGCGAAATCGCGGCTGCCGTCTTCGCGTTCGGCCCAGTTGGCGGTGTAGACGCCAGGTGCGCCATCAAGTGCGTCGATCGCCAGGCCGGAATCGTCCGAAAGCGCCGGCAGGCCCGAGGCCTTGGCCGAGGCGAGCGCCTTGATCGTCGCGTTTTCCTCGAAGGTTGTGCCGGTCTCATCCGGTTCGACGAAGTCGAGGTCGGCTGCCGACTTGGCCTCGAAGCCGAGCGGCCCGATCAGGTCGCGGATCTCGCGGATCTTGCCGGCATTGTGGCTGGCGACGATGAGCGTCTTGTCATCCAGTGTGCGCATGATGTGTCGTCTCTTAAAAGATGCGGCGCGAAGGCCGCGGTTCATTCGATGGACCAGAGGCCCGGTTCCGCGCATTCGAGGCTGTTGCCGGCCGGATCGCGGAAGTAGAAGGAGCGCGTGCCGTTCGGCCAGACAACATCGGCTTCGATCGTGACACCCGCCGTTTCCAGCTTGGCCCTCCAGGCGTCGAGTGCCGACGCGGAAACGCGGAAGCACATGTGGCCCTGGCCGGTGGTGCCGTGCGGCGGCACCGGCAGGGCCGCATCCGGCGAAGGCGGTTTGACCGTTTCCGCAGGATTGAAAATCAGCAGAACGCCCGAGCCACAGCGAAAGAACACATGTCGGTTCTCCCGCCGTGTAATCTTCTCCAGCCCCAGCACACCGCTGTAGAAGGCCTCGGCGGCGTCGAGATCCGACGCATAGAGCGCAGTCTCAAGAATGCCATCCAGCGCCGGGGCCATCGTCTCCGTCCTTCTCGTCAGCCGGCGATCGCCTGCTTCTGCAGTGCGACAAGCTCGGCAATGCCGGTCTTTGCCAGTCCGAGCAGGCTTGCGAATTCCGCTTCGCTGAAGGGTTTGCCTTCGGCCGTGCCCTGGATCTCGACAATGCCGCCGGTGCCGGTCATGACGAAATTCGCGTCGGTCTCGGCGGCGGAATCTTCGAGGTAGTCGAGGTCGATGATCGACTGGTTGGCGAAGATGCCACAGGATATGGCGGCGACATGGTCCTTCAGGACCTTCTCGACCTTCACCATGTTGCGGGCTTCCATCCACTTCAGGCAGTCATGCAGCGCCACCCAGGCGCCGGTGATCGAGGCCGTGCGCGTGCCGCCATCAGCCTGGATGACGTCGCAGTCGATCGAGATCTGGCGTTCGCCGAGTGCGGGCAGATCGACGACGGCGCGCAGCGACCGGCCGATCAAGCGCTGGATTTCCTGGGTGCGGCCGCTCTGCTTGCCGCTCGAGGCTTCGCGACGCATGCGCTCGCCGGTGGCGCGCGGCAGCATGCCGTATTCGGCCGTCACCCAACCCTTGCCGCCGTTGCGCAGCCAGGCCGGAACCTTTTCCTCAAGGCTGGCTGTGCACAGCACGTGCGTATCGCCGAATCGCACCAGACAGGAGCCTTCCGCGTGCTTGGAGAAATTGCGCTCGAACGAAACCTTGCGCATTTGGTCGATTTTTCTGCCGGATGGCCGCATCATCAAACTCCTATCGTATCTGGTGAGCCTTCTAGAGCATGGCGCAGCCAAAGGGAACCGGTGGACAGCCGGGGATCGGGGCGATTTTTCCCTTTTGCTATCGGGCGCGGGGATCACTATATTTCCGGCGGCAGGATTGGCCTGCGAACATGGAGCGACATGGTACTGCGCAATCCCGGAGTGACCGATATCGCGGCGGCGCTGGACGAGCGTTCCGGTGAAATCTTCCGTCGCATCGTCGAAACCTATTTGAACAGCGGAGAGCCTCTCGGCTCACGCAACCTTTCGCGGTTGCTGCCGATGTCGCTGTCGCCGGCGTCCGTGCGCAATGTGATGAGCGACCTCGAAGATCTCGGGCTGATCTATTCGCCGCACATCAGCGCCGGCCGCCTGCCGACGCAGACGGGCCTGCGTTTCTTCGTCGACGCCTTCATGCAGGTCGGCAATCTCTCCCCAGAAGATCGTGCTTCGATCGATCGGCACGTGCGGTTGAGCGACCATGCCCAGCCGGTCGATACGCTGCTGGCAGAGGCAAGCCAGATGCTGTCGGGCATGTCGCGCGGCGCCGGCCTCGTGATCACCGCCAAGAACGATCCGGTGCTCAAGCATGTCGAATTCATCCGGCTGGCGCCCACCAAGGCGCTGGCCGTGCTCGTCGGCGAGCATGACCAGGTCGAAAACCGCATCATCGAGCTTCCCGCCGGCGTGACGAGCTCGCAACTGACGGAAGCAGCGAACTTCTTGAATGCCCATCTCGCCGGCCAGACGATCGGCGAGGTGCGCTCGCAGCTCGAAACCGTCAAGCAGACCGTGCGCAGCGAACTCGATGCCCTGTCCCAGGAACTGGTCGAGCGTGGACTGGCGATCTGGTCGGGCAACGAGGGCGATGAAAAGCCGGCACGGCTGATCGTTCGCGGCCGGGCCAACCTGCTCGAGGGCCTGGAGGGAACCGAGGATATCGACCGCCTGCGCATGCTCTTCGACGACCTGGAAAAGAAGGACAGCCTGATCGAGCTGCTTGACCTCGCAGAGAGCGGCCCGGGTGTCAGGATCTTCATCGGTTCGGAGAACAAGTTGTTTTCATTGTCCGGTTCGTCGCTGATCGTTGCGCCCTATCGCGACAGTGAAGATCGCATCGTCGGCGCCGTCGGCGTCATCGGTCCGACGCGGCTCAACTATTCGCGCATCGTGCCGATGGTCGATTATACCGCGCAGTTGATGTCGCGGCTTTCGCGCTGATCAGGCGCTTTTGGCCACAGGCAGCATTGAACCCTTGATTTTTCGGCCCTAAACCTCGATATCGGCATCAAATCCAGTCACTGCGCATTTTACGCCATGCGGCCATCGTTGCGCGCGGGCGTCGGAATGCGGAAGACAAGACAGACGAACACCGGAGAACGTCATGACCGACGAAACAAACAAGCACGGACACGAAGCTGCCGCGACCGACGAGGCAGTCAACGATACGCCCGAGGTTGTGGAAGCGGCGCCGGTTGCCGAGCCCGATCCGCTGGAGCTTGCAAGGGCTGAGAACAACGACCTGCGCGACAAGTATCTAAGGCTCGCCGCCGAAATGGACAACCTGCGCCGCCGCACCGAACGCGACGTCAAGGATGCCAAGTCCTATTCCGTTGCTGGTTTTGCCCGCGACATGCTCGCCGTCTCCGACAATCTGCGCCGTGCGCTCGATGCCATCCCGGCTGAAGCGAAGGAAGCCGGAGAAGCGGGCCTTACTGCCCTCATCGAAGGTGTCGAGATGACCGAGCGCGCCATGCTGTCGGCGCTGGAACGTCACGGCGTGAAGAAGCTTGAGCCGGAAGGCCAGAAGTTCGACCCGAACTTCCACCAGGCAATGTTCGAAATCCCGAACGCCGACGTGCCGAACAACACGGTGCTGCAGGTCGTTCAGGCCGGCTACACCATCGGCGACCGCGTGCTGCGCCCGGCCATGGTCGGCGTATCCAAGGGCGGCCCGAAGGCGGCAGCTACGGAAGGCGACAGCCCGGCGGCCTGAGCTGCGGTCTGATCCATTTCAACGCCGCGCGTCCACTCGGATGCGCGGCGTTTCTTGTTTTCGGCAATCATATCAACCGAACAACTGCCGCAGGTGATCGTTGAGGAAACGGCCCTCCGGGTCGACTTTCGCCCGTAATGCCCGGAAATCGCCGGATCGTGGATAGAGCGCAGTCACGTCCTCCGCGCCGAGGAAATGCAGCTTCCCCCAATGCGGCCGCGAGCCGTATTGGCGCAGGATCGTATCGACGTCTTTGAGATACTCCCAATAGTCCGTGCCCGGCTCGCCCGAGACGGAAAGCGTGATCGAATCCTGCTCGTAGAACGGGCTGATCCAGCCGGTGTCGCCTGCGGTGAAGCGGTATTCGATCGGGTAGATGCAGGTCGGGTGCTTTTCCAGCATCAGCTTGCGCACAGCTTTTACAGCCTCCTTGCCGTGGGCGATGGGCACCGCATATTCAAGTTCGTGGAAGTTCGGCACATACTCGATCGGATAGATCTCCGAGGAATAGGCGATCTTCTCGAACCCCTGCTCCATCGGCGGCCGGTCGGTGATGTCGATCACCTTCATCTCGCAGACGTCGGACGTCTTGTCCGTCGTCGAAACCGACGCGGTATCCGGCAGGCAATAGCAATGCCGGCTTTCGGAAACCGGGCACCAGAAGAAGCCGAAGTGCCGATGCTTGGCGGCGAGTTCGTCGTGCTGCTCGATCATCTCGTCGAATGTGCAGCGCCAGAGCTTTTCATGCAGGTTGTAGCTGTCCATCGCCTGCAGCGTGATCTCGGAGATCACGCCGAGCATGCCGATCGAGACGCGGGCCGCCTCCAGCAGGTCCGGCGTCGTCTCGTCGACGACGAGAATGCTGCCGTCGGGCTCAACGAGCCGCATGCCGACGATCTGCGAGGCCATGTTGCCAAGTGCTGCTCCCGTGCCGTGGGTGCCGGTGGTGAGCGCCCCAGCCAGCGCCTGGCTGTCGATGTCGCCCTGGTTGATCAGCGAGAGGCCGTTCGACTTCAATACCTTGCCCAATTGGTTGATCGTCGTTCCCGCCCGGACCGAGACGCGTTTGCGCGCCTGGTCGATGGCGACCACGCCCTGCATGTTGGCAAGCGTCAGGTGGAGCCCGCTGGTCAGCGCCACCGGCGTGAAGGAATGGCCGGAGCCGGCGCAGCGCACATTGAGCCCTTGCGACGTCGCCTCGCGGACCATTTCGGCGAGCGCCGCCTCGCTCTCGGGTGCACCGCGCTGGCGCACGATGCAGGATTGGTTTCCGACCCAGTTGCGCCAGTGGCCGCCCGTCTGAAGCATATCTTTCCCCTCTCTCAGACCGCTGTGAAGCAATTGTCGACGAACAGATGCGTGCCGTTGACGAAGCTTGCCTCGTCGCTGGCCAGAAACAGCGCGGCATTGGCGACCTCTTTCGGGTCGCACATCCGCCCCTGCTGGGCAGCGATCGCCGCTTCCGAGACATCGACGCCGTATTTACTGAGGCCCACCAGTTCGCGCTTGCCGTGATCGGTGGCGATGAAGCCGGGGCAGACGGCGTTGCAGCGGATGCCGCGGTCGCGGAACTCAACCGCGATGGCACGGGCGAACATGTGGCAGGCGCCCTTCGTCGTGTCGTAGAGCACTTCCATCGGCGTCGCCGCCACGGCCGAGATCGACGAGGTGCAGACGATGCTGCCGCCGCCGGCGGCGAGCATCCCTGGAAGCACCGCCTTGGTCATCAGGAACATGCTGCGCACGTTGACGGCCATCAGCCGGTCCCATTCGTCCTCTTCCGTCTCCAGAAAGGGCCCGACCGCCAGGATGCCGGCATGGTTGAAGAGAACGGTGATCGCGCCGAAGGCTGCTTCGACCGCCTTGACGGCCGAGCTCACCTGCGCAGAAATCGAGACGTCGGCCGGCGCGAAGATCGCATCGCCGCCGTTTGCGCGGATGGCGGCGGCAACCTCTTCGCCCTTGCTGCGTGGCAGATCGACGATGCCGACCTTGGCCCCTTCGCGGGCAAAGAGTTCGGATGCGGCAAGCCCGCAGCCACCGGCGCCACCACTGATCAAAGCCACTTTTCCGGAAAGTCTGCCTGCCATCGTGTCCCCCTGTGCTCAAGCGTCGCGGCTAAACACGTGCTACGATCTTGGTCCCTCGTGGGATGAATTATTGTTGACGAAGAGGGGGCTGTCGATATCCCATGCGGGATACGGGGGTAGGGGAGAGTTCGACGCGGATGCTGGCTCGGGAGTCGGCCGATATTTCGGCCATGATCGGATTGATCGGAACACAGGATTTCGGCGGCGCGCTCGATCGCATGCTGCGCTCGGTCGCAAGCTTCGATCTCTCGGTTGCCTTCGCCTATCCCTATGATAACAGACCGATCGTGCTGCATGACGGCTACACCGCCAAGGTGTCCGCCAGCGCGCTTTCTGCCTATCTCGGCGGCGCCTATCTGCTTGACCCGTTCTATGTTGCCTGCAGCTCCGGCCAGCCGCAGGGGCTATGGCGCATGCGCGAACTTGCGCCTGACCGGTTCTTCCATTCGGAGTTTTCAAGCTCGGCCGAGGTGCATCCCTGCATCTCGATGGAAAGCGGGGTTCTGGTCGAAGAGATTGGCTTCGTCATTCCGCTCGATGACAGCGTGCAGGCCACCTATTCGCTGATGCGCGGCCGCGGCGGCACGCCGTTCAGCGACGAGGAACTGGAGCGCTTGCGGGTCTACGAGCCGATCGTGCGAGAGGCCGTGCGTTCGAACTGGCGCCAGCAAAGCCATGCCGTGGCGGCGACGCCTCGGCCCGACGACGCGATCGAAACCGCTTTCGACAGCCTCTGCGCCGACCGCCTGACCCGGCAGCAACGCAACATCGTCCGCCTGATCCTGCGCGGGCACAGCAACCTGTCGATCGGCAAGACGATGAACATCGCCGAAGGAACCGTCCGCATTCACCGCAAGAACATTTATCGCCGGCTCGGTATTTCGAGCCAGGGCGCACTGTTTCGAATTTTCATTGATCATTTGAACCGCCGTCAGCTTTACTGACGGCCGGTCCGGGCCGTGGCTCAGGCGGCGTGCGAGGTCGTGTCCTCGTTGAGCAGCGTGTAGATCGCGCTGGCGGAATCGCTCGATCGGATCTTCGCCACCATGTCGTGGTCGCGCAGTACGCGGGCGATGCGCGACAATGCCTTGAGATGGTCGGCGCCGGCGCCTTCGGGCGCCAGGAGCAGGAAGACGAGGTCGACAGGCTGGTCGTCGAGCGCTTCGAAATCGACCGGCGTGTCCAGCCGCGCAAAGATCCCGATGATCGACGGCAGGTTGTTGAGCTTGCCGTGCGGGATAGCAATGCCGTTGCCGACGCCCGTGGAGCCCAGCCGTTCACGCTGCAGGATGACATCGAAGATTTCGCGTTCCGGAAGGCCGGTGATCTTTGCCGCTTTAGCCGCCAATTCCTGAAGGAGCTGTTTTTTCGAGTTGGCCCTCATGGCCGGGATGATCGCATTTTGGTGCAGTAAGCCTGCCAATGCCATTCTTTTGTCCTCGTTCGCCGGTTAGAGCCGGACAACATCATCATAAATGCGTCGCAATGGCTCTAACCATCTTTGTCTTGGCGGGTGCCATGCACAGAAAAGTCGTATTTTCCGGCCTGTCCGCTGATCCAAGTGGCGGGAGCGCCGGCGCACCGGCACTCCCTTTTTCCACTCATCCCTTGATATTGGCGGCGTCAATCCAGCCAATATTTCCGTCGTTGCGTCTGTAGACGATATTCAACTCTGCCTTGCCGGGAGTGCGGAACATGAGGACGGGTTCATCCGTCATGTCGAGCGCCATCACGGCGCTGGCGACAGACATCGTCCTCAGGTGTTTCGAGCTTTCGGCGACGATCGTCGGTGCGTAATCCTCGGGGACTTCGTCATCCTCGAATGGCACCGAGTCCATCACTGTGTATGCCACCTCGGTACCTTGACCATTACCGTTGTGGTGGTCCTTGAGCTTGCGCTTGTAGCGACGTAGGCGCTTTTCGATGCGCTCCGACGCTGCGTCAAAGGCAGCCTGAGGGTCATTGGCCTGTCCATTCGCCTGCATAACCACGCCCGTATCGAGATGAAGCTTGCAGTCGGCGCTAAAGCGCGGTCCAGACTTTTCCACAGTGACCTGGCTTGAATATCCTCCGTCGAAATATTTGGTAACGGCCTGCTCGATCTGATCGCCAATGCGGGCGCGGAACGAATCGCCGATTTCCATCTGTTTACCGGATACACGCACACTCATGGAGTTTCCTCTCTATTTCGTGATTTGCGTAGCCAGTCTATTCCAAGCGCTCTCGTCATCCAAGCCTTTCACGCTTGCGGGAGCCTCTCTGTCGCACCTACCGGTCGTGCCGGCCGCCTGAGGAAGACCGTGTCCTCGGCAATTGCGGCGGGCTCATATCCCCTGCGTCGCGGAGAGTCAATTGAAGGTCGCAAAAAAGTTAATACGCTTTAACCTTGCGTCGTCGCTTTAGGCTCTTTTTCTTTCGCATGTCGTCGTCGCAAAACCGCTGAAAAACTGTTGCGCGACCTGCTTTAGAAGCCCGATACCTTGGCCAGCGCCCGCTTTTCGCGCCGTCGCTGCACGGAGGAGGGGATGTTCATCGCTTCGCGATATTTCGCCACCGTGCGTCGCGCGATGTCGACGCCGGCCTGCTTGAGGCTGTCGACGATATCGTCGTCGGAAAGCACCGCATCGGCGACTTCCTGCTGGATCATCATGCGGATGCGGTGACGCACGGACTCAGCCGAATGGCTGTCGCCGCCCTCGGCCGAACCGATGGAGACGGTGAAGAAATACTTCAGCTCGAACAGCCCACGCGGCGTCAGCATGTACTTGTTCGAGGTGACGCGGCTTACCGTCGACTCGTGCATCTTGATCGCATCGGCGACGGTTTTCAGGTTGAGCGGTCGCAGATGCCCGACGCCATGGACGAGGAACGCGTCCTGCTGGCGAACGATCTCGGTGGCGACCTTCATGATCGTCCTGGCGCGCTGATCGAGGCTGCGGGTCAGCCAGTTGGCGGTCTGCAGGCATTCATTGAGAAAGGCCTGGTCCGCGCTGTTCTTCTCGGTGCCGCGCGACACCGTGGTGTAGTAGGCTTGGTTGACGAGGACGCGCGGCAGGGCGTCCGGGTTGAGTTCGATCAGCCAGGTTCCGTCGGGTGCCGCCCGCACGACGATATCGGGAACGATCGCCTCGCTAACGCTGGTCTCGAAGCTCGTTCCCGGTTTCGGGTCGAGCTTGCGGATTTCGGCGAGCATATCGATCAGGTCTTCCTCATCGACGCCGCAGATTTTCTTCAAGCTGGCAAAATCGCGCCGCGCCAGAAGCTCTAGGTTGGCGATGAGGGCTTCCATCGCCGGATCGAGGCGATCGCGAAGGCGCAGCTGAATGGCGAGGCATTCGCTGAGTGTGCGTGCGAAGACACCTGGCGGGTCGAACTGCTGCAGCGTGAGGAGGACGCGGGTGACGTCGGCGCCGGATGCGCCGAGGCGTTCGGCGACCTCCTGCAGATCAGCCTGAAGATAGCCTGCCTCGTCGAGCTGGTCGATCAGGTGCTGGGCAATCAGCCGGTCGGATGGGACGGACAACGCAAAGGGCAATTGCTCCAGAAGCGTCTCGCGCAGGCTCTTGGCGCCGGCCACGAAGTCGTCGAAATCGTAGTCGCCTCCTTCGCCGCTGCCGGGCATCGATTTCCACTGGCCGAGCAGTTCCGGCGCGTCGGCGCGTTGCGGCGCCGTGTCGTCCTGGTAGACATTGCCGAAATCCGCATCGAGCTGTTCATTGAGCCGCGCCCCATCGGTTGCCGTGGCATTGTCGTAGAGATCGCGCTGGCCGGATGCCTCATCCGTTCCGCCGAAGTCTTCACCGGATGCCTGCCCCGCTTCTTCGCGGCTGCCGTGCTCGGAGCTTCCACCGAACTCGTCGTCACCGCCGTGAAGCTCGAGCAGCGGATTCTTTTCGACTTCCTGCGCGATGAAGTGGTTGAGTTCCAGATGCGTCATCTGCAGCAGCTGAATCGATTGCATCAGCTGCGGGGTCATGACCAGCGACTGTGACTGGCGCAGATGAAGGCTGGCCGACAATGCCATGCGGACGTGAAACTCCCGATGAAATCTCCACCGGTCGCATCGTTGGCGGGCCGGTTTTTCAATTGGCCCAAAAATTGCTTATTGCAGGGGTTTGGTCAAGCGCGACCGCGGGGCGAGATGCCGGATTCGCCCGCGGATCGCATCAGAGGCTGAAATTATCGCCGAGATAGAGCCGGCGCACGTCCGGATTGGTGACGATATCGTTGGCGCGGCCGTGGGTCAGCACTTCGCCGGCATGGATGATGTAGGCCCGGTCGATCAGGCCAAGGGTCTCGCGCACATTATGGTCGGTGATGAGTACGCCGATACCGCGCGACGTCAGGTGTCGCACCAGCGCCTGGATGTCGGCGACGGAAATCGGGTCGACGCCGGCAAAGGGCTCGTCGAGCAGCATGAAGGTCGGGTCGGTGGCAAGCGCTCGGGCAATTTCGAGACGTCGCCGCTCGCCGCCGGAAAGGGCGATCGCCGGCGACTTGCGCAGATGCGTGATGTTGAACTCGCCGAGCAGGTCGTTGAGCTTGCTCTCGCGGCGCTCCAGGTTCTTATCGTGCACTTCGAGAACGGCGCGGATGTTGTCCTCGACCGTCAGGCCGCGAAAGATCGAGGCTTCCTGCGGCAGGTAGCCGACGCCGAGGCGGGCGCGGCGATACATCGGCATCGTCGTCACGTCGTTGCCATTGATCTCAATCGAGCCTTCGTCGACAGGCACGAGGCCGGTGATCATGTAGAAGCATGTGGTCTTGCCGGCACCGTTCGGGCCGAGGAGACCGACTGCCTCCCCGCGGCGAACGACCAGCGACACACCATTGACCACGCGCCGCTCGCGATAGGACTTTGTCAGGCCACGCGCGATCAGTGTGCCGTCATAACGCGCCTTGTCGACCGCGTGACCGGTCGCGGCTGGTGTGGCCGCCGACGGTTTGCGGACGCGCTTGCGCTTGTGAAGGAAGGGGAGTTGCACGAGCGGGTCTACGTCAGTTCTTCTTCTGTGACTTCGGGTCGAGCTGGATCTGCACCCGACCGCCACAGGCTTCGAGCTGCGCTTCGCCCGTGTTCATCTGCACATTCAATTGGCAGCCGACGAACACGTTCTTGCCTTCCGACAGAACGACCTTCTCGCCCTTCAATACGAAGGTCTGCTTGGTCATGTTGAACTCGCCGCTGTCAGCGGTTGCCTGCTGGGTGCCGGAGCTGAGGAAGACGCGCTGGCTGACTTCGATCCGCTCGATGTCGGCGTCGCCGCTCGAGACCGAGCCTGCGCCGGACTTGTAGAAGACCGTCATGCTCCCGGCCTGAAGCGTCGTTGTGCCCTGCACGACCTTGACGTTCCCGGTAAAGATCGCCTTGCTTTCTGGGTCCTTGATTTCAAGCTTGTCGCTTTCGATCTGGATCGGCTTGTCGTTCGACAATTCGAGGCCCTTCATCTTGCTCGATGTGGCCTGGGCTGACGCGCCTGAAACGATCATCAATGCGCCGATGCCGGCAACGGCCAGGCTGGCTGAAATCCTGAAAAAAGTAGCGGGTAAAACCGACATGGATGCACCAGATCCTAATTCGTGTTCTTGCGGATGGCGGCGGGTTCGAGATTGACCCTCACCATGCCCTCGAATGTTACTATGCGTCCCTTATCCGTCATTCGCAGCCGCTGCGCAATGATCGAACCGCCCTTCATGCTGATCGCAATCGGTTGTTTTGTTTCCATTTCGCCGGCATTGATGTCCAGATAGGCCGATTGGAAATCGGCGTTGACGCCATTATTCATTGTAATCGTGAACGGGGCGTTCATGTCGAGCGTGTTGGCCCCGCGGTCGTAGATGCCGTTGGTCGCGTCCACCGTGGCGATCAGCTTTTCGTTCACCGGCATTTCGGCATGGATCGTCTGCAGCGTGATGATATCGGGATTGACGATATCCTGCAGCGCGCGCTGCGCCTTCATCGAATAGCTGATGCCCTGCTTGTTGCGCCCGGCAATCGCAGGGTTCTGCATGACGATCTTGCCATCCTCGATCGTTGCACTGTCGAGCTGCAGATCGACCGGCATGAAGGCGCGCACGAAGGAAATGGCGGCAAAGATCGCCGCGATGATGCCGGCGACGACAGGCAGGATGATCTTCAGACGCCGGACGCGCGCCGAATGCCGCGCCGCGAGCGCGTAGGCGTCCGACGAGCTCGCACCCGAATCGGCAAAGAAGCCGGGGGCTGGCGCATGATCTAACATGTGAAGACCTGTTGGTTCCGTTGCTTTCCCGCGGATCGTCGAGAACCGCATTTTACATACATTCGTGTAAGTCGTCGCAAATATGGATACTTTTTGCAGCTGCACAATGGCGCCGCAAAAAACTTCGTGAAGACAGGAAAACGGCGGGCACGGCTTTTAACCGTGACCGACCGCGTCTATTGAATATGCCACCTGCCGCGCAGATAGCATGTTCCATCGGAAACTGACAGAAGCTGCGCCAACAAATTCGGGAGAAACCCACATGGATGAACTAGCCATCGCCGATCGCCGCAGCCTGCGCAGGAAGCTGAGTTTCTGGCGCTGGATCGTCGCCGGCCTGCTCGCCGTCGTGGCATTGGTCATTCTGTTCTGGTCGGGCTGGGCGGAGACCGCAGGGCGTGCCCGCGATCATGTTGCCCGTGTGACGATTTCGGGATTGATCCAGGACGATCGCGAATTGCTGGAGCGGCTTCAACGGATCGAGGACAACGATTCGGTCAAGGCACTGGTGGTCACCATATCGTCGCCCGGCGGCACCACCTATGGCGGCGAGGTCATCTACAAGGCGATCCGCAAGGTCGCCGCCAAGAAGCCGGTGGTTTCCGATATTCGCACGCTAGCCGCCTCCGCCGGCTACATGATCGCGCTTGCCGGCGATACGATTATCGCCGGCGAAAGCTCGATCACCGGCTCGATCGGCGTCATCTTCCAGTATCCCCAGGTCAAGGAGCTGATGGACAAGCTTGGCGTCTCGCTGGAATCGATCAAGTCGCGGCCGCTGAAGGCCGAGCCGTCCCCCTTCCATCCCGCGAGCGATGAAGCCAAGGCAATGATCCAGGCGATGATCGATGACAGCTATGGCTGGTTCGTCGATATGGTGGCAGAGCGTCGCAAGCTGTCGCGCGACGAGGCGCTTCTGCTGGCCGACGGGCGGATTTTCACCGGCCGCCAGGCGCTGGGCCTGAAGCTCGTCGACAAGCTTGGCGGCGATGACGAAGTCCGCACCTTCCTGGCCGACAGGAAGGTGTCGAAGGACCTTCCTCTGGTTGATTGGGATGCGCCGCGCCGGACTCTGCCTTTCGGCCTCGGATCGGCCGTCTCGGAGTGGGTCAAGATGTTGGGATATGACGCTTTTCCGGCCATGAGGGGTCTCGAAAAAATCGGGGGTGACAAGTTGTTTCTTGACGGTCTTGTTTCGGTTTGGCAGGTTGATGCTCAATGAGGATGGCAGCATATGCCCAGCCTGATCCGTAACATGGCCGCCCGCGCCAAGTGAGCGTCGGCCATATTCTTGCGGCAATCACAATGCAGACCGAAAAAGCAAAACAAACAAGAATTTAAGGGGGCGACAGTGATCAAGTCAGAACTGGTGCAGATTGTTGCAGCTCGCAATCCGCATCTCTATCACCGCGACGTCGAAAACATCGTCAACGCGGTGCTCGATGAGATCACAGATGCGCTGGCTGCCGGAAACCGTGTCGAACTGCGCGGTTTCGGTGCTTTCTCCGTCAAGAACCGGCCGTCGCGCTCCGGTCGCAATCCGCGCACCGGCGATTCGGTTTTTGTCGAGGAAAAGTGGGTGCCGTTCTTCAAGACCGGCAAGGAGCTGCGCGAGCGGCTGAACCCGGGCATGAACGGGGACGATGAAGACTGATCATCCCGCCCGATCGTCATGAGTCCGGATTGTCGCCATCGCTGCCAAGGCCTGTCGATGATCCGGAAAACTGGAGCGGCTGAATGCTCAAGAAACTGGTCAACATCATCGTTCTCATCCCGGTCGGCGTCATTCTGATCGTGCTCAGCGTCGCCAATCGCCAGAGCGTCACGCTGGCCCTCAATCCGTTCCGGCCCGAAGACAGCGTGCTGTCCGTGAGCGCGCCGTTCTTTGTTTTCCTGTTTCTTGCCGTCGTCGTCGGGTTGATTCTGGGTGCCGCCGCGACCTGGTTTAGCCAGGGCAAGTACCGTCGGCGTGCGCGCAATGAAGCGACCGAGGCGCTGAAATGGCATCGCGAAGCCGAAAAGCACCGCAGCCAGGCAGAGAAGCTGGCCACCCAGGCGACACTCGCCGCCCCGCAGAACTGAATGGCAGGGCGGCCATGCCCTTCAGCCGGCCGCTTCCGCCGGGCCGCCGATCGCTGCGCCGAAATCCGTGAAGAACTGCTGCGCCAGCTTCTTGGCGGTCGAATCGACCAGCCGGGATCCGAGCTGCGCTAGCTTTCCGCCGATCTGCGCCTTGACGTCGTAGCGCAGCAGCGTCTCCGCACCGTCGTCGACCAGGGTCACATCCGCGCCACCCTTGGCAAAACCGGCAATGCCGCCCTTTCCCTCACCGGAGATCGTGTAGCTTTCGGGCGGGTTGAGGTTCGACAGGATGACGTCGCCGGTAAAGGAGGCCGAGACCGGCCCGATCTTGATCTTGACGACGGCCGAAAGCTCGGTCGGAGATTTCATCTCGATCGACTGACAGCCCGGGATGCAACGCTTGAGGATTTCCGGATCGTTGAGGCCGCGCCACACGGCATCGCGCGGTGCCGAGATGCGTTCTTCGCCGGTCATGTCCATGCGCTTTCCTCCCACTGACGGTGCCGTGCGTCGACAAGGACGCGCGAGGTTGATGTAATCTTTTGAATTCGCTTTACAATCCTGTCCGTAAGTTGATGCCGGACGGTGGAATTATGCAAGTGTCGCTTCCGCACCGATCTTGGCAAATCGGAAACGGCTTTGCCAAGAGCATGAGCGGTGCTATTTGCACCAACAGAAAAAGCTTCGCCTCGAAATCCGGGGTGCGGCGGCATACCTCATGGTGCAGGCCCGTTTACATCCGATATCCGGGAGGGTAGCGCCTCGTGACAAAACAAAGCCCAGGGATCTCAGCGTGAAGGAAAAGGACCGGCGGTCGAAGAATGCCTCCGTGACGACGGCGAAGGGCCGTGGTGCCGAGGCGCGTGGCGGTGGCCGCCATGAAAAGAAGCGTCCACCGTTTGCCAAGTCGGGCGATTTCAAAGAACGGGCCACCATCCAGGCAACGGCGAAAGTTGCAGAGCCGCGCGAGCGGCCTCCGCGGGCACAGCCCGAAAACGAGGCACCGGCGCGCGTCATCCCACGGCGCACCGGCGACAAGCCGGGCGAACAGGTGCCGCTCATTCTCGAAACGTCGGGTGTTTCCGGCTATCATCTGATCGACAGCGGCGCCGGCGAAAAGCTTGAGCAGTACGGACCCTATCGCATCGTGCGCCCCGAGGCGCAGGCGCTTTGGCCGCGTACCCTGCCCGCCAGTGTATGGGAGAATGCCGACGCAATCTTCACCGGCGACACCGACGAGGACGGCATGGGCCGCTGGCGTTTTCCCGGCGCCGTTCTTGGCGAGACCTGGCCGATGCAGCTTCTCGGCACCGAATTCCATGGCCGCTTCACGTCCTTCCGCCATGTCGGCGTGTTTCCCGAGCAGCTCGCCCACTGGAGCTGGGTGAAGGACCAGGTAGAGGCGGCCCGCCGCCCCCTGAAGGTCCTCAACCTGTTCGGTTATACCGGGGTCGCCTCGCTGATCGCCGCCAAGGCCGGTGCCGAGGTCACCCATGTCGACGCCTCGAAGAAGGCGATTGGCTGGGCCCGGGAAAACCAGGCGCTGGCGCGCGCCGAAAAGCTGCCGATCCGCTGGATCTGCGACGACGCGATGAAGTTCATTCAGCGCGAGGAACGTCGCGGCAGCCGCTATGACATCATCCTGACCGACCCGCCAAAGTTCGGCCGCGGTCCGAACGGCGAGGTCTGGCAGCTTTTCGACCACCTGGCTGCGATGCTCGACATCTGCCGCGAAATCCTGTCGCCCGAAGCGCGCGGCCTAGTGCTGACCGCCTATTCGATCCGCGCCAGCTTCTACTCGATCCATGAACTGATGCGCGAGACGATGCGCGGCCGCGGCGGCCGGGTGGAATCGGGCGAACTCATCATCCGCGAAGGCGGCCTTGACGGCCACGAGCCGGGACGGGCGCTTTCGACTTCTCTCTTCAGCCGCTGGGTGCCGTAATGAGCAATGACAGAAGCGAACACGGCGCAGGCCGCGTCGGACAGGTGAAGGAAGTCACCAGCCTCACCAATCCTATTATCAAGGACATCAAGTTGCTGGCGCAGAAGAAGCACCGCGACGAGACACGGTCCTTCATGGCCGAAGGCTTGAAACTGGTGATCGATGCGCTCGATCTCGGCTGGAAGATCAAGACGCTGATCTACGCCAAGGCGGCCAAGGGCAAGCCGCATGTGGAACAGGTCGCAGCAAAGACCTTTGCCCGGGGCGGTCTGGTGCTCGAGGTCAGCGAAAAGGTGCTCTCGACGATCACCCGGCGCGACAATCCGCAGATGGTCGTCGGCATCTTCGAGCAGCGCTACCGGGCGCTGAAGGAGATCCGCCCGCAGCTCGGCGAAACCTATGTGGCGCTCGACCGTGTTCGCGATCCGGGTAATCTCGGCACGATTATCCGCACGGCCGATGCCGCCGGTGCCTCCGGCATCATTCTCGTCGGGGAAACGACCGATCCGTTCTCGCTCGAGACGGTGCGGGCGACGATGGGCTCGGTCTTCGCCATGCCGGTCGTGCGCGCCAGCGCCGATGACTTCGTCAAATGGCAGAAGCAGGCCGGTGTAAAGGTCGTCGCCACGCATCTGGCCGGTTCGGTCGACTACCGGACGATCGACTACAAGTCGAAACCGGTCGTGTTGCTGATGGGCAACGAACAGGCTGGCCTTCCGGAAGAGCTTGCCCGTGAGGCCGGAGCGCTGGCCCGCATTCCGCAGGCGGGGCGTGCCGATTCCCTCAACCTGGCGATCGCCACCGGCATCATGCTGTTTGAGGCGCGACGTCATCTGCTGGCGCTGGATGCCGGCGCATGAGCGAAAAGCAGGTATTGTTTTCGCGGCCGCTCCCGATCGCGGTCTTCATCGCCCTCGCGCTCGCCGCCGACCAGCTGATCAAATATCTGGTCGAATCCTATCTGCCGTTCAATGAGGCGGTTCCGGTCGTGCCGATGCTGGCGCTCTACCGCACCTACAATTACGGCGTCGCCTTCTCGATGCTGTCGGGCATGGAAGGCTGGTTCATCGTCGGCATGCGCCTTGTCGTCGTTGCCTTCGTTCTGTGGCTGTGGCGGCGCACGCCGAAGGACAGGTTCTTCGCGCATTTCGGCTACGCCTTGATCATTGCCGGTGCGCTCGGCAACCTCGTCGACCGGCTGATCTTCGGCTACGTCATCGACTACATCCTCTTCCATACGCAGACGTGGTCTTTCGCGGTCTTCAACCTGGCCGACAGTTTCATCACCGTTGGCGCCGGCGCGATCATTCTCGACGAGCTGCTGCAGGCGAAAAAGGCAAACCGCTAAGATTTTATCGATGCGCTGAAGCCATTCGGAACGCTTGCCGTGTTAGCTGAATGGCATGAGCGAGCCGTCACGATTGCTAGAGCAGATCGAATCCGGTTTCGGTGCACAAGCCCGAACCAGCGGTGCGATGTCCGCTGCCGGCAGGGCGGACGGCATCGGATCGGTGTCGAAGCCCGTGGCATCGGCCTACTCCCTGCGTCGTCTTTCGCTGGCATCTTTGGGGGTCATCGCCTCTGGCCTCGTGCTTGCGCTCGGTATCGCCGCCGGTCTTTATCTGTTTTCCGCGGCGGTTGCGGCGGCCGGCCTTGCGGGCGTGTTGCTCCTGATCGCCGATGGCATCAGGGCCGCCGACAGCGATAGACAGTGCGTGGAGGCAAGGCACGATGGCGACTGGGATCGCCAGGAAACTTCGGCGCTGCTTTCGACCATCCACGATGCGCTCGGAGATCTGGCGATCATGCGCGGCATGGATGGCAAGATCGTCCATGCCAATGCCGCCTTTCATCGCGCCTGCGGCATCGATGATGCCAGGGGGCTGACTTGTGCCGCCATCGGCCTGAACTTCGAACCGAAGATCGAACCCAATCACTACCTCGTGCTGATTGCCGCATCCGAAGGGCTGCGCCTCTACGATTGGCACGATGTCATCGCCCGGGATCCGGCGAACGGTCGGCTGATGCGCCACAGCATCGCGCGCGATGTGACGGAGGAAGCCCGTGCTGCACGTGAACGTGAAGACGCGCGCCGCCGCGCCGAGGACGCGAGCCAGGCGAAATCGCGGCTGCTTGCAACCGTCAGCCATGAAATCCGCACGCCGCTGTCCGGCATCCTCGGCATGAGCCATCTGCTCGGCCAGACCCGGCTGTCGAGCGAGCAGAAGAACTATCTTGCCGGCATGCAGCAGTCCGGCCATGCCCTGGTACAGCTCGTCGAGGACCTGATCGATTTCTCGTCGCTGTCTTCAGGGCGTTTCCAGTTCCGGCCCTCGCGACAGGATCCGCGCGGCGTGATCGAGAGCGTCGTCGAGATGCTTTCCAACCGCGCGCATGAAAAGGGCATCGAGATCGGGGCTACCGTGACGGCCGACGTGCCGGCGCTGATGGAGTTCGATGCAGCCCGCCTGCGCCAGGTGCTGTTCAATGTCATCGGCAATGCTGTGAAGTTCACGGAGGTCGGCGGTGTTTTTGTCAGTGCCGACATCGTCGAGGATTGCGTGCAAATCCTCATCGACGACACCGGTCCCGGCATGTCGGGCGACGAACTGAAACGCATCTTTGAAGAGTTCGAACAGGCCGGCAATCACGAGCAGCGCGCCAAGGGTACGGGGCTCGGACTGGCGATCTCGCGCCGGATCATGCAGGCCTGCGGCGGCAGCCTGACAGCGTCGAGCGCGTCCGGCCGCGGCAGCCGCTTCGAGATCCGCCTGCCACTCGCCGAAGTCGAGCGGGTAGCGCCGGAGCGGCGCCAGAGGCTCGCCCAATCGCATGTCCTGGTGATGGCGCCGGATGGGCCAGCATCCGCGGCACTCTCTGCCACCATCGCCACGCTCGGCGGGCGTTGCCATCGGGCAACGACGCTGGCCGCCGCCCAGAACGTCATCTCGGATGTTCTTTCCGGCGGCGCGCCATTGACCGATATCATCGTCGATCACCGCCACGCCGGTCAGTTCAAGCAGATTCTCGCCTTGCAGCCGGCCGTCGCGCGCCTCGACGTGCGCCGGACCTACCTGATCAACCCGGAGGAGCGCAACAATCACCCTGTCGATCAGATGGACGGTTACGAGGCTTGGCTGATCCGCCCGTTGCGCGAGAAGTCGCTGGTCGAAGTCCTGCTCGGACGGTTGAAGGGTATCGAGAAGCGCGATGCCATCAACGACAACCGGCCGATCCTTCGCGAGGAACCGACAATTGCGCCCGCCAGGCAGAGCCCGCGCTGCATCCTTTTGGCGGAGGACGATCCGGTCAATGCGCTGATCGTGCGCACGGTGCTGGAGCGCGCCGGACAGACGGTCCGGCTGGTGACGGATTTTGGCGCCGTCGATCAGATCCTCTCCGGGACCGGCGATCAGGTCCAGGCGATGCCGGAACTGGTCGTCACCGATCTCAACATGCCGGGCGGCGACGGATTTTCGATGCTGAAACGCCTGCGGGAGAACGAAGCGATGCGGCCGGGCCGGCGCCTTCCGGTGATCGTGCTGACGTCCGATGCACGGCTGGAGATCAGGGACAGACTTGTCGCGGCCGGCGCCGACGTCGTACTGCCCAAGCCGGCGGATCCGCAGTGGTTGATGGCTGAAATAAGCCGCCTTCTCGAGATACGGTAAGCGCTCAAGTCGTAACGGTATCAACGCCCGAGCGGGGGGTTGTGCTCCGTTTTCATGTCACTATGTTGTTGCAGAAACGTGGTCTAAGCCCGGCAGATACGAATGATTCGGGATGACGCGGATGACGATCGACCTTCTGGATTCGACGAGCGTGGTAGACACTTCTCAAGCTTGCGTCGGCAAGACAATGACCGCCCCGGCGACCGACGTTCTCGGCCGAATAGCTAATCTTGAGACCCGGCTTGCACGCAGCGCATCGGAGATCGATGCGGCGCAGGCGGTGCGCTACAAGGTTTTTGTCGAGGAAATGAAGGCGCAGGTCGGGCCGGACGCCGACCGTCGCAAGCGCGACGTCGACAGCTGGGACGCGATCTGTGATCATCTGCTTGTGCTCGACACGGCGATCGAGGGTGATCCGGAAGACCAGATCGTCGGCACCTACCGCCTGCTGCGCCAGGACGTGGCCGAGCGCGCCGGCGGCTTCTACTCCGCTTCGGAATTCGATGTCGGAGCACTTCTCTCCCGCCACTCCAGCAAGCGCTTCATGGAGCTCGGACGCTCCTGCGTGCTGCCGGATTACCGCACGAAGCGCACCGTGGAACTGCTCTGGCAGGGTAACTGGGCCTATGCTCTGAGATACGGTGTCGATGCCATGTTCGGCTGCGGATCGTTTCCAGGCGTCGTCCCCGCCGAACATGCGCTGGCGCTTTCCTTCCTTCACCACAATATCCTTGCTCGCGACGAATGGGCCGTCGGCGCCCGCCCCGAACTGCACCGGACCATGGACATGATGCCGGTAGAGGCCATCAATCCGAAGAAGGCTCTGGCCGCCTTGCCGCCGCTGATCAAGGGCTACATGCGCCTTGGGGCCATGGTCGGCGACGGCGCGGTGGTCGACCATGCGTTCCGCACCACCGACGTGCTGATCGTTCTGCCGATCAGCAACATCTCCGGCCGCTATCTCAATTACTACGGTGCGGATGCCGGGCGGTTTGCCACGTCTGTATCCTGACAGGCGCTTGACGCAATTAACCAGATATTAAGGATGGGTTTGACTTTCGATGTCGAAAGATGGACTAGTCTTGTCAAGAAGTAATTTGGTTTCATGACGAAATTATAGAATAAATAACGGAGAGAACCGCCAGCTTCATATGAGATTGGCGTATATTGCGCTCTGTCTCCATATTATTTTCATCGCACTGGAAGTAAGTCTTCCATCATGTATTGAGCTCGACCCCTTTCCCAAGGGTGTCGAGCTCTTCTTTTGTATGCAGATCCATGCTGTTTCTGCATCGGCTCGACACACCCTGTTCATCGCTGGAGCAGGGTGTGTCCCGAAATCGGACATCAATTACCGAGTCTACATTCCGGCGTTGTAGGCAGCGATTGCCGCCATGTTGACGATGTCGGAATCCTTCGCCGACATCGAAACGATCTGCACCGATTTGTCGAAACCGACGAGCAGGGGACCGATGACGGTCGAGCCGCCGAGTTCCTGCAGCATCTTCGTCGAGATCGAGGCGGAGTGGAACGCCGGCATGACGAGCACGTTGGCAGGGCCTGAAAGGCGGCAGAAGGGATACTGCTCCATCACCCGCGAATTGAGCGCCACGTCGGCGGCCATCTCGCCGTCATATTCGAAGTCGACACGGCGCTTGTCGAGAATGTTGACCGCCTCGCGCACCCGCTCCGAGCGTTCGCCCGAGGGATGGCCGAAGGTCGAATAGGCCAGCATCGCCACCCGCGGCACGTAGCCGAGGCGCTTGGCGAGGCCGGCTGCTTCCTCGGCGATATCGGCGAGTTCTTCCGACGACGGCATGTCGTGTACGGCCGTGTCGGCGACCAGAACGGTGCGGCCGCGGCAGAGGGCGATCGACACGCCGATGACCCGGTGGCCCGGCTTCGGGTCGATGCAGCGGCGCACATCGTCAAGCGCCGTCGAATAGTTGCGGGTTATGCCCGTGACCATGCCGTCGGCATCCCCGAGCGCGACCATGCACGCGGCGAAGTGGTTGCGGTCGTTGTTGATCAGGCGCTGGGCATCGCGGAACAGGGAGCCCTTGCGCTGCAGGCGCGCGTAGAGGTAGTCGGTATAGGCTCCGACCCGCTTGGAAACCCGGGCATTGACGATTTGGATGCCGGGGCGGTCGAGATCGATGCCCTCGCGCTCCGCGGTCTCGCGCATGCGGTCCTCGCGGCCGAGCAGGATCGCGGTGCCGAGCTGCTGGTTGGCATAGGCGATCGCCGAGCGCATGACCTGCACTTCTTCACCTTCGGCAAAGACGATGCGCTTCGGCTGGCGCCGGACGCGCTCGTAGATCCGTTGCAGCGTCGAGGCAATCGGGTCGCGGCGGGCGGAAAGCTGGCGGCCATAGGCTTCGAGATCGACGATCGGCTTGCGTGCGACGCCGGTTTCCATCGCCGCCTTGGCAACGGCCATCGGGATCGCCGAGATCAGCCTCGGGTCGAAGGGAACCGGGATGATGTACTGCGCGCCGAAGCGCGGGCGGTTGCCCTGGTAGGCGGCCGCGACATCGTCCGGCACGTCTTCCTTGGCGAGGCTTGCGAGCGCTTCCGCCGCGGCGATCTTCATCGCGTCGTTGATCGTCGAGGCGCGCACGTCGAGCGCGCCGCGGAAGATATAGGGGAAGCCGAGTACGTTGTTGACCTGGTTTGGGTAGTCCGAACGGCCGGTCGCGACGATCGCGTCGTCGCGGATGCGGGCGACCTCTTCCGGGGTGATTTCCGGATCCGGGTTGGCCATGGCGAAGATGATCGGCCGCGGCGCCATCGAGCGGACCATGTCCTCCGACAGCGCGCCCTTGGCCGAAAGGCCGAAGACCACGTCAGCACCCTCGAGCGCTTCGGCAAGCGTGCGGCGGTCGGTCTTGACCGCATGCGCCGACTTCCACTGGTTCATGCCTTCGGTGCGGCCCTGGAAGATCACGCCCTTGGTGTCGCAGAGGGTGACGTTTTCCGGGTTGAAGCCCATCGCCTTGATGAGCTCGATGCAGGCGATGGCCGCGGCGCCGGCGCCGTTGCAGACGAGCTTGGTGGTCTTGAAGTCGCGTCCGGTCAACGTCAGCGCGTTGATGAGGCCGGCGGCTGCGATGATCGCTGTGCCGTGCTGGTCGTCATGGAACACTGGAATGTCCATGACCTCGCGCAGCTTCTGCTCGATGATGAAACAGTCCGGCGCCTTAATGTCCTCGAGGTTGATGCCGCCGAAGGAGGGGCCGAGGAAGCGCACGCAGTTGATGAACTCGTCGACGTTCTCGGTGTCGACCTCAAGGTCGATCGAATCGACGTCGGCGAAGCGCTTAAACAGCACCGCCTTGCCTTCCATGACCGGCTTGGAGGCGAGCGCTCCGAGATTGCCGAGGCCGAGGATGGCCGTGCCGTTGGAGATGACCGCGACCATGTTGCCGCGTGTCGTGTAATCGTAGGCGGTGGCGGGATCCTCGGCGATCGCCAGGACCGGCACTGCAACGCCCGGTGAATAAGCGAGAGACAGGTCGCGTTGCGTGGCCATGGCCTTGGTGGGGGAAATCTCCAGCTTTCCGGGACGACCCTGCGAGTGAAAATCGAGCGCTTCCTGCGCGGTGACGCTCGTCATAGTGCGATCGGTCTTGTCGGTGGCCGGCATGTTTCCTCTATCCTCCTGTGGGCGACCCTGTCGGGGCGTCTCTTTATGGTTGTCGTCTATAATTGCTTGCGGATAGTGTGCCATCTCTTTTTTCGGGACAATCATGAATTTCGTGACAGACCAATCGAGCCGCTCCGGCGAGGTGTTTTCTGCAGCCGAACTGGCGACCGAGGAGAGCCGCTCCACGGCGACGCCGATGATGGAGCAGTTCATCGAGATCAAGGCGAACAACCCGGATTCGCTGCTTTTCTACCGCATGGGCGACTTCTACGAGCTGTTCTTCCAGGACGCAGTCGAAGCCTCGCGGGCGCTCGGCATCACGCTGACGAAACGCGGCCAGCATATGGGACAGGAAATCCCGATGTGCGGCGTGCCGGTGCATGCGGCCGACGATTATCTGCAGAAACTGATCGGTCTCGGCTTTCGCGTCGCGGTCTGCGAGCAGGTCGAGGATCCTGCCGAAGCCAAGAAGCGCGGCAGCAAATCAGTCGTGCGCCGCGACGTCGTCCGGCTGGTGACACCGGGGACGATCACCGAGGAGAAGCTGCTTTCGCCCTCGGAGACCAACTATCTGATGGCGCTCGCCCGCATCAAGAGCGGTTCGGAGCCGGCCTATGCGCTGGCCTGGATCGATATCTCGACCGGCATCTTCAGGCTCGCCGAAACCGGTGAGAGCCGGTTGCTCGCCGACATCCTGCGCATCGAGCCGCGCGAACTGATCCTCGCCGACACCGTCTTCCACGACCCGGAACTGCGTCCCGTGTTCGACGTGCTCGGCCGGGTGGCCGTGCCGCAGCCGGGCGTGCTGTTCGACAGCGCCACGGCCGAGGGCCGCATCGCCCGCTACTTCGGCGTCAAGACGCTCGATGGTTTCGGCAGCTTTTCGCGCGCCGAACTGGCGGCGGCATCCGCTGCCATCTCCTATGTCGAAAAGACCCAGCTTGCCGAACGTCCGGCTCTCGGCACACCCGAGCGTGAGAGCGCTGCCTCGACATTGTTCATCGATCCGGCGACGCGGGCCAACCTCGAGCTCGTCAAAACCCTGTCGGGCGCCCGCGAAGGCACGCTTTTGAAAGCGCTCGACCGAACCGTGACGAGCGGCGGAGCGCGGCTCCTGGCCGAACGGCTGATGTCACCGCTGACCGATCCCGATCGCATCAACCAGCGGCTGGATTCGATCGAGATTCTGGCCAGCCAGCCCTCCTTTGCCGGCGATCTGCGCGATTCTCTTCGTCGCGCCCCCGACATGCCGCGTGCGTTGTCGCGGCTGGCGCTTGGCCGCGGCGGCCCGCGCGACCTCGGCGCCATCCAGGCGGGCCTCAAGGCAGCGGCAACGATCTCCCGGCTGATGGCTTCCGGCAATCTGTCTGAGGAGCTTGTCGAGGCACGGGCGGCGATCGATGCCCTGCCATCGGCCGTCCTCGACCACCTCGATACGATGCTTGCCGACGAATTGCCGCTTCTGAAGCGCGACGGCGGCTTCCTGCGGGAAGGGGCAAGTGCCGATCTCGACGAGGTGCGGGGGCTGCGCGACCAGTCACGCCGGGTTATCGCCGGGCTGCAGCTGCAATATTCCGAAAAGACCGGCATCAAGTCGCTGAAGATCAAGCACAACAACGTGCTCGGCTATTTCATCGAGGTGACGGCGGGCAATGCCGGCTCGATGACCGACACCGACGAGGGCCGCGCCCGCTTCATCCATCGCCAGACCATGGCGAACGCGATGCGCTTCACCACGACAGCGCTTGCCGAGCTTGAGAGCAAGATCGCCAATGCGGCCGACCGGGCGCTGTCGATCGAGCTTGCCGCGTTCGAGGCGATGACATCAGACGTCGTGGCGGCGGCCGAAATCATCAAGGCTGCGGCGCTGGCGCTTGCGACCGTCGACGTTTCGGCTGGCCTCGCGACGCTTGCCGAAGAGCAGAACTATGCTCGCCCCATCGTCGACCACACGCGCATGTTCGCCATCGAAGGCGGCCGCCATCCCGTCGTCGAGCAAGCCTTGAAGCGTCAGGCGTCCAACGCCTTCGTTGCCAATGGCTGCGATCTGTCGCCGCCAACAGGCGAAGAGGGCGGGGCGATCTGGCTTCTGACCGGTCCGAACATGGGCGGTAAGTCGACCTTCCTCAGGCAGAACGCGCTGATTGCGATCATGGCGCAGATGGGCACCTTCGTTCCCGCCGCAAGCGCCCATATCGGCATTGTCGACCGCCTGTTCTCGCGCGTCGGCGCCTCCGACGATCTTGCCCGCGGACGCTCGACCTTCATGGTCGAGATGGTCGAGACGGCGGCAATCCTCAATCAGGCGACCGATCGCTCGCTGGTGATCCTCGACGAGATCGGCCGAGGCACTGCGACCTTCGACGGTCTGTCGATTGCCTGGGCAGCCGTCGAGCATCTGCATGAGGCGAACCGCTGCCGCGGATTGTTCGCGACCCACTTCCACGAGCTGACCGTGCTTTCGGAAAAGCTCGGCCGGCTTTCGAATGCGACCATGCGCGTCAAAGAGTGGCACGGCGACGTGATCTTCCTGCACGAGGTCGGGCCGGGTGCCGCCGACCGTTCCTACGGTATTCAGGTCGCCCGTCTTGCCGGTCTGCCGGCTTCGGTCGTGGCTCGGGCCAAGGACGTGCTTGCCAAGCTCGAAGACGCCGATCGCAAGAACCCCGCAAGCCAGCTGATCGACGATCTGCCGTTGTTCCAGGTGGCGATCCGGCGCGAGGAAGCCAAGCCCGCTGGAAACTCCAGGGTTGACGAGGCGCTGAAGGCACTCAACCCCGACGATATGACGCCGCGCGAGGCGCTGGACGCACTCTACGCCCTGAAAAAGGAACTGAGCGCCCGGTGACGGGCATACCGTTTTTCCTGTGCATGCGTCGGTGAAAAAGGCTATACAGCGCCGCGCGCCTTTCGAGGGCGTGGCGATGAGCCTGTATTAATTTTGAAATGCTGCAACGTCCCGGTTCGGCCTTGATCGGATGGGAGCATGCAGGAATGCTCTTCATGCAGCGGACCACGCAACCAGTCGGACAGGACGCCCCTCGGCACTTCATGGGCAGACACGAAACTTCCTTTCCCGAAATTCTCGACGTCGCGGCGCTTCGGGCGAAATGCGACTTCATCGCCTCGGCCCACGCCGAGCAGCGCGAACCGATGCGTCAGGCACTGCTTGCGGCCTTCAAACAGGCAAATGTTGCAGGCCGCGCCAAGGCGCGCGAACTGTTTGCTGGCGATGGCGGCGGTATCCTTTGCGCCGAGCGTATCTCCTGGCTTCAGGACCAGCTGATCACGGTGCTGCATGATTTCGTGCTCAACGAGATTTTCGATGCCGCCAATGCAGCCCCGGCAAGCCGCATCGCTGTCGCTGCCGTTGGCGGTTACGGCCGCGGCACGCTGGCACCCGGCTCGGACATCGACCTGCTCTTCCTGCTGCCGGTGAAGAAGGCCGTCTGGGCCGAGCCCGCCATCGAATTCATGCTCTACATCCTGTGGGATCTGGGCTTCAAGGTCGGCCACGCCACCCGCACGATCGAGGACTGCATCCGGCTCTCGCGTGCCGACATGACGATCCGCACGGCAATCCTCGAGACCCGCTATATCTGTGGTTCCGAAACGCTGGCGGCTGAACTCGAAACGCGCTTCGACCATGAGATCGTGCGCAACACCGGGCCGGACTTCATCGCCGCCAAGCTTGCCGAACGCGACGAGCGCCACCGCAAGGCCGGCGACACGCGCTATCTCGTCGAGCCCAACGTCAAGGAAGGCAAGGGCGGGCTTCGAGACCTGCACACACTGTTCTGGATCGCCAAGTATTTTTACCGGGTCAAGGATTCGGCCGATCTGATCAAGCTCGGCGTCCTCTCCCGCACGGAATACAAGCTGTTCCAGAAGGCGGAGGATTTCCTCTGGGCGGTGCGTTGCCACATGCATTTCTTGACCGGCAAGGCCGAGGAACGGCTGTCCTTCGACATTCAGCGCGAGATCGCCGAGGCGCTCGGCTATCACGACCACCCCGGCCTTTCGGCGGTCGAGCGCTTCATGAAGCACTACTTCCTGGTGGCCAAGGATGTCGGCGATCTCACCCGCATCTTCTGCGCCGCACTCGAAGACCAGCAGGCCAAGGACGCGCCCGGCCTTTCCGGCATCATCGGCCGCTTCACCCATCGCAGCCGCAAGATTGCCGGCACGCTCGACTTCGTCGATGACGGCGGGCGCATAGCACTTTCGAGCCCCGATGTGTTCAAGCGCGATCCGGTCAACCTTTTGCGCTTCTTCCACATCGCCGACATCAACAATCTCGAGTTCCACCCGGCAGCGCTTCGGCAGGTGACGCGCTCGCTCGGCTTGATCAAGCCGCAGCTGCGCGAGAACGAGGAGGCGAACCGGCTGTTCCTGTCGATCCTGACCTCGCGCCGCAAGCCGGAGCTGATCCTTCGCCGCATGAACGAAGCGGGCGTGCTCGGGCGGTTCATTCCGGATTTCGGCAAGATCGTCTCGATGATGCAGTTCAACATGTACCACCACTATACGGTGGACGAGCATCTGCTGCGCGCGGTCGACGTTCTCTCGCGCGTCGAGCGCGGCATCGAGGAGGACGCCCACCCGCTGGTCGCCAAACTGATGCCGGGGATCGAGGACCGCGAGGTGCTCTACGTCGCCGTGCTTCTGCACGATATCGCCAAGGGTCGGCCGGAGGATCATTCGGTCGCCGGTGCCAAGGTGGCGCGCCGGCTCTGCCCGCGCTTTGGCCTGACGCCGAAGCAAACCGAGCTTGTCGCCTGGCTGATCGACGAGCACCTGACAATGTCGATGGTCGCCCAGACCCGCGACCTCAACGATCGCAAGACCATCGTCGACTTTGCCGAGCGGGTGCAGTCGCTCGACCGGTTGAAGATGCTCTTGATCCTCACCGTCTGCGACATCCGCGCCGTCGGCCCGGGCGTCTGGAACGGCTGGAAGGGGCAGCTGCTCCGTACACTCTATTATGAAACCGAACTCCTGCTTTCGGGCGGCTTCTCCGAGCTGTCGCGCAAGGAGCGCGCTGCCCATGCGGCAACGATGCTGAGCGACGCGCTGACCGACTGGCCGGCAAGCGAGCGCGAAGCCTATGTGCGGCTGCATTATCAACCCTATCTGCTGACCGTGGCGCTCGAGGATCAGGTGCGTCACGCCCGCTTCATCCGCGAGGCGGATGCCGCCGGCAAGGCGCTGTCGACCATGGTGCGCACGCACCAGTTCCATGCGATCACCGAAATCACCGTGCTGTCGCCCGACCATCCGCGGCTCTTGACGGTCATCGCCGGCGCCTGTGCTGCGGCGGGCGCCAACATCGTCGACGCGCAGATCTTCACCACTTCGGACGGCCGGGCGCTTGATACGATCCTGGTCAACCGCGAGTTTTCCGTCGACGGCGACGAGACGCGCCGGGCGGCCAGCATCGGCAGGTTGATCGAGGACGCGCTGTCCGGTCGCAAGCGGCTGCCGGAGGTGATCGCCAGCCGCACCAAGGTCAAGAAGCGCAACAAGGCCTTCACTGTTACGCCTGAGGTGACGATCAGCAATACGCTGTCGAACAAGTTCACGGTCATCGAGGTCGAGTGTCTCGACCGTCCCGGCCTGCTGTCGGAGATCACCGCCGTCCTGTCGGACCTTTCGCTCGACATTGCCTCGGCGCACATCACCACCTTCGGCGAGAAGGTCATCGACACCTTCTACATCACCGATCTCGTCGGCCAGAAGGTCACCAGTGAAAACCGCCAGATGAACATCGCCGCCCGCCTCAAGGCCGTCATGGCCGACGAGGCCGACGAGGTTCGAGACCGGATGCCATCCGGCATCATCGCGCCTGCCGTAGGCACGTCCTCCGCTCAAAGAACGACAAAAGCCGAAACATGAGTCTGGTCAAGAAATTTGCAACCGTCGGCGGCGCCACGCTCGGCAGCCGTCTGTTCGGCTTCATCCGCGAAACCTTCATGGCGGCGGCCCTCGGCACCGGCCCGGTCGCCGATGCCTTCAACACCGCCTTCCGCCTGCCCAACACCTTTCGCCGGCTCTTTGCCGAGGGCGCATTCAATTCCGCCTTCGTGCCGCTTTTTGCCAGGGAGATCGAGGCGAACGGCATGGAAGGGGCGCGGCGGTTCTCCGAAGAAGTCTTCGGCGTTCTCTTCACCGTGCTGTTGTTCCTGACGGTGGTGATGGAACTGACGATGCCGTTCATCGTCAGCAACCTGATCGCGCCCGGTTTCGCCAATGATCCGGCGAAGCTCGGCAATACCATCGTCTTCGCGACGATCATGTTTCCCTATCTCGCCTGCATGTCGCTTGCCGCGATGATGGCGGGAATGCTCAATTCGCTGCACCGCTATTTCGCCGCGGCGATCGCTCCGGTGTTCCTCAATATCATCCTCATCGGCATCCTCGGCCATGCCTGGTACATCGGCCAGGATCCGATTGCGGTCGGCTACGGCCTCTCCTGGGGCGTGATGGCGGCCGGTCTCGTGCAATTGGCGATCGTCTGGGTCGCGGTGCGCGACGCCGGCATCAAGATCGGCTTTCGCCGCCCGCGGCTGACGGCCAATGTCAGGCGGCTGCTGGTGCTGGCGTTGCCGGCCGCGATCACCGGCGGCATCACCCAGATCAACCTCCTGATCAACACCAACATCGCCTCGGCGCAGGAAGGTGCTGTGTCGTCGCTCGTCTATGCCGACCGTATCTACCAGCTGCCGCTCGGCGTCGTCGGCATTGCGGTCGCAACCGTGCTTTTGCCGGAACTGGCGCGCGCGCTGCGCTCCGGCAACGTCAACGAGGCCGCGAACCTGCAGAACCGCTCGGTGGAATTCACCCTGTTTCTGACGTTGCCGGCGGCGGCGGCCTTGCTTGTCATGTCGGAGCCGATTGTCCGGCTGCTGTTCGAACGTGGTGAATTCTCCGCGTCGTCGACGGTGGTCGTCGGCCATATCCTGGCGATCTACGGCCTCGGCCTGCCGGCTTTCGTGCTGATCAAGGCGTTCATCCCCGGCTTCTTTGCCCGCGAGGACACGCGCACGCCGATGGTCTTTGCCGGCATTTCGGTTGCGGTGAACGTGTCGCTGGCGCTGACGCTGTTTCCGCGGCTGGGCGCAAGCGGCATCGCGACGGCGGAAATCGTTGCCGGCTGGGTGAATGCCGTGCTGCTGTTCGGCATGCTCGTCTGGCGTGGCCATTGGGGACGCGACATTCCGCTTCTGACCCGCATTCCCCGTCTCGTCATTGCCGCGGCCGGCATGGCGCTCGCCTTGCATTATGCTCTTCAGTGGTTGGCCTACGAAGTGTCGTCGGCAGCGCCGTTGATCGTGCGCGCAACCACGCTCTGCGGTCTGGTGGCCGTCGCCATGGCGATCTATTTCGCGATCGCCTTCGGTATCGGCGGCGCTAATCTCGGCATGATCCGCCGCAACATCAAGCGCAAGGCGAAGGCCAAGGCAGACCCTGCTCCAGCGCCGGACGCAGACGCCTGAACCATCCGGTGATGAAGCGGCGATGCCTATTTTAATCGGCGTCGCCCACTCGGATTCGCACCACTTGATCGCGCCCCGCCCGACGTGCATAAGCCATGCCGTTAGCAACATGGGTGATGAACCCTGGGGCCCTCCACCAGCCTATTGAGGACGACATGAACGAATTCAAGCCGCTCGTATTTTCCGGTGTGCAGCCGACGGGCAACCTCCATCTCGGTAATTATCTCGGCGCGATCCGCAAGTTCGTGGCTCTGCAGGAAAACAACGATTGCATCTATTGCGTCGTCGACCTGCATTCGATCACCGCGCAGCTCGTGCATGAGGACCTGAAGGGGCAGATCCGCTCGATCGCCGCAGCCTTCATCGCGTCCGGCATCGATCCGGAAAAGCATATCGTCTTCAATCAGTCGGCCGTGCCGCAGCATGCGGAACTCGCGTGGATCTTCAACTGCGTCGCCCGTATCGGCTGGATGAACCGGATGACCCAGTTCAAGGACAAGGCCGGCAAGGACCGCGAGAACGCCTCGCTGGGCCTGCTTGCCTATCCGAGCCTGATGGCCGCCGACATTCTCGTCTATCGCGCCACCCATGTTCCTGTCGGCGACGACCAGAAGCAGCATCTCGAATTGACGCGCGACATCGCCCAGAAATTCAATATCGACTTCATGGAGCACATCCGTCGTGGTGGCTACGGCGTCGACATGGTCGTCGGCGAAGAGCCTGTTCATGCCTATTTCCCGCCGGTGGAGCCGCTGATCGGCGGCGCAACGCCGCGTGTCATGTCGCTGCGTGACGGCACCAAGAAGATGTCGAAGTCCGATCCGTCGGATCTTTCGCGCGTCAACCTGATGGATGATGCCGAAACCATCTCCAAGAAGATCCGCAAGGCCAAGACCGACCCGGATGCGCTCCCGAGCGAGCTCGACGGCCTCAAGGGACGCCCCGAGGCGGAAAACCTCGTCGGCATCTATGCGGCCCTTTCCGACAAGACCAAGGAAGAAGTGCTGGGCGAATTCGGTGGCCAGCAGTTCTCGGTGTTCAAGCCGGCCCTGGTCGACCTGGCGGTCGAGGTTCTGTCGCCAATCACTGGCGAGATGCGCCGCCTGATGGGCGACACGGCCCACATCGACGCCATCCTTCGCGATGGTGGCGAGCGTGCCCGGGCGCGGGCGGAAAAGACCATGAGCGAGGTTCGCGAAATCATCGGATTTCTGCAGTAAAAGGCGAAAATGAGGCCTTGCGGCGGCTTATCTGGAGTGTAATGTTCGCCGCATGGTCTCGACCCGACTCTCACGACTTGAAGGTCACCGCCGCAAATTCATGGCGGTGATCGACGATACCCCGGAATGCGGCCGCGCTGTCCACTATGCTGGCATGCGCGCCAAGAATTCCAATGGCGGTCTCGTCCTGCTCTATGTCATCGCCGACGGCGACTTCCAGCAATGGCTGGGGGTCGAGGAAATCATGCGTGCGGAAGCGCGCGACGAGGCGGAAGCGACGCTCGCCAAGGTGGCGCAGTCCGTCCGCGAGCGCATCGGAATAGAACCCGAAATCGTCATCCGCGAAGGGGCAGCAACCGAGCAGATCCATTCGGCCATCGAAGAGGATCGCGACATCGCCATCCTGGTTCTGGCCGCAGGCTCGGCAAAGGAGGGCCCCGGTCCGCTGGTGTCGTCGATCGCCGGCAAGGCGGCCGCCTTCCCGATCCCGGTGACGGTCATCCCGGATCTGCTCACCGACGAGGAAATCGACGCGCTCAGCTGAGCTGCGTCTCTTTGCGCTCTTGCGAGGGCGGAACGAAGATCTTATATTCTTTTGAATTATTCTAAAGAGCCGGTTGAGGGAACCGATCCCGGCGAGACGGAGAGAGACATGTTCATCCAGACCGAAGCCACGCCGAACCCGGCCACGCTCAAGTTCCTGCCGGGCAAGGTCGTTCTGGAAAGCGGCACTGCCGAATTCCGCGACGAGGAAGAAGCACGCGCCGGTTCGCCGCTTGCTGCCCGCCTGTTCTCGATCCCTGGCGTCAGCGGTGTCTACTTCGGCTACGACTTCATCACCGTCAGCAAGGACGGGCAGGAGTGGCAGCACCTGAAGCCCGCCATCCTCGGCTCGATCATGGAGCACTTCATGTCCGGTGCGCCGATCATGGCCGGAGCGGGCCGCGCCGAGCAGCTGGACGAAGAAGACGAATTCTTCGAGCCCGGCGACGAGACCATTGTCGCAACCATCAAGGAACTGCTCGAAACCCGGGTTCGCCCGGCGGTGGCTCAGGACGGTGGCGACATCACCTTCCGCGGCTTCAAGGACGGTACCGTGTTCCTGAACATGAAGGGTGCCTGCTCTGGCTGCCCGTCGTCGACGGCGACCCTGAAGCATGGCGTGCAGAATCTGCTGCGGCATTTCGTTCCCGAGGTGGAAGCGGTCGAAGCCGTCTGATATCGCGATGGCGAACGGCTGCGCCTTTCGAGGCTGCAGCTGATCACTAGTGTGAGTAAGCGTAACCGCGATGCCGATCGGGCTTCGCGGCATGATGCGTCTGGAAATCGCTGCAACTGAAATGATCGTACTTGCCATCGACACATCAGGGTCCGGCTGTTCCGCTGCCATCTATGACAGTGGTTCGTCGGCAGTTCTCGGGCAATCCGGTGCCGACATCGGCCGTGGCCATGCCGAAAGGCTGATGGAGTTCGTCGACGAGGCGCTCGTCGCAGCCGATCGCCCGATCGGCGATATCGACCGCATCGCCGTCACCATCGGCCCGGGATCGTTCACCGGTATCCGTGTCGGGGTCGCGACGGCGCGCGGACTGGCGCTTGCGCTTGGCAAGCCCGCGGTCGGCATTTCCTCCCTTCACGTTATCGCAGAAGAAGCCCGTTCCGCGGCGCCGGGCAAATCGGTGCTGGTCGCGATCGACGCCAAGCGCGACGAGGTCTATGTCCAGGCCTACGATGCCGCAGGCCATGCCGTCACGGAGCCGGAAGCGCTGTCGGTCACGGTTGCCCGCGACCGCTTTGCCGGTTTCGAGGGATGCGTGGCCGGTTCGGGCGCCGAACTGCTCGCCTCTCTGACGCCGGTCAAGACCCCGGATCTCGTCGATATCGCAGTCGTTGCGCGGCTCGGTGTTATTGCTGATCCAGCCTCGGCCAAGCCGAAGCCGCTATATCTTCGTGGGCCCGACGCCAAGCCGCAAGCGGGCTTTGCCGTTGCCCGAGCCTAGACACAGATGAACTTCACCGATTACTTCACGCGCCGTGCCGAATTCGACATCTTCCCGCTGGAAGAGCCGGATCTCATCGCCGCCGCCGGCCTGCATCGCCAGCGCTTCGCGGCGCCTTGGAGCGATGGCGAAATCCACGCCTTGCTGGTCCAGGACACGGTGTTCGGCTTTGTCGCTCGCCAGACCAACGGCTCGCTCCGGCCTGCCTTCGGCGGCTTCGTTCTGTCGCGTGCGGTGGCCGGCGAGGCCGAAATCCTGACCATCGGCGTCGATCCGCGCTATGCCCGTTCCGGCCTCGGCTGGCGGCTGATGCAGGCGGCGATGCGCGAAGCTTCGGTCAAGGGATCGGACACGCTGTTCCTCGAAGTGGACGAGACCAATCAGGCCGCGATCGGGCTTTACCGTAAGCTCGGCTTCCTCAAGGTCGGCGAACGCCGCGCCTATTACCAGGACAAGACAGGACAGCGCACCGCTGCGCTTGTCATGCGGCTCGATCTTCGCTAGTGCGAACCGGATTGGTTCGGCACGCCCCGGATGAACCGGGGCTTCGCGCAACCATGCGGAGTGGCGCGTGAACGGCGCAGGAAATCCTTTTCGATGATCAATTGGCTGCGGATCATTTTGTTCGCGCTGGTGCTGGCGTTGGCCTCGCTCGTGCTGATGCCGATCCAGATCGTCTGCCTTTGGCTCGATCTGAAGCCGCGCCGCCTGTTGCCGCGCTACTGGCACCGCATGGCCTGTTATCTGCTCGGCATCAAGGTGCGCGTCCATGGCATGCCCGAACGCCGCCGGCCGCTGCTTCTGTGCGCCAACCACGCCTCGTGGAAAGATATCCTGGTGTTGTCTTCGGTTGCCGACGTCGTCTTCGTCGCCAAGTCCGAGGTCAAGCAATGGCCGGTCTTCGGCATTCTCGCGCGGTTGCAGGCATCGATCTTCGTGGTGCGCGAGCAAAAGCGGTCGACCGGAAAGCAGGTCAGCGAGATCGGCCAGCGGCTCGCTTGCGGCGAGATCGTCGTGCTTTTCCCGGAAGGCACGACCTCCGACGGCAACCGCCTGCTCGAAATCAAGACGTCGCTGTTCGGCGCAGCCGCTTCTGCTGTGCCGCATTCACCGACCGGCATGGTCCACGTTCAGCCGGTCGCCATATCCTATACGGGCATTCACGGAATGCCGATGGGGCGCTTCAACAGGCCGATCGCCGCCTGGCCCGGTGATACCGGCTTGGTGCCGCATCTGCTCGGTATCCTGCGCGAAGGGGCGATCGAGGTGGATGTCGATTTCGGCGAGGCCGTCGACTACGACCACCACACCAACCGCAAGGAAGTCAGCCGCGTGATCGAGCAGCGCATCCGCTCGATGCTGTCGGACCGCCTGCGCGGACGGGCCTGACGCTGGTGGCCACGTGAATGCCGGCAGGCAAAAATACTTCAATTCTGACCCGCTTTGCACTAAAGAACCGGCATGACCCAGGAAACAGCTCTTCTGACGACGCCCGCAACGGGCGACGAACGCACGCCGGCCCGCAAGGTTTTCGTCAAGACCTACGGCTGTCAGATGAATGTCTACGATTCCGACCGCATGTCGGATGCGTTGACGCGTGACGGCTATGTCTCGACGGATGTGCTTGAGGATGCCGACTTCGTCCTGCTCAACACCTGTCACATCCGCGAGAAGGCGGCAGAGAAGGTCTATTCCGAACTCGGTCGCCTGCGCGATCTGAAGAAGGCGAAGGCGCTCGAGGGCCGGGAGATGGTGATCGGCGTTGCTGGCTGCGTTGCCCAGGCCGAAGGCAACGAGATCCTGCGCCGCGCGCCGGCGGTCGACCTCGTCATCGGGCCGACCACCTATCACCGTCTGCCGGAAGCGCTGAAGCGTGCGCGCAACGGCGAGCGCGTCGTCCAGACCGACTACGCCGTCGAGGACAAGTTCGAGCATCTGCCGGCACCCGACAAGGCCAGGACCCGCGCGCGCGGCGTCACAGCGTTCCTGACGGTGCAGGAAGGCTGCGACAAGTTCTGCACTTTCTGCGTCGTTCCCTATACCCGCGGATCGGAGGTCTCCCGTCCCGTCGCCCAGATCGTCTCGGAAGCGGAAAAGCTGGTCGAAGCCGGTGTGCGCGAGATCACCTTGCTCGGCCAGAACGTCAACGCCTGGCATGGGCTCGGCCCCGACGGCCGCGAATGGGGCCTCGGCGATCTGCTGCAATGTCTTGGCGACATCGAGGGGCTGGCGCGGCTGCGTTACACCACCAGCCACCCCCGCGACATGGACGACAGCCTGATCGAGGCGCATCGATCGATGCCGAAGCTGATGCCCTATCTGCACCTGCCGGTCCAGGCAGGCTCCGACCGCATCCTCAAGGCGATGAACAGGCGGCATACGGCGGCCGAGTATCTGGCGCTGATCGCGCGCATCCGCGCGGTGCAGCCGGACCTCGCCTTGTCGGGTGATTTCATCGTCGGCTTCCCCGGCGAGACCGACGAAGACTTCGAAGCGACCATAAGGCTGGTCGAGGCCGTGGGTTATGCACAGGCATTTTCGTTCAAATATTCGACCCGTCCCGGCACGCCCGGCGCCGACCTCGAGGATCAGGTTCCGGAGGACGTAAAAGCCAAGCGTCTGGAAAGATTGCAGGCTTTGCTGATTTCGCAGCAGCGCGCCTTTGCCGAATCCTGTGTCGGACGCGAAATCGACCTGCTTTTGGAGAAGCCGGGCCGCATGCCCGGGCAACTCGTCGGCCGGTCCCCCTGGCTGCAGCCCGTGAATGTTGATGCAAAAGCATCGCAAATCGGTGACATTATCAAGGTGCGAATCATCAAGGCGGGACCGAACAGTCTGTTTGCCGAGATGATCGGGTAAGGACCAAACACAGGAGCCTGAACCGCTTGAACGGACACGAACTGATCTCTTCATCATCGCGCCAGTCGAAAACAACTGCGACAGACGCCAATCACTTCGTGCTCACATTCGAGAACAACCGGTTCGCCAGCGAACTCTTCGGGCAGTTCGATCAGAATCTGAAGCTCCTCGAGGAGCGCCTCCGGATCGAAGCGCACCCGCGCGGCAATTCCGTTGCGATCTCAGGTGATGTCGTTGCCACCAATCAGGCGCGCCGCGCACTCGATTTTCTCTATGGACGGTTGCAGAGTGGCGGATCGATCGATACGTCGGATGTGGAAGGCGCGATCCGCATGGCGGTCGCTGCCGACGACCAGCTGCAATTGCCGACCATGGAGAAAAAAGCCAAATTGACGATGGCGCAGATTTCAACGCGCAAGAAGACGATCGTCGCCCGCACGCCGACGCAGGATGCCTATATCCGCGCGCTGGAGCGTTCCGAGCTCGTCTTCGGCGTCGGTCCGGCCGGTACCGGCAAGACCTACCTCGCGGTTGCCCATGCGGCGCAGCTTCTTGAGCGTGGTGCCGTCGACCGCATCGTGCTTTCCCGTCCGGCCGTCGAAGCCGGCGAACGCCTCGGCTTTCTGCCGGGCGACATGAAGGAGAAGGTCGACCCCTATCTCAGGCCGCTCTACGATGCGCTCTATGACATGATGCCGGGCGACAAGGTGGAGCGTGCCATCACGGCAGGCGTCATCGAAATCGCACCCCTGGCCTTCATGCGCGGTCGCACGCTTGCCAATGCCGCCGTCATTCTCGACGAGGCCCAGAACACCACATCGATGCAGATGAAGATGTTCCTGACCCGTCTCGGCGAAAACGGCCGGATGATCGTGACCGGTGACCCGAGCCAGGTCGACCTGCCGCGCGGCGTCAAATCGGGTCTGGTCGAGGCCTTGCAGATCCTGCGCGGCGTCGAGGGTGTCTCGGTCGTCCGGTTCAAGGACGTCGACGTCGTGCGCCATCCGATGGTGGCACGCATCGTCCGGGCCTACGAGGCCCAGACCGCCGTGCACGATGAAAGCGAGCAGAGCGACCGCTGATCGGCGGTCGTTGCGATCATGACTGCATTGGATATCCAGATCAGCGTCGAGGAGGGCAATTGGCCCGACGAAGAGACGCTTCTCGCCTTTTCGTCGCCGGTGCTCGAGGCGGCCGCAGCCTTCCTGACTGCGGAAGAGGGCCAGCCGTTCCCGAAGATGCAGCCCGAGCTGTCGCTGGTTTTCACCGACGACGCTTCCATTCGCATGATCAATGCCGAATGGCGCAGCCAGGACAAGCCGACCAACGTGCTTTCCTTCCCGGCGTTTCCGCTGACGCCCGGCAAGATGCCGGGGCCGATGCTCGGCGACATCATCGTTGCGCGCGAAACCCTCGAGCGCGAAGCTGAGGGTCTGGAGAAGACGTTCGATGCGCATCTGACGCATCTTCTCGTGCATGGATTCCTGCATCTTTTCGGTTATGATCATATGGTAGATGATGAAGCCGAAAGAATGGAAAGCCTGGAGACTCGCATTTTGGCGCGTCTTGGCTTATCTGATCCTTACGGGGACCGATCCCCGGATTAACAGTTTGGACCAATGAGCGACTTTAAAACACAGCCCGTCGCAATGGCGACCGAGGAGGCCGATGCCTCCGGAGAGGCGGAGGCGGGCAGTAGTAGCACCGCCACTCGACAAGAGGGCACCAAATCCACATCGTCCTTCTGGAGCCGGGCCGCGCGCATTTTGCGTGGTGCCAATCCTTCGAGCCTCCGCGAGGACCTTGCCGACGCACTGCTGACGGACGCCGACAGCAACACGGCATTTTCGCCCGAAGAGCGGGCGATGCTCAACAACATCCTGCGCTTCCGCGAAGTCCGCGTCGAAGACGTGATGGTCCCGCGCGCCGATATCGAAGCCGTCGACCAGAGCATCACCATTGGCGAATTGATGGTGATCTTCGAGGAATCGGGGCGCTCGCGCATGCCGGTCTACAACGAAGGTCTGGATGATCCGCGCGGCATGATCCACATTCGCGACCTGCTCGCCTATGTGACCAAGCAGGCCCGCAACCGCCGTCGCAACGGCAAGGCTCAGACTACCGCCGCGTCGTCGTCTTCGGCTGAAAAGACACCAAGATCGCCGAAAGCGACCTTCGATCTGTCGCGTGTCGATCTCGGCAAGTCGCTGGAGGAGGTGGGCATAATCCGCCAGCTCCTGTTCGTGCCGCCGTCGATGCTTGCTTCGGACCTGATGCAGCGCATGCAGGCCGCTCGTATCCAGATGGCGCTCGTCATCGACGAATATGGCGGCACCGATGGTCTCGTTTCGCTGGAAGACATCGTCGAGATGGTCGTCGGCGACATCGAGGATGAGCATGACGACGACGAGGTCATGTTCGCCAAGACCTCGGAGGACGTCTTCGTCGCCGATGCCCGCGTCGAGCTGGAGGAGATCGCCGAAGCGATCGGTTCCGATTTCGACGTTCGCGAACAGCTTGAGGATGTCGATACGCTCGGTGGCCTGATCTTCGCGTCGCTGGGGCGGATTCCGGTGCGGGGCGAGGTGGTGCAGGCACTGCCAGGCTTTGAGTTCCAAATCCTCGACGCCGATCCTCGCCGCGTCAAGCGGGTGCGGATCATGCGCAAGCGTCCGCCGGCCCGTCGTCGCATCGTGCGATCCGAAGGCGAGTTGGCACAGGAACAGGCGCCCGCCAATCGCGGCAACGGTACCGAGCCGCAACAGGCCGCCGCCGGAGAGCAATAGGCTTTTCCCCACATTGTTTTCTCAGCGAAGCTCGGTCTCGACCTTCGCTGAGAACGGCCACCGATCCTCGATCGGTGGCGTCCCTTTTGCGCGTCAAATTCGACGCGTGGTGCTGCAAAGGGGACAAGCAGCCACTTTTTTGGAACACTGCCGGCAACTGATTCGGTTGTTCTTCCCGCGCAGCGTCGTGTTTCGCGGCCTGCGCCAACAGGAGGCTGCATGGAAAGACTGGCTGGCAGGATCATGCTTCTGTCGGGCGCCCCCCGGCTATTGCTCGCGTTTGCCGCGGGCCTCCTGGCTGTTCTGACACAGCCGCCGTTCGGCATCTTTGCGGCTGCCTTCCTCTCCTTTCCTGTTCTCGTTTGGCTGCTCGACGGCGCGACCGGCCATCCGGACGGCGGCGTAATCCGGCGGCTCTGGCCGGCAGTCTGCATCGGCTGGGCGTTCGGTTTCGGCTATTTCCTCGGCGGGCTCTGGTGGCTTGGTAACGCACTGTTGGTGGAGGCGGACAGCTTCGCCTGGGCATTGCCGCTGGCAGTCGTAGGGCTTCCGGCGTGCCTTGCCCTGTTCTATGCGCTCGCGGCCCTGATTGCCCGCATCCTCTGGTCGGATGGCGTGGGCCGGATCGCAGCACTGGCGCTGGGTTTTGGCTTGGCTGAATGGTTGCGCTCGTTCATCTTTACCGGCTTTCCCTGGAATGCGATCGGCTATGCGGCGATGCCGATGCCGTTGATGATGCAGTCGGCAAGTGTCCTGAACCTCGCAACCATCAACATGCTGGCGGTTTTCGTCTTTGCGGCGCCGGCCCTTATCGCGACCGGCAAGGGCAGCCGTATTGGTCTCAGCCTTGCTGTGGCGCTTTTCGCGGCCCATACCGGCTTCGGCTTTTATCGGCTTGCGCTGCCGGCGCCCGGCGGACCGGATCAGCCGCTTGCCGTTCGCCTCGTTCAGCCGGTGATCGATCAGGCAAAGAAACTCGATGATAGCGAGCGCGGCGCCATCTTCGAGGAGCATTTGGCTTTGACCACGGCACCAGCCGAAGGTGAAACCAAGAAGCCCGATATCGTCGTCTGGCCGGAAACCTCGATCCCGTTCATCCTCACCGACAGTCCCGATGCGCTTGCGCGCATTGCCGAAGTGCTCGATGACGGGCAGATCCTCATTGCCGGCGCGGTGCGAGCGGAAGATGCCGGCGCCGGCCTGCCGCCGCGCTATTACAACTCGATCTACGTCATCGACGAACGCGGGCAGATCATGAGTGCTGCCGACAAGGTGCACCTCGTTCCCTTTGGTGAATATCTGCCGTTCGAGGACATGCTCTCGTCCTGGGGCCTAAGCTCGGTCGCGGCCGCCCTGCCGGGTGGTTTCTCGGCCGCCAAGACCCGGTCGCTACTGACCTTGCCCGGCGGGCGCACGTTCTACCCGCTCATCTGTTATGAGGCGATTTTCCCCGACGAGATCGGCACTGATGCGCGCGGCGCCGACGCGCTGCTCAACATCACCAATGATGCCTGGTTCGGCGACACGCCGGGCCCCCGTCAGCACTTCCATCAGGCGCAGTTGCGTGCAGTGGAAACGGGATTACCCCTTATCCGTGCAGCCAATAATGGTATATCAGCGATTGTTGATGCACGTGGGGTTTTAGTGGTAGGATTGGCCTACAATTATAGGGGAGTGATCGACACAATTCTGCCGGGAAGGCTTTCTACGCCCACGAATGAGGTCATTCGTAGCCGCATTTTCGGGTTGTGCGCAATCTTCCTCCTGCTGGTTGCAGCCTTCTCGCGTGTTAGTTTTAATATTAGGAAGAATTGACCTAAAACCCCTAAAATTGCATAGTGGACCGGACCATCGGTTTCTGCTGTGGCGACTCGTTTGTCTTCACCGTTGCGGTTGCAGCGGTGTGCGGTGTCCCCACGCCAGTCCGTGGATGATCGAAACAGCGTGTTTAGGAACGCAGATATGATGGAAAATAAAAAGAAGCCGAACCCGATCGACATTCACGTCGGTAGCCGGATTCGCCTTCGCCGCACGATGCTTGGCATGAGCCAGGAAAAACTGGGCGAAAGCCTGGGGATCACCTTTCAGCAGATCCAGAAGTACGAAAAAGGCACGAACCGCGTTGGTGCCAGCCGGTTGCAGAACATTTCCAGCATCCTGAACGTCCCCGTTTCCTTCTTCTTCGAAGACGCTCCCGGTGAAAACACCAGCGCTTCCGGCTTGGCCGAAGCCTCCAGCTCGAACTACGTTGTCGACTTCCTCTCTTCCTCGGAAGGCCTTCAGCTCAATCGCGCGTTCGTCAAGATCAACGATCCCAAGGTGCGTCGCAAGCTTGTCGACCTCGTCAAGGCTCTGGCTGCGGAAGCAGAAAGCGAATAGTCCCGAAACCCATCGGGATTGGAAAACAAAGCGGCCATTTGTGCCGCTTTTTTCTTGTCCGCCGTTTCCCTCTGATATCGGAAGTGATTGGCTCCGATGTCGATATAAAGATATATTTATGTCGTTGTTCGCTTGTTTTTCGGTCGCAAAACCACTAACACGATGCCAGCGCTTATCTTCTTGAGGGGAATTCCCGCATGCGTGCAAACTACCTGTTCACGAGTGAATCCGTAGCCGAAGGCCACCCGGACAAAGTATGTGACCGTATCTCCGACGAGATCGTCGATCTGGTCTACCGCGAAGCTGCCAAGACCGGTGTCGATCCCTGGGGCGTACGCATTGCCTGCGAAACGCTGGCAACGACGAACCGCGTTGTGATCGCCGGCGAAGTCCGCCTGCCGCCGAGCCTTCTGAAGAAGGACAAGAACGGCAACGACGTCATCAACCCCTCGAAGTTCAAGTCTGCCGCACGTAAGGCGATCCGCGACATCGGCTACGAGCAGGACGGCTTCCACTGGAAAACGGCCAAGATCGACGTGCTCCTGCACTTCCAGTCCGCACACATTGCCCAGGGCGTCGACAGCGCGTCCGACAAGCAGGGTGAAGAGGGTGCTGGCGACCAGGGCATCATGTTCGGTTACGCCTGCCGCGAGACCTCGGAACTGATGCCGGCGCCGCTCTATTATTCGCACCGCATCCTGCATCTGCTCGCAGCCGCCCGCAAGAAGGGCGACGGCGAAGTCGCCAAGCTCGGCCCGGATGCCAAGAGCCAGGTCACCGTTCGCTACATCGACGGCAAGCCGGCGGAAGTCGTCTCGATCGTTCTGTCCACCCAGCATCTCGATGAGAGCTGGGATTCGACCAAGGTTCGTGCGGTCGTCGAACCCTATATCCGCGAAGCGCTTGACGATCTGAAGATCGCCAGCGATTGCACCTGGTACATCAACCCGACCGGAAAGTTCGTCATCGGCGGCCCGGATGGGGATGCCGGCCTGACGGGTCGCAAAATCATCGTCGATACCTATGGCGGCGCAGCTCCGCATGGCGGCGGCGCCTTCTCGGGCAAGGACACGACCAAGGTCGACCGTTCGGCTGCCTATGCAGCCCGCTACCTCGCCAAGAACGTCGTTGCTGCCGGCCTCTCCGATCGTTGCACGATCCAACTTTCCTACGCCATCGGCGTTGCCCAGCCGCTCTCGGTCTATGTCGACCTGCACGGCACTGGCAAGGTCTCCGAGGACCAGGTGGAAAGCGCGATCCGCAAGACGATGGACTTGTCGCCGACCGGCATTCGCCGTCATCTCGACCTCAACAAGCCGATCTACGCCAAGACCGCTGCCTATGGCCACTTTGGTCGCAAGGCCGGCCGTGACGGCTCGTTCTCCTGGGAGAAGCTTGATCTGGTCAAGCCGCTCAAGGAAGCCATCGGGGCTTGACGCTTCGACATTTGCCGGACACAGAACGTCCGGCCGCTAAAGATAAAGGCGGATGCCCCCGAAAGGGGTGTCCGCCTTGCTCGTTGAAGGAAGATTGTCATGACTGAACCGCGCCGCAGCCGCGCCACGGAAGCCTTCTTCGGACGCCGCAAGGGCAAGCCCTTGCGCGAGCGCCAGGCGGCACACCTCGAAACCATTCTACCGAAGCTGAAGCTCGATCTCGGCACTGCCGCGCCGCAGGACATGAAGTCGCTCTTTCCCGAGCCGGTCGATCGCGTCCGTATGGAAATTGGTTTTGGCGGCGGCGAGCATCTGATCCACCGCGCGGCCGAGACCCCCTCGACCGGTTTCATCGGCGTCGAACCCTTCGTCAATTCGATGGCGAAGCTGATCGGGCAGATCGAGGAGAAGGGTGTCTCCAACATTCGTCTCTACAATGACGACGCCACGCAGGTGCTCGATTGGATGCCGGACGCCTGCGTCGACCAGGTTGACCTGCTCTATCCTGACCCCTGGCCGAAGCGCAAGCATTGGAAGCGTCGTTTCGTCTCCAGCGTCAATCTCGACCGCTTCGCACGGGTGCTGAAGCCCGGCGGCCTCTTCTGCTTCGCATCCGATATCGACACCTACGTCAACTGGACGCTGCTGCATTGCCGCGACCATGCCGCCTTCGAATGGACGGCCGAACAGGCATCGGATTGGTTGACGCCGTTTGAGGGCTGGCCGAGCACGCGCTACGAGGCCAAGGCGCGCAGGGAAGGGCGGAGTTCCGCCTATCTTACCTTCCGTCGCGTTTAAGCGGCGGTCTACGCACAGCATATTAAGGACACTCGAAGCGTTGCAGCAGCTTCTGTTGCGCGCCAGATTTGACGCGCAGCGCCTTGACGTTCCAGCGGCGAGCTTCGCCGCAGCTGACGATCAATGCAGGCTGACGGTCTTCAGATCGTCTTCTGCAGCCTTGTAGAAGGTGCTGGAGCGGTTGTCGGTCAAAAGGATCGGCGTGCCGTCCGCACCGAACAGGGCCCACAGATCGATGCCCGGTCCCATTTCAGGCGCTTCCGGGAAGCAGCGGGAAACCTCTTCCGAACGCATCTTTCTGATATAGCCGACTTCGCCCTCTCCCAGATGTGCGAGGTCGTTTTTTGACAATGACGAGGTGATGGCTTTCAGTCCCATGGTGGTACTCCGTGGTCGCCGGCCAGGGGAAAATCCCGCCGGTTATCCTACTCTGGGACTGAAATGTTAATTTTCTTTACCATACGCACCGGTTCCGGACGAACGAGATCGACCGAGAGCAGGCCGTTGCGCAATTCCGCGCCAAGCACCTTCATGCCGTCGGCAAGCACGAATGTGCGTTGGAACTGCCGGGCGGCAATGCCGCGGTGCAGGTAATCGCGATCGCCGGTGTCGATCTGACGGCCGCGAATGACGAGCTGGTTTTCCTCGGTCGTGACGTCGAGATCTTCTTCGGAAAAGCCGGCGACGGCGAGCGTGATGCGCAATCGCTCTGGCGCATCGACCGAATCGTCGCCGCGGATGCGCTCGATATTGTAGGGCGGGTAGCCGTCATTTCCCTTGGCGATACGCTCAAGGGTCTTTTCCATTGTGTCGAAACCCAGCAGGAGTGGGCTCGTGAAAGGCGTAATTCTGCTCATTCCCAAGTCCTTGTAAGATCAAGCGACCATTCTGCGGACCTGCCAAGCAGCATCCCCTTCCAATATGGTAGCTGTGCGCAATGAGCGCAAGCCGCTTGCCTCCGGCGTGCACGCAAATCATAGTCCGCAGCGCGAGAATCCGAAGGAGGAACACAAGCGTGCCTGTGCCGAGAAAAATAATCATAGACACTGATCCCGGGCAGGACGATGCCGCCGCCATCATGCTCGCTTTCGGCAGTCCGGAAGAAATCGATATCCTGGGGATCACGACGGTCGCCGGCAACGTTCCTCTGGCCATGACCGCGCGCAATGCCCGCATCATCTGCGAACTGTGCGACAGGACCAAAGTCAAGGTCTTCGCCGGCGCCGACCGGCCGATCGCCCGTCCGCTCGTCACTGCCGAGCATGTGCACGGCAAGACCGGTCTCGACGGACCTGTTCTCGACGAGCCGAAGATGGCGCTTCAGGCCCAGCATGGCGTCGACTTCATCATCGACACGTTGCGCGCTGAAGCACCTGGCACGGTCACGCTCTGCACGCTCGGTCCGCTGACCAACGTCGCGCTTGCCCTTCAGAAGGCGCCGGACATTGCACCGCGGGTGCGCGAACTGGTGATGATGGGCGGCGGCTTCTTTGAGGGTGGCAACATCACGCCGGCGGCCGAATTCAACATCTATGTCGATCCGGAAGCGGCCGACATCGTCTTCCGTTCGGGTATTCCGATCGTGATGATGCCGCTCGACGTCACCCACCGGGTGCTGACGCACAAGGCGCGCGTGGCGAAGATCCGTGAGATCGGCAGCGCACCGGCGATCGCCATGGCGGAAATGCTGGAATTCTTCGAGCGGTTCGACATCGAAAAGTACGGCACCGACGGCGGCCCGCTGCATGATCCGACCGTCATCGCCTACCTCCTGCGGCCGGAGCTTTTCACCGGTCGTGACTGCAATGTCGAGATCGAAGTTCAGTCGCCGCTGACATCAGGCATGACCGTGGTCGACTGGTGGCAGGTCACGGGCCGCACGCACAATGCCAAGGTCATGCGTCATATCGACGATCAGGGTTTCTTCGACCTGTTGACAGAGCGGCTGGCGCGCATCTGATCGCCGCGAGCCAAAACCACAAAAGAAAACGCCGCCCCGAGAGGCGCCGTTTTTTTGCTTTATCGATTACTGGATCAGAACTCTTCCCAATTGTCCTGTGCCAACGCGTTGGCGCCGGACGTCTGTGTCAGGACGCGTTGGGTCGATGGCGTATAGCCGGCGCGCGCGGCACTCGGTGCCGGACGGGTGTCGCGGGCATAGGTAGGAGCCGGTGCGGGTGCCGGGCGTTCGGCCGAGCGCATGCGCTCGGCCGTACCGCGCAACATCTCCGTCGAGTTCGGCTGGGCTGCCGTCGTTCCCGAGCGCTGAGCGACGCGGAAGCGGGCGACCAGCGTGCTCAGCGAGCGTGCTTCCTCGTTGAGCGCCATGCCGGCGGCAGTGGTTTCTTCGACCATCGCGGCGTTCTGCTGGGTCACCTGGTCCATCTGGTTGACGGCCGAGTTGATCTCCTTGAGGCCGACGGCCTGTTCGGAAGCCGAACTCGAGATCTGGCGGATGAGGCCGTTGATCTGCACCACCTGTTCGGCGATCTTTTCGAGCGCGCCGCCGGCGCGACCGACGAGGTCGACGCCTTCGCGCACCTGGCCCGCCGAGGTGTTGATCAGCGTCTTGATCTCCTTGGCAGCGTTTGCCGAGCGTTGGGCAAGCTCGCGGACTTCCTGGGCGACGACGGCGAAGCCCTTGCCGGCGTCACCGGCGCGCGCGGCTTCGACGCCGGCGTTGAGCGCCAGCAGGTTGGTCTGGAAGGCGATCTCGTCGATGACGCCGATGATGCGGCTGACCTCGTGCGACGACTGCTCGATGCCCTTCATCGCGGCAATCGCCTTCTGCACCACTTCGCCGGACTGTCCGGCATCGCTGCTGGCCACGTCCACCGACTTGGCGGCGACCTTGGCGTTCTCGGCGCTGGCGTTGACCTGCGAGGTCAGCTCGTCGAGAGCTGCCGCCGTCTCTTCCAGGCTTGCCGCCTGCTGTTCGGTGCGGTGCGACAGATCGTTGGCGGCGCTGCTGATCTCGCTGGTGCCGTTGCCGATGTTGACGATGGAGTGGTTGACGGTGCGGATCGTCTCTTCGAGGCTGTCCATTGTCGCGTTGAAGTCGCGCTTCAGCTGGGCATATTCACCGGGGAATTCGTCGGTGATGCGGAAGGCGAGATCGCCGGAGGAGAGGTGCGAAAGACCCTTGCCGAGGCGGGCGACGATGTCGCGCTGGAGGGCGCTGGATTCGGCCCGCTCGGTCTCGGAACGGCTACGCTCGTGTTCCGCCTGCTCGCGCTCGTGGCGGGCTTCGCCTTCGAGCCGCTTGGTGTCGGCCAGCTGGTGGCGGAAGCCTTCGAGCGCCTTTGCCACCTGGCCCGTCTCGTCGGAGCGGTCCTGGCCGGTGATCGAATTGCCGTAGTCGCCGTTGCTGAGGTTGCGGACGTCCCTGACGAGGCCTGCAAGCGGCTGCTGGACAAAACCACGGACTGCGAAGTAAAGGCCGAGCAGCACCGCGCCGAGAACGACCAGGCCCCCGATGATCATCATGTAGGTCTGGTCGCGGACCGGCGCGTTGATCGCCGTGCGCGGCACGTCGACGAGCACGATCCAGCTGGTGTTCACACCCGAAACGGCGAAGGGGTAGACAACGCGGTCGAAGGGCTCGTTGCCGTCGTAGGACAGGTTCTTGACGACGCCCGAAGTTCCCGAAGCCAGTGCCTTCTTGACGACCTCGTTGCCTTCGCCGTCATAATCCTTGAGCAAAAGCTCCGGGATCGGCGCGACCAGCCACTTGCCGGTCTGGGACAGCAGGTAGACGCGGCCGGTTTCGAACGGCTTCAGCTTGGAGAGGCCGTCCGCCAGCGAAGCGAGCGAGATGTCGACGCCAGAAACGCCGATCAGCTTGCCGTTGGACGTGACCGGATAGGCGATCGAGCTCATCGCAGTCGGGACATCGGTGTCCTGCGCGGTATAGGGCGGGGTGATTGCGCCCTTGCCGCTCTTTGCCGCAAGGCTGTACCATTCCGCCGCGTAGTCCGCGCGGAAGGTCGAGAACTGGATCTCGTTTTCGCGGTTTTTCGACCAGTAGGGCGCAAAGATGCCTTCCTCGTTGGCACCCAGCTCCTTGTTGTTGGCCACGTCCTCCTTGCGGCCGTCAAAGGCCTTGGGCTCTTCGGCAAACCAGCTGCCGAAGGCGAATGGGTTCTGTTCGAGATTGGCCCTGAGGATGTTGATTACACCGGCGCGTTCCATCGATTTTTCCGCGTGGCTGCGGCCAAGGATGCCGGCCATCGAGCGCGAAGCGCTTGCCAGTTCGCCGATGCCGCCGGCGATATCAGAAGTGATGGCTTTCGCTTCGCCGGTTGCCTGGTCGAGCACCAGCGTTTCGACGCGCTCCTGTGTCTGGGAGATGAGAACGAAGTTCGAGGCGAGCAACACGAGCGCGATCGTGCCGCCTGTCACCGCGATCAGCTTGGTCGCCAGCGATTTGGCTTGGAACTTGAACATGAAATCCTCACGTGCTGGGAGGTCCGCAGGAGACAACCTGCGGCGAACGCATTTCACAATGTGGGTGAAACTCCATCATGGAGCGCCAGATGCCGACCGGCATTAAGGAGGCTGCCCATTCCTTGGGGAACCGGCTTTCTCATGGTCTTGAATAGCCGAGCAAATCTTAAGATTGGGCCAACGCAACGGCCAATTCATGCGCCGCTCATGGAGAATTTCCGCGCAAAGTTTTACCTCCGCGACAAAGACTGTCCGGATTGCGCAAAGGCTGTCGAAGAGTGATTTTCAGGGTCGTTGCCCGCTGAAAGGGCGCTTTCGGCACAGCAGGAACGGAAAGCCTCGCCGTTCAAACCAGGTCGCGCGACGGGCGTCAAAGTCTGCCCGGAAAAGTGTGCAGCTATTTGCGATAACGACATCGGCAAAAGCGAGAGCTTTGAAGTGCGGCAATCGAACGATCGCAACGCACTTCAAGATCGGATCAGGCCCTTAGATGCGCGGCTCGACTTCCGAGGCAAGCGGGATCGAGGGCTGGGCGCCGCGCTTCAGGCAGGCGAGTGAACCCGCCACCGCGGCGCGTCGGAGCGCGTCGGGAAATGCGAGCTTCTCGTCGAGGCTTGCAGCCAGGTAACCGCAGAACGTATCGCCGGCACCGACGGTATCGACCGGGTCGATCTTTAGGCCGCGGGCGCGATGGACCTCGCCTTCGTGCACGGCGATGACGCCTTCCGCGCCCAGCGTGACGATGACTGTGTGGCCGGTTTCGGCGTGCAGCTTTCTCATTGCCTCTTCGCGTTCGTGACCTTCGATCCCGGTCTTGCCGGCCAAAAGTTCGAACTCCGTCTCGTTGGCGATGACGATATCGGCCAGCCGGCCGAGGCGGGCCGCTTCCGGGGTCAGGGGCGCGATATTGATGACGGAGCGAATGCCCTTGCGCCGGGCTTCCGAGAGCGCCTTTTCCACCGACGCTGCCGGTATCTCCAGCTGCAGCATCAGGGTGTCGCCGGCGTTCAGGCCACCAACGGCGGCAACTGCATCGGCTTCGTTGACCGTTGCGTTGGCGCTGGCAACGACGACAATGACATTCTCGCCTTCACCGCCGACGAGGATATGGGCCGTGCCCGTCGGCTCCTCGACGGTTTTGGTCAAGGACAGGTCGGCGCCGGCCTCCCGCAGCAATTCGAGCGCGCCGTCGGCAAAGCTGTCCGAGCCGACGGCGCCGGCCATGTGAACGATGGCGCCGGCACGCCGTGCGGCCAGCGCCTGATTGGCGCCCTTGCCACCGGCGGCAGTCGAAAAGCCCGAGCCGGCAACGGTTTCGCCCGGCTTCGGCAGACGCGCGGTCGTGGCGATCAGGTCCATATTGATGGACCCAAAAACAGTGATCATGTGAAGATGTCCCGTCGAATTGCTGATTTTGGCCGGAGAGTGCCCGAGACCGTCAGTCCTCGTCAACCACCCTGAGGCGCAATTGCCCGACGCGATTGTCGACGGCATGGCGCGGTTCTTCCGGTCGTGCCGCACCTTCCGCCTCAAGTTCCAGCGCTTCGATCTTGGCGCCGCGGCGGGAAAGCTTGCCCGAGGAGATGAGGATCTCTTCGACATCCTTCTGGCTCATGGCGAAGTGACCCTGCAGCTTGCGGACCCGTTCGTCGAGGCGCGTCAAGTCCTCCATCAGCCGCCCCACTTCCCCCTGGATGAGATGCGCCTGCTCGCGCATGCGGGCGTCACGGAGGATCGACTGGATCACCTGGATCGACAGGAGCAGCAGCGACGGCGAGACGATGACGATCCGCTGGCGATGCGCCTTCTGGACGATCGCTTCGAAATGCTCGTGGATTTCAGCGAAGATCGATTCCGAGGGAACGAAGAGGAAAGCCGTCTCCTGCGTCTCGCCGGGGATCAGGTACTTGCTGGCGATATCGCGGACATGCACCTCCATGTCGCGGCGGAACAGTTGCACCATCTGTTGCCGGCGCTCAGGCGTTGCAGCGTCCCGCATGCCGTTCCAGGCCTCCAGCGGAAACTTCGCGTCAATCACCAGCGGCGGTTGGTCGTTCGGCATGCGGATGGTGCAGTCCGGCCGGGCGCCGTTGGAAAGCGTCGTCTGGAAGGCAAAGGCGCCCATCGGCAGGCCGTCGGCGACGATCGTTTCCATACGCGACTGGCCGAAGGCGCCGCGTGTCTGCTTGTTCGAAAGGATGGCCTGCAGCCCGGCCATGTCCTTGGCCAGCGACTGGATGTTGTTCTGGGCGGTGTCGATCACTGCCAGGCGCTCCTGCAATCGCCGCAGGTTTTCGTGCGTCGCCTTGGTCTGCTCGCTGATCGAGGCGCCGATCCGGTGCGTCATGCCATCGATCCGCTGGCTCAGCGTCTGGTTCAGTTCCGCCTGGCGGCTGCCGAACACGTCGGCCATTGCCGCGATGCGGCCCTGCATTTCCGTCTGCGCTGCCAGCAGCATGGCCATCTGCTCGTGACGCTCGTCGTCGCCCGCCCGCCGCCGCCGCGAAACGGTCATCACCACGAAGCCAATCGCCAGCACGGCCAGAACCATGCAGAGATGGGCGACAGTGACCGGCACGGTGCCGATGAGAAAAACAGGCTGGTCAAACGAAATTGGCGCAGGTTCCATGCGGCAAGCCTAACAGATTCTTTTTTGAAGACCAGATCAAAACGAGAACATTTACCCGGCGCGGTTAACGGGAGACGACATTGCCGCGATGCCCGTAGCGTGCGCGCCAATTTTCTTGCACCCGGATGGAAAGATCGGTTATGGGAGCGATATGACGATCAAGCCGCTTATCATCCTTCCCGATCCTGTTCTGCGTCAGGTCTCGACCCCGATCGAAACCATCGATGCCGACATCCGTCGCCTGGCCGACGATATGCTCGAGACGATGTATGACGCCCCGGGTATCGGGCTCGCCGCCATCCAGATCGGCGTGGCGAAACGCATGCTGGTTCTCGACGTCTCCAAGGAAGGCGACGAGAAGACCCCGCACGTTTTCATCAATCCCGAAATCGTCGCTTCGTCCGACGCGTTCTCGGTCTATGAAGAAGGCTGCCTCTCCATTCCGGATTATTATGCCGAGGTGGAGCGTCCGGCGGAGGTCACCGTCAAGCACCTCGACCGTGACGGCAAGGAACAGATCGTCAAGGCCGACGGCCTGCTGGCGACCTGCCTGCAGCATGAGATCGATCACTTGAACGGCGTGCTGTTCATTGACCACATCTCCAAGCTCAAGCGGGACATGGTGATCCGCAGGTTCACCAAGGCTGCAAAGACCCGCGGCGCCAAGGCGATCTGATCCCGAGGAAAGCGCCCGCAGGGCGCTTTGTCGTTGAGGGGCTTGATTTGAGGCGCGTAAACCCGTTTGAAGGGGCCTGATTTCAAACGGTCGGAGTATCCGCCTTGTCGCTTCGCATCATCTTCATGGGAACGCCGGAATTTTCCGTACCGACGCTTGCCGCACTCGCAGGGGCAGGTCACGAGATCGTTGCCGTCTATACCCAGCCGCCGCGGCCCGGCGGACGGCGCGGGCTCGACCTGCAGAAGTCGCCGGTGCACCAGGCGGCCGAGCTGCTCGGCGTTCCCGTGCTCACGCCCGTCAACTTCAAGGACGAAGCCGATCGCCAGACCTTCCGTGATTTCAATGCTGACGTTGCCGTTGTCGTCGCCTATGGCCTGCTGTTGCCGGAAGCGATCCTGACCGGAACGCGGCTCGGCTGCTATAATGGCCATGCCTCGCTCTTGCCGCGCTGGCGTGGTGCGGCTCCCATCCAGCGTGCCATCATGGCCGGCGACCATGAGACCGGCATGATGGTGATGAAGATGGACAAGGGGTTGGACACAGGCCCGGTCGCGCTCACCAAGGCGGTGCAGATCGGCGAGACGATGACGGCGGGCGAGCTGCATGACCGGCTGATGCAGGTCGGCGCTAACCTGATGAAGGAAGCGATCGGCAAGCTTGAGGCCGATGACCTGCCACTGACCGAGCAGGCGGGCGAGGGCGTCGTCTACGCCGCCAAGATCAGCAAGGCCGAGACTCGCATCGATTTTGCGAGGACCGCGCGCGAAGTGCACGACCATATTCGCGGCCTGTCGCCTTTTCCCGGCGCCTGGTTTGAGCTCGAGATCGCCGGCAAGCCGGAGCGCATCAAGGTTTTGAACTCCGAGCGCGTGACGGCGGCAGGAACCGCCGGAACGGTGCTCGACGACACTCTCACCATTGCCTGCAGCGACGGTGCCGTGCGGCCGACGCGGCTGCAGCGGGCAGGCGGCAAGGCTCTCAGTGTTGCCGATTTCCTGCGCGGTACGCCCATCGCCGCCGGCACGAGGGTCGGCTGATGCCGCGCTTTCGACTGATCGTCGAATATGACGGCTCCAACTATGTCGGCTGGCAGCGCCAGGACAACGGCGCTTCCGTCCAGGGCGCGATCGAAAAAGCGATCCTGTCCTTGACCGGCGAAACCGTCTCGATCCGCGGTGCCGGGCGGACCGATTCCGGCGTTCATGCCGTCGGGCAGGTGGCGCATGCGGACCTGACGCGCGAGTGGAAACCTCACACGCTGCGCAATGCGCTGAACGCGCATCTGGGCATGGCCGGCGAGGGCGTCTCGATCCTCGACGCCCAGGAAGTCACAGACGCCTTCGACGCACGGTTTTCGGCGCTGCGCCGGCATTATCTCTACCGCATCATCTGCCGTCCGTCGCGGCTGGCGCTGGAGGCGAAGCGTGCCTGGTGGGTGACGAAGCCGCTCGATCACGAGGCGATGCATGAAGGCGCGCAACGGCTCGTCGGCCACCACGACTTCACCACCTTCCGCTCCGTCCATTGCCAGGCGACAAGCCCGATGCGCACGCTCGACCGGCTGGATGTCTCTCGCACCGGCAATCTGATCGAAATTCGCGCCACGGCGCAGAGCTTCCTGCACAATCAGATCCGTTCCTTCGCCGGCTCGCTGAAGCTGGTTGGCGAAGGCAAATGGACGCCGGACGAGCTGCAGGCGGCACTCGAAGCGCGCGACCGCAAGGCCTGCGGTCCGGTGGCGCCGCCCGACGGGCTTTATTTCATGCAGGTCGATTACTGAGGAAGGTAACGTCGCGCTCAGATGGCGCGTGACGTCTGTCAGGTCGGGATAAGGCCGAAGAACTGCTGCAGCAATTCGCCCATCATCATCGACGGCAGCAGGAAAAGCGCCGTCAGCGCCGTGGCCAGCAAGGTCTGGTTTCCGGTAATGATGCGCAGCAGCCGGAAGAGTATGCCGATGCTGACGAAGAGCAGCACCAGCCAGATCAGGCTCGTCAGCCCTTCGCTGCCGGGAATGACGAGGCGGATCGCCGCCGGCACCGCCATCGCATAGGACAGCGGCACGGAAAGCCAGTTGGTGGTGACGACGATCGGCACCACGGCGGCGGCAAAGCCGAGTGGGCGCGCCAGGACGAAGACCAGCACCAGCGGCAGCAGCCAGCTGGCGAGATCGACAACCAGAAGCTTGAAGACGAAGCCGAAGCCGACAGTGGTTCCTGTTGGCATTGCAGAGAGATAATAAAGCCGCCAGGATGCCCAGGTGACGGCAATGGCCGGCAGGCACCAGAGCATCGCTGTAAACGAACGCCACAATCCGCTCTCGCTGAAATCGAGCCAGCGGAAGCCTTCGCCATTGCCCTGGATCAGCAGCCAGAGGCCCTTGATATAGGAAAGAACCTCCTCAAGCAGCGGCATGGCCGAACCAGCTGAAGATGAAGGTTTCGTAGATTTCCGTCAGCGTTTCGAGATCGGCGACGGCGACACGCTCGTCCACCATATGCATGGTCTGGCCGACAAGCCCGAATTCGACGACGGGGCAATAGTCCTTGATGAACCGCGCATCCGAGGTGCCGCCGGTGGTCGAAAGTTTCGGCTGCTGGCCGGTGACCGCTTCGATAGCGCCTGACAGCGAATCGATCAGCGCATTGTTGCGCGTCAGGAAAACGTGGCTCGGCCGTTCGTTCCAGGTGATCTCGTAACGGACCGGGTCGCGGCCTGCCCGCAGAGCGCCGTCCGTTGCCGCGCGGTCGAGGCGGGCGATGATCTCCGCCATCAGGCTCTCGGCGGTCCAGGTGTCGTTGAAGCGGATATTGAAGGCAGCAGCCGCCTTCGCAGGGATGACGTTGACGGCGCCATTGCCGACGTCGATGGTCGTCACTTCCAGGTTCGACGGCTGGAAGTTTTCCGTGCCGTTGTCGAAGGGCGGGTCCATCAGTGCCTGGGTCAGTTGCAGGATGCCGCGCACCGGATTGTCCGCCAGGTGCGGATAGGCCGCGTGGCCCTGGACGCCGTTGACGGTGATCCGGCCGGAAAGCGAGCCACGGCGGCCGATCTTGATCATGTCGCCGAGACGGTCTGGATTGGTCGGTTCGCCGACAAGGCAGGCGTCCCAACGCTCGCCCTTGGCGGCAGCCCAGCCGAGAAGTTTCGTCGTGCCGTTGATCGCAGGGCCTTCCTCGTCGCCGGTGATGAGGAACGAAACCGAGCCCTTGGGGACCCCATGCTTTTCGATGTGGCGGGCGACGGCTGCGACGAAGCAGGCAATGCCGCCCTTCATGTCGACCGCGCCGCGGCCATACATTTCGCCGCCGGCGATATCGGCGGAAAACGGACCGTGGGTCCACGCGCCGTCGTCGCCGACCGGCACCACGTCGGTATGGCCGGCAAACATCAGATGCGGGCCGTCGCTGCCGAGCCGGGCATAGAGGTTCTCGATATCGGGCGTACCCGCGTCTTTGGCCGTGACCCGGTCGACGGCAAAGCCGAGCGGCTTGAGCATGGCTTCAAGCGCTGAGTGCGCGCCGCCTTCGGCAGGGGTAACGGAGGGGCAACGGATGAGGGTGGCGAGATTGGCGATCGGATCGGTCGAGGTCATGTAGCGATATGCCGTCTGCGTGGCGCTGGGGCCAATGGGATTGAGGGTGCTGGTTTATCCGATCGTTGCGCGGCTGTCACGCAGGATGGGTGTGCAGCCGACGGCTGAGGCTATCCGTCCGTCTTCAACGTAAGCGGGCCGGATCAGATCCGGCCCGCTCAAAGCGCATATGCGGCAAGATTACCTCATTCTCCGGGCGCGAGATGAGGTGCTTCGATATGCGCTCCGGCGTGCTTCAGAGGCCGCTCGCCCGAGAGCTTGCGGATCAGCACGTAGAACACCGGCGTCATGAAGATGCCGAAGGCGGTGACGCCGATCATGCCGGAAAAGACCGCGACCCCCATGGCCGAGCGCATTTCGGCGCCGGCGCCGGTGGAGATCACCAGGGGCACGACACCCATGATGAAGGCCATCGAGGTCATCAGGATCGGCCGCAGGCGCAGCCGGCTCGCTTCGATCGCCGCCTGGACGGCGGTGCTGCCTGATAGTTCCAGTTCGCGGGCGAACTCGACGATCAGGATCGCGTTCTTGGCGGAAAGCCCGACAAGCACGATCAGGCCGATCTGCGTGAAGACGTTGTTGTCGCCTCCGGTCAGCCAGACGCCGGCAAGGGCGGCCATGATGCCCATCGGCACGATCAGGATAATCGCGATCGGCAGGGTCAGGCTTTCATACTGGGCGGCCAGCACGAGATAGACCAAGAGCAGCGCCAGCGGGAAGACGAGCATGCCCGAATTGCCGGCAAGAATCTGCTGATAGGTCAAATCCGTCCACTCGAATGCGATACCGGGCGGCAGCGTTTCCGCGGCGATCTTCTCGATCGCGGCCTGAGCCTGGCCCGAGGAGAAGCCCGGCGCCGGGCCGCCGTTGATGTCGGCCGACAGGAAGCCGTTGTAGCGGATCGCCCGCTCGGCGCCGACCGTCTGCTCGACCTTCAACAGTGCCGACAGCGGGATCATCTCGCCCGATTGCGAACGCACCTTCAGCTTGCCGATGTCGTCGGCGTGGCTGCGGTAGTTTGCATCGGCCTGGACGCGCACGCTGTAGGTGCGGCCGAAGGCGTTGAAGTCGTTGACGTAGAGCGAGCCCAGATAGATCTGCAGCGTCTCGAACACATCGGTCACTTCGACGCCGAGCTGGCGCGCCTTGACGCGGTCGAGGTCGGCGTAGAGCTGCGGCACGTTGATCTGGAAGCTCGAGTAGATGCCAGCCAGCTCCGGCGTCTGGTAGGCCTTGGCAATGAAGGCCTTGGTCGCCTCGTCGAGTGCCTGGTAGCCGAGGCCGTTCTTGTCCTCGATCTGCAGCTTGAAGCCGCCGGTGGTGCCCAGCCCCTGGACGGGCGGCGGCGGGAACATGGCGATGAAGGCATCCTGGATCGCGCCGAATTCCTGGTTCAGCTGCATGGCGATCGCCCCGCCCGAAAGCTCGGGCGTCGTGCGCTCCTCGAACGGCTTCAGCGCCACGAAGACGATGCCGGAGTTCGACGAGTTGGTGAAGCCGTTGATCGACAGGCCGGGGAAGGCGATGGCATTTTCGACGCCGGGATGCTTGAGCGCGATATCACTCATGCGGCGGATGACGTCTTCCGAGCGGTCGAGCGTCGCTGCGTCAGGCAACTGTGCAAAGCCGATCAGATACTGCTTGTCCTGGGCGGGCACGAAGCCGCCGGGAACGGCGCGGAACAGCACGAAGGTGACGCCGAGCAGCAGGACATAGACGCCCATGATCAGCGACTTGCGCGACAGGATCCTGCCGACGCCGCGGCCATAGGCTTCCGAGCTGCGACCGAAGAAGCGGTTGAAGCCGCGGAAGAACCAGCCGAACACCTTGTCCATGGCACGGGTCAGCCAATCCTTCGGCGCATGGTGATTGCGCAGGAGGAGGGCGGCGAGCGCCGGGGAAAGCGTCAGCGAGTTGATGGCGGAGATCACCGTCGAGATGGCGATCGTCAGTGCGAACTGGCGGTAGAACTGCCCGGTCAGGCCGGTGATGAACGCAAGCGGCACGAACACGGCGACGAGCACCAGCGCAATGGCGATGATCGGTCCGGAAACCTCCTGCATCGCACGGTAGGTCGCCTGTACCGGCGACAGACCCTGCTCTATGTTACGTTCGACGTTTTCGACCACGACGATGGCGTCGTCGACGACGATGCCGATCGCCAGCACCAGGCCGAACAGGCTGAGCGCGTTGATCGAGAAGCCGAAGACGTACATCACCGCGAAGGTGCCGACGATCGAGACGGGCACCGCCACGAGCGGGATGATCGAGGCGCGCCAGGTCTGCAGGAAGACGATGACGACGATGACGACCAGCGCGATCGCTTCAAGCAGGGTGTGGATGACCGACTCGATCGAGGCACGCACGAACTGGGTGGTGTCGTAGACGATCTCGTAGTCGACGCCGTCGGGCATGGTCAGCTTCAGCTCGGCCATGGCCTTGTGAACGTTTTCCGAGATCTGGATCGCGTTTGAGCCCGGCGCCTGGAAGACGCCCATGCCGACGGCGGCCTTGTTGTCGAGCAGCGAGCGCAGCGAATAGTCGGCAGCGCCCATTTCGACGCGTGCGACGTCGCCAAGCCGCGTGACCTCGCCGCCGGCGCCCGACTTGACGACGATGTCGGCAAAGTCCTCAGGCGTCTGCAGGCGGCCTTGCGCGTTGACGGAAAGCTGCAGGTCGAGGCCGGGAACCGACGGCGAGGCGCCGATGACGCCGGCGGCGGCCTGAACGTTCTGCGCGCGGATGGCGTTGGCCACGTCGCTTGCCGCAAGACCGCGTTCGGCAGCCTTCTGCGGGTCGATCCAGATGCGCATCGAATAGTCGCCGCCGCCGAAGATCTGTACCTGGCCGACGCCGTCGATGCGGGCGAGCCGATCCTTGACGTTGAGCACGCCGTAATTGCGCAGATAGTTGATGTCGTACTGGCCGTTGGGCGACAACAGGTGCACGACGAGCGTCAGGTCCGGCGAGCTCTTGACGGTCGTGACGCCGAGACGGCGCACTTCCTCGGGCAGGCGCGGCTCGGCCTGCGCGACGCGGTTCTGTATCAGCTGCTGGGCCTGGTCCGGGTCGGTGCCGAGTTCGAAGGTGACGGTCAGCGTCATCAGACCGTCCGCCGTCGCCTGGCTCTGCATGTAGAGCATGCCCTCGACGCCGTTGATCTGTTCTTCGAGCGGCGTTGCCACCGTCTCGGCGATAACAGCCGGGTTGGCGCCGGGATACTGCGCCCGCACGACGATCTGCGGCGGCACGACTTCGGGATATTCGGAGATCGGCAGGCCGGTCATGCCGAGCAGGCCGCCCACGAAGATCAGGACCGAAAGAACGCCCGCGAAGACCGGGCGGTCGACGAAGAAGCGTGAGAAGTTCATTGACGTATCCCCTTGGGACGAGTTCAGGCAAATCTCCGGCTGTCGCGGCAAGAACACTCGCCACGCGCCGGGATCTGCTAAGTGATGTCTGGGCGGCCAATCCCGCCTCGGCGACAGCCGAAGCGGGTGCCGTCATGTCCTACTTGGTTGCGATCGACGCCGTCGTTTCTTCGACCTGCTGCGGTGCCACGAGCACACCCGGGCGTACCCGCTGCAGGCCGTTGACGACGATGTTCTCGCCGGTCTTCAGGCCGCTTTCGACGATGCGCAGCCCGTCGGAACTCGGGCCAAGCTTCACCTGGCGGTACTCGACCTTGTTGTCGGAGCCGACGACGAACACGAATTTCTTGTCCTGGTCGGAGCCGATGGCGCGATCGCTGATCACGAGCTTTTCTTCGGGCTCCGGTTCGCCGATGCGGATGCGCACGAACTGGCCGGGGATCAGCCGCCCGTCGGCATTTTCAAGCGCGGCGCGGACGCGGATCGTGCCGGTCGCCGCATCCACCTCGTTGTTGATGAGCTGGATATGGCCGGAGATCGGCGTGCCTTCGTCGGCAGCGGTGCCGATCTGCACCGGGATGCGCTCGATGGCGTTGCCGCCGGCCGAGGCCTGGAGCCGGGCGAGTGCAGTGGTGACCACTTCTTCGCTGGCGCTGAAGCTTGCGTAGATCGGGTCGACCGAGACCAGCGTCGTCAGCACCGGCGAAGCGGAGCCGGCGGCGACGAGGTTGCCGGCGGTCACTTCCAGCCGGCCGACGCGGCCGGAGATCGGTGCCTTGACTTCGGTGTATTCCAGGTCGAGTTCGGCCGTGCGCAACGCGGCCTTGGCGGAGCGCACGCTCGCCTGCGCCTCGTCGAAGGCGCTGAGGCGCTGGTCGACGCCGCTCTGTGGGATGGCGCTCGTGGTCACGAGCTTGCGTCCGCGGTCGAGTTCCGTCCTGGCGAGCGCCACCCGCGCCTCGGCTGCTGCGACCTCGGCTGCAGCCCGGTCGACGGCTGCCGCATAGGGCTCGGGATCGATGGTGAGCAAAAGGTCGCCCTTTTTCACCAGTGCACCCTCGCGGAAGTGGGCTTGGAGAATGGCGCCGCCGACACGGGGGCGAATCTCGACGCGTTCGATCGCTTCCAGCCGCCCGGAAAAATCTTCCCAGGTGGTGATGCGGCGCGACTGCGCCTTGGCCACCGAAACCGGCACGGCCGGTGGAAGCGCGGCTGCCGTTTCGGTTGCGGCATCCGCCTCGAAGTGCTGCGGCAGGCCAAGAAGAACCGCGGCACCGCCGGCGGCGGACAATAGGATGCTCAGGCCGGCGCCCCAGAGGGCCCGGCGGGTCACTGTCGATTTCATTTTTCTCTCCTTGCCGGTTGGGAGCCGGCGTTTTTGCTGCTGTCGTCAGCGAAAGGGAAAGGCCGGCGGCCCTGTCGTCCTTGGCTAACGCATCGTCATTTCAGCCGGCTTCGCCCCCGCCTGCTGGAAGAAGCGGGAAAAGATGCCGGTAATCGTTTCTTCCTGGGATGCCCAGGTTTCAGCGTTCACGGTATTTTCCGGTATCCACCCGGCGCGGCCGGGAAGAATATGGGACTGAACGCTCACGCCCGCCTGGCGAAGACGGTCTGCATAGGCAGCAGTCTCGTCGCGCATCGGGCATTCCTCGCTGGTCAGGATGAGCGAGGGAACAAGGCCGGCGAGCCGCGTACAGTGCGCCGGAGCGGCATAGGGATGCGTGAATCCACCGCATTCGCCCAGATACCGTTGCCAGCCTTCGGCGATCGATTGCACCGAACCCTCGGGACAGTATTTGCGAAACGATGCGGTCGCCAGGCACGGATCCAGCATCGGCGACAGGAGGATCTGCCCCTTGAGGTCGGTGAGGAACTGGTCGCGAGCCATCAGCGCCACGCCGGCTGCCACGTTGCCGCCCGCCTCCTCGCCGGCGATGAACAGCAACGATTTTTTATGCGCGAACTGCGGGCAACGCGCACGCATCGAAGAAAGCATGGAATAGGTGACGTCGAGTGCGGCCGGGAACGGATTGAGGCAGGCCGACGCATATTCCGGCGAGATGACGATGGCACCGGCCGCCGCAAGCGCCTTGGCGACGCGTTCGCCGGCTGCGATCGAGCTGCCGACGAAGGAGCCGCCATGCAGGTGCAGCACCACGGGCGGCGGGTTGAGCAGCGTTTCGCCACTATAGACACGTGCCGGGCACGAACCTTTGCCCGTCTGCATCGTCTCTACCGTAAAGCGTTCACCCATCTCTCTTGCCTTTGCCACGGGGTCATCCCACATGAGGCGACAACCCGCCATGATGGGAGAATAACATTGTCTTCTGTCTGGAATAGTCCGTCTAATCCGACTACACTATTCAGTATCTCGAACAATAATGGCTATTGAAAATGGACCAGCTCACGGCCATGCGCGCGTTTCTCCGCGTTGTCGAAACCGGCAATTTCACACGTGCTTCCGCTTCGCTCAATATGCCCAAGGCGACCGTCACCAATCTCATCCAGGGATTGGAAGCGCATCTGCGCACCAAGCTGCTCAATCGCACGACGCGGCGGGTTCTGGTGACCCCGGATGGCGCGCTCTATTACGAGCGGGCCGCGCGCCTCGTGACCGACCTCGATGAGCTCGACGGCAGCCTGTCGAGCGCCCAGACGCTGCCGAAGGGGCGGCTGCGCGTGGAGATGGCAAGCGCCATGGCCAATCTCATCGTTATCCCGGCTCTGTCCGAATTCCACAAGCGCTACCCTGACATCCAGATCGATCTCGGCGTCTCGGACCGCACCGTCGACTATGTTGCCGAGAATGTCGACTGCGCCATTCGTGTCGGCACCCTGACCGACCAGTCGCTGATTGCCCGGCGCATCACCGACATGAGCTTCGTCGCCTGCGCGGCACCCGACTATCTCGACCGTTGCTCGACGCCGCAACATCCCTCCGATCTTTCGAAGAATTGTTATGTCGTCGGCTATTTCCGCCCGCAGACCGGCCAGCAGATGCCGTTCTATTTCAAGCGCGGCGCGGAAGAGATCGAGGTTCATGGTCGTTATGCGGTGGCCGCCAACGAATCGACCACCTATCTCGCCGCCGCCCGTGCCGGCCTCGGTGTCATCCAGGCGCCCCGCTTCATGGTGCGGGAGGATCTTGAGACCGGCGCGATGCGGAGGGTGCTGCAGGACTGGCAAATCGAATCGATGCCGATCTATCTCGTCTATCCGCCGAACCGACACCTGAGCAGCCGTCTGCGCGTCTTTGCCGACTGGGTGGTGAAAGTGATCGCCCAGTCGCAACTCGACGGCGAATAGGCCTATTTGCCCCGCTCGGCGTCGTAGCGCGCGCGCGCCGCGTCGAGAGTGCCGAAATGCGTCTCGGCCCAACGGTCGAGCACCAGCAGGGTTTCGCTGAGCGAACGGCCGACAGCGCTGAGGCTGTATTCCACATGCGGCGGCACGGTCTTCTTGTCCTCGCGAATGACAAGGCCGTTCCGCTCCAGTTCCTTCAGCGTCTGCGTCAGCATCTTCTGCGAGACGTCGCCAAGCCGGCGCATCAGCGCGGCGTTGCGCATCGGCCCTTCTTCGAGCGCCGAGATGATCAGCATCGCCCATTTGCTGGCGATCAGCTCCAGCGCATGCCGCGAGGAGCAGGTCGGGTCGAAGACATCCGGAATGGAGGTGATGGGTGCTTCGAGCGGGTCTGTCGAGATTTTCATAGTTACCAAAAGGTGCGTAATTGCTATCCAGTGCCTACCCTACCAGATTGTTCTCCAGATGGAAATTTCGATGGAGACGGTAATGGCATGGATCATCCTGATAGCGGCGAGCCTGATTGAAATCATCATGGGCCTGGCGCTCAAATATGCCGAAGGCTGGACGAAACTGGTGCCGAGCGCGATCGGCATCGCAGCGGCGCTCGGCAGCGTCTACCTCCTGACGATCGCCATGCGCGACCTGCCGGCCGGCACTGCCTACGCCGCCTGGACCGGCATCGGCTCAGTCGGCATCACGGTGCTCGGCATCGTGCTTTTCGGGGATCCCGTCTCCTGGATGCGGATCACCTGCATCGCGATGATCATCGTCGCCGTCGCCGGCCTGCGCTTCCTCGAAGCCTGATACGGCCAGCCGCCGCAACTGCAGACAAAAAAAAGCGCCGCGATTTGATCGCGGCGCTTTTTGATTTGGGCTGACGCCGTTGCTGCGGCAAGCTTAGCTCTGGCGGTTCTTGGCGTTGTTGCCCTTGGGCTTCGGCTTGAAGCCGCCGTCCTTGCCGGCGTTCGGCTTGGCCTTCTTTTTAGTCCAGGCGTCGCGGTTTTCCGGCGGCTTGTCGTCGGTGTGGGCCGAGGCGGCGGCGTAAGCCGGCTTCTTGTCGAACTTGCGCTTCGGCTTGAAGTCGCCGTCACTGCGTGCCGCATCGTCCGAATAGGGGCGCTTCTTGGCAAAGGCCGGTTTGTCCTTGGAGAAACCTGGCTTGTCCTTGGAGAAGTTCGGCTTGTCCTTGGAAAAACTCGGCTTCTCCTGGCGCTGCTGCGACAGATCGGGAGCGCCCGGCAGCGTCTTCACCCGGATGCCCTTCTCCAGCATGCCCTCCTTGCCGATCGACGACAGGAAGCGCTCGGCTCCATCGGAGGTCATTTCGACGAAGGTCTCTTCCTGCTGCATGCGGATCGCGCCGATGTCGCGCTTGGTCAGCTTGCCGTGGCGGCAGAGCATCGGGATCAGCCAGCGCGGCTCGGCATTCTGCTTGCGGCCGACCGAGAGCGAGAACCAGCTGCCATCGCTGAAATCGGCGCGCGGCGCGTCATAGTCTTCGCGCGGTGCAGACTTCTCATCGCGGCGCGGCTTTGCGCGGCTGTCGCCGACGGCAACCTCGATCAGGTCTTCCGGGGCCGAGCGGCCAGAGCGGAACTGGCGCACGAAGGCGGCAGCCATCTGCTCGGCACCATGAAGCTCGATGAGCGCGCGCACGATCGCCTCTTCGTCTTCGCGGATCGGTTCGGCAAAGCTCGTGTCGGCAAGCAGGCGCTCGTCGTCGCGGCGGCTGACCTCGTCGGCCGACGGCGGGCGGGCCCAGTTGGCGGTGATCCGGGCGTTTTCGAGCAGGCGCTCCGCCTTGCGGCGCTGGCTCACCGGCACGATCAGGGCGCTGACGCCCTTCTGGCCGGCGCGTCCGGTGCGGCCGCTGCGGTGCAGCAGTGTATCCGGGTTGGTCGGCAGGTCGGCGTGGATGACCAGTTCGAGGCCCGGCAAGTCGATGCCGCGGGCGGCAACGTCGGTGGCGATGCAGACGCGGGCGCGTCCGTCGCGCATGGCCTGCAGCGCGTGGGTGCGTTCGTTCTGGCTGAGTTCGCCCGACAGAGCCACCACCGAGAAGCCGCGGTTGTTGAAGCGGGCAGTCAGATGGTTGACGGCTGCACGGGTCGAGCAGAAGACGATCGCATTCTTCGCTTCGTAGAAGCGCAGGACGTTGATGATCGCGTTTTCGCGATCGTTCGACGCAACGGTCAGGGCGCGGTATTCGATGTCGACGTGCTGCTTCTGCTCGGACGCGGTGCTGATGCGCACGGCGTCGCGCTGGTAGTTCTTGGCAAGCGTCGCGATCGAGCGCGGTACGGTCGCCGAAAACATCAGCGTGCGGCGGTCGTCGGGAGACTCCTCGAGGATGAATTCGAGGTCCTCGCGGAAACCGAGATCGAGCATCTCGTCGGCCTCGTCGAGCACGACGGCACGCAACGAAGAAATATCGAGCGAGTTGCGGCGGATATGGTCGCATAGGCGTCCGGGCGTGCCGACGACGATGTGGGCGCCGCGCTCCAGCGCGCGCTTCTCGGTGCGCATGTCCATGCCGCCGACGCAGGACGCGATCGTCGCGCCAGTCTGCTCATAGAGCCATTCGAGCTCGCGCTTGACCTGCAGCGCCAGTTCGCGCGTTGGTGCGATCACAAGCGCCAGCGGCGCGCCGGGCGCGCTGAAGCGGCGCTGGTCGCCAAGCAGGGTCGGTGCCAGCGCCAGGCCGAAGGCGACGGTCTTGCCGGAGCCGGTCTGGGCCGATACCAGCGCATCCTTGCCCGCCAGATCAGGATCGCGCATCGCCTGTTGAACCGGCGTCAACTCGTTGTAACCGCGTTTTGCCAACGCCTCGGCGATCGCAGGCGCGATCCCTTCGAATTCTGTCATCTCTCGTCTTTCGGATTTCGGTTTTCGCGCCGGTAAACGAACAAGACCTTGGATCAGGTCGTCATCAGGCGCCGATTGCCGCGGCCAGCATCTTATCGCCGGCCTGTTCATGGCGCGCTACATACGCGTTCGGGCCCGAAATGTACAGTGCGCCGCTCAAGCGCCGGGTTCATCGCTGGTTTGGCCGAATTCGTTCGGCCCCTCGGTGCCCGGCCAGAGACAGAGCGCGATGAAGACGATGGGGCTCAGGACAGGGATGAACAGGCAGATCGCCAGCGGTCCGGGATAGCCGATATCGTGCAGCCGCTTGATCGCCAGCATGGCGATCGAGAGCGTGGAAACGATGCCGGACACGATCAGCGCCAGCGTCCAGAGCGCCAGCGCGGTCCTGTGGTTCTCGTTGGCGAGCATCTGCGCGACGACGAAACCGCCTATCAGCAGCCAGAAAAGCCAGGACAGGAAAAAGGGCAGGCGGGTGATGCGGCCGGAGGGGCTGAAGAACAGCCAGATCATGCTCGGCCGTCGCCCCTCCGGTGTCATCGGATCAGTCTCGAAGCAGTTCGTTGATGCCGGTCTTGGAGCGGGTCTTCTCGTCGACGCGCTTGACGATGACGGCGCAGTAGAGGTTCGGTGCCGGCTGGCCGTTGCCCATGGTCGAGCCCGACGGCATCGAGCCGGCGACGACGACGGAGTAGGGCGGGACTTCACCATAGGTCACTTCGCCGGTGGCGCGGTCGACGATCTTGGTCGACTTGCCGATGAACACGCCCATGCCGAGAACCGAGCCCTCGCGCACGATGCAGCCTTCAACGACCTCGGAGCGGGCGCCGATGAAGCAATTGTCCTCAATGATCGTCGGGCCGGCCTGCATCGGCTCCAGCACGCCGCCGATGCCGACGCCGCCGGAGAGATGCACGTTCTTGCCGATCTGGGCGCAGGAGCCGACCGTGGCCCAGGTGTCGACCATCGTGCCTTCGCCGACATAGGCGCCGAGGTTGACGAAGGACGGCATCAGGATGGCGTTCGGCGCGATATAGGCCGAGCGGCGCACGACGCAGTTCGGCACGGCGCGGAAGCCGGCCTTCTCGAACTCGTTGACGCTCCAGCCGTCGAACTTGGAGGCGACCTTGTCCCACCAGACGGATTCCCCCGGGCCGCCCCGGACGATTTCCATCGGGTTGAGGCGGAAGGAGAGCAGAACGGCCTTCTTCAGCCATTGATTGACGGTCCAGTTGCCGTCGGCGCCACGCTCTGCCACCCGCACCTTGCCGCTGTCGAGCAGGTTCAGTGCCGTTTCCACGGCGTCGCGCACCGCGCCGCGCGTTCCGGTGTTTACGGAATCGCGGTCATCAAAGGCGGCGTCGATCGTCTGCGACAGGGAGGCGAGGTTGTGGTTCGTCATCGGAATTCCTTAAAGTTCGGCGGTTATCCTGCGAAAGCTCTACTGCATAATTCCGAAAATCGGAATCGATTTAAGGACAAAATTAGGCAGCGACGCGATGTGCGCCCGTGGGTGTTCTGTATCGGCTGGAATGCGCGGCGCCCGAGGCCCGTTCCGGAAAAGTTGGACCGCTTTTCGGCTCGACGCTGCCGGCAGGGCTTGGCAAGCGCGGTCGACTGCGGCATCAGGGGCATTCATGACCGATGAAACAGGATAGGACGCGTCCGCCCGAGATGCCGATTGTCCGGAACGCGACGGGAAAGACGATAGCATGGCACGCATGAAGAAGCGCAATCTGCGCCGTAAGGATGGGGTTTGGGATCCGCTGGCCGATAGCTCGCAGAGCCGGCAACGGGCGCAGACGGTGCCGGTGACGCCGCAGTCGGCCTCTCCTTCCTATCGCCTTGCCTATATCGACGACGATTTTCTCTGCCGCGAGGAACTGCGCCCGGTGCGGCTGCAGCTCGAACTCTTGAAGACCGAAATGATGCTGGAGGAGTACGGCATCAACTCGACCGTGGTGATGTTCGGTGGCGCGCGCATTCCCGAGCCGGGCGGCGACGCCTGGGCCGCCAGGAACGATATCCAGCGCAAGAACCTGGAAGCAGCCTCGGTCTATTACGACGAAGCGCGCAAGTTCGCGCAGATCGTCTCGGAACATTCCGCCAAGCTGCACTACAAGGAATATGTCGTCGTCACCGGCGGCGGGCCGGGTGTGATGGAGGCGGGCAACCGTGGCGCTGACGATGTCGGCGCGCCGTCGATCGGCCTCAACATCGTGTTGCCGCACGAGCAGGCGCCGAACCGCTTCGTGACGCCGGAGCTGTCGTTCAACTTCCACTATTTCGCCATCCGCAAGATGCATTTCCTGCTGCGCGCCAAGGCCGTCACGGTGTTTCCAGGCGGCTTCGGCACGTTGGACGAGCTGTTCGAAACGATGACGCTGATGCAGACCGGTCGCCTGGCGCTGGTCCCGCTCATTCTCTTCGGGGAAAAGTTCTGGCGCTCGATCATCAATTTCGAGGCGCTTGCCGAGTTCGGCACGATCGCGCCGAACGATATCGATCTGGTGCAGTTCGTCGAAACCGCCGATGAGGCCTGGGATATCATCTCCCGCTTCTACGAGACCGTCGATCCGCGGTCGGTGCCGATGGCGAACGGCAGGCGATAGCGCCTCTCCGGTAAACTTGCGAAGCGGTTTCGCTCAGGGGAGGCCATCTTCATTTCCTCCGGTTCTCGTGTATTTTGTGCCCATGCAGAACGACAATCGATCATCAGTCAGAAAAACAATCTCCCTCGCCCTGGGTGCCGCGATGACGCTTGCCGGAGCGATCGGGTTCCTGATCGAGAGCCTTCTTCGTCATTCGGTTTGATGCCGCCCTAAGCCCTGCATCCAAAACCGGAACCAGCGCCAGCAATCAATGCCGGCGAGCCAGTCGTTGAGCCAGCAGCCGCGCCTAGTGCTTCGGTAACGGCAATGCGTCAAAACAAGGATTGTGCATTTCCGCCGCCCTGTTTGACACGGAGCTTTCGACACCGCCGCGTGCCAATCCAGGCGCGCGGCGGTGTCGTCGGATACTCCTTTCACCGGGCGGCGGGAAAGGGCACCGATGGATCAAATTTTCTTGGTGAAGTCGGCGGCGTCGATGACACCGTCGCCGTTCTTGTCACGACGCTTGAACATTTTTTCTGAAGCACTTGCGACCTCGGCAGCGCTCAAAGAGCCGTTGCCGTCGGCGTCGACGCGCTTGAAGGCCTTTGGCCGCATGCCGGGCACCATGGCCGGCCGCGCGTCCTTCAGTTGGGCAAGGGCTGCGTCGCGCTCCTTGCCGTCCTTGCTCTTGGCTTCCTGCCAGGCCTTGCGGGCGTCGCGGAACGCCTGGCGCTTCGCCTGCATCTCGTCGGCACTGATCTGGCCGTCGCCATTGGTGTCGAATGCCTTGAAGTTCGCGGTCATGTGCGCCTGTAACTCGTCGAGTGACACCTTGGAATCGCTGTTGGTGTCCAGTCGCTTGATCATCCGTTCGGCCCGCTGTTCGGGCGTCATCTTGTCTCTGGCGGCAAATGATGGCGCAGCCAATCCGGTAACGGCGACGGCAAGGGCGGTTACGCCAAGGATCAGGGTTCTGTTCCGCATCATGCTTCCTTTCGATCGGGTTATGCCCGAACGAATGATAGGCAGCGGGACGGCGAGCACCAGTTAAACTTTGGTAATTTAAGTCTTTGGCGGGAAAGGGGTTTTTCCCGGGCCAAAATGTGTCGGGGTCAGAGGTCGGCGACCACGCGCCTGAGGAAGCTGGCGAGATCCTCGGTGACGTAATCGATCTGCTCGTCCTCGTCTCCGGACTGCTCCCAGGATTCGGCGAACTCGTATTCGAAGTTGCGCGGCACCAGTAGAACCGTCTTCATCCCGAGCGTTTTCGGAACCAGAAGGTTGCGCGGCAGGTCCTCGAACATGACCGCATTGCGGGTATCGACCCGGTGCAGGCTCATGAACTTGTCATAGGTTTCGCCGGCCGGCTTCGGCACGAAATCGGCAGCGACGATATCGAAGATGTCGTTGAAGTGATCGAGGATGCCGAGTGCGCGAGCGGTCATTTCCGCATGTGCAACGCTGCCGTTGGTGAAGATGAACTTGCGCCCCGGTAGCGCCTTGATCGCTTCGCCCAGCGTCGGATCCGGCGGCACGATGCTGTAGTCGATCGCATGCGCCTTTTCGAGGAAGTCGCTCGGGTCGATGCCGTGATGGATCATCAGGCCTTTGAGCGTCGTGCCGTGATCGCGGTAGTAGTCTTTCTGCAGCTTCTTCGCGTCCGCCGGCTCGAGCGACAGCAGCGCCGAAACGTAAGCCGTCATGTTACGGTCGATCTGCGAGAACAGATTGACGTGGTGCGGGTAGAGCGTGTTGTCCAGATCGAAGACCCAGTCGGTGACATGGGCGAATTCGTCGTGGGTCGGCAGGCGATCGAGCTTTTTCATGACCGCCTTATGACACGGGTATGGGCGGCCACCAAACGAGAAAATTCACCCCGCCGCACGGGCTACCCTACCGGCGCAGACGTTTCCACTTTGAATTGCCAAAACAACATGGCATCGTTCGGCCGGCGCGGCTTTGACGTAGGGGTTCCGGATGCCGATGTCGGACGAACTGTTTTACCTGCTGTTTCTGTTCGGATTCTACGCGACGACAGTCGTTACCTATTTCGCCCTGGGTTATGGCCTGACCTGGGTCAACGACCGCAATCCCGAGCGAAAGATTCAGAAGGGACGCGGTTCCGACAAGCGCCGCAGGGCGGAAGTCCGCCAGAGCCTGGTGTCGATGTTCAGCGCCTGCCTGCCGCTGACGATCGGCCTCTATGTCCAGCAAAAGGGCTGGGCGCCCGGGCCCTGGACCTTCAATTGGTGGGCGGCGGTGCCGCTCTTTGTCCTGTGCATGTTCCTCTACGATACCTGGTTCTATTTCATGCACCGGCTGCTGCACACCAAGTGGCTGTTTCCACTGCACGCCCTTCATCACAGAAGCGTCGCACCAACGATCTGGAGCACCTATTCTGAGGATTTCTTCGACAACTTCCTCTTGCAGAGTTTTTCAGCCGTCGTCGTTTTCGCCGTCCCGTTTCCGCCGGCGATCCTGATCGGGCACCGGTTGTTCGAACATTTCAACGGCATGTTCGGGCACTGCGGGTTCGAGTATTTCGCCTCATCGACGGCGCGATATCCGTCCCCTCTCTTGTGCACGACGTTCCACGACCAGCATCATTCCGGCTTCAAGTACAACTACGGCAACTACTTTTCGTTCTGGGATCGCGTGCTCGGCACGATCTCGCCGAACTACGATCAGCGCGTGAAGGCCTTCGAAGACGAAGGTCAGCCGCTCACGTTCAGTCGGGCGGTCGACCTGGCGGAAGTTCAGGAAAAGCCGGACTGATATCAGCGCAGGTTGGTATATATCGGCGAGACTGTACGGAGTTCTTGGCAATATCAGGACCCGCGTGCTAGCTCGCAGCCATGGAAACCTGGGTAATCATCACCGTCGCTGCGGCCTTCCTTCAGAATGTCCGCTCCGCCATGCAGAAACACCTGAAGGGCGTCATGGGCACGACCGGCGCGACCTTCGTGCGTTTCGGTTTCGGCCTGCCTTTTGCGTTGCTCTATCTCATCGTGCTCTGGCGCGTGGCGGGCCATCCGCTGCCGGTGCCGAACGGCACATTCTTCCTGTGGGCGGTCATCGGCGGGCTGGCGCAGATCGCGGCGACCTTCCTGCTGGTGCACCTCTTCTCCTTCCGCAACTTTGCGGTTGGCACCGCCTATTCGCGCACCGAGCCGGCCCAGGCAGCGCTCTTCGGCCTCATCTTCCTGGGCGAGCGGGCGAGCGAGGGCACGCTGGTGGCGATCGCCATCTCCGTCGTCGGCGTCATGCTGATTTCGGTTGCGCGTACGACGCTGAGCCCGCGCTCGCTGGTCACTTCGGTTTTCAGCCGCACGGCCGGGATAGGCCTTCTCTCGGGCACGTTCTTCGGGCTTTCGGCCGTGGCCTATCGTTCGGCCTCGCTGGTGCTCGCGCCCAGCCTGCCGGCACCGGATTACATGATGCAGGCGAGCTTCACGCTCGGCTTCGTCATCCTGCTGCAGACGGTGGTGATGCTGATCTGGATCGTGCTGCGCGAGCCGGCCGAGCTGAAGCGCATTGCCGCTGCGTGGAAGCCTGCCTTCGTCGTCGGCTTCGTCGGCGCCTCCGCTTCCTTCGGCTGGTTCATGGCAATGACGCTGCAGCAGGCGGCGATCGTGAAAGTAGTGGCGCAGGTCGAGATGCTCTTCACATTCGCCTCGTCCTTCTTCATCTTCCGCGAGTGGATCAATCGTCTCGAACTCCTCGGCTGCCTCCTGATCGTGCTCGGCGTGGTGACGCTCGTGCTTATCTGAACTGTCGCCAAACCATCGCCGGAAAAATAGACGCCCGAAAACCGGCGCCCGTCCCTTCGCACACATGGTAGAAGGGCCGCATGTTGTTCGATCTTCCTTCCGACGAAACGCTTTACGATGCCCTGATTGCGCGCAGCACCGAATACGAGGGCGCTGCCTATGTCTGCGTCAAGACGACGGGCATTTTCTGCCGCCTCTCCTGTCCCGCTCGCAAGCCGAAGCGCGAGAACACCATCTTCGTCGGCTCGATCGGCACCTGCCTCGAAGCCGGCTTTCGCCCGTGCCAGCGCTGCAAGCCGCTTGCAACCGTCGGTGCCAAGGATCCGCTGGTCGATGACCTGCTGCAGGCACTGGAGGCAGCACCCGAACGGCGCTGGACCGAGGACGACCTGGTTCGCCGCGGCCATGATCCGTCGACCGTTCGCCGCGCCTTCAAGCGCAATCTCGGCATCACCTTTCTCGATCTTGCCCGACATCGGCGACTGGGCCTTGCCGCCCGCCAACTCGCCGAGGGCGGCCGGGTCATTGATGCGCAGATCGACGCCGGATACGAATCGCCGAGCGGCTTTCGCGCCGCCTTTGCCAAATTGCTCGGCGAAGCGCCGGCTATGTCGCAGGGCCGTGTGCTGCTGTTTGCCGACCGCATCGACACGCCGCTTGGCCCGATGGTGGCGGTCGCCGACAAGACCCATCTGCACATTCTCGAGTTTCACGATCGCAAGGCGTTGCCGACCGAGCTCGAAAACCTGAAGCGCAAGACCCGCTCGGCGATCGTCCCAGGCCGCACGGCGCCGATCGACCAGATGGAGGCGGAGCTGAAAGCCTATTTCTCGGGCGATATCGCAGAGTTTCGCACGCCCCTGGCGCCTGGCGGCACTGCCTTCGAGCGTGAGGTCTGGGCAAGGCTCGTGAAAATTCCGCTCGGAGAGACACGTTCCTATGGTGACATCGCGCGCGAGGTCGATACGATCCAGGCCGTGCGTGCCGTGGCGAAGGCCAACGGGTCCAACCAGATCGCCATCGTCATTCCCTGCCACCGCTGCATCGGCTCCGATGGTTCGCTGACGGGATATGGCGGCGGGTTGTGGCGCAAGCAATGGCTGCTGCGGCACGAAGGCAAAATGAAACCTGTGGGATTGTTTGCGGAGGAAATGCAATGAACCAGACTGAAAAGGCCACCGAATTCGCCGCTCTGCATCGCAAGGGCGATCCGGTGGTGCTCTACAATATCTGGGATGCGGGCAGCGCCAAGGCCGTGGCCGAGGCTGGAGCCAAGGCGCTTGCGACCGGCAGCTGGTCGATTGCCGCCGCGCATGGGTTTGGCGATGGCGAGAAGGTTCCGCTGGCGCTGCTTACCGATATCGCCCGGCTGATCGTCGCCTCGACCGAACTGCCGGTCACGGTCGATTTCGAGGGCGCCTATTCCGACGACCCGGCAACGGGGGCTGCCAATGTCTCGCGTCTGATCGACGTCGGCGCCATCGGCATCAACTTCGAAGATCAGGTTGTCGGCAAATCCGGCGTGCATGCGGTCGAAAAGCAGGCCGCCCGCATCCGCGCGATCCGCGAAATGGCGGACCGCCGCAGTGTGCCGTTCTTCATCAATGCCCGCACCGACCTGTTCCTGCAGGAAAGCGATGCTGGCCGCCATGCCGGTCTTGTCGATGAGGCGATTGCGCGCGGAAAGGCCTTTGCCGAAGCCGGCGCCAGCGGCTTCTTCGTGCCGTGGCTGGTCGATGCCGCGCTGATTGCCAAGGTCTGCGCCGCTTCGAGCCTGCCGGTCAACGTGATGATGCGGCCGGGTGCGCCGGACCTGCAGACGCTCGCCGGCGCCGGCGTCGCACGTGTCAGTTACGGACCTTTCCCCTACCGGGCGATGATGGAAAAGCTGAAGCAGGAGGCCCAGGCCGTTTATCAGGCCTGATCAATCAGCCCAAAACAAAAGCGGGATGCGGCCTGAAAACCGCATCCCGCTTTTTCGTGTTTTCGGTTTGCTGTCGATCAGGGAACGATCAGCGTGCCGGCACCGCGCTCGGTGAAGATTTCGAGCAGCACGGAATGCGCCGTCTTGCCGTTGAGGATGACGACGCCCTGGACGCCGGCCTTGATCGCATCAATGCAGGTTTCGACCTTCGGGATCATGCCGCCGGAAATCGTGCCGTCGGCGATCAGCGCCCGTGCCTGCGCTACGGACAGTTCCTTGATCAGCTTGCCTTCCTTGTCGAGCACGCCGGGAACGTCGGTGAGGAACAGGAGCCGCGTGGCGTTCAGCGCACCGGCAATTGCACCGGCAAAGGTGTCGGCGTTGATGTTGTAGGTGTGCCCGTCGCGGCCAGGTGCCACCGGCGCGATCACCGGGATCATCTCCGAGCGGGCGAGCAGGTCAATCAGGGTACGGTCGACCTCGACGACCTCACCGACGAAACCGAGATCGAGCACGCGTTCGATGTTGGAATCCGGATCCTTGATGGTCTTGCGTGCCTTTTCGGCAAAGACCATGTTGCCGTCCTTGCCGCAAAGGCCGATCGCCCATTCGCCGGTCTGGTTGATGAGGGCGACGATTTCCTTGTTGATCGAGCCGGCCAGAACCATCTCGACGATCTCGACGGTCTTTTCGTCGGTGACGCGCAGGCCGCCTTCGAACTTCGATTCGATGCCCATCTTCGTCAGCATCGCGCCGATTTGCGGGCCACCGCCGTGCACGACGATCGGGTTGACGCCTGACTGCTTCAACAGAGCGATGTCGCTTGCAAAGGCTCGGCCCAATTCGGCGTTGCCCATGGCGTGGCCGCCATATTTGACGACGATCGTCTTGTTCTCGTAGCGCTGCATGTAGGGCAGGGCCTGGTTGAGCAGGCGTGCCTGGATTTCACTTTCATTAGCGGACATGGCGGACCCTCGAAAAATACCGGCTGCTGTTTAACGCAAGTTTCCCGTCGATGGAATGATCGGCGAGCAACATAAAACAGCAATGACGATGCGCGCTGGCGGATAGCGATTTGTGCTCTATGTCCTATCTCAAGAATGCATCGGGTCGGGTTGGCAATGATCGACGAGGAAATTTCCGGACTGCTCGGCCGTGTTGCGCTCAGGGATCGTGCGGCCTTTGCCGAACTTTACCGGCTGACCAGCCCGAAACTTTTCGCCATTTGCCTGCGTATCCTGAGAGACCGAAGTGAAGCGGAAGAAACGCTCCAGGAAATCTACGTCAGAATCTGGCAGCACGCCGACCGTTTTTCGCCCGGCCAGTCAACGCCGATGTCCTGGTTGGCGGCGATTGCGCGCAACCGTGCCATCGATCTGATCCGGGCGCGAAAACCCGTAGCCAACGCGATTGACGAAGCCTACGATTTGGCTGATCCTGCTGCCGATCCGGAAAAATCGGCAGTGGTCAGAGCAGAGGGCAGGCGGATCGATGCGTGCATGGAGGAGCTCGAAACCGATCGGGCGGACGCCGTGCGGCGTGCCTATGTCGAAGGTCTGAGCTACCAGGAACTGGCTGAAATGTACGCTGTGCCGCTGAACACGATGAGGACTTGGTTGAGGCGCAGCCTGTTGAAGTTGAGAGAGTGCATGGAGCGATGACAGCGTCCACCCCAGACAAAGGAGATTTCCGCCGCGACGAGGTGATCGCCGGGGAATATGTGCTGGGTGTGCTATCCGCCGACGACCGCCGCAAAGTCGAGGCCCGCCTTGCATCCGACCGCAATTTCGCCGCCATGGTGACGCGCTGGCAAAACAATCTCTCCTCCTTCGACGAAGCCTATGATCCCGTCGTGCCGCCGGCGCGGATTTTCGCGGCGATCGAGCGCCGGCTCTTCGAAACGGCCCCGCCTGCCGCGGCCCCGGTGCGGGCAGGCATATGGCAATCGCTTGCGCTCTGGCGTGGTCTCGCACTCGCCTCGCTTGCTGCCGTCGCCGTCATGGGCGCGTCCATGGCAGGGCTGTTTGCACCGCCGTCCGGCGGCCGGCCGCTTGTCGCCGAAATGACCGGCAAGGGCATTTCGGTCGATCTCGTCGCCCGTTTCGATCGCGAGACCGGCCATCTCCGGGTGACGCCGGTTGCCGCACAGCAGGCCGAGCAAAAATCGCTGGAGCTGTGGCTCATCAACGGCGACAACCCGGCCGTTTCCCTCGGCGTGCTGCCCCAGACCGGCGAAGGCGAGATCATCATCGCCCCGGCCATGCGCGGGAAATTCTCGCGCGGTTCGGTTCTGGCCGTCAGTATCGAGCCGCTTGGCGGTTCGCCGACCGGATCGGCCACCGGCCCGATCATCGCGCTCGGCAAGGCCCGCGATCTCTAACTCAGCGCACGCGGGCCTTCCCGGTCCTGCAGCGTCGGTCGCTTCTCACGTCGTTTTTCGCCCAACCGACCGGCAATCCGAAAATTCCTGAAACTCTTTTTCCAAGGCTTCCGTTGCTTGTCATGTTCCCGGGGAGGGAACGGCAATTTCAACGAGGCGGCTGGGTGTCGCCTCCCTGACAGGTTCAACAGGAAGGAAGACCAAGATGTTCACCTATGGAATCCGTTCGTTCGCTGCCATCACCATACTGACCGCAAGTGCGGCAATCGCCCATGCCGAGAACCCGATGGTCGGTGGCGCGGCGATGTATGCGGACAAGAATATCGTCGAAAACGCCGTCAACTCGAAGGATCACACCACGCTGGTGGCGGCGGTCAAGGCGGCCGGGCTGGTCGAGACCCTCCAGGGCAAGGGGCCGTTCACCGTCTTCGCGCCGACGAACGAGGCTTTCGAGGCCTTGCCGACCGGCACGGTCGACACGCTCCTGAAGCCGGAAAACAAGGACAAGCTGACCAAGGTTCTGACCTGCCATGTCGTCTCCGCCGACGCGATGTCCTCGGCGATCGCCAAGATGGTCAAAGGCGATGGTGGCGAACACGACGTCAAGACGGTTGGCGGCTGCGTTCTCCAGGCCAAGGATGACGGCGGCAAGATCACACTCACGGACGAGACCGGCGGCACGGCCACGGTCACCATCGCCGACGTCAAGCAGTCAAACGGCGTGATCCACGTTATCGACAAGGTGCTGCTGCCGAAGGGCTGAGCTCTCGCTTCCTCCGGATCGCCGCGGCAGACATTCGCAGGCGATCCGCCGCCGGGGTCTCATCCGTGGCGCGCCGGCGCTTCTGCCACCGATCGCTTGCGATCGGTGGCCTTTCAACCCGGCTTCTTCACGGCGCTTTGATCGGTCTTGTTTTGCCGCGTGACAGGCCGGCCGCTATCTTCGACCTCGGCAGCGTCAAGGGGCATGACAAGGAGGGTTCGATCGTGAACCGGCGGAATTTTCTGATTTTTGGCGGGACACTAAGCGTGATCGCGATCGCGGCGGCAAAGGGGTTTCCGCTGGCGGCGCGCCCAGCCTCGGCCGAAACGTTCGAGGTCACGAAGACCGATGCCGAATGGCGGGCGATCCTGACCGACGAACAGTATCGGATACTGCGCCAGGAGGACACCGAGCGTCCGTTTACCAGCGCGCTCAACAATGAAAAGCGCAAGGGCACGTTTCAATGCGCCGGTTGCGCGCTCCCTGTCTATTCCTCCGAAGCCAAATATGACAGCGGCACCGGTTGGCCGAGTTTCTGGCAGTCCCTGCCGGGCGGCGTGGCAACGCGCGAGGACAACGCACTGTTCATGACGCGAACGGAATGCCACTGCCATCGCTGCGGCGGACATCTCGGCCACGTCTTCGACGATGGCCCGCCGCCAACCGGCAAACGCCATTGCATCAATGGTTTCGCGCTGACATTCGTTGCGGCGAGCGCCTAGGAGCACTTCCAGGAGAAGTGCGAAGCGGTTTTCCGGCAGGAAATGCGCGAAAACAAAAAGATGGTAGTTCTGCGACTCCGTTTAAGCCGAACGCACTAGCGCCCGTTCCTGCGGTCGACGATGCGCCCGCAGGAAGATCGCGCTGATGCGGCTCAGAACGTTCCGGCTTGCGGCGAAGGCGTCTGGGCGTCGGAGAGCGCCGCCTGGAGCTTCTGCTCCTGCTCGGGCGACAGCGATGTTTTCAGCACGCGGCCGCGCAGGCCTGAGAATTCGGCCAGGACCTTTTCCGGCTGCACCTTGCGCACCAGGACGAACAGCGCCGACGAGTTGTTCGGGATGGTGTTGCCGAGCGACTTGATGAATTCGTCGTCGATGCCGTAGTCGGTCAGCGAGCCGGAGAGCGCACCGGCGCCGGCGCCGAGCGCGCCGCCGATGGCAAAGCCAGCGAGTGGATTGAGGAACAGCAACCCGACGAGCCCGCCCCAGATGGAGCCGGACAAGAGACCGGAGGTCGCCCCGATCGCGGTCAGGTTGAGGCTCTGCTTGAGGTGGACCTTGCCTTCTGCGTCGCGCACGACGACGACGGCGTCCTCGAGATCGATCAAATATTCCTTCTTGAGGCCGGCGAGCTTGACGAGAACCTTGTCGGCCTCTTCAGGCGTGTCGAATCCCACAACGATCAAATCGGACATGTGTCTCTCCTATCCTTGACGCTATCGCGCAAGGAAACGCGCGACCGCACGGCAGAGATAGAGCGGTTTGCATGTCAGAGTAGTGACGGAGATCAAAGACTTTCGGGCGATCGTCGCTCTCAGCGCGAAAGCGCAAGCTCGATCGTCGCGCGAAGCTCATCGATGCCCTCTCCCTTTTCCGAGGAGGTGGAGAGGATTTCGGGAAATGCGGCGGGGTGCTTCTTGATCTTCTCGAGCGTCTCGGCGATCAGCCGCGGCACGCCGGCGGCCTTGATCTTGTCCGTCTTGGTCAGGATGATCTGGTAAGAGACGGCCGCCTTGTCGAGCAGCGACAGCACGTCCTCGTCGTTCTTCTTGATGCCGTGGCGGGAGTCGATCAGCACGTAGACGCGCTTCAGCGTCGCGCGGCCGCGCAGATAGTCGAACACCAGTTTGGTCCAGGCATCCACCTGTTCCTTCGGCGCCTGGGCATAGCCGTAGCCGGGCATGTCGACCAGCGCCATCGGCGGCAGATCGCCCGCTTCACCGGAATAGCCGTCGGGCACGAAGTAGTTGAGTTCCTGGGTGCGTCCGGGCGTGTTGGATGTGCGCGCCAAGCCCTTCTGGCCGACCAGCGCATTGATCAGCGACGACTTGCCGACATTCGATCTGCCGGCAAAGGCAATTTCGGTCGGTCCTTCCGGCGGCAGGAACTTCATCGCCGGGACGCCGCGAATGAAAATCCACGGCCGGCCGAACAGCGGCTTGTCGTCTTTTGTCTTTGTGTCGGCCATCGATGTTCATTCCTTCGTCAAGATTGGCTTTGGCTTCACGGTTTTGGCCGGCGATGTCAAGCTTTCGGCTCGGCGCAGCTATCGAACCGGCGGGATTTGCTGGCGCAGCCCCTCGACGGTGAGCTTAGAGCGGCCGAACGAAAAAGCCCCGGACCGAGGTCCGGGGCCTTGTGAAGGCTCTGTCTGCCGGCGTCACTCCGCCGGCTTGGGTTTCTTCGAGAACAGGTTCTTCAGATTGTCGAACAGCTCGATCTTCACGCCCTGGCGCTTCATGATGATCGACTGCTGCAGCACCGAAAGCGTGTTGTTCCAGGCCCAATAGATCACCAGACCGGCCGGGAACGAGGCCAGCATGAAGGTGAAGACAACGGGCATCCAGGTGAACAGCATCGCCTGGGTCGGATCGGGCGGCGTCGGGTTCATGCGCATCTGCACGAACATGGTGATGCCCATGATGATCGGCCAGACGCCGAGGTGCAGGAAGGACGGCGCGTCGAACGGCAAGAGGCCGAAGAGGTTGAAGATCGTCGTCGGATCCGGCGCGGACAGGTCGTGGATCCAGCCGAAGAACGGTGCGTGGCGCATCTCGATGGTGATGTAGATCACCTTGTAGAGCGCGAAGAAGACCGGGATCTGGATGAGGATCGGCCAGCAGCCCGCGAGCGGATTGATCTTCTCGTCCTTGTAGAGCTGCATCATTGCCTGCTGCAGGCCCATGCGGTCGTCGCCGAACTTCTTCTTCAGCTCTTCCATCTTCGGCTGAACCTTCTTCATGTTCGCCATCGAAGAGTACTGCTTGTTGGCAAGCGGGAAGAACAGCAGCTTGACGACGATTGTCGTCGTCAGGATGGCGATGCCGAAGTTGCCGAACAGACGGAAGAAGAAATCCATCATTTTGAACATCGGCTTGGTGATGAAGTAGAACCATCCCCAATCGATCAGCTTGTCGAAGTTAGGGATAGAATAGGCGGCCTCATAGTTGTCGACGACGGGCACTTCCTTGGCGCCGGCAAATACGAGGTTCTTGAGTTCCGAGGACTGACCGGCGGCAATGGTGATTGCGTCGCTCTTGTAGTCGCTCTGATAGCGGGCGCGGCCATCTGTGAAGTGCGAGAAGCGGGTCTCGTAAGGCGTCGCCTGCGGCGGAACGATCGTTGCGGCCCAATACTTGTCGGTGATGCCGAGCCAGCCGCCCGTCGCCTTGCCGGGTTCGATCGCCTTGTCGTCCTCGATCTTCGAATAGCCGACTTCCTGCAGGCCATGATCGCCGATGACCCCGATGAAGCCTTCATGCAGAACATAGACGCTCGGTGTCGTCGGCTTGTTGAAGCGCGTCACACGACCGTAGGAGGAGAGCGACACCGGTTCTGCGGCACCGTTCTTGATGCTGTCGACCACCTGGAACATGTAGCGTTCGTCGATCGAGATCGTCCGGTTGAAGGTGATGCCCTTCTCGTTGGTGAAGCTCAGCGTCACCGGCGTTGCGGGCGTCAGCTTGTCGCCGCCCGAAAGCGTCCACACGGTCTGCGGGCCGGGCACGCTGCCGCTTGCCGCATCGCCGACATAACCGATTTCGGTGAAGTAACCGTCGGTGGTCTCAGCCGGGCTGAACAGGGTGATGATCGGGCTCTGCTTGCTGACGGTCTCGTGATAGGCCTTGAGCTTGAGATCGTCGAAGCGCGCGCCGGTCAGGTTGATGGAGCCGGAAACCGCAGGCGTGTCGATGGCAACGCGCGCCGACTTGGCAAGCGCCTTGTCGCGGTTTTCGCCCGTCCCGGGAACTGTGCCGCCAGGCAGGGCCTGACCGGTCGCCGGCTGTTGAGCCGTGGTGCCCGGCTGCGATTGGGTCTGCTGAGCCTGCTGGGCCTGCAGCGCTTCCGCAGCGATGCGTTCCTTTTCCATCTTCGGATTGACGTAAAGGAACTGCCAGGCGACGAGGATCAGCACGGACAGGCCAATCGCCACGAAATAGTTGCGGTTTTTTTCCATCATTGTTTCCTGGAACCGGCCGGCGGCCGCTTCTGTTTCGGCTTGTTTTCGATGCGCTCGCCAAGCCCCCGGGTCAAGGCGTCGAAGGGGGCATTCAGGAGATCGCGTCGGGCGACAATCACATAGTCGTGTCCGGGTTTCATTGCAAACCCGGCGGAAAGCCGCACCGCCTCTTTCAGGCGTCGGCGCATCCGGTTTCGCTCGACGGCATTGCCGTGTTTCTTGGTAACGGTGAAGCCGACGCGGGCCTCTCCCTCCGGATCGTTGCGGTCGAGCACTTCGAGGAGAAACAGCGGGCCTCTACGGCTTTCTCCTGCCCGAACGGCCAAAAACTGCGGACGGCTTTTCAGCCGCCCGACAGTCGTTTTGTCTTTATCTGACGTCATGTGCCCGGACACTGGTTTCGGGCAACTTCGGCTTAAGCCGAAAGACGCTTGCGGCCACGAGCCCGGCGGGCTGCGAGGACCTTCTGGCCACCCGAGGTGGACATGCGTGCACGGAAGCCGTGACGGCGCTTGCGAACAAGCTTGGACGGTTGGTAAGTACGCTTCATTTATTTTAATACCGCGGTGTGCGGCCCTTCTTGGGTTTGCACGTAGCAAGGAGCGTTTACGTTCCGGACATAGCTCCGCCTGTCGGGCAGGCAGGCTTGGCCGGACGTGGGCGGCTTATAAAGGCAAATTTCCCGGAAAGTCAATCACGCGAGGCCTTCGATGGGCAAAAGTGATCGCATCCCGATATCCGGGCGACCTCGATTTCGCAGGCACAAGCCGCGACGCACTATCTCAGACTGGTAAACAGGGAGCTAACCGGCACTCCCCAGAATGCCGGCCGGCCACCGCGATCTTTATTAACCATGAATGTTTTAGCGTGACTGCGGTGCAATGAGGCCGCGACCCTTCCGATAACCGGGCAAGTCTTGCGGTGTCGTGGAGGCAGGGATGAAAATACGTGGTAAGATCAATCTGATCGTCGGGGTAATGAGCCTCCTGGCGATCGCGGTGACCGGCATGTCGCTGCTGGTGGTTTCTCAATACAACAGCCGGTTCCATCAGTACCAGAACGCTTCTGAGCGTGCCTTCAACGGCGAGCATCTCAATCGACTGGTGACCGGCGTCGTCATGGAAGCGCGCGGAATCTACGCAGCGCCCACCATCGAAAAGGCAAAGCCCTTCGCCGAAGGCATTCTGAAGAACCTCGAAAAAATCGATGCGCTGTTTGCCGAGTGGCGACCCCTGGTGCCGGCCGACAAGCTCGGCTCGTTCGATGCGCTGGTCAAGCGCGCTGAGGAGTTCAAGACGTTCCGCGTCGAAACCGCGCGTCTTGGCCAGGAGGTATCGCCGCAGGCGGCCAACGAGCAGGGCAACACCGACGCCAACCGCGCCAACCGCAAGGCCTTCCAGGGCGAGATCGACGCCGTCGTCGAAGCCAACCTGGCAACGCTCGAGACCGTCAAGGCTGACATCGCTTCGTTCGAACGTTCGGTCATCGTCATCATTCTCGGCATCGCCGGGCTCGGGCTCGCCGTCGGTATCGGCACCGCCTTCTATATCGGCACCAATCATCTGAGCCGTCCGATCCTCGATCTCACCGGCAAGATGAAGCTGCTCGCCGGCGGCGATCTTTCCGCCAACGTACCCTTTGCCGACCGCAAGGACGAAATCGGCGAGATGGCTGCGGCCGTGCAGATCTTCAAGCAGAATGGCCTTGCCGTTCGCGATCTCAACGCCCAGGAAGCGGCGCTGCGCGAAAAGAGCGCCGATCTGCAGATGAGCATCGGCGTCGTCGTCTCGGCTGCGGCCGCCGGCGATTTCACCAAGCGCATCGGCAAGGACTACGAGAACGACGATCTCAATCGTTTTGCGTCGAGCGTCAACGAACTCGTCGGCAGCGTCGATGCCGGCATTGCCGAAACGCGCCGCGTCGTCGCCAGCCTTGCCGCCGGCGACCTGACCCAGAGCATGAACGGCCAGTTCCATGGCGCCTTCGCCGAATTGCAGAAGAACGTCAACGAGACGCTGTCGACGCTGCAGAAGACGCTGCGCGAAGTGCGTGTCACCACGGACTCGATCAACGGCAATTCGTCCGAGCTTCGCTCCGCCGCCGACGATCTGTCGAAGCGCACCGAGCAGCAGGCCGCAGCACTCGAAGAGACGTCTGCGGCACTCGACGAGATCACCGTCGCCGTCAGGAGTTCGACCGAGCGGGCGCAGGAAGCGACCGTAATGGTCAACGAAGCCAAGGAAAGCGCTGCCGAATCGGCCGCAGTCGTGCGCAACGCGGTCGAGGCCATGGGCCGGATCGAGCAGGCATCGAGCGAGATCGGCCAGATCACCAATGTCATCGACGAGATCGCCTTCCAGACCAACCTGCTGGCGCTGAATGCCGGCGTCGAGGCTGCCCGTGCTGGTGATGCCGGTAAAGGCTTTGCCGTTGTCGCTCAGGAAGTTCGCGAGCTTGCTCAGCGTGCGGCCAGTGCTGCCAAGGACATCAAGGCCCTGATCTCGAAGTCGGGCTCGGAAGTCGCAACCGGCGTCCGGCTCGTGCAGGAAACCGGCGCGGCGCTTGGCGAGATCGAGGAGCGCGTGCTCAAGATCAACGATCATATCCACTCGATCGCAACGGCCGCACGCGAACAGTCGACCGGCCTCGGCGAAGTCAGCACCGCCGTCAACCAGATGGACCAGGTCACCCAGCAGAACGCCGCCATGGTGGAAGAGGCGAATGCCGCGACCCACAAGCTGTCGGCGGAAGCCAACAACCTTGCGAGCCTGATCGCCTACTTCAAGCTCGACGGCACTTCGGCGGCACGCACGATCGCACCGGCGCGGGAAACCAGCCGTCCGGTGGATTCGCCCGCCCGCCGGATGATGGGCAACGTCGCCCGCGCCTTCAGCGGCGGATCTTCGGCGGCCGTCGCCAGGGACAACTGGGAAGAGTTCTGATCCGACCAGTTTGACGGATCGCACCAATCGACGCCCGCGGACGACTGACGTCTCCGCGGGCGTTTTCCGTGGATAATCTGCAATCATCGCCCCGTCGTTGCCGCCACGCTCTCGTGTAACGGCAACGTGAGTTGTCTTGTCGGCCCGTTCACGCTGTCGTTTTGCAACGCGACCATTCGTTATTGGTCTCCGGTATGGATTGCCGATACTGCAAGGAAAGACTTTTCCAAGAAACGAAATCACATGAACCGAAGCGCCATCAACAGAGCCGGGGATGCCCGTCCAACGCCGTCGGAGGCACCGGACGAGGGCTCGCCCGAAGACCGCGGCAAGGTCGCGTGGCGTCTGGTGCTGTTGGCCCTTCTTGTCGCCGGCGGGTTTGCCTCCTATGCCTTCGGACTTCAGCGTTATCTGTCTCTGAGCGCACTCGTCCATCACCGTGAGGCGTTGCGCCTCTATGTCGAAGCCTATCCGCTTCAGGCCGCCGGTCTGTTTTTCCTGGTCTACGTAGCAGTGGTGGTCTTCTCGATCCCGGCTGCTTCGGTTCTGACGATCTTTGCCGGCTTTCTCTTCGGCTGCGCCGGTGGCGGCCTTCTCGTCGTTGCAGCCGCGACGCTCGGCTCGTGCCTGTTGTTTCTGGCGGCCCGCAGCATGTTCGGCGATCTCCTGCGGCGGCGTGCCGGGCCATTCCTCGCGCGTTTTGCCGATGGTTTCTGCCGCAATGCGTTTCTCTATCTTCTCGTCCTGCGGCTCACGCCGATCTTCCCGTTCTTCGTCGTCAACATCGCGCCCGCCTTCTTCGAGGTGAGATTGAGAACGTTTGCGATGGCAACTCTGATCGGTATCGTTCCCGCCACCTTCGCCTATGCCTGGCTCGGCGGTGGGCTCGACGAGGTGATCGCCAGTTCGGCTGCCGTTGGCCGCGAGCTGTCGGTGTCGGATTTCGCAACGCCGAAATTGACCTTGGCGCTTGTGGTATTAGCGTTGTTTGCGGCATTGCCACTCGCTTTCAAGCGGGTATGGTCGCGCCGCAAGGCTGTTTGACGGGTACGGGGCAGGCGTGGCGAAAGTCATCAATCCGGATATCTGCGTGATCGGTGGCGGTGCCGCCGGGCTTTCCGTGGCGGCGGGTGCCGCCGCCTTCGGTGTTCCCGTGGTCCTGATCGAACGCGGCACCATGGGTGGGGATTGCCTCAACCACGGATGCGTGCCGTCGAAGACGCTGATTGCCGTCGCCAGGCACGCGCAGGCGATCCGTATGGCGGGTCGCTTCGGTCTGGCCGCTGGCCAACCCGTCGTCGACTATCAACGCCTTCATGCCCGCATCCACGAGGTCATTGCCGGTATCGCTCCGCACGATAGCGTCGAGCGCTTTACCGGCCTCGGCGTCGAGGTGCTGCAATCCTCGGCCCGGTTCGTCGATGAAAATACCGTTGCCGCCGGAGACCATCTCGTCCGCGCCCGCCGTTTCGTCGTCGCCACCGGCTCGTCGCCGGCGATCCCTGATATTCCGGGCCTCGACAAAGTGTCGTTCCTGACCAACGAGACGCTGTTCGATCTGACCCGGCTTCCGGCCCATTTGATCATTGTCGGTGCGGGTCCTGTTGGCATCGAGATGGCGCAGGCCTATCGCCGGCTTGGCGCCGGCGTCACCGTCATCGAGAGCCGGCGCGCGCTTTCGGATGCCGATCCCGAGCTTTCATCGATCGCGATTGCCGCACTTCGGCACGGGGGCGTGGTCCTGCACGAGGCAACGACGATCCTTGGCGCCGAGCAGGATGGCGGGCGGGTCGTTCTGCGATGCGAGAATGGAGGCGGCGTTTTCCAGGTCGAAGGCAGCGATCTCCTGATTGCCGCCGGTCGTCGGCCGAACCACGCATCGCTCGGCCTTGCCGCCGCCGGCATCGACCACAATGCGAAAGGCATAGAGGTCGGGCCCAACCTTCGCACCAGCAATCGCCGCGTCTATGCGATCGGCGATGTCGCAGGCGGGCTGCAGTTCACCCATGTGGCGAGCTATCATGCACGGCTGGTGCTGCAGCAGATGCTGTTTCGATTGCCGGCGCGGGAAGATCGGACGATTGTGCCGAAGGTCACCTACTCCGATCCGGAAATCGCCGAGGTTGGATTGAGCGAGACGGAGGCGCGGGAAAAATTCGGCGCCGTCGACGTCATCAGGACCGATCTTGCCGCAGGCGACCGTGCCCGCACGGACGGGGTCGAGGCTGGCGTGATCAAGATCGTCGCCGGCCGCCGCGGACGCATCCTCGGTGTCGGCATTGCCGCCCCAGGTGCAGGGGAGCTGATCAACATGTGGTCGCTTGCGGTCGCCAACGGCATGACGCTGAAACAGGTCCGCGGCTATGTCGCACCCTATCCGACCCTTTCCGAGATTGGAAAACAGGCGGTCATCTCCTATTATGCGCCCTTGGCGAGGAAGGCGGTCGTGCGGTCCGCCATCAGGGCCTTGCGGTATTTCGGCTGACGGACAGGGATTTTTCGGGACGATGAGCGAAGAGGCGCAGCCGACGACGGTGAGTGAAGCGCCGCGAACCGCAGCGGGCTTCCTCCGCGGGCTCTCGGGCAAGCTGCTGTTGCTGACGATCGTTTTCGTCATGCTGGCCGAGGTGCTGATCTTCGTGCCGTCGGTCGCAAACATGCGCATCCGCTGGCTGCAGGATCGGCTGAACACCGTCGCTGCCGCCGCCGTCGTCGTCGACGGCCTGCAGAATGTCGAGCTGCCCCGAAACGTGCAGGACGACACGCTGATGGCAACGGGCACCAAGGCGATCGTCATTCGCCGCAAGGATGCCTCGCGGATGATCGCTGCCGCCGACATGCCATCAGAGATCGACGGCGAATACGACACCGCCAATTTCACCGCCTTGGCGGCGATCCGCGATGCCTTCGATACGCTGCTGTTCGGTGGCAACCGGGTGGTGCGCGTCTACGGGCCGCTCGGTGAAAGCGACGCGGTGATCGAGCTGGTCATGGCTGATGCCAGCCTGCACAAGGCGATGCTCGTCTATTCCCGCAACGTGTTCTTCCTGTCGATCATCATCTCGCTGATTACCGCGACGTTGATCTTCCTTGCGATCAACCGGATGCTGATCGTGCCGATCCGGCGAATGACGGCGAGCATGCAGGAATTCTCCAACGATCCGTCCAATCCGGCGCGCGTGCTCGTTCCGCCGGAGGGGCGCGACGAACTCGCGGTCGCCGGCCAGCATCTGGCGAGCATGCAGCGCGAGCTGCAGAAGACGCTGAAGCAGCAGAAGAGCCTTGCCGAGCTTGGCCTGGCGGTGTCGAAGATCAACCACGACATGCGCAATATCCTGTCGTCGGCGCAGCTGATCTCCGACCGTCTCGCCGATGTCGATGATCCCGTCGTCAAGCGCTTCGCACCGACGCTGCTGCGGGCGATCGACCGGGCCGTCGGCTATACCCGCGAGGTTCTTTCCTATGGCCGTACCACCGAGGCCGAACCGCACCGCCGGTTCGTCGCCCTCAAGCCGCTGGTCTCCGATGTCGCCGAGCTGCTTTCGATCGATCCGCAATCCGGCATCGAATTCCAGATCCAGGTGCAGGACGACCTTGAGGTCGACGCCGACAGCGAGCAACTGTTCCGGGTGGTGCACAATATCTGCCGCAACGCCGTCCAGGCGCTGACGAATCACGAGGCCGAGGACGGGCGGCCACGCGTCGTCAGCGTTTCGGCGATGCGCATGGGCAGTGTCGTCACCATTTCCGTCGACGATACCGGCCCAGGCATGCCGGCAAAGGCCCGCGAAAATCTTTTTGCAGCCTTCCGCGGCTCGGCGCGCTCGGGCGGCACCGGTCTTGGCCTGGCGATTGCACGCGAATTGGTGCTCGCCCATGGGGGAACGATTGCCCTTGTGGAAAAGCCGACGCCCGGAACGCTTTTTCGCATCGAATTACCGGACCGCCCGGTGCCGCTCGATGCATTTCGCTCCAAAGCCCGGCATTGAAGGGGTTCGCGGGTGAGATTGCGCGCTGATTTCGCCGTGAAAATCCACAGCTTGAAACCGCGTCGTCGTAAAAATGAAATTTTTTGCCGAGCGGCGCTTGCAATCCCCGAAAGGACCCTTTAGAGAACCGCTCACGCAAGCGGTTCGACCGCTTCAGGCAAGCACCCGTAGCTCAGCTGGATAGAGCACCAGACTACGAATCTGGGGGTCAGGAGTTCGAATCTCTTCGGGTGCGCCAACAATTTCAAAGCCTTAACTGAAGGCGCTTCTCCAGCATTCCCTACAGCGTCGCGCGTCTTATTGGACGCGCAAAGGACGCTGTAGCACTTTGACTTGCCCCCGCAGGCACCAACTCCACGTCGTCCTCTGCGAGGTGTACGATGCAGGATTGCGGCGTCTACGGCAGGTGGCTGAAGCGGGCGACCTGCGCATCCTTCATCAGGCTGCGAAAGTTAGGTCCGGTGACGTGCACCAGTGTCTTGTGGTCGCCGCCTTCGAAATAGACGTCGCTGGCGTCTTCGAGGCTTTCGTCGAGGATCACCGGTACATCGTAGGCCGATCCGATCGGCGGCACCGCGCCAATGTCGCAATCGGCGAAAAGCGAACAGACCTCCTCCTCCGAGGCGAGGCCAAGGCGTCTGTTCATAACACTCTGCAATGTGGAGAGCTCGATCCGGTGCGTACTCGGAACAACGGCGAGGACGTACCCCATTTCGTGGTGTACGACCACGGACTTGGCCAGTCTGCTGCCCGGAACATGCGCGGCGCGCGCCGACTGGCTGGTCGTTGCCGTACGATGGTGCGCGACGGTGTCGTAGGCGACACCCTCGCCGTCGATATAGTCCTGAAGTTTCCTTGCGATAGTCATCGTTGGGCGCCCCTTGTGTTACGTTGTGACGCATAAGAAGACATTTTCCTCTCATCGCCTGCGAAGTCAACGACGAGCCTATGGTCGCAAGCGTGCGCGCGCTTCGGTTGATTGAGCATCCGGCTACGTTTGCGAGGCGTTTTCGTCGGCGCTTCACTAGCGCCGCGATCAAAAAAAACCGCGCTGGTTCTCCGTTCCATCCGATCGTGATGCGCCTCGGCGGAGCCGTAAGAACAGTTGTAATAAATCTATATATTAGTATAATGTAACTTACAGGCTGCGCGCTTGCGTTGCGCCTGATGGGGGCGGAAGAGAGCGATCCGGAGGCGTCTGCGGCGGCCGGAAAAAGGGGGCATCCTCACGATCTTTTGAAGCCTGCGACTGAAAAATGGCCGGTCCGATTCCCATATAAAAGGGAGCCGTACGGCTGATGGAAGGAGGTGCCCGATGTATCGTTATATGATGAAAGAGCTGCTGGTGATCGTAGCCGGGCTTTCCGTCTGCGCTTTCGTGATCCTGTTCTTCCTCGCGAGCGCCGCGCACGGCGTCTAACGCGATCCGCGGGCTGAATGCCCCTGGCGCTTGTGCGCCGTCATGGCGAAGGCGGGCCGAGCAGGTCGAGCGTTCGTCGATCCTCTTCCCCGGCAAAATAGAAACTGAGGGCCTGCCCGAAGACGCTGCCTGTGTTTGCGGCCTTCGAAAACAGCGTCATCGACGAGCGGAATTTCATGTCATCAGGGCTTGCGAAGATTTCGTGTGCCGAACACCCGATCAGCCCGTTGACGGTCTCGGTGCATTCGACAAGCCTGGGCCCGAGGATTGGATGGGCGAGATAGGCCCTGGCCTCCGCGAGCCCGGAGATGGCGAAGCGCTGGGCCATCGGCGAATGCCCGAGGCCCGCAAGCTGGGGAAAGACGAACCACATCCAGTGGGTCTCTTTGCGGCCACGCCGCAATTCGTCGAGCGCTGCGGCATGGACGCGGCCCTGAGCGTCGACAAAGCGCTGCAGCACGAAAGGGTCTGCCATGATCGCTTCTCCCGCCCTGGCGCGCCTGTGTGCCCGCTACAGCGCCGCGCGTCTTATTAGACGTGCAAAGGTCGCTGTAGCACTTTGAATGGCTGCATGTTTTTATCCTTAAATCGAATAGGACTTAAGGAAACATGCAGTCGGGTGGTGTCCGCTGCCGCCGGTCGCGCCCATTGGCGGCGGCCCCATTGGCAGCTACGATACATCCTACCAGCGATGATGAACATGAACCTTGACCAGCCGCTCGTAAAGCGCGGCGATGGCGGCCTTGGCTTTTTCGTCGATGGCAGGCAGCGCGCTGGCAGCCGCATTGGATTGCGCCTGCGTCTCATTGCGGGCGCCAGGGATGACGACGGACACGGCATCCTGCTCCAGTATCCAGCGCAGGGCGAACTGCGCCATCGGCACGCCTGCGGGCACCAGCGGGCGAAGCTGCTCGACGGCTTCCAGTGCCGTCTCGAAGGGCACGCCTGCAAAAGTCTCGCCGACATCGAAGGCTTCACCGAAGCGGTTGAAGTTGCGATGGTCGTCGGCGGCAAACGCCGTGTCGCGGGTAATCTTGCCCGACAGCAGCCCGGAGGCGAGCGGCACGCGCACGATCACGCCGACATTCTTCTTCCTGGCTTCCGCGAAGAACAGGTCCTGCGGCCGCTGGCGGAAGATGTTGTAGATGATCTGGACGGTGGCAACACCCGGATACTCGATCGCCTTCAGCGCTTCCTCGACCTTCTCGACCGAGACGCCGTAATTGCGGATCTTGCCCTTGGTGATGAGCTGGTCGAGCGCACCGAAAAACTCCGGACGGTAATAGACGTCGGTCGGCGGGCAGTGGAGCTGGACGAGATCCAGCGTTTCGATACCGAGATTGCTAAGACTGCGATCGATGAAGGCTTCGATATTGGCGCCGGTGTAGCCTTCGGTGACATGCGGGTTCAGCCTGCGTCCGGCTTTGGTGGCGACGAACGGCTTTTCGCCGCCGCGCTCCTTCAGGACGGCGGCAATGATCTTTTCAGACCGTCCGTCACCATAGACGTCGGCCGTGTCGACGAGGGTGACGCCGCTGTCGAGTGCGGCATTCAACGCGCGCTTGCCGTCCGTTTCGCTGACGTCGCCCCAGGAGCCGCCGATCTGCCAGGCGCCGAAGCCGATCTCCGAAATCGTCGCACCTGTCTTGCCCAGAACTCTCGTTTTCATGCAGATCATCTCCCTGGCGTCGAAATCGTTTTCGGATTGAATATTATTCGGTTTGCGGGTCGCTTTTATGATGGTTCGATCGGCAAGGGGAAGGCGATCAATCGTCGGTCGAAATGACCGCGCGGCCGCGGCTGAGATCGGTGACCATGGCAAGAATGCCGTCTGCTTCGTCCTTGCGCATGTCGACCGTCATTACCGGCCCCTTGTCGGTGAAGGTTTCGCCTGAGATCGTGACGTCACGGGCAAGAAGGCGGGCCTTGATCAGCGCCAGATCGGCAAAGTCGCAGGCGATGGTGGTGCGTATCGTCTCGATCATTTCGATCTTCTCGGCCGCCCGCAGGCAGAGCGCGGCGGTGCCGCCATAGGCGCGGATCAGGCCGCCGCTGCCAAGCAGGATGCCGCCGAACCAGCGGGTGACCACCACGACGACGCGGTCGAGCGACTGGCCATCGATCGCAGCGAGGATCGGCTTGCCCGCGGTCCCGCTCGGCTCGCCGTCGTCGTTGAAGCGATAGGCCTGGCCGATGCGCCACGCCCAGCAATTGTGGTTGGCGGTGGGATCGGAATGCTCAGCAAGGAAAGCCTTTGCCGCCTGCTCGTCGGGCACGGGCGCGCAGATTGCCAGAAACCGGCTCTTCTTGATTTCCTGCGTCGAGGTTTCTGTGTGCTTGAGGGTGAACATCCGCTGCTTCCGTTTGTTCAACGCTGATAGCGGATTGCTGCCAAATGCGCCATCCGGCGCACGCAGGTAGCGCGGTCGTCAAAGTCCGAAGCGGCGGACCGGAGCAATGAGAACTGATTTATCCCTCTCCCCCGTGGGGGAGAGGGCCGTACTTGTTGATGCAGGCCGGCTCAGCCGATCGCCATCAGGCTGGCATTGCCGCCGGCAGCGGCGGTGTTGATCGAGGTAGACACCTCTTCCAAGAGCCAGTTGAGGCAATAGGCGTCGGGGTTGCGGCCGATCTCGTCAGTCGAGGCGGCCTGGACCAGAACCAGCGGACCCGGCAGGCCGGCGATCACCTTGTTCACCTCACGCACACGCTCGCCGTCGCCTTCGACCAGTGCACCGGCGAAGGGGCCGTCCGCCGACCAATCCTTCGACCAGGACAGGCGGGTGGAAACACTTGCCGGCAAGGTCTTCAGCGAGGACTGCAGGCCCGACGCCGCGTCGATGACGACGGTGTTGCCGGTCGCCAGTGCCGCGCCGAGCTGGCGATAGAGGCCGGTCTCGGTGGCTGGCACCAGGAGCACGCGGCCGCGAGGATGCAGCGCATAGAGGTTACGCTCGCCAACCGGGCCTGGAAGCTCGGAGATGAGGCCGAGGGCCGAGTTGCTGCCGGCTGTGCGGGCGGCTTCGGCTTCCGCCTTGACACCCTTGCCGTCGAGCCATTTGGCGAAGTCGAGCAGCGCCGGATCGGTGTGGACGGAGCTGTGCTGCGGCGGCACCGGGGCGGTGGCGACGAGGCGGCCGAGATAGAGCGGACCGCCTGCTTTCGGGCCGGTGCCCGAGAGGCCACGACCGCCGAAGGGCTGTACGCCGACGACAGCGCCGATGACGTTGCGGTTGACGTAGAGGTTGCCGGCCTTCACGCGAGACGTGACGTGGGCAATCGTCTCGTCGAGGCGGGTGTGCAGGCCGAAGGTCAGGCCGTAGCCCGTCGCGTTGATATCGTCGATCAACCGGTCGAGATCGTCACGGCGGTAGCGGATGACGTGGAGAACGGGACCGAAGACCTCGCGCTTGAGGTCGGAGAGCTTTTCGAGCTCGACAATCGTCGGCGGCACGAAGGTACCGAGTTCGGTACCGGACGCGAGGCCGATCTGCTCGACCTTGCGACCCATGCCGCGCATGGTTTCGATGTGCTTCTCGATGATCCCCTGCGCTTCCGCGGTGATGACAGGGCCGACGTCGACGGAAAGCTTGTCCGTGCGGCCGATCTTCAGTTCGTGCAGCGCGCCCTTCAGCATCGCGAGGATGCGGTCGGCGACATCTTCCTGCAGGCACAAGACGCGCAGCGCCGAGCAGCGCTGGCCGGCGCTGTCGAAGGCCGAGGCGATCACGTCGCCGACGACCTGTTCGGCGAGCGCCGAACTGTCGACGATCATGGCGTTCTGGCCGCCGGTTTCGGCGATCAGCGGGATCGGCCGGCCCGACGGCGACAGCCGGTCGGCCAGCTGCGCCTGGATGAGGCGTGCGACTTCGGTCGAGCCGGTGAACATCACGCCGGCGATTTCAGGCGCGGCAACCAGTGCCGCACCGATGCGACCGTCACCGGGCAGGAGCTGCAGCGCGTCGGCCGGAATGCCGGCTTCGTGCAGGATGCGCACGCCCTCGGCGGCGATCAGTGGCGTTTCTTCCGCCGGCTTTGCCAGCACCGGGTTACCTGCGACGAGTGCTGCGGCAATCTGGCCGGCAAAGATCGCCAGCGGGAAGTTCCACGGGCTGATGCAGACGATTGGTCCGAGCGCCTTATGAGCAGGACCGAGTGTGCGGCGGGTCTGTTCGGCATAGTAGCGCAGGAAGTCGATCGCTTCGCGCACTTCGGCGATGGCGTTCGGCAGCGACTTGCCGGCTTCGCGCACGATCAGGCCGAGCAAAGTCGGCATGCGGGCTTGCATGATGTCGGCTGCACGCACGAGGCAGGCTGCACGCTCTGCCGGTGAAACCGCCGACCAGCTCGAGGCGGCCTTCGCGGCAAGGCTTGCGGCCTGGCGGGCGTCCGCTTCCGATGTCTCGGTGACGGCGCCGACGATATCGCGGTGGTCGCCGGGGTTGACGACCGGGCGGGTCTCGCCCGATGCAGGACCGGTTGCCAGTTGCGGCACCGCGCGCCAGTCGATGGCAGCACTGGCCTTGAGCGCTTCGGTTAGCGATGCGAGCGAGGTTTCGTTGGAAAGGTCGAGACCACCGGAGTTCGGGCGTGCATCGCCGAACAAACCGACCGGCAGGGCGATCTGCGCGTGCGTCGCGCCGACGACAGGCATGGCGCGCACGATGTCGACCGGATCGGCAACCAGTTCGTCGATTGAGACCTTCGGGTCGGCGATGCGGTTGACGAAGGAAGAGTTGGCGCCGTTTTCAAGCAGGCGGCGCACCAGGTAGGCCAGCAGCGTCTCGTGCGTGCCCACGGGCGCATAGATACGGCACGGCCGGTCGAGATTGCCCTTGCCGACGACTTCGTCGTAGAGCGGTTCGCCCATGCCGTGCAGGCACTGGAACTCGTACTTGCCGACCTGGAAGTCCTTGCCGGCCAGTTCGTAGATGGTGGCGAGCGACTGAGCGTTGTGGGTGGCAAACTGCGGGAAGATCACGTCGGTTGCTGCCAGCAGCTTGCGGGCGCAGGCGATGTAGGAAACGTCGGTGTAGATCTTGCGGGTGTAGACGGGGAAGTCTTCCAGGCCGTCGAGCTGCGCGCGCTTGATCTCGGCGTCCCAATAGGCGCCCTTGACCAGCCGGACCATGATGCGGCGGCTCGCGCGGCGGGCGAGGTCGATGATGAAGTCGAGCACGAAGGGGCAACGCTTGCCATAGGCCTGGACCACGAAGCCCATGCCGTCCCAGCCGGCGAGATCCTTGTCGAGGCACAGTTCTTCGAGCAGGTCGAGCGAAAGCTCCAGCCGGTCGGCTTCCTCGGCGTCGATGTTGAGGCCGATGTCGTACTTCTTGGCAATGACCGCGAGTGCCTTCACCTTCGGCAGAAGCTCTTCCATGACGCGGGCCGACTGCGCGCGCACGTAGCGCGGATGCAGCGCCGAAAGCTTGATGGAGATGCCGGGGCCTTCGTAGATGCCGCGTCCGGCCGATGCCTTGCCGATGGCATGGATCGCCGTTTCGTAGTCCTTGTAATAGCGCTCGGCGTCTTCAGCCGTGGTCGCGGCTTCGCCCAGCATGTCGTAGGAGTAGCGGAAACCCTTCTGCTCGAGCGCGCGCGAGCGGCGCAGCGCCTCGTCGATGGTTTCGCCGGTGACGAATTGTTCGCCCATCATCCGCATCGCCATGTCGACGCCGCGGCGGATCACCGGTTCGCCGCAGCGGGCGATCAGGCGCGTCAGCGCGGCCGAAAGGCTGCGGTCGTTGACCGTCGACGTCAGCTTGCCGGTCACGACCAGACCCCAGGTCGCGGCGTTGACGAACAGCGAGCGGCCACCGCCCAGATGCGACTTCCAGTCACCGTCGGAAATCTTGTCGCGGATCAGCGCGTCGCGCGTTGCCGTGTCGGGAATGCGCAGCAGCGCCTCGGCCAGGCACATCAGCGCCACACCTTCCTGGCTCGACAGCGAGTATTCGTGCACCAGTCCTTCGACGCCGGAACCTTTATGTTTTGCGCGCAGGGCCTCGATCAGCTTGCGGGCGGTTCTGGCGGCTGCCTTCTGTGTCTCGGCCGGAAGCGTTGCTGCTTCGACGAGCGGCGGCAGCGCTTCGGTTTCCGGCCGGCGGTACGCGGCGGTGATCGCCTGGCGCAGCGTGCCTTGCGCGCGGATCGGCGGTGCGAAGTCGGCAAAGGGGGCCGGGGCCGCATCGGCCTTTGGGCTGGATTTTTGAAGCTGGGTCTGGCTCATCGAACGCGGTCCTCCGGAAGGCGGTGACAAGGCGCAATGCGCCTTGGATTTCGTGGGCAGAAAATACGCGTCGTCCCGCCGAACATCCATCCGGCAAATTTCGTCATTCTCGGAATGTTTCACTATCGCAGTGCCGGCAAACCGATGGGGATACGGAATGTAGGCTTGAGTGCCGGATGATCCGAAGTTCTACGCGGCCTGCCCGAAGTGCCGTTCGCGCGCCATCAGACACTCGTCGTCACCGGGCATGCAGGTGCGACAGACGATCGGCCTCACAGCGTAGATCTTGCAGGCGACATGCACCCCGAGCTTGCCGCCGAGTGCCGTGCAACGGTTGTCTTCGCAGCGCATGCCGCCGAGGTCGGCGGCGACGTACTCTTCCGGTATCAGGTCGAGTTCCTCGTCCGTCTCCATCGAGAATCGCGGCCAGTCGGAGGAGTAGGCGCAGCAGGCGCCGCAGCTCTGACAGTCGAGGATTTCATCGGTGGCGGTGGTTTGGGTCATGGGCCAACCTAGCATGAAGGCCCGGCGGCCGGAATGCCCCTCATACCAATCTGCACGGATATTGGCCCACTGCGTGGGACCGTCTGCGGTCGTCCGGGAAGGAGCGGACCTTAGAGCGATGCCTGGACATCGGTCGAGGATTGCGAGGCTGCCGGTGGCCGACAGGCGGCCCATCCGAAGGGCCGGGCGCTTTTGGCCTCCTGATAGCGTCGACAATCCTCACCGGACCGCGTGGTCCGGCTCCGGTTTTCTCCTTACAGGAAACCAAAATCGCGCCGGCTCAATGGGTCAATATCCGTGCAGGTTGGTATCAGGCGAAGGCAGCGTCCCGGCGGGCGATTTCGTAATCCTCGGTATGAACGAGAACGCCATCCTTCGTCACCACGGCAATGCCGTAGGCTGCTGGTTCATCGACTGAGAGCGAGGCATCCGGCGCATCGAACGGCATCGGCTGCTGGTGCACCGGGCTCTTGAAGACAGAGAAGGGTATGCCGCGGCTGGAACCGCTGATCGTGCGGTGCACATGGCCGGCGAAGATGTGGCGCACATTGCCGTGGTTCTTCACGAGCGCATAAAATTCCACTTCGTTGACGAGGCGGATCATGTCCATGCCGGTGAAGCCGGTGGCGTGCGGGGGATGATGCATGAAGATGAGCACCGGCCTGTCGCCGGCTTCTGCCAATTGGCGATCGAGCCAGGTAAGGCGTTTCTGGCACAGGAGCCCGGCATGGCTGTTGGGGTAGTCGTAGGGCGGCGCAAACAGCGTGTCGAGCAGGATCGCCCGGCAATCGCCAAAGTCGACCACTTGCTGCACGAAGCCATCGTCGTCCGTTACGGCGTCTGCAAAGACGTCGAGAAACACGTCGCGCCGGTCGTGGTTGCCGATCATGATGGCGGCCGGAGGCAGCAATTGATCGGTCAGCGTTTTCAGCCGCTCGTAGGAGGCGCGGTCGGCATGATGCGCGAGGTCGCCGGTGAAGATCACCCGGTCGGCATCCGCGTGGTAGCGGTTCACATGTGCGATACCGTTGGCCAGGCGCTGGTAGGGATCGAGGCCGATGATCGTCGTGCCCTCGGGCACCATGTGCAGGTCGGTAAAGATAATCAGTTTCGTCATTACATTTCCAGGCGAGGGGTGTCTTCCCGCCACGCTGTAGTGCGCCCGGCTGCACGTCAAGCTGCATCTTTGGGGGGAACCTGTCGGGACATAACGCGGACCGACCGGTTGAGGTCGGCTCGCAATGCGTCACTTGATGCGGCTGGTCTTGTCGAGCATGGCCGTCTCGAAATTGCTGCCGCCGCTGAGTTCGGCGAACTTGCGCTCAGCAAAGGCGTCGCCCTCGGCCGCGGCTTTGCGGAAGATGGCGCGCGCGGCCGATGAATCCTTGGTTACGCCTTCGCCGGTCTCCAGCATCAGGCCGAGATTGACCATCGCGTCGACATTGCCGCGCTCGACGGCGAGGCGATAGAAGCGCGCGGCCCTGGCGTTGTCTTCCGGCACCAGCTTGCCTTCATCCAGGATGACCGCGAGGTTGAATGCGGCGATGTCATCGCCGGCGAGCGTCGCCCGCTCGAACCATTCGATGGCGAGCTTGCCGTTGGCGGCGGTGCCCATGCCGTCGCGGTAGGCGACGCCGAGATTATAGGCAGCGAGGATATTGCCGGCTGCGGCGGCTTTCTGGTTGAGCGCGAATTCGGTCTTGATGTCGCCCTGTTCGCCGACAAGCACCGCATAGTTGGTCATCGCCAGCGCATGGCCGTGTTCGGCCGCTTCGCTGAGGATGCGCAGCGACTGGATCTTCTGGCCGGCCTTGTCGAGCACGCGGGCCAACTGGAACTCGATGCGGGCGCCGGCATGCTGGTTATAGGCCTCGCGGCAGGCCGAAAGGGCGATACCGATCTTCATGTCCTCGGTCGCAACTGCCGGGAAGGCCTGGTTGCGCTGCAGGTCGAAGATGCTGCCCGCCTCGCGGTCGCAGATGTCGACGGCCGAAAGTTCTGCCGCACGGGCGGGAGGAAGCGCGATTGCCGCAAGCGCCAGGAAGCTGACGATGGCGAGAAGCAATGCGTTGAAGATGCGAATGCCTGTTTTGCGCTGATTTTCCATGATGCTCTCCCCGTCTCTTGACGCGAACTTAGCCCGGTGGGTTCGCACTGCCTGTTCCGGCGGTAACAGCCGGATTGCTGGGGCTCTGGCGAAGTGGAGAGGTGGCAAGGAACGCACCATTGCGCGTTCGGCTTGTTTCCGCTGATATCGGGGATATCCTTTGGGAAAGCCGGACGCTCGAGGGCTCGAACGCGTCGAACAGGGAGAAGGACCATGATGGACCGGGAGCTGGTGCGGCAGATGCTGGTGAGCAGGCGCGTCGTCGTTGGTGGCCTGTTGTTGGCGGCCATGAGCGGCGGCGTGGCAACGACCATGGCGAGCCCGGTGATCGGCAAGGCAACGGAAATCCGCGGCGACGTTCGTCGTCGACAGACTGAGCAGGAAGAGGCTCTGGCTGTCGGTGCGCAGATCTTCGACAACGATCATGTGCGCACCGAGGCCGAAAGTTTCGCAACCCTGGCGCTTGGTGCCGACACCCGCGTCCTCTTGGGTGCTGAGACCGATCTGCTGGTCGACAGCTTCATTGCCGGCCAGGGCGGTACGCTCGAACTCGGCATCGGCCGAATGGTATTCGACCGCCCCGAGGGGCTGCCCAAGGTCGATGTTGCCGTCAGGACCGCTTTCGGCATGATCGGCGTGCGCGGCACCAAGTTCTTTTGCGGCCCGAGCCGTGTCGCCTTCGCCGTCTTCGTCGAGCATGGCAGCGTTGCGGTCGCCGCGGGCGGCGTAACGCAGATTGTCGCTGCGGGGCAGGGCGTCGAGTTCCGACAGCGAGGCGACGCGCCGAGCGACCCCGTCAACTGGGGACAGGCGCGGATCCGGGAAGCCTATGCCAGTGTTGGCCAACAGTAGCGTCGGCAGCACCACGAGGAGCAATTCTCTGCCTCAATCGATGCCGACCATGGAATTCTGCAGTGGCGCTACACCTGTTCAGGGTCGGCGACTGTGAAGAGTTCCATCGTGGCAAAGCCGCGGATTTCATGGCTGCCGAGCGAGCGAAGCCGTTGCTTGCTTTCAGCTGCTGCAGCCGGGCCGACGCAGATGGCCGTGCCCAGAAATTTGTTTGCCTCCTGCAGTCGCGCTGCAAGGTTGATGGCGTCGCCATGGGCGGTGTAGTCGAGCTTGCCGCCGGCGCCGACTTCGCCAAGCACCGCCTGACCCGTCTCGACCCCGATGCGCGTGCGCCCGAAATCCCGTGCGGCAAACTGCGGTCGCCTGCGCATTTCTTCGGTCAACGCATGGATTGCCTTGGCGCATTCGATTGCCTTGTCGACATGATCGGCCAGATCCTCCGGCGCGTTGAAGAAGGCGTGCACGGCGTCGCCGACCACCTTGTCGACCATGCCGCCATATTGCGCTACCAGCCCGTTGACCTCGGTAAAATAGATATCGAGCAGGGCGATGAGGTCGCGCGGCCCGAGTTTTTGCGAAAGCGTCGAAAAGCTCTCGATGTCGGTGAACAGCGCCGTCACCGCCCGTTCCTCGCCCGCAACCCGGGCAGCACCTGGATTGTCGATGTAGCGCGCGACGACGGATTGCGGCAGGTATCGCGAGAATTTTTCCCGCGCCGTCGCTTCCGCCCGCCTGACATGGGCGAACTGCAGCGTGCTGGTCACTGCCAGCACGGCAGCAAGTGCGACTGAAATGCTCACTGCATCGACGAGCCAGCCGCTGGTGCGGTAGATCGCGGCAGTCGCCGCGACGACGACGGCAACCGCGACGATGCCGAGCACGGCCGATGTCATCGGCCGGAGCCTTGCCGCGCCATAGGCGGCGGCAATGCCCGCTGCCAGCGAGAACAGGGCCTCGATGACGGGAAGCCGCGCGTCACGCCGTGGAATGAAACCGGTGGCGATCGCATTGGCGATATCGGCATGGATCTGAACCGAGGGCTCGAGCGGCATTGAGGCGCTCGGCCGGAGGCCGCCGAGATTGGGCAGGCTGCTGCCGATGAAGACGAGTTTGCCCGCAAACCTGTCGCTGCCTGCTTTCCCTGAGAGAACGTCGGCTGCCGAAATGGTCCGGGCGGCGATCAAGTCAGGGGTGCTCGCGACGAAGCGCAGGCTGCCGGTATCGTCGAGTGTGATCACCTGCCTGTCGAGCCGCAGCCAGGCTGGGTCGCCGCCGAGTATCGGCGTTCCTGCACCCATCATCAGCCGCGTCGCCTCGATCGCAAGCGTCGGATAGGCCTCTTCGCCGAGAACAGCGAAAGCCTGCACCCGTCGGATACGGGCATCCTCGTCGCCGACAAGAAATGATGCGGCCGCCGCCTTGGCGTGATCCATGAAGGAAGGGCAGGAGGTTTCCGCGCCGTCGAGGAACCAGAGTTCCGGTGCTGCGAAGGGGCGGCTCAACGCCAGTGGCGGAGCCGGGCGAGGGCGCTCCTGCAGCGTATCGGCAATGAGAAAGCCGAGAACGACGGGGGTCTTCGAAAGCGCTTGCGAAAGCGATGTATTGCCTGGCAGCTCTGCCGCACAATCGGAACTGAAGACGAAGTCGACGGCGATGACCTTGGCGCCGGCCACGGTCAGTCCGGATAGGAGTTCGGCGGTTGCCGCCCTGTCCCAGTCTCCATCAGGCCGGGATTGGTAGGCCGCCCGGTCGATATCGACGACGACGATGTCGGGCGATTGCGGTGACGGCACCCATTGCATCAGGCGGTCGAAGAACAGCTCCCGCTGCGTTTCGAATACCGGTTCCGCATAGAAATAGAGTGCCAATGCGACGATCAGGCTCGTCAGGATCCCGCCGGCGAGCGGAGTGAAGCGAAATTGCCGGCGAGGTTGCACGGTCATGCCGCCTAATCCTCTTCAGGATCGGCGATGCTCAGCAGCCGGCCGACCTTGCAGGCGATGATCCCTTCTCCCCGCTTGATGGCGCCGCTCTCCTCTAGCCACAGAATGGCCCGGTTGACCTTGGGGCGACTGGCGCCGAGAACGCCGGCGATATCCGTCTGGCTCATCGTCAGCCGCAGATTGGCGCTTTCGGGAAGCTCGTTGCCGTGGATCTGCCGGAGTGTGGCCAGGAAGAACCGCGCAACGCGGGCGTTGAGGTCATAGAGCGCGATGGTTTCCAGCCGCTCGGTGGTGTCGCGCAGCTGGGCGCAGAGAAAGCGGATGACGGACTCAGCTGCCGCCGGCCGGGTAGTGACCATATCGAGAAACGCCTTCTTGCCGATCACGTAGCCTTCGGACGCCGTCTGCGCCGTGGCGTCTGCCGACCGCGTCTGGCCGTCGAGCACCGCCATCTCGCCGAAGATCGCGCCGGCTTCATGCTGGCGCAGCATCAGTTCGCGGCCCTGCGGTGTGATCAGAGAAAGCTTGATGCGGCCCGATATGACCACGATCATATAGTTGCCTTCGTCGCCACGCTGGAAGATCACCGTGCCGGCCGGCCACTTTCGATAGGTGGCGATATCGGCGAGATCCTCGATCGTTTTCTTGTCGAACCCTTCGAAGATCGCGAATGAGTGCCAGAAGGCCGGGCTCCTGTTGATTTCGTTCATGAGATGCCCCCGCGCGGCGTCCCCTGCCGCGCCTGAATTTCACCCAGCAGCCCCGTCCTTGCAACAGAAAAGAACACTTGTGGCCGAACCAGCGCTCGCTAGGACGAAAAGCACTGCACAGACTGGGCCGCGGCTCAAATGTCGGTTGACGATAAATCCCGGTTGTCTCTACGTTGTGAACGATCTGTCGCCGGGCGTGCGGCTAGATGAATTTGAAAATGCTGATACTTCTGCTGCCAACACTCGTTTCTCACAGGAGCCTCGCATGTCTCAGAATGTCGTCGTCCTCATCGGGCGCATTCTCCTTTCGATCATGTTCATCACCGCTGGCTTCGGCAAGCTGACTGATCCCGCCGGCACCGCCGGAATGATTGCTAATGCCGGCTGGCCGGCAGCAACCGCGCTTGCCTATCTCGCCGGCGCTTTCGAGCTGATCGGCGGTCTTGCCGTTCTGGTCGGCTTCCAGACGAAGATTGCAGCCTACCTGCTGGCTCTGTTCTGCCTGGTCACCGCCTTCGTCTTCCACAGCGGCGCAATCAACATTCCGACGTTCCCGCCGGAAGCCAACGGCCTGCTGAGCGTCTTCAACGGCCTGATGATGATGAAGAACATCTCGGTTGCCGGCGGCTTCCTGGTGCTTGCCGCCTTCGGCCCGGGCGCACTGTCGATCGACGCACGTCGCGCCTAAGACATTCCAGACATGAAACGAAAAAACCCGCCGGTTCCGCCGGCGGGTTTTTCGTTTTGTCGCCCGATCCGTCAGGGATAGATCACGCCCTTGCGCAGGATGACGTTGCCGTAAAGCCGCGGTTCGCTGGTCTGCACCACCGTGTGCGCCGCTTGCACCCGCGGATAGAATTCCGGGCCGAGCAGGGGCACGACCGTTCGTGCCGGCTCATGCCTGCCGCAGCAATCAATGATCTCCCGGTGGACGGGATCTAGCGCGTCCCGGTCCTGCTTGACTGTAGCGCGGAAGATCGCCGCCGGCACGAAATCGTCGATCGGCATCACGCTGAGAATGGCGTCCAGCACCGGGATCAGCCCGTGGCCGTCGAGCCGAACCAGCCGGCGAGCATGTTCCTGGCCGGGATAGTTGCCGTCGACCAGCGCAATCTCGTCGCCATGGCCCATTGCCCTAAGCGTCGCCAGCAATTCGGGGCTGAGGATCGGGTCTATGCCTTTCAGCATCAGCTGAGCTCCTTGAAGAGGACGTTGGTGTCGAGCAGGTAGCGGGAGAACAACGGCAGGCTCGCGCCGCCGATGGCGCGGGCATGGCTGCCGACCAAACCTTCGACCAGTTCCGGGATCGTCACGCCCTGCAGGTCGAGGTCGTAGAGCGCCTTGCGCGTTGCCGTCAAAAGCCGGGCGCGGACCCAGGGCGGGAAGCCGCCGTCGATGACAACGGCGGAGAAGTCGATGATCGAGGCGGCGGAGACGACCGCCTGGGCAAGGGCTGCCGCACTGTCGTCGATCCAGATCGTGAGTGGCTCACCGAAATCGATCCAGTCGTCGGCCGAATACCACAGCGGCTTCGGATCGATGCCGCGTTCGCGCAGCAGGTTTTCGAGCACGAAGACCGAGGCGATCTTCAGGAGCTGGATGGTCTTGCCGTCCTTGCCGGAAACCGGCAGCGGGCCGACGGCGCCGGCGGTGCCGGTGCGGCCGGAAAAGAGCGCGGAATTGATGACGATGCCGCCGCCGATGAACGAGCCGATGTAGAAATAGACGAAGTCGGGATAGCTGGCGCCGACGCCGAAGGCGAGTTCGGCGCCGCAGGCGCTGGTGCCGTCATTCTGCAGGAACACCGGGTGGCGGGTGCGTTGGGCCACGATCGCCTGCAGGTCCACCTCGCGCCACCGGTTCATTTCTTCCCGCGGGGCGCCGACTTCTTCCGCCCAGTTCCACAGTTCGAAGGGCGTGGCGATACCGACCCCAGCGATGCGCTTGCGCTCCTCTGGGCTCAGTTGCGCCTCGAGTTTCTCGATGCCGCCGACGATGAAGTCGACCAGTTCGCCGGGCAGCGGATAGGCATGGATCTGGTGCAGGTGCAGGCGGATATTGCCGACGAAATCCATCAGCACCAGGTCGGCACTTCGACGCCCGATCTTCACCCCAAAGGAAAACACCGCATCCGGGTTGAGCCGCATCGGCGTCGACGGCTGGCCGACACGGCCGCGCACCGGCGCGCCGCGCACCAAGAGGCCATCGCTTTCGAGCGCCCGCATGATGACGGAAACGGTCTGCGCCGAAAGGCCGGAGCGTCTGGCGATATCCGCCTTCGACAGCTCGCCGTGACGCCGCACCAGCGACATCACCAGCCTCTCGTTGTAGGCGCGCACGCGCGTCTGGTTCGCCCCGCCGCTCGGGTCGATGACCTCAGGTTGTATCGGTCCCCTGTCGGGGCCGTCTGTCAATGACATGCCACCGTCTCCTCCCGTTGGCATTGGTGCCCGCTTGGCGCGGGTCTGTTGTTTCCGCTCTGGGCGGACCTGTCAATTTGCGCGACGGCCCGGATGGCCTCGGATCGCTGTTATCCAGAGAATGCCACATCGAAATAATAATTCAATTTGATTTATTTATTGACACCCCCGAAATTTAATGTTTGTTTTTGATCCGGAAGCGCCTGCTGCAGCAGAGGAGAATGCTGTGGCGGCGAGGCCTGGGCCGGTCCACCGGCACGTTTTTCATCCTTGGGAGGATTACATGAAGAAGACTGTTCTCTCCGCCGCGTTCGGCGTGCTGTCGCTCGGCGTCGTTTTTGCCGCTCCGGCACAGGCCGCCGATATCGGCGCCTGCCTGATTACAAAGACCGATACCAACCCCTTCTTCGTCAAGATGAAGGAAGGCGCTACCGCCAAGGCCCAGGAACTCGGCGTCACGCTGAAGTCCTATGCCGGCAAGATCGACGGCGACCATGACAGCCAGGTGGCTGCGATCGAATCCTGCATCGCCGATGGCGCCAAGGGCATCCTGATCGCCGCTTCCGACACGAAGGCAATCGTCGACCAGGTGAAGAAGGCGCAGGAGGCCGGTCTTCTGGTGATCGCGCTCGATACGCCGCTTGATCCGGCCACCGCCGCCGACGCGACGTTCGCTACAGACAACCTGCTCGCCGGCAAGCTGATCGGCCAATGGGCCGCCGCCACGATGGGCGAGGGCGCCAAGACCGCCAAGGTCGGCTTCCTCGATCTGATACCGTCGCAGCCGACCGTTGACGTCCTGCGCGACCAGGGCTTCATGATCGGCTTCGGCATCGACCCGAAAGATCCTAACAAGATCGGCGACGAGGATGATGCCCGCATCGTCGGCCACGACGTCACCAACGGCAACGAAGAAGGTGGCCGCAAGGCGATGGAAAACCTTCTGCAGAAGGATCCTGATATCAACGTGATCCACACCATCAATGAGCCGGCCGCCGTCGGCGCCTACCAGGCGCTGAAAGCCGTTGGCAAGGAAAAGGACGTGCTGATCGTATCGGTTGACGGCGGTTGCCCCGGCGTCAAGTCGGTGGCCGAAGGCGTCATCGGCGCGACCTCGCAGCAGTATCCGCTGATGATGGCGGCGCTCGGCATCGAGGCGATCAAGAAGTTCGCCGACAGCGGCGAAAAGCCGAAGCCGACCGAAGGCAAGGACTTCTTCGACACCGGCGTTTCGCTCGTCACCGACAAGCCGGCTGCCGGCGTCGAATCGATCGACGTCAAGGTCGGCACGGAGAAGTGCTGGGGCTGATCGCTCCCGTTCTTCGAACGCATGAGCAGCAACGGAAGGGCGGCCCGGGCCGCCCTTCGCGTAAGCGTCGATGTCTTTGACAAGGCGACGAAAACCGCGCAGCTTCTTGAATGAGTGCTGATGCCCGCCACATGGTGGGCGGGCTGTGCACCAGATTGCATCGCAACCCCTTGGGAGTGGGGTTCACCGGAGGAAGGTCCATGGGCGAGCCCAACGCAGCCGCACAGCCATCCCAGGAATTCGAAAAGGTCCTGGTCAACAGTTCGACGCAGGTCGCGTCGTTCGACACACATGACAAGACGCTGATCCAGAAGATCCAGCATTTCCTGCATTCGACGCCGGCGGCTGTGCCGTTCATCGTGCTCGTTGCAGCGATCCTGATCTTCGGTCTGACGATCGGTGGAAAGTTCTTCTCGTCCTATACGCTGACGCTGATCCTGCAGCAGATCGCCATCGTCGGCATCCTGGGGGCCGCGCAGACCCTGGTCATCCTGACGGCCGGCATCGACCTTTCGATCGGTGTGATCATGGTGCTTTCGGCTGTCATCATGGGCAATTGCGCCGTGACTTACGGCCTTCCGGCGCCGATCGCGATCTTCATCGGCTTCGTCGTCGGCGGTGCCTGCGGCTTCCTCAACGGCTTCCTCGTCTCCAGGGTCAAGCTTCCGCCGTTCATCGTCACGCTCGGCACCTGGTACGTCATCATGTCGACGAACTTCATCTACTCGGCAAATGCGACGATCCGCGAGGCCGATGTAGCGGCCGTCACCAAGATGCTTCACCTCTTTGGCGTCAGCTTCAAGGTGGGATCCGCCGTCTTCACGCTCGGTGTGGTGATGATGGTCGTGCTGGTCCTTGGCCTCTGGTACGCGCTCAACCATACGGCCTGGGGACGCCACCTTTATGCCGTCGGCGACGATCCTGAGGCAGCGAAGCTTTCCGGTATCCGCACCAGCCGCGTGCTGCTCAGCGCCTATACGCTCGCCGGCCTGATTGCGGCACTCGCCGCCTGGGTCTCGATCGGCCGCAACGGCTCGATCTCGCCTTCGGCAGCGGTCACCGACTACAATCTTCAGGCCATCACCGCGGCCGTAATCGGCGGCATCTCACTCTTCGGCGGGCGTGGATCGATCCTTGGAACGCTGATCGGCGCGATGATCGTCGGCGTGGTCTCCATGGGGCTCAACATGTTGGGCGCCGATCCGCAATGGAAAGTCTTCCTCACCGGCGTGCTGATCATCACCGCCGTCGCAATCGACCAATGGATCAGAAAGGTAGCAGGCTGATGGCTCAGGAACCCATTCTCACCGCGCGCGGCCTGGTCAAGCGTTATGGCCGAGTTACGGCTCTCGACTATGCCGATTTCGACCTCTACCCGGGCGAGATCCTGGCCGTCATCGGCGACAACGGCGCCGGAAAGTCCTCGATGATCAAGGCGATCTCCGGCGCCATCACGCCGGATGAGGGGGAAATCCGGCTCGAGGGCCAGCAGATCAACTTCCGCTCGCCGATGGAGGCGCGCACGGCCGGCATCGAGACCGTCTATCAGAACCTGGCGCTGTCACCGGCGCTCTCGATCGCCGACAACATGTTTCTCGGCCGCGAAATCCGTAAACCCGGCATCATGGGCAAGCTTTTCCGCACGCTCGACCGTGCGGAGATGGAGAAGCGGGCGCGGGCAAAGCTGTCCGAGCTCGGCCTGATGACCATCCAGAACATCAACCAGGCGGTGGAAACGCTTTCGGGCGGCCAGCGCCAGGGCGTGGCGGTGGCGCGAGCCGCAGCCTTCGGTTCCAAGGTGGTGATCATGGACGAGCCGACGGCAGCCCTCGGCGTCAAGGAAAGCCGGCGGGTGCTGGAGTTGATCCTCGACGTGCGTTCGCGCGGCCTGCCGATCGTGCTCATCTCGCACAACATGCCGCATGTGTTCGAGGTGGCCGATCGCATCCACATCCACAGGCTTGGCAAACGCCTCTGCGTCATCAATCCGAAGGAACACACGATGTCTGATGCCGTCGCCTTCATGACCGGCGCGAAGGAGCCGCCGCGCGAGGCGCTCGCCGCATGAATGTCGGGCCGGTGGTTGATCAGATCCTCGAACGGGCGGCTGGAGCCGCCCGTTTCGTCGTGGCGATTGCCGGCCCGCCGGGTGCCGGAAAATCCACCCTGTCCGACGCGCTTGCCGAAGCGCTGGTAGCTGCAGGAGAAATGGCGGCGGTGCTGCCGATGGACGGCTTTCACATGGACAATGCCGTGCTCGAAGAGAAGGGCCTGCTTGCCCGCAAAGGTGCGCCGGAAACCTTTGATGTCAGGTCGTTCCTGGCGACGATCGCTGCGGTCAGGGCCAATGACGGCGAGGTGCTGGTGCCGGTCTTCGATCGCTCGCGCGAACTGGCGATCGCCTCGGCGCGTGTTGTAGCGGCCGATACCCGCATTATTCTCGCCGAGGGCAACTATCTGCTGCTCGACGAGGCGCCCTGGAACAAGCTTGCCGGTGCCTTCGATTTCTCCATCTTCATCAATCCCGGCATCGAGGAACTGGAGCGGCGGCTTTTGAAGCGCTGGTTCGACCACGGCTACGACGAGGAGGCGGCGAAGCGAAAAGCCCATGGCAACGACATCCCCAACGCGCATCGTGTGGTCGAGCATCAGCGACGCGCAGATGTCGTGCTTGCGGATTTCTGAGCGATGGTCGGATTGCGGATTGTGTTTGCGGGCGCATTGGTGATATCGAGACGCGGTTTCACCACATGAGTAACCGCCCAACACCCGCACCTGCCGGCTGCAAAGCTGCGCGCGCGGATCGGGCGCGAGCACCGGGAGGGGGATCAGGAAAAGTGTACGCGGTTTTCCGCCTGCATCCCGCCCTGACTTAGGAGAACGCTGACCATGCAAGACCTCGTTATCCGCCGGCCGGATGATTGGCACCTTCACCTGCGCGACGGCGACATGCTGAAGGGCGTCATCGCCGACACCAGCCGCCATTTCGCCCGCGCGATCATCATGCCCAACCTCGTGCCGCCGGTCGTCACCGCGGCCGACGCTGCTGCCTATCGCGAGCGCATCCTCGCGGCCATCCCGGCAGGCGACCGGTTCGAGCCGCTGATGACGCTTTATCTCACCGAGGGCACGAACCCCGACGACGTCGAGGCCGGCCACAGGAGCGGCCTCGTCAAGGCAGTCAAGCTCTATCCGGCTGGCGCGACGACGAATTCGCACAGCGGCGTGCGCAACATCGATGAGGCGATGCCGGTGCTCGAGCGCATGGCGAAGATCGGCCTGCCGCTCTGCTTGCATGGCGAGGTCACGACATCGGACGTCGACATCTTCGACCGCGAGGCCGTGTTCATCGACACCGTGCTTGATCCCTTGCGCCAGCGCCTGCCGGAACTGAAGGTCACGATGGAGCACGTCACCACCAAGGACGGCATCGACTACATCAAGGCGTCGAAGGCCAATCTCGCCGGCTCGATCACCACCCATCACCTGATCATCAACCGCAACGCCATTCTCGTCGGCGGCATCAAGCCGCACTACTACTGCCTGCCGGTTGCCAAGCGCGAAAACCACCGTCTGGCGCTGCGCGCTGCCGCCGTCTCGGGCGACAAGCGCTTCTTCCTCGGCACCGACTCAGCACCGCATGTCGATCCGCTGAAGGAATGCGCCTGCGGCTGCGCCGGCATCTACACCTCGATCAACACCATGAGTTGCCTGGCGCATGTGTTCGAAGAGGAGGGCGCGCTCGACAAGCTCGAAGCCTTCGCCTCGCTGAACGGTCCCACCTGGTATGGCCTGCCGGTCAACGAGGAGACGATCACGCTCAGGAAGCAGGCAGAAGCCGTGACCTATCCCAAGAAGATCGAGACCGGTGCCGGTCCGGTCACCGTTTTCGATCCGATGTTCCCGCTGCACTGGGCCGTCGCCTGATCGTTTGGAATTTTGAAGGAGAGTTTGATGTTTTCCAATGCGTTCACCGACAAGGCCGTGATGGCCGAGCTGGTCGCCAAGATGCTCTGGGAGATCAAGGCGGTGCATTTCAGCGCCGACAAGCCCTATAAGCTCTCGTCCGGAATGGCGAGCCCGGTTTATATCGACTGCCGCAAGCTGATCTCCTATCCGCGCATCCGTTCGGCCGTTATGGATTTTGCCGCGGCATCAATCCTGCGCGAGGCGGGCTTCGAGCAGTTCGACGTCGTCGCCGGTGGCGAGACGGCGGGTATTCCCTTCGCGGCGATGCTGGCCGAGCGCCTGGGCCTGCCGATGATCTACGTGCGCAAGGCGCCGAAGGGTCATGGCCGCAACGCCCAGATCGAGGGCCACATGCCGGAGGGCGCCCGTGTTCTTGTTATCGAGGACCTGACGACCGCCGGCGGCTCGATGTTCAAGTTCATCGATGCGATCCGCGCAGCCGGCGGCATCGTCGACCACGGCATCGCGCTCTTCTATTACGATATCTTCCCGGAGGCCGTCGGCGAGATGAAGGGCAAGGGTGTCGACCTGCACTGGATCGCCACATGGCGCAACGTGCTTGCCGTTGCCCGCGAGCAGGCGCTGTTCGACGACGAGACGCTTGGCGAAGTCGAGGCCTTCCTCAACGACCCGCTGGCCTGGTCTGGCCGCAATGGCGGCGTCAGCGCGCTTGCCGCCCAATAGTCGGCGACACCCTGGGATTTCGTCGAAAGTCATTGAAATCAGTTGAAATGTCTTCAGGGGAGAAATGCCGATGATCGTATGTTGTGGTGAAGCGCTGATCGACATGCTGCCGCGGGACACGACCGCGGGCGAAAGTGCATTTGCGCCCTATGCCGGCGGGGCGATCTTCAATACGGCGATCGCGCTCGGTCGGCTCGGCATTCCCACCGGCTTCTTCACCGGCCTTTCCGATGACATGTTCGGCGATGTCCTCCGCGAAACGCTGAAGGCGGCGAATGTCGACTTCGCTCCCTGCGCGACCCTGTCGCTGCATACAACGCTTGCCTTCGTCAAGCTCGTCAACGGCCATGCCACCTACGCCTTCTTCGACGAGAACACGGCGGGGCGGATGATTACGAAAGATCATCTGCCGGCGCTCGGCGACTTCTGCGAGGCGCTGCATTTCGGCGCGATCAGCCTCATCCCCGAGCCCTGCGGCTCGACATATGAGGCGCTGATGACCCGCGAACACGAAAAGCGGATCATCTCCTTCGACCCGAACATCCGGCCCGGCTTCATCAAGGATCGGGAAGCCCATCTCGCCCGGATGAACCGCATGGCGGCGATGTCTGACATCATCAAGTTCTCGGATGAAGATCTCGACTGGTTCGGCATGACCGGCAGCCACGACGATCTGGCGGCCGAATGGCTGAAGCGCGGTCCGAAGCTGGTTCTGATCACCAAGGGCGCCGATGGGGCCGTCGGCTACACCGGGCGTCACAAGGTCGACGTTGCCGGTGAGCGCGTCACGGTCGTCGACACGGTCGGTGCCGGCGATACCTTCGATGCCGGCGTGCTCGCATCGCTGAAGCTGAGCGGTCTCCTGACCAAGGACGCCGTCGCAAACCTCTCGGAAAGCGCTGTTCGCGACGCCCTGGCCCTCGGCGCCAGGGCCGCCGCCGTCACCGTTTCGCGTGCCGGCGCCAACCCGCCCTGGAAGCATGAAATCGGGCTCTGAGAAGAGCCCGCACGAAACTCAATCCTTTTCCTCCGGGCGATATTCGAGAATGTCACCCGGCTGGCAATCGAGAACGGCGCAGATCTTCTCCAACGTGTCGAAGCGCACGCCTTTGACCTTGCCCGATTTTAACAGCGATATGTTCTGCTCGGTAATGCCGACCTGTTCCGCAAGATCGCGCGAGCGCACCTTGCGTTTCGCCAGCATGACGTCGAGGTTTACGACAATCGGCATCCGTTAAACGAAGCTCCTGTTCTCGGCTTCGATCCCCGATGCGATGACCATGACATGGCCGAGCACCAGAAGCAGCCCGGCCATCAGCATAACGATAATCGTTCCCCCATTGATGTCGATGAAGACGGAGTGCCCGGTCGTACTGGGATTGTCGTAGGTGACAGCCATGATGCCGATTGCGTTGCTGACAGTCATGCACAAGGAACCGACGATGGCGATGATGCCGATCCGCTTCAGCAGGACACCATTGCGGCTGGAAAGGATCTCACCGCGTTCGAAACCGTCGAAAAGTTGCCAGGCAAAGGCGAGGCCGGCAATAACAAGCGCATTGTTCATCGCAGTGAGAAACATGACGGTTATTATCGCGCGATAGGAGAGCGTGATGGCGGAGACCTTCGGGAAGACCACGTCGCGAATACCCTGCTCGAAGCCGGCCCGGTCGAAGAAAATCTGCCAGTGCCCGTAGACGACGGCCGAGCAGAACACTGCGCCGCACAATACGACCATCAGTTTCATGATGCGGCTCAGCTTGCGCAGCCGCTCGGGAGATCCGTTCATTAAAAAGTTCCTTATCGGCTCACTTGTTTTTTTATTGTAAAACGATAATTATTTCGCGTCAATTATGATTTTGGTGCGTTTCATGACTTTCCGTATTTTGATGAACCCATGCCTTTTCCTGTCCCTCAACGTGCTGGCCGCCTGTGCAGCGCTCAATGTCGGCTCGTTTGAAAAACTGTCTGGCGTCGATCCGCTCACGTCCGATCCGGCAGAACTGCGTGTTGCCCTTTTGGTGCCCGAAGCGCTGTCGCTCAGGCGCGGCGACGCAACACTCGGCATTTCGTGGAAGGCGGATGGTGCGCCCCTCGACACCCACCGTTTTGCCCTTCAGATCCAATCCGGAAATGTCGGGGCGCCGGGGCTGACCGAGGGGATGCGGGAGGGGCAGACGCTCTATGTCCTGACGCTGACGCCCGCCGATGCGGAGCGCCTGCGCGATATGCAGGAGAAGATCGCGGCGACCAAAGGCACGGAGGCCAAGGGTCGCGGAAGCCTTACGGTCGGTTTTTCCGGTGGCTGCTGGAGCGGTGCGTTTCCTGCTGACCAGAAAGTCACGGTCGATGCCTGGATCCGTACGCGTTCCGACGAAAACTACTTCCAGCTCCTTTCGGGACTGGATCTGATGGATATGCTCCGCCAGTCCGGCGTCAAGGCGCTGCCGGCCTGCGCGGCCTGAACGGCCAGGGCACGCCGGGCGCGCCCTGGCCTCGCATTCTTAGCGAGAAGCCTTGAGCAGCACGGCCACAAGGCCCGCCGTCGACGAATCGTGACCGGCAGCACTTTCCTTGCCTTCGACCACGGGCAGCAGGCCCGTTGCCAGCTCCTTGCCGAGCTCGACGCCCCACTGATCGAACGAATTGATGTTGAAGAGCGCGCCTTCGACGAAGACGCGGTGCTCGTAGAGCGCGATCAGCCGGCCGAAGGCGAAAGGATCGAGCTGGTCGTAGACCAGCGTCAGCGACGGGCGGTTGCCGGCAAAGACGCGGTGCGGCGCGATCTTGTCTGCCTTGGCATCCGCCATGCCCTTGGAGGTCAGCTGTGCCTTCGCCTCGGCAAGCGTGCGCCCCTTCATCAGGGCTTCAGACTGGGCGAGGCAATTGGCAATCAGCAGTTCGTGCTGGTGGCGCAGGTTCTTCTCGTGGCCGTTGGCGGCGATCATGAACTCGGCCGGGATGACGTCCGTGCCCTGGTGGATCAGCTGGTAGAAGGCGTGCTGGCCATTGGTGCCCGGCTCGCCCCAGACGACCGGACCCGTCGAATATTCGACCGGTTTGCTGTCGAGCGTGACCGCCTTGCCGTTCGATTCCATGTCGAGCTGCTGCAGGTAAGCCGGAAAGCGCGACAGGCGCTGGTCATAGGGGAGGATCGCCCGCGAGGGATAGCCGAGAACATTGCGGTGATAGAAGCCGAGGAGGCCCAGCAGCATCGGCAGGTTCTGGCGGATCGGCGCAGTGCGGAAGTGCTCGTCGATGGCATGGCCGCCATCGAGGAAGCGGCCGAAATTCTCCTTGCCGATGGCGATCATCAGCGGCAGGCCAATGGCCGACCAGATCGAATAGCGCCCACCGACCCAATCCCAGAAGCCGAACACGCGCGCCTGGTCGATGCCGAAAGCTGCGACCTTGTCGAGTGCCGTCGAGACGGCGGCAAAGTGGTGGCCGACTGCGGCTTCGCCGAGCTTGCCGGCGATGAAGGCGCGGGCAGTCGCCGCATTGGTCATCGTCTCGATGGTCGTGAAGGTCTTGGAGGCGACGATGAAGAGCGTCGTTTCCGGATCGACGGGCTTCAGCGTATCGGCGATATGCGCGCCATCGATGTTGGAGACGAAATGCAGGCGCGGGCCGTCATGGAACGGCGCGAGCGCCAGCGTCGCCATCACTGGGCCGAGATCCGAGCCGCCGATGCCGATATTGACCACATCGGTGATCTTCTTGCCGGTCGCACCTTTGAGCGCGCCCGAGCGGATGCCATCGGCAAAGGCGCCCATGGTTTCAAGCACGCCGTTGACGTCGGGCATCACGTCCTTGCCGTCGACCATGACAGGACGATTGCCGCGGTTGCGCAGCGCCGTGTGCAGCACGGCCCGTTCTTCGGTAATGTTGATGATGTCGCCGCGGAACATCGCGTCGCGCTTCTCTTCGACCTTGGCCGCTTTCGCCAGCGCCTCAAGACCGTCGAGCACCTGTTCGTTCACTGCGCATTTCGAATAATCGAGCAGCAGATCGTCGAGCGAGGTGCTGAAGCGCGAGAAGCGCTGGGCATCGCTCGCGAAGGCGGCGCGGATATCGGTCGCATTGGTCTGCGCGGCGGTTGCTTTGAGTTGATCGACAAGCGCTTTCATCGCGGGGCTCCTTGTGTCGGACATTCGCCTGCGTAGCTATTCGCTTTGCATTGTCCAAATCAAGCCCGCAAAACCGCCGGGATGGCGGTTTTCAGGATTTTTTAAATCGTTTTAAGTCGAGGCTGGCCCTAGCCCCGGAGGTCCTTGCGCAGGATCTTGCCGACATTGGTTTTCGGCAACTCGGTGCGGAACTCGACGAAGCGCGGCCGCTTGTAGTTGGTGAGATTGGCCGCGCAATGCCGCTTGACGTCCTCTTCGGTCAGGTCAGGATCCTTGCGCACGACGAACAGCTTGACGGCTTCGCCCGAATGTTCGTCCGGAACGCCGATCGCCGCGCATTCGAGAATGCCGGGATGGGTCATCGCCACTTCCTCGATCTCGTTAGGGAAGACGTTGAAGCCCGAAACCAGGATCATGTCCTTCTTGCGATCGACGATCTTGACGAGGCCGGCGGGGTTTATGAAGCCGATATCGCCGGAGCGGAAGAAACCGTCGGGCGAAATCGCCTTGGCGGTTTCGTCCGGACGCTGCCAGTAACCGGCCATGACCTGCGGCCCGCGAATGCAGATTTCGCCGACGTCGCCGATCGCCAGGGTGTTGCCCTGGTCGTCGCGGATCTCAACCTCGGTCGAAGGGATCGGAAAGCCGATCGTGCCGGTGAACTCGGTCGAGTCGAGAAGGTTGGCGGTGGCGACCGGCGACGTCTCGGAAAGCCCGTAGCCTTCGGCGATCGGGCACCCCGTCATCTTCTGCCAGCGCTCTGCCACCGGTCTTTGGATGGCCATGCCGCCGCCGAAGGTGAGCATCAGCGACGAGAAGTCGAGCTTCTGGAATTCGGGGTTGTTCATCAGCGCATTGAACAGCGTGTTGAGACCCGGGAAGATGTTGGTCTTGTACTTGCCGAGCTCCTTGACGAAGCCGGGAATGTCGCGTGGGTTGGGGATCAGGATGTTGTTGCCGCCGGTGGCAAGGCCCATCAGCGAGTTCACCGTCAGCGCGAAGATATGGTAGAGCGGCAGAGCGCACATGAAGACGAGACTGTCCGGCCGCGGACGCGAGCGGAACGCCGTGTCGAACCAGATTTCCATCTGCGCCATGTTCGACAAAAGGTTGGAATGGGTGAGCGTCGCCCCTTTGGAAATACCCGTGGTGCCGCCGGTATATTGCAGGAAAGCGACATCGCTCGGCGCCACATTGGGTTTGGTCAGCTTCAGGCGGCCACCTTCGGCGAGCACGGACTTGAAGGAATGATGGCCGGGGATCGACCAGGCGGGCACGAGCTTCTTCACCCGGCGCACGATCAGATTGACGATCGTGCCCTTGAAGCCGAGCATGTCGCCCATCGTGGCGACCACCACATGCTTGATGCTGGTCTTGGCCGCAACCTGCTGGACCGTATGAGCGAAGTTCTCAAGCACGAAGATCGCCTTGGCGCCGGAATCGACGAGCTGATGTTCCAGTTCGCGCGGCGTGTAGAGCGGGTTGACGTTCACGACCGTGAATCCTGCCCTCAGAATGCCGAAAACGATAACAGGGTTCTGCAGGATGTTCGGCATCATCACCGCGACGCGGTCGCCCTTCGACAGCCCGCGCGCCTGCAGCCAGGCGCCGATCTTGGCGGATTCGGCATTGAGCTCGGAGAAGGTCAGCGATTTGCCCATGCAGGTAAAGGCGAAGCGGCGCGAGTAGCGCGCGACGGCATGGTCGAAGAAGTCGCCGATCGATTTGTAGGGCAGAGGGCCGATTTCGGCGGCAATGCCCGGCGGATAGGACTTCAGCCAGATCTTCTCCGGGCTGATGCCTGTTGGTTGCGTGTTGAGTTCCGCCATGACCTCTCTCCCTCTGGTCGCCACAGGCTAGCCTTGCTTGCGGCCAAAGAAGTAACCCTCCCGGTCTTCTCTTGCCGATGAAGATGATGCTTTTACGACACCTCTTCAAGCCGAGATTCGGGATTATATAACTTTGACGTAAACGTCAACTCAGCGAACAGTTAGCCGGTCTGCTTCACCAGCGTGTGAAAAAGTATGATGAGTGCCGCAAAGCCTTTGCCAGCCGGGTTTAAAGCCTGTATTGCATTGCAGCATATCCCCGTCGGAAACCGTCCGATACCACGCCGCCAGCACCCCACAGATTTGTTCCGCTGTTCGAGGCCGAACGACACAGGTCATTGCTCATGTGTGACGAAGCCTATTCTTCTGCCGTCGATTCGCGCCGAAGCCGCATCTCTGTTGCCGAGGTTGCGCTCGCCGTTGGCGGGTTCGGCATCGGTACGGGCGAATTCGCCATCATGGGCCTGCTGCCGCAAGTGGCCGATGACGTCGGCGTTTCGGTGCCGCGCGCCGGCGCCGTCATCAGCGCCTATGCACTCGGCGTCGTCGTCGGCGCACCGTTGATCGCGGTGCTTGCGGCGCGGTTTTCCCGCTTTCGGGTGCTCTTGGTGCTGATGCTGCTGTTTGCGATCGGCAATTTCGCAAGCGCCATCGCACCGGATTTCTACACGCTGGTTGCCGCGCGCTTCTTTGCCGGTCTTCCGCACGGTGCCTATTTCGGTGTGGCGGCGCTCGTGGCTGCAGGGCTGGCTGCACCCAACCAGCGGGCGCGTGCCGTCGGGCGCGTGATGATGGGCCTGACGATCGCGACCCTGTTCGGAACGCCGCTCGTTGCCTGGTTCGGTCAGGCGCTCGGATGGCGGTCGGCCTTCGCCATTGTCGGCGGCATCAGCCTTCTGACCATTGCGCTCACCTGGTCCTACGTGCCGCGCGACAAGGGCAATCCGCAGGCGACGCCGCTGCGCGAGCTTGGCGCCCTGGGCAAGCTGCAGGTGTGGCTGATGCTCGGCATCTGCGCCATCGGCTGCGGCGGCATGTTCGCCGTCTTCAGCTACATCGCTCCGGCATTGACGGACGTCGCAGGCGTTTCCGTGGCGAACGTGCCGATCATGCTGTCGGTGTTTGGCGCCGGGATGATCCTCGGCAACATCGTCGGCTCCAGGCTCGCCGATTGGGCGCTGCTGCCGGCGATCGGCATCGCGCTTGCCTTCAATATCTTCGCTTATGTGCTGTTCTATTTCACCATGGGCAATCCGTGGATCGCCATCGTCAACGTCTTGTTCATCGGCGGCGGCTTTGCCGTCGTACCGGGTGTGCAGACCCGACTTATGGACGTGTCGGGCGAGGCGCAGACACTTGCCGCAGCACTCAGCCATTCCGCCTTCAACCTCGCCAATGCGCTCGGCGCCTGGCTTGGCGGCTGGTCCATTGCCGCTGGCTATGGTTGGACTTCGACTGGTCTGGTCGGTGCCGTCATGGGGGTTGCCGGTTTCGGTATCTTCCTCGCATCGGTTTTCGTCGATCGCGCCGAGACGACCAAGCGGGCGGCGATACGTGCGGCAGAATGACTTCTGCCATCAAATGAAGCCTGAGAGCTTGCGCGCCGCTAAATTTTTCTGTCATGTCCCGCCGCTAGCGTCGGCTGTGGCCCCGAAACTACCGTAAACCGGGGGCATGGGGGCGGCACTGCATAATTTTGCGCTTAAATCGGATCGATTTAAGCGCAAAATTATGCATCAGATCCTGGTACAGCGACCTTTGCACGTCTTTGTGGGAGACGCGCGGCACTGTACAGGCTGGCAAGGCCTCGGGTTTGTTGTAAGGTCGTCTGGAGACGGAGGAATGTTGGTGCAGTTGGGCAATCGCGAACGAGAAAACCTTCCCGTAGAGCCGCGACTCTTCGGGCATGCGGCGGCGTCGCGCTCGGCTCTGGTTGGTCCGATCACCGCTGCGCGCTGGATGCTCGTCTTCGTGCTTCTGGCCGGCGTCTATTTCTTCCACGGCTTCCTCGTCCCGGTTCTGGCTGCTGTCGTCATCGGTTTTGCCAGCTGGCCGATTTATCGCCGCCTGCTGGCGGCCGTCGGCGGCAACCGCACACTGGCGGCGACCATTGCCATTATCTGCGTCGTCGCCTTCATCGTCGTGCCGATCTCGGTCGCTGCCGTCTACGCGGTCGACGAAGTGCGCGACTGGCTGGTCTGGGCGGTTGAAACCAATGCCAACGGCGCCGGCGTGCCCGTCTGGCTGACCTCGATCCCCGTCGCCGGTGCCTGGCTCGGCGAGCAGTGGGTCAAATATGTCGGCCATCCCGGAGCGCTCGGCGAACTGGTGCAGCTCGTCAGCGGCTCCAACATCGGCAATATCTATCGCGGCGTGCTGGTCATCGGCGCGTCGGCGTTTCACGCCTTCCTGACGCTGCTCTTCATGCTGATCACGCTGTTCTTCGTCTATCGCGACGGACACTCCTTCTCCAAGCAGCTCGATCATCTCGGCGAACGCATCTTCCCGATGCGCTGGGAACGGCTGTCGCGCGTGGTGCCGCTGACGATCAGCTCGACGGTGACGGGCATGGGCATCATCGCCATCGGCGAGGGCATCGTGCTCGGCGTCGCCTATTGGCTGGCCGGCGTTCCCTCGCCGGTCACGCTCGGCATCATCACCGGCCTGATGGCGCTGATCCCCGGCGGTGCGCCGCTCTGCTTCACGCTGGTTTCCGTCTATCTCGTCGCCAGCGGCTCGCCGGTCCAGGGCATTGCGCTGTTTGCCTGGGGCACGACCGAACTCTTCATCGTCGACAAGACGTTGCGTCCGCGCCTTGTCGGCGGCCCGATCAAGCTGCCGTTCCTGCCGACCTTCTTCGGCCTCGTCGGCGGCGTGAAGACCATGGGCTTTCTCGGTCTGTTCGTCGGTCCGGTGCTGATGGCACTGCTCGTCGCCATCTGGCGCGAGTGGATGCGCGAAGTGACCACCGAAGCGGCACCCACCGTAAGCCCGATCATCAAGGGCTAGGGTTTTTCCAGCAAAGATGCGAAGCGGTTTTTCGCCAGGAAATGCGTAAAAACAAAGAGCTAAAGCGTTTCTGTTACTCAGTTTAAGTTGGAAACGCTCTGACGCCACCAATCCGCCAGCCGCCTTCGGACGGTGGCAGTATCCTTATCTTTTCCTTATGCGCGCGCGAAACCATCGCAATCGATAATTGACCCGCTGAGGGTGCATCATCCGGCCATAAACAGTTCCGGAGAATGCACATGTCCGATTTCCTTTTTCTTGCCGCCGGTCTCGGCGGCCTTGTCGTGTTTGCGCTCTACGCGCGCACGCTCAGCCGGCTCTAGGAGGCGTCGATGTTCGAAGCCTTCATTGGCCTCGCCGTCGCCTTTGCGCTCGCGGCCTATCTCATCGTGACCCTCGTTCGACCGGAACGGTTCTGATCGTTCAGCCGTATTTTGCGGAGAATTCCTCATGTCTATTATCGGGTGGCTGCAGATCGGCCTCCTCTTTCTCGCCGTCTTCCTCGCGATCAAGCCATTGGGCCTTTACATGGCCCGGGTTTTCGCTGGCGAGCGCAACTTCCTCTCTCCGGTTCTCGGACCCGTCGAGCGTGGGCTCTATCTCGCGGCTGGCGTCGATGCTAGGAAGGAGCAGGGCTGGCTCGCCTATACACTGTCGATGCTCGCCTTCAGCGCGGCCGGCTTCGCGCTTCTCTACGTCATCCTGCGCTTCCAGGGGTCGATGCCGCTGAACCCGCAGGGGTTTGCCAACGTCCCGCCAGACCTCGCCTTCAACACGGCGGTCAGCTTCCTCACCAACACCAACTGGCAGTCCTATGGCGGCGAGACCACCATGAGCCATTTCAGCCAGATGGCCGGCCTGACGGTGCAGAACTTCGTGTCGGCTGCAACGGGCATCGCCATCGCGCTTGCCGTCACCCGCGCCTTTGCCCGCTCCGGCGCCGCGACACTCGGCAATTTCTGGGTCGATCTGACCCACTCGACCCTCTATGTGCTGCTGCCGCTGGCAGTTCTCGTTGCACTCGCTTTCGTCGCGATGGGTATGCCGCAGACGTTCCACGCTTCCGTCAGCGCCACCACGCTCGAGGGCGTGCAGCAGACGATCGCGCTTGGTCCGGTCGCAAGCCAGGAGGCGATCAAGCAGCTCGGCACCAATGGCGGCGGCTTCTTCAACGCCAATGCGGCGCACCCGTTCGAAAACCCGAGCGCGCTCAGCAACTACCTGTCGATCTTCGCGATGCTGTCGATCACCTCGGCGCTGGTCTACACCTTCGGCCAGATAGTCGGTGACCGCCGCCAGGGCTGGGCCTTCATCGCTGCCATGGCAACGTTGCTGATCGCCGGTATCGGCGTCATCTACTGGGCCGAAAGCTACGGCAACCCGATCCTGCACAGCCTCGGCCTCGAGGCGTCTCTCGGCAATATGGAAGGCAAGGAAGTCCGCTTCGGCCAAGCGATGTCGGCGGCTTATGCCGGCGTGACCACAGGCATTTCGACCGGTGCGGTCAACGGCATGCACGGCTCCTTCACCGGCATTGGCGGCCTTGTCCCCATGCTGCTGATCCAGCTTGGCGAAGTGCTGCCGGGCGGCGTCGGCTCCGGCCTTTACGGTATGGTCGTCTTCGCGATCCTCGCCGTCTTCGTCGCCGGCCTGATGGTCGGGCGCACGCCCGAACTGCTCGGTAAGAAGATCGAAGGCCGCGAGATGAAATACGCGATGCTGGCGATCCTCATCCTGCCCGCCTCGATCCTCGGCTTCACCGCGATTTCTGCCGTCATGCCCTCGGCTGTCGCCAGCATCGGCACGTCAGGTCCGCATGGCCTGTCGGAAATCCTCTACGCCTATACCTCTGCTACCGGCAACAACGGCTCCGCGTTTGGCGGCCTCTCGGCCAACACGCCCTGGTACAACACGACGCTCGGCTTCGCGATGCTGCTCGGCCGTTTCGCCTACGCGATACCGGTGCTGGCGATAGCCGGCTCAATCGCCGCCAAGACCCGCGTTCCGGCTTCCCAGGGAACCTTCCCGACGCACACGCCGCTCTTCGTCGGCCTGCTCATCGGCGTCATCCTCATCCTCGGCGGGCTGCAATATTTCCCGGCCCTCGCGCTTGGTCCCATCGTCGAGCAGTTCGCCATGCTCTCGGGCCAGACCTTCTGAAGGAACAGACAATGTCTTCGAAACCCGTCGCCCCAAGCCTTCTCGACCCGGCGATCCTGCTACCGGCCTTCAAGGCCGCATTCACCAAGCTCGACCCGCGCCAGCTTGTCCGCAACCCGGTGATCTTCGTCACCGAGGTGGTGGCAGCCATGGTCACGGTCTTCTTCATTCGCGATCTTGCGACTGGAACCGGCACGCCGCTGTTTTCGGGCCAGATTGCCGCCTGGCTGTGGTTCACGGTGCTGTTTGCCACCTTCGCCGAAGCGGTCGCCGAAGGACGCGGCAAGGCGCAGGCCGACAGCCTGCGCCGCACCAAGTCCGAACTGACGGCCCGCAAGCTTGTCTCGGCCGAAGGCAGGGAAACGCAGACCATTCCGGCGACATCGCTGAAGGTCGGCGATCTCGTGCTGGTCGAAGCCGGGGAACTGATCCCCGGCGACGGCGACGTCGTCGAGGGTGTCGCCTCGGTCAACGAAAGCGCCATCACCGGCGAATCCGCACCCGTCATCCGTGAGTCCGGCGGCGACCGCTCCGCCGTCACCGGCGGCACGCAGGTGCTGTCCGACTGGATCAAGATGCGCATCGGCACGGCGCCCGGCGACACCTTCGTCGACCGCATGATCGCGCTCATCGAAGGCGCGCAGCGCCAGAAGACCCCGAACGAGATCGCGCTCTCTATCCTGCTCTCGGGCCTGACGCTGGTCTTCCTGGTCGCCGTCGTGACACTCTGGGGTCTTGCCGGCTACTCCGGCACGGTTCTGTCGGTCACGGTTCTTGCAGCCCTGCTCGTCACGCTGATCCCGACCACCATCGGCGGCCTGCTGTCGGCCATCGGCATCGCCGGTATGGACCGGCTGGTGCGGTTCAACGTCATCGCCACATCCGGCCGCGCCGTCGAGGCGGCTGGCGACGTCGATACGCTGCTGCTCGACAAGACAGGCACGATCACCTTCGGCAACCGCATGGCCGCCAACTTCATGCCGGTCCCCGGCGTGACGGATGCCGAGCTTGCCGATGCCGCGCTGCTGGCAAGCCTTGCCGATGAGACCCCCGAGGGCCGCTCGATTGCCGCCCTTGCGACCGGCGAATTCGGTCGTCAGACGCCAGCCGTATCGCTGCCAGCTTCCGACAAGCAGACGAGCCGCGAGGTTGTGGCTCTGGCTGTCGGTGGCGGCTCGGTTCAAACAGGTGCCTTGGCAATTGATGCCGTCGTGCCCTTTGCCGCCGAAACGAGACTGTCGGGCGTCGATTTCGGCGGACGCCGGCTGCGCAAGGGCGCCGTGGATTCGATCCTGAAGTTTGCAGGCGTTCGCGACGAGAACGTGCCGGCCGAATTCCGCCGTGCCGTCGACCAGGTCGCGCGCACCGGCGGCACGCCGCTTGCCGTTGCGGACGGCAATCGCCTGCTCGGCGTCATCCACCTCAAGGACGTGGTCAAGCCTGGCATCAAGGAGCGCTTCGCGGCACTGCGTGCCATGGGGATACGCACCGTGATGGTGACCGGCGATAACCCGGTAACGGCAGCGGCAATCGCCTCGGAAGCCGGCGTCGACGATTTCCTCGCCGAAGCGACACCGGAAGACAAGCTCGGCTATATCCGCAAGGAACAGCAGGGCGGCCGATTGATTGCCATGTGCGGCGACGGCACCAACGACGCGCCGGCGCTGGCCCAGGCCGATGTCGGCGTGGCGATGCAGACCGGCACGCAGGCGGCGCGCGAGGCGGCCAACATGGTCGATCTCGATTCCAGCCCGACAAAGCTCATCGAGATCGTCGAGATCGGCAAGCAACTGTTGATGACGCGCGGCTCGCTGACGACCTTCTCGGTCGCCAACGACGTGGCAAAATACTTCGCCATCATCCCGGCGCTGTTCATCACCACCTATCCGGCGCTGGCCGCGCTCAACATCATGGGGCTGTCGTCACCGCAATCGGCAATCCTGTCAGCGGTCATCTTCAATGCCTTGATCATCGTCGCGCTCATCCCGCTGGCGCTGAAGGGCGTCAAGTATCGCCCGGTCGGCGCCGCAGCACTCCTGCGCCGCAACCTGCTGGTCTATGGCCTCGGCGGCCTCCTGCTGCCCTTTGCCGGCATCAAGCTCGTCGACGTCGTCGTCTCTGCTCTCAATCTGGTGTAATCATGTTGAACCAACTTCGTCCCGCAATCGTCATGGCCTTGTTGCTGACTGCGATCACCGGCCTTGCATATCCCTTCGCGATCACCGGCGTTGCCCAGGCATTGATGCCGGCGCAGGCCAATGGCAGCCTGATCCGCATCGATGGCGCGATCGTCGGCTCCGATCTGATCGGGCAGAACTTCACCGCCGACAAATATTTCTGGCCGCGCCCCTCCGCGACCGGGCCCGAAGCCTACAACGCCGGCGGCTCGACCGGATCCAACCTCGGCCCGACCTCGGTCAAACTGAAGGACCGGGTTGCCGCCGACGTCGAGAAGCTGCGCGCCAGCGGTATAACAGGCGAGATCGCCGCCGATGGCGGCACCGCGTCCGGCTCCGGCCTCGATCCGCATATTTCGCCGGCTTTCGCCCGCGAGCAGGTGTCCCGTGTTGCCAAGGCCCGCGGGTTTGCGGAAGCCGACGTGGCGAGCCTGGTCGAACAGGCGACGGAAGGTCGTCTGCTCGGGATCATAGGCGAGCCGCGCGTCAATGTGCTAGAACTCAACCTCGCTCTGGATGCCCGGAGAAGCTGAGTGTGAAGCCTGAGATGCGGCCAGAGACGCTGCCAGAGACCCTGAATGCCTGAAACCGACCGCGAATCGAAAAGCCGTCCGGACCCGGACGCACTGCTCGCGCTGGCCGGGCAGGGGCGAAAGGGGAAGCTCACGGTTTTTCTCGGCGCAGCCCCCGGCGTCGGCAAGACCTACACGATGCTGACGCGGGCGCGTCGGTTGAAGGCCGATGGCGTCGACATCGTCATCGGTCTGGTGGAAACCCACGGGCGCGGCGAGACCGCCGCGCTCGTCGAAGGGCTGGAGATACTGCCGCGCCGCGATGTCAACCATCGCGGCCGTGTGCTTTCCGAATTCGATCTCGACGCGGCGCTCGCCCGCCGTCCGCGGATCATCGTCGTCGACGAACTGGCGCACAGCAACCCCGAGGACAGCCGCCATCCGAAGCGCTACCAGGATGTCGAAGAGTTGATTGCCGCCGGCATCGACGTCTGGACGGCACTCAACATCCAGCATCTGGAAAGCCTGTCCGATGTCGTTGCCCAGATCACCGGCGTTCCGGTGCGCGAGCGGGTGCCCGACACGGTTCTCAGCCGTGCCGATGACGTGCTGCTCGTCGACCTGCCGCCGGCCGAACTGATCGAGCGGCTGAACCAAGGCAAGGTCTATCTGCCTGACAGCGCCAAGCGCGCGATCGAGCGCTTCTTCCGCCTCGGCAATCTGACGGCGCTACGCGAGCTGGCGCTGCGGCGGACGGCCGACCGCGTCGACGACCAGATGGTCGACTATCTCAAGCAGAACGCCATCGAAGGCCCCTGGGCGAGCGGCGAACGTCTGCTGGTGTGCATCGGGTCCGACCCGCTGTCGGAAAAGGTCGTGCGCACCGCCAGCCGCCTGGCCTCGGGGCTGAATGCGCCATGGATCGTCGTCTTCATCGAGCGGGCCGACCGCGAAAGCGGCGATGGCGAAGCGGCGCGACGGCTTGACGAGACTTTTCGCCTGGCCGAACAGCTCGGCGCCGAAACCCGCCGCATCGTCGGCAACGATTTCGTCGAGGAGATCCTCAAGCTCGCCCGTCGCGAGCATGCGACGCAGATAGTCATCGGCATCAGGCGCCAGCGGTTCCCGCTACGGCTGTTCCGGCAATCGCTTCCCGACGCGCTGGCCGAACGCATCACCGGCGTCGGCATTCATCTGGTTACCGACAAGGAGCAGCCGCGTCCGAAAAGTCGCCTGAGCGTCAAGCGGCAAATGCCGGAGGGCTTCGGGCGGGCGCTCGCGATCGCGGCCGTCACCGTGGCGGCGGCGACTGCACTTGGCGTCCTGATCGAGCGCTTCATCATCCTGCCGAATATATCGCTGCTGTTCCTGCTGGCGGTGCTGGCGTCGGCGACCTATGCCGGCCACGTCGCGGCGATCGCGGCTGCCCTGTTTTCGGTTCTTGCCTACAACTTCTTCTTCATCGATCCGGTCGGCACCTTCACGGTCGCCGAACCGCACGAAGTCTTCGCGCTGTTCATTTTCCTGGTCGCGGCTGCCCTTGCCGGTAGTCTGGCCTCCCGGGTGCGCGAACAGGCGAAATCAGCGCGACGCCGTGCCGCGGCGACGCAGGCGCTCTACGATTTCTCCCGCAAGCTCTCGGGTACCGCCAATGTCGACGATGTGCTCTGGGCGGCGGTGACCCAGATGCAGACGACGCTGAAGCGCAATGTCGCGCTGCTGTTGCCGGAGGAGGGCGATCTGCAGCTCAAGGCCGCGTGGCCTCCGGACACCGAGCTCGATGTCACCGATACCATGGCAGCGCGCTGGGCGATGGACAAGCAGGAGGCGGCCGGCAACGGCACCGGTACGCTGCCGAACAGCCCCTTCCATTTCCGACCGTTGACCAGCCCGCATGGCGTCGTCGGCGTCTGCGGTTTCGCCCAGGCCGGCAAGCCGCTGGAGATCAACGAAGAGCGGGCGCTCGCCGCCATCCTCGACCAGACGGCGATCGCCATCGACCGGGCGCGCCTTTCGCGCGAGAGCCTCGATCACGCCGCCAAGCTGGAGGGCGAGCGGTTTCGCGCTGCCTTGCTGTCATCGATCTCGCACGATCTGCGCACGCCGCTTGCCACCATCACCGGCGCCGTCACCAGCCTGCGCCAGCTGGGCGACCGCATGCCGCCGGAAAGCCGCGACGACCTGCTGCAATCGATCGAGGAGGAGGGCGCACGGTTGACGCGTTTCGTCGCCAACCTCTTGGACATGACCCGCATCGAAGCGGGGACAGTCAATGCCAAGCGCGACTGGGTGGATGTCGCCGACGCCGTGCGGGCAGCCGTCGATCGGGCGCGTAAGTATTTTCCGGACCGTGAGATCGAAACCAGCATCGCGCCCGAACTACCGTTGATGCGCGGCGACAGCGTGCTTCTCGGCCAGGTGCTCTTCAACCTGCTCGACAACGCCAACAAATACGGCGGCGAGGAGCCGGTCAGCATCTATGCCAGGCGGGACGGCAACGAGATTGTGCTGTCGGTCACCGATCTCGGCAAGGGGATTGCTCACGGTGATCTCGAACACGTATTCGAAAAATTCTTCCGGCGGGGCAAGGTGGATGGCCGCACGCCGGGCACCGGCCTCGGACTGTCGATCGCCAAAGGCTTCGTCGAGGCCATGGGCGGCCGCATCAAGGCTGAGAGCCCGGCTTTGAGGCGTCGCGGAACGCGCATTTCCATGCGTTTTCCCGCCGCCGAAGCAGAAATTTCTGAAAAGGACCGTGCATGAGCGTGGAGCGCATCCTCGTTGTCGACGACGAACCCCAGATCCAGCGTTTTCTGCGACCGGCGTTGAGTGCCGCTGGCTATGACGTGCTTGAGGCGCTGACGGGCACCGAGGCGCTGAAGGCGGCGGCGACCACCGCGCCCGATGTGGTGATTCTCGATCTCGGCCTGCCCGACATGGACGGCAAGGATGTGATCGCCAACATCCGCGCCTGGTCGCAGGTGCCGATCATCATCCTGTCGGCTCGCGACCGCGAGAGCGAAAAGATCGCTGCCCTCGATCTCGGCGCCGACGACTATATCGAAAAACCTTTCGGCATCGGCGAGCTGACGGCGCGCATCCGGGCAGCGCTTCGCCACCGCATCCAGATGGAGGGCGGCCACACCCAGCTCTCGGCCGATGGCGTGGCGATCGATACGATCAAGCGGCTGGTGACGCGCGACGGCGAGCCGGTGCGTCTGACGCCGAAGGAGTATGATCTGCTCGTCATGCTGGCGCACCATGCCGGACGCGTCGTCACCCACAAGACGCTGCTGACCTCGGTCTGGGGCGCGGCGCATGGAGAGGACCTGCATTATCTGCGCGTCTTCATCGGCCAGTTGCGCGGCAAGATCGAGCGCGATCCGGCCGACCCGAAGATTATCCGCACCGAGCCTGGTGTCGGTTACCGCTTCGTCGGCGACGACGACTGAGGCCGACCGGTTTTTCCGGTCGGCCCTCGAAACGTCCACTCAGTTGATCACCAGCGGCTTCGGTTGGTCTTCGGACAGCGTGTCGCCGACCACCTGCCGCTTTTTCGTCGGGCGTGGATTCTCGATGATGCTGACCGGCGCGGACAGCGTTGTCGCAGCGACGTTGCCGACGCCTCTGGCTGTGCCGGCGACGACGGCCGCAATGCCCGTGCCGACCGAAATGTTGGAATCGGTCAGAGTCTGGCCCTTGATCAGCCGCTGGCCGATCAATTGCACGATCTCCGGGCTTTCGGCGAACTTGCCGTGATGCAGCCCGTCATCGGTCTCAACCTTGGTCAGGTCGATGGCGGTGATGCCGGATTTCTCCAGGTCCGTGCGATAGGGTTCCTTCGATGGGTCGATGGCGCCGAGCCTAGAAACGTCACCGGAAATGAAACTCGAAAGCGCGAGCGCACGGTCGTCCTGCGAGACGAAGATCGTGAACTTCGGTTTCTTCTTGCCCATCTCCACCCATTGCTTGGCAAAGACGTCGAGGTCGATATCGGGAGAGGCTAGGATCACGTTCTGGATCTTCGAGGGGACGTTGCCGTCGCGAATACCCATCTGCCTGAGCGATTCCATCGTCAGCCACGTGCCCACGGAATGGGCCAGGATGGTGATGTCCTTGACATCAGGCGCGTCGGCGAGGATGCGCAGCGTATCCTCGAGTGCGGTGCGCGAGTAGTTCGTGCTTTCCTTGTCGTAATTGTATTCGAACACATTGGCGCGCGACGGCCAGGTGAACAGGATCGGCGTTGTCTGGGCGCCGGAATCATGGATGATCTGCGCAAGCCGGAAGACGGAATCCTCGTAGCGGTTGTTGAAGCCGTGAACGAAAACGAAGGTGTGGCCGCCGACACTGTGCTGCCTGAACCAGGCCTTGCCGTCGGCAAGTGTGTCGAGTTCCCGCACCCGCGTTACCGCAAAGTCGGTCGCCGGATTGGGCGGCAGCTTGCGCGGCCATTGCACGGTGCCGGGCTTGCGCACCGAATCCGGAGGGATCGATACCGAAACATCGGTCATGAAGGTGTTGACGTCTCTTTCGCCTGAAAACAGAGTCGCAGGATCGCCGGAAGGCTGCCGGGTCGTTGCGACCAGCATGTCCACCTGTGAGGTTTTCGGTGTTTGTGCCGTCAGGGCGACCGGCGTCATCACGCCCTTGGGCTTGCCACCGCACCCGGCAAGCCCCAGCGAGAGGACAACGGGGAGGATGATCGTCATCATTGCCGGCATCCGCGCCGTCGAGATCTTAATACGCGCATTCTCAATCATCGGCGCCCCACGCAGAAACAAAACGAGCCGCATCAGACTGTGCTTTCGCGACGGCGCGATGACAGCATTCCGGGCCGGCGGATGCAAGCGGGTACTTCCCGGGTTCTCGCGTTATGGTGGCGCTGTGCAGATAGCGGCTGCTTAGGCGGCGGCCCAGCCGGCGGACCTTGGCGCTTCTCGCAGGCGCCGATCCGTGCTAGGAGCGCGGTCAAAGGGATAACCGAAGCTCTGCCTCGAAACCCGGTGTGCAACCAGTCGCCACACCGGGAAGACCTTTTCCGATCGTGGCGTCCACCGATCGGGAAAGGCAACATGAACATCCCCCTTCTTCTCCTCGCATTGGCGACCTTCGCCACCGGCACGGCGGAAAATCTCGTCATCGGCATCCTGCCCGATGTGGCGTCAGGGCTCGGCGTCTCGATCGGCCTCGCCGGGCAGCTGACGTCGGTCTTCTCCGTGACATTCGCGTTGGCGGCGCCGGCAGCCCTCATGCTGACGGCGCGCCTGGAGCGCAGGACCCTGCTTTTAGTGACGCTGGGGCTCTTCATCACAAGCAACGTCGTGGCCGCTGCCAGCCCGAATTACGGCGTCCTGGTTGCCGCCCGCATCGGCATGGCGGCCGCGAGCGCAGCGTCTTTATCGGCCTTGAGCTGTTTGCGGCCTGCGTGATGTTGGCATGTGGCTGGTTCGTACCGGGGGGCGGTCGGTCGAAGCCGGCGCACGGTGGCTCCTATGCCGGCCATCTGCGCTCGCTACCCTGCGTCTGCGCGCAGCTCGTGTCGGTGCTGATGATCGGCGGTCACTTCATCCTGTTCGCCTATCTCGCACCCTATCTGGCCGAGATCGTCGGGATGCGGGGCGATGAGGTCGTCACAGCCTTTTTCGCCTTCGGCGTGGCCGGCGTCTGCGGTGGATATCTCGGCGGCCGGTTCAGCGATGCCGTTCCGCCGCGGCTGGCGATCCGGTTGACGCCGCTCGCCTACCTGCTTGCGCTGATCGCCGTACCCTTCATGTCCGAGATGCGCCTGCTGTTCCTAGTGGTGATGATGCTGTGGGGCTGCATCAGCTGGATGATTTCGCCCGTGGTGCAGAGCTTTCTGATCAGCCAGAGCCCCGAGACGGCGGAAGCCGGCATCGGTCTCAACCTGTCGGCGATGCATGTCGGCGTCGGGCTGGGCACGGGCATCGGCGGTCTGCTTGTCGAAGCGGCCTCGCCATCTGTGCTTCCGGCCGCAGCCGCGATTCTGGCGGGCCTTGCCGTGGTCGCGGCATTCGCGCGACATGGCGTGTGCCAGCGCCGGAAGGGGCCGATCGCCAGCCGGCGGCGTGAGCGAGCGGTCGACAGCGCCGCGCGTCTTATTAGACGCGCAAAGGTCGCTGTAGCACTTTGAATGGCTGCATGTCTTTTGTCCTTAAATCGAATAGGATTTAAGGAAACATGCAGTAGGCTGTCGTTTGACTGCAGATCAGGATGTGGCGCCGGGTAGCGGCAGGTTGAGCGCCGGGCCGGGGCTGACGCCGTGCTGTCGGCGGACCTGCCGCGATGCGCTGCCGTCGAACAGCGACATTGGCAACGTCCCTGTCAGGATCCAGCGATAGGGCGAGCCGGCATCCGGTTCGCGCGATTGATGCGGTATCGACGCCAACGGCAGCACGTATTCCGGACGGCGCAGGCCCGCGTCCTTGTTTCCGAGCCAGGTGAGCACGACAAACACCTCGCCGCCGATCTCCAGCGCCGACAAGGAACAGGTCCGGCCGGAGACATTGGCCTGGACGGCATCCTCGTGAACTTGAAAACGGCTGACTTTAAGCGACATCGATCGGCTTCCTCGAAATGGACCTCTTGCCGGCCGCTCATGCGTGGCAAGACGAGCTGACCTTCGGCCAGCTTCAGACTTTCATCCCGCTACAGTGCTCATTTCTTTGAAGGAAAATGGTGCCGCTTAGCAGACTCGAACTGCTGACCCCATCATTACGAATGATGTGCTCTACCAACTGAGCTAAAGCGGCCCTGAGGCGGTTCCGCGAAAAGTCCGCGGAACGAAGTGTGAGGCGCTGATAAACGCAAAGCGCCAAGATTTCAAGCCATCAGTTTCGAGAACTTGAAAATTCCTTGTTGGCGGCGATCGTGGGGGCGGGGCGGAGCCCGAGGCGGGCGCGCGCGGCGTCGTATTCGCGCTCCCACCGATCGACCAGATGCGCGACCGAAGTGACCTCGCGGACCGCGCCGATGCCCTGGCCGCAGCCCCAGATGTCCTTCCAGGCCTTGGCGCCCTCGGTGGCCTGGGCGAAGTCCATCTTCGACGGGTCGGCTTCCGGCAGGCTTTCCGGGTCCATGCCAGCCGCCAAGATCGATGGCTTCAGGTAGTTGCCGTGAATGCCGGTGAAGTAGTTGGAATAGACGATGTCGGCGGCATTGCTGTCGACGATCATCTGCTTGTAGGCGTCGCTGGCGCGCGCTTCTTGCGTGGCGATGAAGGGCGAGCCGATATAGGCCATGTCGGCGCCCATCGCCTGGGCTGCCAGGATGGCGCCGCCATTGGCGATCGCGCCGGAGAGAAGCAAGGGGCCGTCGAACCAGGAACGGATTTCCTGGACGAGGGCGAAAGGCGAGAGCGTGCCCGCATGGCCGCCCGCGCCCGCTGCAACGGCGATCAGGCCGTCGGCGCCCTTGCGGATCGCCGAATTGGCGTGGCGGTTGTTGATCACGTCGTGCAGCACGATGCCGCCGTAGGAATGAATGGCGGCGTTGACCTCGGGCACGGCACCGAGCGATGATATCACCACCGGCACCTTATACTTGATGCAGAGCATCAGGTCCTGTTCGAGGCGGGTGTTGGACTTGTGGACGATCTGGTTGACGGCAAAGGGGGCAGCCGGACGGCCGGGGTTCTTGGCGTCGTGGTCGGCCAGCGTTTCGGTGATTTCGGCAAGCCACTCGTCGAGCTGCGATTGCGGGCGGGCGTTCAATGCCGGGAAGGACCCGACCACTCCTGCCTTGCACTGCGCGATCGTCAGTTTGGGATGCGAGACGATGAACAAGGGTGCGCCGACAACAGGCAGTCTCGTCGTTCCGGAAAGAATTGGCGGCAGCGACATCGAGTTCTCCATCCCATGAAATTTTTGACGTTTGCGTAAACGTCAAAATAGATAGCAGCAAGTTGCGCGCTTGCAAAGATGCGGATTTTCGAAGCGAAGCGACGGTTCGGAAGCAGTTTTCCCCGCCGTTGCCGGGGCTGCCGGCGCGTCGGACTTGCGGATTTTGAAAGCAGCGGTTACGCAATTGTTAACAAAACCAACGGCGTGCATCCGGAATTAACCGATAAGAGCTTGCGGATGATGAAAAAGGCACCGATCGAATGCCGAGCGCCGGCGGGGGCTACTGCATAATCCTTTAAATCGGATCCGATTCAGGGATAGGATTATGCAGCAGATTTAAGGCGTTACAGCGTCCTTTACGCGTCATATTTGACGCGCGGCGCTGTAAGGCCCGGTGTGCACAGAAGGATTTGACGTGAGCGGACTCGAAACTGCAATCCGAAATGCGCTGGAGCGCTCCGACAGAACCAACGCCGAAACGCGGGCGCGCATCTATCAATCTGCGCGACAGGCGCTGGAAACCGGGCTGCAGAAGCAGGGAATCGAGGATCAGAACGTCGTCGCCCAGCAGCGCCATCGGCTGGAAGCGGTCATCCATGCGATCGAAACCGAGGAGCGCGCGGCGTTGAAGGCACGCCCGGCGCCGACCCCTTCGGTCAGCCTCGACGACGCGGTCACGCCACGCGATACAGCAACGAGCAGGCCCGAGCTGCAGCCGTCCGCGCCCGCTAGCGGCCGCCGCGAGCCGGCTTTCGCCGGCCAGGCACCGCGCGATGCGCCGAATGACGGTGGGCTTGGCAGCCTTCGCGCCGACCGCGATGGCCCCGTTGTCTCGACGGCAGCGGCCGGCGAGGTCGCGGCCAGGCAGTCGCATGAAGGCCGAGGCGCAGTTGCGCCGGAAGCGCGCGCGACGGACGGTCGCAAGCGTCGACGCAAGCGGGGGCGTCTGCTTTCGCTCGCCATGGTCGTTGCGACGCTTGCCGCCGCGGTCGTGGCTGCCGTCTGGTGGGTCGAGACCAACAATCTGCTGCAGTCGCCGGCCGCGCGCGATACCAATGTCGCCAACCCGCCGGCAACAGTGGCATCGCAGGATTTCGACGGTGCCGCCGGTCTGCAGACCCTCGGTGCCCAGGAAGGCTTCACCGGCGACTGGGTCGAGGTGTATGCGCCCGGCAAGACAGGCGCGATCACGCCCGGCCCGCAGGCGACCGCCGAACAGGTCAACGACGATGGCGGACCGCGCGCCCTGCTGACATCTGGGAATGCCGATGCCGACGGTGACGTGACCATCGAGATCCCGGCCGCGATCCTGGCCGAGCTTTCAGGCAAGACGTCGACACTGGCGTTGACCGTCCAGGCCGCACCTGGCAAGTCGACCGAGTTTGCGGTGGAGTGCAACTTCTCTTCGCTGGGCGAGTGCGGTCGCCACCGTTTCACCCTGCATGACGAACGGGTCGACATGCTGTTCAAGGTCACCTTCGATCGCAGCCTTGCGCCGAGTGCTGCCGGGCAGATCGTCATCAACAGCGACATCAGCGGCGGCGGCAAGGGCATGAACCTTTACGCCATCCGCGTCCTGCCGGGTCAATAATCCCAACGCAGGTGGGTATAGACCGACGGGCGGCCGGCTGACGCTAAAGCGCGTCCCGATCTCAAGTGTTCTCTTGTTGCGCTTTACAGCGCCGCGCGTCTTTTCTTGCGCATGTCGTTGTCGCAAAATCGCTGCGCACTTTTGCGCGACAGGCCGCGGGCCTATTTCAGGAAGCCGGGGCCCGAGCCGATGATCTTGTCATCGACCTCGCCGATGGCGTCCTTGTCCTTGCCCTCATAATCGAGCTTGGAAAGCATGTGCCGAATGAGGTTGAGACGGGCGCGCCGCTTGTCGTTGCCACGCACCACGGTCCATGGCGCCTGGTCCGTATGGGTCTCTTTCAGCATCTGGTTGCGCTTATCGGTATAATCGTCCCATTTGTTGAGTGCGGCGATATCCATCGGCGACAGCTTCCAGATTTTCAGAGGATCATGGCAGCGGTCGTGAAAGCGCTTGAGCTGCATCTCGCGGCCGATGTTGATCCAGAATTTGAAGAACTGAATGTCTTCGTGCACGATCATCTTTTCAAAGCGCGGCACCTGCTTCAGGAATTGCTCGTGCTGCTCGGGCGTGCAGAAGCCCATGACCGGCTCGACGCCGGCGCGGTTGTACCAAGAGCGGTCGTAGAGAACGAGTTCGCCTGATGTCGGCATCGTCGCGATGTAGCGCTGGAAGTACCATTGCCCACGCTCGGTTTCTGTCGGCTTCGTCAGCGCGACGACGCGCGCCCAGCGGGGGTTCAGGTTGCCGCTGGTCGCATGGATCGCGCCGCCCTTGCCGGCCGCGTCGCGGCCCTCGAACAGGGCGATGATGCGCTTGCCGGTTGCCTGCTGCCAGAGTTGCAGCTTGACCAGTTCGATCTGCAGCTTTTCCAGCGTCTTCAGGTATTCATCGTCGTCGAGCTTCTTCTTGTAGGGGTAGTCGTCGGAGGAGAACGCGGCCTCGTCGATCCACTTCGGCAATTCGGGATTGTCGATGTCGAAGAGCCGCTTCTTGCCGCCGATATCGAGTTCTACCGCCCGGCTTTCGGTCTTCGTTGCTGCCTGCGTTGACGCCATTTGGTCTTCCTCCAGCCCGAGCGATTTCCTGTGAGGAGGCCACAATTGCATTGCGGATTCAAGCGCGTCGTGAAAATCATGTCATGAACGGTCGCTATCTCTCGACCATTTAGGGTCGGGAGGAAGACAAAGTGATTCATGAGGATATCGTGCTGGACGGTTCCAAGGCGTTCTGGCGGATGCTCGTGCCGCGACTGAAGGCAGAACGTTGGCTCCTCGGCCTGACGGCGCTGCTCGCCGCGCTTGCGACCGTCGCCGGCATTCATTTCCTCGTCGTGCTGCCGTTCTGGATCGTGCTTGCCGCAGCCCTGCTCAACCGCAGCGCGCCTTCGGTGCTACCGAAGGCCGCAAAAGCGGCAAAGGTGGCCGCGGTTGCGGGCGCGGCCAGCGACGCCCTGATCCCAGCCCTGAACGCGCTCGATATGCCGGTGCTGGTGGTGGCTGTCGATGAAACGGTCGTCTTCCAGAACATCGCTGCCGAAAAGGCTTTCGGCACCATCCCGCCCAACAGCTATCTTGCCGCCCGCGTTCGCTCGCCCGGCATTCTCGATATGGTCCGCGAGACGATCGCGACCGGCAAGATCAACCAGATCGAGCACACCGAGCGGCTGCCGTCCGATGCCGTCTATGTGGTCCGGGTGGCGCCAGCCGAAATCGGTGGCGATGGCCCATGGCGCCGGATCTTTCTCTTGACCTACCGCGATATTTCGCAGGCCCGCCGCATCGATCGCATGCGCTCTGACTTCGTCGCCAACGCCAGCCACGAGTTGCGCACGCCGCTGGCGTCGCTGCGCGGCTTCATCGAAACCATGCAAGGCCCGGCGCGCAACGACGCGAAGGCGCAGGAGAAGTTCTTCGGCATCATGCACGAGCAGGCGACGCGCATGAGCCGCCTCGTCGACGACCTCCTGTCGCTGTCGCGGCTGGAGCTGAAATCGCACATCGCGCCAGACGATACGATCGATCTGCGGCCGCTGCTCGGCCATGTCCGCGACAGTCTTGCTCCGCTTGCGGGCGATCTTGACGTGACGATCACGCTGACAATGCCCGAGACGCCTGTGGTCGTTCAGGGGGATCGCGACGAACTGATCGAGGTTTTCGAGAACCTGATCGAGAATGCCTGCAAATACGGCCAGGAAGGCAAGAGGGTCGATGTCGAGCTTTCCGGCGACGACGGCGGGCAGGCGGAGGTCGTGGTCAGAGACTACGGCCCCGGCATTCCGGCCGAGCATGTGCCGCGCATCACCGAGCGGTTCTATCGCGTCAATGTGGAGGCCAGCCGCTCGAAAAAGGGCACCGGTCTCGGCCTTGCGATCGTCAAGCACATCCTGACCCGCCACCGCGCGCGGCTCCTGATCCACTCGGAGTTGGGCAAGGGCACGGTGTTTACCGTGCGCTTTTGACATATTGGCGCGGGATAATGCCGCTGTGTTCATTTTTCATTATTATTTTCAATGACATGAGCTGTCATAAATGTTTCGCGAAACTGACATAAAAGGTGTGGCTATCGGCGGCTAGTTAGGGGCAGCCGATCAAACGGCGAAGAGCGCTGCAACGCTTGGCGCACTCAACACCAGCCCATTCCGGGAGAACTTTTATGAAAGCTCTTAAACTCACCGTAGCGGCGCTTGTCGCATCCGCCGCATTCGCCGGCGTGGCTGCCGCGCGCGATCAGGTTCAGGTCGCCGGCTCCTCGACCGTTCTTCCCTACGCAAAGATCGTCGCCGAGACGTTCGGCGAAACGTTCCCGGACTTCAAGACCCCGGTTGTCGAATCCGGCGGCTCCTCGGCCGGCCTGAAGGAATTCTGCAAGGGCGTTGGCCCTGATACCATCGACATCGCCAACTCCTCCCGCAAGATCAAGGACAGCGAAGTCGAGGCCTGCAAGGCCGCCGGCGTCACCGAGATCCAGGAAATCCAGATCGGTTATGACGGCATCGTCTTCGCAACCGACGCCGGCAACGCCGACCTCGCCCTGAAGCCCGTTGATCTCTACAAGGGTCTGGCTGCCGAAATCGTCGTCGACGGCAAGCTCGTTGCCAACCCTTACAAGAAGTGGTCTGAAGTCAACTCCGCTCTGCCGGACGCCGACATCGCCGCCTTCATCCCGGGCGAAAAGCACGGCACGCGCGAAGTCTTCGAAGAGAAGATCCTGGCCGCAGGTTGCAAGGAAGCTGGCGCCATTGACGTCATCAAGGCCGCCGTTGCCGATGAGAAGCAGCAGCACAGCAAGTGCGTCGCAGTCCGCAAGGACGGCATGGCTGTCGACATCGACGGCGACTACACCGAAACGCTGGCCCGTATCGCTGCCAACAAGAACGGCATCGGCGTATTCGGCCTGTCCTTCTACGAAAACAACGCCGACAAGCTGAAGGTCGCCACCGTCAACGGCATCGTTCCGTCGACCGAAACGATCGCTTCCGGCGAATACCCGGTTTCCCGCCCGCTGTACTTCTACGTCAAGAAGGCACATCTCGGCGTTATCGCGGGCCTCAAGGAATATGTTGAGTTCTTCCTCGACGATCAGATGATCGGCCCGGAAAGCCCGCTTGCAGAATACGGCCTCGTCGCTGCTCCGGACGCCGAGCGCGAAGAAGTTCGCAAGGCTTTCGCAGCCGGCAACATGCTCTGATACTGACAAGCCCCGGCGCGATGGTCTCGCGCCGGGGCATGCCTCCATCCGAACTGCCGGCAGCGCATTGAGCGTCACGCCGCGGAGACGTGCCGATGAGTACTTCATTTCTTCTTTTGCTCATTGTTGTAATTGGTTTTATTTCTTATTTTGGGGGTCGTGCGCGCTCCTTCGCACAGGCTGGCGGCAAGCTCTCCAATCTGCATTCCTTACCCGGCTATCACGGCAGCTATGTCGCCATCTGGGCGATCCTTCCAGCGGCGCTCGTACTCGGCGCCTGGCTCGTCGCCGCGCCCATGTATATCGACTCCAGCACCCGGGCGACCTTGCCCGAGACGGTGCAGACGCAGGGCGGCGCCACGGTCGAGCTGGCGCTTGGCCAGGTCAAGTCGGTCGCCGGCGGCCTGAAGCGGTTGACGGCCGAAGAAGTTTCGGCGCTTGAAAGCGGTTCGGCCAATCTTCGCTCGACGCTTGCGGCCAAGGGCGTGGCTCTTGCCGGCGAGGGCGAACCCTACATGATCACCGCCGCCCAGCATTTCAACGCGATGAGCGCCACCAATCGCTGGCTGATGAGCGCCGTCGTCCTGCTGATCGCGATTGCCGGCGGCTTTTATGCCATCCGCAACATCGCCACCCGCTTCCGCGCCCGCAACCAGGTCGAGCGCGTCATGCTCGGCGCGCTGATCGTAGCGTCCTCGATCGCCATCCTGACGACGGTCGGCATCATCGCCTCTATGCTGTCGGAAGCCGGCCGCTTCTTCACGATGGTTTCACCCTTCGAGTTCTTCTTCGGCACGGTCTGGGACCCCCGGTTTGCTGCCGCCGGAAGCGGTGGCTCCTCCGGCCAGTTCGGCCTGATCCCGCTTCTCGCCGGTACGCTCTACATCGCCTTCGTCGCCATGCTGTTTGCGGTGCCGATCGGCCTGTTTGCCGCCATCTACATGGCGGAATATGCCAGCCCACGACTGCGTTCGACGGCAAAGCCCCTGCTCGAAGTGCTCGCCGGCATCCCGACCATCGTCTACGGTTTCTTCGCACTTGTGACCGTCGGCCCATTCCTGCGCGATATCTCTGCCCAACTGAACGGTCTCGTCACCGGCAATTATCAGAACTTCATCCAGGCACAGAGCGTCGTGACCGCCGGCATCGTCATGGGCATCATGCTGATCCCGTTCGTGTCCTCGCTTTCCGATGACATCATTACCCAGGTACCGCGGGCCCTGCGCGACGGTTCGCTCGGCCTTGGTGCCACCCGCTCCGAGACAGTCAAGAAGGTCATCCTTCCCGCAGCACTTCCGGGCATTGTCGGCGCTCTGCTTTTGACCGCCTCGCGTGCCGTCGGCGAGACGATGATCGTGGTGCTTGCCGCCGGTGTCGCGGCCCGCATGCAAATCAATCCTTTCGAGCCGATGACCACGGTGACGGTGAAGATCGTCAACCAGCTGACGGGTGACCTTGAGTTCACCTCGCCGCAGACGCTGGTTGCCTTCGCACTCGGCATCACGCTCTTCGTTATCACGCTCGGCCTCAACATTTACGCGCTCTACATCGTGCGCAAATATCGGGAACAGTACGAATGACCGACATCGCTTCCCCGGCCGTCCGGATCTCCGTCCGCCCCGCATCCGCCAAGCGTGATATCGGCATCAAGCGTCGCTACGCGGCCGAGCGTCGGTTCCGTGCCTATGGCATCAGCGCCATCAGTCTTGGCCTGTTCTTCCTCGCTCTGCTGCTGTGGACGGTGATCTCCAACGGCTACACCGCGTTCCAGCAGACGACGATCACGCTGCCGATCGAATTCACCGAAAAGGTCATCGATCCCAAGGGTGAGCGCGCGACCGACGGCAAGGTGCTGGTGGCGGCCAACTATCCGCTGCTGGTCCGCGATGCGCTGATCAAGCAGCTCGGCATCGATCCGAGCAATCGTCCGCTGGTCAAGCGGGCCACCGACATGGTGTCTGCAAGCTCCCGCACGCTGTTGCGCGACATCGTCGTCGCCGACCCGTCGGTTATCGGCAAGACCATACCGGTGACACTGCTCGCCGAAGCCAATGTCGACTCCGCCTTCAAGGGGCAGATCGACCTGAAGGTCGATGAGAGCAAGCGCAAGGTCAAGGACCAGCAGGTCACCTGGATGAACGAGCTTGCAAGCGCCGGCGTCCTGAAGAAGAGCTTCAACACCGGCATCTTCACCTTCGGTGCCTCGAGCCGTCCGGAAGCGGCAGGCGTCGGCGTTGCCGCCCTCGGTTCGCTGTTCATGATGCTGATCGTGCTCGTGCTGTCGCTGCCGATCGGCGTTGCCGCCTCGATCTATCTCGAAGAGTTTGCGCCGAAGAACCGGCTGACCGATCTCATCGAGGTCAACATCAACAATCTCGCCGCCGTTCCGTCGATCGTCTACGGTCTCTTGGGGTTGGCCGTATTCATCAACTTCGCCGGCATGCCGCGCTCGGCCGCCCTCGTCGGCGGCCTGGTGCTGACGCTGATGACCCTGCCGACGATCATCATCGCCACCCGTGCAGCGTTGAAGGCGGTCCCGCCGTCGATCCGCTCGGCAGCGCTCGGTCTCGGTGCGTCGAAGATGCAGACCATCTTCCACCACGTCCTGCCGCTGGCGATGCCGGGCATCCTGACCGGCACGATCATCGGTCTCGCCCATGCACTTGGCGAAACCGCGCCGCTGCTGTTGATCGGCATGGTCGCCTTCGTCGTCGATTATCCCGGCTCGCCGATGGAGCCGTCGACCGCGCTGCCGGTGCAGATCTACATGTGGGCCAACGAGGCGGAACGCGCCTTCGTCGAGCGCACATCCGGCGCGATCATCATTCTTCTCATCTTCCTCGTCGTCATGAACCTTGGCGCCATTCTGTTGCGACGTCGCTTTGAGCGCCGTTGGTAGTGAGGTAATTACTATGAACATCATGTCAGAAGCAGCAGTCGAAAAAGCCTTGGATCAGAAAATGAACACCGTGCCCTACAAGATGATCGGCAAGGATGTGTCGGTCTACTACGGCGAGAAGCGTGCGCTTTTCGACGTCAATCTCAATATCCGCGAGAACACGGTGACAGCGCTGATCGGCCCTTCGGGCTGCGGCAAGTCGACCTTCCTGCGCACGCTGAACCGCATGAACGACACCATCGAGAACTGCCGCGTCACCGGCAAGATCACGCTCGATGAAGACGACATCTACGACCCGACGATCGACGTCGTGGAACTGCGAGCCCGCGTCGGCATGGTGTTCCAGAAGCCGAACCCGTTCCCGAAGTCGATCTACGACAACGTCGCCTACGGCCCGCGCATCCACGGGCTTGCCCGCACCAAGTCTGAGTTCGACGAAGTCGTCGAGACCAGCCTGCAGAAGGCTGGTTTGTGGAACGAGGTGAAGGATCGCCTGCAGGAGCCGGGCACCGGTCTTTCGGGCGGCCAGCAGCAGCGTCTGTGCATCGCGCGCGCCGTTGCCGTCAGCCCTGAAGTGATCCTGATGGACGAGCCCTGTTCGGCGCTCGATCCGATCGCGACGGCCAAGGTCGAGGAACTGATCCACGAGCTGCGTACCAACTTCACGATCGTCATCGTCACCCACTCGATGCAGCAGGCGGCGCGTGTTTCGCAGCGCACTGCCATGTTCCACCTCGGCAATCTTGTCGAGGAGAACGACACCGACAAGATGTTCACCAATCCGGATGACCAGCGTACCCAGGACTACATCATGGGCCGGTTCGGTTGATGGCCGAAGCTCCTCTTCACCCCGTTTCCTGAACGCGCCCGCAAGGATCGAAGACTATGTCCATGCACATAATGTCCGCCTACGACGAAGAACTGAAATATCTCACGCGCCGCATCTCCGAGATGGGCGGGCTTGCCGAGCAGATGGTGGGCGAATCCGTTCGTGCGCTTGTCAATTCTGACCTCGCCTTGGCGCAGAAGGTGATCTCCGACGACACCATCCTCGATGAAGCCGAACGCCAGATCGGCGAAAAGGCAATCGTCACCATCGCCAAGCGCCAGCCCGTTGCTGCCGACCTGCGCGAGATCATGGGATCGATCCGCATCGCGTCCGATCTGGAGCGCGTCGGCGACCTCGGCAAGAACAACGCCAAGCGTGTCATCGCGGTTGCCGGCTCCGGCATCCCGCGCAAGCTGGCGCGCGGTCTCGAACACCTGGCAGAGCTTGCGCTGGTGCAGCTCAAGGAAGTCCTCGACGTCTACGCTTCCCGCTCGCCGGAGAAGGCCAACAGCATCCGCGAGCGCGACGAGGAGATCGACGCGATCTACACCTCGCTGTTCCGCGAGCTGCTCACCTACATGATGGAAGATCCGCGCAACATCACGCCCTGCACGCATCTTCTCTTCTGTGCCAAGAACATCGAGCGTATCGGCGACCACGCCACCAATATCGCCGAGACGATCTACTACATGGCGACGGGCGCGCAGCCGGAAGGCGAGCGTCCGAAGGACGACAATACGTCGACGCTGGGTGCCGTGAAGGACTAACGCATGTCGCGCAAAAGTGCGCAGCGGTTTTGCGATAACGACATGTGCAAAAACAAGAACTTAAAGCACAACAAGCGCATCTTAGAGATCGCGACGCGCTTTAAGACCCGGATACGTTCGAGTGCCTGCTTATGAACCTGCTCCGGTCGCAGCCCTGGTTGCGGCCCTGCTCTACTGCGTCTGAAGCTATACGTTTTCGCGCGTGCCTATGAAAACGCGCGGAGTGCTCCAGATTCTATATGTTCGAGCATCTCTTTGCGTTCGATCGAACGCGAGACGCTCTGGGTAAGGAGACGTTGCCTGATGTTGCCGAAAATCGCCGTTGTCGAAGACGAAGAGGCGCTGAGTGTCCTGCTGCGTTATAACCTCGAAGCCGAAGGGTTCGATGTTGATACGATCCTGCGCGGAGACGAGGCGGAGATCCGCCTACAGGAGCGCCTCCCGGATCTCCTGATCCTCGACTGGATGCTGCCGGGCGTTTCCGGCATCGAGCTTTGCCGCCGGCTGCGCCAACGTCCGGAAACCGAGCGCCTGCCGATCATCATGCTGACGGCGCGCGGCGAGGAGAGCGAGCGGGTTCGTGGCCTTGCCACCGGCGCCGACGATTATGTCGTCAAGCCGTTCTCGACCCCGGAGCTGATGGCCCGTGTCAAGGCGATGCTGCGGCGCGCCAAGCCCGAGGTCCTCTCGACGCTGCTTCGCTGCGGCGACATCGAGCTCGATCGCGAGACCCATCGCGTGCATCGCCGCACCCGCGAGGTCCGCCTTGGTCCGACGGAATTCCGCCTGCTCGAATTCCTGATGTCGTCGCCGGGCCGGGTGTTCTCGCGCTCGCAACTCCTTGATGGCGTCTGGGGCCACGATATCTATGTCGACGAGCGCACCGTCGACGTGCATGTCGGTCGCTTGCGCAAGGCACTGAATTTCTCGAGCATGCCTGATGTCATCCGCACCGTTCGCGGTGCCGGCTACTCGCTCGAAAGCTGAGCCAGCCGGCCACTGCAGCGCCGCGCATCTTAATGGACGCGCAAAGGTCGCTGTTGCATCTTGAATTGCGGCATGTTTCCTTGAAGCGAATACGAACCAGGGAAACATGCAGCAGCCAATAAAAAAGGGGCCGTGCGGCCCCTTTTCTGCATGTGGTTTTCGGTCGTCTCAGCGAGCGCGACGGCGCTCGGAGGTCGGCTGATAGGCAAGCCGCGCATGGAATGTGCAATAGGGCGAAGCTTCCGGGGAATCGTTGCCGCAGAAGTGGAATTCTTCCTTGAGCGGGTCGCCGATCGGCCATTTGCAGGTGCGCTCGGTCAACTGCGTCAGCTCCAGGCGGCGCGACATTGGCACGACCACATCCGTCTGGATGCGGAAATCCTGTTCGGCGACGAGATCGACTTCGACCTCTTCCTTGAGCACGGTCGCGCCGGCCGCACGGGTAACCGTCCGTGTCGTGACGCGCGAAGCGTAGTTCGGAGCGCGCGGCGCCGAAGTCGGGCGCTGCTTCGGCCGGGTCGCGGCGGTGGTTCCGCCAGCCTTGGCCCTGCCGGGCAGGCTCAGCCGGTGAACCTTGCCGATGACCGCATTGCGGCTGACGCCGCCGAGCTGTGCCGCGATCTGGCTCGCGCTCAGGCCCTCGGACCAAAGCTTCTTCAGTTTTTCCACCCGCTCGTCAGTCCAGTTCATTTCTGCACTCTCCGTTCTCAGCGTTGGCGATGACAGAATCTCTCACCACGCTCCGGACAGGCTCCGGAGCTGCAACGCGATAACACTTTTGGTGACTAGGCCCGCCGCATGCGTCTAGTAATTGAACATTAACCTACTGACCGGCGGACTCCGTGGCAAGAGTCCCGCGAATCGCGCCGAATCGATTTCTTGGTTTTCCCCAACTTGCTCGGTGGGCGTTGCATTTTTGCAAGCCCCGTCGCGTGATTTTTTCGTCGCATGGATCAGACCTGTCCGACCGCACTGCAAAGCTTGGTTTTGTTGACATTGCGCTGCGAAATAGGAATAGTGCCTGCGCCGCCGCAAGGCGGCATTTTTAATTTTTTGCCGCGCTCAACAGGGGCTCGGATCGATGCCGATAGCAATGAAGGAGAGGCTCGCCATGACTGCAACCACGCCGCTTTACGACACCTACATGCGTGCGCCGTTGCGTTTCGAGCGAGGAGAGGGCGTCTGGTTGATCGCCGAAGACGGCTCGCGCTATCTCGACTTCGCCGCCGGCGTCGCCGTCAACTCGCTTGGCCATGCGCATCCGCATCTGGTCGAGGCGTTGAAGGCGCAGGCCGAGAAGGTCTGGCACCTGTCCAACCTTTATGAGGTCCCCGGCCAGGAGAGCCTTGCACGCCGGCTGACGGCCGTCACCTTCGCCGATCGTGTCTTCTTCACCAACTCGGGTGCCGAGGCGCTCGAATGCGCGATCAAGACTGCGCGTCGCTACCACTATGCCAAGGGCAATCCGGAGAAGTTCCACATCATCACCTTCGAGGGTGCCTTCCACGGACGCACGATCGCGACCATCGCGGCGGGTGGTCAGCAGAAGTACATCGAGGGCTTTGGCCCGAAGGCCCCGGGTTTCTATCAGGTTCCCTTCGGCGATATCACGGCGCTCAAGGATGCGATCACCGACGAGACGGCGGCGATCCTGATCGAGCCGATCCAGGGCGAGGGCGGCATCCGCCCGGTCACCAAGGAATTCATGCAGGAGCTGCGCGCGCTTTGCGACGAGTTCGGTCTGCTGCTGATCCTCGACGAGGTCCAGTCCGGCGTCGGCCGCACCGGCAAGCTTTTCGCCTATGAATGGGCTGGCATCCGTCCGGATATCATGGCTGTCGCCAAGGGCATCGGCGGCGGCTTCCCGCTCGGTGCCTGCCTTGCGACCGAAGAGGCGGCTGCCGGCATGGTCGCCGGTACGCACGGTTCGACCTATGGCGGCAACCCGCTTGCCATGGCTGTCGGCAACGCCGTGCTCGACGTCATCCTGGCCGACGGTTTCCTGGAGCATGTCCGCGACGTGGCCCTGGTCTTCCGCCAGGGCCTCGCGTCGTTGAAGGACCGTTTCCCCGATGTGATCGAGGATATCCGCGGCGACGGCCTGATGCTCGGCATCAAGGCGAAAGGCCCTTCGGCCGATCTCCTGAAGGCGATCCGCGCGGAGAAGCTGCTGGCTGTTCCGGCCGGCGAAAACGTCCTGCGCCTGTTGCCGCCGCTGACGGTGACCGCCGCGGAAGCGCGCGAAGGCCTGGCGCGGATCGAGCGCGCGGCCGAAGCCGTGAGAAGCAGCAGCGGTACCGCCGCAGCCTAATTTGTGAACCCGGAGATCGGCAGCGATTTTCCCAAGGGTCCATGCGCGAGCCCAAGGTGTCGAGCGTTCTTTTGGCTCTTCGACACCGGTCGCGCTCCACGGGCCATTCTGAGACAGGAATTGACTACGATGGCAGGCACAAGACATTTCATCGATCTTTCGGCCATGACGGCAGCCGATCTGCGCACGATCATCGATGACGCACGCGTGCGAAAGACGGCGACGAAGGCCGGAACCGCCGAAAAGCCGCTCGCCGGCAAGATGTTGGCGATGATCTTCGAAAAGCCTTCGACCCGCACGCGCGTCTCCTTTGACGTCGGCATGCGCCAGCTCGGCGGCGAAACCCTGTTTCTCTCGGGCACCGAAATGCAGCTCGGCCGCGCCGAGACCATCGGCGACACTGCCAAGGTGCTGTCACGCTACGTCGATGCGATCATGATCCGCACCACCGATCATCGCCGTCTTCTCGAGCTTGCCGAGCACGCCACGGTGCCCGTCATCAACGGCCTGACCGACGACACCCATCCCTGCCAGATCATGGCCGATATCATGACCTTCGAGGAGCATCGCGGCCCGGTGAAGGGCAAGACCATCGCCTGGACCGGCGACGGAAACAACGTGCTTCACTCGCTGATCGAGGGCTCGGCCCGTTTCGGCTACCGCATGAACATGGCGGTGCCGCTCGGTTCCGAGCCGCACGACAAGATCCTCAACTGGGCGCGCAACAATGGCGGCGAGATCCTGCTTTGCCATGAGGCCGAGCAGGCCGTTGCCGGCGCGCATTGCGTCGTTACCGACACCTGGATTTCCATGAACCAGGAGCATCGCGCTCGCGGCCACAACGTCTTCCAGCCCTTCCAGGTCAACGACGCGCTGATGAGGCACGCCTCGCCGGACGCACTGTTCATGCACTGCCTGCCGGCGCATCGCGGCGAGGAAGTGACCGACGAGGTCATCGACGGGCCGCAGTCGGTGGTATTCGACGAGGCGGAAAACAGGCTGCACGCACAGAAGTCGATCATCGCCTGGTGCATGGGGCTCGTCTGATCGGCGCGTCTGCCTATTGAAATTTCCCGCATGCGACACGATTTAGGCCGAATGCGGGACGTTCCGGGGTGGAAACAACGGACGTTACCTGACGACAGGCAGCGCATGATCGGCCGGCAAAACGGCACATGCCTGCTAGACAAATCCGTTTATGGCGGGATCGAATAGGATAACGGGCAGGCTGCACCGGAGGATGTTTATGTTCTCTGCGCGGCCCTCTCCCAAGCATGTCGCGGAAAAGTGCGCAGCGGTTTTGCGATAACGATATGCACAAGAACAAAAACTTGAAGCGCAGTCAGCGAATCCTGGCGATCGCGACGCGCTTTAGTGACGTAAGGAGCAGCAGATGACTGAGATGGCACCAGGACTTGGCGAATTCGACTTTGCCGGTGACGATCATGTCGTGCCCTTCCAGGTGGAGGGCCTCGATGTGCGTGGCCGCGCCGTTCAGCTCGGCCCGATGCTCGATGCGATCCTCGAGCGCCACAACTATCCGCTTCCGGTCGCGCGGCTGGTTGCCGAGACCGTGGTGCTGACCGTGCTGCTCGGAACGTCGCTGAAGTTCGACGGCAAGCTTATCGTCCAGACGAAGAGCGACGGCCCGGTCGATCTTGTCGTCGCCGATTTTGCCACGCCCGATCGGGTGCGCGCCTATGCCCGTTTCAACGAGGAAGCGCTGGAGGAAGCTCTGAAGGACGGACGCACCCAGTCGCATGAGCTGCTGGGCAAGGGCGTTCTCGCCTTCACCATCGATCAGGGTGCCCATACCCAGCGCTATCAGGGCATCGTTGCGCTCGATGGCGCCACGCTCGAGGAGATTGCCGGCGTCTACTTCCGCCAGTCGGAGCAGATCCCGACCAAGGTGCGCCTCGGCGTTGCCGAACTGCTCGACCGCGACGAGAACGGCAAGCCGCGCCATCGCTGGCGCGCCGGCGGCATGGTCGCGCAGTTCCTGCCGGATGCGCCGGAGCGCATGCGCCAACCGGATCTTTCGGGGGGTGACGGCGACGACAACGAGGATCTCTTCGACGAGGACGATCTCTGGGCGGAAGCCAAGGTCATGGTCGAGACGATCGATGCCGACGAACTGACCGACCCGATGGTCGGCACGGAACGTCTGCTCTATCGGCTGTTCCACGAGCGCGGCGTTCGCGTCTACGAGCCGCAGGCGGTCTATGATCGCTGCAGCTGTTCGCGCGAAAAGATCCGCTCGGTGCTCACCGGACTGCACGCCGACGATATCGAGAGCACCATCGAGGACGGCTTGATCAAGGTGACGTGCGAGTTCTGCTCGACCACCTATCGCTTCGAGGCAAGCGAGGTCCGCCAGCAGTAGGATGCCTCAATTCAGGGTTCGAACGAGCCCTGGTGAATCAAGCGAGAAGGCGGGGATTGCCACGTTGAAGTGTTCTCCGCCTTCCGATTCCATGCTGTAGTGGCCGAACATGACGCCGGACGGCGTATCGAGCGGGCATCCGGAGGAATATTCGTAGGTATCGCCGGGGTTCAGCAACGGTTGCTCTCCGATGACACCGGGCCCGCTGACTTCGTCCACCTGGCCGTTCTCGTCGGTAATATGCCAGTAGCGTGTCATCAGCCGAACCGACTCGGCCGAATGGTTGGCGATGACGATGCGGTAGCCCCAGACATAGCGGCTGTCATCCGGATCAGATTGCTCTTCCAGATAATAAGGCTCCACCGTAACTTCTATGTCGCGAGTGAGCGCGCGATACATGAGCAACACCTTGTTTCAAGTCTTTCAGGGTATTCTACAGCAAGATGGTTTCGTCAAGAATAACGGCAGGATTGCATGCGTCGGCGGCAAGTCTGCGGAAAGGCGAGGCCGATGCTTGATGGCGCGGTGAGAAAACATCTGGATCCGATACTGGATCGGCTCGGTGCAGCACTTGCCCGCGGGGGTGTCGGTGCCAATGCGGTCACGATCACCGGCCTCGCGCTCGGCCTCGTTGCCGCTGTCCTCATTGCCGGACAATACTACCTTGCCGCCGCCATTGTTATCGTCGTTAGCCGGCTTTGCGATGGACTTGATGGTGCGGTGGCACGCGCCACGCGCAAAACCGATTTCGGTGGTTTCCTCGACATCGTGCTCGACTTCGCCTTCTACGGTGCCATCCCGCTCGGCTTCATCGGCGCCGATCCGCAGGCCAACGGTCTTGTCGGCGGTCTGCTGCTCTTCTCGTTCTACGTCAACGGATCGAGTTTTCTCGCCTATGCCATTATGGCCGAAAAGCGAGCGATGACGACGGATGTGCGGGGGGCAAAATCGCTCTACTTCACCACCGGGCTTGCCGAGGCGACGGAGACGATCGCCGCCTTCCTGGCCTTCTGCCTGTTCCCGACGTGGTTTCCGCTGCTGGCGGCGCTGTTTGCGGTCGTCTGCCTCTACACCGCGCTATCGCGCATTGTGCTCGCGCGAACGCGTTTTCGCGACGTCGAGTAGCGGCCGCCGCCGATCTCGGGGCGGCCGTCTTGTTCGTGGGTATCAGGCCTTGACGGTCTTCAGCGCGCGGGCGAAGTCCTCGACGATGTCGTCGCTGTCCTCGATACCGGCGGAGAAACGAACGGTGCCGGCGGAAATGCCGAGCTCGTCGCGAGCTTCGTCCGTCAGGTTCTTGTGCGTCGTCGTCGCCGGATGGGTGATCAGGCTTTTGGAATCGCCAAGATTATTGGAGATGCGGGCGATCTGCAGTGCGTTCTGCAGTGCGAAGGCCGCATCCTTGCCGCCCTTGAGTTCGAAGGCGACAAGGGTCGAACCGCCGGTCATCTGCTTGGCGATGATGTCGGCCTGCGGATGGTCCGCGCGGCCGGGGTAGATCACCTTGGCGATCTGCGGCTGCTCGGCGAGGAAGTCGGCGACGCGACGGGCGTTTTCGGTCTGCTGCTTGACGCGCAGCGGCAGCGTCTCGATGCCCTTCAGCAACGTCCAGGCGTTGAACGGCGACATCGCCGGGCCGGTGTGGCGGAAGTAGTCATGCAGATGCTCGTTGATCCAGTCCTTGTCGGACAGAACCACGCCACCGAGGCACCGGCCCTGGCCGTCGATATGCTTGGTGGCGGAATAGACGACGATATGCGCGCCGAGTTCCAGCGGCTTCTGGAACAGCGGCGTGGCGAAGACGTTGTCGACCACGACCTTGGCGCCGATCTGGTTGGCGAGCCGAGAAACGCCTGAAATGTCGATCACTTCCAGCGTCGGGTTGGTCGGGCTTTCCAGGAAGAAGACCTTGGTGTTCTTCTGGATCGCCTTTTCCCAGTTCGCGAGATCGCGTCCGTCGACCAGCGTGCATTCGATGCCGTATTTCGGGGCCAGCGTCTCGACCACCCAGCGGCAGGAGCCGAAGAGGGCGCGGGCGGCAACGATGTGGTCGCCGGCCTTCAGCTGGCATAAAATGGCGGCAGTGACGGCAGCCATGCCTGATGCCGTGGCGCGCGCGTCTTCGGCGCCTTCCAGCATGCACATGCGCTTTTCAAACATGTCGTTGGTAGGGCTGCCGTAACGGGCATAGATGAAGCCTTCGGTCTCGCCCTTGAAGCGTGCTTCCGCCGCCTCGGATGTCTCGTAGACGAAGCCCTGGGTGAGGAAGATCGCCTCGGACGTCTCGCCGTGCTGGGAGCGGGTCGTTCCGCCGTGGACGAGTTGGGTTGCCGGGCGCCAGTTTTTGCTCATGTGACGATCACCTTCAAAAACAAAAAAACCGGCCGCGTGAAGGGCCGGTTTGAAACCCGGCCTTTTTAGCTACTTGTTTAACGTGGCTGCAAGCCGACCGGCCAAATCACCACGGGATAAAGCTCCAATACTGCTTGGGTGCGCTTGCGTCAATTCCTGGAGTTTGGTTTTGTCTCGCAACTGAAAAGAGGATCGAAATGGGCCGCGAGACTGGGATTTTGGCCGACCGCGCGATCGCCGCGCTGTTTGCGACCGGACGCTTGAAAAGCGAAAAGGCGCTGGATACCGATCAGATCCAGCCGGCAAGCCTCGACCTGCGCCTCGGCGCCAAGGCATTTCGCGTGCGCGCGAGCTTCATGCCGGGGCCGGCGCATCTCGTTGCCGACAAGCTCGACCGGCTGAAACTGCATGTCGTCGATCTCTCCGACGGCGCCGTGCTGGAAACCGGCTGCGTTTATATCGTGCCGCTGATGGAAAGCCTCGATCTGCCGGAGACCATGTCGGCTTCGGCAAATCCGAAGAGCTCGACCGGTCGCCTCGACATCTTCACCCGCGTCATCACCGATCGCGCCCAGGAGTTCGACAAGATCCCGGCTGGATATCGCGGACCGCTTTACCTCGAAATCAGCCCGCGCACCTTCCCGATCGTCGTGCGGCGCGGTTCGCGCCTGTCGCAGATCCGCTTCCGCACCGGCCAGTCGCTGCTCTCCGAGCAGGAACTGCTGGCGCTGCATGAAAGCGATATGCTGGTTGCGAGCGACAAGCCCAATGTCAGCGGCGGCGGGATCGCGCTCTCGATCGATCTCAAGGGTACGGGCCCGGACGGACTGATCGGCTACCGCGGCAAGCATCACACCGCGGTCGTCGATGTCGACAAGAAGGCGCAGCATGCCGTGTTCGACTTCTGGGAGCCGCTCTATAGCCGTGGCCGCGACGAGCTGATCCTCGATCCCGACGAATTCTACATCCTCGTTTCGCGCGAAGCTGTGCATGTTCCGCCGCTCTACGCTGCCGAGATGACGCCGTTCGATCCATTGGTCGGTGAATTCCGCGTGCATTATGCCGGCTTCTTCGATCCGGGCTTCGGCCATGCCTCTGCCGGCGGCAGCGGCAGCCGAGCGGTGCTCGAAGTCCGCAGCCACGAGGTTCCCTTCATCCTCGAGCATGGCCAGATCGTCGGCCGGCTGGTCTATGAACATATGCTGGAACGCCCGGAGGGACTTTACGGCCTCGGTCTTGGCTCCAACTATCAGGCTCAGGGTCTCAAGCTCTCCAAGCATTTCCACGCGGAGTAACAGAAAAAGTGCCGTTGCGCGGCAACGCGGCGCAACGGTCCTTGACAGATGCATGCGGTTGAGGAAGTTTCCGAAGCGCTGCGGGTGTAGTTCAGTGGTAGAACGCCAGCTTCCCAAGCTTGATGTCGTCGGTTCGATCCCGATCACCCGCTCCACTTTTTTCTTCAATGTCAGCCCATCGCGCTTTGAGCCGGCACTCCTGCGTGCGACGGCCCGAACCGTCGGACGCCGAAGCCAGTAGCCAGCCCGGTTCCATCCGGCTAATCTTGTCATCACCCATGAATCATCTGCGGCCGCGCTGGCCGTGCGGTACCACCAAGAGACGCGCTGGCCATTGCCCATGAAAATCCACCGACTGCTGGCTCTGTGCGTGTATCTGATGGCCGGTTCGCTTGCCGCCCAGCCCAGGGATCTGCCCAATCTGTTCGATGCGCGCGAGCGCATTGCCAAGCCGGATCTGACCGGCCTTGCGCGCCTACGGTTCCTGACCACGGTGGATTTCCCGCCGTTCAACTTCATCGACCAATCGGGCAAGCTTTCGGGCTTCCATGTCGACCTGGTGCGCGAGATCTGCCGCGAACTCGATATCGAAGCCAAATGCCAGATCCAGGCGGTCACCTATGCCGAGCTGCTCCCGGCGCTGGAAGAGGGACAGGGCGAGGCGGTCGCCGCCGGCATCTCCGTCAGTCCGGAACTGCGTCAGCGCTTCGGCTTCTCCAGGCCGTTCATACGGCTTCCTGCGCGCTTCGCCGTCAACACCAAGGCAGCCGGCGCCGTCTCCGATCCGTCGGGCCTGAAGGGCAAGGCGGTGGGCGTCGTTTCCGGCACCACGCATGAGGTGATGTTCAGGGCCTTTTTCCCCAAGCTTGAAGCCAGGATCTTTCCCGATCGCGATGCCATGCTCGCCGCTCTGCAGAAGGGCGAGGTCGCAGCCGTCTTTTCCGACGGCATGCAGCTTTCCTTCTGGGTGTCCGGCAGCGCTGCCGCCGGATGCTGCGCGCTTGTCGACGGCGCCTATTTCTCGCAACGCTTTCTTGGCGAGGGCCTGACGATCATGAACCGCAAGGCCGAGCCGGCGCTGACGCAGGCGATCGATCACGCCTTGCTGGCGCTTTCGCGCAGTGGGCGGCTCGACGAGATCTACCTGCGCTATTTCCCGAACGGAATTTACTAGGAGCGTTTCAGCGGCTCCTCTGAGACAGAAACGCTCTGCAGTTTATGTCGCCAAACCGCCGCACACTTTGCGCGGACATGCTCCAAATCAACTGCGACGGAAGGGCAGGAGTAACGACCACAAAAGCTTGGTCGGCTCGCTGCGGCCATAGGCGGTCAACCCCGTTTCGATCGCATCGTCGCCCCGTCGCGGCCGATCCGTATAGGTCGAGAACAGCCGGTCCCAGATCGCCAGGTTGAAGCCGTAGTTCGAATCCGTTTCCGAGCGCTCGGTCGAGTGGTGGATGCGGTGCATGTCGGGCGTGACGATCAGCGGCCGCAGCGCCCGGTCGAGGCGGGGTGGCAGCCGCAGATTGGCATGGTTGAACATGGCAGCGGCATTCAGCACGATCTCGAACATCAGCACGGCGACGGCAGGTGCGCCGAGCGCGACGACGACGGCAATCTTCCAGATCATCGAGACGACGATCTCCAGCGGATGAAAGCGCAGCGCCGTGGTCAGGTCGACGCCCGGGTCGGCGTGATGAACCCGGTGCATTCGCCATAGGGCGGGGACCTTGTGAAAGGCGACATGTTCCAGCCAGACGGCGAAGTCGAGCAAGACGAAGGCGATTGCGCCGGCCACGAGCGGAGGAACGCCCAATGCCGGCAGCAGGCCGTATCCCCGCGCTTCAGCCCAGAGTGCCGCGCCCGTGGCAGCGGCCGGGAAGATCAGCCGCAGCGAAAGCGAGGACAGAACCAGGATAGAGAGGTTGGTAAACCAGCGGCGCGCCTTCAGCGCCTTTTGCAGTTCCGGCCGCTCCAGCCTCGGGTGCAGAAGCTCGAGCGCCGCCATGGCGGCAAAGACCGAGAGAAAGGCCAAAAGGCGCCACATGGGTTCGGTCACGCCGAAAAGCTGCATCCCTCAGGCCTCGCTGCCGTTTTTCGGTGAAGCGATATCACGCTTCGGCAGGAGAGCGCCAAGACACGTTGACGTGAACCGGCCGGATCGGCCCGCCGTTACCTGCGGAAGCGGGCGAGCGCGCCGCGTTCGATTGCAGCGCAGGTAAGCTTGTCGAGGCCGAGGCGATCACGCAGCAACTGCAAAAGGCGGATCTCCTCGTTGCGGATGCGCTGGTCGGCGGCCGCAATCTCGACGGCGAGCGCATAAGCCGTCTCGTAAAGCCTCTCCGGCAGCGCCTCGCGAACGATCTCAAGCACGATGTCGAGGCCTTCAGGGGCGGCAAGCTGGGCTGAGCATTCGTGGCCGACGAGCACAAGCTGGTCCTCGTCGAAGCCTTCGAAGGCGGGAAGAAACTGCACGAGCCTGCCGATGCGCGCGAACTCGTCGTCGCTCATCTCCCGGTCGACCGCCGACATCATCACCATGACATAGACAAGGGCTTCGTGCTGGCTGAGGTTGGGTGGCATGGAGGCTTTCCGCAAAGTGTCTGCTGCAGCGACGTCTGCGCGTCTAATAAGACGCGCGGCGCTGTAGGAAGAACTGGTGTGTTCCGCCGTTCCTTACAAGTCCGGTGCCGCTTCGTCCATCGTTGCAGCGGCGCTCGGATCGTCGAACGGCATCGGCGTTTGGCGAAAATCGCGCGGGTCATCGCCGTAGAAGCCAAGCCTTGACTTGCGTGCCGCTTCGGCCTGCTCTTCAAGCACCGAGCCCGGCAACGGTGTCGCCCAGCCATTGGCAACCAGCCAGGCGGCAGGATCCTGGCCGCCGACGGTGCACCGGGCGGTGACGGTCTCGCCCGTTCCGTCTCCGGGGATGTCGCAGTTGACCGCACGGGCACGCAGGAAGTTGCGGAAGGCGGTCCGGGCGACCATGCCGCAGGGCCAGCTTTTGCCGGCGCTTTCGCAGGTCCGTTCCGCCGCTTCCGGCTCGATGCCGTCGAGTTGCAGTGTTATCTTGCCGAAGCGGATGAGCCCGGCGGCGAGCGCCATCGGCTGTTGGAGGACCGTCGGCGCCTTCGGCTTGTCCCTGTCGGTATCCGACAGCGGCGTTCGCGGTTCTATGCGTTCGAGTGGCTTCGTCGTGACTTCGTCGGGCAGACCAAACTGTTGCGGTTCGATGGCGCGGGCAGTGGTCTCGGTCGAGTGGGAGCTGCTTTCGCTCTGGCCACCATCAGGCACCGTGTCGTTCTGTTCAGGGGCCGTCATGTCGAACGGCACGTCTTCGGCGCCGACCTCAGGCTGCGTTTCCCCCATGTCGGGCGTTTCGAGCACGAAGTCCGGCGTGGCGCCACTTTCCCGGTCGCGGATCGTCGTGGCGCCGGCATAGAGGATGCCGGTATAGAGCGCTATGGCGGCAATCCCGCCTGCCAGGGTGACCAGTTGCTGCCGCATCAGGAAAGATGTCCTATTGGCTGGCCCAGATGATCCGGGCAATCCATTCGACTTCGCTCATCTCGAAACTCCGGTTGGGATGTTCCGGATTGAGCGATAGCAGTTCGATATTGCGTGGAGTATGCCGCACCAGGATTTTCGCCATAACCTCGCCTTCGCGGGTCTTGACCACGACACGGTCGCCGCGCCGGACCTGCGCGCCCGGGTCGACGATCAGAACGTCGCCGTCGCGATAGAGCGGCAGCATGCTTTCGCCCTGGATCTCGAGCGCATAGATGCCGGCGCGTCGCTCGGCCGCCGCCGGGAAATCGACGACGTCCCAGCCCTGGCCGGCCGGAAACCCGCCATCGTCGAAGAAGCCGCCAGCGCCAGCCTGGGCAAAACCGATCAGCGGTATGGCGGGTTTATACGGCTCGGTTCGGGCGGCGTCAGGGCGCATCAGCGCCATGAACTGGTCGATGGTCGCACCGGTCGCATCCAGCACCTTGGCGATCGATTCCGTCGACGGCCAGCGCTCGCGGCCATCGGCGGACTGGCGCTTGGATTTGTTGAAGGACGTCGGGTCGAGCCCGGCGCGGCGCGCAAGCCCGGACGGCGAGAGCTGGTGGCGCTCGGCCAACGCATCGATGGCGTGCCAGATGGTGTCGTGTGACAGCATGAATGTCTGTTCCGCGGCAGGGCGGCGACGGCCGCACGTCCTTATTCGACAGTAGATTAACCAAGCCGGCCAGGGTGGTAAAGAACAGGGAGGAAAATAATCCTTGGTCGTTCCGATTGAAATAGAGTGGCCCGCTTCTATAGTCCTTGTCGTTGCTTGAGTTTAGCCGGCGAGGGGGCTCATTTGTTGGCGGTGCTGAAATCCGAACGTCTGCTGTTCGCCGCCTTGGTTGCCGCGATTGCCGGTTTTGTGCTGGAGCACCCCTTGCTCGAAATGGGGCAGGTAGCTTCGCTCGTTGGGGCGGCCGCATTGGTGGGTGCGATCGTGCTGGCGTCGATGCGGGTCGCCCATCACGCCGAAGTCCTCGCGGCCAAGGTCGGCGACCCCTATGGCACGATGATCCTGACGCTGTCCGCCGTGCTGGTGGAAGTGATCATTCTGGCGATCATGATGACCGGCGAGAGTTCGCCGACGCTGGTGCGCGACACGATCTATTCCGCCGTGATGCTCGATATCAACGGCATTCTCGGTCTTGCCGCGCTGCTTGGCGGGCTGAAACACGGAGAGCAACCCTACAACGACAATTCCGCGCGCACCTACAGCGTCATGATCCTGACGGCGATGGGCATTTCGATGGTCGTGCCCGAATTCGTGCCGGCCGCGAGGTGGCACTTCTATTCCGCCTTCACCATCGGCGCGATGATCATGCTCTACACGCTGTTCCTGCGCATGCAGGTGGGGGTGCACAGCTACTTCTTCAGCTACAGCTACCCCCGGGCGAGGAGCGACGGGATTGATGATGCCGGTGAACCCGACGAGCCGGTGCTGCCGTCGATCGTGATCCTGCTCATTGGCGTGGTGCTGATCGGCGCGCTTGCCGAAATCATGTCGGGGCTGCTGACCTCAGGCCTCAAGGGGAGCGGCGCGCCGCCGGCCGTCGCCGCCATCGTCGTCGCCGCAATCTCGGCGTCGCCCGAGATCATGACGGCGATGCGTGCAGCACTTGCCAATCGCATGCAGGCGGTCGTCAACATCGCGCTCGGAGCATCGCTGTCGACCGTGATCCTGACCGTGCCGGTGATGGAGGCGATTGCGCTTTACACCGGCCAGCCTTTCATCATGGCGATGTCGCCGGTGCAGACGGTGATGGTGGCGATCACGCTGATCGTTGCAGCGATCAATCTCAACGACGGTCAAACCAATGCCATCGAGGGCATGACGCATTTCGTGCTGTTTTCCACCTTCGTCATGCTTTCGGCTATCGGTTTGTAGTCCTCAAGCGACCGCGTTTTCCCTGGTCTTGCGGGCGACGACATCCTCAAAGGCTGCCTGCAATGTCGCGCGCACGCGCGGCGGACCATCGAGGGCCAGTCCGAGATGCTCGTAGCGAAGCTCGTCCATGAAGCGGTTCCAGAGCTCAGACCCGCCGGTTTCCATCAGTTCGGCCCGGATGCTGAGCTCTTCGCTGACGGGCAGGTAGCGCCGCCCCCAGGCGCCGAGATGCGCCATGATCGGCACCAGCGCGATGGTCATTTCTGTGAGGCTGTAGATGGCCTTCTGCTTGTGCGTCGGGTCATCCGTCTTGGTCAGCATTCCCTGCTCGACAAGCATCTTCAGCCGATCAGCAAGAATGTTCGACGAGATGCCCTCCTGCGATCGCAGCAGTTCGCGGAAGTGCCTTTTGCCCCCGAAGATCATGTCGCGGACGATCAGCAGGCTCCATTTGTCGCCAAAGACCTCGAGCGAGAGATTGATCGGGCAGCCGGAGCGATGATCGTCTTTCATTGGGGTCCTTTCAAAACTGCTTGCATTATTGCATCAGTGGAATTATCTTGCAACTGCTTTCAAAATGAAATCAGTTATCTGGCTGCGCGCGGAAGCGCTGGTGCGTCTGCGCAAATGGATCGAAGAGGAGAAGATCATGAGTGCCAATTCCGTGGAACATGCGAGCTTCACCATCGAACGGGTTTTCAAGGCGACGCCCGAACAGGTCTTTCGCGCCTTCGCCGATCCGGCGGCGCACGACCGTTGGTTCGTCAAGGCGGACGGGTGGCCGGTCGCCGAATATAGCCACGACTTCCGCGTCGGCGGGCGCGAGAGCGGCCGCTTCAGCAAGGACGGCAAGACCTTCTATCACAACGACACTGTTTACCTCGATATCGTCGAGAACCGGCGCATCATCTCGGCCTATACGATGGCTGAGAACGAGCGGCGGATTTCCGCTTCGGTGGCAACCGTCGATATCCAGCCGCACGGCGCCGGCACGCGTATCGTCTTCACCGAGCAGGCGGCCTTTCTTGATGGGCTCGACCAGGTCGCCTATCGGCGTGAGGGCTGGGAAGAGTTGATCGCCGCGCTTGGCACCGAACTCGGCGAGACGGCGGAAGCCGCCTGATCTGCCATCGCTGCGGATCTGCGGCATTAAAGCATCGTTGCCAGCGCGCTGCCGGCGATGCCGAAGGAGAACACCGCGAGACAGACGGCGGCAATGCGGCGCGGCAGATTGGACATGTGCGCGCCGCGCGACAGCCGGATGAGCATGGCGCCGGCGCCGATCCAGAACGAGCCGGCGACAACGACGAGCAGCGAAAACCCTGTGATCCACGGTATCGTCGCCACCAGTCCGGTCTGCGGCAAAAGCACCAGGGCTACGATCAGGGCCTTGGGATTGAGAAGCGTCGTAACGAACACCCGTTGGGTGGTGATCTCGGGCGAAGCCCGGTTGTCGTCACCGGTGGTCCACAGTGCATAGGCGAGGAAAAGGACCCAGAAGGCAGCCACGATCCGGAGCGCGAGCCCGATCTGCGGATGCGCCGCGAGAAATGGCGCAAGCAGCGCCACGGCTGGAATGATCACCGCGAGATAACCGCCGAGTTCGCCTAGGAGCAGCTGCGCCGAGCGCCGAAAACCGACCGCGGCGCCGGAGAGCCAGAGCAAGGTGTTCGTCGGGCCCGGCGTCGCCAAGAGGACGAGGGCGGAAAGGGTGAAGGCGAGCGGTTGCATCATCGAGGATCCGGTTTCGCGGCGATATTGCGGTCATGTACAGCATCGCGCATCAATCTGGATACGCTCCTGTTGCCGCCGCACTGAGACTTTCTGCATAACTCCCGGGACCGACCCCGACCTGGTTGCTTCATGCGTAGCGAAGAGGCCGGTCCGGGGCCTTGATCTCCATCAAGCGAAAGTACGAACACACTCCAAGATTTCGCCACAGCGCAGGCTGCCGCCACCTCTTCCGCCTTGAGCGGCGGCGCGCTATCAGACGGGCGCTGCCGCCTTTTCTCCCGGCTGCCATCGGGGCTTTCCATGAACAAGACAGTGCTTTCCGGCATCGTGATGACGACGTTTTCCTATTTGCTGTTCTCGCTGCAGGATGCGTCGGTCAAATGGCTGGTGGTCGGCTATTCGGTCTGGCAGATCCTGTTTACCCGCAGCATCACCATTCTCCTCCTGTGTCTGGTGATCGGCCGGGGCAGGCTCGTGCGCCGCGCGATCTCGTCGCCCGTCGTCAAGCCGCTGTTCGTGCGCAACCTGTTGCTGCTGGCCGCCTGGCTTTCCTATTTCAATGCGGCCCGCGATCTCGCCCTTGCCGAAATGACCACGCTTTATTACGCCGCGCCGATCGTGGTGACGCTGCTGGCCGTCCCGATCCTCAAGGAAGACGTGCCACCAATCCGCTGGTTCGCGGTGCTGCTCGGCTTCATCGGCGTGCTGATCGCCTGCGATCCGCTTGGAACGGGCATGAGGCTCTCGCTGCCGGTTTTCCTGGCGCTGATGGCCGCCGTGTTCTGGGCGATCGGTACGGTGATGCTGCGCAAGACCGCGCTCCAGGAGACGACACTGACGCAGATGACGATCTCCAACGTCTTCTTCATCGCAATGACCGGGCTTGCCGTCGGCTTCTACTGGACGCCGCCGGCGCTGTTCGATCTCGCGCTGATGGCGGGCACGGGGGTGATCGCCGGCATCGCGCAATATGCGCTGTTCGAGGGCATGCGCCGGGCGCCGATCTCGGTGATCGCACCGTTCGAATATACCTCACTCGTCTGGGCCTTCGGCCTCGGCTTCCTGATCTGGGGCGATATTCCGGCGAGCAACGTCTTTGCCGGCGCCGGCCTTATCTTCGTCGCCGGACTGACGATCATTGTCGGCGAGCGCTTGGCCCATCGGCGGGTGGTTGCCGAGGTTTAGCCCGCCTCAAGCAGCGGTAGCTCGATTGTCCAGCTGGCATGATGCCATCGGCCCGGTCTGCTCCAGCATTGCTACACCGAATTCGGCCACCTCGCCAAAGTCCTGACGTCGCTTTACTGGGCCGATCCGGCCAATCGCGCCGATGCGCCGGTGCTTTGGTAGCGCCCGACGGCAGCAGTGACTGCGCAGAAGATTGCCGGCGCGCGGCAACGTTCTCTCCTCCGCGCTCCTCGGGCTTGACGCAAGGACCGATCGGTTAGCGCCGCGAACGGGTCTGGATCCTCGGGTCAAGCCCGAGGATGACGGGTGGAGGGCCGGCTGAAGACAAATGCTACCGAAGTGATGCTCAAAGTGCGTTCAGTGCCCCATGTCGCGGTGCCGGAACGCTTCATTTTCCCCGACGGGAAGACGTTTCTCTGCGCCAGCGTTCGCGACGCGGACAGGCACCAAGGGAAGCCTGCCAGAGTAGAAGACGCACCTATTCTCGGATCAAAAGGAAATCGGCTCGTCCTCCGACAGTCATCCTCGGGCTTGACCCGAGGATCCATGCGCCCGAGCAATAACGCAAGGGTGTATTGCGAGGATCATTGGTCCTCTCTTATCCCGGTTGTTTTCCCGCATCACCAATGCATCTCGCCACTCCGATCTGGACTTGACCAGAACGAGCAGCGGCCATCACTATTCGCGCGCATGGCGGGCTATGTCTACATCGTGACCAATCAGAAGAAAGGGACGCTCTACATCGGCGTAACATCCGATCTTGCGCGCCGGATCTATGAGCATCGCGAAGGCTTGATGCCCGGGTTCACTTCAAAATACGGGTGCGCCCGGTTGGTTTGGTACGAAGAGCACCTTCAGATCGGCTCTGCAATCCAGCGTGAGAAATCTCTGAAGCGCTGGTATCGCCAATGGAAACTCGACCTGATCGAGCGCATGAATCCGGACTGGCGCGATCTCTATGAGGAATTGTGGTGACAAATTGGCGAGGGTCGCTTCTGCGGCACCTTATGTCGCGATGTAGCCAACTCATCTGAGATTTCCAACAAACGAAAACAGGCTCCGTGAGGAGCCTGTCTGCATGTTCGGTGGGATCTTTTACGCCGCCTGCTTCTTCTCGCCGTAGGGGTCGAAGCGGCCGTAGAAGGTTTCGCCGCGTTCGGCCATTTCCTTCAGCAGTGCCGTCGGCTTGAAGTGGCTGCCATAGTCCTTGGCAAGCTTCTCGCACATCTTGACGAAGGCCTTGGCGCCCATGCCGTCGATGTAGGAGAGAGTGCCGCCGGTGTAGGGCGCAAAGCCGAAGCCGAGGATCGAGCCGACGTCGGCTTCGCGCGGATCGGTGACGATGCCTTCTTCCATGGTGCGGGCCGCTTCGAGCGCGATCGTTGCCAGGAAGCGCTGCTTCAGCACCTCGACGTCGATCTTGTCGGCATTCTCTTGCGGATAGAGCGTCTTAAGCTCCGGCCACAGGTACTTCTTCGCGGGCTTTGCCGGATATTCGTAGAAGCCCTTGCCGTTCTTGCGGCCGCGACGGTCGAGGTCGTCGACCATCTTGTTGATCAGCGCCATGTGCTTGGGATCGACGGCCTTTTCGCCGAGATCGGCGACGGTGGCTTTCAGGATCTTCTGGCTGAGGTCGATTGCCACTTCGTCATTGAGCGACAGCGGGCCAACCGGCATGCCGGCCATCTTGGCGGCATTTTCGATCATCGCCGGCGGCACGCCCTCGATCAGCATGTCATAGGCTTCGTGGATGTAGCGGAAGACGCAGCGGTTGACGTAGAAGCCGCGCGTGTCGTTGACGACGATCGGCGTCTTCCTGATCGCGGCGACATAGTCGAGCGCGACGGCGAGCGCCTTGTCGCCGGTCTCCTTGCCGAGGATCACTTCCGTCAGCATCATCTTCTCGACCGGCGAGAAGAAGTGGATGCCGATGAACTGGCCGGCACGCTTCGAGTTCTTCGCAAGGCCGGTGATCGGCAGCGTCGAGGTGTTGGAGGCAAAGATCGTGTCTTCGCCGATAACCGCTTCCACCTTCTCGATCACGTCCTTCTTGACCTGGCGGTCTTCGAACACGGCTTCGACGACGAGCCCGACATCCTTCAGGTCGTTGTAGTCTGCGGAGGGCGTGATGCGCGCAAGCAGCGCTTCGCCTTCTTCCTTGGTCAGGCGGCCCTTGCCGACCGAATCCTTGACCAGGCCCTCCGAATGGGCCTTGCCCTTGGTCGCCGCTTCCATGTCGCGGTCGATCAGCGTGACGGCGATGCCGGCGGCGGCCGTCACATAGGCGATCGAGGCGCCCATGAAGCCGGCGCCGACGACGCCGACATGCTTGAACTCGGACTTCGGCACGCCGGCCGGGCGGCGGGCACCCTTGCCGAGTTCCTGCATCGAGACGAACAGCGAGCGGATCATCGAGAAGGCTTCGGTCGTCTGAAGGATCTCGGTGAAGTAGCGCTGTTCGATCTTCAGAGCCGTGTCGAAGGGGACCTGCAGGCCCTCATAGACGCATTTGAGGATCGCGATCGCGCCTGGGTAGTTGCCTTGCGTCTCGCGGCGCAGGATACCGGAGGCAGCCGGCCAGAGCTGGGCCGAGGCCGGGGTCCAGATGCCGCCGCCGGGTACCTTGTAGCCCTTTTCGTCCCAGGGCTGGACCGGCTTCAGGCCGTTCTTGATCATCGCCTTGGCAGCCTCGACCAGCTTGTCGGCGTCGACGACTTCATGCACCAGGCCAAGCGCCTTGGCGCGCGCCGCGGTCAGCGACGAGCCGGTGGTCATCATCTGCAGCGCGTCCTGCGCGTTGGTCAGGCGCGGCACGCGCTGGGTGCCGCCGGCGCCGGGGAAGATACCGACCTTGACTTCAGGCAGGGCGATCTTGACCGACTTGGAGTTCGAGGCGACGCGGCCGTGGCAGGCGAGCGAAAGCTCGAAGGCGCCGCCCATGCAGGTGCCGTTGATCGCCGACACCCACGGCTTGCCGGAGGTTTCGAGCTTGCGGAACAAGCCGGTCATGCGGCCGACGAGGTCGAAAAGCTTCTGGGCGGCGTTATCAGGGTCCTTCTTCTTTTCTTCCTGCTGGAAGGTGAACATCGACTTGATCATCGAGAGGTCAGCGCCGCCGGAGAACGACGACTTGCCCGACGTGAAGACGACGCCCTTGACGGCGGCATCGGCCGTCGTCTCGTCGACGATGGCGTTCAGCTCTTCCATCACCTCCTGGGTGAAGACGTTCATCGACTTCTCAGGCATGTCCCAGGTGACCAGGGCAATGCCGTCGGCATCGGTCTCGATCTTGAAATTGGTATACTTCGTCATGGTTCTCCCCCTCAGTAGAGAATGGGTTCGATGCGCAGCGAGATATTCGATCCGCCGCTGTAACGTTGTTTGGTGGTGTTGGTGGCGATCAGCCTGCCGTCGCGCTCGACGCTGATGGTGAAGCCGGCATCGGCGGCCTTGTCGAGTTCGGGCTTCGGCACCTGCAGCACGAAGGGCACACGGTTTGCCTTGCCGTCGCTCGAAACGGACGTTTCGGCGATCAGCTTGGCGGCCACATCCATCACGCCCTGCTCCTCGAGCCGGATGGTGACGGTGCCTGCCGGAACCGGGCCGTTGGCGACATTGGAGATCGCACCGGTCAGCGTGAAGCTGTCGCCGCCTTCGTCTTCGGAGACGCAAGCTGAGACTGCAAGCAGCCCCAGCCCCATCAGCCCGAGAAGCGTGCGGCGCGTGGCTACCATCGTCAGACCCTTTCGATGATCGTTGCGGTGCCCATGCCGGCGCCGATGCACAACGTCACCAGCGCGGTGTTGAGATCGCGCCGTTCCAGCTCGTCGAGCACCGTGCCGAGGATCATCGCACCGGTAGCGCCGAGCGGATGGCCCATGGCGATCGCGCCGCCGTTGACGTTGATCTTGTCGTGCGGAATGTCGAAGGCCTGCATGTAGCGCAGCACGACCGCGGCAAACGCCTCGTTGAGCTCGAAGAGGTCGATGTCGGAGAGCTTCATGTCGGCGCGCTTAAGCAACTTCTCGGTCACGTCGACCGGGCCGGTCAGCATCAGCGCCGGGTCGGAGCCGATATTGGCGAAGGCGCGGATGCGGGCGCGGGGTTTGAGGCCCATGCTTTCGCCGCCGGCCTTGGAGCCGAGCAGCACGGCCGCGGCGCCATCGACGATGCCCGACGAGTTGCCGGCATGGTGCACGTAGTTGATCTTCTCGATTTCCGGATGCGCCTGGATGCCGACGGCTTCAAAGCCGCCCATCTCGCCCGGCATCTGGAACGACGGGTTGAGCGAGGCGAGCGCCTGCATGTCGGTGCCGGGACGCATATGCTCGTCGCGGTCGAGAATGGTCAGCCCGTTCTGGTCCTTCACCGGCACGACCGACTTCTTGAAGTAACCCTTTTCCCAGGAATGCGCTGCGCGCTTCTGGCTTTCGACGGCGTAGGCATCGACGTCGTCGCGGCTGAAGCCGTACTTGGTGGCGATCAGGTCGGCCGAGACGCCCTGCGGCATGAAATAGGCCGGCAGGTTGACGGACGGGTCCATGAACCAGGAGCCGCCGGACATGCCGAGGCCGACGCGCGACATGCTCTCGACGCCGCCTGCAATGACGATGTCGTCGGCGCCCTGGGCGATCTTCGCCGCGCCGAAGTTGACGGCATCGAGACCCGACGCGCAGAAGCGCGAGATCTGCATGCCGGGCGCGCGGGTGGAATAGCCTGCTTCGAAGGCGGCTGCCTTCGGGATAACCGCGCCGGCATCCATCACCGGATCGACGCAGCCCATGATGATGTCGTCGACGGTTGACGTATCGAGCCCGTTGCGATCGCGCACGGCCTCCAGCATCTTGGCCGCAAGGCGAACGGACGGCACTTCGTGCAGCGAGCCGTCCTTCTTGCCACGGCCGCGCGGCGTGCGCACGTGGTCGTAAACGAAGACTTTCGTCATGTCTCATCTCCCTTTCGGCAGCACCTGATGGTGCCGCCCGTCAAACACTTACAGCGCGGCGCGTCAGACGCGCTAAGGACGCTGTAACACTTTAAACTTGCTGCATAATTTTACGCCTAGATCGGATCCGATTTAAGGAATCATGCAGTAGAAATCGGAACGCGGCGAAATCAGAACGCCGCCGCGTCGAGCGCCATCAGCGTGTCGGCGCCAGTCTCGATGCGGGCCTTGCGCAGCGCCGTTTCCGGCAGAATTCTCTCCATGAAGAACGTCGCGGTAATCAGCTTGTTCTTCAGATAGTCCGCGCGTGCCGTTTCGCCAGAGGCCAGTTTTTCCTCGGCGGTCTTGGCGATCTTCGCCCACATGTAGCCGAGCACGACCAGACCGAAGAGGTGCATGTAGTCGGTCGAGCCGGCGCCGGCATTGTCGGGCTTGGCCATGGCGTTCTGCATGAACCACATGGTGGACGCCTGCAGGTCGTTGAGGCCTTTCTTCAGCGCCTTGGTGTAGGTGGAAAGCTTCTCGTTACCGCGGTTTTCCTCGCAGAAATCGCCGATTTCCTTGAACAGCGCCATGACGGCACGGCCGCCGTTGAGGCCGAGCTTGCGGCCGACGAGGTCGAGCGCCTGGATGCCGTTGGCACCTTCGTAGATCATCGCGATGCGGGCATCGCGGACATACTGGCTCATGCCGTGTTCTTCGATGTAGCCGTGACCGCCGAACATCTGCTGCGCCATGACCGCGTGGTCGAAGCCCTTGTCGGTCAGGACGCCCTTGAGGATCGGCGTCATCAGGCCGAGGATGTCGTCGGCCGTCTGGCGGTCGGCGTCATTGTCGGAGCGGTGGGCGATATCGGATTTGAGAGCAGTCCAAAGGGTAAAGGCGCGTCCGGCCTCGTTGAAGGCGCGGATCGTCATCAGCGTGCGGCGCACATCCGGATGCACGATGATCGGGTCGGCCTTTTTGTCCGGCGCCTTCGGGCCGGAAAGCGAGCGGCCCTGGATGCGGTCGCGGGCATAGTTGGCGGCGTTCTGGTAGGCGATTTCGGCGACCGACAGGCCCTGCAGGCCGACACCGAGACGGGCTTCGTTCATCATCACGAACATGGCGTTGAGGCCTTTGTTCTCCGTGCCGATGAGGTAGCCTTCCGCCTCGTCATAGTTCATGACGCAGGTCGAGTTGCCGTGAATCCCCATCTTGTGCTCGATGGCGCCGCAGGAGACGCCATTGCGCTCGCCCGGCTCGCCGTCGGCGGTGAGCTTGAACTTCGGCACGATGAACAGGGAAATGCCCTTCACGCCATCCGGCGCGCCCTCGATGCGGGCAAGCACCAAATGGATGATGTTCTGCGACATGTCGTGTTCGCCGGCGGAGATGAAGATCTTCTGGCCGGAAATCTTGTAGGCGCCGTTGCCATCGGGCACGGCCTTGCTGCGCAGGAGGCCGAGGTCGGTGCCGCAATGCGGCTCCGTCAGGTTCATCGTGCCGGTCCAGGTGCCGTCCACCATCTTCGGCAGATAGGCCCGCTTCTGCTCATCCGAGCCATGGACGAGGATCGCAGCGATCGCGCCCTGGGTCAGGCCGGGATACATCGTCAGCGCCATGTTGGCCGAGGACATATATTCGCCGACGGCGGTGTGCAGCGTGTAGGGCAGGCCCTGGCCGCCGAATTCCTCTGGCACCGAAAGCCCGAGCCAGCCGCCTTCGCGGTAGAGATCAAAAGCCTGCTTGAAGCCCTTGGGCACGCTGACCGAGCCGTCGTCGTGCCGCTTGCAGCCTTCCTGGTCGCCGGAAAGATTGACCGGAAACAGCACTTCTTCCGCAAGCTTGGCGGCTTCGCCGACGATTGCTTCGATCATGTCGGGCGTCGCATCGGCAAAGCCGGGAAGGTTGTTGTATCGCTCGATGCCGAGCACGTCGTTCAGAATGAAGAGAGTATCGTCTACCGGTGCCTTGTAGGTGGGCATTCTTTCCTCGCCTTTTTCGCTTTCGGATCGCCGCCTCCAAGCGGCCGACGTCCGGTTGCAACATGCCGAATGCGCCGCCATCTGAGGGCGGTCTCGCATCGTTGGCAGGATGCTACAAAATTTTGACGTTTGCGTAAACGTCAAAAATACCGCCCGATCGAAGTTTCGCTTGCGGATAAAAGGCGCGGTGAAATCGCCGCCGCACAACACTCTCCATCAGCTAGCACTGTCAAATCGTTAAAAAATCCGCGCCGGTTAACGGCTTGTTTACCACGTTTAATGAAAGGTGCGTGTTGAGATGGTCAAAGCTGCAACCGGTCCGGTCCTCGCATTGTTGTAGCTTTGCCCACGTCGCAAGTGCCGCAGGGGTGAAGGAAGCCGTTTCCTTCCGTGGCGACTTTCGAGATGGCCGACGGACAGGGGCGAAGAGCACAATGAATGGATCGCGATCAAATCCTCAGCGCGCTGGTAGCCAGAGCTATGGCGAGCGGCCCTCTCTGGACGCCCTGAACCGCACGATTGAAGGGCTTGAAGCCCGGATCGAAGGCCTGATGAACGGAGCGGGACGCGAGCCGCCGGCCCGTCCAGTCGAGCGCGAGCGTGTCGCCCCCCGCGATATCCCATCCCCGCGTGATGCCGTCTCCGAAATCATGCAGCGCCAGCGGGCGCTTAGCACGTCGCGCGAGCGGCCACCCTTGAGAGACCGTTTGCCGCAACGCGAGCCGGATCGCCTGGCCCAGCGCGAGCCCGAGCGTTACGTCGACGATATACGGCCCCAGCCGGTACGTGCGCCCGTCGCCCGGCCGGCGGCGGCCGTCAACGATATCGCCGAGGCACTCGTCGGATTGCGCCAGGACCTCAAGCGCGACATCACCGAAGGCGTCACCCGCGAGATGAACTCCCTGCGCGCCGAAATTCGCGGCATCAAGGTGCAGGCCCAGGACCACAGCTTCGCCGAGGACGTGCGCGGCGACATGCAGCGCCTTGCCGACAGCATCCAGCAGCTCGGCCGCCAGGCGTCGCCTGCCCAGGCGGATGCGCTGCGCAGCGACTTTGACGATCTGCGGGCGATGATCGACGGCTTGGCGCGCGAAGACAGCGTTCGCCGCATGGAAAGCCGCTGGAACGGCGTCGAGGATCGGTTGATCGCCTTTGACCAGAACCGCGACGACGAGCTGGTGGCGCTGGCCTACCGTCTCGACGAGATCAAGTCGCAGATCGGGGCGCTGGGCAACAGCTCTGCGGTCGACGTGCTTGAAGACAAGATGATTGCGGTCGCCCAGGCGATCGAGATGCTCGGCCGCCAGATACAGCCGGACGACCGGCGCCTCGTGTCGCAGTTCGCTGACCTCGACGCGCGGCTTGACGAAATCAGCCGGGCGATTGCCGCCAACAGCCGCAGTGCCAGCGGCCTCGAGGGCGGGTTCGCCAATCGCCTGGAGACCAGGCTCGGCGACCTCTCGCGGCAGATCGACGGATTGTCCCGCCCTGTTGATTCCGGTCTCGGTGCCCGCCTCGAAGCCTTGGCCGCACGGGTTGAGGATCTCGCCGGCGAGAAGGCTGCGGCCGGACTGGAAGAACGCCTCGACCAGCTTTCCATGCTGATGGAGCGCAGCCACCGAAATGTCCAACCGGACCTGACGAACTACCTCAACGACATCTCCCGCAAGATCGAAGCGCTCGATCAAGGCAGCGTCAACGATGCTCTGGCCGAGCGGCTCGACTATCTCGCCCGCCGCATCGACGACCTCGACACGCTCAGCGCACACCCCGTCGCCGATCCGCGTTTCGACCGTCTTGAAGATCGCCTCGCTGGCATAGCGCAGCGGCTGGAAGAAACCTATGCGGCGCCGTTCGACGACCGCGCCGCGCTGCACAACCTCGAAGCGCAGATCGCCAACCTGTCGACCCTGGTCAGCCAGCCCCGCAGTGAGGCGGGTGCCGCCATGCCGGTGGAATTCGAGAGCCGCATGAATGCGCTCGAAGACTATTTCGCCACCAGCGACGAGTACATCGTCGAGGCCGCGCGGCAGGCGGCCGAGGCGGTGATGGAGGCATATTCCAGGAAGGGCATGCCTCAGTCGGCCGGTGGCGGCGATCTCGCGGCGATCTCGGCGCTGGCGGAAGACCTGCGCACGCTCGAAGATCTGAGCCGCTCCAGCGACGAGCGCACGGCGCGCACCTTTGAAGCCCTGCATGAAACCCTCGTTCACATCGCCGACAAGCTCGAGCGTATCGAGGGCCGCGAGCCCGCCATGGCCGCGGCGCATTACGAGGCGCCGGTGGCGCGCGAAATTGCTGCGATGCCCAAGGCAGCTCAACCGGAATTCAACGACCCGTTCAGCGGCGCCGATCTCGATGACCGCTATCAGGATCTGCAGCGCAACGTCCGCGCGCTCCAGGCGGAAGACGACGGCGTCATTGCCGCCGCCACCGCATCTGCGCATGCGACTGCGTTCGCCGGTGACGAAGGTCAGGTTTCGACCATCGAGCCCGATGGCGCGCGCGAACAGCCGGCTACCGCCCGCACGGGCCTGCTTGCTGACCTGACCCGGCGCTTTTCCGGGAAGCGTGCCGAGCCCGCACAGGAGCTGGCACGACAACTGGTCGAGCCCGCCCCCTCCATCGACCCATCCGAAATGCTGGCACCCGAAGAGGCCAATCAGCTGCTCGAGCCGGGCTCTGGTGTTCCCGACGTCAAGAAGATTCTCGAGCGTGTTCGCGCCGGCCAGATGAACCGCGGCGGCAAACAGGCGGCAGACGGCGACAAGGCGGACTTTATCGCCGCCGCCCGCCGGGCAGCGCAGTTGGCGGTCGAGGAAGCCGATACGCTCAACAAGACCAAGGACGGTGGCGTTGCCAGCGGCGTTGGTGGTGCCTTTGCCCGCCATCGCCGCCCGATCTTGATGGCTGTCGGCGCCGTGCTGCTTGCGATCATGTCCTATCCGCTCGTCGGCGCCATGCTGAAGGGCAGCGATGCGCCCGTTGCCGAACCGGTGGCGATCATCGAACAGCAGTTGGCGCCCGTCGCTGAACAGCCGGCGATCGCCAACGCAACCAAGGTCGCGGGCGACCAGGCACCGGCGGCAGCCGCCGTAGCGACCGAAACACCGGTCGAAGCGCTGCAGCCCATTCCCGAAGCGCCGCTCGATTCCGTCGAGCAGCCGTCAAGCGCCGTTGAGACGCCAGCCGCCGCGACGCCACCGGCCGACACATCCGCATCGACGAAGGCGGTAAACGAAACGCAGGCGCCGTTGCTCCAGCCCGTGCCGGAAGCCAAGGGGCCGGTCGCCGCTTCGACGTTCCAGGCCGCCCCAGTCGATGCCGCGCAGGCCGGAACCTTTGCGCCGGTCGCAAAGGCTGCCGAAGTCGTCCTGCCCGATGGTTTCGGCCCGGTTGCGCTGGTGACGGCCGCCAAGGGTGGCGATCCCCTGGCTTTCTACGAGATCGGTGCGCGCTACACAGAAGGCCGCGGCGTCAATGAAGATCTGGCGGAAGCCGCCAAATGGTATCAGCGCGCCGCCGACGCCGGCGTCGTGCCGGCCGAATACCGGCTCGCCAGCATGTATGAGAAAGGCTCGGGTCTGACGCGCGACGCTGCCAAGGCCAAGGTTCTCTACCTGAAGGCCGCCGAGCAGGGCAATGCCAGCGCCATGCACAATCTCGCGGTCATGCTGGCCAGCGGCCGCGATGGCTCGCCGGATTTCGCCGAGGCGACGAAATGGTTTGCCAAGGCAGCCGAGCTCGGCATCCGCGACAGCCAGTTCAATCTGGCTGTCCTCTATGCCCGCGGCAACGGCGTGCCGCAGGATCTTGAAGCATCCTACAAGTGGTTTTCCGCCGCCGCCCGCGAGGGCGACATGGATGCTGCGGCCAAGCGCGACGACGTGGCCAAGGCGATGAAGCCCGAGCAACTTTCGAGCGCCAAGGCCAAGGCCGACGCATGGAAGCCGCAGGCGGTCGACGCCAAGGCGAACACGGTCGACGTGCCGGATGCCTGGGTAGGACCGGCCAACAAGACCGCCTCGATCGACATGAGCAAGGCCATTCGCAACATCCAGGCGATCCTCAACAATAACGGCTTCGACGCCGGCAAGCCGGACGGCCAGATGGGCAAGAAGACGGTTGCCGCGATCAAGGCCTTCCAGACATCCGTCGGCCAGGAGCCGACCGGTGAAATCACCGACCAGCTGGTGAAGGAATTGCTCAAGCGCAATTCCTGATCCGGCAGGGTCTGCCGCCGCAATAAAGCCGCAGAACCGGGTGACACGGTTCGCGGAGCCGAAGCTGTACGCCATGTGGCTGAAAAGGTTGACAGCTCCGGCCCAGGAGCGCATGACGGAAGCCTATGCCACCTCGCCCTCGGGAGGGGTGTCGGCTTTCAGAGATAATCCCCCCTCCGTGGTGAATTACTTGCCACTGTGACGTTTTTTGCCCGCACCGCGGGCCGTTGGCATATTGAGGTCCGGCGTGACGATTTATCTGCCCATCGCAGAGTTGTCGGTGAACATACTCATCATCCTCGGCATGGGTGCGGCCGTCGGCTTTCTATCGGGCATGTTCGGCGTCGGTGGCGGGTTCCTGATCACGCCTCTCCTGATCTTCTACAACATTCCCCCCGTGGTTGCCGTTGCGACCGGCGCCAACCAGGTCGTGGCCTCCTCGATCTCGGGTGCCATCACCCACTTCCGGCGCGGCACGATCGACATCAAGCTCGGCACGGTGCTTCTGTGCGGCGGCCTTGCCGGGGCAACGGTCGGCGTCTGGCTGTTCTCGCTCTTGCGCCGCGTCGGTCAGCTCGATCTGGTCATCTCGCTGCTCTATGTCGTGCTTTTGGGCTCGGTCGGCAGCCTGATGCTGTGGGAGAGCGTGCGCGCCATGCGCAAGGCGGCCAAGAACCACGCGACGCCGCTGCGCCGTCCCGGGCAGCACAACTGGGTTCACCGGCTGCCGCTGAAGATGCGATTCAAGAAATCGAAGATCTATCTGAGCGTCATTCCCGTCGCTGCCCTCGGCTTCTGCATCGGTGTCCTGACGTCGGTCATGGGTGTCGGCGGTGGCTTCATCATGGTCCCGGCGATGATCTACCTCCTGCGCATCCCGACCAATGTGGTTGTCGGCACCTCGCTGTTCCAGATCATCTTCGTCTCCGCCTACACGGTCATCGTCCAGGCCTCGACCAACTATACCGTCGACATCGTGCTCGCCTTCGTGCTGATGATTGCCGGCGTCGTCGGTGCGCAATACGGCGTCCGGGTCGGCCAGAAGCTGCGCGGCGAGCAGCTGCGCGCGCTGTTGGCGCTGCTGGTGCTTGCCGTCGGCATTCGTCTGGCAATCGAACTCGTCATTCCGCCGAAGGACATCTATTCGGTCGTGTCAGCGGGGTTCGGCTTCTGATGCGCCGCCTCATCAATATCGCCCTCGCAGCCCTGACGCTCTCCTTCGCCGCTCCGGCCAGTGCCCAGCTGCAGGACGAGAACGCCAACGACTTCACCGAGAAGCTGGAGATCGGCATCTCGACCGACGAGATCGCCATCACCTCGGATTTCCGCGGCGCGGATCTGACGATCTTCGGCGCGGTCGACGGTTTCAATCCCAATCTCCTGGCGCAGGGCAAATACAACATCATCGTTTCGCTCGAGGGGCCGAAGGATAATGCGACGGTGCGCAAGAAGGAACGCGTCTTCGGAATCTGGGTAAACACCAGCTCCATGACCTTCGAGCTGGTGCCGGAATCCTATTCGCTGTCGAGCACGCGTGACATCGAGACGATCGCCCCACCGGGTGAAATGGGCAACATGGGCATCGGGGTCGACCACATGCGGCTTGTGCCCCTCGGCTTCGTCGGCGACGGCAGCAATCTCGGCGAGTTCCGCAATGCCTTCCGCCGCATCCGCGAGACGAGCGGCGTCTATGAGCGCGATCCCGGTGGTGTGCAGTTCATCAGCTCCAGCCTGTTCAAGGCGTCGGTGCGCCTGCCTGCCAACGTGCCGAACGGGGTGCATGTTGTGCGCGCCTATCTCTTCCGCGACGGCACCTTCGTCGCCGCCAAGGCGCTGCCGCTGCGCGTGGTCAAGACGGGTTTGGAGCAGGTGATCACCGAGACGGCGCATGGGCAGCCGCTGTTCTACGGCGTTTTTGCCGTGCTGCTCGCTGTCATCACCGGCTGGGGCGCGAGCCTGCTCTTCCGCAAGGAATAGTCCTCGGCGGCAATCGGCCGACGTTCCCTTTTGGGCGCCGGACGGGTAAAGAAGGCCTACTGAATAGTTCCTTAAATCGGAATCGATTTAAGGAGAAAACGATGCAGCAGTTTAAAGCGTTGCAGCGGCCTTAGCGCGTCATTCTTGTCGCGCGGCGCTGCAAGGCAGAAACAGAGGAAACTCCATGAAAGCGATTTTCGTCCAGTTGCAGTGCGCTCCCGGCAAGACCTACGAGGTTGCCGACGAGATCTACCGCAAGGAGATCGTTTCGGAAATGTATTCGACGAGCGGCGACTACGACCTCCTGCTCAAGATCTACATCGAAGAAGGCCAGGACATCGGCAAGTTCATCAACGACAACATTGCCACGGTTGCGGGCATCTCCCGCTCGCTGACGACGCTGACCTTCAACGCGTTCTGAGCTAGCGGGCGGCCCCGCTTTACCCGGCAGGCCTCACGCTCGACGGTGAGGCACGCCTCTCGCGCTGTACGAAAACAATCCGCGATCATTGCACAGCCCGTCGGCGGAGCACCCACGGCTGTTCGATTTTTCCGAAGGTCAAAACTGCTTGCAATTTGATATCAGTTTGATATCGTCAAACTGCTTCAATTATGCAACCAGTTTTGAAAGAGCGGAAAAATGGAAAACTCATCGTCTGGAATCTGGTGACGCTCGACGGTTACTTCGAAGGCGCGAAGAAATGGGATCTCGATTTCCACAACAGTGCCTGGGGTCCTGAACTAGACGAACTCAGCCGTGAGTTTGGACAAAAGACCGAGGCGCTGGTCTTCGGTCGCGTGACCTACGAAGGCATGGCCGCCTATTGGTCGACGACCGAGGAGGAGGGCGAGGTCAAGACCTATATGAACGCTCTGCCAAAGATCGTCGCATCGCGAACGATGGATAGGGCAGAATGGAACAACAGCCGTGTCGTCAGCGATATCGCCGGCGAACTGCGGCGGATGAAGCAGGAAGCCGCGAAAGACCTCTATATTTTCGGCAGTGCCGAACTGGTCGATTCATTGCTGCCGGAAAATCTGATCGACGAGATCATGCTGTGCGTCGTTCCGCTCCGGCTTGGCAAAGGCACGCCGTTCTTCAAGAGTGCCGAAAACGCGATGTCGATGGCGCTTCTGGAAGCGCGACCGCTTTCTACCGGCAGCGTGATCCTGCGTTACGCGCCGCAACCTGTTGCGGCCTGAAACACCGAACGTCGCCGGCGTGAAGTCCGGTGCGCCTCAGGCGATCAGGTTTGTGAAGCGGACCGAGTAGATCCGATCGCGACCAAGCATGTGGGCGACCAGCTTGGCGCGATCGAAGAGGCCGGTCATTGCCCGGTGGCGCAGATCGAGGCCGCCGGTGGTGACGCCGAAGGCCGGCATCAGCAGCCGTTTCCCATCGGTAGCAAAGCAGGCGCGGCGCACCGATTTCTCGCGCCGGACGACCGTCGCTGCCGGGTGCAGGTGGCCGGCAACTTCCCCCGATGCCTCGCCCCTCGATGGTTCATGACGAAAGGTGAGGCCGGCGTGTCGGAATTCGTCCAGCGATATGCCGGGCAGACCCGAGGCGCCATCGGGGTCGTGATTGCCATTGATCCAGACCCATTCCCGTCCCATCGCCATCGCGGCGATCATGTGGCGGAAGGTATCGGGCATCGCCGCGGATCCGACCCGGTCATGGAAATTGTCGCCGAGGCTGATGACCAATCTGGGGTCATGGCGGGTTATCGCCGCTTCGAGCACGCGCAAGGTGGCAAGGGTGTCGTAGGGCGGCAGCATCATGCCGCGCCGGGCAAAGGCCGATCCCTTCTCGAGATGCAGATCGGAAACGACAAGCGTTCTCGTCTCCGGCAGATAGAGGCTGCCGAGCGGATCGCAGACCGCTTCGACGCCGTGGACGATGGCGCGCGCGGAAGCCGCCGTGCCGTCTGTCGGAGCCGATAGTGCGTGAGCGAGCCTGTGCATGCGTCTCTTCACCGTCCTTGTCGTGTTCGCATGAACACGGGGCTATTCTATAGCGGCTCGCCGCCCATCGCTTCGTTGATCAGGTCGTCTGCGGCTTCGGAAAGCAGGAAATCCTGCGCCTCGCCCTGGATCGCCTCCTTGCCGATCTCCAGCATGACGGGAACGGCAAGCGGCGAGATCCGGTCGAGCCGGCGATGGGTGATGTGGCCCTTGATTCGCTTCAGCATATCCCCAAGACGGCCGATGTCCAAAAGCCCGGTTGCCGCATCGTTGCGCGTGGCCTCCAGCAGCAGGTGGTCCGGCTCGTGCGCGCGCAATACGTCGTAAATGAGGTCGGCCGATACGGTCACCTGGCGGCCGGTCTTTTCCTTGCCAGGGTGTCGCTGGTCGATCAGCCCGGCAATGACCGCGCAGTTGCGAAAGGTCCGCTTCAGCAGAAAGGATTCGTTCAGCCAGGCCTCAAGGTCGTCGCCAAGCATGTCCTCGTCGAAGAGATCGGCGAGCGCCTTGCGGCGCAGTTGGAATGTCGCGCCGAGATCGTCCAGCGCCCAGACCGCCAGCGAGTAGTCGGTGGCGACGAAACCGAGCGGTTTCAGGCCGGCACGGTCGAGCCGGCGGGTGAGCAGCATGCCAAGCGTCTGGTGTGCAAGCCGCCCCTCGAAGGCGTAGATCACCATGTAGTGCCGGCTGCCGCGTGGAAAGGTCTCGATCAAAAGTTCGTCCTCGCGCGGCAGCATCGATACGTCCTTCTGCAGCGACAGCCAGTCACGGACCTGTTCGGGCAGTGCCGCCCGCCGGGCCGGGTCGGCCAGCATCTTGCGCACCTGTTCGGCGAGGTAGGTCGACAGCGGAAACTTGCCGCCGGCATAGCTTGGTACCTTCGGGTCGAAGGAAAGCGCCTGGCTGACGAGGCATTCGCTTTCGCGGATGCCTTCGAAACGCAGCACCTTGCCGGAAAACAGGAAGGTGTCGCCCTGCGACAGCATTTCGAGGAAATATTCCTCGACCTTGCCGAGCGACATGCCGCCGCGGCCGAGCGAACCGCGCTGGTTGCGCTTGACCATGCGCACGTTCAGCATCGGCGATTCGACGATGGTGCCGACATTGAGGCGGTATTGCTGCGCGACCAGCGGATTGGAAACACGAAAGAGCCCCTCCTTGGTCTTGCGGATGCGGGCATAGCGCTCGTAGGTCTTCAGCGCATAACCGCCGGTCGCGACGAAATCGACGACGCGCTCGAAGGTTTCCCAGGTGAGCGACGCATAGGGCGACGCGCTGGTGATTTCCTCGTAGAGCGACAGGGGACCGAACGGTGCGGCACAAGCCATGCCGAGCACATGCTGGGCAAGCACGTCGAGCGCGCCCTTGCCGACCGGCGGCGTATCCTGCGCACCGATGTAATTGGCGTCGAGCGCCGCCTGGCACTCCATCACCTCGAAGCGGTTGGCCGGCACCAGGATCGCCTTCGAAGGCTCGTCCATGCGGTGGTTGGCGCGGCCGATGCGCTGAGCGAGCCGGCTTGCCCCCTTGGGCGCGCCGACATGCACGACGAGGTCGACATCGCCCCAGTCGATACCGAGGTCGAGCGTCGAGGTGGCGACGACGGCGCGCAGCCGGTTCTCCGACATAGCCGCCTCGACCTTGCGCCGCTGTGCGACATCGAGCGAGCCATGGTGAAGTGCGATCGGCAGGTTGTCGTCATTGATGGTCCAGAGTTCCTGGAACAGCAGCTCCGCCTGGCTGCGGGTGTTGACGAAGAGCAGGGTGGTGCCGTGCTCCTTGATCGCGGCGTAGACGTCGGCGATGGCGTAGCGTGCCGAATGTCCAGCCCAGGGGACGTGTTCGTCGGTGCGCAGGATGGAGATATCAGGCTTGGCCCCACCCTTAACGGTCACGAGGCCGGCATGGTCGCTTCGATCGGGTGACTGCGGCGCCAGCCAGCGCTGCAGGTCCATCGGGTCGGCGACCGTCGCCGACAGCCCGATCGTCTGCAGCCTGGGCGCCAGTCTGCGCAGCCGGGCAAGGCCGAGCGACAGCAGGTGCCCGCGCTTCGAGGTGACCAGCGAATGCAATTCGTCGAAGACGACGTAGCGCAAATCCCGGAAAAAGCGCTCTGCCTCGCCGTTGGCAAGCAGCAGCGCCAATTGCTCCGGCGTCGTCAGCAGGATGTCGGGCGGGTTGAGCTTCTGGCGCTGGCGCTTTCCCTGCGGCGTGTCGCCGGTGCGGTTTTCAACGCGAAGCGGCAGGCCCATTTCGTCGACCGGCTTCATCAGATTGCGCTCGATGTCGACGGCAAGGGCTTTCAACGGCGAGAGGTAGAGCGTGTGAATGCCGGTAAAGGCGGAGCCCGGAGGGATTTTTCCGCGCCGGGTGAGATCGACGAGAGAGGGGAGAAAGCCGGCGAGCGTCTTGCCGGCCCCGGTCGGCGCGATCAGCAGCGTGCATTCGCCGGCCTCCGCCCGCGCCAGAAGTTCCAGCTGGTGGGCGCGCGGCTGCCAGCCCTTCTCGCCGAACCAGCGAAGGAAGGGGGCGGGCAAGGCCAACGCGTCGCCTTGCGGGCGCGGGGAATCGATCCTGTTCACGGAGAACAAAGGTAGATCAAATCCGGCAAAAGAGAAGCCCGCGGCCTCGGCGATCCCAGGGCGATTGACTCTTCGGTAAATCGTGGATAAAGAATATCCACGATATGGAGGCGGCGAATGAAACTCGGGGACGGTGTCGAGCAGGCGATCCACAGCATGACGATGCTGAGCTGTCTTCAGCCCGGCAGCACGCTGTCGGCGGCAGCGCTCGCCGAATTTCACGGGGTTTCAACCAGCTATCTCCTGAAGCATCTCCAGGCCATGTCCGGGGCAGGGCTGCTCGAAGCGGTTCCCGGCCCGAAGGGTGGCTACCGGCTCGCCCGCCTGCCGGAAAAGATCAGCCTGCTCGATATCGTGCTTGCGGTCGAAGGGCCGGAGCCGGCGTTTCGTTGCAACGAAATCCGGTTGCGCGGCCCCCATCCCTATGCCTGCAAGCCGAAGGCGGCGTGCACGATCAACGTCGCGATGCTGAAAGCCGAGCAGGCCTACCGCGCCGAGCTTCGGCGCGTGACCATTGGTGACATCATCGCCGATCTCAACGCCATAGATGACGGCAGCATCTCGGCGCGGACCAACACATTCCTGGCGGTCAACGAACGCAAGTCGACCGCCGGCGCCTGAAACAACGATCCCAACCACCTGAAGGAGAAGACATGCATCCGCGTTTGAACTTCGTCAAAGCCGCTCCCGACGCTTACAAGGCTGCGGCAGCCTTCGACAGCTACATCATCAAGGAATCCGAACTGGAGCCGCGCCTGATCCACCTGATCAAGTTGCGTGCCTCGCAGATCAACGGCTGCGCCTATTGCATCGATATGCATGTGAAGGAGGCGCGTCATACCGGCATGAGCGAGCAATGGATCCACCTGATCTGCGCCTGGCGCGAATCGCCGATCTATGATGCCCGCGAACGCGCGGTGCTCGCCTGGACCGAAGCGCTCACCAACCTTGCCCAGACCGGTGCGCCCGACGCGGACTTCGAGCCGCTGAGAGAGCATTTTGACGAAGCCGAGATCACCAAGATCACCATGGCCATCGGCGTCATCAATGTCTGGAATCGCGTCGCCGTCGGCCTGCGTTCGCAGCATCCGGTCGATGCGCCGGCAAAGGCCGCCTGATACCTTCGAGGCGGGCCGAAAGCACAGCCCCGAAGTCTATTCGGGGCTATCGGCAAGTGATGTTCTACAGGGCGATGTAACGATCGGCGCGGTGGTTGATGGCCACGAACAGGTTCAGGACCACAGCGCCGAGCACCGACCAGGCAACCACTGCGGGGGACGTCACGCCGAAGGCGGCGACCAGCACGACCATGTCGATGGCAAGCTGCACCAGCCCGGCGCGAACGCCGAAACGCTCCTGCAGGTAGATGCCGAGAATGCCGACGCCACCGAGGCTCGCGCGGTGGCGATAGAGCGCCAGCAGGCCATAGCCGAGAAGCAGGCCGCCGATCAGCGCCGCCCAGGCCGGGTGGATATCGCCGATGTGGAACAGGCGCGACTGGATGTCAGTCAGGAACGAGGTCACGCCGATGGCGATGAAGGTCTTGACCGTGAAGGCCGGCCCAAGCCTCTTCAGCGAGAGATAGAAGAACGGCAGGTTGAGCAGGAAGAACGCGAGGCCGAAGTTCACGCCGGTCGCGTAATGCAGCAGGAAGGCGACGCCGGCGGTGCTGCCGGTGAGCAACCCGGCGCTTGCCAGGAAATACAGGCCGAGCGCGGCGATCAGGCTGCCGGAGAAGATGCCCTGCAGGTCCTCGATCGGCGTGTGCCGGGTCGGGCTGGTGTTCCAAAGACCGAAAACGCTGCTGCTCAGAGCCATGGCAAAAACCTCGATTGCGATGCGCCAAGCAATGCTGCAACGCACAAAAACAATCAAGAAAAATATGTCAGCAATGCTGACGTAATTTTGCGAACCAGCCCTGCGTTTTATGCAGGCTTGCGGGCCAAAAACAGGATGCCCGAGATCGGCTGGCCAGCATCCATGCGGATGATCGTGCGCTCGACAGCCACCATTTCCAAGCCGTGGGATTGGAGAAGCTCGCGGATATAAGCCTCGCTATGGGCGTAGCGCAGCGACGGGCGCAGGACGAAACCATCGTCCGTGCCGGCATCCTCCACCGAGAAGGCAAACAGGCCTCCATCGGAAAGCAGCTTGCCGACGATCTCGGCGACGCCATCGAGGCTGCCGAGATACATCAGCACGTCCGCGGCACTGACGAGATCGGCGCGGGCTGCCGCGAAATTCCCGAAGACATCAGATTGTTCCGGAGGCAGCGATAGGTCGGCCCGCGCCAGCCGGTCATAGACGGCTTTCGTCTCTGCCTTCGACAGCATGTTGGCGGAAATGTCGAAGCCTTCGAGAAATGCCGCCCGCTCGCGGATGCGCTCGCCGAAGAGCCCGGTGCCGCAACCGAGGTCGACGACATGCTCGAAATGCCCGCCGGCCGTTGACGTCTCGATCAGCGCAGCGAGCTTTTCCGGCACGCTGTAATCGAGCTTCTCGACGAGCGCCTGGTCGAACCGGTCGGCGTAGTCATCGAAAAGCCGCTCGACATAAAGGCTCGGCGGTTGTTCCGGCATCTCGGTCGCGCCGAGCAGCGCCAGCTTCAGCCCCGCGCCAAAAATGTCTTTCGGATTGAGGCGCAAGGTTTTGCGCAGCGCGTCGATCGCCGCCTCTTTCCGGCCCGATTTTTCCTCATAGTCCGCCAGCCGGAACCAGCCGGCAGCCCATTCCGGGACACGCTCGAGCGCCTGGGCCATGAGATCGGCCGCGCTCTCGGGCTCGCCGGCCTCGGCAAGCATTTTTGCGTAGTCGGCGCGGCGATCGGCGATCAGGTCGCCGGAGGAGAGCTGGTTGAGCGTCATCAATGTGAGATGTTGGTTGCGATCAGCGCTTCTGACGCCGGACCGGGCAAAACACAAGCGGAATCTGAAAACCGGGCATAATACCAACCTGCGCTGATATTGACCTATTGCGTGGGACCGTCTGCGGTCATCCGGCGAGGAGCATACCGCAAGAGCGATGCCTTGGCATCGGTCGAGGATTGCGACGCTGCCGCTGGCCGACAGAAGGCCCACCCGAAGGGCCGGGCGCTTTTGGCCTCCGGATAGCGTCGATAATCCTCACCGGACCACTTGGTCCGGTTCCGGTTTTCTCCTTGCCGGAAACCAAAATCGCTCCGGCGCAATAGGTCAATATCAGCGCAGGTTGGTATAAGCCCGCCTTTTCCGGTGACTTGCGAGGGTGCGAATGGCAGCTTATGTGAAGGGAAACAGGAGTATTTCGCCGATGTCGGACGGAGTGAACAAATTCTTGGGGGATTCGCCGCTGCGCGTCCTCGTCAAGCTCGTCGTGGTGTCGATCCTGGTCGGGTTCGTCATGACCGTTTTCGGCTGGTATCCCGCCGACATCTATTTCGGCATCCGCAACTTCCTGCTCGACCTCTGGCACACGGGCTTCTCCGCCCTTGGCCGGATCGGCGACTATCTGCTGCTGGGCGCTGCGATCGTCATTCCCGCCTTCGTCATCCTGCGTGTCATGAGCTACCGGCGTTGAGCATGAAGGATCAGCTTTTCCTCATCGAGCGCCGCGGCTTTCTGCGCGCCGGTGCCGTGCTTTCGCTTGGCGCTCTCGCCGGCTGCACCACATCCAACGTGCTGTCGCCGGCAACTGGCACCGGCAGCGACCAGACCGCGGCGAGCCTCGGCTATGTCAACGTCCTGCGCAAGAACAAGGGCCTGTCGCCGCTGGTGGCGGACAAGGCGGCTTCCGCTGCGGCCATGAGCCAGGCGGCGAGAATGGCCAAGGTCGGCAAGATGCAGCACCTGATCGGCTGGAACGACAGTTTCTACGACAGGATGAAGAGCCAGGGCGTGGTCCTTCCGGCTGCCGAGAACATCGCTGTCGGCCAGGACGACGCCGAACGCGCCTATGACGCCTGGTACAAATCGCCGAAGCATCTGGAAAACATGCTTGGCAACTATCGTGGTCTCGGCGTGGCCGTGGCGCAAAACGCCGCTTCGGGCAACCGGCCCTATTGGGCCATGGTGCTGGCGGGCTGATCGCTCGTTTCTCTGTCACCGCGTTCGAGGCCGCCCCTCATCCCCCGGACCTTCTCCCCGCGGGCGGGGAGAAGGGACGACGCTCTACCGTTTTGCCTTCCATCGGGACGTTGCGTTTTCCCGCGGGCTTGCCGGCAGCTCCAATCTTGCCTGCAAACCTACGAGGCATTCGACATCTGTCGCCCGTGTGCGTCCTCTCTCCCCGCAAGCGGAGAGAGAGTTAGGGTGAGGGGCCATCGTGGCGCTGAGGTATCGACTGCTGTCACCAACCGCAGTCTCTTGCGCCCGCCTATGATCTTTCCCTAAAACGGTCGTCACGCACTCATTCCCCTGGACCGTTCGATGACCGCCATTTCTCCCGCCGCGCAGACCGAAACCGCCGGCCCCTTTGAGGTCACCCACCGGCTGATCCTGGCGATTGCGCTGCCGATGACGCTGGGCTTTCTGACCACGCCGTTGCTCGGCCTCGTCGATACCGCGGTGGTCGGCCGCATGGGCCAGGCGACGCTGCTGGCCGGACTTGCTGTCGGGGCGATAATCTTCGACCTGATCTTCACCACCTTCAATTTCCTGCGCGCCGCCACGACGGGCCTTGTCGCGCAGGCCTATGGTCGGGGTGACCGGCGCGAACAGCAGGCCGTGTTCTGGCGCTCGCTGGTGATCGCGCTTGCGGCCGGTGTTACGGTTGTCGCCCTGTCGCCGCTTTTGCTCGCCGGTGGTCTCTGGCTGATGGACCCACCGGCAGAAGTGGAAGCTGTTACGCGCACCTATTTCCTCTGTCGCATCCTCTCGTCCCCGGCGGCACTTGCCAATTATGCTATCCTCGGCTTTGTGCTCGGGCGCGGCCAGGGCACGACCGGGCTGTTGCTGCAGGCTTTGATCAACGGGGTCAACATTGTGCTGTCGATCCTACTCGGATTGATCCTGGGCTGGGGTGTCGCCGGTGTCGCGATCGCAACCGTGACCGGCGAGGTCATCGGCGCTCTGGTCGGCTTTGCCATCGTCTATGGCCGCTTCGACAGGACGGACGCGCCGAGCTGGGCGATGATCTTCGACCGCGAACGGCTCCGGCCGCTGTTCGGGCTCAACCGCGACATCATGATCCGGTCCTTCGTTCTCGTCGCGGCCTTCGCGCTGATAACGCGGATCGGCACAGCTTTCGGCCCGGTGACGCTGGCGGCGAACGCGGTGCTGATGACCATTTTTCTCGTTGCCGGCTATTATCTCGACGGGCTTGCCAATGCGGCCGAGCAACTGATCGGCCGTTCGATCGGTGCCCATTACCGTCCGGCTTTCGATCGGGCACTGAAGCTGACGATGGCATGGTCGCTCGGTCTCGCCGCCTTGACGACGATGGCGCTCCTGCTTTTCGGCCGCGGGATGGTCGATCTCTTGACCACGGCGCAAGACGTTCGCATGGTCGCTTACGAATATCTGCCCTGGGCGGCCCTGACGGCGATGACCGGCGCGCTCGCCTTCCTGATGGATGGGGTCTTCATCGGCGCTACCTGGTCGCGCGACATGCGCAACATGATGCTGGCAGCCCTGGTCGGATACATAGCCGCCCTGGGGATCCTTGTCCCCGCCTTCGGCAATCACGGCCTATGGGCGGGGCTCAACCTGTTCCTGCTGATGCGTGGCCTGTTCCTGCTCGCCAGAATTCCGGCAAAGGCCGGTCAGACCTTTCGTTCGGTCCAGTAGTCGAGGCGGCTGTCACGAAGGTCGCGGATCGATGTCAGGCCCTGGCGATCGCAGAGCTCGGAAAGCCCGCGCACGATCCGGCCGGGCAGCGCCGGACCTTCATAGACCATGCAGGAATAGAGCTGGACCAGGTCGGCGCCGGCGCGGATCTTCTCTGCAGCCGTTTCGGCCGAACTGACGCCGCCGACACCGATGATCGGCAGGGCCGGGCCGACGCGCTTGCGCATCCGGGCAAGAACGGCCGTCGATTTCTCGAACAGCGGCTTGCCGGAAAGGCCGCCGGCTTCCTTCGCCTGGGCCTGGTCTTTGAGGCCATCGCGCGAAAGCGTCGTGTTCGAGACGATCAGCCCGTCGAGATCTTGGGCGAGCACTTCGGCCGCGATGTCATCCAGGCCTTCCTCGGTCAGATCGGGAGCGATCTTGAGGAAGACCGGCACGCGCCTGTTGCTGCGCGAGGCTTCCTCGTCGCGCGCAGCAAGCACGGCCGAAAGCAGCGTCGCCAAACTTTCGCGCGCCTGCAGGTCGCGAAGACCGGGCGTGTTCGGCGAGGAGATGTTGGCGGTGAAATATCTGGCGACGGAGTAGAAGGTGTGGATGCCGCTGACATAGTCGCCGATGCGATCGGCACTGTCCTTGTTGGCGCCGATATTGACGCCGATCAGCGCGTCGCGCGAGCAGGCCTTGAGGCGGGCCAGGGCTGCGCCGTGGCCCTCATTGTTGAAGCCGAGGCGATTGATCACCGCTTCGTCTTCCACCAGGCGGAAGATGCGCGGCTTGTCGTTGCCCGATTGCGGACGCGGCGTCACCGTTCCGATTTCGGTAAAGCCGAAGCCGATCTTCAAAAGCGCTTCCGGCACCTCGGCATTCTTGTCGTATCCAGCTGCCATGCCGAGCGGATTGGGGAAGGCAATACCGGCAACGGTCTGGGCAAGCCGCTTGTCCTGTCTGGACGGACAGCTCGGCACGAGGCCGGTCTTCAGTGCCTTGATCGACAGTCCGTGGGCTGCCTCCGGATCGAAGAGGAAAAGGCCGCGGCGGGCAAGATTGGCAAAGGGATTGGTCATGCCTCGAGTTCCGGGAAGACGTGAAGGCCATCGGCGCCGAGCGGCAGCGGCTTTTCCCACAGGACGGCCGAAAGGAACAGCGGTGCGTAGAGATGCGGGAAAAGGGCACCGCCGCGTGACGGCTCATAGACCAGCTCTTCGCCGAGCGCATCGCCATCGATCGCCACCAGCAGCAGGCCTTCCTGCCCTTCGAAGTGGCGGGCGGCGGTTTCGATCGCCTGCTCGCCGGTCGAAAAGTGGATGAAGCCGTCCGCGAGGTCGATGGGCGCGCCATCAAAACGGCCGGTGCGTTTGGCTTCCTGCCATAGTGCGGCCGGAACGATCTTGTATATGATTGAGCTCATGATGCCCGCTTGTCCGTCGTGATATCCTGTCGTGGCCTTGCCGCAAATATCGGCGATTGTCCATTGCTGAAGATCTTTCACCGGCGGATTTCCGCCCGTATGTCCGCAACGGAGAGGAAATCATGAGAAGAGCAATTGCAGTCATGCTTATAGGCGGCAGCCTCGGCCTTGCCGCAGGCGCACGCGCCCAGGAACCGGCGCCCGGTCGCTACGCCATGCAGAAGTCGGACACCGGCATTGCCCGGCTCGACACCCAGACCGGCGAGGTCTCGCTCTGCCAGGAGAAAGACGGTCAGCTCGTTTGCCGCATGGCTGCCGATGAGCGCACGGCTTTCGAATTGGAGATCGATCTCCTTACCAAGCGGGTGGAAGCGTTGGAAAAGGCCGCTAAATCCGGTGGGGCCGTCGCAAAACCGGACCTTCCGACCGACGAAGAGATTGACCGGACAATGGGCATCATGGAAAGAATGATGCGCAAGTTCATGGATATCGTGAAGGATCTTGAAGGCAGCAGCGACGGAACGTCGCCGCAGAAGACCTGACGGGTCGGACGGACTGTGCGGCTACAACCGGCGTGGGGACGCGGGCTGCAGCCGAAGCTCTTGGGAGGGAGCGACATGACGCCGGACATGACCATCATCATCGCAGACGACCACCCGCTCTTTCGCGGCGCCATGCGGCAGGCATTGAGCGGCATGGCCGGCGCGCCTGCCATCGTCGAAGCCGGCGACTTCGCTGCCGCGCGCAAGGCCGCCGCCGATTGTCCCGACGCAGACCTGATGCTGCTCGACCTCACCATGCCCGGCGTCAGCGGCCTGTCGGGCCTGATCGCCCTTCGCGCCGAATTTCCAAGCCTGCCGGTCATGGTGGTTTCCGCACATGACGACCCGGCGACGATCCACCGGGCGCTCGATCTCGGCGCCTCCGGCTTCCTGTCGAAATCGGCGGGGATCGAGGAAATCCGCGATGGCATCGAGAAAGTCATGGCCGGCGAAGTCTTCGTGCCGGCCGGCTACGAGCAGGGGCAGGAATACGAGCCGGAGGTCGCCGATCTCCTGCAGCGGCTGCAAACCTTGACGCCGCAGCAATCGCGCGTTCTGAGCATGCTCGGCGAGGGCCTGCTCAACAAACAGATCGCCTATGAGCTCGGGGTTTCCGAGGCGACCATCAAGGCGCATGTCTCGGCGATCCTGTTGAAGCTCAACGTCGACAGCCGCACGCAGGCCGTCATCCAGCTTTCGAAGATCGGTACTGTGGCGGCGGCCTAGAGCATCCCGCGCAAAAGTGGGCACCCGGTTTTGCGATCGCGACATGCGACGGAACCAGCGCTTTGAGTTCGAAAAGCGTTCCTAAAAGAACGCAGCGCGCTTTATGCGCGACACCGCATTAGCGACTATTCCGCAGCCGTCTTTGCCGCCGTCGAGAGCTGGGTCAGCCATGCCCGCATGGCGGCTGGCCGCACCGGCTTGTTCTGCAGGCCGACGCCGTCGCGCTCCGCCGCGCCGCGCACTTCCGGCGACCGGTCGGCGGTGACGAGCAAAGCCGGTATGTTGTCGCCGAACAGCGCCCGGATGCGCGCGATCGCCTCGATGCCGGTGCCGTCGTCGAGATGGTAGTCGGCGATGATGGCGTGCGGACGCTCCTGCGTGGACGTCGACATCTCGGTGCAGGCGTTAAGCGATTCCGCCGTCGTGACGACGCAGCCCCAGCCCGATAGCAGCACCCGCATGCCTTCGATGATGCGCGGCTCGTTGTCGATGCAGAGCACGCGCAGGCCGTTGAGCGCCTCGCTGGCCTTGGTCGTCGGCACGGGCGGGACGGCGACCCGTTCTCCCGCCGTTGGATCGAGCGGCACCGTGACCTTGAAACCGGTGCCCTTGCCGGGCTTGGACTGCAGGCTGACGGGATGGTTAAGCACCCGCGAAATCCGGTCGACGATCGAAAGCCCGAGGCCGAGCCCGGATGCGGTGCGGGCGCCCTCGTCGAGGCGCGCAAACTCCTTGAAGACGGTGCGGAACTTCGATGACGGGATGCCGATGCCGGAATCCAGCACTTCGATCGTCGCCATCTTGCCGCGCCGGCGCACGCCGACGAGCACCTTGCCTCGGAGCGTGTATTTGACGGCGTTCGAGACCAGGTTCTGCACGACGCGCCGGAGCAGGTTCGGATCCGTGCGCACCACCAGCGACGTCGGCATCACCACCAGCTCGAGGTCTTTCGCCCGTGCCATCGGCGCGAAATCCGTCTCGACCCGGCGCAAGAGGTCGTTGAGCGGGACCGACTGCAGGCGCGCCTTCATCGCGCCGGTGTCCAAGCGGGATATGTCAAGAACGGCACCAAGAATGGCTTCTACCGATTCCAGCGAGGAATCGATGTTTTCCACCAGCGTGCTGTTGTCCGATTCCCCGAGGCGTTCGACCAGCGAGGAGGAGTAGAGCCGGGCGGCGTTGAGCGGCTGCAGGATGTCGTGGCCGGCGGCGGCAAAGAAGCGCGTCTTGCCGATATTGGCCTCTTCGGCGGCGGCGCGAGCCTCGGCGAGTTCGTGGTTCACCCGGGTCAGTTCGCCGGTGCGCTCGGCCACCCGAAGCTCGAGCGTCTCGTTTGCCTGCTTCAGCGCCATGTCGGCGGCGACCCGCTGGGTGATGTCGGTGTAGGTCGTGACGATACCCTTGTCGGGCATTGCGTTGGTGCGCACTTCAATGATCTGCTGGCCGTTTCCAAGCTCCATCAGGAATGGCTTGTCGAGCGTCAGGAAGTTGGCGATCAGCCGCTTCTCGTCCTCCTTGCGGATATCGCCCCGCTTGGTGAGGATCGCGACGATGTCGGCAAGCGGGAAACCCACCTGGCCGGCGGCTTCCGGCAGGTCGAGCAGCTGGCGGAAACGCCGGTTCCAGATGATCAAGTTGTTGGCGTTGTCGAAGACGGCGATGCCCTGGTCCATCTGCGAAAGCGCGGTCTGCAGCATGTCCTGATTGTACTGCAGCGCTTCGCTTGCCTGGTCCAGCAGCCAGGCCGTATCCGACGAGGTGTCGTCGACCCGTTGCAACACCAGCGAAAACACGAGGCGGGCCGAGGACGAGCCGATGGCGCTGCCGAGCAGCTGCTCGGAAAAATGCACCAGCGCCATGTCGGCGGGCGCATTGTCGTCGAGCCAGCGGCCGGACTGGCGCTCATAGGTATGGAACGAACGCTGCATGCGCTCGTCGCCCATATAGCGGGCGATCGTCGCCTTGAGGTCGCGGACGGTGATCTTGGTCTTTCGGCCGCGAAACGCCCTCTCGCTGCGCGAGCGCCGGGTGATGAAGACCCCCGCCTGAAAACGTTCGAGCGGCTTGGGTGCCCGGGTCAGCGAGGCGAGCACGTACATGGTCAGATTGACGAGCAGGCTGAGCGCGGTGGCGTTGACCAGAGGATCGGCGTCAGTGCCGGAAAAGACCTCGGTGAGGGGTAGCAGGAAACTGAGGACCGTCGTTGCGACATGCGAATTATCCGGTCCGCCGAGGCTCGGCAGGAACAGGAGATAGGCCCAGACGAAGAAGCCCGAGACCATGCCGCAGATGGCGCCGCGGGCATTGGCCTGACGCCAGACCAGGCCGCCGAGCAGAGAAGGTGCCATCTGCGAAATGGCAACGAAGGAGAGAAGCCCGAGCGAGGCGAGGCCGGCGCTGATATCGGCCGAACGGTAATAGGCATAGCCGAGCAAAAGCACGACGAAGATCGCCGTGCGGCGAATATTGAGCAGTGTGCCCGCGAGATTTTCCTGCAGCCCGCCGCGCTGGCCGAGATTGCGGCGCAGGAAGACTGGCATGACGATGTCGTTGGAAATCATGATCGACAGCGCCACGGAGGCAACGATGACCATGGCCGTCGCTGCCGAAAAACCGCCGATGAAGGTAATCAGCGTCAATAGCGGCAGGCCGTTGGCGAGCGGCAGCGTCAGCAGGTAGAGGTCGGCGTCGCCGGATCCCGAGAAGGTCAGGATGCCGGCAATGGCGATCGGCAGAACGAAAAGGTTGATGGCGACGAGGTAGAGCGGAAAGAGAATGCCGGCGGTGCGCAACTCGCCTTCGGTGCGGTTCTCGACGACAGTGACATGAAACTGCCGCGGCAGCATGATGATCGCAAAGGCCGAGGTGACGATCAGCAGGATCCAGCGCGCGATCGGCGTTTCGTAGGAGAGCGCCTTTTCGACCGCCGGGCTTTGCTGGGCGAGGGTCCACAGATGCGTCGGCCCGTCGAAAATCACGAATACGATGTAGAGGCCGGCGGTGATCAGCGCCACCAGCTTGACCACCGATTCCATCGCGATCGCGAGGATCAGGCCGTCCTGGTGTTCGGTTGCATCCGTATGGCGGGTGCCGAAGACGATGGCGAAGCAGGCGAGGAACAGGGTGACGAGGAGCGGCAGGTCGATGAAGCTTTGCCCGGCGCCGATGCCATAGTCGCTGGTGTTGATCATCGCCGCGACCGAGCTCGAGATCGCCTTCAGCTGCAGCGCAATATAGGGCACGGCGCCCACCAGCGAAATCAGCGCAACGATCGCCGCCACCGCCGGGTTCTTGCCATGGCGGGCGGCGATGAAGTCGGCGACCGATGTCAGCTTCTCGGTCTTGGCAAGCCGGATGATCTTGCGGATCAGCGGCATGCCAAGCGTGAACATCAGGATCGGGCCGATATAGATGCCGGTGAACTCGAGGCCACGCTCGGCCGCAAGGCCGATGCCGCCGAAATAGGTCCAGGACGTGCAATAGATCGCAAGGCTCAGCGCATAGACCAGCGGCCTGCCGTTGACCGCAGTGCTTTTTTTCCTGGCCCGCCGGTCGCCGTAGCTTGCGACTGCGAAAAGCAGCAGCAGATAGGCGAAGGCCGAGGCGAAGATGACCGAACCCGAGAGCATGCCTCATTCCTCCGGGGGCAAGCATAGGCCAACTGCAAGAGGTTGAGAATTGCCTCGGCATCAGTCTTAAGTTCAAGGCGGCGTTGAAGAAAGCGCGCGGCCCGCCGGTGTCGTCAGCGGGCGATCGCAATCGGGCAACTCGCTTGCATACGATTTGATCAAAGGCAAAGAATGGTTTCCCCCCTGCCCGCTTTGGTTTAGTTTCCGTAAACGGTTGCAGCGCGGGACAGCGCCAGCGGTCGCTTTCAACGGGGATAATACGGAGAGACGTATGCTGAATGAGTTCAAAGAGTTTGTTGCCCGCGGGAACGTGATGGATCTCGCGGTGGGTGTGATCATCGGCGCCGCTTTCAGCAAGATCGTCACGTCGATCGTCGAAGACCTGGTGATGCCCGTTGTCGGTGCGCTCACCGGTGGCGGTTTCGACTTCTCCAACTACTTCCTGCCGCTCTCGGCCAACGTGACGGCGACGTCTCTTGCCGCTGCCCGTGAACAGGGCGCCGTCTTCGCCTATGGCAACTTCATCACTGTCCTCATCAACTTTCTGATCCTCGCTTGGATCATCTTCCTGATGATCAAAGCGGTAAACCGCGTGCGTGCATCGGTCGAAAAGCAGAAGGAATCCGAGCCGGCCGCTCCGCCGCCGGAAGATGTCCGGCTGCTTTCGGAAATCCGCGATCTCTTGAAGCAGCGCGCCTGAGTTTCCTCTTCCCGCGGGCTCCGGCGTCGTCGACCGAAGCCCGCGAAACATCATAGAAATCAATAAACCGGTCAGATAAAGTCGCGTGATCGCCGCTGCGAAAGCGGCTAGAAGCGACGGGCGATCCGGAGCGGGATCAGGAAAAGTGTGGGCGGTTTTCCGCCCGCATCCCGCTCTAACTCATGAAAATCGATCACGTTTTTGATTTGGGTCGAGCCAACCCGACCAAATCAAAAACGTGATCCAGGAGCCCGTCGATGACCATCATCACCACCCTCAGTCCCCGTGCACTCTCGGCGCCGGAAAGCGGCATCGTCGAGGTCGTGAACTATGCCCGTGGGCGCGACGGTCTGATCCCGCTCTGGGTCGGCGAAGGCGATCTTTCGACCCCGACCTTCATTTCCGAGGCCGCCAGCGAAGCGTTGCTCGCCGGAGAAACCTTCTACACCTGGCAGCGCGGCATCCCGCCACTGCGCGAAGCGCTGTCGCGCTATTACCAGCGCCGGTTCCAGAAGACCCTGTCACCGGAGCATTTCTATGTCACCGGCTCCGGCATGCAGGCAATCAAGCTTTCGATCGAGGCGATCACCTCGCCGGGCGACGAGATGGTGCTTTTGACCCCGGCTTGGCCGAATTTTGCCGCGGCTGCCGAGCTGTCGGGCGTCAAGCCCGTCTCCGTTGAGCTCCGCTTCGAAAACGGCACGTGGCAGCTCGATCACGAGCGGCTCGAAGCGGCAATCGGTCCGAAGACCAAGGCTCTCTTCATCAACACGCCGTCCAACCCGACCGGCTGGACCGCCAGCCATGACGATCTTCGCGCCATTCTGGCGCTGGCGCGCAAGCACGGCCTCTGGATCGTCGCCGACGAGATCTATGCGCTTTATCACTACGCAGGCGGCCGGGCGCCTTCTTTCCTTGATGTGATGGACGACGACGAGCGCATCATCTTCGTCAACTCCTTCTCCAAGAACTGGTCGATGACCGGTTGGCGCGTCGGCTGGATCGTCGCCCCGCCGGCAATCGGCCAGGTGCTTGAAAACCTGGTGCAATATGCAACCTCAGGCGTGGCGCAGTTCATGCAGCGCGGCGCCGTCGTGGCGTTGGAAGAGGGCGATGCTTTCGTCGACGCCAACATTGCCAAGGCCGCACAGAGCCGTGACCTCTTGTGCGACGCGCTGATCGCCACCAATCGGGTCGAAACGCTGAAGCCGGACGGTGCGATCTATACGTTCCTCAAGATCGACGGCGTCACGGATTCGCGCGCTGCGGCGATCGACATCGTCGACAAGACAGGCGTTGGCCTTGCGCCGGGAACCGCATTCGGCGATGGCGGCTCCTTGTTCATGCGCGCCTGCTTCCTGCGTGATCCGGCGCAGGTCGCGGAAGCGGCACACCGCCTGCAAAATTACATTCTCGGTCGGTAACGGTCGCCATCGCTTAGGTCGGCGTGCGCTCCTGCATAATTCCTTAAATCAGGATAGATTTAAGGCAAAAATTATGCAGCAAGTTTAGAATGTTACAGCGTCCTTAGCGCGTCAGATTTGACGCGCGGCGCTGTAAGTGCCCCGCCGACCTTTCGGCGTGACTATTTCTTAACTCTACACCAAGGAATTGTGGTCCCGCGGCCGCGCAGACGTGCGGCCCTTACCTATTCCGAAAGCATCTGTGGGTTTTGCTGTCTCCTATGTTCCAGGGAACGGGAAGCAGTAAATGGCTGTGTTGGTAACGGGCGGTGCCGGCTATATCGGCAGCCACATGACGTGGGCGTTGCTCGACGCCCACGAGGATGTGGTCGTGCTCGATCGACTGTCGACCGGTTTCCGCTGGGCCGTGCCATCAGAGGCGCGTTTCTACCGTGGCGATGTCGGCGACAAGGTATTGCTGGCACGCATCTTCGACGAGAACAGCATCGATGCGGTCGTGCATTTCGCCGGTTCGGCGATCGTTCCTGAATCGGTTGCCAACCCGCTTGCCTATTACGAAAACAACACCGGCAACACGCGTACGCTGATAGAGGCCGGCGTGAAAGCGGGGATCGGCGGTTTCGTTTTCTCGTCGACGGCGGCCGTCTATGGCAGCCAGGACGGCGCGGAACCCGTGCGCGAGACGACAGCCCTCCACCCCGAAAGCCCCTATGGGCTATCGAAGCTGATGGCCGAATTGATCCTGCGGGATGCCGCTGCAGCCCACGATTTCAGCTATGTGGCGCTGCGCTATTTCAACGTCGCCGGCGCCGATCCCCTGGGTAGGACAGGTCAGTCGACGACCGGCGCAACCCATCTGATCAAGGTCGCCTGTGAAGCCGCGCTCGGCAAGCGGCCGAAGGTCGATATCTACGGCACGGATTATTCCACGCCCGACGGCACCGGCATCCGCGATTACATCCACGTGGCCGACCTCGTCGAAGCCCACATGCGTGCGCTTGCCTATCTCAGGGCCGGTGGCGAGCCGTTGATCAGCAATTGCGGCTACGGCGAGGGTTTTTCGGTGTTGCAGGTCATCGACACCATCAGGCGCATCTCTGGCCGTGACATTGCGGTTAAGCATGGGCCGCGGCGACCGGGCGATATCGCTCGCATCGTTGCCGATCCCGCGCTCGCACGGCTGAAGCTTGGATGGGTGCCGGCCCATGCAAGTCTTGACCAGATCGTAGAGAGCGCCTTCGCCTGGGAAGAGCATCTTTCACGCAAGAACAGCTACGACCTGCCACGCCCGCAGATGCGATTGGTCTGAGGCCCTCGATCAGGGCGTTTGATCGTCGCTCGTTTCGCCCAGTATCTTTTGTTCATGCGCGATCGCGTGGTTGATCAGCCGTGCCCAGATCTCCTCGTAGAAATCCGGGTCCAGGTTCTGGCTCTCGGCATTCTTGCGGGCATTCTCGCGCACTTCCATGACCCGCGCCGGGATATCGGCCTTCAGCTTCAGCGGCCGCTTGATCTCTGCGGCGCGGTCGATATAGCCCCAGCGCTCGGCGAAAAGCGCCATCAGCGCCTGATCGAGCCGATCGATCTCGGCGCGCACATCGGCCATATCAGTGCATTCGGCTGGGGTCTTTTGCATCTGTCTCGTCCGGTTGCGGCAGGGATGCCTTGCGCCCGCAGGGGCACGCGGCGCTCTTGCGGCGCACTGCTAACAAACGGCGGGGGATCTGAGAAGAGGCAACAGGGTCGCACGGTCCCAGTGTCAGCGGAACGGTGATCACGAGGTGACACCGGGACCGTAATCACCAGGTGCCACCGGGTTGGTGGTCACCTCAGCAGGCGATCGCTTGGCGAGGGAGGAGGGTGCGGTCCTGTCTCCGTCCGCGGCGATCGCCTGCTGACGTGTTGGGAAAAGCTAACCCGCCAAGCTTGAGCGAGGCTTTATGCCCTGTCACCGAACCATCATGATCAGGTGCCGATCATCAGCTTGATTATCAGGCCGACGACGGTGACGGTCACCACGCCCGCACACCAGAGGCCGACAAACCACAGAAGCTTGCGACCGGTTCCCGTTTCGCTTTTCAATGGTAGCCCTCCTCCGGGTCGATCTTGCCGCGGAAGACCCAATAGGCGTAGCCGGTATAGGCAAGGATGATCGGCACCAGCACCAGCGCGCCGGCAAGCAGGAACGACAGGCTGGCGTCAGGTGCCGCCGCATCCCAGATCGTCAGCGATGGCGGCACGATATAGGGAAAGAAGCTGATGCCGATGCCGGCATAGCCGAGCACGAACAGCCCCAGCGCGGCAAGGAACGGCCGGGTGTCATGACGGGTCCTGATGCCGGTTATCAGAAGATAGAGGCAACCGAGCACCAGCAGTGGCACGATGATGCTGAAGATTGCCGTCGGCCAGCCGAACCAGCGCTGCAGATAGAGCGGTTCGAGGAAGGGCGTCCACAGGCTGACGATGCCCATGGCGGCGATTGTGCCGAACGAGCATTTGAGGGCAAGGCTGCGAGCCCGCTCCGCCAGATCCCCATGGGTCTTCATGACAAGCCAGGTGGCGCCGAGCAGTGCATAGCCGACGACGACGGCGATGCCGGTCATGATCGAGAATGGCGTCAACCAGTCCCACCAGCCGCCGGTATAGGCCCGGTTCTCAACCGGAATGCCCTGAACCAGCGCCCCCAGCGTGATGCCTTGGGCAAATGCGGCGAGCATCGAGCCGCCGGCAAAGGCCCAGTTCCAGAGATACTCGGCCCGCTTGGTGCGCCAGCGATATTCGAAGGCAACGCCACGGAAGATAAGGCCGATGACCATGGCGATGATGGGCGCGTAAAGTGCCGGCAGGATGGTGGCGTAGGCGAGCGGGAACACCGCCATCAGGCCGCCACCGCCCAGCACGAGCCAGGTCTCGTTGCCGTCCCAGACGGGTGCGACCGAGTTCATCATCACGTCGCGATCATGCTTTTGCGGAAAGAACGGGAAAAGGATGCCGACACCGAGGTCGAACCCGTCGAGGATGACATAGGCGAGCACCGCAAAGGCGATGATGCCGGCCCAAATCAGCGGCAGATCAATGTCCATGATGACCTCCATGGGGGTTGGCGAGGGCGGCACCGGCCGTGCGGATCGGCCCCTCGTCGAGATCCGGCGTCGGATCACGCGGCAGCCGCGCCATCAGCCGCAGGATGTAGAAAGTGCCTGCGCCGAAAACGAAGAAGTAGACGATGATGAAGGCCAGCAGCGAAGCGCCGACGGCAGGGGCCGCAATCGGTGCGACCGAGTCTGCCGTCAGCAGATGGCCGTAGACCGTATAGGGCTGGCGGCCGACCTCCGTGGTGATCCAACCGGCAAGCACGGCGACGAAGCCGGCCGGGCCCATGAGGACTGCTGCACGGTGTAGCCAGGCATTGCTGTCAAGCGTGCCGCGATACCGACACCACAGGCTCCACAGCCCGATACCGAGCATGGCGAAGCCGAGGCCGACCATGACGCGGAACGACCAGAAGATGATACCAACAGGCGGATGCAGTTCGTCGGGAATGGTGTCGAGGCCGGCAAGCGGCGCATTGAGATCGTGCTTGAGGATGAGGCTCGACAGCTTCGGCACGTCGATGGCGTAGTCGACGCGCTTTTCGGCGGAATTGGGAATGCCGAAGAGGATGAGCGGCGCGCCGTCCGGGTGGCTCTGGTAGTGGCCTTCCATCGCCATCACCTTGGCCGGTTGATGTTCCAGCGTGTTGAGGCCGTGCATGTCGCCGGCAAAGATCTGGATCGGCGCAACGATCGCCGCCATCCACATCGCCATCGAGAACATCTTTCGCGCCCGGCGCGGCGCCGTCTTGCGGATGAGGTGCCAGGCGCCGCAGGCGCCGACGACGAAGGCGGTCGTCAGATAGGCGGCAAGCACCATGTGCACCAGGCGATAGGGAAAGGACGGGTTGAAGACGATAGCCCACCAATCGACCGGCACAAACTGGCCGACCGCATTGATCTCGAAGCCCCTCGGCGTCTGCATCCACGAATTTGCCGAAAGGATCCAGGTGGCCGAGATCAGCGTGCCGATCGCGACCATGGCAGTCGCCAGAAAATGCAGTTTCGGGCCGACGCGGTTGAGGCCGAAGAGCATGACGCCCAGGAACCCCGCCTCGAGGAAGAAGGCGGTCAACACCTCGTAGCCCATCAGCGGCCCGATGATCGGCCCTGCCTTGTCGGAAAAGACGCTCCAGTTGGTGCCGAACTGGTAGGACATGACGATGCCGGAGACGACGCCCATGCCGAAGGCGACGGCAAAGATCGTCTTCCAGAAATTGAAGAGCTCGAGATAGACCTCGTCCTTCTTCCACAGCCACAACGCTTCGAGCACCGCAAGGTAGCTCGCAAGCCCGATCGAAAAGGCGGGGAAGATGATGTGGAACGAGACGGTGAAGGCGAACTGGATGCGGGCAAGTATCGTCGCATCGAAATTTTCAAACACGGCACAATCCTTTCAGACGTGCAGCGCCGCGTGTCCATTTGGACGCGCAAGGCTCACTGCAGCTCTCTGGTCTGCTGCGCACTTTCGGCCTCGGATCGTTTCCGACCTAAGGCGTTACGCGGTGCCTTTCGGGCCGGGCCAATCCTGTGGTTGCACCCGAATTTCAGCATGTGATTGAATCTGAGCCAAAATTGCCAAAGGTCAATGATGGGCCGGCCGCCACGTTGTCACACTGCGGCAATGTCGCGCTTGCGGCAAAAGGGAGCGGGCGCGCCGGTCATCGATGGCACGAGCACATGGGGGCGCTTGGTGTTGTGTCGCCGTTTTCAGCGCGTCGGCAGATAGGCTTCCGCAAGCTCCGTCCAGAAGGCGGCGCCGACGGGCAGAAGATCGTCGTTGAAGTTGTAGGCGGGATGATGGAGCGGCTTCTCCTCGCCGCTCACTTTCGAGCCGAGGAAGAAGTAAGTCCCCGGCCGCTCCTGCAGCATGTAGGCGAAGTCCTCGCTGCCCATGAACGGGCGGGCGAGATCGATCACCTTGTCGGCACCGGCAAAGCGGACGGCAAGATCGCGGACAAAATCCGTCTCTGCCTTGTGGTTGATGGTCGCGTCGTAGCTGCGCAGATAGTCGACCGTTGCGCGCATGCCGAAGCTTGCGGCTTGCGCCTCTGCGATCATGCGGATACGGCGCTCCAGCTCGTCGCGCACGGCGGGGTCGAAGGACCGGATGCCGACGACGATCTCGGCGCGCTCCGGGATGATGTTGCTGGCGGAGCCGGCATGGAAGGCGCCGACGGTGACGACGGACGGATCCATCGGGTGAATGTTGCGCGAGACGATCGACTGCAGCGCCATGATGATCGAAGCGCCGCAGACGATCGGGTCGGCGGTGTCCTGCGGTTCGGCACCATGGCCGCCGCGTCCGTGCACGGTGATCCGCGCTTCGTCGACCGCCGCCATGATCGGCCCTTCGCGCAAAGCGAACTGCCCGAAGGGCAGGCCCGGTTCGTTGTGAAGCGCAAAGACCGCGTCGCAGGGGAATTTTTCAAACAGCCCTTCGTCCATCATGATCTTGGCGCCGCCGAAATTCTCCTCGGCCGGCTGGAAGATCAGGTGAATGGTGCCATCGAAATTGCGGCGTTCGGCAAGGGCGCGTGCCGCGCCGAGCAGCATCGTCGTGTGGCCGTCGTGGCCGCAGGCATGCATCAGCCCCGGTGTCTTGCTGGCGTAGCCGAGGCCGGTTTCCTCAAGGATCGGAAGCGCATCGATATCGGCGCGAATGCCGATCGAACGTAACCCGCTGCCATTGCGCAACGTCCCGACGACGCCGGTCTTGGCAAGCCCCGTCGTCACCTCGTAGCCGAGTTCGGCGAGGTGCCGGGCGATGAAGGCGGAGGTGCGCGTCTCCTCCAGGCCGAGTTCGGGGTGGGCATGCAGATCGTGCCGGATGGCGACGAGGTCCGGCATGGCGTTGTCGATGGAGGAGGAAAGCTTCATGTCATGCACCACGGGTTGGTATGCGATTCTCGAACGTGCGGAAGGCCACCACCAGAATGCCGGTGAGGCACATGTAGATGAGCGCGAGCAGCAGCAGCGGCTCGTAGGTCAGGAACGTTTCCTGGCGGACCTTCGAAATCACCGCGTAGACGTCAACGACGGTGATCGTCGCCACCAGCGGCGTTGATTTCAGCTGCAGCACTGCCTCGCCATTGAGCGTCGGCAGGGCACGGTGGATGGCGCGCGGCAGCCAGATGCGGCGGAACATCGTCCAACGGCTCATGCCATAGGCCTTGGCAGCTTCCAGTTCGCCGGCGGGAACGCCTGCAAAAGCGCCGCGCATCACTTCGCCCTCGTAGGCTGCGAAGGATATCGTCAGCGCCGCGACGCCATAGGGCCATGCTTCGCGCAGATACGGCCAGAGAAAGGATTGGCGGATGGCAGGAAACTGCGGGAACAGCGAGCCGAGCCCGTAATAGAGAAGCCAAAGCTGGAGGAGCAGCGGCGTGCCGCGAATGACGGTGCAGAACACCTTTGCCGGCAACTTGAAGAACCACGGGCCGGTCACCTGCGCCAGGCCGATCGGTACGGCGAGCAGGAAGCCGAGGATCGATGTGCTGAACAGCATCACCAGGCTGATGAGAATGCCCCAGCCGAGACGCGGCAGGTAGCGCGGCAACCAGTCCCAGCGCATGAAGACGGCGACGGTGACGACGAACGCGGCAAAGACCAGCATCATCACGATGCGATGCGGCTGGAAGAAACTGCGCGCGTTCGGCAGGTCCTCGGGCGTGAAGGCGATGGCGTGGGTGGTTTGATCCGTCATCGCTGCTCCGCGAAACCGCGCCTCGCATGTCGTTCCAGCATGCCGATGAAGATGTTGGAGATGAGCGTCAGCGCCAGATAGAGCGCGCCGGCCGCAAGGAAGAACAACAGATAGGCCTTGGTCGTGCCCGCCGCCTGGCGCGTGACGAGCGTCAGTTCGCTGAAGCCGACGACGGCCAGAAGCGCCGTGTCCTTGGTGGCGATCAGCCACAGATTGGAAAGGCCCGGGATGGCGTAGGGCAGCATGGCCGGCAAGGTGACACGCCGCAGCACCTTCAGGGGCGACATGCCATAGGCGCGGGCGGCTTCGATCTGCCCGGCCGGAACCGCCTTGATCGCGCCGCGAAGCACCTCGGTCGAATAGGCGCCCTGAACCACGCCGATGACGAAGATGCCGGCCATCAGGCCGCTGATGTCGACCGGGCCGATGCCGAACAGCGCCAGCAACTGGTTCAACAGATCGGTGCCGGCGTAGTAGAGCAGAAGGATGAGCACCAGCTCGGGCACGGCCCTGACGACCGTGGTGTAGCATTCGAGCAGGTCACGCAGGATCGGACCGCCATAGAGTTTGCCGAAGGCGCCGCCGACGCCGAGCGCCATGCCGAGCGCAAAACCGCCGACGGCGATCTGGATCGAGTTGAAGAAACCCTGCAGCAGCACGCCGCCCCAACCGGGTGCGGACAGTGCGAGCAGGCTCCAGTTGACGATAGAATCCGATGCCATGCGTCTTCGACCTCCGAAGGCACCGGCCGGCAGCCCGAGGGCTGCCGGCCGGTTGCGCCTTATTTGCCGTAGATGTCGAAGTCGAAGTACGTCTTCGAGAACGTGTCGTAGGTGCCGTTGTCGCGGATCGCCTTGATCGCGGTGTTGAGCTTGTCCTTGAGTTCGGTCTCGCCCTTGCGCAGGCCGACGCCGACGCCCGGGCCGATCACGGCCACGTCCTCGGCCACATCACCCTTGTAGTCGCAGCACTCCTTGCCCTGGTCCGTCGCAAGGAAGGCCTTGAGCGCGATCGCGTCCGCCTGGACCGCGTCCACGCGTCCGGCGGCCAGATCGTTGTTGGCCTCGTCCTGCGTCTGGTATTCCTTGACCTCGATGCCGGCCGAGGCGAAATGCTTGGCGGCATAGGCCTGGTGCACGGTCGAGACCTGGACACCGATCGTCTTGCCAGCAAGGCCTTCAGGCGTCGGCTTGAAGTCGACGCCCTTGGTGCCGATGACGCCGGTCGGTGTGTTGTAGTACTTGTCGGAGAAGTCGATCGTCTTCAGCCGCTCGTCGGTGATCGACATCGAACTCATGATCATGTCGATCTTCTTCGAGGTCAGCGCCGGGATGATGCCGTCCCAGGCGACGGGGGTCAGCACGCATTCGAGCTTCGCCTCGGCACAGACGGCCTTCATGAACTCGACTTCCCAGCCTTCCCAGTTGCCGTTCGCATCCGGCGCAGTGAAGGGCGGGTAAGGCTCGGCGGCGACGCCGACCTTCAATGCTTCCGCCGAAGCGGCGATGCCGCCACTGACGGCGATGGCGGCCGCAACCGCCAGGACTTTCAATGTCTTCTTCATGCTGTTCCCCTTTTTTGGTTGTTGAGCATTGTTGAATTCAGTGAATGGAGCTGATGAACTTCTTGAGCCTTTCGGATCTGGGCGCGCCGAAGATGGCCTCAGGCGAGCCCTGTTCCTCGATGACGCCGTTGTGCAGAAAGATGATGTGATTGGCGACGTCGCGCGCGAACTTCATCTCGTGGGTGACGAGGATCATCGTGCGCTTCTCGCGAGCGAGATCGCCGATCACCGAGAGCACTTCGCCGACCAGTTCAGGATCGAGCGCCGAGGTCGGTTCGTCGAAGAGCATGACCAGCGGCTGGATGGCGAGCGCGCGGGCGATGGCGGCACGCTGCTGCTGACCGCCCGACAGGAAAGCCGGATAGGCATCGCGTTTTTCATAGAGCCCGACGCGCTTGAGCAGCGATTCGGCGGTGGCGATCACCTCGGCCTTCGGTTTGCCGAGCACATGGATCGGCGCCTCGATGACGTTTTCGAGGATTGTCATGTGTTGCCAGAGATTGAAGCTCTGGAAGACCATGCCGAGCTGGCTGCGGATGCGCTGGACCTGTTTTCGGTCTTCCGGGACAAGTCCGCCGCGGCCGTCCGGTTTCATCCGGATCTTTTCGCCGTGTACGCTGACAGTGCCGGCGGACGGCAGTTCCAGCATGTTGATACAGCGCAGGAAGGTGGACTTGCCGGAGCCGCTGCCGCCGATGATGGCGATGACGTCGCCCTGTTTCGCTGTGAGCGAAACTCCCTTCAGCACTTCCAATGGCCCGAAACGCTTGTGCAGGTCAGTGACCGCGATTGCCTGGGCCGCATCCGTCATCGACGCGCCGATCCAATGGCTCTGCGAGCTTTCCGTGAAGGCATGAAACAGTTCCCCTGTCGTCTTTCCGTGCAGCATCTTTGGCTTGTCACGGTCTTTGTTGGCAGGCATGGTTGCACTTGTGCCGCTATTGTTCAAGCGTATAATAACACGTATCGTCGTTTTTTTATCGCCCGCCGCGTGCCCGATTTTCCCTGAAGGAGCTCCCATGCATCCGTTCCGCTCGAAGGATTTGACGAACCCGTTCGCCGACCCCCGTGCGCGGATGATGGCACGGATGACGGCATGAATCGTCGCGCGTTTCACCGGGCCCCTGAAGGAGAACGCCGCCAGGAGCTGATCGAAGCGACGCTCGATTGCATCGCCGAATTCGGCCTGAAGGGTGCGACAGTGCGCCAGATCGCTATCCGCGCCGGGGTGACGGCTGGGCTGGTCCGGCACTATTTCGAATCGAAGGACCAGATGGTCGCCGAGGCCTACCGTGCGGTGATCGCGTCGCTGACCGACAAGGCCGCCCATGTCGAAGGCGACCCGGAAACGCGGCTGAGGGACTTCATCGCCATCAACCTGACCGAGCCGGTCGCCGACAGCCGCAGCATCTCGCTCTGGGCGGCTTTCATCAGCCAGGTCCGCGTCGACCCGATCCTCGCCGAAATCCACCGGGACGGCTACCTGACCTTTCGCAACACGCTGCAGGACCTGCTTGCCGATTTCTTGGCGGTGAAGAACAAACCGGCCGACGCGGAAACCTGCCGCGCCTACGCGATCGCGATCAACGGCCTCGTCGACGGCCTGTGGATCGAAGGGTGCCTGGCGGGAGATCTGTTTCGGGAAGGCGAACTGGTCGCCATCGCCATGGCCTCGGTCGAGGCGCTGCTCGGCACCTCGATTGGCAGTGACAAACAATGAAAACGGGAGAAAACACCATGCGGTATGCATCGATCACCGAACGCCTCGCCGACCTCGGTTCGGGAAAATGGTCGCTGCACATCCGTGCGCGGCAACTGAAGGCGAGTGGTGCCGATATCATCGAGCTGACGATCGGCGAGCCGGACGTGCCGCCGGACCGCGCTCTGCTCGATGAATGCCAGCGTGCCATGAATGCCGGTCGCTATCGTTATTCCAACGGCCGCGGCGAGCATGCGGTCGTGGCGGCGCTCGTCGAGAAGTACCGCCGTCGCCGCGCCGATGTCACCACCGAAAACGTCATGTGCTTCCCGGGCACGCAGACGGCGCTCTTCGGCGTCATGCTGGGCCTGGTCGAGGCCGGCGATGCCGTTCTCGTCGGCGATCCGCTCTACGCCACCTATGAGGGCGTCATCCAGTCGACGGGCGCCCATCACGTGCTGGTGCCGCTGAAGCCGGAGTTTGGTTTTCACATGCAGGCCGCCGATATCGAGAAGGCGATCACGCCGGAATGCCGGGTGCTGCTGCTCAACACGCCGCACAATCCGACCGGGGCCGTACTGACCGCGGCTGAAATCGCCGAGATCGGCGAGGTCGCGCGCCGCCACGATCTCTGGATCGTCTGCGACGAGGTCTACGAGGAATTGGTGTTCGACGCCGTGTTTGCCTCTCCGTTCGACAATCCGGATCTGGCCGAGCGCACTATCGTCGTGTCGTCGATCTCCAAGTCGCATGCAGCGCCAGGCTTCCGCAGCGGCTGGGCCGTCGGGCCGGAGGAGTTTACCAATAGGCTTCTGCCGGTGTCGGAAACCATGCTGTTCGGCGTGCAGCCGTTCATTGCCGATATGACGGCTTACGCGCTGACGCATGACATCGATACGGCGCGGCGGATGCGCGAGACCTACAAGTCTCGCTCGCGCCGCATCGTCGAGGGCCTCGCCAATGCGCCAGGCATCCTGGTCTTGCCACCGGAGGCTGGCATGTTCACGCTGATCGACGTGTCGGCCACCGGCATGACCGGCGAAGCCTTCGCCTGGGCGCTTTTGGAGGAAGAGGGGGTCGCGGTGATGCCGGGATCCTCCTTCGGTGACGAGGCGCAGAACTTTCTGCGCGTCAGCCTGACCGTGCCCGACAAGGACATCGACGAGGCTTGCCGTCGCATCACCGTGCTTGCCGAGCGCGCCACACTGCGTCAGGAGCGCCGCGCATGACCACGAAAACAGTAGGCGAAGCCCTGGTCGATCTGCTCGAGGCCAATGGCGTCGAGGTGGTGTTCGGTATTCCGGGCGTTCATACGGTCGAGCTCTATCGCGGCCTGGCGGCATCGAAGATCCGCCACGTCACCCCCCGTCACGAGCAGGGCGCCGGCTTCATGGCCGATGGCTATGCCCGCGTCAGCGGCAAGCCGGGCGTCGCCCTTGTCATCACCGGACCGGGCTTGACCAACACCATCACCGCCATGGCGCAGGCCCGGCAGGATTCGATCCCGATGCTGGTAATTTCAGGCGTCAATCGTCGCGATTCGCTTGGGCACGGTCGCGGGCTGCTGCATGAGCTTCCCGACCAGCACGGCATGATCAAGACGCTGGCGCTCTATTCGCACACCTTGCTCAATCCCGACGACCTGCCTTTTGTCGTCGACCGGGCTTTCTCTGTGCTGCTGTCCGGCCGGCCAGGGCCGGTGCATATCGAGATCCCGACCGACGTCATGACGGCACGGATCGAGCCGAAGACGATCCGCTCGGCCGCCGCGACCCGTCCGCGCTCCGACAGCGAGACGCTACAACGCGCCGCGATCCTCTGCGCCGACGCGACCCGCCCGGTGATCATCTGCGGCGGCGGCGCTCTGACTGCCGAGGCGGAGGTCAGGGCACTTGCCGAGCAGATCGGCGCGCCCGTCGTCACGACGGTGAATGCGCGCGGCATGCTGGCCGGCAGCCCGCTGCGCGTTCCGGCAAGCCCCAGCCTCAAGGCGGTGCGATCGCTGCTCAAGGAGGCTGATCTCGTGCTGGCGCTTGGCACTGAGATGGGCCAGACCGACTACGACATGTATGCCGATGGCGGGTTCCCGGTGCTGCGCAACCTGATCCGTACCGACATCGATGCAGCACAGCTGGCCCGCGGTCCGCATGCCGCACTTTCGATCCTCTCCGGCGCCAAGACGGCGACGGCGAGCATTCTGGCTTTCCTGCCGGGACATGCGCCGAAGGATGGAGCGGCCCGCGCCGAGGTAGCGCGTAAGGCGGCGCTGAAGGAGCTGACGGCGAAGATGCGGGCCGAGATTGCCGTGATCGATGCGGTCTACAAGGCGCTGCCGGACTGCACCATCGTCGGTGACTCCACTCAGGCCGTCTACGCCGGCAACCTTTATTGCGACGCGCCGCGCCAGCGCAGCTGGTTCAACTCGGCGACGGGGTACGGGGCATTGGGCTACGCGCCGCCGGCAGCCGTCGGTGCTGCCGTGGCCGACCCGTCGCGGCCGGTCGTCTGCCTTGTCGGCGATGGTGGTTTCCAGTTTTCGCTTGCCGAGATTGGTTCTGCCGTCGATGTCCAAGCGCGGGTGATCTTCCTCGTCTGGAACAACGACGGCTATCAGGAGATCGAGTCCTACATGATCGATTCCGGTGTGACGCCGGAGGGTGTGAGGCCGTCTGCGCCGGACTTTATCCTCGCCGCCAAGGCCTATGGCATCGAGGCGGAAAGGCTGACGTCGGTCACTGACCTTTCGCGGGCACTTGCGGATGCCGGCGCGCGCAGCGGGCCGTCGCTGATCGAGATTCATCAGGTGAAAACCAGCGGCGCAACCGCGTAACCTGCAAATCATGTCACCGTTTGAGCGGCGCGAAATTTGACATTTCGCGCCCGCAATGGTGTTAAGAGCGCCTCGTGCTCGATTCCGGCCATGTTCTTCGGCTAGATTTGTTGCATTCCGGCTGAATTGAACTTTCAGGCGCCAAGCGCCGAGGAAGGGGCGGCGTCCCGAATGGACCCAGTGTGTGGTGGCAACAGAGGCAAGTTTGCCGGCCGGCTAATCGCCGTGCTGTGGCTCTTCTGTGCCTCGCTCGCCATGCAGCTGATCGTCGTCGGGCAGGGCTTCTCCTCGCGTCTTTCAGCCGAACAGCAGGCGGGCAATTTCTCCGCGCCTGACACCGTTCCTTCGGATCACCCCGCCGCGCGCCAGATTTCGCGCGCCACCCCGGTTTCGGATCTGCGCTTTACCGCCGAACGCAAGGATGGCAAATCCGCGACCGGCGACGGCGCGGTGCCGATGCTGCTTGCGTCGGTCCAGTTTCTTGCTTTCGAGCCGTCCGGCGAAGACCTCGCTTTCGGCCGTACCCCCTTCGCCGATGGTTTGTCGAACCGCGGCCCGCAAATCCGTGCGCCTCCGCGCGCCTCTGGTGATTGCTGATATTCGGGCACGATGATCGCTGCGATCGTGTTCATGCCCTTGATGAAACAAAGTCCTGATCACGCGGCTTTCGCCCGTACAGGCTCTCTTGGAACCACAACATGCGTACATCCAAATGGGCGATTTTCGCCTATGTCGTCGTTATCATCTTCGGATGCATAGCAGCGCTGCCAAACGTTCTCTCGCCGGCACAACGCGAGCAATTCGGCGCCTGGCTGCCGGTGAAGCCCGTTACCCTCGGCCTCGACCTGAAGGGCGGCTCTCACCTCGTCCTCGAGGTCGACGCCGCCGGCCTGCGCAAGGCGCGGCTTGAAACCCTGCTCGACGATACGCGCAGGGCGCTTCGCGGCGAGCGCATTCCCGCCTCGTCGGCGCGCATCAGCGGCGATGCCGTCACCGTCAAGATCGACGATCCGGCCGACCTCGAAAAGGCGCTGCCGAAGCTCAAGGAGCTCGCAGCCCCTGTCGGCACGCTCGGTTTCGGTGGTTCGGCCTCGGATATCGAAGTCACCGAGAACGGTGGCAACATTAGCCTGGCAATGACCGAAGCCGGCCTCAACGACCGGATGACCAAGGCGGTCGAACAGAGCCTCGAGATCATTCGCCGGCGCGTCGACACGGTCGGCGTCGCCGAGCCGTTGATCCAGCGCGTCGGTTCCAACCGTATTCTCGTCCAGCTTCCGGGCCTGCAGGATCCGACCGGGCTCCGCCAACTCCTGGGCTCGACCGCCCAGATGAGCTTCCACATGCTGGATCAGACCGTCGACGTGACGCAGCCGGCGCCCCGTGGCGTCGACATCCTGCCCGGTGCCAACGACGGCAACAGATATCCGGTCGAAAGCCGCATCGCCATTTCAGGCGAGCGTCTGGCCGATTCCAAGGCCGGCTTCGACCAGCGCACCAATGAGCCGATTGTCTCGTTCACCTTCGATTCGCTCGGCGCCCGGCAGTTCGCCGAAATCACCCGTGACAATGTCGGCCGGCCCTTCGCCATCGTGCTTGACGGCAAAGTCCTGACCGCGCCCGTCATCCGCGAACCGATCATCGGCGGTAACGGTCAGATCAGCGGTAATTTCACCGCACAGGAAGCAACCGTTCTTTCGGCACTGCTGCGCTCGGGCGCACTGCCCGCACCGTTGACCGTGATCGAAGAGCGTTCCGTTGGCCCGAACCTCGGCAGCGATTCCATCCGCATGGGCATCTTCACCGGCCTTGCCGGTTTCGGCCTCGTGGTTGCCCTCATGGTCGTGCTCTACGGCGCATGGGGCATGATCGCTAACGTCGGCTTGGTACTGCACACCATTCTGACGATCGGCGTGCTCGCAATGCTCGGCTCGACCCTTACGCTTCCCGGCATCGCCGGTATCATCCTCGGCATCGGCATGGCGGTGGACGCCAACATTCTCATCAATGCCCGTATTCGAGAAGAAACCGAGGGCGGCGCCGGCGCCATGAAGGCGCTCGATATCGGCTTCAACAAAGCCTATGCGACGATCATCGACTCCAACGTCACCACGCTTTCGGGCACCGTGCTGCTGTTTGCGTTCGGCTCCGGACCGGTCAAGGGCTTTGCGGTGACCATGATGCTCGGCATCGTCATCTCGATGTTCACGTCGGTGACCGTCGTGCGCCTGATGATGCGTGAAGTCGTCATCCGCCGGAAGATGAAGAAGCTCGAGATCCCCTCGCTCTTCGGACGTGTTCCGCATCTGCCGTCCTTCTCCTTCATGAAGGGCCGTTTCGTTGCCATCGGCATGTCCGCCTTCCTGTCGATCAGCTCGGTCGTGTTGTTCTTCACGCCCGGCCTCAACTACGGCATCGACTTCGTCGGCGGTATCCAGGTGGAAGCGACATCCAAGCAGAAGCTCGATCTGCCGGCGCTGCGCCATGGTCTGGAGTCGCTCAACATCGGTGAAGTCGCCCTTCAGGAATTCGGCCAGGACAAGTCGGTCCTGATCCGCGTTCAGCGCCAGCCCGGCGGTGAGCAGGAGCAGACGGTTGCCCTGAACAAGATCAAGGATGCAGCCGTTCAGACCATTCCCGACGTGACCTTCGAGCGGACGGAAGTCGTCGGCCCGACGATCAGCACGGAACTCGCGCGTTCGGGCTTCCTTGCCGTCGGTCTCGCGATGGTGGCGATCCTGTTCTACATCTGGTTCCGCTTCGAATGGCACTTCGCCGTCGGCGCGATCGCGGTCCTGCTGCTCGACATCACCAAGACGATCGGCTTCTTCGCGCTCACCGGCATCGACTTCAACCTGACGGCCATCGCCGCACTGCTGACGATGATCGGTTACTCCGTCAACGACAAGGTCGTGGTCTACGACCGCATGCGCGAGAACCTGCGCAAGTACAAGTCGATGCCGTTCTCCGACCTCATCGACATGAGCATCAACCAGGTGATCGCGCGATGCATCTTCACCTCGATGGCCACGGCGCTGTCACTGGTGCCGATGGCAATCTGGGGCGGCGATGCCGTCAAGAGCTTCGCCTGGCCGATGATCTTCGGTGTTATCGTCGCGACGACGTCGTCGATCTACATCGGCGGCCCGATCCTGCTCTTCCTCAATCGTTGGTGGAAGGATCGCGAAGCGACCCGCACCGGCACCGGAACCACGCAGCCGGGCGCACCGGCCGCCTGATATCAGGGCTGAGGTTATAAAATGTGAAGGGGCGGTCCTATGGGCCGCCCCTTTTTTGTCAGAAAGTGCTGTCTTTATCGCCCCGTACCTTGCAGGTTGATTCGTCGCTTCCTAGATAGCGAGGGTCTCCGGTTTCGGATCGGGAGAACGGATATTGCATCCGGGACCCCTAAAATTTGATGGGTTGAGAAATATTTTTCGCGTCATCATGTTTTTAATTGACGGAATTGGTAGATTATTCTAGTTTGCAGCTCTGTGACGCGGGCGAGTCCGCCTCACAGTTGTTCATGAACCGCTCCGGCATTGCGATGCCGGACCAAGCCAAAGGAGTGTGACATGTCCGAAACCGTCTCGACCGCCGCCTTCTTCGGCACGCGTTCCCATTGTCGTGCAACAGTGAAGAAACGTCTCATTCGCCTCTGCCGAATGTGATCCTCGAACTCTCGAAATTCATCCTTTGCCGAAATTGAAATGTCCGCGCCTCCGGGTGTGGAAGGAGCGTTATTTGCATGAGCAAGCAGGTTATCGAATATGGCGGCGAAGCCGTCGGGGTCGTCGTCCCGGACGACGGCCGGTTCAAGTTCCTGGCAGTCAAGTACCATGTCTGGGATCTGGACGCTCAGCGGTTCCGGTCGGCTGACGAAGCACGCGCGGCAATTCGCCATCTGCTCGCGCGTCAGGGAGTGCCTGCCGAACGCCATGGCGATGCGGCCGCAGCATAATGTCTGGGGCGGCCGCCCCCTTATTCCGAGTATAATCCCAGACCAAGCTTTGCATTGATTCTGTGCCACAATTGTGTGTTTGCCGCACGATTCTTGTGCTATGCCAAAACAAGATTGCGTTTGCGCGGATGATTCCCGTTCTCAAGGGAACCGTAGGGAAAGCTTGCCGGAATGCTGACGAAGAAGGGAAAGTACGGATTGAAGGCTCTTGTCGACCTCGCTCGACTGGAGCCGGGAGAGACGGCTTTCATTACCGAAATCGCCCAGCGCAACAATATCCCGAAAAAATTCCTGGATACGATCCTGCTCGAACTGCGCAACGCCGGCATGCTGCGTTCGAAGAAGGGGCCAGGCGGCGGCTATTCGCTGTCGCGCCCGGCGGCGGAAATCCGCATCGGCCATGTCATCCGGACGCTTGACGGTCCGCTTGCGCCGATCCGCTGCGCCAGCCGCACGGCTTACGAGGTCTGCGAGGACTGCAATGATCCCGAGACCTGTCAGGTCCGTGTGTCGATGACGACCGTGCGCGACGCGGTTGCCGCGATCCTGGACTCCATGACGCTCGAAGAGTTTGCGGCCGACAAGTCGATGCCGCTCGAAGCGCCGGAAGAACAGCGCGTCGGCTGACGAAACCGTCGTCTTTGTGGGATTTCCTGCCGAAACTCGATGGCTTTGGCTTGGTTTGCCAAGAAAAAGCGCCTATCTGCCTGCAATGGGTCTGAGAAACGCCGCTTCTAACCGGCGCAAACGTCTTCGCGGGAATGGAAACATCATGGGTTTGAGACACGCATCAGCGGATGAGCGACGCGGTTCTGCCGCATTGGAGTCGGTCGGCAGGACGCTGACGACGGCGATGGCAGGCATCAAGGCGCTGGCCGATCATCTCGGTGCCGATACGGCGTTTGCGCAAAGCATGGTCGAAGCGATCGAACTCATTGGCGAAAGCCAGGGGCGCGTTGTCGTTTCCGGCGTCGGCAAGAGTGGCCATATCGGCCGCAAGATGGCGGCGACCATGGCATCAACAGGCACGTCCGCCTATTTTGTCCATCCGACCGAGGCGAGCCACGGCGATCTCGGCATGGTCACGTCGCAGGACGTGCTGATCCTGTTGTCCTGGTCGGGCGAAACGGCGGAACTCGCCAACATGCTCACCTATGCCAAGCGCTTCAAGGTGCCGGTCGTTTCGATTTCGTCCAACCGCGACAGCGTTCTCGCTCGCAACTCCGAAGTGCCGATCGTGCTGCCGAAGGTTCAGGAAGCCTGTCCGCATGGGCTGGCGCCGACGACGTCGGCGATGCTGCAGCTTGCGGTCGGCGACGCGCTTGCCATCGCCCTGCTCGAGCGCCGCGGTTTCTCCGCCGAAGATTTCAAGACCTTCCATCCCGGCGGCAAGCTCGGCGCTCAACTGCGTCTCGTGCGCGAACTGGCGCATGCCGGGGAACAGGTGCCGCTCTTGAGCGTCGGTCGCCCGATGAGCGAAGCCGTCATCGAGATGTCTTCCAAGGGCTTTGGTGTCGTCGGCATCGTCGACGAGGATGGCAAGCTGACCGGCGTCATCACCGACGGCGACCTCCGTCGCCACATGTCGGGCGATCTGCTTGCGCAGACCGTCGAGGCGGTCATGTCGCGTAACCCCCGTGTCATCAGGGGAGATGTTCTGGCAAGCGGTGCAATGGAGTTCATGCAGGATCACAAGGTGACCGTGCTGTTTCTCGTCGACGACGACGGGCTTCCCGTCGGCATCCTGCACATTCACGATCTGCTTCGCGCCGGCGTTGCCTGAGTTAAGCCGTCTTGGAATTTTTACGGCCAGCCTATGCCGATCGCGAGGCTGGCCGTTGTCTTTTCTGCGGCTTCCGGCGCGGTGGCGGATCGATGAACGCGCCGGGCTGGTTGACCGTGTTCTCGTGCAGGCGCTCGGCGATTGCCCGGGCGCCTGCGTCGGTTCCTGTTCTTGAATAGAGATTGCCCCGCACCTGGATCGAAGCCGCAAGCAGCCGGAACATGGCGCTGCTCACCTCGGCGTCGGGTGCTGTCGGCCTTTGCCAGAAATCCTCCAGCGGCTGCTGGTCCGTCAAACCGGCAATGTCGAACACAGCCGTGCCCAGCACCCTGACCGGGCGTCCCTGCTTTAGCGCGTGCAGACCGGCGGTCGAGTTGACCGTGACCATGCCGGCGCTGGCCTCTGCCAGCACATCGAGATTGCCGCCATCGAGATAGAACACGCGACCGGTCAGCCCGAGTTCCGCTGCCTTGTCGTCGATGAATTTGCGCCAGGCGATCAGATCGTTGTCGAGCGGATGAACCTTGAAGACCAGTCTGGTTTCCCTAGCCGCATCGGCTGCAAACGAGTGCATGACCTCGTCGATCGCGTCCTTCTGGCTGTGGAACGGCGAGTGGGCGCGCAGCTGGAAATCGGTTTCGAGCTGCAGCGGATAGACGAAAAAGGGCACGCGTTCCGAAAGCAGGATGCGGACCGTTTCCTCGGCCTCGGCACTGCGTCTTTTGCCGGTGAAAAGGCGGCGGATCCAGCCGGCATATTCGGCAAGTGGATGAAAGATCGCGTGACGGCGATAATGCGGAAAGAGGAACCACAGGAAGACGTTGGGCAGGTTGTAGAGAAGGTCGTAGCTGGCATCGGCGAGAAAGGTCTGGCTGTAGTGCTTGCGCCAATCCGGCTCCGGCAGGGTCTTCGCGGCTTCGACGATATGGGCGGCGTCGGCGGGAAAGTGGGAGTTCGACGACATGCCGTCGCGCTCGAGTGTTAGCCAGTCGGGTCGGAGATAGCCCATCTCGACGATGGCGATCGCGACCCCGGTCCGCCGGGCGACCGCAGTGGCAGCCTGATGATAGGGGCGCTCTTCGCCAAGCAGGATCATGTCGGTGACCTGGTGCAGGCCGATGAAGCGTGCCAGATAGTCCGGCCAATCCTCCGCTCTCCCGCGGTAGTTGGATGCGCCTTTGCGACGCCAGATGATCTCGTCGCCGACATTGAGGTTTATCCGCAGGCAGGTGTGGCCGTAGCTCTCAAGCCGATCGGCGATCTTGCGGAAGATCGGCGATGACGGGCCTTGCAGGAACAGGAAGACCCGTCGGCTTGGCCGATCGGCTGACACACGGGTGTTCAACGCTGCGTTTTCCATCGTCTCGCCGCCGCTAACGCAGCGTGTCCTTCTTGAGGTTGGCGTGGTTGAGCAGCGCCTCGATCAGATCCCAGGCAGCGACATCCCGTGGTTCGACCGGTCGATGATGCGTCGATTTCGCCTTGGAAAAAGGCACGATGAGATAATCCGTGCGTGGGTCGGGGAAGGGGTCTGCGAACGATTTCAGCAGCGGCGCATGATCGCCATAAAAGACGAACCAGACAGGCCGGTCGAGCCTGTCGAGCCGATCGGTCAGCTGCTTCAGTGCTGCGTCGGATTGCTCAAGGATCGCCAGATAGATGTCCACCGGGTTGGCAAGATCGCCAACGCGACCCGGTTCCCAAGGTCCGTGGTTTGCCATCGAGGCGACGAAAACGAAACCGCTCTTGTCTTCCGGCAGGTTCTCGCAGGCATCGATGACCCTGGCGGCGAGCTTCTCGTCGGAGACGTAAGGCCCGTCGCGCGCCGGCACGTGGTCGAATCCATCGAGCATCGTCAGCTCGGCAAAGCCGAGCTGCGGCATCGCCTTGTGGCGCAGGAAGAACGTGCGGTCGTAAGGATGCATGAAATGGGTGTGCCAGCCGGCGCGTTTCATCTTTCCCGGCCAGACGACGTCGGAATAGTGGGACGCGCGCAGATAAGGGTAGCTTGCATCCACGTGGATATCGTCGGGCACGAGCCCGCTGATGACGGCAAACTCGGTGCGCAGCGTATAGCCGCCTTCGAAGACGCTGCTGAGGCGTCCCCACTGGGCGGCCTGACGCCGCAACCGGTCGAGTGTCGGCATCTTCAGCGTGTCGACACCGAAATGGCGCATGTCGATGAAGGACTCCGACTGCCAGACGACGATGAGCGGCGAACCGTCGTCACCGATCAGGTCCTGGACGGCCGCCCGAACGATTTGTGAGAGTTCGGCGACGATCTTCTCCCGCTTGACGCCGAGCCAGATGATGAAGCGGAAGATCACCGACCCGAAGGTGCCGAAGCGCACCGTATTCATTTTGACGTCGAGCACTTTGACGAGCCTCTGAACGAGGGCCGCCGTGGGTCGGTTCACCGGGCCGTAGAACAGCAGGAGCCATGGGCCTGCGGCGACTGCCACCATCACCAGGATCCAGAAGGCCTTGCCGCTGTTGGGCAGAACAGACGGTTCGAAATAGAGGTAGAGCCCGGAAACGCCGAAGACATAGAGAAATGCAACGGTCCAGAACACGATGTTCAGCGAACTGGCATAGAAGATCGTCTTGTATTTGAAGACGTCGACGACGAGGGCGATGTCGGAAAAGATCAGCGGCTCGCGGATGAACTTGAACTTGGCCCTAGAAATCCCGGTGAAGATGATGAAGAAGCTCATCGTGCCGGCGGCGGCATAAAGTGGCCGCCAGGAGCCAGCGAAAAAGCCGGCGAACACCAGCGCGATGACCGGCAGGCGGGCAATAACATCGATGATGTCCTGCTTGCGGCCAAAGGGAGACGGGTTTTTCCGGCGTTCCCGTTTCGGCAGAGCGAAGCGGTCGGTGAAGAAGATCACCGCACAGGACAAGATGAAACAACAGATCGTCAGCGTTATCGGATAGTCGTGCAATTGAAAGGGGAGCAACGCCAAGCGGAAACCTTCATGCTTTCTTGCACACCGGCGCCGCCTCATGCAGCACGGCATCCGCCTGACACTTAGATCCTATCGCCGGCGCGCACAAGCGCCGTCACCTGCCGCCCTTTGATACTCCACCGCTACTGCGGGCGATTGCGCGGTCGAACCACCAGTTGAGGAGTGGTCTGACGGTGGGGCCGAACCGACCGAGAAGAAAAAGCGTCATTCCAAAATAGACTTCGAACCGTCCGCGCTCGATGCCGTAGACGATCTTGCGGGCAACTGCTTCCGCCGGCCAGGGGCTGACCGTACCCATGACGGCGGCGGCTTCAGGGGGACGGAAGGCAAGCTCGCGCTGGAACTGCGGCGTCTGGGTGTCCGGCGGGAAGCAGATCGAGACGTCTATCCCATGCGCGCGCGCCTCGGAGCGGAGTGCCTGGGCAAAGCCGTGCAGTGCGAACTTCGAGGCGCAATAGGCCGAATAGCCATAGATGCCGAGAAGGCCGGCACCGGAGGAGATCATCATGATCTTTCCGTGCCCACGCTGCTTCATGCCGGCGTAGACGGCGCGAACCGCATGGACGGTACCGGAAAAATTCGTTTCCATCTGACGCCGGAAGGCGGCGCTGCCGAGTTCGTCGAACCGGCTCGGCTCGACGACGCCGGCAGAGGTCACCAGGATGTCGCAGGGCCCGAATGCCGCTTCGCAGCGATGGATGGCGGCGATGATTTCCTCTTCCCGCGCGACATCCGCCGTCTCGATCCGGATGTCGCCGGCTGTTGCCGACTTGGAGGAGAGTTCATCCTGGGCACGCTTCAGGATCTCGGCCGAACGGGCGATCAGCGAAAGGCGCGCGCCACGACCCGCATAGATCGATGCGATCGCCAGCCCTATGCCGCTCGAGCCGCCGGTGATGATCACATGGGTCATGCTGGTTTCCGCCTGCGGCATCCGGCCCGTGAAGGGCGCCTGCACGTCATCCTCAGCGCGCCGAGAGCGCCTTCATCATCTGATCGATATCGATGCCGCCGAGGCCGAAGTTGCGTTCGGTCAGGTCCTTCAGGCGTTCCGCCGTCAGGGCCACCGTCTTGCGGATCTGCTCTTCGGTATGGTCGCTGGTGATGAAGAAGCGCAACCGCGCCAGTCCTTCGGGAACGGCGGGGTGGATGATCGGCAGCGCATTGACGCCGGCCGCAAGCAGATCGTTGGACAGCTGAACCGCGCGCAGGGAATCCCCGACCAGCACCGGCACAACCGAAAAGCCGCTGCTGAGGCCGGTGTCCAGACCCGCTTCCTTGGCAAGCTTGAGGAAGAGCGCGCCATTGCGCCGGAGGGCGGCAGTGCGCGACGGCTCGCGCGCAAGCACGTCGAGGCTGGCGGCCGCCGAGGCGGCCAGAACCGGCGCCAGGCCGACGCTGTAGACGAAGCCGCCGGCAGAGGCCTTGAGCACGGCAACAAGCGCCTCGCTGCCGGCAATGTAGCCGCCGCAGCTGGACGTCGTCTTCGAAAGCGTTCCCATCCAGATGTCGATCTCATGCGGATCGACGCCGAAGTGCTCGGCAAGACCACGACCATGCTTGCCGACGACCCCCAAGGAATGGGCCTCGTCGACCATCAGCCAGAAGCCGTATTCGGCCTTGAGCTTCAGGAGGGCCGGCAGGTCGGCGATGTCGCCGTCCATCGAGTAGATGCCCTCGACGATGACAAGGATACGACGATAGTCGCCCGAGACCGTGCGCAGCACGTGTTCCAGGTCGCTCGCGTCATTGTGCTTGAACAGCCGGCGCGTGGCGCCGGAGAGCTTGATGCCCGCAAGCGCGCTATTGTGAATGAACTCGTCGTGGACAACCAGATCCTTCGGGCCCATCAGGCAGCTGATGGCCGCGACATTGGTGAGATAGCCACTGACGAAGCAGACCGCGGCATCGACGCCGTAGAAGCGCGCGATCTTTTCTTCGAGCTCCACATGAACAGGGCGCTCGCCAGCGACAAGCCGGCTGGCAGAAGCCGAGATCCCGAAGGCGTCGACGGTTTCCTTTGCCCTTGCCAGCACTTCCGCGTGCCGGTTGAGGCCGAGATAATCATAGGAGGCGAAGTTGATCAGCTTGCGCCCGTCGATGACGGTGGTGGCGCCGGCTGCGGTCTGATGCGCGCGGTAGAACGGATTGGCGATCCCCAGCTGTTCGCTGGCAAACTTCTGGGTCAGAACCTGCTTGTACTCCGGCAGGTCCTCGAAACGGGCCTGTTGCCGGCGGGCCGGCGGCGGCATCTCCCGCTCCGAACGCGCCATGCGGTTGCGCTCGGAGGATTGATGCGTGTTTCTCATCCGGTCCAGCAGGTTCTCCTTGAGGCTGCTGGTCATCTTGGATGAGCCGGGACCATTTCCGTTCGTGCTCATTGGCTCTGTGCTTTTTCCTTTGCCGTGCCGACATGCCGTTGCGCCAGTTCTGTGACCAACTTGTCGTCCGCACCGTCGCTCTCTTCGCCCTGGTCGCGCTTGCTGACCTTGTCATAGAGCTTGCGGGCGACGTCGCCAACCGTCGTGTTGTCTGCGACACCACTGAGCGGCATGTCGAAACCGGTATTCTGCTGGAAGCTCATGCCGAGTTCCACGGCCATCAGGCTGTCGAGGCCGATTTCCTTCAGGACCTTGCTGCGCGTGACCGTATCCTTCGAGACCCGAAGGATGGCGGCAATTTCGCCTGCGACCAGTTCGAAGAGAATATCCTCGGCTTCCTGCGCCGACTTGCCCTCGATCATCGCGACGAGGTCCATCTTGGTGCCTTCGCCGCCGGACGAATGCTGATCGGCGCTACGCAGGATGACTTCGAAGAGCGCGTTGCGCGCGACCGGCAAGTTGCGGGCGGCCGACCAATCGATCTCCGATATCATCACGACGGCGGCGTCGACTGTGCCGGGATCGCTGGCGAGATGGCTCTCGACCATGTCCAGCGCCGTCTGCGCCTTCAGTGCCGTCTTGCCGATGCGCTTGGCCAGCAGATCGTTGACGTCGGTGTTCTGCACGAGATAGCCCTTGTCGGCGATCGCGCCGAAACCGACCGCCAAACCGGCACGACCTTCCGCGCGCCGGGCGCGGGCAAGACCTTCGAGGTAGCCGTTGGCCGCAACGTAGTTTGCCTGGCCGGGATTGCCCACCAGCGTCGTTGCCGACGAGAACAGGATGAAGTTGTCGAGCGCATCGTTGCGGGTCAGCTGATCGAGAACAGCGGCACCCTTTGCCTTCGTGTCGATAACCGGCCGGTTGCGCTCGCGATTGAGATTGCTGATCAGCGCGTCATCCAGCACCATCGCTGCATGAACGATGGAGCGTAGCGGTGCGATGGCTCGCAATTCGGTGAGCAGGAGATCCGCAGCGGTTGCATCGGTGATATCGCAGGCGTGAACCGTGGCCGAAATGCCGGCCTTGGCCCAAAGCTCGATCATCGCCGTCGTTTCCGCGTCGGCAAGGCCGCGCCGCGAGCAGAGCGCGATCGTCTTGGCGCCCTTTTCCGCAAGCCAGTTGGCGGCGGCCAGGCCGAAGCCACCGATGCCACCGACGACCAGGTGCATGCCTTCGGGGTCGACCTTGACGCCACCGTGCGGCCGGGTCGCGACCTGGTGTTTGCCGGCCACCGGCGGCAGCACGACGATCTTGCCGATGTGACCCGCGTTCTGCATCAGGCGGAACGCATTGCCGATCTCGTCGAAATCGAAAGCACGGTACGGCAGCGGCGTAAGCTTGCCGTCCTCGAACAGGGCGCCGATCTCGGTGAAGATGCGCTTGGTCAGGGCCGGCGCGTTGACCAGCAACTGGTCCGCGTCGATGCCGAAGTAGCTGACATTGCGGCGGAACGGCCTGAGGCCGATCTTGCTGTCTGCGTAGTAGTCACGCTTGCCGAGTTCGAGGAAGCGGCCGAACGGTTTGACCAGTGCCAGGCTCTGCTCCATCGCCTCGGCGAAGAGTGAGTTCAGCACGAGGTCGACGCCCTCTCCATCAGTCACGGCGCGCACGTCGTTGACGAAACCGAGCGAGCGCGAATCGAACACATGATCGGCACCGAGCATCGAAAGGAAGCGGCGCTTCTCGCGGGTGCCGGCCGTGGCGATGACTTTCGCGCCCTTGAGCTTGGCAACCTGCAGCGCTGCGAGGCCGACCCCGCCGGCCGCACCATGGATGAGGATCGTTTCACCGGCCTGGATGCGGCCGAGCTCGACCATGGCGTAGTAGGCCGTGAGGAACGCAACAGGCACGGTGGCCGCGGCAACCGGGCTGACCGATTGCGGCAGCCTGGCGACGCCGGCGCGCGAAACGACGGCATGGGTGGAGAAGGCCGCAGACGCGATCGCCATGACCGCATCGCCGACCGAAAGGTCGTCCACGCCTTGACCGACGGCAACCACGTGACCGGACAGTTCCATGCCGATCGTCGCACCGGCAAAGCCGTCCTCGAGGGCTTCTTCAGGCAGAAGACCCATCGCCCACATCACGTCGCGGAAGTTGAGGCCGGTGGCCGCAACCTTGACGACGACGTCGCCGGGGCCCGCGGACGGCACGTTGCTTTCTTCCCAAACGATGCTGCCGACCTGAGAGGCGACACGCTGGCGGATGGTGGCGGCCTCGAAGGAGGCCGTCGAGCCATGGGCGTTGTCGGTCGGACCGGGAACCGCACGGATTTCCGAAAGCGATCCGTTCGGTCCTTCCAGCAGCCATTCGCGATTGCTGCCGGAAACGGTGAGCAATGGAAGCGATGCGGCAATCTGCTCGTCAGACGTCGAGGCGTCTGCGGCCAGATCCAGAGCATGAACGTCCAGGAACTCATATTCGTTCTGCAGCACCCGGGCGAAAGCCCAAAGGCCGGCATTGGTGCCGGAGCTTGCGGCCGTCGTGCCTGAGACACGGCTGGCGACCGGCGCCCCGCCAGGCGCGACAAGAACGAGCCTCGGACGTGCGTCGCCACTTGGATCGGTATCGCCGACATGCCGCCGCAATACTTCGGCTACGGCGCTAAACGCCAGAACCTGGTTTTGCAGCGAGGCAGAATCGTCCGTCCGGCTCTTCGGCGCAGGCGACGAAAGGAAGACGGCGCGAACGGGGCGATCGCGGAAGGCCTCAAGTGCATCGCGAAGCAAGGCCGCATCCGTCGCCGCATCACCCGTCAGGTCGACGGGGATGGCGCCGGTGGACGACTGCTTTGTCTTGGGCGCGCCGATCTGCAACAGAAGGTAGGAGCCCGCCGCTGAGGCAGCAGCATTCGCACCGGTCTCGACAGCCGCCGGCGCTTCCACGCCGCGTGCTTCAAGAACGATGACATTGCCGGACGCGCATTCACGGTCGGTGACGTCAATCTCGCGAAGATCGAGGTCGGCCAGACATTTCTGCCAGTGAGGAACGGCGGCGAGGTTGCCGATCGGGAACTCGGCCGCCTGGCTGCGGGCAAACCAGCCATCCGACAGTCCAAGCGCAAAATCGTTGAAAAGGGATGGCGCGCCGACGCCAGCGACGAGACCACCCGTCCGGCGCAGCGTCGAGCGGAGTGCCGTGCGTACATCGATGTCGTCTTCGATCAGGCCGTAGAGCCGGTCGGAGGCACTGATGGCGAGATCGAACGGCGCCTGTGTCGCAAGCTCACCCTTCTTGAGAATGCGCACATGGGCATCGTTTTCGAAGGCGAGTTCAAGGCCGCGTTGGGCATTGTCACGCGGCTCGACCACACCGAGGCTCGCGCCGTGTTTGGCTGCAAGCGTCGCGATGCGGCGCGTGAACCCGGCAGACACGCTGCCAAGCTCGAGAACGCGCAGACGTGTTCCCGTCGGCTGCGCCCGTAGCGCGCTTTCGACCGCATCAAGCACGAGCGCCATACGCTGGCGGCTTACTTCAGAATGCACGGCCTGATGATCGAGCGTCGCATCGCTGATGAAGCCGGCATTGGCAACGATTTCGGCATCGCCACCGGCTGGGGCCGCCAGCAGGACGTCGAGGCGTGCGAGCGCTTCCGCATAGGCGTTGTTGATCAGCACCGCCTCGACGGCACGATCAGGACGTTCGCCATAGAGTTCGCGCAGGATTTCTGGAACGCTCGGCAGGCTGAATTCCTGGGCGACGACCCAGACTCCATCCTTGTGCTCGCAGAGGCCGGCATCCTCAAGCACGTAAAGGCAGCTCGCCAGGAAACACTGGAAGGCGAAATCACCGGGCAGGCTATCGCTGCGCACGATCGATCGGCCCTTGCCGAGCTTCAGCGCAATCTCCTGGCAGGCGCGGTAGATCGCCGCGTTGAACAGCAACGTCGTGTTGTCGACGCCGGCATCGGCCGCCGTCTTGACGCCGAGGGTTACCGGCGTGAGGACGTCGGCCTCAACTGTCGGCAGGAACGTTTCGGAAAGGACTGTTTCGTAGTGGAAAGAGAGAGCGTCCAGCGCCTTGTGCTTGCGCAGATAGGTGCGTCGGAAACGGCAATCCTCGAAATGAGCGATCGGGTCGCCCGACTTGTCGAAGAAATGGAACTTGGCCTTGATCGAATTGGCGCTGACACGTTCGATCTCGATCGTGGCGCGCGCGATCGGCTTGCCGGCATTGACGACGCGCACGGAACCGAAGCGCACCGGAATATAGGGTGCGCCGCTCTTGTCGCCGGTGAAGCGGTCAAAAAGCGCGACGAGGCCGTGGAACGTGGCGTCGACCGAGATCGGATTGAGGGCATAGGTGACGAGCGGATGTCCCGGTTTGTCCGGGCTCTTCAGCTCGACGTCGACGATCCGGTCGTTATAGGCAACCGCCTTTGCCAGCAGCTGGAAACGCGGACCGTAGTCGAGGCCGAATTGCCGTGCGGTATCATAAGCCTTGGCCGGAGCGACGGTTGCCGTCTTCTGCATGCCGGCAAAGGAAGGCAACGCGCGTTCTTCACTCGGCAACGGCTTGCGGGACCGGGCGACCGCATGAACGGCCCAGTCGTCTTCGGACAGGCGCTCGCGCGAGCGGATCTCGATATCGCCGGTTTCCGGCGACAGGATGGTCGACAGTTCCATGATGCGGCTGTCGCTGAGCTCCAGCGGCCGGACGATTTCCAGATTGGTGATCTCGACTTCGTCTGTCCCGTAAAACTGCTGTGCCGCTGCGACGGCAATCTCGATGAAGCCGCTGCCCGGCAGGATAGCCTTGCCATCGACAACGTGCTCGGCCAGATCCGGGAAGAGGGGCGCATCGATGTGGTTCTTCCAGCTGCCGCTGTTCGGGTCGCTGCGCCATCCGATCAGGCGATAGGGTTTGGCGGTGCGGCCAAAGAGATCCGTGGCGTCGGTCGTGGCCGCCGGTCGCAATTCGACCGGCTCGAACGGCAGGCTCGGCAGCGAAATCGCCGCATTGCGCTTGCCGAATACGCGCGCGGTGTCGACGATTGCGCCGTGGGCGACAGCACGCGCCATAGCGGCCGAGATCGGATCCTGACCGGTCTCTCCGACATCTCGAAGCAGCGTCGGCACGACCATGCCTGGTGCCGCCGCCTGCTTGATCGTCTCCTTGACGTAAGAGGACAGGATCGGGCGCGGAGAAATCTCGATGAAGAGCCGGCAGCCGAGCTCGATCGCCGCCTCTGCCGCCGCCTGGAAGCGAACCGGCTCACGAACATTCTTCCACCAGTAGTCGGGGTCGAGTTGCGTGCCATCAAGGGCAGCACCCGTAACCGTCGATAGGTAGGTAACGTCCGCACGACGGGGCGCGATATCGGGAATATCCGACAGGAATGCGTCCTTGGCCCGGTCGATGATCGGGTGGTGGAAGGGATAGTTGATGTCGAGGATCTGAGCAGGGATCTTCGCCTTGCGTGCCGCGTCGCGGAAGGCGGAAATCTCATGGGCCGGGCCCGAGATCGTCACCGAATTGTGGGCGTTGACGGCAGCGACGCAAAGCTCATCGAGGCCGTGCGCCTCGGCGAAGGCGCGCGCGGCGTCTTCGCCCAGCATCACGGCGGCCATCGTGCCGTGGCCCGCGAGCAGATCCTGGTGCAGCGACCGCTTTGCAACGATCGAGACGGCGTCGACCATCGACAGCGCGCCGGCTGCATAAGCAGCGGCGATCTCGCCGACCGAATGACCGAACACGGCGACTGGCTTGACGCCCATGGCGACAAGCGAATCGGAAAGAGCTGCCTGGACGGCAAAAAGCAACGGCTGGGCGATCTTCGTGTCGGACAGCTTCTTGTCGAGGTCAGGATCGGTCAGAAGCTCGATGAGCGAGATGTCCGAATGGAACTTGAAGAGCGCGCTGACAGATGTGAAACACTGGCGGAAATGCAGGTTCTCACGGAACGCTTCGACGCCCATGCCGGCCCATTGCGAACCGTTGCCCGAAAAGACGAAGGCGACCTTGGCATCTCTGGTGACGGCTTCGCCGACTTCGCCGATATCGGAGCCCGGCTTTTCCACATGGCTTGCGATCGCACGGACGATATCTTCGGGATGATCGCTGCGGGCCGCGAACCGATAGCGCATATGGGTGCGGTTGGCGCCCGACGCTGCGACCATCGAGCGGATTTCGCCCTTGGAAGCGTTGGCAAAACGCGTCTTGTAGTCCTTCAGCAGTGCTTCGAGGCTCGACGCGGTATGGGCGCTTGCAAGGAAGACGTGACCGGACGACGGCGGATTGTTGATCTTGTCTTCGGAAACGGGCTCCGGATCGCTGATGACCACGTGGGCATTGGCGCCGCCGAAGCCGAAGGAGTTGATGCCGGCAAGCCGCGCACGCTTGCCGCGCAGCAGTTCGATCGGGCTTGCCGTGACGCGCACGTTCAGGCCATCGAAATCGATATGTTCGTTCGGCGTGTCGAAGTGCAGCGACGCCGGCAGGTAGTTGTTTTCGAGCGCCAGGATCGCCTTCATCATGCCGAAAAGGCCGGAGGCAGGCTCCGTGTGGCCGATGTTCGACTTGATCGAGCCGATCGGAACCGGTGCCCGGCGATTGGCGCCGATGACCGTGCCGATGGACCAGACTTCCGCTGGGTCGCCGACCTTGGTGCCGGTGCCGTGGCCCTCGACGAAAGCCACCTGATTGGCATCGATGCCGTTGCCTTCGTAGATCGCCCGCAGCAGATTTGCCTGGGCTTCGCGCGAGGGCAGGGAGATGCCGTTCGTGCGGCCGGCCGAATTGACGCCAGTCGCAACGATCCGGGCATAGCTCCGGTCTTTTTCGCGGCGCGCCCGGTCCGAGCGGCGCAGCACGAACACGACGCCACCTTCGGCGCGCACATAGCCCGCGCCATCGTTGTCATAGGCGCGGCAGAGCCCTTCAGGCGACAGCATGCGCGCCTGCGCAAAGCCGACGAACGGCAGCGGATGGGCGAGAATATTGACGCCGCCGACGATCGCCGTGTCGATTTCGCCGGCGTTCAGTGCGCGCATCGCCTGATCGAGCGCGACGAGCGAGGACGAACAAGCCGTATCGACCGTCATGCTCGGACCGCTCAGCCCGAAGATGTGCGAAATGCGGTTGGAGACGATCGACAGGGTGTTGCCGGTCATGAAATACGGGCCGGCCGCCGCCGGGTCCTCAACCGTCAGGTTGGCGTGGTCGAGGCTCGATGCGCCGATGTAGACGCCGACATTCTCGCCGTGCAGCGACGTCGTCGAGATATTGGCGTCCTCGAGCGCGCGCCAGGCGAGCTGCAAGAGCACGCGCTGCTGCGGATCCATATACATGGCTTCGCGCTGCGACATGCCGAAGACGGCCGGGTCGAAGTCATAGAGCTGATCCAGCACGCCCGCGGCGAAGGAATAGGTCTTGCCCTGCGTGCCCATGACCGGGTGCCAGAAACGCGCAACGTCCCAGCGATCGGACGGGATGCTGGTGACTGTGCACTTGCCCTGACGAAGAAGTTTGAACAACGCCGAAGGCGATTCTGCTCCAGGGGCGAGGCATGCACGCCCAATAATTTCAACAGCCATATATGATCGAACGCTCTAAACTGACGTTAAAGTTGCATCTGCGATTGCGCTTCCAAGCGGAAAACGCAACTGCCAATCATTCCGCCCCAGGGTTATCCCCACGTATATTCGTTCCGCCTCATTAGTCAGCTTTTAACTTAAAGTACCTAGCTTTCAAGTCCAATGGCCTAACATATACATGCCCAGAACCTTCATCCAAGACAAATCGGGCCGCAAACCCGTCAAGGTGTAGGAGGTATGACCGGAAAGGCGCAGGGCCAATTATTTTGCTCGTCTTCGTCTGCAAGTGACTTGTTGTGAGACGGCTATTGTGCTTTTCAGAGACCGGCGGATTCCCGACCGGGAGATCATGCGGTGCAGAACTATGAACAGAATCATGGCTGTGCCGAATTCGGAGTGTCTTAGTTGAAACGTGTAGCTGCCCTTCTGCTTTCTACCGCGCTTGCGGGATGTCAGGCTGTTCCGGGCGAGGGGCCGCTGGCCGGGGCCATTGTTGCGGATGCCGGCCAATCCGGCGCCGAAATCGGTCGAAAGAACGCCACCGTATTTGATATCGTCGATGTGACCGGTCAGTCCGCACGCCTTGTTTCCGACTACGTGTCGTCGACGCTCAACCGCCGGTTCGGTATCGGCGGCGGTGTGGGCCGGGTCGTCATCGGTGTTGGCGACGCTCTGAAAGTATCGATCTTCGAGGCCGGCAGCGACGGTCTGTTCTCGACGCAGGACTCCAAACAGACAAGCATCGACCTCGTCGTCCAGCCGGACGGCAAGGCAGCCATCCCCTATGTCGGCTCGGTCCGATTTGCCGGCCTGACGCTGGAACAGGCGCGCCAGGAAATCCTGGAAGCGCTGAAGCAGAAGGCGGTCGAGCCTGATGTCATCGTCACGAGCATGAGCACCGCCTCGCGCAACGTCACCGTTTCGGGCGCTGTCGGCAAGTCCGCAGTCGTCCCGCTCAGCCTCGTCGACGAGACGATCAACGAGGTCATCGCCAAGGCGGGCGGCCCCGTGGCGCAGCCCTACGAGACCTATGTCACGCTGGTGCGCGGCAAGAAGACCGGCACGGTTCTCCTGAAGTCGATCATCGAGAACCCGTCTGAAAACATCCATGTGAAGCCGGGAGACCAGATCTTCGTTGCGCGCGATCCGCGCCGCTTCACTATCCTTGGCGCCGTCAAGGCCAACCAGCGCGTCGAGTTCGGCGCCAACGACCTCAACCTGCTGGAAGCCATGGGACTTGCCGGCGGCGGTTCCGACTATGCGCTCGACATGAAGGGCTACTTCATCTTCCGCTACGAAGAGCCGGATGTCGTCATGAGCCTTCTCGGCCAGCAGCGCTTCAACGAGATGTTGCGCAAGGGCATGCAGACGGACAGCCAGGGGCGCTATCCGATCGTCTACCGCTTCGACATGAGCAAGCCGGACAGCCTGATCGTCGGCCAGACCTTCCCGATCAAGAATCGCGACGTGATCTATGCCTCGCGTCATCCGTCGGTGGACTTCTCGAAGTTCCTGAACTTCGTGGCGCAGCCGGTCGGCATTGCCAATTCCGGCTTCTCCATCGCCGACAACCTCAACGGCAACTGATCCAATTCAGGCTGCAGTTCTTGAGAGGGCGCCGACCGTGGTCAGCGCCCTTTTTCTATGTGCGTCAAGGATCGTGCCGTGGGGTGTCGAAGCAGGTTGCCGTCGCTCAAATTCTGTGATTGATCTTGGACTTAAATCGATTTTGGTGATCGATAGGGATTGGTCCGCTCAAGGGGAAAGCGATGGCTGGTGAGGCGTTGATCGTCGTCGACGTGCAAAACGATTTTTGCCCGGGCGGAGCGCTTGCCGTTTCCGGCGGCGATGAGATCGTGCCTGCGGTCAACGATCTGATCGGGAGGTTCGAGCATGTGGTGCTGACGCAGGATTGGCATCCGGTCGGCCATTCGAGCTTCGCATCCGTCCATTCGGGAAAAGCGCCGTTCGAGACGGTAACGATGTCCTATGGCGAGCAAACGCTTTGGCCGGACCATTGTGTTCAGGGCAGTACCGGCGCCGACTTTCACCCATCGCTGAAATGGACACGCGCCGAACTGGTGATCCGCAAGGGCTTTCGCACCGGCATCGACAGCTATTCCGCCTTCTTCGAGAATGATCGCCGGACGCCGACCGGGCTGACTGGCTACCTCAGGGATCGCGGTATCGGCAGCGTTACCTTGTGCGGCCTGGCGACCGATTTCTGCGTCGCCTTTTCCGCGCTCGACGCCGTGGCCCAGGGGTTTTCAACCTCCGTCGTGCTTGATGCCTCCAGGGGTATCGATCTCAACGGTTCGCTCTCCGCCATGATCACGCGCATGCGGCAAGCCGGCGTGCGTATGCTTTAGCCATGCAGCAATTCAAAGTGCTACAGCGACCTTTGCGCGTCTCATAAGACGCGCTGCGCTGTAAGAGGAGCAATTCCTAAGATGACCAAGACCGATATCGCCAGGCGCGTCTACAATCATGCCTGGAAGCTCGACCCGATCGTGCGCAGCCTGCTCGACACGGATTTCTACAAGCTTTTGATGCTGCAGATGATCTGGCAGCTCTATCCGGATGTAGACGCGACCTTCTCGCTGATCAACCGGACCAAGACCGTGCGCCTGGCCGACGAGATCGACGAAAATGAACTGCGCGAGCAACTCGATCATGCGCGCGAGTTGCGGTTCTCCAAGAAGGAGATGATCTGGCTTGCCGGTAACTCGTTCTACGGTCGCAAGCAGATTTTCTCGCCGGAGTTCCTCGCCTGGCTCGCAAAATTCCGCCTGCCGGATTACGAGCTGTCGCGACGCGACGGCCAGTTCGAGCTGACCTTCCGTGGGCGCTGGGCCGAGACCACCATGTGGGAGATCCCGGCGCTGGCGATCATCAACGAGCTGCGCTCGCGCTCGGCCATGAAAGGGCTCGGCCCCTTCACGCTCGATGTGCTCTATGCCCGTGCCAAGGCGAAGATGTGGTCGAAGGTCGAGCGCCTCAGGCAGTATCCCAACCTGCGGATTTCGGATTTCGGCACGCGAAGGCGCCACAGCTTCCTGTGGCAGCGCTGGTGCGTCGAGGCATTGAAGGAAGGCATCGGTGCATCCTTCTCCGGCTCCAGCAACGTGCTTCTGGCGATGGATACGGACCTGGAGGCGCTCGGCACCAACGCGCATGAATTGCCGATGGTGGCAGCTGCACTTGCCCGCACCGATGCCGAACTCGCCGCCGCACCCTATAAGGTGCTGCAGGACTGGAATCAGCTCTACGGCGGCAATCTCTTGATCGTGCTTCCCGATGCCTTCGGCACGGCCGCGTTCCTGCGCGATGCGCCGGCATGGGTGGCGGACTGGACCGGCTTTCGTCCGGACAGCGCCCCGCCGATCGAAGGCGGCGAGAAAATTCTCGCCTGGTGGAAGAAGATGGGGCGCGACCCGCGTGAAAAACTGCTCATCTTCTCCGATGGTCTCGATGTCGAAACGATCATCGAAACCTACAGGCATTTCGAGGGACGCGTACGCATGAGCTTTGGTTGGGGAACGAACCTCACCAATGACTTTGCCGATTGCGCGCCGACGGAGATCAAGGGCCTCAATCCGATATCGATCGTCTGCAAGGTCAGCGACGCTGATGGCCGGCCGGCGGTCAAGCTGTCGGACAACCCCCGCAAGGCGACCGGCGACGCGGCCGAGGTGCAGCGCTATCTGAAGTTCTTCGGGAGCGAGGATTTCGTCGAGCAGGCCGTCAAGGTCTGACGGCGGTCGTTTGGACAAAAAGAAACCGGCGCGAGCCGGTTTCAAAAGGGGATTTAAGCGTTGCGATTGTCCATCATCGCGATGTCAAATCTAGGGACAGAATCTTAAGGTTGCGTTAAGGCGCATCTTTCGATGTCTGCAACTACAAATTAAATCTTCCGCTTGAGCGTTTCGATCGAGCGATCTCCTCAGGTTTCCTGAGCGACCCATCAGAACACGAACATGTAAAGCAGAACGATGACGATCAGGGGTACGCCCATGAGCCAGAGAACGATGCCTTTCATTTCAAGACCTCCACGTCGTTGCCGTTGAATTGGTAACGCAGGCTGGCGGGAAACGTTCCCTGTCTCAAGCAGGTCACGCAAGAGTGCCCAGCGGTTGGCGATAACCGCTGAGAGGCAACTGGACTTTAAATTGCGACGAGCTGATCTTGGAGATCGCGCCCGCATTTTGGGATTGAAGCGTTGCCGCGCGGAATATCAAACAGGGTCGTCTGACGACGCCGTAACATCGAGAAATCGCTTCATAATTCCACCTCGATGCGTCGCCGGTTTGAGGTGGAATTATCCAGTCGCCGGTGACAACAGGGCAATAAAAAAGGCCGGGCGAACCCGACCTTCCCATTCGCTGCACTGCCGCTGCCCGCAAATCTGCGTCCGGCGACGACGCGCGAAAATGACTTGGCCTAATTACTTGGCCTGCAGGTTGTCTGCAGAAGACTTGCCGGTCTTGCGGTCGCGCGTCAGCTCGTAGCTGATCTGCTGACCTTCGTTGAGGCCGGAAAGGCCTGCGCGCTGAACGGCCGAAATGTGAACGAACACGTCCGGGCTGCCGTCGTCAGGCTGGATGAAGCCGAAACCCTTGGTGCTGTTGAACCACTTTACTGTGCCTGTAGCCATGACGATTCCCTTTCAATCGCTCGTAATAGACATTTCCGGAAAAAACCTCCGGATCAGGATAACCGATTTTGAAGAGGGAAGTCCGTCTCTCACGCGCTTAGGGCGCCGACACAAAGTTCGTCAGCAATATCGATTTCCGCCAAATAGGAGCTGAATGTGACGATTGCAAGGCTTTGTTCGCCCATGTCTGGACGGGTTGAGCGGCTATGCACATGTGCGTGTTCATCGCGGTGCAACGGTGGCGAATAGCGCCATGGTTTTGAGGCAAAATAGAAGGAAAACTGGTGCTGCTAGAGAGATTTGAACTCTCGGCCTCTCCCTTACCAAGGGAGTGCTCTACCCCTGAGCTATAGCAGCATCTCGCGGCCGGTTCGTTGACAAGCCGCATCAAGCGAGGCGCCTATTGCCATAGCTGGACGGGGAGCGCAAGCCGCATTTCGAAGTTTTCGCTGTTGTTCCGTGAGAAAATCGGTTTCGGCTTCCGAAGCCCCTGCTTTTGCGCTAAAGCATCGCCCATGCAAACAGACGACAAGAAAAGCGCCAAGGGCGAGGTTTCGCCGCAGGAGCAGCAGGCGACTGCGCCGACGCGCAAGAAGAAAGATACGACCGAGTCGGATCTGAGAAAGGCGCGCCTTGCCAAGACCCTGCGCGACAATCTCCAGCGCCGTAAACAGCAGATGCGCGCGCGCCGTTCCGGCGCCCCCGACGAAGCGATTGGTCTGCCTGCCGCAAAAACGGACGAATCCGAAGATTAGTACGACGAGGGAGGGGCTGCCGTTCGGCATTCCCCCACGCATGCAGGCGTCTGCCTTGCGTTCAAGGCACTTCTAATTTCGCGGCGTCTCCACTAAAGAGGCGCCTTCAGACACACTTCATTTTTTTGGAAAGGCGGGCCAAGCCCGTTCGAGAGGCCTCATGGATCGCATCAGGATTGTAGGCGGGAATGAACTTCACGGGGTCATCCCGATCTCCGGCGCGAAGAATGCGGCCCTGCCGCTGATGATCGCATCGCTTTTGACCGATGACACGCTGACGCTGGAAAACGTTCCGCATCTGGCCGACGTCGAGCAGCTGATCCGCATCCTCGGCAACCATGGCGTCGATATCTCGGTCAACGGCCGGCGCGAGCGCCAGGGCGAAAGCTACGCCCGCACGATCCATTTCACCTGCCGCAACATCGTCGACACCACCGCGCCTTATGAGCTGGTGTCGAAGATGCGCGCAAGCTTCTGGGTCATTGGCCCGCTGCTCGCACGCGAAGGCAAGGCCCGCGTGTCGCTGCCGGGCGGTTGCGCCATCGGCACGCGCCCGGTCGATCTGTTCATCGAGGGTCTTCAGGCGCTGAGCGCCAACATCGAGATCGACAGCGGCTACGTTAACGCGACGGCGCCGGCAGGTGGCCTGATCGGTGCCCGCTACACCTTCCCGAAGGTTTCCGTCGGTGCCACCCACGTGCTGATGATGGCGGCGACGCTCGCCAACGGCACCACCGTGCTCGGCAACGCCGCGCGCGAGCCCGAAGTCGTCGACCTAGCCAATTGCCTGAACGCCATGGGCGCCAAGATCACCGGCCAGGGCACGGCGACGATCACCATCGAGGGCGTGCGCTCGCTGTCCGGCGCGCGTCACCGCGTGCTGCCCGACCGTATCGAGACCGGCACCTACGCCATGGCCGTTGCCATGACCGGCGGCGACGTCATCCTCGAAGACACGGATATGGCGCTGCTTGACACCGCACTCGAGGCGATCCGCCGGGCCGGCGCTGAAATCACGCCGACCAACAGCGGCATCCGCGTCGTGCGCAATGGCGCCGGCATCAAGCCGGTCGATATCGTCACCGATCCGTTCCCCGGATTCCCGACCGACCTGCAGGCGCAGTTCATGGGTCTGATGACCAAGTCGAACGGCGTTTCGCACATCACCGAGACGATCTTCGAAAACCGTTTCATGCACGTGCAGGAACTGGCGCGCCTCGGCGCCAAGATCTCGCTGTCGGGCCAGACGGCCAAGATCGAGGGCGTCAGCCGGCTGAAGGGCGCCCCCGTGATGGCGACCGACCTGCGCGCCTCGGTGTCGCTGGTCATCGCCGGTCTTGCGGCGGAAGGCGAAACCATGGTGTCGCGCGTCTACCATCTCGACCGCGGTTTCGAGCGGCTGGAAGAAAAGCTCACCCGTTGCGGCGCTCACGTCGAGCGTGTCAGCGACTGATTTTAGCCGTCGCGCCTGATGCCGTTGCGGTTTCAGGCGCGACGTCCTATGTCCATTTCAATTGTGGCACGCAAAATGTGCGACGAAAGCGAAAGGAATGGATCGCATGGATGGTCTGAAGCTGCTGGCGCTCGATGAAGAGGACCTGGCCGTCGTCTCCGCCCACGTCCAGGATGCCGTGTTCAAGGTTTCCGGACTGGAATACGACGCACGCCGCAAGCAGTTTTCGCTCATCGTCAACCGGTTCGTCTGGGAGATGGCCGACGGCAAGCGGCGTTCGTTCGAGCGCCGGCGCGCCGTGCTCCTGTTCAAGCGGGTGAGCGCCGTGCGCTCGCTTGGCTTCGACCGCCGCAACGGCGAGGCCGTGCTCGATCTGCTGGCGGTGACGTTCACGGTCGCCGGCGAGGGGCCGGAAGGCGCCGTCGAACTGGTGCTTGCCGGCGAAGCTTCGATCGCCCTTGATGTGGAATGCATCGAGGTGCAGCTTGCGGATACCGGCGGAGCATGGGAAACCGCTTTCAAGCCCCGGCATCCCGAAGGCGTTTGAAACCCGCGACACAGGCATACCACAAGGACATTTTGCGTTGGCAATCAGGCTGAACTATCTCGACGGTAACTTCGAACAGCAGTTCGCGGCATTCCTGACCACCAAGCGCGAAGTTTCCGAGGACGTCAACGCCGCGGTCAAGGCGATCATCGACGATGTTCGCCTGCGCGGCGACGAGGCGGTGGCGGAATATTCCGCCCGCTTCGACGGCATCGACTTTGCAACGACCCCGATGGCCGTCAGCGCCGAGGAAATCGATGCGGCGATCCAGGCCGTTGAGCCGGAAGTGCTGGGCGCGCTCAAGGTTGCCGCCGTCCGCATCGAGGCGCACCACGCCCGCCAGCGGCCGAAGGACGATATCTACGAGGATACGATGGGCGTCGGCCTCGGCTCGCGCTGGACGGCGGTCGACGCCGTCGGGCTTTACGTGCCTGGCGGCACGGCGAGCTACCCAAGCTCGGTGCTGATGAACGCGCTGCCGGCCAAGGTCGCCGGCGTCGAGCGCATCGTCATGGTCGTGCCGGCAAACGGCGGCAAGATCAACCCGGCGGTGCTGGCAGCTGCGCGTCTGGCCGGTGTCGAGGAAATCTACCGTATTGGCGGCGCGCAGGCGATCGCCGCCCTTGCTTATGGCACCGCGACCGTCGCGCCGGTGGCAAAGGTCGTCGGCCCGGGCAATGCCTATGTCGCCGCCGCCAAGCGCCAGGTTTTCGGCACCGTCGGCATCGACATGATTGCTGGCCCGTCCGAGGTGCTCGTCATCGCCGACCGCGAAAACAATCCGGACTGGATCGCCGCCGACCTCCTGGCGCAGGCCGAGCACGATGTCGGCGCCCAGTCGATCCTGATCACGGATGACGCGGCCTTCGGCGAGGCGGTCGAAGCGGCGGTCGAACGTCAGCTGAAAACCCTGCCGCGCGCAGAGACCGCATCGGCGAGCTGGCGCGATTTCGGCGCGATCATCCTGGTGCCGGACCTCGAAAAGGCCATACCGCTTGCAAACCGCATTGCCGCCGAGCATCTGGAGCTGGCGCTTGCCGATCCCGAGCCGATGGTCGCCAAGATCCGCAATGCCGGCGCCATCTTTGTCGGACGCCACACGCCCGAAGTCATCGGTGACTATGTCGGTGGCTCGAACCACGTACTGCCGACGGCGCGCTCGGCGCGGTTCTCCTCCGGTCTCGGCGTTCTCGACTACATGAAGCGCACGTCGATCCTGCGCCTCGACGCGGAGCAGCTTCGCATCCTCGGCCCTGCAGCAATCGCGCTGGCGCGGTCGGAAGGCCTTGAGGCTCATGCGCGCTCCGTCGCCATTCGCCTCAATCTCGGGGATGCGGGATGAAGGCAGACCGCAACCAGCGCCTCTGCGACGTCGTATTGGACGAGACGATCGGCCGTTCGACGCCCGACGTGGAGCATGAGCGCGCGGTTGCGATCTTCGACCTTCTCGAAGAAAACCTGTTCGAACCGGTCGGCCACCCGGGCGGCCCCTACAAGCTCAACCTTTCTCTCATGGACGCCAAGCTGGTCTTTGCGATCTCCACCGAGAAAGGATCTGACGTCGCCACCCATATTCTCTCGCTGACGCCGTTTCGCCGGATCGTGAAGGACTACTTCATGATCTGCGAGAGCTATTACGAAGCGATCCGCTCGGCGACGCCGAGTCAGATCGAAGCGATCGACATGGGTCGCCGCGGCATCCACAACGAGGGCTCGCAGACGCTGATGGACCGCCTGTCGGGCAAGATCCGGCTAGATTTCGACACCGCCCGCCGCCTGTTCACGCTCGTCTGCGTGCTCTACTGGCGCGGATGACGGCGGAGACCGGGATGACGGCAACCGCGACGCCTCAACCGACAAGGCCCCGTTCCGTTCTCTTCATGTGCGGCATGAACGCAATCCGCTCGCCGATGGCCGAGGCACTCGCCAAGGCCGCCCTGCCGGCGGGAACCTATGTCACCTCCGCCGGCGTGCGCCACGGTGAGCGCGATCCCTTCGTCGATGTCGTGCTCGACGAGATCGGCCTGTCGATCGGGCGGCATCAGCCGCGCACCCTGGACGAGCTCGAGGACGACTATTTCGACCTCATCGTCACGCTGGCGCCCGAGGCCCATCACATGGCGCTGGAATTGACTCGCTCCATGGCCGTCGACGTGGTCTATTGGCCGACACCTGACCCGACGGTTGCCACCGGCACGCGCGAACAGATTGTCGATGCCTATCGCGCCGTTCGCGATCACCTTGCCACTCTGATTAATCGCCGTCTGGTAGTAGCGCCCGCGGGCGAAAAAGCTTAATACCAACCTGCGCTGATATTGACCTATTGCGTGCGACCGTATGCGGTCCTCCGGCAAGGAGCATATCTGAGAGCGATGCCTGGGCATCGGTCGAGGATTGCGACGCTGCCGGCGGCCGACAGACGGCCCACCCGAAGGGCCGGGCGCTTTTGGTCTCCGACAGCGTCGACAATCCTCACCGGACTGCTCGGGTCCGGTTGCGGTTTTCTCCTTGCCGGAAACCAAAATCGCTCCGGCGCAATCGATCAATATCAGCGCAGGTTGGTATAAGGCAGTACAAAAGCTGAAAAGCCGGCGCAAAGCGGTTCACAAATCCTCGTCGATTGTGTAGTTTCCGGCGAATTTTTCGGGATGCGTGTCGTATCCCCGAACAAACACAGAAAGAACAGTCCTACATGGCGAAAGAAGAAGTCCTCGAATTCCCGGGCGTGGTCACGGAATTGCTTCCCAATGCGACCTTCCGCGTGAAGCTCGAAAATGAACATGAAATTATTGCCCACACCGCAGGCCGCATGCGCAAGAACCGTATCCGCGTTCTGGCCGGCGACAAGGTGCTCGTCGAAATGACGCCCTATGACCTGACCAAGGGTCGCATCACCTACCGCTTCAAGTAAACCGCCCGACAGGTGGCTTCATCATATTTCTGGGGTGACGGCGCGTTCCGATGACAACGGCTCAAAAACTGATACTGGCGTCCGGTTCGCCGCGTCGCGTCGAGCTTTTGGCCCAGGCAGGTATCGAGCCTGCGCGCCTGATGCCGATGGATCTCGACGAAACGCCGAAGCGCTCCGAGCATCCGCGCTCGCTGGCGCGTCGTCTCTCGGCTGAAAAGGCCAAGGCGGCGCTGGCTGCAATCAAGGGTGAAGCCGGTTGGGATGGCAGCTATATTCTGGCGGCCGACACCGTCGTCTGCGTCGGTCGGCGCATCCTGCCGAAGCCGGAACTCGTCAGCGAAGCCTCGAGCGCCCTGCATCTTTTGTCGGGCCGCAGCCACCGCGTCTATACCGGTGTTTGCCTGATCACACCCGACAAGACGTTGCGCCAGAAGGTGGTCGACACCAAGGTCCGCTTCAAGCGCCTTTCCGGTTTTGACATCGAGAGCTATCTTGCCTCCGGCCAATGGCGCGGCAAGGCAGGCGCCTATGGCATCCAGGGCATTGCCGGCAGCTTTGTGGTCAAGCTCGTCGGCTCCTACAGCAACGTCGTCGGCCTGCCGCTCTACGAGACGGTCGGCCTGCTGGTCGGTGAAGGCTACGACGTTCACAATCGCTGGCTGGAAGGCTGAAGGCAGTGACTGACGAAGACAAGAAAAGCGGCTCGAACGTAGCACCTCTGCGCGCCCCGCGTCCTTGCCCCGAATGCGGCCGCCCATCGCACCGCGAGCACTATCCCTTCTGCTCGGACCGCTGCCGCAATGTCGACCTCAACCGCTGGCTCTCGGGCTCCTACGCCATTCCCGTCGCAGACGACGAGGCGAAAGCGGACGACGACGATCGCTGACCGCGATCTGCCTGAATATCCACGGTTTTTTGGCTTTTTCCACTAACTTTGAAATTCCTGCCAAAAAACTTTCATTTGGTGCTGGACACCGCCGAACAAGATGTTATAACCCCGCTCGCTTCCGGGGCACAGACAACGCCCCGAGGGCTCCGAGAGGAGCCGCTGCCCGCAACGGCAGGATGCCCGGATAGCTCAGTTGGTAGAGCAGCGGATTGAAAATCCGCGTGTCGGTGGTTCAAATCCGCCTCCGGGCACCATTCTAAGCCTTTATTGCGCTTATCTTTTTCCATATCCGCATTCTTTCTTACATAGCCGAGTTTGACAAAATCACGCCGTGGGTTTGACAACTTTGGTTTTCCGTTTGTTCAGTTCGGCCTCGAAATCCGCAACGGCGGCAGTGGTCTGCCGCGTGCGATCCGCGCGCCGCGAATAGTGCTTTGCCATGGCTTCGGTTGCATGCCCGAGCACGAGCGCAATGGTGCCGTTATCCTTGCCCATCTCCGCAAGGATTGTCCCGACCGTATGACGAAGCCCCTTGAGTGTGAGCCCCGGCTGCACCAGCCCTTCCTTCTCCAGCTTCTTCTTCAGTTTGTCCCAGTTCGTGCTGAAGCCGTTATAGGTCCATGGCTGGCCTCGGCTGTTGGCGCAGAGGGTAATCGCATCATGCTTCGGCGCTTTCGCCAGGGCGTTCGCTACGGGCTCGAAGATAGGGAGGTAGACCGGCTGACCCGTCTTCTGTCTTCGCGTGTCGATGCCGGCCGACGCTGCAGCCGTCTTGGGCAGCGCCAGCGCGTCCTGAGGATCTAGGCCGTAAAACATCATGAGACCGATCGGGAGGGCCATCTGAACGGGCAGAGCGCCGAGTACGGTTTCCCGCTCGGCGTCCGTCCAAGGCCTATTGGCATCGCGGAGATTCTTCGGTCGCTCCGCGAGACTTACGGCCTCCACCGGGTTTTCCTTCACGTAGTCGTACTCCAAACCCCAGTTGAAGATGATCGACAGGACGGAACGGACATAGTTCGCGAACCGGAAGCCGTGCTGGAGTTCCGCCTTGTCTCGGATCTTGGCGACAAAGCTCCGCGAGAACCGCTCCAGTGGTGTGTCCTCAATCGGCTTCAGCCAGTCGAAGACCTTCTGGTAGTCGCTCTGCGTCCTCGCGGCGCGCTTCTGAAACTTGGGGCTGGCTCGGTACTTCTTGATAAGCATGCCGAGGGTTCCCGGCTTTGCTTCCTTGACCTTATGCAGCTCGTTGATGCGGTGCACTTCGACATCGAACGCCAGCGTGTAGGGTTCGAACTTCGTGCAGTCGATCTTCTCGCGACTCATCCGATGATAGGCGCGCCATTCGAATGGCGGCTTCTTGTCTCGGAAGATCTGCCAGCCCTTGTATTTGTTCTGACGTTTCTCGCGCTCCGTCATCAGCCAAGTTTCCCGAGGATTTCGTCGTCGCTATCGGCCCCGCCATCCTTGAGCGCATCAAGCCAGCTATCGAGGTCACGGAGGTCATACAGGCGCTCGCCCGTTGGCATGGCAACCGGCGAAACTCGGCATGCGCCCGGGAAGCGCTTCACGGCCAAGCCGCAGTACTCGGCAGCTTCTTTCAGAGAGAGCATACGAGGCCGATGGTTGACTTTGAGATTGAGTGTAGCCGTCGCCATCAGCGTTCCTCCGTTGCAACAGCGAATGCGGAGATCGCGCGCAACAGGTCGCTGCGAACTTCAATGTCTACCCCGTCATCCGCAAGCCAGATCTCCGCGAAGGTTGCGATAGCGACGACATCAGCCAGCGACCGGCACGCGTATGCTCGGAGCCACTTCTCGATCTCGCCGAGCTTTCCGAACAGCGCGGCGTCTTGTTCGTCGAGTGCATCCAGCCCGCTCTCTGCCTGAAAGCGGGCACGCTCCTCGCGGCGCGCCCGGAAGAGAGCAAGCGCCTTGTCACGGTCAGCATCTACGCGAGCGCAGTAGGGGGTTTTCTCCACACCCCACGACAGATCATGCCTGGCGTTGGCAAAGAAGCGCTCTATGCTTGCCTCTCTAAAGAACACCTTACCCCGCCGGTCGGCCGGATAGTCCTCACCGTGCGACATCACCTCTTTAAGCAGCACTTCGGCGGCGAACGGTTGATCCGGGATTGCGATGATCCGCTCGATTTCGTCGACGACAACCTTTCGCGCCGCCGCGATCTCCGCGTAAGTATCGATCATCCAGGCGAGTTCATCGGTAACTTTTGCGGGCGCCGGCGCGGACGCGTGAGCAGCAGCACAGGTGGACGCAAGCAGCGGTGTTGCCAGCAGGGCGCGACGGGAGAGGGCGTTACGCATTGTCCACATCCTCTTGAATGGCCCGGAGCGCTTCGCTGACGCGATCAAGGTTACCGAGGGCAATCTGGATAGTGCCGTAGACCGCTTCCAGCATCTGCTCGTTCTGGAGGTAGCCGCCTCCGGCCTGCAAGGCGAGCCAGGTGCAGCGGAGCAAAGTCACAGCTTCATCGTTGTTGACGAAGCCAACTTTCGCCTCCCTTGCGCAGGAGGCATTCACTGCGCTATTCTGTTTGGGCATTTCAGACATCCTTTCTGATGCAGAAAAGCCGAAGCGGAGTTTCCTACGACCGCGCTTCGGCTTTTTCGTTTTCGATGGCCCTTTCCAACTGAAATACGATCTCAGCATTCATGGACCGGCGATTTTGCTTGGCTGTTTGCTTGAGGCTGTCGCGCAAGCCGTTCGGCATGCGAACTAAAAACTTGTCCAGCTGCTCGCTCGGATACGTGACCCGACTCATGTCATTTAACTCCGTTTCATTTCGATACGTAGTCCTTATGATATCGAGGCGATACGGAGTCAATAATCAATTTGCAACTCCGATATTTTTTGATATCGAGTTGGCATGGCCCGACCTAATTACCCGAGCGACAATGTGGATAAGCTGCTTCTGCGGTTCCCTGAGGGAATGCGCGAGCAAATCAAAGCGTCCGCTGATCTCATGGGGCGTTCGATGAACGCGGAGGTTATCCAACGGCTAAAGCGGTCCTTCATGGACGAGGACGATGATCGCCTAAGAATTGATTTGCCCGGTGACGTTTGGAGCTCGCTCCTTGCTGACGCTCACGTACACAACATGGAGATGGATGAACGGGCGGTTCAGATCCTGAGCGGAACCTTTGATCCCAACTCTGACTACAAACTTGCGCTCGACAAGCTACTGGCGTCTGTAGGCGAAGCGAGCGATCTATCAGAGCGCGTCGAGGATCTGAAAGAGCGTCAGCATCTCGATTTCCTGCTTTACTATGGCAAGGTGCTTCAGATCAGCCAGTTCCTTCAGCTACTGTTCGAAGCGACTCAAGCGAACCTTCCTGCTGCGGTTCAGGATGCTGCGAAAGATCTGCAGGCGTTAAACCACGCTGAGCTGTCGGCTCTTAGAGACCGGTATGAGCACGCGCAGTTTGCAGTGCGCCACAGAGACAACGCGCGCCGCAACGAATCCGATGTAGGCGACGACGACGAAGTTAGCTTCGGAGACACCCTGCCGATGAAGAACATCATCGAAACAAACAAACCTTGAGTGCCGATAAGCTCCGTTATCGGACATCAGAATACGCGCCGCCCCGAAAATGTTTCAGCGGCAGACATTTATTCCGCCGCTGAAACAGGCAGGCACGACGCCAATCAGCACCCACAAACTTTCAAGTCGCCAACTTGGCGGCTTGCGTCCGCAGTCTCGGCCGCTCGATCTCAAAAAGAAGGATTGGTTTACGCCGATGCGCAATTTGCCACCAGTTACGGTAAGGTACACGGTCGCTTTGTCCGAAACGAGGAAGGGGCCCAAGTGCGAAGAAGGCGACATCGATCCTCGCCTCGTAGCGTTCGTGAGAGCGTTGGCACGGCATCAAGCCCGGATCGACGCACTCGCAGACCGCCGAGCGGTAAGTCGCCAAGTTGGCGACACGCGGAAAGGGTAAGCAAGTTTGCTCACCCTCCCGGAAATGTCCGCATCGCGGACGTTTGGGATTTTGCCCGCGCCTCCGGCACAGGCCACACTTTTGCTGGAGAACCGTCTCTCGCATGCCAAAAACAACCGATGGCTATAGCTATCCGCCACGCGGCATGCGCCGAGAAGAAGCAGCCAGATACGTGGGCGTGAGTGTGACGAAGTTCGATCAGATGGTTTCCGACCGCAGGATGCCCAGGCCGAAACGCATCGACGGATGCGTCGTCTGGGATCGCATCATGCTCGACGCGTTTTTCTCTGATCTAAACGACGACAACCGCAACCGGATCGACGAACTGCTATCCGGCGCAGCGGGCGATTGGGACGTAGAGGTTTGAGGTCGGTCGATCCCCTCCATCGAGCAAGCGCAGCGCCCAAGCGCCAATCGTCGAGGCTGCCGGAAAACCTGCAGCCATTTGGTGTTACCCGCGAACAGGCTGCTGCCCTTTTGAGTATTAGCCCATCCCTTTTTGACAGCGCAGTTGACGCCGGAACGATGCCACAGCCCCGCGTGCTGCGTGGACGGAACATCTGGGACGTTGAAGAGCTGTGGACGTACTTCCGGGCTTTACCGCACAGAGGTGAAACGACTGCCGACGCTGATGGATCGCAGCCGCAGCGGAATGCCTTCGATGATGCCAAGAGGGCGGGTCAGGCAAATAAATCGTAGGCCCCTGGTCGCATCTGACGATCTGTCGCCCGTATTTTGTTGAGCACGATTCTGTCTATTGATCAAAGACACAGCCACAATTACTTCTAGTTGATGTTCGACGTGGCTCACTGGAGAAATGAGTGGATCCAACACAATGGTTTAACCACTTTCCAGCGACGATAGACGAGGGCTGGGCAACGTTGATTGCTGCAGCAGCAGGGTTTGGTATCGTGGCGTACCAGACGCGGCAAGGTTTCAAATCTATCGCTCATTCTCAAGAAAGGCAGTCAGAACTCGATCGCAACGCCCGGGTGCACCAGGCCGAGCTCGATCGTTCAGCTGATGCCCGTCGACGGCAGAACGAAGCCAACACACTTGCTAGTTCTCTTCTCGCGGAGCTTGTTGCCGCGTCCACAGTTGTCACCAACAGCCTTTCGATAATGAATATTGCAGCGGCGGGACTTGGCGCCGGCGGAGATGTCGTGATTGACAAGATCGCCTTGTCCAACTTCCTCCCGAAGTTTGATCCACTCGTCTATAAAGCGAACATCGGATCGATCGGTCTGCTCGGTCCTTCAACCGCGCATGATGTGGTGAGCGTTTACAATATGCTGCTCATTTCCGAACGAGTTCCGGAAGCGAGCGACATGCGGGCCAACTTCGCCTCCAAGCTTATGGAAACCTATCGGACCGCGTTTTCCGACTGGCTGAAAGACGCCGCACACGTCCAGAAGCGCCTTCTTGCGGTAAACGGGATCGAAGTTGACCCTGGCCCTGTTTATGAAATCAGACGGGCGCGCATCGAAGAACGCACCAAAACGCAGGAGTGACCATGTTCAATGAGTTTCCGCAATCAGACCTTACGATTGTGAGCACCGATGGATCAGTCTCGCACACAAAAGGCATCGTTTCGTCTAGTGACGCGATCGTGATTCCCGACGCAAAAGCGGCCGTCGACATTGGCTATGAGATCCGCCGCTCGTTGCCAAACGGGAAAGACGAAACATTTGAAGTGGTAGATCCGGTCTTCCATCAACAGTTCGGCAGCATCCCGGCACACTTCCAGGTGAAGGTTCGCAAAAAGGGCTTACTTCCTGCCGGCGGCGGCGGCAACTACACGATCACCGTCAACGGCCCTAACTCTCGCGTCAATATTCATTCTCAAGACAATTCAAACAACGTCGCGCACGATCTCAAGGTGTTTGAGGACGCGCGAGCGGCCATTGTTGCTCAAGTGCCAGACAGCGAAAATCGGGCGCGGATCATCGGCAGCCTCGATGAAGCCAAAGCGGCCGCAGGCAACCCGGAAACCTATCGAAGCGCCTACCAGAAGCTTATTTCAAGCGCCGCCGACCACGTGACCGTCCTTGCGCCTTTCCTTCCAATCCTCACCTCATTTCTCGGATAGCCAAAATGGATCTGAAGACTTTTGTGACTGAGAGTTTGACGCAGATTCTGGACGGCGTGCGCGAAGCGCAGAAGCGGCCGGGAGGCGAAAATGTCGGCGCGGACGGCTACATAAACCCGACGAGCGGAAACTTGATGCCGGGCGGCACAAGCGGCTTTTTCACTTTGGTTGACTTTGATGTGTCGGTGGTCGCCGAAGCAAAGGAGGGCGGAACGTCGGTCAGGGTTGCAAGCGCCGAAATGTCCGATGGGTCGTCGCGCTCCCTGCAGAATGCAAGCAGGGTCAAGTTTTCGGTCCATGTGAGACTTCCACAAGGGGGCCAGAACAGAGACCAATCAAGGTATTAACCGTCCGGGAGAGCGATATTGCATACCACTGATTTCGCCAGTCTTTCGATCCGTCGTGCCAAACGGCTGCAATCTTTTCCTCGTCGTCGCTTTGCTGCCGCTCATCACCACGTCGGCAACAGCCAACTGAACCATCTATGATTACGAACGAGGAAGAAAACTATCGACGGATCCGCAAGAGCCATCAGGCGTTTGAGATCCTGCATACCTTAGCTGCATTTGAGCCGAGCGGTAGATCCAACGATTGCATATTGGCTGGATACCTGGACCTTCTGGCACTTGGTGGCAGTAGACTCGAAATCCGAACGGCGCTTGAAAGGCTGGATCAAATGGGCCTCCTGCGCTCCAGCGCTGTAGACGACTACATGGTAGTCACCCTGACCGAGAAAGGTGAAAGGGTGGCGCGTGGAAGCGACCAGATAGAAGGCGTCGCCAAGCCTCCACGCGACTGAAAAAGTGGCTACGCCCGCCACGGAATTGATGGAAGACTTCACGTTGGCGTTCCTCAAAAGGCTGCCGAGAGAGCTGCCAATGGAAGAACGCCGCCTGCTGGTTGCCCAATATGCCGGCAACATCGCTCCACGGCTCTATGAAGGCGGCAAGCTGAGCGAAGTGTGCTGGCGCGTTTTATCTCAAGTCGCCAACTTGGCGACTTGATGCCGTGTTCGCCCAAGAAGGGTCGAATGGAGGGTCGTACATGATGGTTAGCTCGATCAATGTTCAACGAGATCCCGACGTCTTCTCCGTTGCGCGACTACATCGGATGCTACTGATTTGCACCGAACTAGTTGCGAGGCGCGGCGCCATTGCGCAGCCCCTTCTTGATCGGTTGCAGCGTGAATATGCACTTGCGACGCTCCGCGATCTCGATAGCGCTCCCCATCGCAGGCACCAGCTGGTCTATAGCTATCCTCCCCGTGGCATGCAGCGCGAGGTTGCCGCCAGATATCTGGGCGTCGGCGTTACTGAGTTCGACGGAATGGTTGCCGATCGGCGAATGCCTCTTCCGAGCCGTATCGGCAGATGTGTTGTCTGGGACCGCTGGAAGTTAGACGAGGCCTTTTCGGATCTCTGTGACGACAACAGCCGCATCGAAGATGTAGGAGAAGGCCGCGGCGAGGGCTGACGAAAGTAGGGTTCCGCCGACAAACTCGACGATGCCTTGCTGCCCGCACCGTAGAACGGGACGACCCGAGCCCCAAGTTTAAAGTTTAAGGGATGCGATATGAGACTTTGGGTAGCGCGCGGATACAGATCGTCCGCGCAATTACCTATCTATTGACAAGGATCGGGTTAGGATCCCGATCTTGTCTTTAGGCTGCCATGTTGGTCCACCACAGTGCAGTCAGCTTGGCTCAAGCTTGAGCAGGTGAGCTAGGTAAGCGCCGGCGCTGTATGTGAGGCGGTGTCCGATATTGGTGAGTGAAAGCAACACCCTCATACGAAGCCGAAGAGGCAAGGCCCAGCTTGGCTGGTTTGAGATTGATATCTGGCACAAATCAGTTTCTATGAGCTCTCAGACGAAAGGAAACATCCCATGAACGAACCACTAAAACATCTTCTCGAAGTAGCTCGAAAGGCGCCGCAGACGAAGAGCGATTTGGAGGTTCAGCGTCGCAGCTTCGCTTACGGCAACACGCATTTTGAGAACAGCAAAATTACGCGTGAAATGGTGAACAAAATAGCTGACGAGATGCCTCTCTCCGACGCCAGCTCGAAAGCTTTGACCGGACGATGAGCGAAGAAGATCGCCGCCACAGCGTGGCCAGCGAAGCTTATCTTATTAAAGACGAGCAATTGAGAGCTGAAGCCGAGGCCAGGAATGGCCTCATTCAGTTCGACCATGCTTGCAGCATGATCCTCGATGCGATCGAAAAAGGCGAAAAGTGGAAACTGCGGCCTTCAGCGATCCTTACGCTCCACAGGGCGGCGCTCGATGGCATTAGCGGCTATGCAGGGAACTTTCGACCGTCCGATGTCGCCATTCAGGGAAGCGAGCACAAGCCCGTTCAAGCTTTCCAGGTCCCCGGCCTAATCGAGGAAATGTGCGATTACGTCAATGACAACTGGCATGAGAAAACAGCTGTCCATTTGGCGTCGTACATCATGTGGCGGCTCAATTGGATTCACCCCTTCAGCGATGGCAATGGCCGGACATCTCGAATGGTGTCTTACCTGGTTTTGTGCGTAAAGCTGGGGTTTCTCCTGCCTGGTCACAACACGATACCTGATCAGATCGTCGATAACAGAAAGCCTTACTTTGACGCTCTGGAGGCGGCCGATAAGGAGATGGAGGCAGGCTCAATTAATCTTTCAAAGATGGAAGACCTTATTGAGCATATGCTTGCAGTCCAACTTGCTGTCGTCATGGAAAACGCGACCGGGAAGGCGTTTCTTCAACACGAGTAATCACGTCACGCCTGAGCCGCCTTCCCTGGACTCGGTGCTCTACGCACGCATGCACCCTCGTTGCATTTAGCCATCGAACGAAGGCCACAACTAATCTTCGGAGGCCTTCGGACACCACGTTTCCGAAACCTGCGTGTCCGCTTATTCCACTATTCGCGTTCGAGACGCCGGCAACAGACTAGCGCTCTGATTGCAAATGCGCTTTATGCCTAAGTCTCATTAAGGTTGCTGGGCAGGGGATTGACTTGGGGGCCGGTAAAAAGAGGCGCGAGGCTTTCCTCGCAAAAAATGCCGTCTGCTATTTCTGTGGCGCAGAAGCCACCACGATAGATCACGTGCCCGCGCGCGAGTGTTTCCGCGATCGCGTTGGCCCAGAAGGCTATGAGTTTCCAGCGTGTGCCGAATGCAACAATACGGCTGGTCCAATTGAGCAGGTGGTCGCCCTATACCTGATTATGGGTAACCACGACGGCATGTCATCCGTCCCCCACATGCAGAAGCTTATTCGAGGGGTCCACAACAACAATCCTCAATTCTTGCCAGTGCTCGACCTGACCGCCAATGAAAAACGGCGGGCCATCCGGGGGCATCGATTTATGCTACCAGCGGGTCAGCCATTCTCACATGCCCCGGTCGCGCGCCTGCCGGAGGAAAATCGTGAGGCGTTCAAGTTCTTCGAGAGACGCCTGGTTTGCGCCCTTTACTACAAGCACATGAGTGCGGTTCTTCTGCGGACACACTTAATCCGCACACATCGCGTGCAGGCCATCGCGACCTCGGCGGAAGACCTTATCCGCGAAGCTGCCCCTATGATGCCAAACGCCGAGCACGGCAACCGGCAGAATACGAACATCGGAGAGCAGTTTCTCTATGTGTGGTACGGCGACCCGAAAACAGAGATCTTCACCTTCCTGGCGCAATTCTCGAAATCGTTCGTTTTCGTCGGGATTGCCTGTCCGCCAGAGGCGCACGAAGGCGGAGAAGACTACTACCCTCACAGTGAAGACTTGAGAGACAAGGTTGAAAACGCCTAATGCTGAATGCTCTTCCAGAAATTTATGCCACGATGAATCCACCTATCATCGTGCAGACAGTGAGCGACGATAGTGTCGCTCTTTGGTCCGGTTTGGGCGGAGCAGTCCTCGGAGCGCTGGTCTCGGGTGTCATTTCATGGGTTCTTGCGCGACAGACCAGTAAGCAGCAACTCGCCCGTGATAGTGAGCAAAGGCGGGAAACGGAAAAATCACAGGCGCTAAAAGCGGTTATCAAACTGCAAGCTATCCTCAACGCGTTGCATGACACTAAGCGCACAATCGACGGAATGCTCACTTCGGCCGAAGAACAGGGGTACGGAGATATCGACCTTTGGCAGAAGGCTATGCCAATATCGGGCCTGCCCAAGGAACCGATATCATTCGATCCGCAAGACATCGTCGTGCTCTTCGCTGCGCAAAAGCATGATATTGCCAACGATTTGACGTTGATGAGTTCGCGCTGGGCGTCGTTGCTAGAGAATATGAAGGACTACAATCGACTGAGAACCGAGTTGGTACATAGCATCCCTACCGATCGGATGGAGGGTGACCGCGGCACCTTCGTGCTAAATGCCGGGCAAATCGCTATGTTCGGACCACGGATGCACGTTCTAAACAACCTAATGGCTCAAGTCATGGAGAACCTTGAAGCTGACCTCAACAACGGCTTCCGGGTCGCAAATGAAATGGGACCCGCTCTTCGGACGTACCTCAACGACAACAAATTTCCGATCGTTGGGAGGGCGCAGCCTGCTGAAAAACCTGAAGCGCCTGACGTTGAGTAGGCAAACGCACTATCTCGAAATGCAGCAGATCCTGTGACCGCGCTCGCGCTTTTCCTTCCGTTACCGACATCGCTTTCTAGGGTGAACCTGATGGACCTCAAAACATTTGTTGCGGAGAGCTTGACGCAGATTTTAGAGGGCGTGCGGGAAGCTCAAAGCCGCCCAGGAGGGGACAATGTAGCAGCAGAGGGCTACATTGCGCCTGCAAACGGAAATCTGATGGCCGGCGGCACAAGCGGCTTTTTTACATTGGTCGATTTTGATGTTTCCGTTCTTGCCGAAGCCAAGGAAGGGGGCGCCTCAGTCAGGGTGGCAAGCGCCGAAATGTCAGATCCCACTTCGCGATCAATGCAGAACACAAGCAGGGTGAAGTTCTCGGTGCATGTGCGCCTGCCGCAGGGCGGGCAAAACAGAGATCGTTCTTCGTACAATCGCGGCGGCTATCGGGCGGTAGATGACTATGATCCGCTTGCTTAAACTGAACTGAGAGATAAACACGCGCAGGGCGGATCGGCGATCACCTAAACGACCACGCCGCCACGACCTGTCGTGGCACTAGCATGCGGACGCCAATTTCTGCTCTCCATGCAAACAGGCCGGCTGGTAGAAATATGCCTCCGACTTGTCCGCACACTCTGGTTTCAATTATGCCGACGTCGCCAAGCTCGGGGGCACCGGTTTGCCTTAGCCCCGATACGGCCAATGCCTGATGCCAAAGCGCCTCAAGGGAACCGGCCGCCGCTATCAATGTAAATGCCTCGGTCTCGCTTCCCCAAACCGGAAGCATGATCGACGTGCCCGTGATCTTTTCAACCCAGGCAGCCGGCCAAGATGAACAGTCTGAAACACCCCACACCAGTGGCGTCTTCATCGACTCCTCAATGAAGTGGTGAAACTTCAGGTCAAGCGACATGCGGTCAGCAGTGGGCAAAGTCTTCCTCCCAGCGTTTGATCACGCGGGTGTAGGCGCCGAACTGGCTGACTGCGTATTCCGATGAAGCCGGCCATTGATTCCGATTTGAAGCCGGCCAGTCATTCCGATTTCATTCCGGCCGGCGTTCCGATTTGAAGGCGGCCATTTCTCGGACTGATCCTGGGTCTGTTTGATGTTTGGATCGGGTTTTGTTTCAGGTCAAGTTTGAGGTGTTTCAGCGGCGACCAGCGGACGCTGTTTTCGCATGCTGTCGCCGGTCAGATCGATGCGGTATGCGTTGTGAACGAGGCGATCCAGAATGGCATCGGCGAGCGTTGGGTTTGCAATGATCTCGTACCAGTGATCCAGAGGCACCTGACTGGTGACGATTGTCGAGCGACGCTCGTAGCGGTCTTCGATGATCTCGAGGAGGTCACGCCGCTGATCATCGTTGAGTTTTTCCGGTCCCCAATCATCAAGAATAAGCAGGTCGGTCTTGGCGAGGGATTTGAGGATCCTGCCGTATCGCCCGTCGCCCCTTGCAAGGGCAAGAGTTGCAAACAGCCGCGGGACGCGGTGATAGGCGACGGAGAAATCCTCGCGGCATGCTTTGTGGCCGAGTGCGCAGGCCAGCCAACTTTTGCCAACACCGGCTGGCCCGGTGATGAGAAGACTGTGGTGCTTGCGGATCCAGTCGCAGCCGGCAAGCGCCATGAACAGATTGCGATCGAGGCCGCGTGCAGCACGAAAGTCGGCATTCTCGATCTGCGCGTCGTGGCGAAGCTTGGCAGCCCTGGCGCGGGCTTCGAAGCGCTTCTGTCGACGCATGGTGGCCTCGCGTTCGAGCAACATGGCAAGCCATTCTGCATGCTCGAGGCCACGTGCTTCTGATTGTGCATCGAGCTCCTGGAAAGCGGCTGCCATGCCGTAAAGGCCGAGTTCGCGCAGCATGTCGATGGTGGGGTTGATCAGCAATGGTGTGTCTCCTCAATGAAAATAATCAGGGCCACGCAGGTTGGCGTGATCGATAATGGCGGTCGGTTCGGTGGAATGGCGCGCGGCCTTGTGGTTGGCGATGAGCGAGGCAATGCTCTTGCAGTTCAGTCCACCGATCTCGACGGCGCGGGCTGAAACGGCCTCAGCCCGATTGCGTTCGATGTCGCGAAACAGCCGCAGGACACCCAGGCATGTTCGAAAGCCCTGTTCGGGATGAGGACGGCTGGAAAGAATTGCGATGACCAACCCTTCGGTCTGAGGGCCGATGGATGCGGCCCAGCGCCGAAAGCGATCCGGTGTCCACTCGGCATAGCGCCGGTGGGAACTGGGCATATGATCCGGATCAGTTCCATGGCGAGGACCACCATAGCGGCGCTGATGCACGGCAATGCGCTTGCCGCGGTGGAAGATCTCGATGGTGCGTGCCGTTGCCCTCAGATCGACCTGCTGGCGAATGAGGCTGTGCGGCACGGAATAAAAGAAAGTCTTGAACTCGACGTGGTAATCCGTCGAGACGCGGACCAAACGCCATTCGGCGAATTCGTAGTCTTCGCTCGGAAGACTTGCGAGTGCGGCACGCTCAACGCTCTCAAACAGTTGCCGGCGACTGACGCCCAACCGGCGCATGACGTGGCCGTTGATGCGATCGAGTGCCTGGCCAATGGCAACATTGGCCTCAGCAAGCGAGAAAAAGGTCTGATTGCGCAATCGCCCCAGAATGCAGGACTGGGCAAACCGGACGCCATTCTCGACTTTCGATTTGTCCTTCGGCCGTCGCGGCCGTGCCGGAAGAACACCGACGGCGTAGTGCGATGCCATCATGCCGTAGCTGCGGTTGATCTCGGGATCGTAAAAGCTGGCACGACTGACGCCTGACTTCAGATTGTCGGGAACGATCAGCCGGGGAACGCCTCCAAAGAAACGAAACATCCGGACATGCGAGCCGATCCAGTCGGGGAGCGTTTGCGTCCAGGTCGCGTCCGCATAGGTGAAGCTGGATGCGCCGAGCACCGCCACGAAGATCTCTGCCTCGCGGATCTCGCCGGTCTTGCGATCGACAATCGGGATCTTCTTGCCGGAATAGTCGACGAACACCTTGTCGCCGGCCGCATGCTCCTGGCGCATCGTCGGCGAAAGCCGCTGCTCGAAACCGCGAAAGAGTTCGCAGAAGCGACTGTAGCCATATCCTTCGGGATGCGAGCCACGATACTCCTCCCACAGGATGAGCAAGGTGACACCAGGCTTCTTGAGCTCGACAGCAAGATCGGCCCAGTTCGGCTCGACGCGTCTCCTCGCGCCCTGTTTGACGCCGTTGCGAGTGAAGAGCTTGTTCGCAAGCGCATCGTCGGTCAGTTCGCCCGGCAAGGGCCAGGTCAATCCAACCGCTGCTGCGCGCCGCAGATTATCCTGCACCGTACTGCGCGCTATTCCCAACACGACGGCAATCTCGCGGGAGCTCGTCCCGCTTCCGGCAAGCCGCAGCATTTGTCGTAACTGTCTCATGGTCAGCCTTCTCTTTGCCGGCATCAAAATCTCCACGTTTGTCGTGGTGTAATTGATGCCAAAGTTGCTGACCCAGGAGGTAATGTTCAGTGCCGAAAACCGGCCGGTCTTTGATTGGAACGGTGGCCGGCTTCAGATCGGAATGGTGGCCGGTCTTTGATCGGAATGGCGGCCGGCTTCACGTCGGAATCCGCAGGCTGACAGTTGTTAGCTGCGCATACGCTCCCACCACGGTCCCCGGAAGCCTTCTTTGCACTTCCATCACGGCAATCGCGGCCGCCTAGCCGGTCTGTTTTGCCACGGGTGTCCAAATACCAACCTTCGAGCGCCCGCTCGATCGCTTCGTCGCCATTGTCCGGTGCGATGGACACAGAAGTTATCTCGTTTATCTCGAACGGCGTTGATTCCCGATGAGCTTGAGAGGAAATGAAGAACGCAAAAGCCTTCCCATGTTCGACGCCCGCGACATAGAGATCGAACTTTCCAAGCTCCAGGCCGAACTTGTGCAGTAATCCGAATGAGTTTCGTAGTTGCGTCGGCAGTTCCCGGCGCAAGCGCTCCACCGATGGGAATCGAGATGCCAGCCATTGAATGCGTGACGAGCCGCCCGACGTGCCCCTCATGGCGATGACGATTCCTAGATGAGGTATCGGGATTGCCTTAACGGTCAGCCCACGCGGCTCCGTTGCACCATCGGTAACGATGTGTGCGCGATCGCCGCTCAGAAAAATCTGAACCGCGCTCATCGGGCATTCCGAAAGTGTTGCCGAACCTGACCAGTCGGCGGCGCAAGTACAGCGCCGGCGACAATCACATTGGCGGCGGCGATGGCAATGGCACCGGTGGCCGCAGCCGAGATGGCGGTGCTTGATAGGAGGAAGCCGTGAATAAAGGGGACAAGCAGGGGCGCAGGGTTGGCGAAAGCAGACGCTGCCGATGCCAAAAACGTTAGGGCACATACGACAGAAACGCGAAGCATGTTTTTCTGATCCTTCATGATCAAGGGTGCGAGATTTATGACGGCGGGCATTTTCGTTCCTTTCAAATTCGCGTGTCGGCGCGGAAGTCGTCTGCTTGCGATCCACGCCGGGACCGGGGGCTGGCAATTAGCTGGGAGGCGTCCTAGTTCGGGTTGCGGTTCGCTCGTTCTTGCTTTCTCAGCAGACGGTCGACGAATTGGCGAAGGGGGCTACCGCGTTTCTGGATAGCCTCCTCGGATCGGTGCTTTTCGGCCTCGCGCGCAGATGCGTTGCAAGCCGCGAGCACCAAGTTGCCGGCTTCCTTCTTCGTTGCAGTCATGAAAGCTCTGTAATCGTCTCCGTAGAGCAGCCGCAGTTCCCGAGACGCTTCCCACGCTTCTCTCAGGCGCCGGTAGGCGTAGTCGTTCCAGCGGGGAAACTGAAAGCGGAGATCCTCATTCGCTTCCCATTCGCTGCGCCAAGCATTCAATTTATCGCCATAAGTCATGTCGTCCCTCACTTCCCAGCTGCAGTGCTTTTCAAGCGACGAGTGACCTCCAGCAGGTTCGGCCCTGTTTGTCCCGCCATGAACCTGCCAGCGCGCATAAAGTCGAAAATTTCCGCCAGGTTCTCGTCAGGCTTTGTCACGACATGCAGAGGAGGGCGGATACAGAGTTCATGATGGTTGCCCGCTCTGAGCTGGTTGTTCAGAGCCTCGATTTCGGCGGCCAGGCGCTGATACTGCAACAAGCCATCCACGACGGCCTGAAGTGGTGCGGAGACCTCCAGGAGCACGGCTTGGGCTTCGAGTTGTTTCGCCGCAGCGGACGCGCGTTTGGCGCTCATCGCCGCTTCGGTTTCATTCTTCAGCATGACCTTGTGCTTCTCATCGATACGCCGTTCGAGATACTCGGCGTCGTTAAGCAGGTCACCGAGCATCGCTTTTTCTGCGCGAAGCTTGCTCGCCCGGGTTCGGTCGATAGATTCAGCCTCGGCCGCGATTTCATCGTCCAAAGCCTCCCGCAGGCCTTCGATCTCGGCAATGAGATCCGGAAGAGCTTTCCCAGCGGAAAGAACTTCCGACGCGGTATTTGCCTTGGCGAGTTCACGGCGGACTCTATCGAGGGTGCCCTCTGCGCCGGTTTTTGGAGTAACCATGTCTACCTCGTTGCGGTTTCAGGAGTTCCTGTCCGAACTGACGTGGCATGGGTGGACTACCGAAAACGATACCCAAAACGTTTCCGGTGTCGTTTTGGGTATCCAAAGCGGCACTGGGCAGCCGATCAACGCCGGCCTCCTCCTTGGTGAAAATGTTTCCGACGAAAACATTTCTCGGGCGCCCTTCCGGGCACTGGAGACGGCCAACGGCGCTTCTGTCAACGGCAGGCGAATGTTCGCCAAGTTGGCGAAGCTACCGGTGACGAGCCGCGACGGTTTCGGCGGCGACGGCCGAGGCGGGCCGGGCAATCGGGGCGCGCCCTTCGGCGCGAAGAAGAGAGATCACTCCTGGCCTGGACGGCTGCGCATCGAGTTCAGGCAAACATCTTGCGCGTCAGCTGCAGCACCGAACGACTTGCGTAAATCGTCAGCAAGATCATCGATAGCGGATTCTGAGACGGCGCGGCGGGCGGCGGTCAGATTTGCATGATCCACTGCCAGCCACCGATAAAGCGCTTGAGCGACGCCACGCCTGGTAGGAATTTCGCGAAAGTGCCCTAATGGCTCCACAAGGCGGAACCGTGAAATCATCAACGCCTTGTGCAAATTGATCGGCCCGCCGCCCCTCTCGATACGTCCTTGATCAGCAATTCGCACGCCCGAGACTCGCTGTTTGTCTCTCGTGACCGAAAGGCCCCCTTTCGCTAGTTCCGTGTTGTAGTCCTCGATCGTCCAGGGCGAGGTTTCGCTTCGATCGGCTTCCACAATGCGCCGGAAGACGTCTGACGGTTGCTGCAGATGAACGGGCTGTACAAGCTCCACGCTCGACGTTGCAGGACCCTGGTCGAGCAGTTCTCTGTTAGTCGGGATAGCTTCTCTTGTGGCAAACCGCAGATCGTAAACGCGCTTGCCTTCGGGTGTGACGGCCAGAAAATCAACGCCATCCGTTTCCCATCGAAGGTGATGCCAGGCCTCTTCGGGGATCTCGGAGTAGGGCTCCAATGGTCCGTTGATCCTGCCGCTTGCCCTTAGCTCCGCGAGAGGCGAGAGGCCGCTCAGCCGACGGATGTCAAACAGGATCAATGCATCGGCAAGGTCGATTTCCTTGCCGACATGGAGCCGCCGTCGAATGTCCTCGCTTTGAACTTGCCGCCACTGGTACCCATACGTCATTTCAAACGCCCTTCCCACTGCACCAAACATCCCCGAACGCAGCCGAACTCATGTTCGCAGGACGAGAACACAACAACAACAACAACAAGGGAAAAAGCAGCCCTTCTGACGCGCCAAACATCGCGGGTACTTTAAACCACTGGAAGGACCCGCGCGCTCGTGGGCACCGTAATAGCGGTCGAACATGTAAGCTGAAGGGGGGCTAGTCCCCTGACTCAAGTTCAAAATGGATTCCGACTGCACTCCTCGAACGCAGTCAACGGCGGTTACGGTCATGGTCAGTTCCTCACCGAGTGGAAGGCGACGTGGTGTTGGAATTCAACAGATCAATCATATCGGGAGCTTGTTCCCGAACTCGTTCGCGAGACCGCTGAAAGCAGCGGGGAGAGCAGAAACGCCGTAGCCTGCCAGGTCCGCCGAGACGAGTAGGCAATAGCGATCCGCATTGGCCGCAGCAGCTTGCGGCAACTGCTGGACACGACCGGGCGCTGGCTTCCCAATCTCGTCGCTGATCCGAACCGTGTTTTCGACGGCATTCGTCCGAGCAAAAACGGATGGGGCGACCACGTTTTCTCAATGCCTCAAAGTCCTCACCGCATTCCGCGCAAAGAGCTGAAAACCTCTTCTGCGGCCTCTCGGCTCGGGCTTCCGGCTCAAATGCGTGTCCAAAGAGATCGGCAGCAGGTGACAGTTCAGAATTCATCAGACTTCTGGCCCCATTTTTTCGATCGTGCTTATCCATCTCGCGTCACCATTCCAGCGGCATGCATGCGGTCCACGATGAACCGCTCGCCATCGCCGCGCCGCTGCATCTCGGCCTCAGTCGCCTGATCGCTAATTTCTGTGGTGACCCACTCGAGGAAGCTGGCGTAGGCGTGAACACCTCGCCTCAGCATCGCTGAGTTCCACCGCCTCGTTGCCGCCTGTTCGGCTATGCGCCACTTCCCACCGGGCACAACCTTAGATGGTGAATTCAGAGCCGTCCGGGCATTCCCGCTCCAAAGCCCATTTGCCCTCTCGGCTGGTACAGGTTTCTGACGCTGCGCAGGGCCGTCAGGCTCCGGAAAACCCACCCCTCCACTCGCTTCGGACGGTATAGGGTTTATTCCAAAGGGTTCCTTCAAAAGGGTTCGGGGATCATTTTTGATACCATCAAGGGATCGTTCTTGATCTGTTGGAGGGATCATTTCTGATCCGTTTGCGGCTTCCTTTTCAGGCGCGCCACCGCTCAACATCCGCCTCTCCCAGTCAGCGAGAATACGCCGCATCTTGGCCCAGTTCGGCTGGTAACTGGCGCGGTGAGACATGCCCCCATGGCTACGCTTGCGAAACAGTTCATGCACGTCACAAAGCTCCTTGGTTGCACGCTTCACCGTGGCCTCACCAAGTCCTAGCATCGTCGAGAGGCGCGCGACGCTCGGGTCGCACTGGCCAGTCTTGCGGTTGAAGTGCTCCAGCAGCGCGAAGCCGACATTCAGCGCGCCGCCTGATATACCGGCGCTCAAGCCGAGGGCCCTGCGCGCGACAGCAACGTCGAGAGCGGTGGGAATTTCATTCTTCCTCGCCATCAACCAACTGCTCGCGTCTTGCGCGATACTGATCCCCCAGTGCCGCCAGTGCGGAAATATCTGGTTCGAGTATCGTCTTGATGAGCCCTTTAGCCTCCAGGCGCTTCAATGAGGACCTTACGCGCTCCTCACTGACACCAAGTCCTCCTGCGATCCTCGACGGCACAGCTATGACAAAGCCGTTGATCTCCGACAGGCTGAGGATCGCCGCCGAAACACTCTTGTCGATCCCGTTGAGCTCGCGTGAGACGCCGATGCCAAGATCAAGCTCGTCGAGGTTAAACGGAGCTTCGTCGTAGTAGAACGGCATCACTCAAAGGCCTCGCGGGAGAGCGCATGCGCGGCCTTCATCGCCTCGATGGCTTCGATATTGCGAAGTCCGAAACGCTCTTTGAGCGCAGGGAGGATTGGACCGACAATGCTGTCGCGGTGATCGACGAGCCACTTCGCGGCCACTAAAATCACTGCGTCAGCGTTTGACAAACCTGCGGTAAGTGATTGATCTTCAATCTTGAGTTTGACAGATTTTGTTGTGGAAGTTACTGAAAAGGCCGGAATGACACTGGATTGAAAATCCGCGTGTCGGTGGTTCAAATCCGCCTCCGGGCACCATTCATAATTGCATGGTTTCCTTTGATTTTTAGCCTCTTGATTTAGTCGGTCGCTTGCCGCGTCTAGGCAGGTCTTTTCAGCGTTCTGGAAGTTTCCGTTCTTCCTTCTGCTCACTTCCTTTTTGAAGTCAGCAATGGTGCGTGTCGCAGATGGTAGCCACGTCGAACCTCGCCGCCTCCTCCAACCGAATGTGGCGGGTCTCTAGGGCACGGTCACACTGGCAGGAGCATATCGGGGCAGGGGTGGCTGCTTCCCCTTGCCGATGCAAAGCCGGAGCCGAAGAAGCCGTAATCTTAGCGCTGACGCCCTTACAAGGGCTAGGGCGCGGTCTGTGACTGCGCTCTGATGCAAGCTGCTTCCGATACCCTGCCGCCACCTTATTCAGCCAAGCGGCGATTTTTTCACCTGGCTCTGTCGCCGCCATCCCGCCATGCGGCTGGTATTCCGCATGGGCCCGAAGGGCGCCGCGCCACCTATCCACCCAACACCGCAGACAATGAGATTAACCAATTGTTAACCATGTCGGCGCAACCTGAAACACTGTTGGCAGATTGTGCACCGATCTGGTGGGATCGTGTCAGTCAGGCGTTTCGAGCTTGGAATATACCGGGCATGCCGCGCCCCAAAGCAGACGAATTCGTTCATTCCTGAGGGAGTAGAGGCAAGGGTGTACGAAATGGCAGATCACATGATGAAGATGCTGATGAGCATCATGGCAGCGCTGTCGCTTGGCTCGCTGCTGTTTCTGATGGCCGTTCTCTAAAGCGCGTCGCGATTTCCAGGATCCGCTTGTCGCGCTTCAAGCTCTTGTTCTTTCGCATGTCATCGCGAAAGCGCTGCACATTTTTGCGCGACATTTCTGGTGACGGCGAAAAGCTCGGGCGTTTGCGCGCACCCGCGGTCCGGTCTGTCAGGGATAGAGGTAGAACTCGTCCCAGTTCTCGCGCGGCACGAGATCGCCGATCTTATATTCGAAGGACAGGATGCCCAGGTGCTCCGCGTCGGTGCGGCACTTGAATTTTAGCTTGTACCATTCCCCCTTGCTGCGGAAAACCGCGCCCGGCGCCTTCATCTTGTCTTCCTTCATGACCGGTTCGGCGAAGGTGTAGGCGATCACCTTGTCGGGCTTGAAGGTCGTCTTGTCGGCGTTGATGCGCTCCATCGCCTCGGTGTCGCAGCGCTGTTCCAGGCGGGTCTGCGGGTCAAGCTTTTCGAACTGGCGCACCAGGGACTGATCCATCGCCAGCGCCGGGGAAAATGTGGCGGCGAAGATGAGCGGGTACGCGACTATCTTCATGCTCGACGGACTCCTGATTCTGGAAAGGGCCGCGCCCGGCAAATCACTGCCGGAGTGCGCCTGCGGTTTCAGTTAAGCTTTGTGGCCATTCCAAGGCACGGATTACGTTTCCGAAACGTCGATCCATTCGGCGCCGGTCAATTCGACGATACGCTGCGGATTGATGTGAACGGCGGCATTGGTGGCGCCAGCGGCAGGAACGACGATGTCGTAGGCTTTCAGCGACAGGTCGCAATAGATGCTGTGGGGCTTGGCAAGGCCGAACGGGCAGACGCCGCCGACTGGATGACCGGTCTCCGCCTCGACCTCGTCGAAGCCGAGCATGCGGGCCTTGGTGCCGAAGCGGGCTTTGTATTTCTTGTTGTCGAGCCGCGCGTCACCGCGCGTGACGATGAGGATCACGTCGTCGCCGACGCGGAGCGCCAATGTCTTGGCGATCTGTGCCGGTTCGACGCCATGGCCCTCGGCGGCAAGTGCCACTGTTGCCGTGCTCTGCTCGAGTTCGATGACGTCGATGTCGGGGGCGTGCTGCGAGAAGAACTGTTTGACGGATGTAAGGCTCATGGTGGGTCTTCAGGCTCTGGAAATGGCTTCATGAAAAAAAGTCGAGCGGACGAACGCTTGGAGAGGCGTCGAGCGCCAAGGGTGCTGCCGCCGGCAGGAATGCCTCAATCGTCGTTGGAGGCGTCAAGGTCTTCCGGGCGTCTGCCTTCCTGCTGCGGCGGCAGGTAGCCATGGGTCGTGAACCAGTTTTCGAGGATCGCCGCGATCGCCTGCTCGCGTGTGAGCTTGCCGGGATGGTCGGCCATGAACGCCTTCAGCGCCGTTTCGATATTGTCGGAGTTCGGCTCGCTCATGGTGATTTCCTTCCGTTGGACTGGCACGGCCCGCCGGGTCGGCGAGCCATGCGGTATGGTCGCGTGGCGGTGGTTCGTCACGCCTGTTTGACGATGCGGATCAGCACCAGCAGGATCACTGCGCCGATCGTCGCGTGCAGGATCGCCGAAAGCACGCCCGATCCAAGGCTGATACCGATGGCGGGAAAGAGGAAGCCGGCGATGAAGGCGCCGATGATGCCCACGACCATGTTGCCGATCAGGCCGAAGCCGAACCCCTTGACGATCAAGCCGGCAAGCCAGCCGGCGATCGCTCCGACAATCAGGAATACGAGAATGCTTTCGATACCCATGAATGGTTCCCTTTCCGTTGGACCTAGAAGGGAAAGATAGACCAGGATTTCAAATCAGATAGGGGGCAATTTCATCGCGCGATGATTTTTTGCAGGAATGCGAAGCATTTGTGCGGGACAATCCGGCGCCGTCCGTCAAACAGGGCGCACAAAAGGCCGCGGTCACGCTCGCTTTATGATCCGCCTACGAGATCGGAGCCGATCCGCGAGACGATATCAATCGTGCGTGAAAATGCCGGGCAGCAATCGCTGCCCGGCATTTAGATTGTGGGATGGGGGAGTGGATCTCAGACGATGCCGCCGCCACCGCCGGCAACGGCCGGCCGCTCGCCGGCCACCTTGGCGCGATAGCCGCTCGCCCGATAGGTCGCAACCGGCGCAATCGCCCCGCCGCTTTCGAAGCGCGCCATCGCCAGGATCGGCTCGACGTCGGTGCGAAACGCGGTCTTCAGCGTTTCCGCCGCCATCAGTGCATCATTGTCCTGCTGGAAGCTGTCGAGCGCTGTGCGGTCGACGATGAGGGCCTGTGCATAGGCGCGGCAGACCTCCATCGCGCTCGTCATCAGGCTTTCGATCGGATCGGTGACATTGTGGCTCTGGTCGAGCATATGGGCCGGATCGAAGCCTTTGGCACCCCGCGTCTCGGCATCGACGAGTTCATTGAAGACGAGGAACAGGCGATAGGGGTCGATCGAGCCGGTATCGAGGTCGTCGTCGCCATATTTCGAATCGTTGAAGTGGAAACCACCGAGTTTCCTGAACTGGATCAGCCGGGCGACGATCATCTCGATGTTGACGTTCGGCGCGTGGTGGCCAAGGTCGACCAGGCAGAAGGCCTTGGGTCCAAGTTCCTGGGCGATCAGGTAGTTGGTGCCCCAGTCCTGCACCACGGTCGAATAGAAGGCCGGCTCGAACATCTTGTGTTCGGTGAAGACGCGCCAGTCCTCGGGCAGTGCGGCATAGACCGCTTTCATCGCATCGAGATAACGCTCGAACGATCTGGTGAAGTTGCTCTGGCCGGGAAAGTTGGAGCCGTCTCCGACCCAGACCGTCAGTGCCTTCGAGCCGAGCTGTCGGCCGATGTCGATGCATTCGAGATTGTGCTCGACCGCTTGGGCGCGCGTGGCCGCGTCGCTGTGCGACAACGATCCGAACTTGTAGGAATGTGCCTGTCCGGGCGCATCCGAGAAGGTGTTCGAGTTCATCGCGTCGAAGCCGAGGCCGAGGGCGGCACCTTTCTGCTTCAGTTCCTGGAGATCGCTGACCTTGTCCCACGGGATGTGCAGCGAGACGTTGGGCGTTGCCCGTGTCAGCTGCTGGATGACGGCGCAATCCTCCAGCTTGTCGAAGATATTGCGCGGCTCGCCCTTGCCGGGGAAGCGGGCAAAGCGGGTGCCGCCGGTGCCGACCCCCCAGGAGGGGACTGCGACGCCATAGGCCGCAACCTTGCGCTTGATGGCGTCGACGTCGATGCCGCGGCGCGCCAGCCTTTCGCCAAGGCTTTCATAGTCCTGGCGAAGTGCCGCCTCGCGGCGCTCGTTCTCTGCGTCAAGGATGGTCTTGCCGATCATGGTGGTGCTCATCAAAATCTCCGGATCAGCGGGTGAACGACTGGGCATTGCCCGCGTCGACATTGACGATGTTGCCGGTCGATTTCGCCGACATGTCCGAGGCGAGGAAGTAGATCGCCTCGGCGATATCCTCCGGGAAGACGCTGAGCTTCAGCATCGAGCGTTCGCGGTAGTGCGCCTCGAGGTCGTCGACATCCATCTTGTAGGCGGCGGCGCGCTGCTCTTTCCACTCGCCGGTCCAGATTTTCGAGCCGCGCAGCACGGCGTCCGGGTTGACGACGTTGACGCGGATCTGGGCGGACGCGCCCTCGAGCGCCAGGCAACGGGCGAGGTGGATCTCGGCTGCCTTTGCGGTGCAGTAGGCCGATGCGCCGGGCGACGCGGCAAGACCATTTTTGGAAGCAACGAAGACGACGTTGCCGCCGGCCTTCTGGTTGCGGAAGACCCGGAAGGCCTCGCGCGAGACGAGGAAGTAGCCCGTCGCAAGGATGTCCATGTTCTTGTTCCAGAGCGCCAGCGTCGTATCCTCGACCGCGGCGGAGGAGGCAAGGCCGGCATTCGACACCAGGATGTCGAGACCGCCGAAGGCTAAAAGCGTATCGCCGAAGCCACCTTCTACCGCCGCCTCGCTGGTCACGTTCATGCTGAGCGAACGCACGAAATCCTTGCCGTGGCGGGCCGCAAGCTCGCTTTCGGCGCTAGCAAGCGCCGTTTCGTCGATATCGGCGATGACGACGCAGGCACCTTCCTGCATCAGCCGGTGTGCCGTTGCCTTGCCGATGCCGCCGGCGCCGCCAGTCACCAGCGCGATGCGTCCCGCAAGGCTTTTTGGCTTCGGCATGCGCTGAAGCTTGGCTTCCTCGAGCAGCCAGTATTCGATGTCGAAGGCTTCCTGTTCCGGCAGGCCGACATAGGTCGAGACGCCGGATGCGCCGCGCATGACATTGATGGCGTTGACGTAGAATTCGCCGGAGATGCGCGCCGTCGCCTTGTCCTTGGCAAAGGTGATCATGCCGACGCCGGGCACCAAGTAGACGACCGCGTTCGGATCGCGCATGGCGGGGCTGTCTGCATGTTTGCAGCGCTCGTAGTAGGCGGCGTAATCGGCGCGATAGGCAGCGATTGCGTCGGCAAGCCCGGCAAGGGTCTTTTCGATGTCTGCAGCGGCAGGATCGAAATCGACGACAAGCGGGCAGATCTTGGTTCTGAGGAAATGATCCGGGCAGCTGGTGCCGAGCGCTGCCAGCGGCTTGAGATCCTTGGCGGTCACGAAGTCGAGCACCGCCTGGCTGTCGTCGAAATGTCCGACCTTGCGCTCGTCGGCGCTGATCAGGCCGCGGATGACCGGCATCAACCGTTTGGCAATCGCCACCCGGTCGCTCGCATCGAGCGTCGGCTTGGCCACGCCGCCGAAGGCCGGCCTGGTGTTTTCCGTCTCGAACCAGGCGATCGCCTTGTTGATGATTTCGACGGTGGTCTCGTAAGCTTCTCTGGCCGTGTCGCCCCAGGTGAAGAGGCCATGGCTTTCAAGCACGACGCCGCGGGCGGACGGATTCTCCAGGCAGAACTTTTCCAGCCAGAGGCCGAGTTCGTAGCCCGGGCGCTTCCAGGGCAGCCAGCCGATGTCGTTGCCGAAGATTTTTGCCGTCAATTCCCTGCTGTTTTTGGAGGCCGCTATCGCGATGATCGCATCGGGATGCATGTGATCGACGTGCTTTTTCGGAACATAGGCGTGCAGCGGCGTGTCGATCGAGGCGGCGCGCGGGTTGAGGTTGAACGTGCAATGCGGAAGATAGCCGACCATCTCGTCTTCGAAGGCGACGCCGCGATAGATGCCTTTCAGGGCATTCAGCTTGTCCATGCAAAGCGTGGCGAAGCCGTCCATCTTGATCGTGCCGACGTCGCCGCCAGAGCCCTTGACCCAGAGGACTTCGACCGTGCCGCCGCCGAGCGGGTCCTTCTCCATCACCTTGGCCGAGGTATTGCCGCCGCCGTAGTTGGTGATGCGCTTGTCGGAGCCGAGCAGGTTCGAACGATAGAGAAGACGTTCGGCCTCGCTCATGCCGGCCGCCTTCGTCTCATCCCATAGATTGGCAAGCCGCGCGCCCTGTTGCTTGTCGAGCATCTCGAAAATCCTCCCGGTCCGTTGCCACGCGGCTTGGCGGCCGCGTGGAGATGTGGTTGGCATCAGATCACATGGCCCGAGAGTCATTGTCAATCAAAAACGATCAAATTCGCGCATGTCGCACTGCACAATGAAAAAATATGATTGATTGTGATTGACAATGTTTGGTCGTGATGGAAGCATGCAAATTATCGGAGGAGCGAATGCACGAGAAAGAAAGACATCGGATCATTCTGTCGGCGGTTCAGGAAAAGCCCGTGGTCACGGTGCCGGAACTGGTCGATCTGACCGACAGTTCCGAGGCGACGATCCGGCGCGATATCGCGGCGCTCCACGTGCAGAAGCGGTTGCGGCGCGTGCGCGGCGGGGCGGAAGCGATCAATCCGCCGCAGTTCGTCGGGCTGGCCGGGCGACCCTTCAAGGTCAATGAAAGCCTGCATGCGCGGGAGAAGCAGGCGATCGCCAAGGAGGCGGTGGCGCTGTGCGAAGATGGCGAGCCGATCATCATCAATGGCGGCACGACGACCTTCCAGATGGTGCACTTTCTCACCAATCGCCGGATGCAGGTCTTCACCAACTCGTTTCCGATCGCCGAGCATCTGCTCAAGCACTCGAAAAACACGGTGATGCTGTCGGGCGGCACGATCTACCGCGAGCAGAACATCATCCTCAGTCCGTTCGACAATGACGTGACGCGCAATTTCTATGCGCGCCGCATGTTCATGGGCGCCCAGGGGCTTGGTCCGCTCGGTCTGATGGAGGCGGATCCGCTGCTGATCCAGGCCGAGCAGAAACTGATCGATCAGGCCGACGAGCTCGTCGTGCTCGTCGACTCGTCGAAATTTCACAAGCGCTCCAGCCTCATCCTGTGCGGATTGAAGCGGATCGCCACTGTGATCACGGATTCGGGCATCGAGGACAGGCATGCTGCGATGCTCGAAAATGCCGGCGTGCGATTGGTGATCGCCAACGCCAGGTCCGGCGCTGACGCGGAGAATGCATCCTCGACCGCTTGAGACGGCCGAGGGGAGGGGAAGGATCGGCACCGGTCGGAAAAGACCGGGCCGGTTGCGAATTCGAGAAGGTTAGTACCGGACGATGCGGTCATCCCGATCGCGTTCCGGTCCATGGGAGGAGTGGAAATGAAGATCCTGAAATCATTGATGGTCACGGCCGCCGTGTCGTTGGCGCTGATGGCCAATGCCGCACATGCGGAAAACAAGAAGATCGCCCTGGTCGTCAAGGCGCTCGGCATCGGCTTCTTCGAGGCTGCCAACAAGGGCGCGCAGGAAGCCGCAAAGGAACTGGGCGACGTCGAGGTGATCTACACCGGTCCAACGACGACGACCGCTGAAGGCCAGATCGAGGTGATCAACTCGCTGATCGCCCAGAAGGTCGATGCCATCGCTGTTTCCGCCAACGACACCGATGCTCTCGTTCCGGCGCTGAAGAAGGCGATGGATCGTGGCATCAAGGTGATCTCCTGGGATTCCGGGGTCGCCAAGGACGGCCGCCAGATGCACCTCAACCCGTCGTCAAATCCATTGATCGGCAACATGATCATCAAGCTCGCCGCCGACAACCTGCCGGATGGCGGCGATGTCGCCGTGCTCTCGGCTTCGGCGACAGCCACGAACCAGAACACCTGGATCGAGGAAATGAAGAAGGTTCAGGGCAACTACAAGGGCATCAATGTCGTCGCGACCGTCTACGGCGATGACCTTGCCGACAAGTCTTACCGCGAAACGCAAGGGCTCATTCAGTCCTATCCCAACCTGAAGGCGATCATCGCGCCGACCTCGGTCGGTATCGTTGCTGCGGCACAGGCCGTCACCGATGCCGGCAAGATCGGCCAGATCAATGTCACGGGCCTCGGCCTTCCCTCGGAGATGGCCGGTCACGTGAAGTCGGGCGCATCCAAGTCCTTCGCGATCTGGAACCCGATCGATCTCGGCTATTCCGCAACGATGATCGCCTATGATCTCGTCAACGGTGCCGAAGCCAAGCCCGGCGCGGAATTGAAGATGGGCCGCATGGGCGCTGTGAAGCTCGACGACAACAACGAAGGCGCCATGGCCGACCCGTTCGTCTACGACGCCTCGAACGTCGAAGAGTTCGCAAAGATCTTCTGATCGGCGAGGGGCGGTTACCTCTCACCCGGCCTGCCGGCCACCTTCTCCCCGTTTGACGGGGAGAAGGGAAACATGCGGCGATGCTCCGCTCCTAATGGGCGTCGGCGTAAGCGGCGACACGCCAACGGGTCCCCTCTCCCCGCGAGCGAGGAGAGGGTTAGGGTGAGGGGCAATTTTGCAGACGTGGCGCCTTGGATGTCAGGCCCACAAATCAGGCGGATGGAATGTGTTGCAGGATACGATCACATCGCGGATGAAGCCCGCCATTGCGCTTGAAGGCATCTCCAAGTCCTTTCCCGGCGTCAAGGCATTGTCCGACGTTTCGCTGTCGCTCTATCCGGGCTCCGTGACGGCACTCGTCGGTGAGAACGGTGCGGGCAAGTCGACCCTCGTCAAGATATTGACGGGCATCTATCAGCCTGATGGAGGCAGCATCCGCGTTGCGGATGCGGAAACCGCCTTCCCGACCGCGCTTTCTGCTGCAAGGGCAGGCGTAACCGCCATCCATCAGGAAACGGTTCTGTTCGACGAACTGTCCGTCGCTGAAAACATCTTCCTCGGCCATGCCCCGCGCAACCGTTTCGGCCTGATCGACTGGAATAAGCTCAATGCGGATGCACGTGCGCTCTTGCATCGCGCCGGCGCTGATTTCGATCCGACGATCCGGCTGCGCGATCTCGGCATTGCCAAGAAACATCTGGTGGCGATCGCCCGGGCTCTGTCGGTCGATGCCCGCGTCGTGATCATGGACGAACCGACGGCGGCGCTGTCGCACAAGGAAATTCACGAACTCTACGCGCTCGTCGAACGGCTGAAGGCCGACGGCAAGGCGATCCTCTTCATTAGCCACAAATTCGATGAGATCTTCCGCATCGCCGATCGCTACACCGTGTTTCGCGACGGAACGATGGTCGGCGAGGGGCTGATCGCCGATGTCAGTCAGGACGATCTCGTGCGCATGATGGTCGGCCGCGCCGTCGGCTCCGTCTATCCGAAGAAGGACGTAGCCATCGGCGACCCCGTTCTGACAGTCTCCGGCTACCGTCACCCGACCGAGTTCGAGGACATTAACTTTGAACTGAGACGTGGCGAAATTCTTGGCTTCTATGGGCTGATCGGCGCGGGCCGCTCCGAATTCATGCAGTCGCTGATCGGCATCACCCGCCCGTCGGCAGGTGCCATCAGGCTGGATGGCGAAATCCTGGTGATCCGCAATCCGTCCGAGGCGATCAGGAGCGGTATCGTCTATGTGCCAGAGGAGCGTGGGCGTCAGGGCGCGATCATCGGCTTGCCGATCTTCCAGAACGTGACGCTGCCGTCGCTGTCGCGCACCTCGCGCTCCGGCTTCCTCAAACTTGCCAACGAGTTCGCGCTTGCGCGGGAATATACGTCTAGGCTCGATCTGCGGGCCGCCTCCCTCGATCAGGACGTCGGCACGCTTTCGGGCGGCAACCAGCAGAAGGTGGTCATCGCCAAATGGCTGGCGACCAAGCCGAAGGTGATCATTCTTGATGAACCGACCAAGGGCATCGACATCGGCTCCAAGGCCGCGGTGCACGCCTTCATGAGTGAGCTTGCCGCACAGGGCCTCAGCGTCATCATGGTCTCATCGGAAATCCCCGAAATCATGGGCATGTCGGATCGCGTCATCGTCATGCGCGAGGGCCGCATTGTCGGCCGCTTCGAGCGGGAAGAATTGACGGCGGAAAAGCTGGTGCGTGCCGCCGCCGGCATTGCGGAGGCCGCATGATGGCCAAGCTCCTGAAAAACCGTGAACTGCTGCTTGTCGGCGCGATCCTGGTGCTGGTCGTCCTGATCGCCTGGCGCTTCCCGCCCTTCATTGCGCCGACCAATCTGGCACGCGTCTACAACGACACCTCGATCCTCATCATCCTGGCGCTCGGCCAGATGGCCGTGATCCTGACGCGCTGCATCGATCTGTCCATGGCGGCAAACCTGGCGCTTTCCGGCATGGTCGCGGCAATGCTGAACGCCGCGTTCCCCGGCCTGCCGATCCCCGTCATCCTCCTGTCGGCCATAGCGCTCGGCGCGGTGCTCGGGATGATCAATGGGGCCCTGGTCTGGAAACTCGACATCCCGCCGATCGTTGTCACTCTCGGCACGCTGACGATCTATCGCGGCCTGATCTTCCTCTTGACCAACGGCAAGTGGATCAATGCCCACCAGATGAGCGATGCCTTCAAGAGCTTTCCGCGCACTGATCTTGCCGGCATTCCCGTGCTGTCCTGGCTCTCGGTCGTCACGGTCGCGGCGATCTTCCTGGTGATAAGCCGCACGCCGCTCGGGCGGGCCTTCTTCGCCGTCGGCGGCAATCCGCATGCGGCTGTCTATACCGGCATCGACGTCGGCCGGACGCGCTTCTTTGCCTATTGCCTCTCGGGGACGCTTGCCGGGCTGTCCGGCTATCTCTGGGTGTCGCGCTATGCCGTTGCCTATGTCGATATTGCCGCCGGCTTCGAACTCGACATCATCGCCGCCTGCGTCATCGGCGGCATCTCGATCGCCGGTGGCATCGGTTCGGTGCCGGGAGCGGTGCTCGGCGCGCTGTTCCTCGGTGTGATCAAGAACGCTCTGCCGGTCATCAACATCTCGCCCTTTGCCCAGATGGCGATTTCCGGCATGGTCATCATAACGGCCGTTGCCGTCAATGCGCGTGCCGAACGGCGCAAGGGACGCGTCATCCTCAAAAAGGCGGAGGCTGTCTGATGGCAGAAACGCATCTCTCCCCCCGCAACATTCCCGATCGCCTCGAAGGGCGCGGCGCGCGCCTGCTGAAGAGTTGGGAAAGCCTGCTGTTCGTCGTCGCCTGCCTCATCTTCATCGGCAATTCGCTGGCCTCACCCTATTTCCTCGACCCGTGGAACCTGTCCGACGCCACCTTCAACTTCACCGAAACGGCGATGATCGCCTTCGCCATGGCGCTGGTGATCATTTCAGGCGAGATCGATCTCTCGGTCGCCTCGATCATCGCGCTCGCCTCGACGGCGATGGGTTATGCCGTCCAGCTCGGCTTCGACACGCCGGCGCTGGTGGTTGTCGGACTTTCGGTCGGGCTCGCCTGCGGCGTCGTCAACGGCCTGCTGATCACCGGTCTCGGCCTGCCGTCGATTGTCGTCACTATCGGTACGATGAGCCTGTTTCGTGGCCTCTCCTTCATCATCCTTGGCGATCAGGCCTTCACCGGCTATCCCGGAAGCTTCTCCTGGTTCGGGCAGGGCTATGTCTGGTGGGTGTTCTCGTTCGAGTTCACGCTCTTTGTCGTCCTGGCCGTGATCTATGGCGTCGTGCTGCACAAGACCAATTTCGGCCGCGCCGTCTACGCGATCGGCAACAACCAGACGGCCGCGCTGTTCTCCGGTATCCGCGTCGGCCGCGTGAAGTTCACGCTGTTTCTGCTCACCGGCCTGATGGCGGGGCTTGCCTCGATCTGCCTGACCTCGCGCCTCGGCTCCACCCGACCGTCGATCGCGCTTGGTTGGGAGCTGGAAGTCGTGACCATGGTGGTGCTTGGCGGCGTCAGCATTCTCGGTGGCTCCGGTACCATACCGGGGGTCGTGCTTGCGGCCCTGATCATGGGCATGGTCACCTTCGGCTTCGGGCTCCTGAACGTGCCGGGCATCGTCATGTCGATCTTCATCGGTTTGCTGTTGATCTCGGTGATCGCCCTGCCCATCCTGTGGCGACGCGCCCGCCGCCGTCTTGCCCACTGAGGTTTCCATGGAAAAATACGCCTTCCGTATGCGGCTCAATCCGGGAATGGCCGCCGAATATACCGCACGTCACGATGCCATCTGGCCGGAGCTGGTGACCCTGTTGAAGGAGGCCGGTATTTCGGACTACTCCATCCATCTCGACGAGGAGAACGATCTGCTCTTCGGCGTCCTCTGGCGAGCGGACGACCACGGCATGGCCGATCTGCCCTCCCATCCGGTGATGCGGAAGTGGTGGGCTCATATGGCCGACATCATGGAAACCCGCGAGGATAACGATCCGGTCGCCGTACCGCTCAAAACCGTTTTTCACATGAGCTGACCCGATGCGGATCGTGGGCGTCATTGACATCGGCAAGACCAATGCCAAGGTCGCAGCGGTTGATCTCGATCGCTTCGAAGAGGTTGCCGTGCGCAAGACCGCAAACCGTGTCGTCGCGGGCGAGCCCTATCCGCATTTCGATGTCGAGCGTCTCTGGGCCTTCGTGCTCGATAGCCTGACGGCGCTCCAGGCCGAGCATCCCTTGCAAGCGATCTCGATCACCACCCACGGCGCAACCGCGGTTGTCCTCGACGAGGCCGGCGACCTTGCCTTGCCGGTGCTGGACTATGAATTCGTCGGGCCGGATACCCTGTCGGAAGCCTATGAGGCCGTTCGTCCGCCTTTTGCCGAAACCGGCTCCGCGCGCCTGCCTATGGGCCTGAATGTCGGCGCGCAGCTGTTCTGGCAGCAGCAGACCTTTCCCGACGCCTTCGCCAGGATCGCAACGATCCTGACCTATGCGCAATACTGGACCTTCCGGCTGACCGGCGTGCGCGTCAACGAACTGACCTCGCTCGGTTGCCACACCGACCTCTGGAACCCGACGGAAGGCGCCTTCTCGACGCTGGTGGAAGGCCAGGGCTGGCGGCACCTGTTTGCGCCCGTCCGCAAGGCAGACGATATCGTCGGCAAGCTGCTGCCCGAGCTTTGCCTCGCCACCGGCATTCCCGCGGGTACGCCTATCTACTGCGGCATCCACGATTCCAACGCGTCGTTGCTGCCGCATCTGCTGACCCGAACGACGCCGTTTTCCGTGGTGTCGACCGGCACCTGGGTCGTGATGCTGGCGGTTGGCGCCGCCAAAGTGACGCTCGATGAACATCGCGACACACTGATCAACGTCAACGCTCTCGGCGACCCGGTTCCCTCGGCGCGTTTCATGGGCGGTCGTGCCTTCTCGCTGCTGCTCGGCGACGGCACGACGCCCACCGCGTTTGAAGACGAGGAGGCCGTCATTGCGGCAGGGCACATGCTGTTGCCTTCGCTTCCCGAAGGCTCCGGACCTTTCCCATCCGCCAAGGCGCGCTGGACGGTGGACGAGGAGAAGCTGACGCCGGCCGGCAGGGTCGCCGCCGTTTCTTTCCATCTGGCATTGATGACGGCGACATGCCTCGATCTCATCGGGGCGCGAGGGGATATCGTGGTCGAGGGACCGTTCGCTGCAAACGCCGCCTATTTGCGCATGCTTCAGGCGGCAACGGGGCGCCCGGTCCTTGCCGACAGCCACAACGTGACCGGCACCAGCCTCGGGGCTGCAAGTCTTGTCGACGGCCGCCACGTGCGGACCGGCGTGCAGGCCTTCGCCGGCCCCGTGCCTGAGAGCTTTGTGCACTATGCAGAAAACTGGCGGTCGCTAACGAAAAGCCATGTGCAACAGGCCAATGGCAACCAGTAACGGTGAAATATAGGAGAGTAACGGTGCCGCATGAAGTGCGCGGTTGACGACGATGGCGTTCGTTTTTTCGCTTAGAAAACCGAGCTGCGGTTCGTCGAGCGGTTATGCTCGAGATTGAGCACGATGGATACGGCCATCATTGTCAGGATTGCTGTGAGAGCGGCGCCAATTCCAAGAACAATCATTGTTCGTTTCCCGTCAGCGCATCGTCATGATGTCGCTTTGCTTGCTGCAAAGGTTTCTTCCGCGCGATCTGCGCCCACTTCACGTTCGCTTCGATACGCGAGCGCAAGTAGAAGTACAATTCTAAACTCTTGTGAGTGAAAACCTGTTGAAATTCGGGGTCAATAGTGCGGCATTGCTGCGCCGCAAAAACAGCGCCAGGAAACACCCGGCGAATTTTAGTGATTCCGGTTACAGGCCATCGACCGTTAACCTTCAAGCAAGGAATTAACCATAAACATTGTCCCACACGTCGGAATGGGAAAATTCACAGTCTCCTCAAGGCATGATGCCGCCCCGCCGTACCGGTTCCGGTCCGGTATCGATTCTTCACCGAATTTACTTGCGGGATGGACGATAGCAGACGCCCAAGCGGCGGGGGCTGATCTCATTGATGTGGCGTGCACGTCCGGTGGACCGTGGACCGTCCGGATACTCCCCAGGCAAATTCCAAGCATGCAAAGCCGGGGATTTAGCGTTGAGGCAGGAAGCATCGTCAGAACAGGCAAGGAAGGGCCAGGCAGGCAGTCTGCTGGAGCGCTTGCGCTTTGCCGGGCTCGACGACGAGAGTTGTTCCCGCGTCCGCGACACCAGGCAGAAACTTTCCCCTCGCATCGACGCAGCCCTTCGCGATCTCTTCCAGCGCCTGCAGAGCTATCCCGACGCAGCCCGCCATTTCGACAACGACCGGCAGCTCGATCGCCTGCAGGACATCCAGTCTTCGCACTGGAACGTGCTGACCGATGCCCGCTTTGACGGCCTCTATGCCGAGCGCGTCAAGGTGCTTGCCGACACATCGAACCGCATGGGCCTCGATCCGCGCTGGCAGATGGCAAGCCACGCCGTCGTGCTGGAACACTTGTTGGTCGGCCTCATCGAAGAGGCCTGGCCGAAGTCCTTCCTGCCGATGGGCAGGGGACGTCGCAAGGAACTGTGCGATCTGGTTGCGGCACTAGTCCGTACCGTTTTCGTCGACACCGAGATCGGCGTCTCGCTCCGCTTCAACGCCCTTCGCCAGCAGCATCAGCGCCAGCTCGCCGACCAGCACAGTGCCGACGAGCAGGCGGTAACGACCCTATTCGGCGACTTCGCCAAAGGCTTGAACGACGGCGACCTGGGCGTGCGCCTGTCCGAGAGCGCGCCGGATGCCTACCAGCCGATCGTCGCCAGCTTGAACGCGGCACTCGACACGATCCAGCAGAGCCTGCAGTCCGCCGATCAGCGCGGTCAGGCGGCGGAGACTTTCATTGGCCGTCTGCGCGACGGAGCGGCCGGTTTTTCCGACAAGGCGGCGGCTGAAGCCGATGCCCTCTCGGGTCAGCTCGCAGCGCTTGCCGACATGACCGAACGCATGGCGACGGGCTCGAGCCGCATCAGCGCCACCGAGATCAAAGCCACCGAGACAAGGGTTGCTGTCGAGCGCAGCGGCGAGATTGCCGGCCAGGCAATCTCCGCCATGGCCGACATCGAAGCGTCGGCCGAAAAGATCGGCCAGATCATCGGCGTCATCGACGAGATCGCCTTCCAGACCAACCTGTTGGCGCTGAATGCCGGCATCGAGGCTGCAAGGGCAGGCGACAGCGGCCGCGGCTTTGCCGTCGTCGCCCAGGAAGTGCGCGCGCTGGCGCAGCGCTCCGGCGAAGCGGCACGTGAAATCAAGCAGCTGGTGACGGGCACCAAGGCGCAGGTCGAGACCGGCGTCGAGATCGTCGGTCGCACTCAGGATGCGATCAGCAGCATCGTCCAGCAGGTCACATCGATCAATGCCGCCGTCTCCGGTATCGCCCGTGAGGCTGAACAACAGGTCGGCGATCTCAAGGGCGTTGCCTCTGACATCGGTGCGATTTCGCAGGCCGTGCAGGCAAGTGCCGCGATGGCGGGCGAGACGGTCCGGTCTTCCGACGACCTGCACAATGTCATCGTCGAGCTCGGCGAGACGATCCGCAGGTTCCGCGTTGAACGCCGCCACGCGGCCTCACCAACACCGGCCGCCAGCCAGGGACGCGGCCTCGTGGCTCCTGCGGCGATGGCCGACGATGAAATGGCGGCGCCATTGTTCGACGACGGTCCGCAACGTCAGTTCGCCGGTTGGCAACGCTGATCTCAAGGGCACTCAAGAGTTAGCAGTCGAGGAAAACAGGAATGGCCAGCAAAAAGACCGCTCAGAAGACGCTCAGCCTCGCTCCGGTGTTGGACCTGAACGAAGCGACAGCGCTGCATGAGAAGCTTTTGGGCCTGAAGGGCAGCGATCTCACGATCGACGCCTCGGCGGTCGAGCGGGTTGGAACGCTCTGCGTCCAGGTGCTGATGGCCGGCGCCAAGACTTGGGAAGAGGATCATTTGTCTTTCACCTTCAGCAAGGTGTCGGACGCTTTCGAGAAAACGACACAGCTCATCGGGGTCGATATCGATCACCTGATGGCAAAGGAGATTTGAAGAATGAAAAAGCGAGTTCTGACAGTCGACGACTCCCGGACGATCCGAAACATGCTTCTGGTCACGCTGAACAATGCCGGTTTCGAAACGATCCAGGCAGAGGACGGCGTCGAGGGCCTCGAGGTTCTCGAAGAAGCCAATCCGGATGTCATCGTCACCGACATCAACATGCCGCGTCTCGACGGCTTCGGCTTCATTGAAGGCGTGCGCAAGAACGACCGTTACCGCGCTATCCCGATCCTGGTCCTGACCACGGAAAGCGACGCCGAAAAGAAGAACCGCGCCCGTCAGGCCGGAGCTACCGGCTGGATCGTCAAGCCGTTCGACCCGACCAAACTGATTGATGCAATCGAGCGCGTAACGGCCTGAAGTCCGAGGATAGCCTCCAATGGATATGAACGAAATCAAAGAGATCTTCTTCCAGGAATGCGAGGAACAACTCGCCGAACTGGAATCGGGTCTGCTGAAGCTCAATGACGGCGACCGCGATCCGGAAACGGTCAATGCGGTGTTTCGCGCGGTGCACTCGATCAAGGGTGGCGCCGGCGCTTTCGGGCTCGACGACCTCGTCTCCTTCGCCCACGTGTTCGAGACGACACTTGATTGCGTTCGTTCCAACAGGCTCGACCCCGGTCCTGAGGTTCTGAAGGTGATGCTGAAGTCGGCCGACGTGCTCGCCGACCTGACGAACGCTGCCCGCGATGGCGGTAGCGTCGACGAGGCGCGCAGCCGCCAGTTGATCAAGGAACTCGAGGCGCTTGCCAACGGCGAGGTACCGCAGGCGTCGGCCGCTGCCGAGCCGGTCACCAAGGCCGCCCCGGTTGTAACGGCACCCGTCGCCAACGACGAAGGCTTCCAGCCCGTCGCGTTCTCCTTCGACGATTTCGAGGCAGACGAGCCGGCGCTGATGGAGATGCCGACCTACGAGATCGTCTTCAAGCCGAGATCCGATCTCTACGCCAAGGGCAACGAGGCAACGCTGCTTCTGCGCGACCTTTCCCGCCTTGGCGAGATGAGCATCCATTGCGACATGGACGCGCTTCCGGCGCTCGATCGCCTAAATCCGGAATCCGCCTACTTCTCCTGGAAGATCTCGTTGAAGACGGACAAGGGCGAGGACGCGATCCGCACCGTGTTCGAATTCGCCGAGTGGGATTGCGACCTCGAGATTTTGCTGGTCTCCGATGACACAGCCGCTCCGAGCGAAGAGCTGCCGATGCAGCCGGTGCCGTTCGACCTCTCGATCCTCGACGACGAGCCGGCTGTTTCGGTCGGCGTGATCGAGGAAGAAGAGCAGCTGGCAGCCCGGCAGGCGATCCGCGATGCGGCCGTCTCTGCCGCCGGCACGGCCAGCAACGTGCTGCAGATGGCCCAGTCGACCGCCCGTGCGCCTGTTGAAAAGTCGGCCGGTGCCGCCGCCAGTGCCGCGGCGCAATCCGCAGCCGCGCAGCAGGCAGCCGCATCCGCCGCGACACCGACCATCCGCGTCGATCTCGATCGCGTCGACCGCCTGATCAACCTCGTCGGCGAACTGGTGATCAACCAGGCGATGCTGTCGCAGAGCGTGGTCGAAAACGACGCCAACGGCACCTCGTCGATCAACATGGGCCTCGAGGAGCTGCAGCAGCTCACCCGCGAGATCCAGGACTCGGTGATGGCGATCCGCGCGCAGCCGGTAAAGCCGGTGTTCCAGCGCATGTCGCGCATCGTTCGCGAAATCGCCGACATGACCGGCAAGTCTGTCCGTCTCATCACCGAAGGCGAAAACACCGAAGTCGACAAGACGGTCATCGACAAGCTGGCCGAACCGCTGACGCACATGATCCGCAACGCCGTCGATCACGGCCTCGAAACGCCGGAGAAGCGTCTCGCCGCCGGCAAGAGCGCCGAAGGCACCGTGCGCCTGACGGCCAAGCACCGGTCGGGCCGCATCGTCATCGAGCTTGCCGACGACGGCGCCGGCATCAACCGCGAGAAGGTGCGCCAGAAGGCGATCGACAACGATCTGATCGCCGCCGATGCCAATCTCTCCGACGAGGAGATCGACAACCTGATCTTCCACGCCGGCTTCTCCACCGCCGACAAGATCTCCGACATCTCCGGCCGCGGCGTCGGCATGGACGTGGTCAAGCGCTCGATCCAGGCGCTCGGCGGCCGCATCAACATCTCCTCGAAGCCCGGCCACGGCTCGGTCTTCACCATGAGCCTGCCGCTGACGCTCGCCGTGCTTGACGGCATGGTGGTCACGGTCGCCAACCAGACGCTGGTGGTGCCGCTGACGGCGATCGTCGAGACCTTGCAGCCGGAAGCCGCCGCAATCCATTCGTTCGGCTCCAACCAGCGGCTGATATCGATCCGCAACTCCTTCTGCCCGCTGGTCGACGTCGGTCGCATCCTCAACTTCCGCGCCAGCCAGGCAAACCCGGTCGAAGGCGTCGCACTTCTGGTGGAATCCGAAGGTGGCGGCCAGCGCGCACTGATGGTCGACGCCATCCAGGGCCAGCGCCAGGTCGTCATCAAGAGCCTTGAGGCCAACTACACCCACGTGCCGGGCATCGCTGCGGCGACCATTCTTGGCGACGGTCGGGTGGCGCTCATCCTCGATGTCGACACGATCGTGGCCGCCTCGCGTGGCCATTCGCTGAAGGCTGAAATGTCTCTCGCTGCTGCTGGATGAATGCGATGACCTATGCCGCAAGGAATCTGACCACGGACGGACGAGAGCTGATTGCTTTCCGCGTCGGCGATCAGGAGTTCTGCGTGAACGTGATGTCCGTGCGCGAAATCCGCGGATGGACACCGGCGACTGCAATGCCGCATGCGCCGGCCTATATGCTCGGCATCATCAATCTGCGCGGCGCGGTGCTGCCGATCATCGATCTGTCGGCACGCCTCGGCATGAAGCCGGCCGAGCCGACCGTCCGCCATGTCATCATCGTCGCCCAGGTGAAGAACAAGGTCGTCGGCCTGCTGGTCGATGCCGTCTCCGACATACTGACGATTACCGATGACAAGATCCAGCCGACACCTGATGTCATCTCGTCCGAATTCGAAAGGAGCTTCGCCCGCGGCGTGCTCGCGATCGAAGGCCGGCTGATCTGCCTGATAGAACTCCAATCTGTCTTCCCGCAGGAAGAAAGGGAAGCAGCATGAGAAACCAGGCCATTCTGGAGCAGAAGCAGTCGCCCGATGAATGTTTGGCAAGCGGTGAGTATCCGCTGACGCGCCGCGATCTCAGTGAAATCGCAGCGATGATCTATGCCGATGCCGGCATCTATCTCAACGAGACCAAGGCATCGCTGGTCTATTCCCGCCTGTCGAAGCACATCCGCAACCTCGGTCTCAAGGGCTTCCGCGAGTACTGCCAGCTGGTCTCCTCGCCGGCAGGCGCTGCCGCCCGCCGCGACATGCTCTCGCATCTGACGACGAACTTCACCCGCTTCTTTCGCGAGAATCATCACTTCGAGCATCTGAAGACGGAGGTTCTGCCGGAGCTGATTGCCCGCGCCAAGGCCGGCGGTCGCGTGCGTATCTGGTCTGCGGCGTGCTCGGACGGGCAGGAGCCCTATTCGATCGCGCTGACGGTGCTGTCGCTGCTGCCGAACGCGGCCGATTACGACTTCCGCATTCTCGCGACCGATATCGACCCGAAGATCCTGACGCTGGCACGGGCCGGCGCCTATGATGCCACCGCGCTCGAAACGGTCAATCCGGCCATGCGCAAGCAATGGTTCGACGAGGTCAATGCCGGCGGCCGCTTCAAGTGGCAGATCGACGATCGCGTCAAGCGGCTCATCACCTTCAACGAGCTCAACCTGATGGCCCAATGGCCGTTCAAGGGGCCGTTCGATGTCATCTTCTGCCGCAACGTGGTGATCTATTTCGACGAGCCGACGCAGATGAAGATCTGGTCGCGTTTTGCCGGAATGCTCGGCACCAATGGACATCTCTACATCGGTCATTCCGAGCGCGTGTCGGGCGACGCCAAGTCGCAGTTCGACAATATCGGCATCACCACCTACCGCCATACCGGCAAGTTTCATGGAGGACGGGCATGACCGCACCCGCTCGCGTTCTCGTCGTCGACGACTCCGCCACCATGCGTGGCCTGATCACCGCAGTTCTCAATTCCGATCCCGGCGTGACCGTCGTCGGCCAGGCGGCCGATGCGATGGAAGCGCGCCAGGCGATCAAGCAGCTCGATCCCGATGTCGTCACGCTCGACATCGAGATGCCGAACATGAACGGCCTGGAATTCCTCGACAAGATCATGCGCCTGCGCCCGATGCCGGTCATCATGGTCTCGACGCTGACACACAAGGGTGCCGAGGCGACGATTGCAGCACTTGAAATCGGTGCGTTCGATTGCGTCGGAAAACCCCTTCCGGGCGATCCGAACCCCTTCGGCGATCTGATCGACAAGGTGAAGGCCGCAGCCCGCTCGCAGCGAAAGTTCATCATCACCGGCAACAAGGCGGCAGCGCCGACGGCGGCCAATGTCAACGGTGCCTCGGAATATCGGGCAGGGCGCAAGATCATCGCCATCGGCGCTTCCACCGGCGGCGTCGAGGCCCTGATCACCGTGTTGCAGAAGTTCCCGCCGAACTGCCCGCCGACTGTGATCACACAGCATATGCCGCACACCTTCACCAAGAGCTTTGCCGAGCGGCTCAATCGCCTGTGCGCACCGACGGTGCAGGAAGCAACCGATGGCGCACGCCTCGAAATCGGCAAGGTCTATCTGGCCCCGGGCGGCCAGCGCCACCTGCAGGTCTCCAATCCGACGGCGCCTTGCTGCCGTCTGGTCGATCGGGATCCGGTCAACGGCCACCGTCCTTCGGTCGACGTGCTGTTCGATTCGGTCGCCGAACTTGCCGGTCGCAATGCGATCGGCGTCATTCTGACTGGCATGGGCCGTGACGGCGCATCCGGTCTCCTGAAAATGCGGCATGCCGGGGCAAAGACCTTCGGACAAAACGAAAAGACGTGTGTCGTCTACGGTATGCCGAGAGTTGCCTATGAATTGGGCGCCGTCGAAACGCAGCTCCCCCTCGGTTCCATCGGGGAGGAGATACTGAAGACCGCGGCGTTCCGGAAGGAAGGAAGCGAATAATGTCCATCGCCGAAAAAATAAAAGTTCTGATCGTCGACGATCAGGTCACGAGCCGCCTGCTTTTGGGCGACGCCCTGCAGCAGCTGGGCTTCAAGCAGATCACCGCCGCCGGTGATGGGGAACAGGGCATGAAGATCATGGCCCAGAACCCGCATCACCTTGTCATCTCCGACTTCAACATGCCGAAGATGGATGGCCTTGGCCTGCTCCAGGCAGTGCGGTCGAACCCGGCTACCAAGAAGGCGGCCTTCATCATTCTGACGGCGCAGGGCGACCGCGCGCTGGTCCAGAAGGCGGCAGCGCTCGGAGCCAACAACGTGCTGGCCAAGCCGTTCACGATCGAAAAGATGAAGGCCGCGATCGAAGCCGTATTTGGGGCATTGAAATGAACATGGAAGCCGTCGGCAAGCGCGTGCATGTCATTCAGGGCGAGTACAAGGTCTTCAACGATCCCAATGTGGTGTTGTCGACCATTCTCGGTTCCTGCGTGGCCGCGTGCATGCGCGATCCCGTGGTCGGAGTCGGCGGCATGAATCATTTCCTGCTGCCGGGATCGGCGTCGTCGCCCGCTTCCGGCGGCGATGCGACCCGCTATGGGGTCCATCTCATGGAACTGCTGATCAACGGTCTGTTGAAGCAGGGCGCCCGGCGTGATCGGCTCGAGGCCAAGATCTTCGGCGGCGCCAAGACCATCGCCCGGTTTTCGAATGTCGGTGAGCAGAATGCCGCCTTTGCCCGGCAGTTCCTGCTTGACGAAGGCATCCGCATCGTCGGCGAGAGCACCGGCGGTGAACACGGCCGCAAGCTCGAATACTGGCCGTCGTCGGGACGCGCCCGTCAGTACGCACTGACAGGGGTGGAAACCCAGCGCACGGTCCAGCTGGAAGAGCGCCCGGTGATCGCGCCACGTCCGGTCGAAAGCTCCATCGAATTCTTCTGATCCTGCGGGGCATGCTCCGCAGGCGAACCACACGCCTGCACTATCGTCAGAAAAACCACGTGAGAACCGACAATGCAGACTGACTACCAGGGCCACATGCCGCACGTGGAAGAATCGCTGCCCGAAGTGTTGATGCGCGTCGTCACCGAACTTCACGACGTCGCCTATCTCATCGAACGGATCGAGCCTCAGCTGCTCGGCGGTCGGGGCGCCTCGGCACTCGACAATCGCGACGAGATGATGGTGCTGCAGGGCATCGATCTGGCCGTGCAGAAGACCCGCGGCCTGGCCGAGTTCATCGACACGATCACCGCCGTGATCCCCGATACCTGCCTCGTCGACGTGACCACGGCTGTTAGCCTGGTCAAGCTCGCCGACATGAAGAAGGCGCTGGGCAACGGCATGTTGCGTCACGGCCATTCGCAGCCGCTGACCAAGGCGGCGGGCGACTTTGAGGCGTTCTAAAGCCTTCCCAGGAAAAGTGCGGAGCGGTTTTCCGTCAGGGAACGCGTAAAAACAAAGAGAGCGTTTCCGCGCCCCGTTTAAGATGGACGCGCTCTTTTAAGATGGAAGCGCTCTGGCCTTTGGGCTGCATCGTCCGTCGGTGCAGCCAGATTTCTCTACAGCTATATCCCCCGATTTCCCCGAGACTGGCGGCGAAAGCCAAGTTCGCGCAAGTTTCGTTTCCTACGGTCCCGATCGGGGCTGATGGATTCGTGTGTGTTGGAAGTCGTTGCGGGGCACGCGACACCCACCAAACCCAAAATGTTGGAACTGCGCAGGGCGCTCGTCGGATGACCGGCTCGAATGTCCTGCGATACTGGGTGCGGAAACAGAATGAGTCTGTTGAATCAATTTTCGATGTTCACGAAGAACCTCGCCAGTCTGGGGCAAGGCAAGCTGATAGCGCTGGCGGCCGCCGGCATTGTCGCTGTCGGCATGGTCCTGGGGGCCGGTATCTACGTCAACAGGCCATCGTTCGAGACGCTCTATGTCGGGCTTGAGCGAAGCGACGTCACTCAAATCAGCATTGCGCTTGCAGAAGCCAACATCGACTTCAACGTCGGTGCGGATGGCGGCAGCATCCAGGTTCCCGTCGGCATGACCGGCAAGTCCCGTCTGCTCCTGGCCGAGCGCGGCCTGCCGAGCAGCGCCAATGCCGGCTACGAACTCTTCGACAATGTCGGCTCGCTCGGTCTGACCTCCTTCATGCAGGAAGTCACCCGGGTTCGCGCGCTTGAAGGCGAAATCGGCCGCACCATCCAGCAGATCTCCGGTATCGCCGCCGCCCGCGTCCACATCGTGATGCCTGAGCGTGGCAGCTTCCGTAAGGCAGACCAGAACCCGACCGCCTCGGTGATGATCCGCGCCAGCGCCACGGTCGGCCGCAATGCCGCAGCCTCCATCCGCCATCTCGTCGCCTCGTCCGTACCGGGGCTCGACTTCGATGACGTGACCATCCTCGATTCGACCGGCCAGCTTCTCGCCTCTGGCGACGATCCGGCCAACAGCGCCCTCAACCAGTCGCTGGGCGTGGTGCAGAATGTCCAGACCGAGCTTGAGAAGAAGATCGACAACGCGCTCGCCCCATTCCTCGGCATGGACAACTTCCGCACCAGCGTTACGGCTCGTCTGAACACCGACACGCAGCAGATCCAGGAAACGATGTTCGATCCGGAATCGCGCGTCGAACGCTCCACCCGTGTCACCAAGGAAGAGCAGAAGTCCAGCCAGCAGCAGCCGGACAATGCCGCAACCGTACAGCAGAACATCCCGCAGGCCGCTCCGCGCGGCGGTGCCGGCCCGCAGTCGAACGACCAGGCCGAGAAGAAGGAAGAACAGACCAACTACGAGATCAACAGCAAGACGATCGCCACCGTGAAGAACAGCTACACGGTCGAGCGCCTGTCGATTGCGGTGGTCGTCAATCGCGGCCGCCTTGCCGCCATGGTCGGTGAGCCGGTCGATCAGGCAAAGATCGATGCCTATCTTCAGGAGATGCAGAAGATCGTATCGTCAGCCGCCGGCATTGATGCGAACCGTGGCGACGTGGTGACGTTGAACGCCATGGACTTCGTCGAGACGCAGTTGCTTGACCAGGCCATCGCGGGTCCGGGTCTCATGGAGACGCTGACGCGCAATCTTGGCGGCATCATCAACGCGCTCGCCTTCGTCGTCGTCGCCTTCCTGGTGGTCTGGATGGGCATGCGGCCGCTGGCTCGGCAGCTCGGCCTTGGCGGAAGCTCCGGCCAGCTCGCCAACGAATCCGCCGGTCTCGAACTGCCCGATTTCTCCCCTACGACAGCAGGTGCCGGTGGCGCCCTCATGGACGGCTTCGGCTCCGACTTCGGCTTCGACAGCACCGACGATCTGCTCAGCATGGGCGAAGACGCAGGCGCCTTCAACCGTCGCGTCAAGGAAGGACCGGAAAGGCGCCTTGCACGCATGGTCGAGATCAGCGAAGAGCGCGCCGCAAAGATCCTGCGCAAATGGGCTCTCGAGAAAGCCGCCTGATCACACACAGAAATCGTCTGATAGTGACAAATCCCGCCGCATCGGCGGGATTTTTCGTTTCGCAGGCGTTGCGGGTGCAGCGCTCTTGCCGTCGTGTCCCGTGCAAATATTGTGCGAGTCTCGGCGGTTGCCGGTATCGGCCGCTGAATCCACGGTAAGAATCGTTGTGCCGTCGCCCGAGTCATGGGTGCGGCCCGCGATTGTAATACTTTAACGAGATCTTAATTTTTAGATTCCGCCGTTGCTGCCCGGGTGCGGAAGGTGGGCCGGTTTACTGCGTCTGCCATCGTCAATACACAGATAAATTGGAATATAAATTGGGTTATTCGATAATAATTCTCGACGTATTCGAGTTTTATATATTGATAGACTGCGGTTGTTCGAGTGAATAATTGATGCATTTTCGCAACAGGCGTCAGTCGAAAGTAAAATTCGCCCCTGTTCGAAGCTTCTTCTGACTCTGGTGAATGACGAGATTTGGGCTGAATTTGTGCTCAGCGAGCCGCCCAGCGCTGCGCGAAATCGGTGCGTCAGCGGAGCAGGGGCAATTCGAACGGCAAAACTCTTTTAAATATCAACGCTATGTCAAAACATGTGCTGCGTGGTGCCCGGGATCGGACAATGCTGAAGCAGCATCTCGGCGAATCGTTTCATGAAAGGGTGGTGAAGTAAATAGCGAGAAGATGACGATGGTTTTTTTTGAGGACGGATGTACATTTTTAACATTGATTCGCGTCCTGAATTGCGACTGGTGGTGATATTCGGCTTGGGCCGGCTGTTGGCGGCGACAGTGCAAGCGCAGGTTCCAGGGCGGTGAATCCGGCACGGGGGCTGACATCATGGACATTTCGCAAGCAGACATAACTGTCTGGCCTTTGCCGACAGCGTCGACACGCCTACGCGGTGGTGGGCTTACGCGTGATCAGTTGTTTCGGCGGCTGGGCGACATGGCGGGGCGCGCCAACCTGGGAAGCGGGCTTGCGGCGCTGACCGAATATGTTGGCGCGAGCCATTATCTCCTGGCGCGATACGATCTCTCGCAGGATAACGGGCTCGACTTCGTCGTCTGCTCGGATTGGCCGTTCGACATCGTCAGACGGCTTTCGGGCATCATCATCGGACTTCATGCCAAGACGACCGAGCTTGAAAAATGCCTCTCGGTGCTGCAGCCAGTGTTCTATTCGCTGCCCGACGACATCGACCTGCCACGGGGCATCAGCCGCGAATATTGCGCGGTCACCTTCAATGTCGGACGGCTGCGCTTCTCGTTGATGCTGCTCGTTCCCGAGGATGTGATCCTGTCGCAGGAGAGCCTGCGCGATGTGACCCTGCTTGCTGGATACCTCGCAAGCTTCACCACACGCGCCGAAGTGCGGCACGATCGCGACTTCGACTTGACCGACCGTGAACTGGAGTGCCTGTCCTGGATCGCCGAGGGCAAGACGAGCGAAGAGATCGCCGTCATTCTCGGGATCTCCCGCAACACAATCAACAACTACATCACCAGCGTCATGCGAAAGACAGCCACGCGAACCCGCTCCGAGGCGATCGCCTATGCCGTCCGCAACAACCTGGTCTGAGGGGCGAGACTGATGACCCATTTCCTCGCCAGTGGACGCAACGACGACGACCAGCGGCACAGCCGTAGCGGCAGGGCGGCGCGCGCGGCCACTCTGATCACACGATTGCAGGCGATGCAGCGTCAGATCAACGCCAAGCATTTCGCCGTCCTGCGGCTCAACGGCAAGGGTATGGGCGCGGTGCGCAAGCTGACCTGCGTGCTCGACAACTGGGGAGTTTCCTCGGAAGCGAACGCGCATGATCTCATAACTCTTTACGGCGACGAGTTGACGGCCCATCTCGACACATCGCTGCTGCCGGTGCTTTGGAATGGCTCGGGCGAACATCAGGCGGCGGAGATGTTCGAGTTCGGGCACTTCGGCCACCGTCTGAAAGCGCGCAAGCTACCCTATTCCGGCATTGCCTTTCCCGTGCGGCTCGGTGCGCAGGGCAATGGATATGTGGTCTTCGCCGGCAGCTATGTCGAAGCGACGACCGAGCAGGTGGTTGATCTGCATGGCCGTAGCTGCACGATCATGACAGACCTTCTGGCGGCTGACGAGAAGCGCATGGTGCGGCCGGAGACGCTGAGTGATCGTGAGATCGCCTGCCTGCAGATGGCCGGCGACGGCCATATCAGCGAAGAGATCGCCGAACGGATGGGGCTCTCCGTCCACACGGTGAACGCCTATCTCGGCGCCGCCACGACCAAGCTCGATTCGGTCAACCGTATTCAGGCGATCGCCAAGGCTATTCGCCTCGGCTACATCAGCTGAAGATCGGGCGACCCGGAGCATTTCCAGGAAAAGTGCGTAGCGGTTTTCCGTCAGGAAATGCGTAAAAACAATAATATAGATCGTTTCTACGGCTCCGTTTAAACCGGAAGCGCTCTAACACGCCAGAGGCAGTTCATAGGATTTGATGAACTTCGCTTCGGTCAGGCTCTTTGCAAGGAAGGCCGTGTTCTCGTCTGGATCCGCCGACGGGTTCTGGAAGGTGATGTGGCTGATCTCGATGCCGGCGGTGTCGTTGCCGAGCGAGAGGCGTACGTAGATGGTGACGCCGCGCGGCTTGAGCTCGAGATCGAGCACGATTTCTGGCTCGCTGTCCCAATCCAGATTGTAATTTCCGCCGAGACCGAAATTGACCGTTCCGGGCAGGAAATAGAGCTCGGCGGCCGATTCAACGAGGTCAGCGAGGCTGGCATAGGATTCGAACCGCAGGAGAGCGATGAAATCCGCGGCGTCGATGAGACGCAACTCGGTCGCCACTGGGCGGATCGCTTCGGCTACTATCTGTTCCCGTCTCTCGGAGAATTCGCACTTTTTCATCGGCGTTACGTCATCCGTTTTGGTTGCGATTGCGCATGCACCCTGTGAATGAGTTCGGCAACTGCCTTGTAAAACACGGGTGGAATCACACTATCGACCGAGACTTGTGCAAACATGGAGCGTGCAAGCGGTGGATCCTCGAAGACGGGAATGCCGTTCTTCTCTGCGATCTCGCGGATTTTGAGGGCAACGAGGTCCTGACCAAGGGCAACGACCACCGGTGCGTCGCTTTCTTCGCGGACATAACGCAGGGCAACGGCATAGTGGGTAGGGTTGGCGATCACCAGGGTTGCCCGTGGCACCGATGAAATCATGCGCTTGCGCGCCCGATCGCGCTGCATTGAGCGCAGGCGCGACTTGACGATCGGGTCGCCCTGCGCCTGCTTCATCTCCTCTTTTACTTCCTGCTTGGTCATCATCAGTTCGGTGTACCAATGGTGACGGGACCAGAAGAGATCGGCGATCGCCAAAACGGCGGTGGCCAGCATGATGACGATCATCACCTGGTTGAGATCGGACGTCATCGTCGAGAAGATCATAACCGGATCGGAGAACATCAGATCGAGCGTCGCGAAGTAGTCGTTCCAGAGAACCAGCACGACGAAGATCGACACGACGATGATCTTGAACAGCGACTTTCCGAACTCCACCAACCCTTGAACGCCGAAGATGCGCTTCAGGCCCGCCATCGGCGAAATCCGGTTCATCTTCGGCTGGATGCGATCGAGCACCGGACGCGGCAGGTTCTGAAAGATCGACGAGCCGACGCCGAAGACGATGAGCAGCACGAAGACGGGAACGAGCAGTGCTGTCGACTTCCACGCGAGGTGCGTCATCAACGCGACGACATCCGTGGCGTTGTTCAGTCGCCAGGCTTCCGGCTGCTCGAAAATGTCCTTGAGCGCCGCGGCAACCGTGCTGGCGCCGTCGGTCAGGAAGAACACGAAGAAGATGTAGATCGCCACAGTCGAGGCAAAGGTGGTCGCTTCGCGGGAGAAGGGCACGTTGCCCTTGTCGGCGGCGTCGGAGATCTTCTTCTCCGACGGGGATTCTGTTTTGCTGTCCTTATCCTGATCGTCCGACATGCGACAGGAAATCTCCCGACCGGTTTCCACAAGACAGCGCTGATCTTGCGCTGTTTGTAGTGAACCCGGAAACTAGGGCAGACAAGGGCTTCGCGGGGGCAATCATGCCGGGTCAACAGGAAATGCGGGGGCCGTCGATCTCTCCAAAACAGGAACGCGGGCCAAGGGCCCGCGTTGTGGTTCTACGATCAGGCTTAGCGCCGGTCCTTGAAAGGATACCCGGCGACCGGATGGATCAGGCGGCCTGCGCTTCCTTTTCCTTCAGCTCCAGCTGGCCGCTTGCGGCAAGGCGGATCGCCTCCTGGGTGATCGAGCGGCGGGCGATGGCGATGTCGCGCGGGTTGATGCCGGCATCGCCCATGGCAAGATCGGATTCGATCATGCGGCGCTGGCGTGCGCCGATGGAGGCGAGCACCGATTCGCGCAGGTCCGAGGTCGAACCGCGCAGCGCCATGGTGATGATGTCGGTCGAGACATCGTTGAACAGCTGAACGCGGCTGCGCTGCGGCATGTAAAGAACGTCGTCGAAGAGGAAGATCTTCGGGCGAACCTTCTTGGCCGATTCGGTGCTGAGAGATTCGAGCGAAGCGAGCAGCGTGTCGACCTGCGGCTTGTCGAGCTCGTTCATCACCTCGGCGATCTTGGTCGGACCGGCGGAATTGCGCTCGGCTTCCATCTCGCCGATCATTTCCATGACGCGGTTCTCGATGATCGACGCAGCCTTCGGGCTGACGTCCTTCATGTTGACGGCGCGCTTCAGGATATCCGGCCTCTGCTCTTCGGAGAGCTGCAGCAGGACCTTCGCGCCGAAGCTCGACGGCATCATCGACAAGACATAGGCAATGGTCTGCGGATGTTCCTTGGCCAGCTGCAGCGCAACCGCGACCGGGTCGCATTCCTGCAGTCGGTCCCAGATGTTGGCTTCGTAGGACTGGAAGGTGGCGCGGCGCCCGAGCAGGCCGTCGACTTCGTCCGGGGTCAGGCCTTCCTCGAGAATGCTCTCGATCGCCTTGGCATTGTCCATGAGGCCGGCGCCCTCGGTGAACAGGTCTTCGAATTCGTTGACCAGCGCTTCCAGTTCGTGGGGAGGGATGGCCCGCAGCGACTGCGCCGAAGCGATGATCGCCTGCAGCTCGCTCTGGGTGAAGAACTTCAGCAGCTTTCCGGCGACGGTCTTGCCCATCGCGAGCAGAACGGCTGCTGCCTTGTCGGTCTGGTTGAGAGGTCTGGAGAGTGCCTGAGCCTCAAAACTTTCGAAATCCATCATGGATTCATCCCTCGCCCAATGATTGGGTTCTATGACTTCTTGCTGCCCTTGATCTCGATGAGCTTGACGCCGAACCGGGTGTCGTCGCCTTCGAGAACGGTAATTTCACCACGGCCGATGATCCGGCCGTTGACCATGATTTCGACCGGTTCGCCGATCCGCCGGTCGAGCGAGATCGTCGCGCCTTCGGTCAGGTTCATGAGACCCGATACCTGCATTCGGCTGGTGCCGAGAACGATCTGAACATCGATCGGAATATCCATGATCAGGTCGAGATTGGCGGTCATGCCGCTGCCGGGCGGCGTGTCGGTGACGGTTTCACCGGCATCGAAGTCCGATGCGCCGAAATCGCTGGCGCCGAAGCTGCCGCCGCCGAAATCCGTGGTGGCCGGGGTCTCCGACAGATCGTTGCCAAAGGTGTCCGAACCGAAGTCGCCGCCAAAGGCGCCAAGACCATCGGCCGGAGCGGCGAATTCGCCGCCGAATTCGCCTGCGCCACTGAGCGTGTCTACGCTGCCGAACTCGGCGCCGAAGCCAGCCGGCGCGTCCGTGTCTTTCTTGAGAACACCGCGCAGATCGTCGATCGCCTGGTCGAGTTCCATGTCTCCGACAGCGAGTGCGGCCTGTTCGTTGATTGGTGCTTTCTTGGGTGCCATGTGCGAACTATTCCAGTTGAAGCTTGCCTCAGGCCTACTGCCTGGCGACGGCGAGCCGAATTAACTCATGATGTGGCGAAGGATGTCCTGTTCGGAGCCGTGGGTATCCTTGACCCGCACGGTGTATTTCGCACCCGATCGGCCGAACTCGCAGACGTAGAGATCGCGGCCGTTGGCGTTCACGTCGACGCGAACGTCCTGGGCATCGTGGAAGGGAATGACGTCGCCGGCCCGGAGGCGGCTGATCGTCTCGAGTGTCAGGCTTTCAAGCCGGATGCGTGCCTCGATGGTGACGGCGGAGCGGCGAACCTGCTCCTCCATCTGTTCGGTCCATTCGGACTTCTGCTTGCGGTTCTGGCCGGCACCCTTCGGAAAGACGATCTGCGTCTTCAACAGCACGCTTTGCGGCACGATGATCGAGAAGGTCGACAAAACAGGGCCGAAACCGATCGTCATGTCGATCGCTGCCGCATGAACGTCCTCGACCGCAGGGTCGGGCTTGCCGCGGGAAGCACTGTTGTGGGCGCGGGCAACGATCGGCTCGAAGCCGCCCGACGCGTTGACGGCGGTGCGAAGCACGTCGGCGATCTTCTCGAAGATCGGTTGGGCGACGTCGATTTCGATCGGGGAAAGTGTGCGCGGTTGCGGCTCTTCGATATCGGTCGGCTCCGCGCCCAACAGCGCCTCGACCATGGTGATGATGATCGGGCTGTCGCAGCTGATCAGAAAGTCGGGGCACCAGTTGCGCAAGCAGATGTCGCTGATCAGCACGCCGTTGCCGAGCTCGGCGATCAGGCTGTTGCGCAGGCCGGTGCGGAAGCCCGCATAGCCGATGGCGATGTCGAGGCCGGTTTCCGCCTTGCAGATGTCGGGAAGGAATTCGCCGAACACCTGGCCGAGATCGAGCGCCACCCGGCCGATCGCGCGGTCGTCGCCGAGCGCGCCGGTCATGCGCGCCAGCAGTTTCCTGTCGAAGGGATGAACGTTTGTCGGTGTTCCTGATGTCATGGGATCAAGCCGCCTTGCTTTCGCTGCCGCCGCCGGGGTTCATCATCTCCTGCTCGACGGCGTCGATCGAAGGACGCTCATAGGCCGAAATCGTCTTGCGGCCGTATTCAAGCGCGACCTGCGGAACCGAGCCGTTCATGTAGGCAAGCAGCGTCTGCTTGACGATGATGTAGAGCCGGTTCTGTTTTTCGCGGACGGATTTGATGTTCGCGACCAGCGGAGCGACGATCGAGTAGGAGAGGAACACGCCGAGCAGGGTGCCGACGAGTGCGGCGGCGATCTTGGCGCCGAGAACCTCAGGCGCTTCGCTGATCGCGCCCATCGCCTTGATGACGCCGAGAACCGCCGCGACGATGCCGATCGCCGGGAAGGCGTCGCCCATGATCGTCAGCGCGTGGTAGGACTTCATCTTGTCGTGGGTGATCGTCTGGATTTCTTCATCCATCAGCGCCTCGATCTCATGCGAGCGGGCGTTGCCGATGATGATCAGGCGGACGTAGTCGCAGATGAAGGCCGTCAGTTCCTTGTTTTTCAGCACGGTCGGCGCCGACAGGAAGATCGAGGATTCTTCGGGGTTGTCGATGTGGCTTTCGATCTCGTTGCGCGACTTGGTTCTCAGATCGCGCATCAGCGAGTAGAGAACGCCGAGCGTGTCGAGATACTCCCGCTCCTTGGGAACCTTATGGCGAAACGCTTCGCCGAGAGCCTTTCCGGTATCCTTCACCACCTTCATGGAGTTGGCCATGATGAAGCCGCCGATACCGGCGCCGCCGATGATCAGCAGTTCGAAAGGCTGGTTGAGGACTTCCATGTGGCCGCCCATGGCCACGTAGCCGCCGAGAATACAGCCGAAAGTCACAAGAAGCCCGATGATGATGTTCATTTTCGATACCTGACACGATCCCATTTTCGTCTAACGGGATAAGGTTTCTTCCTTGCGTGAGGCTGGCCGTCGAGCGGCGGAAATCATTGCGGTGGAACAGGTTCGCGCAAGCCAATCCGGTCAGGATTTGCTATGGCCGGCTCTCCAGTCGCGCCCGTCTCACTCCGCTAAGGGCGACCGATCGTGACCACGACCTATACGAGCTACAAGCTGATTACGGCCGACTTGGGCAAGTCGCTGGAGCGCGTCGCCGAGGAACCGGACGTCGCCCGCGAGACCGAATATTATCTTTCGAAGATCGGCGACATAAAAACGATCGACCAGTTTTTCGCTGACACGCGCCTCTACAACTATGCGATCAAGGCGCACGGTCTCGAAGACATGGGCTACGCCAAGGCCTTCATGCGCAAGGTCTTGACCGAGGGCGTCGACAACGAGGATGCCTTCGCCAACAAGTTGACCGACAGCCGCTACAAGCAGCTGGCCGAATCGCTGAATTTCGCCCTTCACGGCGAGGCGGCCACCTCCTTCGATCGCGCCCAGAAGGGCGTCGTCGACAAATACGCCCGCCAGACGCTCGAGCAGAGTGCCGGCGAGGAGAACGCCGGCGTGCGGCTCGCGCTCTATTTCGCCCGCATGGCGCCGTCGATATCAAGCGGTTACGCCATCATTGCCGACGAGGCGCTGGCGCAGGTGGTGCGCACCACGCTGCAGCTGCCCGACGAATTCGCCGGCACCGAGGTCGACCGTCAGGCGGCCGCCTATGAGGACGCAATCGACCTCAAGGACTTCCAGGATCCGGCCAAGCTGACGGACTTTCTCGATCGCTTTACGGCGCTTTGGGAAATCAACAATTCAACGGACGGTTACGACCCGCTTGCGGTTTTCGGCGCGTCGAGCGGCTACGGCATCTCTTCCGACCTGCTCCTGTCCATCAACAGCCTGAAACTCGGGGGACGCTGAACGTGCAGACCGGTCTTTACGTTGCGATTTCGTCGCAGATGGCGCTTGAAAAGCGTCTCAATACACTTGCCGACAATATCGCAAACTCGGGCACCGTCGGTTTCCGCGGCACGGAAGTGAAGTTCAACCAGATGCTCGGCGATACCAAGCCGACCAAGGTTTCCTACGTCAGCAAGGGCGAAGAGTTCCTCAATAGCAGCAACGGTTCGCTGACGCGCACCGGAGGCATGTTCGATTTTGCCGTCAAAGGCGATGCCTGGTTTCAGATCGACACGCCCTCGGGTCCGGCGCTGACGCGCGACGGTCGCTTCACGCTGACCGAAACCGGCGAACTGGTCACCATTCGCGGCTATCCGGTTCTCGACGCCGGCGGCGCGCCGATCCAGATCAATGGCTCGGGCGGCGACGTGACCGTCGGCGCCGACGGTGCCCTGCACCAGAACGGTGTCGCGGTCGCCTCGCTCGGCCTCTACCAGGCCGACTTCAGCAAGGGCTTCATGCGCCTCGACAACAGTGCGGTGCTTCCGGCGGTACAGCCGGAACCGGTCGTCGATCGCTTCGATGTCGGCGTCATGCAGGGGTTCCTCGAAGAATCCAACGTCAACGCCATCGCGGAAATGTCGCAGCTGATCATGGTCACCCGCGCGTTCGACAACATCACCGCGCTGATGCGTGACAGCGAAGGGTCGCTCGACGAAGCGATCAAGACGCTCGGTGGCAGCCGCTAAGGCGTGACGGGAAACGGTATGGAACGCGAAGGCCTGAAGACGAGCGCCGCATCGACATCGCTGGCTGCCCTTGCCGGCCTGGTCGAACGCTACGCCAAACCTGAACATTCGATTGCGCCGGGCGGCCACGTCCAGACGATCTCTCCGGGCCACTATACGGTGACCGGCCTGTCGCGACATGTCCGGCTCGGCGATTTCGTCGCGCACAAGAGTTCGACTGGAACGCATCTCGGCGAAGTGGTGCGCGTCGAGCCTGAACGCGTGGTCGTCTGCCCGATCGAGCCGGGCGATCCGATCGGCATCCACGATACAGTCATCCGCAAGGGCGCCTTCCGCATCGCGCCGACCGACCAATGGTGCGGCCGGGCGATCAACGCGCTTGCGGAGCCGATCGACGGCCTCGGTCCGCTGCTGCAGGGCGACGTCCGCCGCTCGATTTCCAACACGGCACCGCCGTCGATGACCCGCAAGCGTGTGGAGCAGGGGTTCCGCACCGGTGTGCGGGCGATCGATATCTTTTCGCCGCTCTGCCTCGGACAGCGCCTCGGCATTTTTGCCGGTTCCGGTGTCGGCAAATCGACGCTGCTGTCGATGCTTGCGCGCGCCGATGCCTTCGACAAGGTGGTCATCGCGCTGGTCGGCGAACGCGGCCGCGAAGTGCGCGAATTCATCGAGGACACGCTCGGCGACAATCTTTCCAAATCGGTTGCCGTTGTCGCGACCAGCGACGAAAGCCCGATGCTGCGCAAGATGGCGCCGCTGACCGCCGTCACCATTGCCGAGCACTATCGTGACAACGGCGACAACGTGCTGTTGATCGTCGACAGTGTCACCCGTTTCGCCCATGCGATCCGCGAAGTGGCGACCGCATCAGGCGAGCCGCCGATCGCCCGCGGCTATCCGGCCTCGGTCTTTACCGAATTGCCGCGCCTGCTTGAGCGTGCTGGTCCCGGCGCTGAGGGCGCCGGCACCATCACTGCGATCATCTCGATCCTGGTGGACGGCGACAACCACAACGATCCCATCGCCGACTCGACGCGCGGCATTCTCGATGGGCACATCGTGCTCGAACGCAGCCTGGCGGAAGAAGGCCGCTATCCGCCGATCAATCCGCTGGCGTCGATCTCCCGTCTGGCACGCAAGGCTTGGACGCCGGACCAGGAAAAGCTGGTGTCGCGGCTGAAGGCGCTGATCCACCGCTTCGAGGAAACGCGCGACCTGCGCCTGATCGGCGGCTATCGCCCGGGTGGCGATCCCGATCTCGACATGGCGATCAAGCAGGTGCCGGTGATCTACGACGTGCTGACACAGACGGCGAGCGAGCCGCCGACGCAGGATGCTTTTTCCGATCTTGCCGGTGCGCTGAAGGCCGCGGCAATGGGCAATCAGCCGGGTGCTGCAGGGATGAGGCCGAGGTGATGGGTGTGACCGACTACGACGCCGACGAAACGATCCGCCAGCGCAAGCGCGAATCCGGCATGCCGATGATCGACAAGGCGCTGGCCGCAACCGGCATCATGCTGGCGGCCCTTGCGACCTTCTTTCCCTGGTACGCCTTTTTCAATCAGGACAAGTTCACGATGCCGCCGTTGTGGCAGGGCTCGACGCGTGATCTGCCGGAGAAGCCAGCGCGTAGCGTCCTGTCAGTATCGCCGTTGGCAATGTCCGATATGGACGGAGAAACCGTCGCGGCAATCGACCAACTGACGACGGCGACCGTTCCAAGCCTTGGCGGCGGCCCGGCCGTCGAGGGGACCGCTCCGAAGGAGGGGCTCGAGCAGCCATTCCCAGGCAAATCCGGCTTCAAGCTGATGCATGTCGCCAACGGTCGGGCTCTGATCGAGGATACGACCGGCATGTATATCGTGCGCATCGGTTCGATCCTGCCGGACAACAGCCGGCTGGCGACGCTTGAAGAGCGCGATGGCCGCTGGGTGATGATCACGTCGGGCGGCGAGGTCTACCAGGCCGACTGACCGGCCCCCATTTTCCGATCGTTCTTCTCCGTTGCGGGTTCGTCACTGTCCGCAACGGATAATGTCCTGCGTGTTTTGGATGCGTTCCGGCATCAGCACCAAGCTCGTTTCCGACGACAAGTCCCACGCAAGATTACCGACCTAGGTTCGCATCACCAAGCATGGAGCTTTTGATGCAACCGATTCAGCTTTTCGAACTCGCGTCCCGGCAGGCCCAGTGGCTGACCGTCCGCCAGAACGTGGTGGCCGGCAACATCGCCAACGCGAATACGCCGCACTACAAGGCCAAGGACGTCAAGCCGTTCGAAAGCGTGTTGGAAAGCACCGGCATCCAGATGGCCGCGACCCACAAGGCGCACTTCACCGAGAGCCTCGAAGCCTCGCAGGTGGCTGAGGTCGGCATGCTTGACGGCGTTCAGATCCAGCAATCCGGCAACAGCGTCGCGATCGAGCAGGAAATGATGAAGACCGGTGAGATCAAGCGCGACTACGAGCTCAGTGCCGGGCTCGTCAAAGCGTTTCACCGTATGATGCTCATGACGGTACGGAAGTAACAACCATGGATCCTTTGACTTCGGCCATGAAGGTCTCGGCCTCCGGTCTGCAAGCAGAATCGACCCGCCTGCGCATCGTTTCCGAAAACATCGCCAATGCACGCTCCTCCGGCGACGCACCCGGCGCCGACCCGTACCGGCGCAAGACCATCAGCTTTGCAGCCGAGGTCGACAGGGCCAGCGGCGCATCGCTCGTCGAGATCGAGCGGCTCGGCACCGATGATTCTGACTTCACCATCGAGTTCGACCCGGGCAATCCGGCCGCCGACGAGAAGGGCATGGTCAAGATGCCGAACGTCAACATCCTGGTTGAAATGGCCGACATGCGCGAAGCCAACCGCGCCTATGAGGCCAACCTGCAGACGATCAAGCAGTCGCGCGACCTGGTTTCCCAAACAATCGACCTGTTGAGAGCATCACAATAATGATCGACGCAATTAATTCTGTCGGCGCATTTTCGGTCATGAAAGAGGCCGAAGGTACCCGCCTTACGTCCTCTTCGTCGTCGGTCTTCGGTGCGGCCAGCGCCACCCCGGCGGCCCCGCAATCCCAGAGCTTTGCCTCGGTTCTCGGCGACATGGCGACCGACGCTATCGGCGCGATGAAGAAAGCCGAAGGCGCATCGCTCGACGGCATCCGCGGCCAGGCCAACACCCGTGAAGTCGTCGATGCGGTGATGAACGCCGAACAGTCACTCCAGACCGCAATCGCGATCCGCGACAAGGTGGTGACCGCCTACCTCGAAATCGCGCGCATGCAGATCTGAAGGAACGAGACATGAAGGCCCTTTCCATTGCCGCAACCGGCATGAACGCCCAGCAGCTGAACCTCGAAGTGATCGCGAACAACATCGCGAACATCAACACCACCGGCTACAAGCGTGCCCGCGCAGAGTTTTCCGACCTGCTTTATCAAACCGAGCGCGCCCAGGGCGTGCCGAACCGCTCCAACCAGGCGATCGTTCCGGAAGGTGCGATCATCGGTCTCGGCGTCCAGACGGCCGCCGTGCGCAACCTGCATATCCAGGGCAGCCTGGTCAGCACCGGCAACGACTACGACCTCGCGCTGGTCGGCCGTGGCTGGTTCCAGGTCGAAACGCCCGATGGCGAGACGGTCTATACCCGTGCGGGCGCCTTCAACAAGAATGCCCAGGGCCAGCTGGTGACGATCGACGGCTACACCGTCGTGCCGGGCGTCACCGTTCCGCAGGACGCCACCGAAATAGCCTTCACCAGCTCCGGCCAGGTAATGGTGCGCATCGGTAACGATCCGGCGATGCAGGAAATCGGCCAGCTGACGGTTGCCAACTTCGTCAATGAAGCGGGTCTCGAGCCGCAGGGCGAAAACCTGTTCAAGCAGACGCCGGCCTCCGGCGAGCCGATCGTCGGCACGCCGGCTGATCCGGGTTTTGCGCTGATCAAGCAGAAGTATCTCGAAGCGTCGAACGTCGATCCGGTCAAGGAAATCACCGACCTGATCTCGGCCCAGCGCGCCTATGAGATGAACTCCAAGATTATCCAGGCCGCCGACGAGATGGCGGCTACGGTGAGCAAGAACCTCAGATAACGGAAGAGGGGGCAAACATGACGTTTCGCCGAGCCGCAGGAATGACAGCTCAGAAGGACGGTTCCGCGCCAAGGGCGCGGCACGTGGTGGCGGGCATTTTGCTCGCCGCCGCTTTCCTGTCGCCTTCGGCAGGCTTTGCGGAACGGCTGACGGCAGTCATCCCCAAGCAGACGATTTACCCAGGCGAAGCGATCGACGCGAGCCGGGTCGAGATCGTTGATGTGACCAATCCCGATCTGACGGATGGTTATGTCAGGACGTTGAGCGAGATCGACGGCAAGGTAAGCAAGCGCACGCTGCTCCCCGGCCGCGTCATCCTGGCCTCCGCGCTGCGCGAGCAATATGCGGTCGAGCGCGGCTCCACCGTCCGTCTGATCTTCAGCAATGGTGGTCTCACCATCAGCGCGGCCGGTTCGCCCCTTCAGGACGCCGCGGTCGGCGATCTGATCCGGGCTCGCAACATTGATACTGGCGTTATCGTTTCCGGAACGGTGATGGCCGACGGCACGATACATGTGGTGGCGAAATGAAAATGCTTGCCTGCAAATGGTTCCTGACGCTGGCCGTCGCGCTGTCCACAGCGATGACGCCCGCCTTTGGCGCGTCGCGAATCAAGGACGTTGCCTCGCTGCAGGCCGGCCGCGACAACCAGCTCATCGGCTACGGCCTCGTCGTCGGCCTTCAGGGAACGGGTGACAGCCTGCGCGCGTCGCCGTTTACCGATCAATCGATGCGCGCCATGCTGCAGAACCTCGGCATTTCGACCCAGGGCGGAGAATCGCGCACGCGCAATGTCGCCGCCGTTCTCGTCACGGCGAACCTGCCGCCCTTTGCCAGCCCCGGCAGCCGCGTCGACGTGACCGTCGGATCGCTTGGCGATTCCACCTCCCTGCGCGGTGGTACCCTGGTGATGACCTCGCTCTCGGGCGCCGACGGCCAGATTTATGCGGTCGCGCAAGGGTCGGTCGTCGTCACCGGTTTCAATGCGCAAGGCGACGCGGCAACGCTCAACCAGGGCGTCACGACGTCAGGGCGCGTGCCGAACGGCGCCATCATCGAGCGCGAGCTACCGTCGAAATTCAAGGACGGCTTCAACCTCGTGCTGCAGCTGCGCAACCCCGACTTCTCCACCGCGGTCGGCATGGCCGCGGCGATCAACAAATATGCCGCGGCGCGATATGGCGGCCGCATCGCCGAAGCCCGGGATTCGCAGGCCGTTCTCGTCGAAAAGCCGAAGATGGCCGACCTTGCGCGGCTGATGGCGGAGATCGAGAACATCGTCATCGAAACGGACGTCCCTGCAAGGGTCGTCATCAACGAACGCACGGGCACGATTGTCATCGGTCAGGACGTGCGCGTCAACGAGGTGGCCGTCAGCTATGGCACCTTGACAGTGGAGGTCAGCGAGACGCCGACGGTGGTTCAGCCGCTGCCGTTCGCGCGCGGCCAGACGGCGATGGAGCCGAACACCACCATCGATGCTCAATCCGACGGCGGCACGGTCGCCATTCTCAATGGGTCCAGTTTGCGGTCGCTCGTTGCCGGTCTCAATAACATCGGCGTCAAGCCGGACGGCATCATCGCCATCCTGCAGAGCATCAAGACGGCCGGGGCCCTTCAGGCGGAGCTTGTCCTGCAATGATGAACATCGACCGCCTTCTCGGAAGATCCCGCAACATCCTGCTCGCATCGGTTGCCGTCGCGTCGATGCTGGCGATGCCCGGCGCCTTCGCCCAGGACGTCACCGCGCCGCCCGCCAGCAACGCCACAGCCAACGAAATCCAGCAGTTCTGCACCAACATCGCCGATGCTGCCCGCGACCAGCGCTACGTGCTGCAGCGCAAGGAACTCGAGGCTCTTCAGGCGAATGTCGACGACCGGATCGCGACGCTCGAAAAGCGGCGCGAGGAGTATGAAGACTGGCTGAAGCGCCGCAACGACTTCCTCAAGCAGGCCGAGATTGGCCTCGTCGGCATCTACAAGACGATGAAGCCGGATGCTGCCGCGGGCAAACTTGAATTGGTCCGTCCGGAGATTGCCGCCGCGATCGTCATGCAGCTGCCGGCGCGGCAGTCGTCGCTGATCCTCAGCGAGATGAGCGACGAGAAGGCCGCCATCCTGACCAACATCATCTCGAGTGCCAGCGATCCGAACACCTCGAAGGAACCATCATGAAAATGCGTCTAACGGCCATATTGGCCGCGGGCCTCCTCGCAGGATGTCAGAACCAGGCCATCAACGAGATCGGCCGTGCCCCCGCCATGAGCCCGATCGGCAGCGGTCTGCAATATACCCAGACACCGCAGCTGGCGATGTATCCCAAGGAGCCGCGCCATGTCGCCAACGGTTTCTCGCTCTGGAACGACCAGCAGTCGGCGCTCTTCAAGGATGCACGCGCGCTTAACGTCGGCGACATCCTGACGGTCGAGATCGCCATCAACGACAAGGCGTCGTTCGACAACAAGACCGATCGCAGCCGCAAGAACACCAGCGGCTTCAACATCGGCGCGAGCGGGCAGTCGGAAGCCAGCAGCTTTGGCTGGTCGGGTGACCTGAAATACGGCTCGAACACCAAGACCGAAGGCGACGGCTCGACCGAGCGGGCCGAAAAGCTCCAGCTGCTTGTCGCGGCAGTCGTCACCGGCGTGCTCGAAAACGGCAACCTTCTGATCAGCGGTTCGCAGGAAGTTCGCGTCAACCAAGAGCTTCGCATCCTCAATGTCGCTGGTATCGTGCGCACGCAGGACGTCGACTCCGAGAACGTGATCTCCTACGACCGGATTGCCGAGGCACGCATTTCCTATGGTGGTCGCGGCCGCCTGACCGAAGTGCAGCAGCCGCCTTACGGCCAGCAGATCATGGACCTGATTTCGCCGATCTGATCGGCAGGGAATGGCAAGATGGAAGAATTCGATACCGCCGCGCCCGTGAAATCACCGTCGAAGGTGATGACGATCGCCATCGTTGCCGTCCTGACGCTCGTCGCCGGCGGCGGCGGCTGGCTGGTCGGCGCCATGCTGGCGCCGCCGCCGCCCAAGGAGCAGGTGGAGGCGACCAAGGACACAGCTCCGAACGCAACCGGCGAGGAGGGCGTTCCGAAGATCGCGACGGAAGCCAACGGCGTCGTCCAGCTTGACCCGATCACCACGAACCTTGCCTACCCCTCGGAAAACTGGATCCGGCTCGAGGTGGCGTTGCAGTTCGACGGTGTCCCGGACCCGGCGATGGCCGAGCAGATACACCAGGATATCGCCGCCTATCTGAAAACCGTGTCGCTGCAGCAGATCCAGGGGCCGCGCGGCTTTCAATATCTCCGGGATGACATTCAGGAGCGGGTTGACCTGCGCTCGGATGGGCGCGTAACCAATGTTATGTTCAGAACCTTCGTCATTCAATGATTCGCTAAATGATCCGGCTCATCGCCTTCATAGTCGCCATGATGGCGATGTCCGGAATTGCCGGCGCCCTGAGTTTTCCCTCTGACATCCTGAACACGCCCATCGACGGATCGGCCGCCTCCTGGATCATCCGGACGTTCGGCCTTCTGACCGTTCTTTCGGTGGCGCCCGGCATCCTGATCATGGTCACCAGCTTTCCGCGCTTCGTGATCGCCTTTGCCATCCTGCGCACCGGCATGGGCCTGGCGACGACACCGTCGAACATGATCATGGTTTCGCTGGCGCTGTTCATGACCTTCTACGTCATGGCTCCGACCTTCGACCGCGCTTGGCGCGACGGCATCGACCCGCTGATGAAGAATCAGATTACGGAAACGGAAGCGCTGCCGCGCATCGCCGAGCCGTTCCGCGAATTCATGCTCGCCAATACCCGCGACAAGGATCTGCAGCTCTTCATCGATATAGCCAAGGAAAAGGGCCAGACCGTCGTCGTCAACGACAAGGTCGACCTGCGCGCCGTCGTTCCCGCCTTCATGATCTCGGAAATCCGCCGCGGCTTCGAGATCGGCTTCCTCATCATGCTGCCATTCCTGGTGATCGACCTGATCGTTGCCACCATCACCATGGCGATGGGCATGATGATGCTGCCACCAACGGCGATCTCCCTGCCGTTCAAGATCCTCTTCTTCGTGCTGATCGACGGCTGGAACCTGCTCGTCGGCAGCCTGGTACGCTCGTTCAGCTGACCAGCGAACCCGCTCCTCTTCGTTCTTTCAGCCTTGGCTTGTCGCCACGCGCCGTCTCCTGTGCGTGGCCGCGGCTGCTGCAGAAATATCCTCAAGTGTCATCGACCCAGGCACCAGCCGGTGAGTTTGAAACGTTGTCTTGCCCTTGTCGCGCTGTGTTTGATGCGCTGAGCTAAGCTGTAAGCAACGCGCCGGTTCTTGCGTAAAGCCGAACGAAAAACCCCGCCGGATGGGCGGGGTTCAGGAGGGTTATGATGTGCCGGCGGTTGAGCCCGCCTTCTGACTTTACTGTGCGAACGATCCTGTACGTACCGGCAGTGCCGGCACGTCGATGAGAGCAGGCTCCAATCCCTTCTTCGCGCGGTCGGCCATCGCCTCATAGGCCTGCTCGAGGTGGCGGCAGAAGCGTTCCGCATCAAAGAGCGGCATCTGCAGCCGGTTGTCGGCGAGCTTCTGCTTGTATTCGGCTACCTTGCCGCGGGTCTCGTAAAGGGCGATCGCCTGCCCCACATAGTCGTCGACATCGGCGGCAACGAGTTCCGGCACGCCGATTGCGCGCAGCAGGCTTTCGCTGACGCGCGAGGCGAAGTGCGTGCCCTTTGGCGTCAGCACCGGCAAGCCCATCCACAACTGCTCCGACGTCGTGGTGTGTCCGTTACAGGGGAAAGTGTCGAGGCCGAGGTCGGCGACTGGGATACGCGCCAAGTGTTGTTCGTACTCGACCTTCGCGCAGAAGATAATGCGTTTTGTGGCGATGCCGTAGCTCTGGAAACGCCGAAGAATATGAGCCTGGGCTTCCGGCTTGGGGCACATCAGCCAGAGAACGCTGTCAGGCGTCCTGCGCAGGATCCCAGCCCATGCCTTCATGGTTTCGACGGTGATCTTGCGGTTGGCGTTGAACGATGCGTAGACGAAAGCATCTTCCGGCAGGCCCGCTTGCGTGCGTGTCATCGCTGCCGGCCGTGGCCGGCCGGCAGGGTCGTTCGGCTGGTAGGTCTCGGGCAACCGGCAGAACCGCTCGTAGTAGTGGTCCTCGCTGCCATCGGGAAGGACGTGACGGTCGCCGATGATGTAGTCGAGATCGACGTTGACGGTGGTGCCGGGGAAACCGAGCCATGTCGCCTGCACAGGTGCGGTCTTGTGGTTGAGTATGGCAACGCGACTGTTCATCGTATGGCCCTTGAGATCGACGAGGATATCGATCTGCTCGTCGCGGATCGTCTGGGCGGCCTGCTCGTCGGAAAGGTTTTCGATGCGGACGATTTTGCCCCAGGTCTGACGCCCTTCGCCAGCAACGGCGAGGTGTTTCTCCGGCGTGTAGCAGAAGAGCGTCACGTCGAATTTCTCGCGATCATGCAAGGTCAGCACGGCTTGCAGGAGCTTCATCGTCGCGTGCGGTCCCCAGAAGTCGTTCGAAAGGTAACCCAGCCGTATCTTTTTGCCCCACACGTGCTGCATCTTGCGGCGTTCCTCGGGCAATGTTGGTGGGAACGGCTGATCAAGCGCAGCGGCCAGGCGGTTCAACTTTTCATCGCGGCACCAGTGCACATTGTAGAAAGGCGTTTCCGCGCGCAGAAATTTGCGGTTGGTCGCCTGGATCGCACGCTCCAGCGCCTGCGCATAGTTTTCGATTTCGTTGAAGTTGTTCACTTCCTGCATGAAAACGAGATAAGCCGACAGCAGGACCGGGTTCGATGGCGTCCGCCGGAACAGGTTGGTGACGATCTCGCGATCATCGTTGTTTCCGACATCCGACGTCAGCAGCTTTGCCGCCAGCACCTGGTGTTCCTGCCGCGCGCTCGCCGAGAGTGTCGATTTGAAAGGGCTGAGAATGTCGGCCTGGTCGCGCTTCAGGAACAAGGTCACGATGATGTAGGCAAGTTCGGGATCGGTCTTTGCCTGCTCGAGCAAGGGCCGGCCGAGGCTTAAGGCCTGATCATCATTGCCGCAGGCGAAATGCAGCTTCATGGCCTCGGCCAGGAAATGCTCCGAACGCAATCCGCCTTCTTCGCCGGCCAGCTGATAGGCTTGTGCAGCATCGCTCCGGAAGCCGAGCTTCAGCAGTACCTTTGCCAGAAGCGCATAGGTCTTGGCATCACGGGTAAGATCGAGCAGCTGATTGAGGGTATCGAGCGCCTCGGTGTACTGGCCTTTTTGATACTGCCGCGAAGCGGAAGAGAAGATGGTGTGGGCGTTCAAGGGAAGCTCCATGGGATAAGCGCAACCGTTGTCACCGCGCGAGCCTGTGCAACGTCAATGTTCCAGGGTGTTGTTTTGAAGCAGAAACCTTGCCCCAAGCGGGATTGCTGAGCGATTTGCGTATTGTTTGCCAATAAACGCGATGTCGATGAAGTCATTCGCGGGCGACGGGGTGGCGGCAAAGTAACGTGCCGTTAACCATAGGATTTTGCTTAGAAAATATCCTTCCGCCTTAATGAAATCGCAAGCTTTGGGAGGGATATTCACCTTCACATGACGGGTTTGGTTTCCTTCACTTGAGTGAGCGGAGCCGAGTGGCATGAAGCCGGTCCGTCATTGCCGGTAGACGTATTCAGTCCGGCATGTCCCCAACCGTGTAACCTTGTAAATTTGAGGGACAGTCTCATGACTTCTATTATGACCAACAACTCGGCAATGGCCGCACTCTCCACGCTGCGTTCGATCAATTCCTCGATGGAAACGACGCAGGACCGTATTTCGTCCGGCTACCGCGTTGGTAACGCTTCCGACAACGCCGCTTACTGGTCGATCGCAACGACCATGCGTTCGGACAACAAGGCCCTCGGCACAGTTCAGGACGCACTCGGCCTCGGCGCTGCCAAGACCGACGTTGCTTACACCGGCATGAAAGCCGCGATCTCGGTCGTCGACGAAATCAAGGCAAAGCTGGTTGCTGCCAGCGAGCCGGGTGTTGACAAGTCCAAGGTCCAGAAGGAAATCACGCAGCTGCAGGATCAGCTGAAGAGCGTGGTCAAGTCCGCTGGCTTCTCCGGCGAAAACTGGCTCTACACCGCTTCCGGCGCAACTGCTCCGGGCACGAAGTCGATCGTCGGTTCGTTCAACCGTGACGCTTCTGGCAACGTCAGCCTGACGACGCTCGACGTCGACACGACCAAGACCATGCTGATCGACGAAGCAGCAACAGCAAACGGCCTGCTCACAGACGCACTCAAGGACTCCACTGGCACGGCCATCGCCGGCGTCAGCGTTCTGACCCTCGACATCAGCACTGGGGTAACGGCAACGACACTGGCCAACTACCTCAGCGGTGTCGACACTGTCCTGAAGAGCATGACCGATGCCGCTTCGGACCTCGGCGCCGTCAACAAGCGCGTCGATCTCCAGAAGGACTTCGTCGACAACCTGATGGACTCGATCGAATCGGGCGTCGGCAAGCTGGTTGACGCCGACATGAACGAAGAGTCGACCCGCCTGAAGGCTCTGCAGACGCAGCAGCAGCTCGGCATCCAGGCTCTCTCGATCGCCAACAGCAGCTCGCAGAACATCCTGTCGTTGTTCCGCTAAGCGGTCCAGACACCGGCGACTTCGGTCCCGGACTGCAAAACGAAAAACCGCGTCTCCATCGAGGCGCGGTTTTTCTTTTGTCGGTATGTTTTTTTCGTCTGCGGCTTCAAGCTTCGTTAACCATCTTGGTGTTTTCTGTGGCTATCGAAACGGCGGGTTAACCAACAAGATTAACGCGTTAGCAGGCATGAAGCTGGCCGCCGGTTCCCGGTAATCCCGGAATGTCCCTTTCAATCCAGTTTTCCCAAGGGGCACTCAGCCAATGACGTCTATCATGACCAACAACGCGGCAATGGCCGCACTCTCCACGCTGCGTTCGATCAATTCCTCGATGGAAACGACGCAGGACCGTATTTCGTCCGGCTACCGCGTTGGTAACGCTTCCGACAACGCCGCTTACTGGTCGATCGCAACGACCATGCGTTCGGACAACAAGGCCCTCGGCACGGTTCAGGACGCACTCGGCCTCGGCGCAGCCAAGACCGACGTTGCTTACACCGGCATGAAAGCCGCGATCTCGGTCGTCGACGAAATCAAGGCAAAGCTGGTTGCTGCCAGCGAGCCGGGCGTTGACAAGTCCAAGGTCCAGAAGGAAATCACGCAGCTTCAGGAACAGCTTAAGAGCGTCGTCAAGTCCGCTTCGTTCTCCGGCGAAAACTGGCTCTACACCGCTTCCGGCGCAACTGCTCCGGGCACGAAGTCGATCGTCGGTTCGTTCAACCGTGACTCCAACGGCAATGTCAGCCTGACGACGCTCGACGTCGACACGACCAAGACCATGCTGATCGACGAAGCAGCAACAGCAAACGGCCTGCTCACAGACGCACTCAAGGACTCCACTGGCACGGCCATCGCCGGCGTCAGCGTTCTGACCCTCGACATCAGCACTGGCGTAACGGCAACGACACTGGCCAATTACCTCAGCGGCGTTGATACCGTCCTGAAGAGCATGACTGACTCTGCTGCAGACCTCGGTGCGGTCAACAAGCGCGTCGACCTCCAGAAGGACTTCGTCGACAACCTGATGGACTCGATCGAATCGGGCGTCGGCAAGCTGGTTGACGCCGACATGAACGAAGAGTCGACCCGCCTGAAGGCTCTGCAGACGCAGCAGCAGCTCGGCATCCAGGCCCTGACGATTGCCAACACCAACTCGCAGAACATCCTGTCGCTGTTCCGTTAATCAGCGCATAGGTATGACGGACGCATCTGCGCCCGTCATGATCATGACCTCCAGGAAGCCGCGCCGCCCGAAAGGACGGCGCGGTTTTTGCGTTACCGGGGCGTTGTCTTTTGCCGTTAACGCCTGCTTCATATTCCCTTATTTTTGTTCACCTTCGTTACTGACTTATGAATGGCGTTAACCGTTTGTTAACCAAACAATCGTTACACATTCGTTAAGAGCGAAGGGTCGCCCCCAGGGCAAAACAGGGGCGGTTCGCATGACGCTGGTCCCGTCGCTGCCGGTCAATCACTCCGGAATGTTCTCAGAAAATCTTTCGGGGCAAGTGACCAATGACCAGCATCATGACCAACACGGCCGCCATGGCCGCACTTCAGACGTTGCGTTCGATCAACACCAATATGGCCGAAGTGCAGGAGCGAATCTCGTCCGGCTACCGCGTGCAGACAGCAGCCGACAACGCCGCCTATTGGTCGATCGCGACCACCATGCGCTCGGACAACGCCGCACTCTCCACCGTTCAGGATGCGCTTGGTCTCGGTGCGGCGAAGGTCGACACTGCCTATGCGGCGATGAAGGCGTCGATCGACGTCGTCACCGAAATCAAGACCAAGCTCGTCGCCGCGCGCGAGCCCGGCGTCGACAAGCTCAAGATCAACAAGGAAATCACCGAGCTGAAGAACCAGCTCATGTCCGCCGCACAATCGGCGTCGTTCTCGAGCGAGAACTGGCTCTACAATACCAATACAGCCGCCGTCGGCACGAAGTCGGTCGTCGCTTCCTTCAACCGCGACGGAAACGGCAATGTTTCCATCACGACGCTCGATTTCGACACGGCGCAATCGATGCTGATCGACACGGGCAGCGCGGCGCGCGGCCTGCTGACCAGGGCCTATGATGCCGACCAGCTGCAGCAGACGCCGACCGGCACCGCCGCACCGTACTATCTGATCGTCGCCCCGCCGGCTGCGCCGCCGACCGGCACCGAAATCAAGCTGACTGCGACGACCGCGCCCACGGAAATGGACGCGATGATCCGCGTCGTCGACAAGATCCTCGGGCAGCTGACGGACGCCGGTTCGACACTCGGCGCGATCACCAAGCGTATCGACATGCAGGAAAGCTTTGTCGCCAACCTGATGGATACGATCGACAAGGGCGTCGGTCGTCTGGTCGATGCCGACATGAATGAGGAATCGACGCGCTTGAAGGCGCTGCAGACGCAGCAGCAGCTCGGCATTCAGGCGCTGTCGATCGCCAATACCAACTCCGAAAACATCCTGCGCCTCTTCCAGCAGTAAGGTTTTCCAGCCGGTGGCGCCTTGGTTCCGCCGGTTTGGGACCGCCCGTCCGTGCCCGCCGAGAAGGCGGATATCGAATCGAGTTGAGTTCTGCCACGTCGTCGGTCACGGCACCCGGTGGAAACGGTTGGACCGCGCTAATTGCCCTGGCGCGGTCCAACACATTCATTTTCGCACAAGTTTGACCGAATAGCGTTCCCTCGCAGTCCTGTCGGATGACTGCCGGCCAATATGAGATTTGCGCCGCCGCCTGCATCGGTCTGCCGCCGGAATGAAAATTCCCGTGCCCGGCCGCTGTAAGTCAAAGAATGCAGGGTTCGCCGCTATCGGTGACCGGACCCGAGGGAGACATTTCAGCAGTGTCAGGATCATGGGAATTCTGCGCCGTAGGGCGGCGCCTGTCGGGCAGACGGGGATCGCCTTCTATCGTGCTGCGCGCATCGAGGTTCCAGCCATGAGCGCGATGCTGTCCCGCTATCTCAAGGATTTCAGTGCGCCGAAAGTCGAATTGTCGATGATGCCGCAGAAATACTTCCCCGATCTGGATACAGACTACTCCGATGGCGACCGGCACACGTCGCGAGCGGCTGCGCCGCAGATCGATGTCGAAGCCGAACGGCGCGAGGCTTTCGAGCAGGGCCGCGCCGAAGCGTCGGCGGAGCTTGCCTTCGAACACGGCAATCAGATCGCCGATCTCCAGGCGGCCCACGCGGCCGAAATCGAGGCCCTGACCAGGCGCCTCGAGGACGAGGCCGCAAGTCGCATGGCCGGACGGTTTCAGGAGATGACCGAGCATCTGGCGGTTTCGCTGGGTGACCAGACCGCCCGGGTGCTTGCACCTGTCATGGAGGAGGCGCTCGCGCAGCGCGCCGTTGCCGATATGGCGCAGATGATCCGGCAGGGAATTATCGCTGGCGAAGGCTGTGCGATCACCATCAAGGGTCCGCTTCCCCTGTTCGAAGCATTGAAGAGCAGCCTCGGCGACGACATGCCGGTGTTCCGCCACGTTGAAACCAACGACATCGACCTCGCCATCGAAATGGATGAGACGATCCTCGTTACAAGAATGGCGGCTTGGGCCGACACTGTCCGGAAGGTCCTCGCATGAGCGACGAAAGCCATCACAACGGCAAGAACGAAATCATCATCGTCAAACGAGTGAGTGGCGGTCATGGCGAGCATCACGGCGGCGGCTGGAAGATTGCCTACGCCGACTTCATGACGGCGATGATGGCCTTCTTCCTCGTCATGTGGCTGATCAATGCCGCCAACGAGGAGACGAAGGCGGCCATCGCCTCCTATTTCAACCCGGTGCAGCTGACCGACCAGAAGCCCGCTGAGCGTGGCTTGAAGGATCCTGCCAAGGATGCGCAGGGCGAAGAGACACAGCAGCGATCGAAGGTCGACGGCGAGCAGGAAAAATCGGGCGGCTCGGCCAAGACCGGCGACCAGCTGACCGCAACCTCGGGCGAGGAAACGAAATACTCCGACGCCGATTTCTTCGAGAATCCCTATTCGGTGCTTTCGGAAATCGCGCAGGAAGTCGGCCAGCAGGCAAACATCAGCGTCAAGGGTGACGGCGGTGCGGCGCAGTCCGGGCCGTCGACCGGGGCGGAAGGCGGCGAGGCCTTTCGCGATCCATTCGACCCGGACTTCTGGACCAAACAGGTCGAAGTCAAGGATGCCGGCAACACCACCGAGAAGGACGTCGCCTTGGCGTCCAAGGCGGCGATGGCGAGCGGCGCAGCGCCATTGCAGAAGACCGCCGAAGAACAAAAGGCCGAAGGGAAGCCGGCCGACGCCGGTAAGACTGATGCCGAAGAGGCAGAACTTGCCAAACCGGATGCCGCAGCGCAGGCCGAGGAATTGAAGGCCGAGATCAAGAGGGAGCTCGGAGGCGATGCCGGCAAACTGGCAGAGGGCCTCGTCGTGACGCCGGCTGAAGGCGGTCTGCTGTTGACGATCAGCGAACAGACGGATTCCCAGATGTTTGCCGTCGGCTCGGCCGTGCCGCAGAAGGAACTTGTCATGGCCATGGAGAAGATCGGCCGGCTGCTGTCTGAGCGCCAGGGCGTTGTCGCCATCCGTGGCCACACCGATGGTCGTCCGTTCAAGGACGGCACCTATGACAACTGGCGCCTGTCGGCTGCGCGCGCCCAGAGCGCCTACTACATGCTCGTTCGCGGTGGTCTCAAGGAAGATCGCGTCAGCCAGATCAGCGGCTTTGCCGACCGGCGGCTACAGATCCCTGGCGATCCCTATGCGCCCGGCAACCGCCGTATCGAAATCCTGCTGCAGTCGGCTAAGGGTTAGAACCGATGCTGCGACGCTTGCGATCCGCCTTGATGATGTCGGCACTGGCCATCCCGCTTTCGGCGGGAATGGCGGATGCCAACGACCTCGAGGAGCTTGCACCCTTCAAGATGATCCGGTCGCTGCAATACGTGCAGGACTCGGTGGTGCTCGGCGATCATTCTGCCATCGAGATGCAGCGCTTCATGCTGGGTGCGATCGACAAGCGGCTCAGGGCTGCGGATGCGTCCGTGTTCCGCGATCCGCGCAATGTCGATGCGGCACTTGTCTACGCCATGAGCGGCGGTAATCCGGAAACACTCAACTATCTCGCCGACCATGATGTCGATGGCAATTTCGATTCGCGCGTTACTGACGCGCTTAGGCAATATCTCGGCGGCAAGGGTGGCCTGATCGTCGAGAGCCTGTCGAAGGCGGCGCCCGAGTACCGCAATTCCCGTGTTGGTCCCTACCTGTTCCTGATCCTCGGCAATGCCACATCTCAGCAGGACCCGGTCGGGGCGATGAAGTTCTACGACTGGGCGCGATTGACTGCTCCGGGAACGATTATCGAGGAGGCGGCGCTTCGTCGCTCGGTCTTCCTTGCTGTGCAGGCGAACATGCCTGACAAGGGATTTCGTTATGCCCTGAACTACGCCCGCCGATACCTGACGTCGCCCTATGCCAGCCAATTCGCCGACGTCTTCGTCGAGCTGGCCGTCGGGCATTTCGACGAGGCGGCGCACGAACGGATTTCCGAAATCCTGACTTTCATGGATGCGCCGCGCCAGCGCGAGGTCTATCTTCGCGTCGCACGACGTGCGGCTATCAGCGGAAAGCAATCCTTGGCAAAGCTTGCCTCGGAACGGGCCGAGCAGCTCGCAGCCGACGGTGCGTCCGAGCCGCGTGTGCTCGCCAATTTTTACGCCGGGCTGGCGTCGGTACCGTCGTCTGACGTCTTTGCCGCAACACAGAGCATCGCCGCGATCCCGGACGCTGAGCTTTCTCCGCGTGACCGAGCCCTGCGTGACGCGGCAAAGGCAGTTGCAGAGGCCGTTGTCAGACCACCGGACGATGAAAGCCTCACGCAAGCGTTCTCCGCTAGACCGGTTAGACCAGCCACGCCAGTCGAGCAGATCGAAGGTGCGGAAACGGGAAGCGGCATGAGCCCGTTCGGTAGCCCGGCGGCTGATGCCAGCGCCCCAGAAGCTGGCGAGACGACACAGGCCAGTGCTGAGACTGCCGACGCCTCCGATCCTGCTCACGACGGTTTCGTGGCCAAGGGGCGGTCCAAGTTGGAGGAGATCGATGCGCTGCTAAGGGGGGAAGGCAAATGAGAGCTCTCGACGAAAGCCTGCGCGCACCACCTCAGTCCCAGACGGGCAAGCCGGGCGCACGTGCGGGCGGCAAGGAGCAAGCCCCCGGCGCCTTCGAGGACGCCGTCGCAACCGCTGGGCGCCAGAAGGCGAACGGTCAGGGCGGACAAGGTTCGTCCGCCGGCAACGGCGAGGCGGCCGAAGGCGAAAACTCTGGAGCTGCGACCTTGATTGGCAATGGCGGCATTAAAGGCGGCGACGCCAAGATCTCGATCTCCAAGCAGGCGCACAATCGTGCACCTGGGGATCCGGAAGATCCGTTGCTCGACAATCACAATGCTCAGAACGAGCGGTTCTCGCTCGCGGAGCGTGGACGAGACGCCAAGCGTGTTGCTGCCAAGGCGGCGCGGGCGCGCGAACAGGCGAATGAGACGGTTGCCGCCGACGCCGACGAATTGGCCGCCGGCATAGCGGGTTTGTCGCGCGGCTTGGGTAGGGGCCAGGCAAACGGCGCGCAGGGTGCAGACGGCGAGCCAACTGATGCGGCCGCGGCTTCAGATGCCAAGACTTCCCCAAGCGCCAGCGTAGACGACCTGCTGACGCTGCTCGGCGGCAACGCCATGCCGTCGACGCGTGCTGATGCCCAAGGTGGCTCGGCCGGCGCCGCTGGCGTCCATGCCCTCGGTGAACGCGGCGCCAAGGGCGCTGGGCATGGCGAGATGATCGATGCCCATGGTGCGAGTGCCGAAGGTGCCGATGGCGAACAGGGCACCGACCGGTTGTTCCGCTTCGCCCGCGCCGATGGCAAGGGGCAGGCGATTTCGATGAGCATATCGAAGGACGGCGAACGGGCGACGGTTGACGCCGCGCGGTCAAATGCCAAGGCTGAGAACGTCACCGTGCTCGAAGCTCGCCGTTATCTCGGCATTTCGATGAACAGCAATTCCACCAATGTCGCCAACGCGATCGCCGGCGACGCGGGCTTTGCCCAGTCGTTGCAGCCGAGTGCTGCCCTCGGCCAGCCGGGTGCCTGGACGCAGGCCGGCAAGACCTTGAACACGCTCAAGATCCAGATGCATCCGATCGAGCTTGGCCTCGTCACCGCAACGTTGCGGTTGAAGGACGACGAGCTGCAGGTCGAGCTGAAGGTGGAGAACGGCGAAGCCTTCCGCCAGCTGCGCGACGACCAGAGCGAAATGGTCAAGGCGCTGCGAGCCCAGGGCTTCGCGGTCGATCAGATCAACGTCGTGTTCAATTCGGGCAGCGATACATCGACGGGCGGCGGCAGCTCGCAGCCGCAGGCCCAGGCGGGCCAGCAGGGCCGCGATCGCGCCGAGGACGGTAGCGGGCAGGGGCGGCAGCGACAGGATGGCGACAGCCAGGGTTCAGTGGCGGAAAGGCGGGTTGGCAATGGCGGTACGGATGATGCGGTTGCCGGCACTGAGCGTTCTCGCACTGGTCACGTCTACATGTAGCGCATTCGCCGGTGCCGACACTGGAATCTGCGAACGTGAAATCATCTCGGCAGCATCCAAATACGGCATTCCGGCCGGCATACTCTACTCCGTCGGATTGACGGAAACCGGCCGCAAGGGGTCGCTGCAACCCTACGCAATGAATATCGAAGGTAAGGCCTATTTCGGCACCAGCACGCAGGATGTTCTCGTTCGATTTGCCAACGCTCAGGCGCAGGGTGCCAAGCTCATCGATCTCGGTTGCATGCAGATAAATTACCACTTCCATGGCGATCAGTTCGCATCGCCGACGGAGATGCTTGACCCTCGCAAGAATGTCGAATATGCCGCGCGCTTCCTGTCCAACCTTCGAGCGAAGCATGAGAGCTGGACAATGGCCGTCGCACGGTATCATGCCGGCCCGAACAACGACCCGGCGCAGAAGAAATATGTCTGCCGGGTGATCGCGAATCTGGTCGCGACGGGCTACGGCAAGTGGACGCCGAATGCCACGCAGTTCTGTCAATAAGCAACCAATGATTGTTTGATTACGGGTCATTCTGCATTGTGGCGACAATGCGTGGAGAATGTGACGGCAAGTGGTTTTGTCGCAAGCCGTTAACTTTTCCACATTATTTTAGTGTGACCGTTAACGCTTAGCCACTAGATGTAGATCAAATCGGCGCGATATGGTTAATCAATTATTAATTCCACCCATTAACTTCCTCTAGTTGTTCATGAATCCCTCGATTCGTACCTCTCAATCAGTGCGGTGCCATACTGATTCGGAGGCGGACGAATGATCGTAGTGGTTGACGATAGAGAACTCGTGAAAGACGGCTACACGTCGCTTTTCGGGCGTGAAGGAATTCCCTCGACGGGCTTTGATCCCAAGGAGTTCGGCGAGTGGGTGAATGCGGCGGCAGATTCGGATATCGACGCGGTCGAAGCGTTTCTGATCGGCCAGGGTGACAGCACCTTTGCCTTGCCGCGCGCGATCCGCGACCGGTCGATGGCGCCCGTCATTGCGGTCAGCGATACGCCTTCGCTCGAAAACACCCTGGCGTTGTTCGACTGCGGCGTCGACGACGTCGTTCGCAAGCCGGTTCACCCCCGCGAGATCCTGGCACGCGTTGCGGCGATCCGTCGCCGCCTGAAAGCCATCAACAACTACACCGACATCGGCCCGATCCGCGTCTTTGCAGATGGCCGCGATCCGGAGATCAACGGCGACGTGTTCGCATTGCCACGCCGCGAGCGCCGCATTCTCGAATATCTGGTCTCCAACCGCGGGCGCCGAGTCTCCAAGTCTCAGATTTTCAACGCGATTTACGGAATCTTCGATGAAGACGTCGAGGAGAACGTCGTCGAAAGCCACATCAGCAAGCTGCGCAAGAAACTGCGCAAGAAGTTGGGCTTCGACCCGATCGATTCCAAGCGGTTCCTTGGCTACTGCATCGACTGGAACTAAGGCGCGGCTAGGCGGGTCAGGGCGTACCTAAGACAGGTTCACGCAAGGCCCGCTTCCTAGTGTCGCTGCAACGTGGAAATGAGGATCCGATATGAGTCTCTATGGCAGCATGAGAACGGGCGTCTCCGGTATGAACGCTCAGTCGAACCGTCTCGGCACTGTCGCCGAAAACATCGCGAATGCGAACACGACGGGCTACAAGCGCGCCTCGACAGAGTTCTCATCGATGATCCTGCCTTCGGGCGGCGGCAACTACAATTCCGGCGGCGTCGAGACCCAGGTGCGCTACAGCATTTCGCAGCAGGGCGGCACAAGCTACACGACGTCCTCGAGCGACCTCGCGATCAACGGCGGCGGCTTCTTCATCGTGCAGGGCAACGGCGGCGAGAATTTCCTGACCCGTGCCGGCTCCTTCGTTCCCGATAAGGACGGCAACCTCGTCAACACCGCCGGCTTCAAGCTGATGGGCTACGAATACAAGGCTGGCGCCGACCCGACGGTCGTGGTCAACGGCTTCGACGGCCTGACGGAAGTCAAGCTCAAGGACGAAGGCCTGGTGGCGTCGGGCTCGACCAAGGGCACGATGGAAGCGAACCTGCCGTCAGGTGCTGCCGTCGGCGACGAAAAGCCGACGTCGCTTGTCGTCTACGACAGCCAGGGTAACACCCGCATCCTCGACTTCGTCTACAAGAAAACCGGCGTGAACCAGTGGTCGCTTGAGATACGGGACCGTTCGACATACACGGCAGGCCCGCCGGCAACGGGCGTGATCGGCTCGCAGAGCATGACGTTTGACGCGGCCGGCAAGCGCATTTCGGCCACGCCCGCCACGCTGACGACGACGCCTATCAACAACCTGCCGGGCACAGGCGCCAATCTCGGCGCCCTGACGATCGACACGACAAAGACGTCGCAGCTCGGTGGCGATTTCACCAGCACCGGCGGCGGCATCGACGGCAGCAAGCCGAGCAAGATGTCGGGCTTCGAGATCGACAAGGAAGGCGTGGTCTACGTCAAGTACGGCGACGGTAACCTCATTCCGAAGTTCCGCATCGCGCTTGCCACCGTCCAGAGCCCGGACAGGCTCTTGCCGCAGTCTGGCAACGTCTACTCGCAGGGCACCGATTCCGGCGTCATCGTCACCGGTTTTGCCGGCTCCGGTGCGTTCGGCAACATCCAGTCCAAGGCGCTCGAGAACTCCAACGTCGATATCGCCAACGAGCTGACCTCGATGATCGAGGCGCAACGCAACTACACGGCAAACTCCAAGGTGTTCCAGACCGCATCGGACCTGCTTGAAGTTCTGGTCAACCTGAAACGGTAATTGAAAGAGATACGGTCCGCGTTATGTCGCTGTCCTCCGCAATATCCATCGCACAACAGGCTTTCAGCAACACGGCGCAGCAAACCGCGATCGTGTCGAAGAACATCGCGAACGCGGGCAACGCGGACTACTCGCGTCGGCTTGCTTTGCTCGGAAGCACGGCGAATGGCGCGCAGGTCGTATCCATCTACCGTGCCCAGAACGAGGCGCTGCTCAAACAGAGCATCGCCGGCATGGGCGAGGCCTCGGGCCAGGCAAGGCTGCGGGAAGGGCTGGAACTGATGAAGTCGGCGCTCGGTGGCAACAGCTACGAGACGGCGCCTTCCAAGCTGCTGGCCGATTTCCGCAACAGCCTTCAGACCTTTGCCGCGACCCCTGGCAACAAGACGATCGCCGCAACGGCGGTTTCTGATGCCGGGGACCTGGCGGATTCGCTCAACAAGGCCTCCAAGTCCGTCCAGGACATGCGCGAGAATGCCGACAAGGAAATCGCGCTGGAGGTCGACAAGCTGAATGGCCTGTTGGCGGAATTCGAAAAGGCCAACAACGCCGTCAAGGCGGCAACGGCGCAAGGGTCGGACCCGAACGACGCGCTCGATCAGCGCGACAAGATTTTGAAGCAGGTCTCCGAGATCGTCGGCATTTCGACGACGACGCGCGCCAACAACGACACTGTGATCTTCACCACCGACGGGACCGTGCTGTTCGAGACGATTCCGCGCTCGGTCACCTTCGCCTCGCAAAACGTTTACGACGCGACGACAGTCGGCAACAAGATCTATGTCGACGGCGTGCCGATTGCCGCGGGAACCGGCGCCGATACGACGGCGAAGGGCAAGCTAGCAGCACTCGTACAGCTGCGCGACGACGTCGGGCCGAAATTCCAGTCGCAGCTCGACGAAATCGCCCGCGGCCTGGTGACGATGTTCCAGGAAGGCGGCCAGCCCGGCCTGTTTACCTGGGGAACGGCGGGTATTCCGCCAGTCGGCATCGTGCCTGGCATGGCATCGAAGATCACGGTCAACGCGCTTGCCAAGGCAGACCCGCTGATGCTGCGCGACGGTGGTTTCGACGGTACGTCGAACAACCCCACCGGCAATGCAGGCTATACCGCCCTGCTGGACGGCTTCATCAACGCAATGGGTGAGAACATGGCGTTCGACCCAGCGTCCGGCCTCGACAGCAACAGCAACATTCTGAATTTCGCCACCAGCTCCGTCGGCTGGTTGGAGCAGTTCCGCAAGACGGCATCGACAGCCGACGACAACAAGTCGGCTCTGCTGTCGCGCACGGCGGAAGCGCTGAGCAAGCAGACTGGCGTCAGCATCGACGAAGAACTGTCGCTGCTGCTCGATCTCGAACAATCCTACAAAGCATCGGCCAAGCTGGTCAGCACCGTGGACGCCATGATGGCGGCCCTTATGGAAGCTGTGAGGTAATCATGAAGACATCCTTCGTTTCGAACCTGGCGATTCAGACCGCCATGCGCCTGACGATCCAGCAGACTCAGGCCGAGTTGCTGCGACGCACCCAGGAAAGCACGAGCGGCATTCACTACGACATCGGCCTAACGCTTGGGGCGTCGACGTCGCGATCGCTCAATCTGCAGCGCGAGCTGGACAGGATGGGCTCCCTGAAGGGCACCAACGCCGTGGTCACGCAGAGGCTTTCCGCCTCCCAGGGCGCGCTTGAGACGATGCAGAAGGCCGCCGAGAAGGTGCGCGACACGCTTGTGACCTACAAGGGCAACGACAGCGTCGACGCGATGAAGATCCTGAAGTCCGAAGTGAATGGCGCGCTTCAGATCTTCACATCGGCGGCGAACACCTCTTTCAACGGTGAGTTCCTGTTTTCGGGCATCAACTCAGACGTCAAGCCGCTCGCGGACTACAACTCCGTGCCTCCGTCTGCGGCCAAGGCCGCATTCGATACGGCGCTCAGCAGCTACATGTCGACAAACAGCCTGACCGACATGAGCCAGTTCACGCCGGCACAGATGCAGGACTTCATCACGACCAAGCTCGAACCGATGTTCATGGGCACGGATTGGGATGCCAACTGGTCTGATGCCTCGAGCCAGAACATGACGAGCCGGATCAGCGCCAGCGAGGTCATCGAGAGCTCGACCAACGCCAATACCAAGAGCTTCCGGATGTTCGCGCTTGCCAGCGTGATCTCGTCGGAACTGATGGACAAGAACGTCAATTCGCAGGTCCGCAACACGCTCAACAACGCCGCATTCGGCTACATGGAGCAGGCTATTGCCGGCCTGAACGGGGAACGCAGCTCGCTCGGTATCTCGGAGTCGCGCGTCAAGAAGGCGACGACTTCGATCGAGGCGCAGGAGAAGCTCATCAAGACCCACATCATCGACGTCAACGGCATCGATCAGGAAGAAAACGCAACGCGCGTGAATATGTTGAAGACCCAGCTCGATACATCCTACGCGCTGACGTCGAGACTGCAGCAGATGAGCTTGCTCAACTACCTCTGAGAAGAGGCGACCGGACAAACATGAAGGATGTCTGAATGTACCAATTTTCCTATGCCGAGATCATGGAGGATGGCGTTGCCGACTCCAAGAATCGAGAGCGGCAGGTACTCGATCGCTCGATTGCGCTCCTTGAAGCCGCAAGACAGCAGAACGGGTATTCGAGAGAAGCCATCGAGGCGATCTATTTCACCCGGCGCGTCTGGATCCGCTTCATCGAGGATCTTCGCGCTCCGGAAAACCAGCTCAACGAAGAGCTGCGCGCCAATCTGATTTCGATCGCCATCTGGATACTCAACGAGACGGAAAAGATCCGCAAACGCGAATCCTCCAACTTCCAGGGCATAATTGACATTACCACCATCATCAGGGATGGACTGAAATGAAGAGCACACTGCGTATCTCGCTGAAGTCGGGCGAAAGAATTTTTGTAAACGGCGCGGTGCTTCGCGTTGACCGCAAGGTCGCCGTCGAATTCCTGAATGACGTGACCTTCCTTCTGGAAAACCACGTGCTTCAGCCGGAAGACGCGACGACGCCGTTGAAGCAGCTCTACTTCATCGCCCAGATGATCCTGATCAACCCGGAAGGCGCCGAGCAATCGACCGCAATGTTCCGCAAGTCGGTCGTCATGCTGCTTAACTGCTTCAAGAACGAAGAGATCCTGGCCGAACTGAAGCGGGTCGACGGCCTGGTCACCAACGGCCGCGCCTTCGAAGCGCTGAAGGCGATCCGTGGGCTCTACGCCATCGAAGACCGCATCCTCAACACGCAGGAAATCACGCCGGCCACGGTCGAGCAGATTCGCAAGGAGATCGCACCATGGCGGTAAGCGGCGTCAGCAACAATGACTACACCCCGATCGTCTCGGGTGCCGACTCTGGCAACGACGCCAGCAAGGCGTCGCTGAACTACGAGAGCTTCCTCAAGCTGCTCGTGGCCCAGATGAAGAATCAGGACCCGACGCAGCCGATGGACGCCACGCAGCAGATCGCGCAGCTCGCGACCTTCTCGCAGGTCGAACAGACGATCAAGACCAACAAGAATCTCGAAAGCCTGCTGCAGCGCACGTCGCTCAGCGAGGCGGACGCGGTGATCGGCAAGACTGTCACCAATGCCGACGGCACAGTCACTGGCGTTGTCAAGGAAGTCAAACTATACTCTGACGGAATCATTGCAGTGCTGGATAACGGCAAGGAGCTCGTTATCGGCCCAGGCGTCAAGGTAAAGTGATACCCCTATGAATGAGGCGGATGCCCTCGATATCGTGCAGGCTGCGATCTGGACCGTGATCGTTGCCTCGGGGCCCGCCGTTCTCGCCGCGATGATCGTCGGCGTCGTCATCGCCTTCATTCAGGCGCTGACCCAGGTTCAGGAAATGACCCTGACCTTCGTACCGAAGATCCTTGCCGTGATGATCACGGTCGCTGTTTCCGCGCCTTTCATCGGCGCCCAGATCTCGATCTTCACCGACATCGTCTTCTCCCGAATCCAGTCCGGATTCTGAGCGCGCCTTACGGCATAATTTCATTCTTAAATCGGATCCGATTTAAGAATGAAATTATGCAGCAAGTTTAAAGCGATACAGCGTCCTTTGCGCGTCATATTTGACGCGCGGCGCTGTCGCGCTACCACCTTCGCGCAAGCTTGGGCCTCTATCTCCAGTCTTAAGATTGGGGCAGCGCGTGTGAATGCTGCCCGACCTCTCATGAAGAGACGGAAGAGACATGGCACAGCAAGCGGCGTTGATCATCCCGAAAGTAGCACCAAAGGGCCGGGACATCGGCTTTGCGCTCGGGATCGTCATGATCCTGGCAATTCTCTTCCTGCCGATCCCGCCGTTCCTGATCGACATGGGGCTGGCTTTCTCGATCGCCTTCTCGGTCCTGATCCTGATGGTGGCGCTGTGGATCCAGCGGCCGCTCGAATTCTCGTCCTTTCCGACGATCCTTTTGATTTCGACCATGGTTCGCCTGGCGTTGAATATCGCAACGACGCGCGTCATCCTTTCCCACGGTCACGAAGGCCACGGCGCCGCCGGCGGCGTCATTTCCGGTTTCGCCAGCCTCGTCATGTCCGGCGATTTCGTCATCGGTCTGATCGTCTTCCTGATCCTGATCACGGTGAACTTCATCGTCATCACCAAGGGTGCGACGCGTATCGCCGAAGTCGGCGCGCGCTTCACCCTCGATGCCATTCCCGGCAAGCAGATGGCGATCGACGCCGACCTTTCGGCCGGTCTGATCGACGAAAAGGAAGCGCAGCATCGTCGTCGCGAACTGGAGCAGGAAAGCTCGTTCTTCGGCGCAATGGACGGCGCGTCGAAGTTCGTGCGCGGCGATGCGATCGCCGGCCTGATCATCACCGCGATCAATATTTTTGGCGGCATCATCATCGGCTATCTGCGCCATGACATGCCGATCGGCGAAGCGGCCGACGTCTTCGTCAAGCTTTCCGTCGGTGACGGTCTGGTCTCACAGATCCCCGCGCTGATCGTCTCGCTCGCCGCCGGCCTCCTCGTGTCGCGTGGCGGAACCGCCGGCTCGACCGACCAGGCCGTTGTCGGGCAGCTCGGTGGTTATCCCCGCGCTTTGATGGTTGCCTCCGGTCTGATCATCCTGCTTGCGCTGGTTCCGGGACTGCCGTTTCTGCCGTTTGCGTTCCTTGGCGGCGGCATGGCGTTCCTGAGCTGGGTCATTCCGCGGCAGATCGAGGCGGAAAATGCGGCGCGCCGGATGGAGGAAGCCGCGACGGCCCAGCAGGCTAAGGACGGTGAGGCGGACTCGGTCAAATCGGTGCTGAAGACGGCGGAGATCGAATTGCTGCTCGGCAAGCAGGTGTCGACCCGACTGCTCGGCGCGCACCAGGAACTGGCCTTCCGCGTCGGCAAGATGCGCCGCAAGTTCGCCGGTCAATACGGTCTCGTCATTCCGGAGATCAAGGTTTCCGACGACATCAGCATCCCGGACAAGGCCTATCACGTGCGCATCCACGGCACGACGATCGCCTCCAACACGGTGCGTGTCGGTGAAGTTCTGGTGGTCACAGGCGGCGGCCGCCGTCCGAGCGTGCCGGGAGACGAGATCCGTGAGCCCGCCTTCGGCATGCCGGCGGTCTCGATCCTCGAGACATTCACCGAAGACCTGAAGCGCGAAGGCTTCCACCCGATCGACAACGTCTCGGTGGTGCTGACGCATCTGTCCGAAGTGATCCGCAACAACCTGCCGCATCTCTTGTCCTACAAGGATGTGAAGGTACTGATCGATCGGCTGGACCCGGAATACCGCAAGCTGGCCGACGAAATTTGCACTTCGCACATGTCCTATTCCGGCCTGCAGGCAGTCTTGAAGCTGCTCTTGGCGGAGCGGGTATCGATCCGCAACCTGCACCTGATCCTCGAAGCGGTGGCCGAACTCGCGCCGCATGTCCGCAAGACGGAGCAGATCGTCGAGCACGTGCGTGTGCGCATGTCGCAGCAGCTGTGCGGCGACCTTGCCGACAACGGCGTCCTGCGCGTCCTGCGCCTCGGCAACAAATGGGATATGGTGTTCCACCAGGCGCTGAAGCGCGACGCAAAGGGTGAAGTCGTCGAGTTCGACATCGATCCGCGCCATCTCGAAGAGTTCAGCGAGCAGGCGACGAAAGTTATCCGTGAACATCTCGATCGCGGCATGCCCTTCGTACTGGTAAGTTCGCCCGAATCCCGTTCTTATGTCCGCATGATCATCGAGCGTCTTTTTGCCACTTTGCCCGTGCTCTCGCATGTCGAGCTTGCCAAGGGCCTCGAGATCAAGATCATCGGCTCTATTTCATGATAACCGACCCCGAGGGCACGGTGCTCGCACTGTTTGCGGCATTCTGCCGGATCGGGGCGTGTATCATGATCATGCCGGGGTTCTCGACCGCGCGCATTCCCATGCAGATCCGGCTGTTCATCGCGGTCGCCATCTCCATGGCGATCCTACCCGTCATGTGGACCGATATCTATCCGCAGGTGACCGGCAAGGGACACACCTATATCTACCTGATCGCTGCCGAAACCGCCGTCGGCGCGGTCATCGGCCTGGTTGCCCGCTACTATGTGCTCGGCCTTCAGTTCGCTGGCACGACGATAACGATGCTGATGGGCTTCAGCCCGCCGCCGTCGTCGGACGTGATCGAAGACACGGCGGAAAACCAGCTCACCAGCATGATCAGTTTTGCCGGCTTGATGATCCTGTTCATGCTCGATTTCCACCACGTGATGTTCGAGGCGATCGCCCAGTCCTATCGGGTCATGCCGGTCGGCAGCGTCTTCGATCCGCAGGGCGTGCTCATCACCCTGACGGATTCGCTCGAGCAGACCTTCATGATCATGCTGAGGCTCGCGAGCCCCTTCCTGATCTATGGCCTTTTGTTCAACGTCGCCATCGGCATGGTCAACAAGCTGGCGCCGCAGATCCCGATCTACTTCATCTCGCAGCCCTATCTGATCATGGGCGGCATGTTCCTGCTCTATCTCGGTATCGCCGCCATGCTGCGCCTGTTCGGCGACGGCTTTGCGCCGGTCATGCAAGGGGGATAGCCACATGAAGACGCGGTCGCAGAAGCTCAAGCGCCTGGTCGCAGTCCAACGGCATCTCGAGCAGATGGCCGAGGCTGACTTTGTCGAGATGGTGCGGCAGCGCGAGGCCCTGGCCGAGACGATTGATGTCGTCGTCGATGCCATGGGCTCGGCCCATCCGATGCATCGCATGTTTTCCGGCCACTATTCCTCGCAGGTCGGGCGCCTCGTGCAGAAGGACCAGATGCTGTTCGGCATCCAGCAGACGCACGAAGCGCGCATGCTGAAGGAGCGGGCCAAGGCCGACCGGCTCGAGGAAAACATGAAGGATGCCCGGCAATCGGAAGACCGGGAAGAGGCCGACAATTCGATCTATGACCTGATCGATCAACACGTTGCCCGCCAAGCGCCAGCTTCCGGTAAGGTTGACGGGCGATAGTGCGACATCCGGAACGCTCCACCCCCGTGTGGTGGGACGTTCGGTCGAGATGTTGAACGCGCGATTGCGTCGGCCCGGTCGGGGTCGCTGCGATGCCGTTGTCGAGAGGATTTGTCATGGCTATCTCTCCGCCCAGCGATCTGGTGATGGACGTCGTGCGCGCGGCCGATCCGGCCGAGGTGCAGGAAGCGCAGGCCCGGCTGAAGGCCAATCGCGCCGCCTTCCAGGCGACGAGCCTCGCCGAAAACGGCAACGGTTTCGCCGCCGCCGTCAACGTCCTCAACTCTTCGGAGGGATCGAGCGGCCTCGGCGATATCAACAACCGGGTCGAGCAGAAGAAGGTTCCCGAGACCTATCGCAAGTTCGAAGCGATGATCCTGCAGAATTTCGTGAAATCCATGCTTCCGAACGACAGCGAGAATGTTTTCGGAAAGGGCACGTCCGGCGACATCTGGAAAAGCATGATGGCCGAGCAGATCGGCGATGTCATTTCCAAGAGCGGCGGCATCGGCATTGCCGACCAGTTGGCTGCCGGCGATGCGCGCGAACGTGTCAATGCCTCGCTCGATGGCAACAGCCGAAACCTGGCCGCAAGCCTCGTGCAGGAATACGAGCGCAAGACGCTCACTGGCTACACGACTGAAGACGATAAAAACAAACAAGCTTAATTGGGAGTTCATTTATGGAAGCTGTGGCATCCAACGACGTCCGGATCCAGAACGTGCTCGGCCGGCTGGAAATGATCATCGACAATGAGAACAGCCGTATCGGCGTCGATCCGGAGTTCGATATCAAGACGTCGAACGCGCACAAGAGCCGTTGCCTCTACGAACTGACGATGCTGCACCGCGATACGCTGCCGGGCGAGTTTTCGCCGGCCTTCGCGTCGCAGACCCGTCACCTGCGCGACAAGCTCGAGATCAACTCGCAAAAGGTCGAAGCCCACCTCGACGCAGTGCGATCCGTCGTCGATCTGCTGAAGACCGCCGCCCAGGATGCAGATGCCGACGGCATCTATTCCGAAGCGCAGTTCCGCTATAGCGATTTCTGAATGCTCAAGCTCGTTCTCACCGGGGTTTGGGTCTGCGCCGTCACGCTCGGATCCGTCTATTATTCGATGCAGAGCGCCTCGGCGCCCGTCGTCTCGGATGCGGAAGCAACGCGGCGTGCATCGGAGCAATATGTTCCGGGAGAAATGATCACGGTTCCCGTCATCAAGGACGGCGCCGTACAGGGCTATTTCCTGACCAAGCTTTCCTTCTCGGCGACGAAGGAAGGCATCAACAATCTGCGCGCGCCGCTTCGCCAGATGGTCACCGACGAACTCTACGACATGCTGGTCGGTTCGAGGTTCATCGATGTCGGCGACACAGGCACGTTCGACCTGCCGACCTTCAAGTCGACGGTCAAGGATGGGCTCAACAAGAAGCTTGGCGGCGAGGTGATCACCGAGGTCCTCGTCGAACAGCTCGAATATCTGACCAAGGACGACGTCAAGCGCGTGGCCAACGGCCAGAACGTCCCGCGTCAGAAGCCGGTCGCCATCGTCGACAAGAACGGCAACGTCGCCAACGACAAGTTGCCGGAAGGCAGCATCAACGCCAGCACCCACTGATCGCCACTCAGCGGCGCTCAGTTCTTTTCGGGGTTGCGGTATTGTTCGTTGACCAGGCCGAACTCCGCCATCAGCCGCCCGACAGCCACATAGAAGTGGTAGAGACCGGCGGCGGCAAGACCGGTTTTTCTCCATAGTTTGATGCCGCGCGGGATAGCGGCGCCAAGCAGCGCAAGCGATTTGCCGAAGGTCTTCACCCGTCCGCCAAAGCTCGGATCCCGGCGGTGCTCGAGCATCGTCGAAATTGCCCCGTTTCTGAGGCTTCGCGCACGGATCCATGATGCGTTGGTGCGCCGTGCCGGCACCGTTTCCGCCACCCAGGCCTCCTTGGTCCAGGCGAACGAAAACCCCTTCTCCTTGCTGCGGCTGTAGAAGTCGGCGTCGCCGCCACCGATGAAGTTGAAAGCCGGGTCCAGAAACGGGCGCGGCATGGCGTCGAGAACCCGGCGCGTCACCAGCACGTTACCCGAAGAAAACAGGATAGGCACAGGTCCTGTCGTCTCATAATGGGGCGTAAACACCGGGTGCCGCTTCCACTTCTGCCCGCTCATATCCTCGAAAACCGGCAGCTGTGGACCGCCGACCATGTCCGCCTGGGTCGCTTGCTGTGCCGTGACGAGGCAATCGAGCCATTCGGGTGAGGCGATCTCGTCGTCGTCGATGATGGCAATGGCGCGCAGGTTGGGATAGGTTTCGAGCGCCATCGCCCAGCCGGCGTTGTAGGCGTAGCAGTTTCCACGCTGGTGGGCGATGATGACGATGGAGTCGGACGGGTGCCCGAGGAAGAAGTCCTTCGCCGCCGCAGCACCTGCCAGACCTTCATCGTCGTTCTCGATGACGACCGTGGCAAAGGCAACGTCAGGCCGTTGGGAAACAATGGTTTTCAGCGTCTTGATGACATGTTCCGGGCGCCGAAAGGTCGGTAGCACCACGACGAGTTCGATGTCACCGGCGTCTTCCAACTCGGTCCGGAAATAGACGGAAATATCCTGGCCGATAGACGTCATCGTGAAACCTGTGCAAGCGGATTGCTGGCAAGCACTAAAGCAAATCTTCCTAAACAGATGCTGAACCGGCAAAACGACTTTTGAATGAATGCTTTAAGCGGTCCTTCACCCCGCGCTGCTAAAGAAAGGCGCAATGCTCCATCCATGACGTGTGGCAAAATGCATCTGGTCCTGGTTTCCTCACTCGTTCCCGTAGACAATCCCGCCTCCGGTTTCGATATCGCCAATCGTGCGGTGCTTGACGGTCTGCTCGCGCTTGGCCATCGGGTCAGTGTCATCGGATTTCTGCAGCCCGGGCGGCGCCCGGCGCCCGACTGCGAGATGCACCTGCTTGGCGAACTGGAAGTGACCAATGCCAAGGCTGGCCGCCTGCAAAAGCTGAGCTGGCTTGCGACCGCTTTTCTCAATCGCACCTCGGTGTCGTCAGCCAAGATGCTTGGCGTATCGGCGGGCCGGATCCAGTCGATCCTCGACGGGCTTGCACCCTTCGACGGTCTGGTCCTCAATTCCGTGCAACTGCCCGCGGCGTTCGCTCAAGTTTTCAGGTCCTATCCGTCGATCTATGTCGCTCACAATGTCGAGGCCGATTCCGCCCTGGAAAATGCCGAGCGTGCCAAGGGCCTTTTGGAGCGCTTCCTCTTTCGGCGCGAGGCGTTGTATCTCGAACGCTACGAACAGCAACTGGCGCAGAATGCCGTCGGATTGTGGACCTTCGCCGAGGCGGATCGTCTCGGTTTCGGTCGTGCTGTTTACGACCGGGCATTCGTGCTGCCGCTGGTTACCGGCTGGGACGCGCCGATTGTGCCTGATGTGCAGCGCCAGCACGACCTCGGCTTGATCGGCACCTGGAGCTGGCGGCCGAACCGGCTCGGCCTGGACTGGTTCCTGGATCAGGTCGTGCCCCATCTTCCCCAGGACATGTCGATCGCGATCGCCGGGCAACTGGATGGAGCGCCTGTCGTTTCGCATCCGGGCATTCGTTTCGTTGGTCGCGTGCCGGACGCCCGCGCCTTCGTTGCGGCCAGTGCCGTCGTGCCGCTGATCAGCCGTGGCGGCACGGGGGTACAGCTGAAAAGTATCGAGACGTTCGAGCTCGGCATGCCGTCGGTTGCCACGCAGGCTTCGTTGCGTGGCATCGAGACGATCCCGGAAAATTGCACGCCGACCGACGATCCCCGGGAGTTTGCCCGCCTGCTGGTGGAAAAGGTCGCCCACGCGCGCGCCGGCCTTTCGCAGCGCCTGGACGGCGCAGCGTTCCACCGGACTCAAAAGGCCAGGATGATGCAGGTCATGCTGGATGTGTTGCCCGGCCTTGCCGCAAATGACGCAAGCGCCCAGGTTCGACCACGATTGAAGGTCCACGACGGAGGCCGGTCGTGACCATATCTGTCGCCGCCTCGAACGTTGCGGTATCGCAGCGCATGATCCTGGGCATGCCGGTCGCCGATCTCGGCTGGGCGAGCGCTTTCGCCTTTGCCAACGACGCGGTTTCTCGCAGCAGTGGACAGGTGAGTCTTGCCTTTCTCAATGCGAACAACGCCAACCTGATGTTGAAGGACACCGAATATCGGGATGTGCTGCGCCGCCAGATCGTATTTCCCGATGGCCACGGCGTCGATATCGCTTCCTATTTGTTCCATGGAGGCATGTTCCCGGCCAATCTCAACGGCACCGATTTCGTTCCGGCCTTGCTGACCTACCTCGATCGGCCGATGCGGATCGCGATGATCGGCGCGCGGCCGGACGTATTGGCGCGCGCGGCCGAGAACTTTCGCAAACACGCGCCTTGGCACGAATTCCTGCCTGTTTCGGACGGTTTCTTCGATCGCAGCCGGTCGCGCGAACTGCTCGCCGACGTGCGGGCTCTGAGAGCCGATATTCTTCTCGTGGCAATGGGCAGCCCGATGCAGGAGAAATGGGTCGATACCTATGTCGGCCCGCAGGATGCACGGCTGGTGATCACCGTCGGCGCATTGTTCGATTTCGTCGCTCAGGAGTTCCCGCGTGCGCCGAAGCTTCTGCGCAAGCTGCGGCTCGAATGGTTCTACCGGCTGGCTCTTGAGCCGAAGCGCATGTGGCGCCGCTATGTCCTCGGCAACCCGCTGTTCCTGCTGCGTGTATTCCTGCACAAGCTGACGGGCCGCGCTCGAAAAAGCGTCGGCAACTCCAGCCTCGGAGCGCGAAAATGCTGACCGAGCCCTCCAGGCGAACCGCTGTTGTCACTGCGTCCTACGCCAATGATTTCGAGCGCTGCCGCCTGATGTGCGAAAGCATGGATCGGCGGCTGCAGGGCGATTGGGTGCACTATCTGCTCGTCGCCGATTTCGACGTCACGCTTTTCCGGCAGCTCGAAGGATCGCGGCGGCAGGTCATCGACGAGCGCGATCTTCTGCCCTGGTGGCTGCGTCCCGTCACCGACCCGCTCTCGGGCGGGCGCCGCAAGATCTGGCTGAGCCCCTTTGGCCTACCACTGCGCGGCTGGCACGTTCAGCAGCTTCGACGTCTGGCGCTTGCCCGCCATATCGATGAGGCGGCGATGTTCGCGGTCGATTCCGATGTCGTCTTCCTTCGCGACTTCGACCCCGCCACACTCTGGCGGGACGGCCGACTGACGCTTTACCGCAAGGATGCGGCGATTGACGCAAATATGCGCTCCAATCATCTGGCATGGCTTGCGCATTCCGATCGGCTTCTCGGTATCGGCCCCTATGCGCTGCCGGCCAACGATTACATCAATACGTTGATCGCCTGGCGCAACGACACATGCCGCAAGCTCGTCGACCATGTCGAAGCGCTGCATGGCCGCAACTGGGTTCGAGCGGTGACAAAAACACGCGCCTTTTCCGAATGCACGATCTATGGCCGCTTCGTCGACGAGGTTATGGGCGGGCAGGGGCACAAGCCCTCATCCGATGCACTTTGCCACGTGCTCTGGTTCGACGACAGTTATCGGCAGGGCATTGCCGGCCTCAGGGATTTCCTAAGGGATATGGCCCCGCACCAGATCGGCATCGGCGTCCAGTCGTTCGTCGGCCACGATCTCGACGATATCCGCAAGGCCGTGGTCGAACTCGCGTCAGATGACCCGGTTGGCCGGCTTGCTCAGCGCGGTATAGGTCAGGCCGAAGGATAGCAAATACAAAACCAGGAAGATCAGGTTGAGCGATGGCGCCCACTCGGCAACATCCGTGGTCGTCGTCAGCAGCATCGCAAGCAACCCCACTTTCACCACGCCCGCGACCAGCAGGTTGGCCATGCGCCGCACGGTGCGGCCGGTCGCATAGAGCAGTTCCGAATGATACTCGATCAGATTGCGGAACGATGGTACCAGCAGGATCATCGCCACGATCGGTGCTGCAGCCGAAACGTTATGGCCCAGACCGTTCGGGAAAACGTAAAGATAAACGGCCATTGCAGCGATGGCGACAAACGAGGCGGCAGCCACGGCAAACTCGATCGATAGGCGAACGGGCCAGCGGGCGATCGCATCGGGTGTGCGCATGATCCGCTGGACGAGCAGCGTGTTGAACGAGCGCACCGGCAGGGCGGTCAGATCGGCAAGCCGCATCAGGATCGCATAGATGCCGGATACGGCCGGGCCGCCGATCGCCAGCACGGCGATCTTGTCAAACTCCGACTGAATGTAGAAGAGGATTTCGGCGCCTGCGACCGAGACCGAATCGCCCCAGCGGCGGAAGTAGAGCCGGGGCTGCCAGCGAAGACGCACCCTTGGGTAAAACAGTACGAGAGCGATGACGAGGCTGATGGCGTTGGCGGCGAGATAGAACTGCGACCAGGCGCCAAGCGTGTTGACCTGAAGCAGCGCAAACAGCAGCGCCGCCGCCGTGCGGATTGCCGTGGCGATGACCACGAGCAGAGCGCCGCGGCCGAAGCGGCCGAGGCCGTTGAGAACGATGACCGCCGTTTCGAGCCCGCGCCAACAGATGATCTCGGCCGCCATGAAGGCCGCAAAGGTGCCGGCCGACATGTCGCGTGAAAAAAGCGCGATGAAGGTGCCGACGCAGATCAGTGCGATCACCGGCAGGGAAAGCAGCGCGCCGACGAGAAACCCGGCGCTATAGGTACCCACCAGCAGCGGTTTCACCGTCGCCACGCGGTAGAGCGGCGACATGAAGCCGAAGGCAAGTGCGCGCGAGATCATGATGCCGGCGGCGGACGCCGTGGCAAAGAGACCGAAATCGGCGATGGAAAGCGTGTTGGCAACAGCGATAAAATACGCAAGCGACAACACGAGCCGCCCCGCCGAACCCCCCGTCATCGAGAGATAGGCGTGAACAAGCGCCCTGTGGCGAAGATAAAGCGCTTTGATGCGGTGGTGCACGATCGAACTTCCAGGAGTCTCTCCCGTCATAGGCGGGAAAGCTTAATAAGGCGTGAGATCGCCCGTTTCTGGGGTTGGTTCTTTCTCCAAAATTAACCATTTGTTTTCCCTGTTTCCTTAGGTTGAATTCACTATTCGGAATTCGCCATCTCGGCAGCCGCGGGATAAGTCATGTTCAACGTCGACGACGAAAAACGCCCGGTTCCGCGTGCATCGTTGCTCGATATCGCAGCAGGGGGCCCGCGGGTCTCGGCGCGCGCGCAAAAGCCCGACGCCAAAGGCCGAGGATCCGCCGGCTCGTCGTTGCTCGACCGCTTTGTCGAGGCCGATCAAGCGGCTACACAGCCGGGCTATGCCGCGTCGCGGCATGCAGCTCGCGCGACACCCCAACCCAAGATACCGTCGGCACTGAGCGGTCCGGCTACTCGGCCGCAGCGTGGCCTTGGCGGTGCGGACGGCAAGATTGCCCGGTGGCTGGCCGGTCGGGATGCGGACGACGCCTCCGACGGTTCGGGTGGAGATGCATTGCTGCCACCCGGTGACAGACCGCTCGTCGACATCAAGGCCGTGCTTCGCTCCGTCTGGCAGGTTCGTTTCGTCATTGCCGCCACGACGATACTCGGCGCCGTCGCCGGCGTCGCGATCGCCCTGTCGACACCCAGCATCTATCTCTCGGAGAGCAGGCTCTATATCGACCCGCGCGAGGTGCGGCTGACGGATTCCGATCTCTCCAAGCAGTCGCTGGCGACGGAAGCCATTCTTGCGCTTGTCGACAGCCAGCTCGAGGTTCTGCGCTCGCGCACCGTGATGGAGAAGGTCGCACGTGATCTCGATCTGCAGAACGATGCCGAGTTTTCAGGAACTGGCGCGGCGGAAGGCGAAGTCTCGCCGCGCACCCTGCAGAAACTGAGCGACGCCATCCGCGTCTGGCGCGATCCCAAGACCTTCATCGTCATCGTCGAAGCGCAGAGCCGAAGCCCGGAGAGATCGGCGCTGATCGTCAACCGCCTGGTCGAAACCTTTCTGGGCGAGGAGACGGCGGCACAGTCCGGCTTCTTCCAGAAGACCACCGCGGCGCTCGATCAGCGTATCTCCGAACTCAAGGCCGAACTCGATACCGCTGAAAAGGCGATCGAGGAATACAAGGCGCGCAACGATATCGTCGGCGCCGGCGGCGAGCTGATCGCCGACAAACAACTGCTCAGCCTCAGCGATCAGGTCGCTGCTGCGCGCAACCGGATCGCCGAAGCAAAGGCGAAGGCCGACGTGTCCGGCAAGGTCCGGCTCGATGACGTGCTGACCGGCGCCTTTCCGGAGGAAGTCAGCTCGATGGCGCTCGCCGAGCTGCGCAAGCAATATGCGGCGACCAGGGCGCAGTTGAGCTCGCTCGATGCAAGCCTCGGTCCCCGTCACCCGCAGCGCATTGCCGCCGTACAGTCGCTTGAATCCTCCCGCGCCGAGATCGCCAATGAGCTGCGGCGCATTGCGGCCACCGCCCAGACCGAACTCGATCGTGCCGAGAGTGCGGAGCGGGATCTGGTCCGGCAGTTCGCAGCGCAGAAGGCCCGCCAGATCAATTCGTCCGGCGAGATGGTCGAGCTGCGCGAACTGGAGCGAAATGCTGCCGCGACCCGCGAAATCTACGAGTCCTTCCTGAAGCGCGCCAGCGAAACGCGCGAGGAAGAAAAGCTGACGGCCAAGAACATCCGCGTCGTTTCGCGGGCGGAGCCTGCGTTGCAGCCCAAGGGGCCGTCGCGCAAGATCATCGTCATCGGCGCAACGCTTGCGGGCTTTTTCGCCGGTTTCGGTCTCGGTATCCTGCTCGGCATCTATCGCAGCCTGAACGGGTTGTTTGTCGGCCCGAGGGGTGCGCCGCCGGAGACTGTCGACCCGGATCCGCCAGAGCCGGGCACCGACCCGGAACCGGGGCCTGGCGCGCGCAATGAGCAAGAAATGAAGGCGCGCGAACCGGATCTGCCGCCGCCATTCTCGCCAGCAGCCCACCATGCGCAGTCGCTGGCTGCCGCCTATCTCGCTTCGCGCGAGCTGGCAAGCCAGGCTTCCCCGACAAGGCCGTCGCCCCTGGCTATCGAGCCCGAGGACGATCTCGGCATCGCTAAGGTGCAGGACGATCTTCGCGCGCTCAGGTCGCGCGTCGAGAGCTACTCCCGCCAGAAGGTCGCGCGTCGCTGAACCTCAGCATCTGCGAAGAACGAGCAGGCAGCCTTTCAGTGATGAGAGGAAATGTCGCGGCCTGCGCTGCAAACGTGCATCTGGCCATGCCGACCCCTTGCATTTATGCGTTTGGGACAGCATAGGGCGCTTTGAGGCAATCGCCTTTCCCGAGGCGAATTAGAGTGTCCCGCGAACAGGAAGCCAGGAGGAATGCCGTGACGACTGTGATTGATGGCAAGCAGGTTGCCGCTTCGGTTATCGAGGCCGTGAAATCCGCGACACAGGCGCTCGAAACTGATGCGGGCGTGCGCCCCGGTCTCGCGGTCGTGATCGTCGGCAATGATCCGGCAAGCCATGCCTATGTCTCTTCGAAGAGCAAGATGGCCAAGGAATGCGGTTTTCAGTCGGTCCAGCACACCTTGCCTGAAGAAACGACCCAGGAAGATCTGGCGGCGTTGGTTGCCAAGCTCAATGCGGACGCCGCCATCCACGGCATTCTGGTCCAGCTGCCGCTACCGAAGCATCTGAACTCCGAACCGATCATCCAGTCGATCCTGCCGGAAAAGGACGTGGACGGCCTGCACGTCGTCAACGCCGGCAAGCTTGCGACCGGCGATCTCGAAGGCGGTCTGGTTTCCTGCACGCCCGCCGGCGCGATGGTATTCGTGCGCCAGACCCATGGCGAAGACCTTTCGGGCCTGAATGCGGTGGTTATCGGCCGCTCGAACCTTTTCGGCAAACCGATGGCGGCCCTGCTTCTTGCCGCCAATGCGACCGTAACGACGGCCCATTCGCGCACCAGGGATCTGCCGGCAGTCTGCCGCAATGCCGATATTCTCGTGGCGGCTGTCGGTCGTGCGGAAATGGTCAAGGCGGATTGGGTCAAGCCCGGCGCCACCGTCATCGATGTCGGCATCAATCGCGTGTCCGCGCCGGAAAAGGGCGAAGGCAAATCCAAGCTCGTCGGTGACGTTGCATTTTCCGAAGTGGAAAAGGTCGCGGGCGTCATCACGCCGGTACCGGGCGGCGTCGGTCCGATGACCATCGCCATGCTGATGGCAAACACCGTCATCGCTGCCTATCGCAAGGCGGGTCGCAAGCCGCCGCGCTTCTGATCAGCGCAAATTGGTATCCGTCGATATCTGACGCGCCGCCTCTGCGGCGCGTTTTCATTTCTGCGGAGCGGGGCCAGTCGAGGCGCGGACGATCAATTCGGCGCGCCAGAGTTCCTGGTCGGGATAATCGCCGCTCTTGAGGATGCCTGCAATCAGTCGGGTCGCGATGCGCCCGCCGGCTGCCCGGAGCGACGACCGCGTCGTCGTCAGCGGCACGCTGAAATTCTCCGGCTTCAGCATCGGCAGCACATCGTCATGCGCGATCAGCGAGATGTCGCGGCCCATCGCCAGTCCCGCCTGGTTGATCGCCCTGACGGCGCCAAGCGCCAGCACGGTGCTTGAACAGAGCACCGCGGTCGGCGCGTCGGGCTGCTGCAGGAAGCGCTGCATGCTGCGATATCCGTGTTCGTCGGTCATAAGCGAGTGGTGGACGAGGGTTTCGTCGAGGTTGAGCCCATGCTCGGCCAGCGCCCGGGCCATGCCCTTATGGCGGCGGATGGAAAAGGTCAGGTAGTCGGGTCCGTTGATCAGCGCAATCCGCTGATGCCCGAGCTGGATCAGCAGCCGTGTCGCGTCATAGAAGGCGCCGGTGTTGTCGATGTCGAGGAAAGGATAGTCCCGTGCCTCGCCGATCGAGCGCCCATGGACGACAAAGGGCATCGACAGCGATTTGAGCATCGCGATGCGCGGGTCGTTGGCGCGCATATAGGCGAGGAACAGTGCGTCGACGTTGCCGCTGGCGGCCAGGCGCTGGAAGGTCGCCTCCTCGTCTTCCGGCGCGCTCGGATTGAGCACGAAATGGAAGTCGTGCTTGACCGCTTCCTCGCCGAGGCCCGCGAGGAATTCGCCGAAATGCACGTCGGAATCGATGCCGGCCGCTATCGGCATGACCATGCCGATCGAATAGGCCTTGCCGGTAGCGAGGCGCTGGGCGGCCCGGTTCGGCCGATAGCCCGTTTCGCGCACGGCCTGCAGCACGCGTTGGCGGGTTTCCGCATTGACTTCCGGGTAGCCGTTCAGCGCCCGGCTGACTGTCGTCTGCGACAGGCCGAGCAGTTCCGCGAGCTGCTTGAGATTGACCGCCATGGTCAATTTCCCTCCCAAAGCGCTTTGAATATCCGTATGATTTTTATGGTTTGATCCAGCGCCCTCGAATTCTGTAACACTCGTTTTTCATCATACAAAGCGGAATTAGCCGACTTCGCGCTGCAAAAAGTTGCCGCAAAGCAAAATACTGTCGGCAGAAGGCCGGTGAATCGAAAGCTCTTGACTCCTGGAGTGTCGGAATGGTTTGTTAGCAAACTCAAAGCGCTTTGAATTTTGCGCGTTGATGATCTGCCCGGCGGGATCCGGGTTCATCTTGGGAGGAGAACACCGTGAAGAGATCATTTCTGTTGAGCGTGGCTGCGCTGGCGCTGTTTGCGGGCGCTGCCGGCGCTGCGGATCTGAAGTTCAAGCCTGGCGAAGATTCCAAATTCAACTGGGCGAGCTTCGAGGAATTCAAGAAGGGTCACGACCTCAAGGGGCAGACGCTGACGATCTTCGGACCCTGGCGCGGCGAGGACGAAGCGCTCTTCAAGAGCGTCTATGCCTATTTCGTCGAGGCGACCGGCGTCGAGCTCAAATATTCGTCCTCTGAAAACTACGAACAGCAGATCGTCATCGACACCCAGGCCGGCAGCCCGTCCGATATTTCCATCCTGCCGCAGCCGGGCCTGATTGGCGACTTGGCGTCCAAGGGCTACCTGACGCCGCTCGGCGATGATACTCAGAAGTGGCTGCTCGACAATTATGCGGCCGGCCAGTCCTGGGTCGATCTCTCGACCTACAAGGGCAAGGACGGTAACGCCGCCCTCTATGCCTTCCCATACAAGATCGACGTGAAGTCGCTGGTCTGGTATTCGCCTGAGAACTTCGAGGACGCCGGCTACGAAGTGCCGAAGACCATGGAAGAGCTGAAGGCGCTTACCGAGAAGATCGCCGCTGATGGCCAGAAGCCCTGGTGCATTGGCCTCGGCTCGGGCGGCGCGACCGGTTGGCCGGCCACCGACTGGGTGGAAGACATGATGCTGCGCACGCAGCCGGCCGATGTCTACGACAAGTGGGTCAAGAACGAGATCCCGTTCAACGATCCGGCAGTCGTCGGCGCGATCGACGAATTCGGCTGGTTTGCCAAGAACGACAAGTTCGTCGACGGCGGCGCGGCAGCGGTCGCGTCCTCCGACTTCCGCGACAGCCCGAAGGGGCTCTTCGCGTCGCCGCCGAAGTGCTACCTGCATCACCAGGCTTCGTTCATTCCGTCGTTCTTCCCTGAGGGCACGGTGATCGGCGAGGATGCCGACTTCTTCTACATGCCGCCTTATGACAGCAAGAAGGATCTCGGCAATCCGGTTCTCGGTGCCGGCACGCTGGCGATGATCACCAAGGACACGCCGGCGGCACGCGCCTTCATCGAGTTCCTGAAGACACCGATCGCGCATGAAGTCTGGATGGCGCAGACGAGCTTCCTGACGCCCTACAAGAGCGTCAACGTCGATGCCTACGGCAACCCGCCGCTGAAGAAGCAGGGCGAGATCCTGCTGAATGCGACGACCTTCCGCTTCGACGGCTCCGACCTGATGCCCGGCAAGATCGGCGCGGGCGCCTTCTGGACCGGCATGGTCGATTTCGTCGGCGGCAAGTCCGCTTCCGACGTTGCCGACAGCGTTCAGAAGGCCTGGGACGCCATCAAGTAAAAATGGACGACGGGCGGCGATTGCGCCGCCCGTCCTGTCCTTGGGTCCGTTGAACGCTTGGCGCGGCAGGGCCCCAACGAGAACGGCGACAATCGCCATGCCCTGCACGCAAAGTGCATTTCAGGGGGAGGGACATGTCATGCAACAGCTCGTCTTTGCCGTAGGAACGATGGTGGCCGGGGTTCTCGGCTGCGCCGCCTACTTCTGGGGAACCAGCTTCATTCTCGATCTGATTTTCCCATCGAAGGGGAGATCTGGTGTCGAGGCGTCGCGCAACCTGCGCATCACCAATGCCATCCGGCCATGGCTGTTTCTCGCCCCGGCGCTGTTCGCGTTGACGATCTACCTCATCTACCCCGTGATCATGTCGGTCTGGTTCAGCCTGCATGACCGCGCCGGACAAAACTTCGTCGGTGCCAGTAACTACGTCTGGATGCTGAACGACGGAGAGTTTCGCCAGTCGATCTTCAACAACTTCCTCTGGCTGCTGGTGGTGCCGGCGCTCGCGACCTTCTTCGGGCTGGTCATCGCCGCTTTGACCGACCGCATCTGGTGGGGCAACATCGCCAAGACGCTGATCTTCATGCCGATGGCGATCTCCTTCGTCGGCGCCGCCGTCATCTGGAAGTTTATCTATGATTATCGCGCCGAGGGCACGGAGCAGATCGGCCTCCTGAACGCGATCGTCGTTGCCTTCGGTGGCGATCCTCAGGCCTGGATCACGCTGCCTTTCTGGAACAACTTCTTCCTCATGGCCATCCTGGTCTGGATCCAGACCGGCTTCGCCATGGTGATCCTCTCGGCCGCCCTGCGCGGTATCCCGGAAGAGACGGTCGAGGCCGCCGTGATCGACGGCGCCAACGGCTGGCAGATCTTCTTCAAGATCATGGTGCCGCAGATCTGGGGCACGATCGCCGTCGTCTGGACGACGATCACTATTCTGGTCCTCAAGGTGTTCGATATCGTTCTGGCGATGACCAACGGGCAATGGCAGAGCCAGGTGCTCGCCAATCTCATGTTCGACTGGATGTTCCGCGGCGGCGGCGACTTTGGGCGCGGTGCGGCGATCGCCGTCGTCATCATGGTCCTCGTCATCCCGATCATGATCTGGAACATCCGCAATGCGGCCAAAGAAATGAAGGGGCACTGAGATGAACCCGGCGACACGCTCCCCTCTCACCTGGGCCGTACATCTATCTGTTCTTCTCCTGGTCGCCCTCTGGACGCTGCCGACCGCCGGCCTGTTGATCTCGTCGCTGCGCGACAAGGATCAGCTCGCGGTTTCCGGCTGGTGGACGGCACTGTCGACTTCGACCCAGAATATCGTCGCCCGCGCGCCGGGTGCCGATACCCAGGTCGAACGCGACGGCAAGTTCGTGATCTCGGGCGACGTGCTTGAAGGCACCTCTGCCGGTGAGGTTTCCGCCTTCGGCTTTTCGAGCCAAAAGCCGACCGCCTTCAAGCCTGGCGAAACTGCTGAGCTCAACGACGGCGAGAAGCTGACCGTCCAGGCCGATGGTAGCTTCGAGATCGTCTCGGACACGAAGATGGAAGGCTCGCGCGGCCAGCGCATCTTCTTCACCGCCGCCGTTCCGCCGCGCTTCACCTTCGACAATTACGTCGAAGTGCTGAGCGCCGAAGGCATCGGCGCTTCCTTCATCAACTCGCTGACGGTCGCCATTCCTTCGACGATCATCCCGATCCTGATTGCGGCCTTCGCCGCCTATGCGCTCGCCTGGATGCCGTTTCCGGGGCGCGCGATCCTGATTGCGGTCGTCGTCGGCCTGCTCGTCGTGCCACTGCAGATGTCGCTGATCCCGCTTCTGAAACTCTATAACGGCGTCGGCGCCTTCTTCGGCGTGCCGGCCAAGACCTATGTCGGCATCTGGCTCGCCCATACCGGTTTCGGCCTGCCGCTGGCGATCTATCTCCTGCGCAATTACATGGCCGGCCTGCCGCGCGAGATCATGGAATCCGCACGCGTCGACGGCGCCAGCGACTTCGACATCTTCGTCAAGATCATCCTGCCGCTGTCGTTCCCGGCGCTGGCGTCCTTCGCGATCTTCCAGTTCCTGTGGACCTGGAACGACCTGCTCGTCGCCATCGTCTTCCTCGGCGCCGGCCAGGATGAACTGGTCCTCACCGGCCGGCTGGTCAATCTCTTGGGTTCTCGCGGCGGCAATTGGGAAATCCTGACCGCCTCCGCCTTCATCACCATCGTCGTCCCCCTGATCGTGTTCTTCAGCCTGCAGCGCTACCTCGTGCGCGGCCTGCTGGCGGGATCGGTCAAGGGTGGTTGACCTCACAGGGACTTCTGAACGGAATGAGCATGACTGAAATGAGCGAATCCATTTTGCAGGCCGACAAGGATTGGTGGCGAGGCGCGGTGATCTATCAGATCTATCCGCGCTCCTACCAGGACTCCAACGGCGACGGCATCGGCGATTTGAAGGGCATCACCGCCCGCCTGCCGCATGTCGCCTCGCTCGGCGCCGATGCTATCTGGATATCGCCCTTCTTCACCTCGCCGATGAAGGATTTCGGCTACGACGTTTCGAACTATACCGACGTCGACGGGATCTTCGGCAATCTCGCCGATTTCGATGCGCTGATCGCCGAGGCGCATCGGCTCGGTATCCGGGTGATGATCGACCTCGTTCTGTCCCATACCTCGGACCAGCATCCCTGGTTCGTCGAGAGCCGCGCCAGCCGGGCGAACGCCAAGGCGGACTGGTACGTCTGGGCAGACTCGAAACCCGATGGAACGCCGCCGAACAACTGGCTGTCGATCTTCGGCGGCTCGGCCTGGGCCTGGGATCCGACGCGGCTGCAATATTACTTGCACAACTTCCTGACCTCGCAGCCGGACCTCAACCTGCACAATCCTGATGTGCAGGAGGCGCTTTTGGGCGTCGAGCGCTTCTGGCTGGAGCGCGGCGTCGATGGCTTCCGCCTCGACACCATCAACTTCTATTTCCACGACAAACAGCTGCGCGACAATCCGGCGCTGGCGCCGGAGCGGCGCAACGCCTCCACTGCACCGGCGGTCAACCCGTATAATTATCAGGAACATCTCTACGACAAGAACCAGCCGGAGAACCTTGCGTTCCTGAAGCGGTTCCGTGCTGTCATGGACGAGTTTCCGGCAATCGCGGCGGTCGGCGAAGTCGGCGACAGCCAGCGTGGTCTCGAGATCGCCGGCGAGTACACCTCCGGCGGCGACAAGATGCACATGTGCTACGCCTTCGAGTTCCTGGCGCCCGACGCTCTGACACCGGCGCGTGTCGCCGAGGTTCTGCGCGACTTTCACAAGGCGGCGCCGGAGGGCTGGGCCTGCTGGGCCTTTTCCAACCACGACGTCGTTCGCCATGTCAGTCGCTGGGGCGATGGCGTTGCCGATCGCGACGCGCACGCCAAGCTGCTGGCAAGCCTGCTGATGTCGCTGCGCGGCTCGGTCTGCATCTATCAGGGCGAGGAATTGGCTCTCACCGAAGCCGAGCTTGCCTTCGAGGATCTGAAGGATCCCTACGGCATTCAGTTCTGGCCCGACTTCAAGGGGCGCGACGGCTGCCGCACGCCGATGGTCTGGGATAGCACTGCTGCCAATGGCGGCTTCGGCGATGCCAAACCCTGGCTGCCGGTGCCGGCCGAACACCTGAACCGGGCGGTCTCCGCGCAGAAGGATGACACCGCTTCGGTCATGGAGCACTATCGACGCTTCCTGCAGTTCAGAAAGGCGCATCCGGCCTTTGCCAAAGGCGAGATCGAGTTCCGCAGCACCGATGCGCCCGTGCTTGCCTTCGTGCGCAGCCACGGCAACGAGAAGCTCTTCTGCGCATTCAACATGAGCGGTACGGCCGCTACGGTTGATTTGCCGAAGGAGCCAGTGGAAGCGCTTGACGGCCATGGTTTTACGGCCGAGATCAAGAACGACAAGGTCAATCTTCCAGCCTGGAGCGCATTCTTCGCGCGGCTGGTTTGAGACAACGACAGACAAAAGAGACGAAGGGGAGGGTGCGATGACAGGTCTGACGCTTAAAGATATCCGCAAGTCCTACGGTGCGGTCGATGTCATTCACGGCATCAATCTCGACATCAAGCAGGGCGAGTTCGTCGTGTTTGTCGGTCCGTCCGGCTGCGGCAAGTCGACATTGCTGCGCATGATCGCGGGTCTGGAGGAGATTACCGGCGGCGACATGTTCATCGATGGCGAGCGCGTCAACGACGTGCCGCCGTCCAAGCGCGGGATCGCCATGGTGTTCCAGTCCTATGCGCTCTATCCGCATATGACCGTCTACGACAACATGGCCTTCGGCATGCGGATCGCCAAGGAGACGAAGGAGGAGATCGACCGGCGCGTGCGCGCGGCAGCCGATATCCTGCAGCTCACCAAGTACCTCGATCGTCTGCCGAAGGCGCTTTCGGGCGGCCAGCGCCAGCGCGTGGCGATCGGCCGGGCGATCTGCCGCGATCCCAAGGTCTTCCTGTTCGACGAGCCTTTGTCGAACCTCGACGCGGCGCTTCGCGTTGCCACCCGCATCGAGATCGCCAAGCTCAACGAGCAGATGGCGGACACGACGATGATCTACGTTACCCACGACCAGGTCGAGGCGATGACGCTTGCCGATCGTATCGTCGTGCTGTCGGCCGGCCATATCGAGCAGGTCGGCCCGCCGCTCGAGCTTTACGAGCGCCCGGCGAACCTGTTCGTCGCCCGCTTCATCGGTTCGCCAGCGATGAACGTCATCCCCGCGACGATCACCGCCACCGGCCCGCAGACGACGGTGAAGCTTTCTGGCGGCAAGTCGGTGACACTCGATATCGCCACGAACGCGTCGGAAAACGGCAAGACGGCGAGCTTCGGCGTGCGTCCTGAAGATCTCCAGACGGCCAGCGGCGAGGACTTCCTGTTCGAAGGAACGGTCGCCATCGTCGAGGCGCTCGGCGAGGTGACGCTGCTCTATATCGAGGGACTGGTGGAGAAGGAGCCGATCATCGCCAAGATCCCGGGCATCCTGCCCGTTCATCGCGGCGAAAAAGTCCGGTTCACGGCCGATAAGAACAAGCTGCATCTGTTCGACGCCGGCGGCAAGAGCTACCGCGTCTGACAAAGACCACCATCGTTTGTCTTCAACCCGTCCGATTTTCGGACGGGTTTTTCTTTGCGAAGGCCCTCAATCTACCCTCTGTTAAATTTCTTCCTCTAGCCTGACGGGCAGGGGATACTAAGGGGCCTGTAGAATGACGACCGCGGCACCGGTGATGCAGCAACACTTCCTGAACAAGGAAGAATCTTTCATGTACGATCGCGAAACCACGTTCCCGATGGAGGACACGAGGAACGAGGCGCGGATCGAATATACCGAAAAGGGCATGACGCAGCTGAGCTCCCGCCGCTGCGAAATCATCAAGCTGTCGAAAAGCGGCGCGGTTCTGGGTATCCTGACCAAGTACCAGCTGCCGCAGAATTTCTACCTCGACATTCCAAGCGCCCGCATCCAGATGGTCGGCTGCCTGCTCAAGCGCGTGCACGCCAACAACATCGTCGAAGCGCGCTTCCTGCGGCTCCTGACCGATCGCGACCTCAATCGCATCTTCGTCTACAGCACCCATCCGAACCACCGGAACCGCACACTCGACATCTACCGCTGAACCGGCAAGCGTTCGTGCGGGTGCCCCGTCCGGCCGAGACGGACTGGCGGGCGATGCGCCTTTGCGGCCAGGGACACCGTATTTCGAGGCCTCCAAACTATGCTTGACATGGAGTGTGGGCGTTGGATTGTTGTCGCCTGCACGCCAGAAGCGAGGCAACCGATCGATGAAACGACCCTACCGCCTTTCCTGCCACTGCGGCGATATCTGCATCGAAGTCGATGAGGAGCTCTCGGGGCTGGTCGAGTGCAACTGCTCGACATGCCGGCGCACCGGCTTCCTCCACTGGAAGATTGACGGCAGCAAGATCCGGTTGATCACCGAGAAGCGTCGCCTTTCCACCTATGTCTGGCGCGGCGTGACTGAAGGTCATCACTTCTGCCCGACCTGCAGTGTGGCGATCATGCGCAGCGGCTACCCGAACAATCGCGTCTCGCTCAATGCGCGCTGCATCGAGGATATCGACATCTTCACGCTGGAGGTCGAGCGTTACGACGGTCGAAACGACATGTATCCGGGGCCGCTGAAGTAGCGCTCGTCTTCGCAAGCGCGGCCCGCTACCGGCGGCGAGGGCCGGCAGCGATAGCTCGATGGAAGACAAATCCTCCGCGGTGACGCCGAGGTTCGGCTCAGTTGAACAGCACGCTTGCTCCGTGGTCGGCCGAGCCGGCAATGGCGCGGAACGGTGCGAACAGCTCGCGCCCCATGCCGAACTCGTTGTCCGAGAGATCGGCATGGGCGGGAATGCGCGTCTTGAGCGCGATATCCTCGACAAGCACTTCGATCGTGCCGGTGACGGCATCGATGCGCACGATGTCGCCTTCCTGAATGCGGGCGATCGGCCCGCCATCCTTGGCTTCCGGCGTAACGTGGATGGCGGCAGGCACCTTGCCCGAGGCGCCCGACATGCGGCCGTCGGTGAGGATCGCCACGCGCTGGCCGCGGTCCTGCAGGATGCCGAGCACGGTCGTCAGCTTGTGCAGTTCCGGCATGCCGTTCGCCTTCGGGCCCTGGAAGCGCACGACGGCGACGAAGTCGCCTTCGAGTTTGCCGGCCTTGAAGGCGGCGTTCAACTCGCCCTGGTCATGAAAGATCTTTGCCGGTGCCTCGATGACGTGGCGGTCCGGCTTGACGGCGGAAATCTTGATGACCGCCTTGCCGAGATTGCCGGTCAGCATCTTGAGGCCGCCCGAGTGCTGGAACGGCTGGTCGATGGTGGAGAGTACCTTCGGATCGGCGCTTTCGGCCGGCGTCGGCCGGCGCTCGACACCGCCGTCGGCACCGAGGCGGACGTCGATCTTGTAGGCCTCCAGGCCCTGGCCGACGACGGTGCGCACATCGTCGTGCAGCAGGCCGCCCCGAAGCAACTGGCTGATCAGAAAGCCCATGCCGCCGGCGGCATGGAAGTGGTTCACGTCGGCAAGGCCGTTCGGGTAGACGCGCGCAAGCAGCGGCACGATGTCCGAAAGTTCGGAAATATCCTGCCAGGTGAGCAGGATGCCGGCGGCGCGCGCCATGGCGACGAGATGCATGGTGTGGTTGGTCGAGCCACCGGTGGCGTGCAGCCCGACGACACCGTTGACGATCGAGCGCTCGTCGATCATTTCACCTGATGGCGTGAACTCGTTGCCCATGGCGGTGATCGCCAGCGCCCGCTTCGTCGCTTCCTTCGTCAGCGCGTCGCGCAGCGGCGTGCCGGGATTGATGAAGGAGGCGCCGGGCAGGTGGAAGCCCATGATCTCCATCAGCATCTGGTTGGAATTGGCGGTGCCATAGAAGGTGCAGGTGCCGGGTCCGTGATAGGACTTGGATTCCGCTTCGAGCAACTCTTCGCGGCCAACCTTGCCTTCGGCGAAGAGCTGGCGCACGCGCGCCTTCTCGTCGTTCGGCAGGCCCGTCGTCATCGGCCCGGCCGGCACGAAGACTGCCGGCAGGTGACCGAAGGTCAGGGCCGCGATGACAAGGCCCGGCACGATCTTGTCGCAGACGCCGAGATAGACGGTGGAATCGAACATGTTGTGCGACAGGCCGACACCGGCGGCCATGGCGATCAGGTCGCGCGAAAACAGCGACAGTTCCATGCCCGGCTGGCCCTGGGTGACGCCGTCGCACATGGCGGGCACGCCGCCGGCAACCTGGGCGACGCCGCCTGCCTCGTGCGCGGCTTCGCGGATCAGCGCCGGATAGGTTTCGAACGGCTGATGCGCCGAAAGCATGTCGTTATAGGAGGTAATGATGCCTAGGTTGGCGACGCGATCCCCGGCGAGCGCCACCTTCTCGGCGGGGGAACAGACGGCAAACCCGTGCGCGAGGTTGCCGCAGCCAAGAACGCTGCGATGTGGGCCGCTGGACGCCGCACGACGCACCCGATCGAGATAAGGCTCTCGGTGCGGCTTCGAGCGCTCGACGATGCGGGCGGTGATTGCGGCAATGCGGGAATCGGCGGACATGGCAAATCCTGTTCCGGAGTCTTGAGACTCCTCATCTTCATCCAGTCATCGATCCGGAGCGTTGCCTGCTTGGGAGAACGTGCAGGCCACGCCCCGGTATGAGCTCTTTCAACGCCTTCGCGTTCCGGTGGGGCGCCACCGGTTGAAAGCGTCCTGAACCGGCCGGTGATCCGGCCGTTATGGCGCCCAGTATATTTGCAGCGGCGAGGCCGCACGGCGCAGCATGGTGCGGATCGGCATCTCGGCTTCGTCGCCGGGACCTTCCGCCTTGGCAAGCACCACCTTCTTGCCCTCGCCTTCGATGTGCAGGACCAGCAGCCTGGCATCGTGAAGGCTGGAGAAGGTAAAGGTCAGGCGCGGTTCGCCAGCACCTTCGGCTTCCATGGTGATCACGCCGCGCGGCGTCGTCGCGTCGATCGCCCTTGAAAGTTGCGTGCCGCCCGGGAAGAACGACGCGGTATGGCCATCCGTTCCCATGCCGAGCACGACGACGTCGAAGGGCGTGCCGATCTTTGCCGTCGCCTTGCTGGAGAGCCCGGCCGCATCTTCTGCCGAAGCGGCGGCGTGGTAAAGCGGTAGGAAATGCGCTTTCGCCGCAGGGCCTTGCAGCAAATTGGCCGTGACCAACGCGTGGTTGGAGCGATCGCTCTCCGGTGGAACGAAGCGTTCGTCCACCAGCGTGACCGTCACCTTGTCCCAGGCGATATCCTTCCTGGCGAGCGCCTGGAAGAATGCCTTGGGCGTCGAGCCGCCGGAAACGGCGATGCTTGCTGTGCCACGGGTGGCAATGCCGGTGGCAAGTGCGGCGCTGACGGCGTCCGCCAAGCCCTCTGCCAGGGCGGCGCCATTGTCGAATGTGTGAAGCGTCGTGCTCATTGCCTTACCTATATCGCATCGTGCCAGGTGCGGCCGTCACGCTCGATGAGTGCGATCGACTGGCTCGGACCCCAGGTGCCGGCGGTGTAGCCCTGCACCTGCTGTCCGGTCTCTTCCCAGGCTTTCAGGATCGGATCGACCCACTTCCATGCGGCCTCGACCTCGTCGCGGCGTACGAACAGCGTCTGGTTGTTGCGCACGACGTCGAACAGCAGCCGCTCGTAGGCGTCGGCATTGCGCACGTCGAAAGCCTCGGCGAAGCTCATGTCGAGCGAAACGTTGCGAAGGCGCATGCCGCCTGGACCGGGGTCCTTGATCATCAGCGACTGTTTGACGCCTTCGTTCGGCTGCAGGCGGATGACGAGCTGGTTGGCGGAAATGCGACCGGCACTGTTGTCGAAGATCGAGTGCGGGATCTGCTTGAAGGTAATGACGATTTCCGACATGCGGCCAGCAAGCCGCTTGCCGGTGCGGATGTAGAACGGCACGCCGGCCCAGCGCCAGTTGCTGACTTCGGCCTTGATCGCTACGAAGGTCTCTGTGTTCGAAACGCCACCTTCGAGCTCTTCCAGGTAGCCCTTGACCGGGCCGCCGGCAGAGGCGCCCGCGCGGTACTGGCCGCGCACCGTCACCTGCTCGACATTGGATGCATTGACCGGCTTCAGCGCGCGCAGAACTTTAAGCTTTTCATCGCGCACGGCTTCCGCGTCCATTGAGGTCGGGGCTTCCATTGCGACAAAGCAGACGAGCTGCAGGATGTGGTTCTGCACCATGTCGCGCAGCGCACCGGCCTTGTCGTAGTAGCCGGCCCGGTTTTCGAGGCCTACGGCTTCCGAAACGGTGATCTGCACGTGGTCGATATGGGCGGAGTTCCACAGCGGCTCGTAGAGCGCATTGGCGAAACGCAGCGCCATCAGGTTCTGCACCGTCTCCTTGCCGAGATAGTGGTCGATGCGGAAGATCTGCTCTTCGCGGAAGACCTTGCCGATCGTGTCGTTGAGCTCGGTCGCCGACGCCAGATCGCGGCCGATCGGCTTTTCGACGACGATGCGGGTGGTCTTGGTGATCAGCTTGTGATCGCGGATCTTCTCGGAAATATCGCCGAAGATCGCCGGTCCGACGGCGAGATAGAAGGCGCGGATACGGTCTTTGCCTTCTTCCAGGATCTTCTTCAGCGTATCCCAGCCCTGGTCGGACTTGGCATCGACGGAAACGTAAAAGAGGCGGGCGGTAAACTTCGCCACTTCCTCTTCATTGTATTCCGCCGGCCTCAGGTGTTCCTTCAGCGCATCGGCGGCGAACTTGCGATATTCTTCATGCGTCAACGCGGCGCGCGAGGCGCCGATGATGCGGGTCGGCTCGGTAATCTGGCCTTCCATCTGGCGGTGATAGAGCGCTGGCAGCAGCTTGCGCTCCGCGAGATCGCCGGTGCCGCCGAACACGACATAATCAAATGGTTCGACGGGAATGATCTGGCTGCTCATGGGATAATCTCGATCTTGTTCAGGTCAGGGACACATATAATCTAATCGATTTAAACGCGCTAGGGTGCGACGCAATAAAATGCTGTCGCACACGCTTTCTCATGCATGTCGCCCGAAAATATGCCGCGGTTTCGGGGCGACGACATGCACGGAAACAAAGATCTAATGCACATAGTGTGACACCATCCTGACACAACGTGCCTTAGAGCCTGTCGCGCAGCGCATACCAGCTGAGCGCCAGGAACAGAAGCGCCGATCGGAAGCGTGTTCCGCCCGGAAAAGCCGGTATTTTCAAGGCTTTCAACAGGTCGAGTTCCGTCGGTTTGCCCAGCACAAGGTCAGCGTAGAGCTTGCCACAATAGTTGGAAAGCATGACCCCGTGGCCGGAATAGCCGCCGATCGAGGTGACGCCCGGCATCACCTCGCGACAGAAGGGCGTCCGCGGCAAGGTGATGCCAACGGAACCGCCCCAGGCGTGGGTGATCTCGACATTGCCGAGTTCCGGATAGATCTCGCTGATCTGCCGGCGGATATGGGTGGAAATGTCGCGCGGATTGTCGGCGGTGTAGGCTTCGCGCCCGCCGAATAGCAGCCGCCCGTCTTTCGATTTGCGGAAGTAGCGCACGACAAAGCGCGAATCGTCGACCGATTCACCGCCGGGAAGCACGTTGGGGTGAGCGGAAAGAACTTCGGTCGCGCCGATGAAGGAGCGGATGGGCATCACATGGCTGGCGCTGACCGGCTCGAGATTGCCGATATAGGCATTGCACGCGACAAGCACCCGCTCAGTGGTGATCGTGCCGCGATCGGTAGTGATGACAACAGCCGTTCCCTTGCGCTCGATCTTCTGCGCCTTGGTCTGCTCGAACAGATTGGCGCCGGCAAGGGCCGCCTGCTTCGCCAGTCCGAGCAGCAGCTTCATCGGATGGATATGTCCGGTGCCGACATCGCGGATGCCGAAGTGATAGCGAGACGATCCGAGCCGGCTCGCCGTCTCCTCCCGTTCCATGAACGAGAGATGCGGATAGCCGAAGCGGGTCGCCATCGCCTCGACGTGGTCGCGATAATCCTTCTCCAGGCTCTTCTTGTGGCCGACGGAGAGCTGCCCCGGCATGAACTCGATATCGATGTCGTGTTGGCTGGCGAAGTCGAGCACGTGCCGCTTGGCGTTCTCTGCCATATCGAACAGCAGTTGTGCCCGTTCCTGGCCAAGCGTTTCCTCGGTCTCGTCGGCCCAGGCGCGCTGGCCGGTGCCGAACTGGCCACCGTTGCGCCCCGACGCGCCGTCGCCGAAGCGGCAGGCGTCGATGAGCGTGACATCGACGCCTTGCCGAGCAAGGTTGTAGGCCGCCTGAAGCCCGGTATAGCCGCCGCCGATAATGGCGACATCCGCCTTCCTCGATCCCGGCATCTGCGGATATTCGGGTCGATCGGGAACGGTTGCCTCATACCAGGAGAAACCGGGCGAGATCGGGCTTTGCCAGGGCATTGGACTGCCTTTCAGGTCAGACGTTCAGCAGCAGGAACTCGCGTTCCCACGGGCTGATAACCTGCATAAAGGTTTCGAACTCGCCACGTTTCACGCCGGCATAGATGGCGATGAATTCGGGGCTCAGCACCTCGGCAAGCGACGGCGCCGACTCGAGCAGGGCGACGGCCTCGAGCAGCCCGCGCGGCAGATCGATTTCGCCTTCGTTGGCCGTGTCTTCCGTCGGTGCCGTCGGATCGCGGCCTTCGATGATGCCGAGATAGCCGCAGGCAAGCGAGGCGGCGAGCGCCAGATAGGGGTTGGCATCCGAACTCGGCAGCCGGTTCTCGATCCGCCGGGCAACCGGTTCGGAAACCGGAATGCGGAACGCGGTCGTGCGGTTGTCGTAGCCCCAAGCCGTATTCACCGGCGCCGACATATCGGGCGTCAGCCGGCGGAAGGAGTTCACGTAGGGCGCCATCATCACCAACGTGCGCGGCACATAGTGTTGCATGCCGCCGATGAAGTTGAAGAACTCCTTGGAGGCAGAGCCGTCCGGATTGGAGAACAGATTGCGGCCGGTGTTGATCTCGATCACCGACTGGTGGATGTGCATGGCCGAACCCGGCTGACCCTGCATCGGCTTGGCCATGAAGGTCGCGTAGATGCCGTGCTTCAGCGCCGCCTCGCGGATGGTGCGCTTGAACAGGAACACCTGGTCGGCAAGCTCGATCGGATCGCCGTGACGAAGGTTGATTTCGAGCTGCGCTGGTCCCTCCTCGTGGATCAGCGTGTCAATCTCCAGACCCTGCTTCTCGGAGAAGTGATAGATGTCGTCAATCAGCTCGTCGAATTCGTTGATGCCGGCGATCGAATAGCCCTGGCCGCCAAGGATCGACCGGCCGGAGCGGCCCTTCGGCGGATGCAGCGGATAGTCGGGATCGTCATTGGTGGCGACGAGGTAGAACTCGATTTCGGGCGCAACGACCGGCTTCCAGCCCTTCTGGCGATAGAGGTCGACCACGCGCTTCAAGACGTTGCGCGGCGTGTAGCTGATCTGTTCGCCTTCGGAGCCGACGATGTCGCAGATCACCTGCGCCGTTGGGTCGGTTTCCCAGGGGACGACCGAAAGCGTCGAAAGATCAGGGACGAGCTTGATGTCGCTGTCGCGCGAATCGTAGCGGAATTGTCCGGTCTCGTCAGGATATTCGCCTGAGATCGTGTGGCGGTAGACGGCGGAAGGCAGTGCAAGCGAGGTGTTGGAGGTGAACTTGGAGGTGGGCATCATCTTGCCGCGGGGAACGCCGGCAAGGTCGGGCGTGATGCATTCGATGTCTTCGATCCCGCGGATCTTCAGCCAATCCGTTGCTTCCTTCCAGGTCTTGACGCCTCGGAGGGAATGCAGGGCGGCGGGTATTTTCGAGGTTTTGCTGATTTTCGTTGTTTGTTGGGCAGCACTTCTCTTGGAGGGCATAAATCACCGGTTTTGGCTTCGGATAGCGCATCATAACCAGAGATTGGCAATTGGCTAGAGCGTGACGATTGACTTTCGCCGCCGTGACCGGAATGGAATGCGCAAAGAGCTCAAAGGTGTTTCGTGGCTGAGAAGAAGGATGTGGTGATCATTGGCGCCGGTGCGGCCGGCATGATGTGCGCCATCGAGGCCGGCAAGCGCGGCCGGCGGGTGCTGGTCATCGACCATGCAAAGGCGCCGGGCGAGAAGATCCGCATCTCCGGCGGCGGCCGCTGCAACTTCACCAACATCCATGCCGGGCCGAAGAACTTCCTCTCGGCCAATCCGCATTTCTGCAAATCGGCGCTCGCGCGCTACGGCGCGCGAGACTTCCTGGCGCTGGTCGAAAAACACGGCATCGCCTGGCACGAGAAGACTTTGGGGCAATTGTTCTGCGATCATTCGGCCAAGGACATCATCAGGATGTTGCTCGCCGAGATGCGCGATGCGGCCGCCGAGCTTCGGCTTGAGACGACGGTCGCGAGTGTCGAGCGCCATGGTGCCGGCTTCCGGGTGATGACCGGCGACGGACCGGTCGATGCCCAGTCGCTGGTGGTGGCCAGCGGCGGCAAGTCGATCCCGAAAATGGGCGCAACGGGGCTTGCCTATAAAATCGCAGAGCAGTTCGGATTGGCCCTGGTCGAAACCCGTCCCGGGCTTGTGCCGCTGACGCTCGATCCGGTGCAGCTTGAGACGATCGGCGAACTAGCCGGCGTCGCCGCCGACGCCGAGGCGCGCTCCGGTAAGACGGCGTTTCGCGAGGCGGTGCTGATCACCCATCGCGGCCTCAGTGGCCCGGCGATCCTGCAGATATCGTCCTACTGGCGCGAGGGGCAGGACATCGTTCTGAGGTTGATGCCCGATATCGACATCGCCTCGATCCTAAAAGGTTTGCGCCGCACCAATGGCAAGCAGGCCGTCCAGACGGCGCTCGGCGATATTCTGCCACGCCGGCTTGCGCAATTCTTTGCCGATGGCGCCAAGCTGACGGGACGGCAGCTCGCCGACCTCTCGGACAAGACCATCGATGCGCTATCGGCATCGATCCAGGCTTGGGCGATCAAGCCCGCCGGTTCCGAAGGCTATCGCACTGCCGAGGTGACGCTCGGCGGCGTCGACACCAATGGTCTCGATTCAAAGACGATGCAGGCGAAGGCTGTTCCCGGTCTCTATTTCGTCGGCGAATGCGTCGACGTGACCGGCTGGCTCGGCGGCTACAATTTCCAATGGGCCTGGGCATCGGGCTTCGCAGCCGGCCAGGACGTCTGATCCCTGGTTTTGCGGCATTTGGCTTCAGCCATTGTTAACGGATATGCCGGAACCTCTTTGGTGTCGGCACAGCCGGCGGTTGGTCAGAAAGAACTGTTCCGCAAACGGAAATCACACTGTTTCCATTTTTAGGGCTTTTCTCTGCCACGGCATGGCTGCAATATGGTCTGGACTGGCAAGCCGGTTTATCCGGGCCGAACGTTGCCGGTCAGTGAGAAGGACAGGATGTCATGAACCAGCCACGCCGTCGTCCCCGCGCCATCGCGATCGCTCGCACCGACGAGAGCCGCGTCCAGAGAGTAGCGTTGACCCGCATTGCTCTGATCGCGTTCTTTGCCGTTGCTGCCCTCGCAACGCTGCCGGCTTATTGGCTCTGATGCTGCCAGCCGGCCGCTAACGGCCGGACCTCGAGCGCCTCATGAGCCCAACGCCTTCGGAAATTCGTTGGCGAGTGCTCCGCGCTTATACAATTTTTAATCGTTCAAAATGAATATTGCGACGAAGTGAGTTCCGTCAGGACTTCGCTACCGGGGAGGTGGCGCGGTCCCGCAATGATTGCTGACGGACTGGCGGTGTGCGCCGCATGATTTTTCCGAAAAACATCAGCCTGTTTGCGCATCGGGTGGCTCTCGATCGTTTCGTCCTTTTCGCGGTTACGCGGAAGGCGGGACATGTTTCGAGCCGCCGGGGGAGGCGAATGCGAGCTGCGAGCCAAGGTGTTTTCCATGTTCATCGATAGAATTCTTGCCCGTTTCAAGATCCAGACGAAGGTGCTGTTCTTCATTCTGCCCTTCGTCGTCAGCATCTGTGCCGTCGGCATTACCGGCCTTTATGCGTCCGGCCTGCTTCAGGGCCGGATGGAGATTTCGAACAGCGTCCTGCAGACGCTGAGCGGCTTCAAGGATGTCTATGCGGGGATGAACAACTTCCTGCACTCGACCACCGAGGAAACCCGCGACGCCGTGCAGGGCAAGATCACTGCGCAGAAGGAAATTCTCGCCGAGACCGCCGCACAGGTTGCCGGCCAGAGCGGCCAGGACGAGTTGACGGCCGCTATCGCCGCGACCGCCGACATCGAAGCCCGCATCGACGGGCTCTGGAAGCTGCATGTCGGCGAGCAGGAGATGCGCGCAACGATGACGGCGAACCTCGATGCTCTCTTGGTCGAACGCGCCAAGATCAACGACGAGTCGAACCGGCTGCAATATGCCGTGCGCAAGAACGAGAATGCCGCCAAGACCATGCTGCGCGAAGCCGAAAAGCTGATGCGCGCCAGCCGCTTCTTCAACGAGTTCGGCACCGAAGTCAGCAAGGCGACGACGGTCGAGGATAAGCTCAAGGCCGTCAAGGAACGCTTCCCGATGATCGGCCGCACCGAGCGCGACATCTTCCGGCTGTTGCCGAAAGACGAGAAGTCGCTGACCGAGACGATCACCTCCGCATCGAGCGAGATCGGTGCGCTTTTGAAGGCGCCCGCCGGTCCTGAAACGCTTGCCGGTATCTCGAAGTATGTCGACCGTTTCCGCACCGCGAGCTTCCGTCTCGAAGCGGCTTCTGTCGGCAAGATGCGCGATGCCACCCGGATTTTCGCCGAACTCGATCAGCTTATCGTCAGCACCGAATCCGTTCTGACGGCCACGCGCCGGCTTTCGAGCTCGATCACCGACATCCAGATCTCCGCCGCAACCTTCATGGGGTCGACGACGGAAAGCAACCGCCAGAAGCTGCTCGACAAGTTCCTTGCAGTTCAGCAGAACATGGCAGCGCTGCGCGGTGTTGCAAGCGAAGGTGCCTCCTTCGACGCCATTGCCGACACGCTGATGCCGATCATCACCGTAATGAAAAAGGACGCCGCGTCTCTGGTTGAAATCACCGTGAAGCGGACCGCCGATTTCGACGCCGCCGGCCAGTCGATCAACCAGATCTGGAGCGACCTGACCGGTTTTGCCGAACAGCAGAAGGTTGCCGCCGGCACCGAGCGCCAGGAAGCAAACCAGATCTCCGTGGCCGCGACTGTTGCAGGCGTCGTCATCGCCCTGCTTGCCGGCATCGCCCTGACGCTGACGCTGAAGAAGCCGATCGGTCAGATCACCGCCGCCATGCGTCGCCTGGCAGACGGCCGCCTCGATACCTCCATTGACGGCGACGCCCGTCAGGACGAGATCGGCGACATGGCCCGCGCCTTGGGCGTCTTCAAGGAAAACGCGCTTTCCAAGGTGCGCATCGAGGCAGAAAGCGAAGAACAGCGCGCCCGCGCCGAGATCGAGCGAAGCCGCAACGACGCCGAGAAGCGCGAGCTCGATCGCCAGATCGATCTTGCCGTCAGCGAACTCGCCGCCGGCCTCGGCCGTCTGGCGCAGGGCGACCTGTCGCGCCAGATCGACATTCCGTTCCATGGCCGCCTCGAACAGCTGCGCACGGACTTCAACGGCTCGCTGATCCGCCTGCAGGATACGCTGGCCCAGATCCGCGCCAATGCACAGGCGATCCAGCAGAGCGGCTCGGACATGCATCATGCCGCTGACTCGCTGTCGAAGCGGACGGAGGCCCAGGCAGCCTCGCTCGAAGAGACGGCCGCTGCGGTCGACCAGATCACCGTGACGGTCCGCTCGTCGGCGGAGCGCGCGAACGAGGCTAACGTCGCCGTCACGCAGACGAAGAAGAGCGCCGACAGCTCGGCAACCGTCGTCACCAATGCGATCGCCGCCATGGGCCGCATCGAAGAGGCCTCACGCCAGATCGAGCAGATCATCGAGGTGATCGACGACATTGCGTTCCAGACCAACCTCTTGGCGCTGAATGCCGGCATCGAGGCGGCACGTGCCGGCGAAGCCGGCAAGGGCTTCGCGGTGGTGGCACAGGAGGTTCGCGAACTGGCGCAACGCTCAGCCGAAGCTGCCCGCGAGATCAAGGGCCTCATCAACAAGTCGACCAACGAGGTCAATTCCGGTTCGCACCTGGTCAAGGAGACCGGCGCGGTGCTGGCCTCGATCAGCGCCCAGATCGTTACTGTCAGCCAGCATGTCGAAATGATCGCGACCGCCAGCCGTGACCAGGCGGTGGCGCTCAACGAGGTCAACGGATCGGTCAACCAGATGGACCAGATGACCCAGCAGAACGCCTCGATGGTCGAAGAGGCAACGGCAACGAGCCTGGCGCTCTCCAACCAGGCCGACACGCTGATGATGCTGGTCGAGCAGTTCCGGCTCGAGCCGGAAGCCGCCGATATCCACGCTTACCGCGCCGCCTGATTGGCCAAGGCCACAGCGGCTTCGTCCTCAGCATTGCGCCGCGCGACCCACCGGTTGCGCGGCGCAAGTCGTTTGTAGGCTATTCTTGCCGGCTTGTATCTCTTGATGCGCCGCAAACGCAGCGATGCAGCGGCGAAACATCCGCCTCACCAACCCCGGCGGCTTGGGGTCGAAATGTTCGTCCCAGCGGCGGCTTTTCATCGTCATATCGGCCAGATAGGCCATTGCCAGTATTTCCATGGTGATGCTCCTCATTGGATGGCATCCCCTCTTCTATGCAGCAAAGGCTATTTTACATACACAAGATATCGGCCTATGTTTTTCACCGATGAAAGACATGGATTGGGACATTTATCGCTGCTTCATGAGTGTCGCGCGCACCGGCGGACTGACGGGCGCCGCGCAGGCGCTGGGCTCCAGCCCGGCGACCTTGGGCCGGCGCATGCTCGAGATCGAGGAACGCACCGGCCGCACGCTGTTCGTGCGCAGCCAGACCGGCTACCAGCTGACCGGCGACGGGCAGGTTCTGTTCGAGCAGCTCGAGGAGATGGAGGCGGCGGCCCGCCGCGTCGAGAGCTGGCGACGGGAGGGCGAGGGGGCGGTCGTTCGCATCACCGCCGGAACCTGGGTGTCCTGGCTGCTTGCCGAAAATTTCCCGGCGCTCTGCACCGAGCGCGATGGCTTCAGCCTTGCGATCACCATAGGCGAGACCCGCGCCAACCTTGCCTATCGCGAGAGCGATATCGGCATCCGCGCTTTCGAGCCGGAAGAGAGCTATCTGGCAGCCCGCCCGGTGGGAGAAGTTGCCTATGCCGTCTACCGGCAGAAGAATGCAACGCCGGCGGCAAACGGCCGATGGGTCGCCGTCGGCGACGAGGATGCAATCTCATCCTATCTGCGTTGGCCGCATGAGAACGCGACGGGACGTATCGTAGCGACCGTAACGCGCCCTCGTTCGTTGCTCGATCTCGCCCGGGCGGGAGCCGGTTGTGCCGTGCTGCCCTGTTTCGTCGGCGACCTCGACCCTCTGCTGGAGCGGGCGGGCGAGGAGATCCCTGCGCTTATGCATCGGCAATGGATCGTGATGAACAACGAGGACCGCCATCGCACGGAAATCCGCACGGTCGTCGATCGCATGACAAAATTACTGAAAAGCCACGCCGACATCTTCGCCGGCAAACGACCCCGCCGCAGCTGAAGCGGTCAGCGCATCAAGAGGCTGACGAGTGCCGCCTGCGAGTTCACCTGGGTCTTGGAATAGATGCTCTTCAGCTGGGTGCGGATCGTTTCGTAGCTGACGCTGTTCGCCAGGGCGATTTCCCTTAACGACAGTCCTGCAGCGAGGCCGGAGGCGATTCTGATTTCGGCGGGAGTCAATCCGTAGATGTCCTCCAAGTGCCTGCTCCGCACTTCCGGAAGCAGCGACGTGGTCGGTTCAATGACGACAGCAACGGTTGGGCCGCTAAGGAGTTCGGTGAAGGCATCGGAATTCAACTTCAAGAGCGTGATGCGATATGCCGTCCCACCGGCGCCCTTGACAATGGAGACATGTGGGCGCGTATCCGTGCAGCCACGCAATGTCAGCGCTTCCAGCGCTGCGCTTGTCTGCGGACAGCTTAACGTCAAGCGCCCGCCTGTAGCGATACGAATTGGCGCGCCTGTCGCCGATATGCGTTGCGCGTGTTCATTCATGGAGCGGACACGGAGATTCTCGCCGACATACATCAGGCCAACGCCGATCGAATCGAGCAAAGATTGCCCTTGCTGGCGCTCGACCGTCATCACATCGCGCTTCCGGACAAACTCGAACGCGCGTTTGAGATGCGGTGCAAGGCTCGTATATTGATCGGCGGCGTGATGGTTGAACTCTGCGTCGGTTGATGTCGTACATGTCGATAGAATGAATGTGCGTGTCGCATCTCTTATGATCGTCACGCCGACGCTGGTCTCGCATCCGGTTTGTCGCTTTAGCCAGTCGTTGTAGAATTCGGATTTGACCAGATCTTCCCGCGAAACGATATGCTCGCCACATAGGCCCCGGCCGACGGGTACCAGAACGGTTCTCGGGATCCACGGGTTCACTGCGGCGAAATGGTTGTTGAATTGATCGAGGTCGTCGGCCGTAAATCCGGAGACATAGGGGACATGCGACGCGGGTGCCGCGAGGTCATGATAGTGGAGCGCGGACTTACCGTTTGGCACAGTGCCCGCCAACCGGCTCAGAAAATCCTCCCAGCTGCATTCGCCGAACGCAGCGCCATAGATCAGATAGATCAGTTCTTCCGTATTCGCCGTTCCTGTCCGGAACATGCGTGCCCCCGCTCGCACTAGACCGAGTTAGTATAGGCAGGAGCCTCGGCAATAAGCAACTTGAAATGGTATATCTGCTTGCAAGACCGGCGTGAAACGCGGCAGGCCGGCGTTGCTGCCGGCCGTTTTCGCGTCAGGGTTGTCGGTCTGTGGGGTGCTAAACGGGGCGGCGGACGGTCGCGGTTGCCGTCTGTGGTTTGGGTATGCTCGACCAAGCCGCCAGAAGCAGCAAGGCTGCGGCCGTCAGCACCGTCATCACGCGCGTCCCTGAGTGACGATAACAGGGATCAACAGGTCGCCCCAGTTGCCTTCGCCGCCATGATGGCGGGCCGAACGTACCAGCTCGACCGATACGCCGGCGTCGACGGCTTTCATGACGGCCTGGTTAAGGCGGTGCAGGTCGTTGGCGACCATGCGGATCGCCGCCTGCTGATCCGGGGTCATGGCCGAAGACTGTTCCTCGGCCCTTTCCTTGACGCGTGTCTGAACTGTCATTGGAGTTCTCCTTGGTGTCAGCGGTTTCTCGTCGATTGCATGGGGAGCGCGGCGGGCAGGGATTGCCGCGCTCCCCGGTCCTTCACTCTGCGGCCGGGCGGAACTGGTCGTGCTCGGTCGATTCCTTCATGGCTGTCGTCGATGACTGGCCGCCGGTGATGGCCAGCGACACGGCGTCGAAATAGCCGGTGCCGACTTCGCGCTGGTGCTTGGTCGCGGTGTAGCCATTGACCTCGGCGGCGAACTCCGCCTCCTGAAGCTCCGAATAGGCCGCCATCTGCCGGGCCTTGTAGCCGCGCGCCAACTCGAACATGCCGAAGTTCAGCTGGTGGAAGCCGGCAAGCGTGATGAACTGGAACTTGTAGCCCATCGCACCGAGTTCCCGCTGGAACTTGGCGATCGTCGCGTCGTCGAGGTTTTTCTTCCAGTTGAACGACGGCGAGCAGTTGTAGGCGAGCAGCTTGCCCGGATGCGCCTTGTGCACGCCCTCGGCAAACTTGCGGGCCTGCTCCAGGTCCGGCTTGGAGGTTTCGCACCAGATCAGGTCGCAATGCGGCGCATAGGCGATGGCGCGCGCGATGCACGGCTCGATGCCGTTCTTCACCTGGTAGAAGCCTTCGACCGTGCGTCCGGCGTCATAATCGACGAAGGGGCGATCGCGTTCGTCGATATCCGACGTCAACAGCTTGGCCGCTTCCGCATCGGTGCGGGCGATGACGAGCGTCGGCGTACCCATGACGTCGGCTGCAAGCCGTGCCGCGTTGAGATTGCGGATATGCGCGGCCGTCGGGATCAGGACCTTGCCGCCGAGATGGCCGCACTTCTTTTCGGACGCCAGCTGGTCCTCGTAGTGAACGCCCGCAGCTCCGGCCTCGATGAAGGCCTTCATGATCTCGAAGGCATTGAGCGGGCCGCCGAAACCGGCTTCGGCGTCGGCAACGATCGGTGCGAACCAGGTGTCGACCGATAGCCCCTTGCCTTCCGAGGTCTCGATCTGGTCGGCGCGCTGGAGCGTGCGGTTGATGCGCTTTGCCAGCTCCGGAGCGGCATTTGCCGGATAGAGCGATTGGTCCGGATACATCGCTGATGCGGTGTTGGCGTCGGCCGCGACCTGCCAGCCGGAGAGGTAGATTGCTTTCAGGCCGGCGCGAACCATCTGCATGGCCTGATTGCCCGAGAGCGCGCCGAGCGCGTTGACGAAGTCCTCTTCGTGAATGAGCTTCCACAAGCGGTTGGCACCCATTTCGGCCAGGGAGTAACGGATCTCGACCGAACCACGCAGCCGCTTCACGGTTTCAGCGGTGTAGGGGCGTTCGATGCCATCAAAGCGGCCTTGCTGGGCACTGGGAACAAGCTTGTAAAAATCAGTCATCATTTCCTCCTGCTGGAACTCATCCACCATTCGACTTTTGTCGTATGGCTTTCCTCGTCTCTAGTTGATGTGACAGTTTTTACATTGCGCTGCGCAATAGGGCTATGGAAATCGAAGTTCATGGCCTTTCAAAAGGGTTATCTTGTCTTGCCTTTGACAGGCGTGCACGGTAAATTTGTAAATTATGTAAATGTGTGGTCGTCGTCAGAGTTGTAAAGGTAGTGACAAATGGCTGAGAACAAGATCTTTGCCGGTCCTCGTGTCCGGCGGATCCGCAACGGGCTCTCGCTGACGCAGACGGCGATGGCCGAAGCGCTTGGCATCTCGCCGTCCTACCTCAACCTGATCGAGCGCAATCAGCGTCCGCTGACCGTCCAGCTGCTTCTGAAACTCGCATCGGTCTACAAGGTCGACCTCGAGGAACTGCAGGGTGAAACTGGCGGTGGACTGGCGCAATTGCGCGAGGTCTTTGCCGATCCGCTGCTGGCGGCGGAACTGCCGGGGGATCAGGAATTGATCGAAGTTGCCGAAGCGGCGCCCAATGCCGCCGGCGGCGTCGTCAAGCTTTACCGCGCCTATCGCGAGCAGGCGGCGCGGCTAAAGGACCTTGCCGACCTCCTGGCGGGGCAGGGGCACATGGAGGCGCTGTCGGGCACCCGCCTACCGATGGACGAGGTGCGCGAGACGCTGGAGGCGAGACCCAATCATTTCGCCCGGATCGAAGAAATGGCGGAGGCCTTTCACGAGGCGCTTTCGCCGGGCGATGATCTGATCGGCGCACTGAAAGCCTGGCTGAAGAAGGAACACGGCCTGGTCGTGCGCAATCTGCCCGTTCATGCCATGCCCAATCTGCGTCGCCGCTTCGATCGCCATTCCATGCGGCTCTTCATCTCCGAGCGCCTATCGCCCTATGACCAGTTGCGCGAGATCGCCATGGAGGTTGCCTCGATTGCCTGTCACGAAGCGATCGTCCGGGAGTTGGAGACGCTGCGCCTGTCGACCGCCGAAGCGCGCCGCATCGGCCGCTTCGAACTCGCCCGCTATGCCGCCCACGCATTGATGATGCCCTATGCGGCATTTCATGCGGCAGCCGTCCGGGCGAGATACGATATCGACGTGCTCAGGGCGCGTTTCCAAGTGTCGTTCGAGCAGGTCGCCAACCGGCTGACCATGCTGCAGCGGCCCGGCGCGACCGGCGTTCCGTTTTTCCTGATGGAGATCGACAATGCCGGGCATCGGCTCCGTCGTTCCGGCGCATCGGGTTTCCCGCAAGCGAGGTTCGGCGGCGGCTGTCCGAAGCTCAATATCCATGCCGCCTTCTCGGTGCCGGGGCAAATCCTGGTGGACCGCGTAGAGACAACAGAGGGACTGGCGTTCCTTACCGTGTCGCGCACGCTCGATGGTCCGCAGGCGGGCTTTGAAGAGCGGGTTCGCCGCACCGCGTTGCTGATCAGTTGTGAGGCCTCTTTTGCCGATGAGGTGGTCTATGGCACGCTACGCTCGCCCGCGGTTGCGATCGGGGCGGCCTGTCGGCTCTGCGAGCGGCAGGGCTGTCTTGCGCGCGCCGAGCCTCCGGTGACGCGCCCGCTTGGGCTCGACGAGATGGCAACAGGCCTCAGCGTCTTCGATTTTCAGTAGGCGCTGGGACTTTCAGTAGCGGACGGGGTGATGGCTCGGCAGCAGCGGCGCACTGGCGGCGAAGCATTCGGCCGGTAGTCCGGTCGTATAGCCGCGGGTAATGTGCGCCTTGTCCGCATAGGCTTTGTCGCGCATCAGGATCGCGTGCAGTTCGGGCAGGTTATAGAACGGCACGCCGGGATAGAGGTGGTGCTCCAGATGATAGTTGATGTGGTGCGGAGCAAAGAACAGTCTTTCCCAGGCATGCGGATAGACCGTGCGTGAACTCGTCAGCTCGTCGCTATAGTCCATGTTGCCGAAATGCTCCGCAACGCTGCGCACGTAAAGGAACAGGCAGAAGAAGGTGAAGAACGGCACGAGCCAGTAGAGCGCGAATTCGCGCCAGATGCCGAGAAGGCTGAAAATGGCGGCGGCAGCGATATAGAAGCAAAGGCGCAGCATCTTGTAGCTCCGCGTCGACCGGTCGTTCTTCGACATGCGCTTGGCCATGTGCACCATGTCGCGGATCGAGTTGACGGCGACGAGATAGCCGAGCAGTTGCATCACGCCACGCGCGATCTTCTGCGGAAAGGTGAACTGCGCCATGCCGAGCTTTGCCGTCCAGTCCGGGTCGTCGTCGGTGTTGGCATGCTGGTGGTGTGCCAGGTGGTTCTGCCGGTAGCCATCGACGGTCGCCAGCATCGGCCAGGCGAGCAACAGGTCGCTCATCCAGTCGCTGAGCTTGCGGTTCTTGATGATGCGGTAGTGCGCCGCCTCATGAACGAGACAACCGAACGCATGCATGCGACCGGCAATCACGATCACGGTCATGAGGTAGACGAGGATATTGCCGGTATATTCGCTGACGGCGATGGCGGTGGCGATGATCGCCCAGTCGACCGCGATCGCCGCAAGGGATTTCTGTGGCTCGAGTATCGAAAGGCGCTTCAACTCTCTCGGATCGATCCTGCGGTTCCGTCCACTCATGACACTACCCAGACGCTGATACACAACCGAGGGGAAAAATCGCATGCGCCTTATGGTTAATCAATCGTAAACGAACGCGTGTTCTGGCTGGTTGCCGCCATGGTTAACGTCGGCCGCTTGGTACCTGCCGATGGCGGGATCGCGCCCTTCGCCATAAGTGCCCGATTTTCCTTGGCTTGCGAAAACTGGGGTGGCTGAAGAGGTCCGCCTCTTTCCGGCACAAAACCGCTTGAGGTTGTCGAGAAACATGCCTAACCTCGCCCCGGAGCGATCCAGAATGGGCCTGGATCCGTGTCACGGGGCGGCCTTGTCCGGACCGATAATAACGAGGGAACTGCATGTCCAAATTCATCGTTACAACCATGGCGACGGTCATACTGGCCGGTTCGACCATGCTCGCTTCGGCGCAGGAGCGGGTGGTCAACGTCTATAACTGGTCGGATTATATCGACAGCAGCATTCTGGAAGACTTCACCAAGGAAACGGGCATCAAGGTCGTCTACGACGTCTTCGATTCCAACGAGATCCTCGAAACCAAATTGCTCGCAGGCGGCTCGGGCTACGACGTCGTCGTCCCGACGGCGACCTTCCTGCAGCGCCAGATCGCGGCCGGCGTGTTCCAGAAGCTCGACAAGTCCAAGCTCCCGAACCTCACCAATATGTGGGACGTGATCATGGAGCGTACGGCCAAGTACGATCCGGGCAACGAATACGCCATCGACTACATGTGGGGCACCACCGGCATCGGCTACAACGTCGACAAGATGAAGGAAATTCTCGGCACCGACGAGAAGCCCAACTGGGACGTCATCTTCAAGCCGGAACTAGCCGCCAAGTTCAAGGATTGCGGCATCCATGTTCTCGATTCCCCGACGGATGTGATGCCGTCGGCGCTCGCCTATCTCGGCCTCAATCCTGATAGCCACGAAGCGGCCGATCTTGAAAAGGCTGCCGAACTGCTTGCCAGCGTTCGTCCGAATATCCGCAAGTTTCACTCGTCGGAATACATCAACGCGCTTGCCAATGGCGATATCTGCCTCGCGGTCGGCTTTTCCGGCGATGTCTTTCAGGCCCGTGACCGCGCCGCCGAAGCCAAGGCTGGCGTAACCGTCGATTATGCGATCCCGTCGCAGGGCGCGCAGATGTGGTTCGACATGCTCGCCATTCCGGCGGACGCTCCGCATGTCGCCGAAGCGCATGAATTCCTCAACTACATGATGAAGCCGGAGGTCGTCGCCAAGGCGTCGAACTATGTCTTCTACGCCAACGGCAACAAGGCCTCGCAGCAGTTCCTGGACAAGGCGGTTCTCGAAGACACCGCCATCTACCCCACCGATGATGTGATGCAGAAACTGTTCACGGTCACGCCGTTCGAGGCGAAGGAGCAGCGGGTATTGACCCGGCTCTGGACAAAGGTCGTCACCGGCCAGTAAGAGCAAAACGAATTGCCCGGACCTCAAAATCCGGGCAATTTTCTTAAAGGGGGCACCGGGGAAAACGAGAGTGCCCATCGGCTGTATCATTCGGGGATAGATGATGAAGTCACTCGGCAGTATCAGGCGCTCTTTCGCCCCCTGGGCGGATCCCGCTTCCAAGCCATTCATTTCCGTCAAGAACGTCACCAAGAAGTTCGGCGATTTCACCGCCGTCGACGATCTTTCGCTCAACATCTACACGCGCGAGTTCTTTGCACTCTTGGGTGCGTCGGGCTGCGGAAAGTCGACGCTCCTGCGCATGCTGGCCGGTTTCGAGCAGCCGACCTCGGGGGAGATCATTCTCGACGGCCAGAACCTTGCCGGCATTCCGCCCTACCGGCGGCCCGTCAACATGATGTTCCAGTCCTACGCGCTGTTTCCGCATATGACCGTTGAGACCAACATCGCCTTCGGCCTGAAGCAGGACGGCATGCCCAAGGCCGACATCGCCGAGCGCGTCGGCCAGATGCTCAAGCTGGTGAAGCTCGAGAAGTTTGCCAAGCGCAAGCCGCACCAGCTTTCCGGCGGCCAGCGCCAACGTGTCGCGCTGGCACGCTCACTCGCCAAGCGCCCGAAGGTGCTGCTGCTCGACGAGCCGCTCGGCGCACTCGACAAGAAGCTGCGCGAGGAAACCCAGTTCGAACTGATGGACCTGCAGCAGGAACTCGGCCTTACCTTCGTCGTGGTCACGCACGACCAGGAGGAAGCGATGACGATGGCGGACCGCATCGCCGTCATGAGCCACGGCAAGGTCGCGCAGGTGGCAACGCCAGCGGAAATCTACGAGGCGCCCAATTCGCGCTTCGTCGCCGACTTCATCGGCGATGTGAACATCTTCGACGGAACAGCCACAACCGCGGAAAACGGCTACCTCAGCATTGAAACCGGCAACGGCTTTCCCATTCGCATGGCATCGCCGGAGAGGCCTGCCGCCGGCGCCAAGGCCGCGGTCGCCATTCGCCCGGAAAAGATCCGTGTCACCCGCCAGCCGCCGGCGCACGCGCCGGTCAACGCGGTCGAGGGTGAGATCTGGGACGTCGGCTATCTCGGCGACATGACCGTCTTCCATATCAGATTGAAGGATGGCAGGGTCGTGAAGGCGTCGTCCTTGAACGCGGTGCGCGCCGTGGAAGATCCCTTCGGCTACGACCAGCAGGTCTGGATCTCGTTCGGCGAAGACGCCGGCGTCGTCTTGAAGGATTGAAGCCATGGCGCGCGTTGCATCAGCCGTCTTCAGCCGCCTGGTCATCATCATCCCCTATGCCTGGCTACTGTTCTTCTTCCTGATTCCCTTCTTCATCGTCTTCCGTATCTCGTTGTCGCAGACGGCGGTGGCGATGCCACCCTATACGCCGGTCTTCGATCTCCTCGGTGGCCTTTCCGGCATTATGGAAAAGGCACGGGAGTTCTCGCTCGACAACTATGTCTGGCTGACCGAGGACGTTCTCTACTTCAACGCCTATGTGTCGAGTGTCATCATCGCCGGAATCTCGACGGTGCTGACGTTGATGATCGCCTATCCCGTCGCCTACGGGATGGCGAAGGCGCCGAAATCGATCCGCCCGACGCTGTTGATGTTGGTGATCCTGCCGTTTTGGACCAGCTTCCTGATCCGCGTTTACGCCTGGATCGCCATCCTGAAGCCGGAAGGACTGCTCAACCAGTTCCTGATGAGCATCAATGTCATCGACCAGCCGCTGATCATCCTCAACACCAACTGGGCGATCTATATCGGTATCGTCTATTCCTACCTGCCGTTCATGGTCCTGCCGATCTATTCGTCGCTGGAGAAGATGGACCACACGCTGACGGAAGCGGCGCTGGATCTCGGCTGCACGCCATTCTCCGCCTTCTGGCGCGTCACGTTCCCGCTGTCACTGGCCGGCGTCGTTGCCGGTTGCCTGCTCGTCTTCATTCCGGCTGTCGGCGAGTTCGTCATCCCCGATCTGCTCGGCGGATCGGAAACGCTGATGATCGGCAAGACGCTGTGGAACGAGTTCAACGCCAACCGCGACTGGCCGGTCTCTTCGGCGGTTGCCACGATCCTGCTTTTGATCCTGGTGATACCGATCGTGTTCTTCCAGAACGCGCAGGCCAAAGCCGACGGCGAGGGGAAGTAGGTCATGGGCAACTGGTCACGCTTCAACATTGCCTCGATCGTGCTCGGCTTCGGCTTTCTCTATCTGCCGATCGTGCTTTTGGTGATCTTCTCGTTCAACGAATCGAAGCTGGTCACGGTATGGGCCGGGTTTTCGACCAAATGGTACGCGCAGCTCTGGCACAATCAGGCGCTTCTCGACGCCGCCTGGGTCACCATCCGCGTGGCATTGATCTCGGCCACCTGCGCAACCGTGCTCGGGACCTTGGCGGCCCTCGCGCTGGTGCGCTACACGCGCTTTCGCGGCCGCATGCTGTTTTCCGGCATGGTCTATGCGCCGCTGGTCATGCCTGAGGTGATCACCGGCCTGTCGCTGCTGTTGCTGTTCGTTGCCATCGGGCTCGACCGTGGCTTCTGGACGATCACCCTTGCGCACATCACCTTCACCATGTGCTTCGTTGCCGTTGTCGTGCAGTCGCGGCTCCTGAGCTTCGACCAGTCGATCGAGGAGGCGGCGCTGGATCTGGGCGCGACCCCGGTCAGGACCTTCTTTGCGATCACTCTGCCGGTGATCGCGCCGGCCGTCTTTTCCGGCTGGGTGCTGGCCTTCACGCTGTCGCTCGACGATCTCGTGATCTCGAGCTTCACCACAGGCCCCGGTGCCACCACGCTGCCGATGAAGATCTACAGCCAGGTTCGTCTCGGGGTGACGCCTGAAATCAACGCGATCTGCACGATCCTGATCGGCATTGTCGCGATCGGTGTCGTCGTTGCCTCTGTTGTGACCAAACAGCGTGAAGCGCAACGCGAGAAGGACGAGCGCGCCGCTTTCGCGCAGTAGAGTTCAGCTCCGTTTTCAAGAGGACGGCTGGTGCATTTAAAGCGCCGGCCGTTTCAGTTGGGCTCGCCGAGAACCGAGAGCGGCGAGATCACCGCATTCGGCCAGGAGCCGCCGACGAAGAACCGCAATCGCTGGGCGGCATTGGTAGCGTCGGTAAAGGTTCCGGCAAGAGCCAGGCTGCCGCTGCGATAGGGTATGACGCCGTTGACCGACAGGCTGCCCGTCGGCCCGATAAAGGTAGCGCGGTTCAACCGGGCCGATCCGTCGCTGAAGCGCGCCTCGATGTCGGCCCGCTGAAAATCGAACGTGCCGCTGCCTGCCTGCGACAGCGAGAAGAACTCACCCCTGCGGACCAGGTCCGAGAAGGCGTCGGAGTCGAATTCGGATAGTCTGCCGTTGGCAAGCGACAAGGTCAGGCGCCCGGATGCGTCGGCTGCGCGTGGCGTCCAGAACGGGTGATCGGTCGCCAGGTCCAGGTTGACGTTGCCGCGTCCCGTCGGCACCGGGCCGGTGAAGCCGAAGTCGGCGACGGCGGCCGCAAGATCCGCATCCTTGAGAGCCAGCTCTAGCTTGCCGCCACGGGTCAAGCCCGCTTCCGACAGCACGAGGCGGCCGCTGAGCCTGCCATTGGCATAGGTGCTGTCGCCGATATCAAGCGACGCCCGCCCGTGATCGACCATGACGCCGGCCGCCACGTCGGTCAGCCGCAACGGGCCGATCGCTGCCTCCTGCGTCGAAAGGCGCACGTCGACGCGCCAGGTGCGGGCGAAAGCCTCGGTCATATGTCTGGCGAGTTCTTCTGGATCGACCGGAAGCTGCGCAAAAAGTGGTTGCAGTCCGTTGAGGTCGATCCTGTCGAACGCGAGCGTGCCCTCGACGCGCGGTGTGTCGTTGGCAGGAGCGACAACGTCGAGCACCCCGGTTGCCGTCGCGCCGCCGATCGCCAGGCGCAAGTCATCCAGCTTCAGCGTCGCGTCTCCGGTCGTGACGTTGGCACTGAGATCGAAGCTGCTCTCGGGCAGCCCCTCATGCGAGGCCCCCTCAAACCACGCGGCAAGCGCCGGCAGCGAGGCGGTGGAAACCTGGAGCCGCCCCGAGGCGAATGGTTTCATCGACAGATTGCCGACGCCCTCGAAGGAGAAATTGAGGGGGGCCGAGGTCAGCGATGTCTTCAGCGTCGTGTTGCGGCCGGCCAGCAGCGTCAGCGGCTCGTCGCAGGCCAGCGCCCAGCTCACGGCCTGCCCGCCGATCATGCTCGACAGTTGCGCATTCAGGCGCCCGGCAAAGGAGGGCCACTTCACGGTGCCGGATATGCCGGGAAACTCCCGCGCATAATTGGTCGCCCGGTCGAATACCTGCAGGCGGCCATTCTCGATCGTGATGTCGCCGAAGGGGGTGTCGTCGTTGTCCGCTTTCGCCTCGCGCGGCGCAAGCCAGCGCGGCCGCTCCCAGTTGAGCGTGCCGTCGATGCCACGCTCCAGCGTTACCACAGGCTCGATGAGGCGGATGTCTTCGAGTGCCGGTTCGCCGCGAAGCGCAGAAACCAGGCTGAAGGCTGCGGTGATGCTGCCGATCCGGGCGAGTGTGCGGGGGGTACCGTCGGTCGTCTCGATCGTGGCGCCGTACAATGTCAGCGTCGGGTTCGGCCAGAAACGGATGTTCGGCTCGCCGGTTATCCTGCTCTTGCCACCCGACCAGGCGTCGAGCATGCGCTCCATCGTCGGCCGCACGTCCGTCGTCGAGATCACGAGCGGCAGGGCCGCGTTGTATCCGACGGCCAGCACGATGCCGATCGCCGCCGGCCAGAGGAAATGGCGACGACGAAGCCGCGACCAAAGGCGTGATTCACCCATCATATGCAGGATTTTTCTTGTCATTTCCGCCTGGTTGCCCATCGCTTGGGATCACGCTGCTTGGATAGGCTTTCAGCCCGCATAAATCAAATGCGCCCGACATGGAAATGTCGCCAATGCGACGCCGGAGCGGGTTCTCCTGCTGTTTATTTTGCGTTGCAGCATGGTATAGAGGGCATGGAGTAGGAGTGGAGGAAAGCATGCAGTCTGAGCAACCTTTGTGGGTTCCCGGTCCAGAGATCCGCGAGCACAGCCCGATGGCGCAATTTATCGCCTGGTGCAGCGAGCGCTTCGGCAAAGACTTTGCCGATTACGACGCGTTTCACGCGTGGTCGGTTGCCGAACGCGGCGATTTCTGGACGGCGGTCTGGGAGCATTGCGAAGTCATCGGCGATCGTGGCGCGACGGCTCTGGTCAATGGTAACAGCATGCTCGACGCTCGGTTCTTTCCCGAGGCGTCGCTGAATTTCGCCGAGAACCTGCTGCGGCGCGCCGGCGGCGACGATGCGCTCATTTTCCGCGGCGAGGATAAGGTCAGCTACCGGCTTTCCTGGGATGATCTGCGCACGCTGGTCTCGCGGCTGCAGCAGGCGCTGAAAGCGCGCAGCATCGGCAAGGGTGACCGCGTCGCCGCGATGATGCCCAATATGCCCGAAACGATCGCTCTCATGCTGGCGACCGCGTCGATCGGTGCGATCTGGTCGTCCTGTTCTCCCGATTTTGGCGAGCAGGGCGTTCTCGATCGCTTTGGCCAGATCACCCCGAAACTGTTCATCGCCTGCGACGGCTATTGGTACAACGGCAAACGACAGGACGTCGACGCCAAGGTTCGTGCGGTCTCCATGGCTCTCGACGTTCCAGCCCTCATCGTTCCCTATGCGGGCGAGGCGAGGGCGCTGGCGGCCTCAATTGCCGATGGCGTGACGCTCGAGGACTTCATCGCTCCGTTTAAAGCCGAGGCGCTCGCCTTCGAGCGTTTGCCGTTCAGCCACCCGCTCTATGTGCTCTTCTCCTCCGGCACCACGGGCGTCCCGAAGTGCATCGTTCATTCGGCCGGCGGCACGCTGCTGCAGCATTTGAAGGAACATCGCTTCCACTGCGGGCTCGGCGACGGGGAGAAGCTCTTCTATTTCACCACCTGCGGCTGGATGATGTGGAACTGGCTCGCCTCCGGCCTGGCGGTCGGCGCGACGCTGTGCCTGTTCGACGGCTCGCCGTTCTATCCTGATGGAAACGTCCTGTTCGATTATGCGGCGGACGAAACGTTTGCCGTCTTCGGTACGTCGGCAAAATACATCGACGCGGTCCGCAAGGGCGGATTTGAGCCGGCCAAGACCCACGACCTTTCAAGCCTGCGGCTCTTGACCTCGACTGGCTCGCCGCTGTCGCCCGAAGGCTTCTCCTTCGTCTATGAAGGCATCAAACAGGACGTCCAGCTTGCGTCGATCTCCGGCGGCACCGACATCGTTTCGTGCTTCGTGCTCGGCAATCCGCTGAAGCCGGTCTGGCGTGGCGAGATCCAGGGTCCTGGCCTCGGACTGGCCATCGATGTCTGGGACGACGAGGGGCGCTCCGTGCGCGGCGAAAAGGGTGAACTCGTCTGCACCAAGGCATTCCCGTCGATGCCGGTGATGTTCTGGAACGATCCCGAAGGCGTCAAATACCGCGCCGCCTATTTCGAACGTTTCGACAACGTCTGGTGCCATGGCGACTTTGCCGAATGGACGTCGCATGGCGGCATCGTCATCCATGGTCGCTCCGACGCGACACTCAATCCCGGCGGTGTGCGCATCGGCACGGCGGAGATCTACAATCAGGTCGAGCAGATGGAAGAGGTGGCCGAAGCGCTCTGCATCGGACAGGACTGGGAAGACGACGTGCGCGTCGTGCTGTTCGTGCGCATGGCATCCGGCGCCTCGCTCGATGAGCAATTGGAGAAGGCGATCAGGAACCGTATCCGCACCGGCGCATCGCCCCGCCATGTGCCGGCGAAGATCATCGCCGTTGCCGATATTCCGCGCACGAAGTCGGGCAAGATCGTCGAATTGGCGGTCCGCGACGTTGTGCATGGACGCCCGGTCAAGAACAAGGAGGCGCTCGCCAACCCGGAAGCGCTCGATCTTTTCGCCGGGCTCGATGCCCTCAAAAATTGAGGGGCCGTTAACTTGTTCGCGCTTTCGGAATTAACCAAGGCTTCAGACTTGCTGATAAATCCCTAAAATTGTCGGATCGGCTGGTAAGGTCTTGTTAACGATTGGGGGCGCATGGTCATGTCAACTTGAGGCCGGCCGATGAGTGGTCGGCGCCTGGCAGCGATGCCGCCGCAGACATGATGTCATTACTTCTCGAGCATTTGTTGGTTTAGCATTGAATTATCGAGGTGGCCTCCCAGCCACCTCTTTTTTTGCCTTCGGGACAGAGCGTTTTGGGCGGAGGTGCGGAAACGCTCTATCTCTTTGTTTTCCCGTATTTCCAGACGGAAAACCGCTTCGCACTTTTCCTGGAAATGCTGTTAAGCGCGTTGCGATTTCCAGGATTCCCTTGTTGCGCTTTAAGCTCTTTTCTTAACGCATGTCCTTATCGCAAAACCGCTGCGCACTTTTGCGCGACCTGCGTTAGGGCCGACGCTCCATCGATCTCGAAACCAGGATCACGGGGATCATGCCGGCAACGACGATGATCATCGCAGCCACCGATGCATCCTCGACCTTGGCACGCGATGCGTCCTCGTAAACAAGCGTCGCAAGCGTGTTGAAGTTGAACGGGCGCAGCATGATCGTCGCCGACAGTTCCTTCATGGTCTCGATGAAGACGAGAAGTGCTGCGGTCAACACGGCGGGGCGCATCATCGGCAGAAGCACGGTTCGCAGCGTCTGCCCTCCGGTGCGGCCAAGCGCACGTGCAGCCATGTCGAGGTGCGGCGACAGCTTCTGGAAACCCGCCTCCAGCGTGCCTTCGGCCATGGTGAGGAACCGGACGGTGCAGGCGTAGATGATGGCAAAGCCCGTTCCCGTCATCAGTAGCCCGGTGGATATGCCCAAGGTGCTGCGAAAGCCGGCGTCGACCAGATTGTCTAGCGCTGCCAGCGGGAAGAGCACGCCGATCGCCAGAACCGTGCCGGGCACGCCATAGCCGAAGGAGGCGAGGCGGCCGGCGGTATCGGTGAAACGCGAGCGTCCGGTACGCGCGGCATAGGCAAGCACGAAACCGAGCAGCACCGTGACCAGCGCGGTTGCACCGGAAACCAGGATGCTGTGGAAGAGTGCGTTCAGCAACCGCGGTTCGATGAATTGATCGAGGCGCTTCAGCGCGTAATTGCCGAGGATCAGGAACGGGACCGCGAAGCCGGAGAGCACCGGAAGCAGGCACGCAATCGTCGCGGCCCACTTCTTCCAGCCGGAAAGCGGAAGCCTGGTCGCATCATGGACTGCCGACGTCGTCTTCTGGCTGGAGAAGCGCTGCCTTCGCCGGGCAGCCCGCTCGATCATCATCAGCCCGATGACGAAGACGAGCATGATGCAGGCGATCTGCGCCGCGCCGGCAAGGCTGCCGCGGTTGAGCCAGGTGTCGAAGATCGAGAAGGTCAGTGTCTGCACGCCGAGGAATTCGACGGCACCGATGTCGTTCAGCGTCTCCATCGCCACCAGCGTCAGACCGATCATGATCGCCGGTCGCGCCATCGGGATCTGGATGCGGAAGAACACCTTGAGCGGCCCGGCGCCGAGCGTGCGGGCAACATCGGCCGCCGCGCGCCCTTGCATCAGAAACATCGAGCGACAGGCGAGATAGATATAGGGATAGAGCACGGAACTCAGCACCAGGACGGCGCCGCCGAGCGAGCGGATATCGGGAAACCAGTAGTCGCGGCTGGTCTTGAAGCCGAAGATAGCGCGGATCAGCCCCTGCACCGGCCCGGTGAAGGTGAACAGCTCACCGAAGGCGTAGGCGGCGAGATAGGCGGGAATGGCAAGCGGCAACACCAGCGCGGCGGACAGAAACCGGCGCAAGGGAAACTCGCAACTCGCCACCAGCCACGCGGTCACGATGCCGACGACGGCCGTCGTCATCCCGGTGAACGCGATCAGCAGCAACGTGCGGATGGTGGCGCGCGGGATGACGTTTTGCATGAGATGCGGCCAGTCGGAACCGCCGCCGGAAATCGCCAGCCATGCAATGGCGAGGATCGGCATCAGCACGATCAGCGATGCGCCCCCGGCCCATACGGCGAGCAGCGGATGCGAAAGACCGGTTTTCGCGCCGGTTGGGCGCCGCTTGAGGATTTGTGACGTGGACTGCAATCGATCTGATCCGGAGCGAAACGGCCACAGCGCCGCGCGTCTGACATGACGCTCTAAGGATGCTGTAACGCTTTAAACTCGCTGCATAATCTTCCCCTTGGATCGCCTCCGATTTCAAGAAGAGGATTATGCAGCAGGAATTGCCGTGAGGATGCCAACAAACTGGTTTCCCCAAGTCAACATTTCCTTACAGCATCTGTCGTCAGTTCGCCAAGACGCGTTGTGACGGGAAGGAGATTTCCACCAGCGTGCCCTCGTTCGGTGCCGAGGTGATGGCGAACTGCGCACGGTTGGCTTCGGCCATGGCTTTGGTCAGCGGCAGCCCGAGGCCGGTGCCGTCGCCACGCTTGCGGCCACCGGTCGTCACCTGCCGGAAGGGCTTCATCGCCTGGTCGAGTTCGCTGCGCGTCATGCCGACGCCGGTGTCGCGGATACGCAGGATCACGCTGCCGTTCGGCTCATAGGAGGTCGACACCACGATCTGTCCGCCCGATGGCGTGAAGCGGATGGCGTTCGCCAGGATGTTGAGTGCGATCTGCTTGATCGAGCGGCTGTCGGCAACCACGTTCGGCACAGCTGTCGAAAGCGACGTGCGGATGATGACGCGCTGGCTGTTTGCCTGCGGCTGCACCAGCGACACCGCTTCGGAAACCGCATCGTTGATTTCGACCGAGCCGAAGTCGAGATCCATCTCGCCCGCCTCGATCTTCGAGATATCGAGCAAGTCGTTGACGATATCGAGCACATGGCGGCCGGAGCGGCCGATGTCGCCGGCGTATTCGATATAGCGCGGATGGCCAACCGGGCCGAAATGCTCGCTCGCCATCATGTCGGAAAAGCCGATGATCGCATTGAGAGGCGTGCGGATTTCGTGGCTGACGCGCGCCAGGAACTCCGTCTTGTGGGCATTTGCCGTCTCGGCCGCGCGCTTGGCGTTGCGCAACTCCTCTTCGGTCCGCTTCCACTGGGTGATGTCGCGGATGACGGCGCAATAGCCGTTGGAGGCGGACAGGCGGCCGATGGTCATGAACAGCGGCAGGAAGCCGCCTGCGGCCTCGCGGCCGATCACTTCGCGGCCGTCGTTGAGTACGCTGGCAACCCCATGGCCGGACAGGCATTGCAGATAATCGATGACCGCCTTCTGGCTCTCATGGGCAAAGAGCGCTGCAAACGGCTTGCCGCGGATTTCGCTCTCATCGTAGTTGAAGAGCGCGCTCGCTGAGCGGTTGATCGAGCGGATATCGCCGTCGTGTCCGAGAATGACGACACCATCGGTCGCCGTCTCGAGGATCGAGCGCAGCTCGTCGATTTCGGTCTTGAGCTTGCCGACCTGTTCGTCGGCGACGGGAGCCGGAGCGGTTTCGACCGGGCTCGCTTCGCTCTCTTGGGGCTGCGCGACTTCCGTCGATGCCAGGGCCAGCATCAGCGCGCTCTTTCCGTCCCAGCGGATCGAGTGCAAGTGGGCCGTTACCGGAAGCAACTGCCCGGTCTTGCGGATCAGCGTCATCGTGCCGTCCGGCTCCGTGTCGCCGACCTCCTCGTCATTGGCAAAGAGCGCGTCGATGCCGCCTTCCTCTTTGAAATCATCGAGCGTGTCGTAGCCCGTCAGTCGCAGGAATTCCGGATTGGCGTGCAGCAGGTCGTCGCCGAGATGCACGAGCAGGCCGACAGGCAGGCTATCGAGGATCTCGCCGCTGAAACCGACGGTCGCGATCGTCGCCGGGTCCATGCTCGCCTCGGCCAGGTCGTCGGATCGAGGTTTGGCTGCGGCCACCTCGCTCGAAGCTTCTGGCGTCTCGAACTCAGACTCGCTGGTCGCGGTCGGCGCGGCCTCAAGAGCTGCTTCGTCCAGGGTTTCAGATACCGGTTGTTCCGCTTCGCCTTGGATGGCGTCGTCTGAAGCCTCGTCCGACCGGGTCTCGTGCGCCTCTGGGCGTCCCACAAAATTTTCGCCGAGCTGCCGCGCGATTTCGCGAAAAGCCGCCTGCTCGCCGCGGGTGAGCGCGCTTGAACCGGCCGGGCGGTGTAGCTCGAGTTCGATGATCTTGTCGGAAGCCCGGCGTCCGGGCGTCTCGACGATGCGAAGTGCTGGGCGCTCACCAAGGAAGGGATCGGCCGGCACCGCGGGCTGGTCGGTCGTTACTGCCTCGGTCGGCTGCGGCTCGTCGGAAAAAAGTGCAGGTTCGTCGGCTTCATTCGCGCCGGCGGTCGCGATCTCGTGGGTCGCCTCTTCAACGGCTGCCACGCCATTCGGCGAAGTTGGCGCCGTCAGATCGTTGGCCTCTATCGCATCCTCGTCACGATCGAGCGAAAGGCCGTTGGCGTTGTGATCTTCGACGGCATCTGCAACGCGCACGATGCCGAAGCCGCGGAAACCGTCGAACTCCCGCGAGCGCGAGTAGGTGGGCAGGGCGGCGAGGTCGACCGGGACCTTAAGGCTCGTGCCTTCGACCGGCCAGAAAATCGTCTTGCCGGACCAGGTGTCGCGGCGGTGCAGGAGCTCGTTGATCTTGTTGTCGGGGTCGAGACCATAGCGCGCCGCAAGCGAGGCGAAGCTGACACCGATCACGTCGGCGGCCTTCGGCCCGACCGCCGAGGCAAACTCCTCCGAGATTTCGCTGAACTGTCCTTCCGCGTCGATTTTCCAGACGAACCGCACCGCCCGCCCGCCGATCGCAAAGGCGAAGTCGGACTGAGCGCCGACAGGGGCGTCTTTGTGTTCGCGCGGTTCAACCGATGTAGCATCGGGGACAGGCGCTGCCTCGGCGACAATTGCCGTCTCGGCGGACGGCAACTGCTCCGCGCCTTCTGGTGCGGCGTCCGTCTGTTCCTGGGCCGCATCTGATGTTTCGGCGGTCGCTGTTTCCAGCGGCGTTTCGGTATCGGTGTCGACGGCGAGGTCGGGTTCCTCTGCTTCGACTGCGGCGACGACGTCGTCGGCTTCCGCAAGCGGCTGCTCGATTTCACGTTCGGCGACGATCCGCTGATCCGCCGAAGCCAGCTCGTCGGGAGCCGATTGCTCGACGACCGTTTCCACCGCGCCAGTAGCCATCGCCGCTTCCGTTTCGACGACAGCGGGTGCGACGTCGGTCACAACATCGGCCTCGACGACCTCCGCGACGGCTGTCGGCGGCAAGACAGCCTCGGCCGGTGCTTCATCCGGGTCGAGGTTGCCGAGGATGGTTTCCACCGCAAAGAGAAGATGAAGCGCCGGTTCGTCGGCGATCTTACCGATGGCGGCGGGCAGGTGTCCCTTTGCCGTGGCGACCGGGCGCTTGATCAGCCAGTCATGGTCGCGGGCAACGGCGGCGACGAGTTGGCGGCGCGTCTCGTCGGACATGCCGAGATTGGCAAAGCCAGGCGACTGGGCGACGATCGTACCGTCGGCATCCAGCACGGCCATGTGCGTGTCCGGGCCGTCGAGCCCGGCGATCATGCGCGCCGCGCGATCTTCCGTCGAAAGCGGCTTGCCGGAATGGGGTGCGGTGAACAGCACGCCCAATTCGTCCGGCCGGACGCGGATCAGTTCCACCGTCGTATTGAGCGGCACGCTTCGAAAGCCCGCGGCAATGCGCATCAAGAGCTGGCGACGATCGCCGACCGAAACGAGCTGCGTCGCGGCGGCCTTCAACTGCCGCGCCGACAGGTCGTTCGCATTGGGGCCCGTGTCGATGAAGTCGTAGATCGAGTCTGCGCCGAAGAAGGCGGCACCCTGATCGTTGGCCCACAGAACGCGGTTAAGGTCCCTCGAAAACAGGATCGCCGCATCGCCGCGCGCAAAATGTTCGCGCACCCGCTCATGCACGGCAATGTCGATGAAGGGGTACTGTCTTGCGGGCATGGACGGGCCTATTGACGGGTCGCTGGTACGTTAACACTCTATTAATACCCGCCACGCGGCTGAGGGTCCAGCAATCGGCGTCTTTCGCTCACCCCTTTCATCGCGAAGGGTTAACGCAGGCGAATTTGTGCACTGCACAATTTTATTGCAATGCACAATAGGATCGGTTATATAGTGTGCATCAATCAACGGCGCCTCAAAAGAGGGCCCTGACACCAAGGAGCGCATTCATGGCTACCAAGAAGATCGACGACGCATTTTCCTTCTCCTCTTTCGACCCGGCAAAGGTTGCCGACAGCTTCCGCGACTTCGCGGAAAAGGGCGCTGCCCAGTCGAAGGACGCTTATTCCAAGATGAAGACCGCTGCCGAGGAAGCAAGCAAGACCGTCGAAGCGACGCTTGAAAGCGCCCAGACCGGTAGCGTTGAACTCGGCCTCAAGGCCATCGACGCCCTGCGCACCAATGCCGAAAACTCGCTTTCGCACATGGAAGCGCTGCTCGGTGTGAAGTCGCTGTCCGAATTCGTCGAGCTGCAGACCTCTTTCTTCCGCAAGCAGGCTGAACTTGCCGTCGAACAGACCAAGTCGATGCAGGAAGCAACCAAGAAGGTTGCTGAGAATGTTACCAAGCCTGGCAAGGAAGCCGCTGAAAAGGCGATGTCTTCTTTCAAGAAGGTCTGATCCGCGCCGGCCCCTGGCCGCGCTTGGCATGAATGGGACCGGGTGGCTTGCCATCCGGTCTTTTTGCAGGATAATCTCAAGTTTAGGCTTGCAAAGCGGCGGAAGTCTCCGTATGTGAGCCGCCAAGCGACTGATGTCGCTCGTTTGTGCGGTTGTAGCTCAGTTGGTTAGAGCGCAGGTTTGTGGCACCTGAGGTCGGAGGTTCGAGACCCCCCAACCGTACCATTCTCTTTATATCTATCTGATATTAAGCGCTTTTCGCGCACCTGCTTCCGTCTCTATCGACGTTCTCCGGATATTTGGACGACAAATGCACCACAATCGACGGTGCGGGTTGGTGTTCCAACGCTTAAATCCGCTTAAGGCAGGAACGGAATTCCAAACGTCGCTGTGTCCATCTCCGCCATCGACCCGAACCGGTCGTTCCTGAGGCCCGGATCGCACCCTGAAGCTGACATTTTTTGGAACCGCCACACAAGTGGAGGTTGGCGCGCCCTGCCACGATGTTGGATATCGACCAATCGGCTTCAAGCCGAATGGACATGGGAGCAAGACGCCAGTAAAATTTCGCCAATGGGCGCCAGGAAGGCGCCCCAGGAAGGCGCCATTGTCCATGGCCAACGAACCCATCACACGGCGGCTCGCTGCCATTTTGGCGGCTGACGTAGTCGGCTACAGCCGGCTCATGGAGCGTGACGAGAAAAGCACCTACACGCAGCTCATGGCGCGATGGAAAGAGGTGTTGGAGCCACTCGTCGCCACACATCAGGGCCGCGTCTTCAAGAGGACCGGCGACGGCGTGCTCGTCGAGTTCTCCAGCGCCGTCAACGCCGTCGAATGCGCCGCGGCACTTCAGCGGGCCATGGCAGCCGCCAACAAGGACGTGCCGGCAGACCTGGCGATCGTGCTTCGCGTCGGCGTCAACCTGGGCGACATCATGGTCGCCGACAGCGATCTCTACGGCGATGGGGTCAATGTGGCGGCGCGTATCGAGGCGCTTGCCAGGCCTGGCAGCGTAGCCATTGCGGATGGTGTTCATGAATATGTGCATGGTCGCATCGACCTCGACTTCGTCGACAGCGGTCATCACGAGGTCAAGAACATCGAACGCCCGGTGCATATCTGGACGTGGTCGCCGGACGACCGCACAAACGATCCCGTCAAGATTGCCACCGAAGCCCCGCCGCAGCTTCCAAAGAAGCCATCGATAGCCGTTCTGCCGTTCGACAACATGTCCGGCGACCCGGAGCAGGGGTATTTCGCCGACGGCATCACCGAGGACATCATCACGGATCTCTCAAAGGTTTCCGGCCTCTTCGTGATCGCCCGCAACTCCTCTTTCGCCTACAAGGGCAAGGCGCCAGATATCCGCAAGGTGAGCCGGGAACTTGGCGTCCGCTATGTCCTGGAAGGCAGCGTACGCCGGGCCGCTGATCGAATCCGCATCAATGCCCAGATGATCGACGGCACGACCGGCGGTCATCTATGGGCCGAGCGCTACGATCGGGGAATTGAAGATATCTTTGCGGTTCAGGACGAAGTGACCCGCACCATCGTCACCGCGCTCAAGGTGAAGCTAACAACCGGCGAGGAAGAGCGACGCGGGAGCCTCGGCAAGGTCGATCCAGAAGCCTATGATCTGCTCGTCCGTTCCCGCCAGGCGATTCTGCAGTTCAACGCCGTATCGTCCGCGGAGGCGCGCAGCATGCTCGAGCGTGCCATCGCCATCGATCCGGGGCTTGCGGCTGCCTACGCTTCTCTCGCGATCATCGCCTTGACCGATTTCATCAATCGGTGGAACGGCGGGACGGCCGACGATCTTGAACGCGCTTTGGAGCTGGCACAAAGGGCCGTCGATATCGACGATAACGAGCCGCATGGCCATCACGCTCTCTCGCTCGCGCACTGTTGGATGCGGCACTTCGACGAAGCGGAGCATGCCGCTCAAAGGGCGATCGAACTCGATCCCAATTCCGCGAGCTGCCATACTGCACTTGGCACGATACGGGATTTCCAAGGTCGGTACGAAGACGCGCTGCCATTCTACACACGGGCCCATCGGCTCGATCCGCAATTCGACCTGTCGCTGCATTTCCTGGGTCGGACGTTGTTGAACCTCGGCCGTTTCGGCGAGGCCGAGATCGCCTTCAAGCGCCGCCTGGCGCTTGCGCCGCGATCGGACATGACGCGCCTTTATCTCGCCTGCCTCTATGGTCGCACCGGGCGCCACGAGGAGGCGCGCCGCTACTGGCGCGAAGTGTTCGAGGTTAACCCGAACTTTTCCATCAACCACCTCAAGCGGGCCTTGCCTTACCGGGATCCCACTGTGCTCGATCGACTGGCGGACGGACTCCGCGAGGCCGGAGTGTCTATCTAACCAGGGAAGGCGCGTGTCAGGAGGTCCATTCGACCTCGCCGCCGTGCCGTCCCGTGGCACGGATGACGATTCGCTGTTTACTGCTTGCTCGTGGGCCAATGTGAGGCCATTCTCAGGTCGATCCTGGCTGTACGCTACTGCATGTTTCCTTAAATCCTATTCGATTTAAGGAAAAAACATGCAGCAATTCAAAGTGCGACAGCGACCTTTGCGCGTCTAATAAGACGCGCGGCGCTGTATGGCGAGAGGTCAGGCCCTGCGGCGCTTGATTTCGACCTCGGCAACATGGCGGAGGCCGAGAGCTCTCTGCGTTGGAGCAGGACGTTTGCGCCCAGTACGGGCTCTTTGAAGTACGTCTTGTGCTGCCTCTTCTTCATTGGTCCTTCGGGCGAGGAGGTTGACCATGTCTGCACATTATCTGGATCATCCGTTACAACCGGGCGACCAGGCTCCGAACTTTGTGCTGGATGCGATCTCACGCGAGGGGAAGATCGCACTTGATGATTTTCGCGGCCGTCGCCCGTTGTTGGTCGGTTTGTTTCGAGGCCTGCTGTGTCCGTTCTGCCGACGCCATGTCGCGGCGATGGCACAGTTCAACACGGCTCTGCGCGAAAAAGGCGTCGAATCTCTGGCGGTGGTCAACACCCCGGTCGAGCGCGCGCGACTCTATTTCCGCTATCATCCGATACCCGGTCTTCTTGCTGCATCGGACCCGGAGCGAGCTTCACACCGCGCCTTCGGCTTACCCCTCCTCGAGTTTACGGAGAATGAGACCGACTGGCCACGCAAGGTTGGAATGGACGTGGTCATGACGATGCGGGTCGATCGGCCGGGTGAATTGCCTGAACCGATGGATCCGGCGACCGCGGGCGACCTTCTCAGCGAGAAGGATGGGTACGAAATCACAGAAGCCGATCAGCAGGTGAGGGTACCCGGCCATATGCAACTCATTGGCCAGTTCCTGCTCGATCGAGAAGGTGTGGTGCGTTGGAGCTTCACGGAAGTTGATGGCCAGGGCCAAAATATGTGCCGGGCGCTGAATCCCGAAGAATTGATGTCGGCAGTTTCACAAGTCGCACATTGACAGCGAAAAACGCGCCAGACCGCCGCGTTGGATTCTGTGGGTAGAGACATTCGCCGGCGCGCAATCGTCCGGGATCGCTCCACTGCATGTTTCCTAAAATCGTTTTCGATGTAAGGATAAAAACATGCAGCCATTCAAAGTGCTACAGCGACCTTTGCGCGTCTAACAAGACGCGCGGCGCTGTAGCTCTGGAGCGCGGTCAGGCAAACATCTGGTGCTCCGCGGTCACCAGCTCCTGCAGGAAGGCCGCCACGGTGCGCACGCGCACCAGGTCGCGGGCGCTTTCGTGGTAGGTGGTCCAGTAGGCACGCCGGATTGTGGTTTCAGGCAGGATGCGCTCGAGTTCCGGCGTGTGCCGGGCGATGTAGTTGTGCAGGATGCCGATGCCGGCGCTGGAGCGCACCGCCTCCGTCTGCCCGGTGGCGCTCGAGATTTCGAAGGCGGCATCCCAGCTGCGCATGATCTCGGCCGAAAAATTCAGCGACGGCGTGAAGATCAGGTCCTCGACATAGCCGATGCGGCGATGGTGCTTGAGGTCGTCGATCGTTTGCGGCGTGCCGTGCTGCGCAAGATAGGTCGAGGAGGCGTAGAGACCGAGCGTGTAGTCGGTAAGCTTCGATGAGACCAGGCGTCCCTGTTCCGGCCTTTCGATGGTGATGGCGATATCGGCTTCACGCTGCGACAGCGAGAAGGAGCGGGGCACCGGCACGAGCTGCAGCTTCAGTTCCGGATAGCGCGCCGTCAGCCGCCCGAGGCGCGGCGCGAGGAAGGAGACACCAAATCCATCCGGCGCGCCGATGCGTACCGTCCCGGCGATCGCCGTGTCGATGCGGCCGATCTGCGACTGTGCTGCCAGCATCTCCGTTTCCATGCGTTCGGCCGCCGCCAGGAAGATCTCGCCTTCGGCCGTCAGTTCGCAGCCGTTCGGCCTGCGCACCAGGAGACGGGTCTTCAGCGTTTCCTCAAGCGAGGTCACCCGCCGGCTGAGCGTGGCATGGTTGAGGCCGAGCCGCTTGGAGGCGGCAAGGATCTGCCCGGTGCGCGCGACCGCCAGAAACATTCTCACGTCGTCCCAATTCATGTTTCTGATCCCTATGGACTTCAATTTGCGCACAACGGTTGCTGAATATCGGAAATTGCTTTGTTCAAATCGTAGTGCGATCATGCCGCCACAATCAAGATCAGGAGGAGACATCCATGTACGAACTCGGTCATTTCATCGATGGCAAGCGCGTCGCCGGCACCAGCGGGCGCACGAGCAACATCTTCAACCCGGCAACGGGCGAAGTGCAGGGCACCGTGGCGCTGGCAAGCGACGCGGAACTCGGCGCTGCCGTCGCCAGCGCCAAGGCCGCGCAGCCGAAGTGGGCAGCCACCAACCCGCAGCGCCGCGCCCGCGTGTTCATGAAGTTCGTCGAACTTCTCAACACCCACATGAACGAGCTGGCCGAGATCCTCTCGCGCGAGCACGGCAAGACGATTGAAGACGCCAAGGGCGATCTCGTGCGCGGCCTGGAAGTCTGCGAATTCGTCATCGGCATTCCGCATCTGCAGAAGAGCGAGTTCACCGAAGGTGCCGGCCCCGGCATCGACATGTACTCGATCCGCCAGGCCGTCGGCATCGGCGCCGGCATCACGCCGTTCAACTTCCCCGCCATGATCCCGATGTGGATGTTCGCCCCGGCGATCGCCTGCGGCAACGCCTTCATCCTGAAGCCGTCCGAGCGTGATCCGTCCGTGCCGGTCCGCCTGGCCGAACTGATGATCGAGGCAGGTCTGCCGGCCGGCATCCTCAACGTCGTCAATGGCGACAAGGGCGCGGTCGACGCGATCCTCACCAACCCCGACATTTCGGCCGTATCCTTCGTCGGCTCGACCCCGATCGCCCGCTACGTCTACGGCACGGCTGCCATGAACGGCAAGCGCGCCCAGTGCTTCGGCGGCGCCAAGAACCACATGATCATCATGCCGGACGCCGATTTGGACCAGGCCGCCAACGCGCTGATGGGCGCCGGCTACGGCTCGGCCGGCGAGCGCTGCATGGCTATCTCGGTTGCCGTTCCCGTTGGCGAGGACACTGCCAACCGCCTGATCGCCAAGCTGACGCCGATGGTCGAAAGCCTGCGCATCGGCCCCTATACCGACGAGAAGGCCGACATGGGCCCGGTTGTCACCAAGGAAGCGGAGAAGCGCATCAGAAGCCTGATCGACAGCGGCCTCGAGCAGGGTGCGAAACTCGTGGTCGACGGCCGCGACTTCAAGCTCCAGGGCTATGAGGACGGCTACTTCGTCGGCGGTTGCCTGTTCGACCACGTCACCCCGGATATGGATATCTACAAGACCGAAATCTTCGGACCGGTCCTTTCGGTTGTTCGCGCCAAGAACTACGAGGAAGCCCTCGACCTGCCGATGAAGCACGAATACGGCAATGGCGTCGCGATCTATACCCGCGATGGCGATGCTGCCCGTGACTTCGCCTCGCGCATCAACATCGGCATGGTCGGCGTCAACGTTCCGATCCCGGTTCCGCTCGCCTACCACTCCTTCGGCGGCTGGAAGTCCTCGTCCTTCGGCGACCTCAACCAGCACGGCACGGACTCGATCAAGTTCTGGACCAAGACCAAGACGATCACTGAGCGTTGGCCGTCAGGCATCAAGGACGGTGCCGAGTTCGTCATGCCGACGATGAAGTAATGACGGGATAAAGATCCTCCCGCCTCCAGGGCCTCCTTCGGGAGGCCCTTTTTTGTTGCGTGCCCGAGGCCTCCTTCGAGAGGCCTTTTTTTGCATGCCGGGGCCCCTTCGAAAGACCCTTTTCTGTTGCATGTCATGTTGCACTGCAACTAATTTGATATGCCCGAGGCGGCGGAAAATTGATTCGCGCCTTGGTCGAATATTGCAGGCATTTCGACCGTTCATTTGCATGGAAGGCTCATCCGGGGGATAGCCACAGTTCGCTGGGTTCACAATTGACGTCAATCTGTCGCAACGCGGCGCCTGTGTGATGGCGGGCTGCCGCAAGCTGATTTCATTGAGAGAGGTTTTATCATGGTCGTGGCCGAAACGGCGTCGATGCAAGGGACGTTGACGCAGAGGGTACCGGACAATTTCCACCGTCTGTCGTTTACCGGTAGCGGAAAAGAGTATTTTGGCATCTGGATCGTCAACGTGCTGCTGACGATCATCACGCTCGGCATCTATTCCGCCTGGGCGAAGGTCCGCCGCAACCGCTATTTCTACGGTAACACGGTGCTTCTCGGGCGCGCCTTCGAATATCACGCAAAGGGTAAGCAGATCCTGATCGGTCGGGTGATCGTTTTCGCTTACCTGATCTTCTACAACGTCATGCTGAACGTCGTGCCGATCGCCGGCATCATTCTTGCCCTGTTGCTGGTGGCCTTCGTGCCATGGCTGGTCGTCAGGGGCCTGCGCTTCAGTGCCCGCGTGACCAGCTATCGCAATGTGCGGTTCGATTTCGTCGGCGGCGTCGGCGGTGCGTTTCTCGCCTTCATCGTCGGTCCGGTTATTTCGGTCCTCACACTTGGCATCCTGGTGCCGCTCGCCAGCCGCTGGTCCTATCGCTACATCGGCAGCAACCTGCGTTATGGGCAACGGGCATTCGCGACCGATCCTTCCGTCGGTGCGATCTACAAGTCGTGGTTCCTGTCGGCGGCCATCATCGTCGCTGGCCTGCTGATCATTGCCTTTATTGGTTTCCTCAATCTGGCCGTGATCATGTCGTTGTTCGACGGCTCCATTGAGGCAACGCTGGGAATGCACGTTTCGATGATTGCCTTGTTCGTCATCGCCTACATTGCATTCCTCTCGATCTTCGGGGTCGCGGCGCTGTTCTACCGTGCCGGCGTGCGCAACGTCGCCTGGTCGGCAACGACCTTCGACGGCAAGCATCAGTTGACGAGCGACCTGTCGCGGGGCCGTTACGCCTGGATCGCGATTACCAACATGATCGTCACCATCTTCACGCTGGGCCTTATGCGTCCCTGGGCAGCCGTGCGCATGGCGCGTTATGTCAATGAACACACGGGCGTCCATTTCGAAGGCAATGTCGGCGAGATGTTCGACCGGATCGCCCAGGAAGGTTCGGCCGTCGGTTCGGAGTTCATGGACTTCGAAGGGTTCGACTTTGGCTTCTAACGGCACGGAGATTGCTGTTGGCGAGTGGCATCCGGCCGGTTCCAGCCGGTCGGTGCCCTCGCGGCTGATCGAAGATGGCGGTGGCCTCAAGGCTTTGGATGAGGCCGGCGCCGAACTTGCAGGTGGAGCACTTGCTGCCGTCGATATTTCTGCGCGCGTCGGCGCCATTCCGCGTCGCATCGAGTTTCCCGATGGTTCTCTGTTCGAGACGACCGACAACGACGCCGTCGATCGTTTCCTGAAACGCAAGGGAAAAACCAATCTCGTCCACGAATGGGAGCGTTTTCACCCGCGCCTGATCGCGGTCGTCCTGGCGACCGTGCTCAGCGGCGTGGCCATCTATCGTTATGCCGTACCGGCGCTGGTCGAAATCGCCGTGCTGGTGACGCCGCCGATCGTGCCGAAGATCATGTCGGCAAGCACCATGGAGACGATGGATCGCACGCTGCTCGACACGTCGGCGCTTGCAATTGAGCGCCAGGACAAGATCCGTGAGGGGTTCAACGCGATCGCACGGCTGTCCGATCGCGGCGAGGGTGGCTACACCCTCAACTTCCGCATGGGCGGGACCATCGGCCCGAATGCTTTCGCGCTGCCCGACGGCACGCTGATCGTTACCGATGAGCTGATCGAGCTTGCCGGCGACGATACCGAAATGATCGTCGGCGTGCTGGCGCACGAGATCGGTCATGTCGAACTCGAGCATAGCCTGCGCCAGATCTACCGCGCCGCGGGCGTCGCTGGGCTGGTCATGATGATCGGTGGCGACATCGGCTCCGGTGCTGAGGACATTCTGGTGCAGGGTGCCGGTCTCCTTACGCTCTCCTTTTCGCGTAGCGCGGAAGCGGCAGCAGATCGGCATTCGGTGGAACTGATGCTGAAAGCCAGGCGGGATCCGACGGCAATCGCACGGTTCTTCGACCTGCTCGAAAAGGAGCTTGGCGACAGTTCCGACACCAGCATCCTTGCGACCCATCCCGGCACACCGGAACGGCGCAAGGCGATCCTCGATTATGCCGGCGAACTGAGGGCGCAGGCTCAGTAGCCCTCTGGTCCGTCGAGCGGCTTCCCCACACAAGGCGCGACGCTGTCATCAAAACGAAAACAGCGGGCACACGGCCCGCTGTTTCCAATTCACGCGATGGCTACAGCGCCGCGCGTCTTAATTTGACGCGCAAAGGTCGCTGTAGCACTTTGAATTGCTGCATGTTTTGATCCTTAAATCGAATGGGATTTAAGGAAACATGCAGTAGGATCAGTCCTGCGGGCCGTCGTTGTAGCCGACCTTGTCGACCAGTTCCGATGCCTTCTTGCGGTTGGCTGCAATGTCGGCCAACGGCAGTTCGTCGGGCTTGATCGTGCCGAACGACTTGACCACGTCGGAGGGCTCGGCACCCGGCAGCACCGGATATTCGTATACCTGCTCGGCGTAGATCTTCTGCGCTTCGCCTTCCGACAGGAATTCCATCAGCTTCAACGCATTGTCCTTGTTCGGGGCGTTCTTGGCGAGTGCCATGCCCGAAATGTTCACATGCGTGCCGCGGTCCTTGGCGTTCGGGAAGAGCACCTTGATAGCCGCCGCCCATTCCTTCTGTTCCGGCTCCTTCTCGTTGGTCAGCATCAGACCGACATAGTAGGTGTTGCCAAGCGCCAGATCGCATTCGCCGGCAAGGATCGCCTTTGCCTGGTCGCGGTCGCCGCCATCGGGCTTCTTCGCCAGATTGTTCTTCAGGCCAGTCAGCCACTTCTCGGTCTCGGCTTCGCCGTTGTGGGCGATCATCGAGGCGAACAGGCCGATATTGTAGGAGTGCTGGCCATCACGGGTGCAGATCTTGCCCTTCCACTTGGGATCGGCGAGTTCCTCATAGGTGATGTCGTTTTCGGCGACGCGGTCCTTGGAGGCGTAGACAACGCGTCCGCGGGTCGTCAGGCCGAACCAGTTGCCATCGGGGTCGCGGAAGTGCGCCGGGATGTCCTTGTTGATCGTCTCGTTGGCGACCGGCTGCGTCACGCCCGCATCCTTGGCTTCAGTGAGGCGGCTGATGTCGACGGTGAGGATCACGTCCGCAGGCGAGTTGGCGCCTTCGGCCTGGATGCGCTCGACGAGGCCCTTGTCGAGGAAGAGCACGTTCGTCGTGATGCCGGTTTCCTTGGTAAAGGCATCAAGCAATGGCTTGATCAGATCGGGCTGACGATAGGAATAGATGTTGACCTCGCCATCGGCCCAGGCAGCAGTGGACGCGAACAGGCTGGCGGTGAGGGACAATACGCCCATTGCAGCTCTTGAAACGGACATGGTTTCCTCCATTTTTTTGGTTTGAGCTAAGTTAACAAAATCGCTCATCTTTTTGATCGGCAGCCACCAAACAGTCAACTGGGAAACCGTTAACGATCAAGCAGATGTGACTTTTTTGGTATTTTGGAATTGTTCCAAACTACGATCCGTCCTATATGAAGGTTTGATAAACCTCTCGATTTCGGAGTGAATGATGCGACTGACGAAACAAACGAACTACGCGGTTCGCATGTTGATGTACTGCGCTGCAAACGGCGAGAAGCTCAGCCGCATTCCTGAAATCGCCAGGGCCTATGGCGTCTCAGAGCTGTTTCTGTTCAAGATTCTCCAGCCGCTGACCCGCGCTGGCCTGGTCGAGACTGTTCGTGGCCGCAACGGCGGCGTACGGCTGCCGAGGCCCGCTTCCGCAATCACCCTGTTCGACGTGGTCAAGGTCACGGAAGACAGCTTCGCGATGGCCGAGTGCTTCGAAGCCGGTGAAATCGATTGCCCGCTGGTTGACAGCTGCGGCCTCAATACCGCTCTGCGCAAGGCTTTGAACGCTTTCTTCGAGGTGCTTCAGGGCTACACCATCGACGATCTGGTCAAGGCGCGTCCCCAGATCAACTTCCTGCTCGGCCTGGAAGAGACCAAGCGTCCGCAGGCCCCGCAGACGACTGCGGCCTGATCCGACGTTTGCGGCGCCGCGTATCAGTCATGACCTCGGCGCCGTAGCTCTACCGCTCATGATTTAGCCGCTCAAAGCGGCCGCCGGCCGCCCCTTCAGTTCGGTGCCAGATATTCCCTCAGGATGAACTCTATTGCCGTCGGATCGATCTCGGACTTGTCGATCCGGAAATCCGCGCCGTACTCTTCCAGACTCTGGAAATAGGGCTCGACGAGCGACCCCGAGATCACGCCGATCGGGCCGATGAAGCCCTGGTACCGGAGTGCCGGCACGGTTTCGCGAAAGTCGCGCTGCGGCTGAAGGCGATTGTCCATCAACACCATCGACACCGGTTTGCCCGAACGAAGGAATTCGAGGGCGCTTTCGATCGTCTGGCAATAATGCAGTTCGATCTCGATGGTGCTGACCTTCTTGATCAGCCCGCGCAGAATGAGGTTCTCCGCAGGGTCGTCGTCAACGAGCAGGATATGGGCTTTTTGTGTCATGATCGTCCAAGTACCTGAGTGACCGGGAGCCATTCTGCTGCGCGCGCCTGTCATCGGCAAGCGGGTGGGGTGGCGAGTTTGCATCGTTTCTGCGGCGCCTGCTGTCAGCGGGGCCGCCTTGCGACGCCGCCAGGTTCAGATCGCCCCGTCGATCGGCTTCACTGAATGATCTGTTCGCGTATCGCCTTCGCCACCATTTGGGTCCGATTGACGACATCCAGCTTCTTCAGGATTGTCGCCGTATGCGAATTCACGGTGTGTTCGGACACCGATACGATCAGCGCGATCTCGCTTGCCGTCTTGCCATGGGAGATCCACTTGAGGATCTCCGTCTCGCGCGGCGTCAGGCCCATGCCGGCCTTGTTGGAAAGCGCGATGCGATAGAAATAGTCGAAGGCGCAGACGGCGTCATAGGTCAGCTCGAAATGCTCGGAGCGGCCGATGTCGTTGCCGTCGCCCAGAAACAGGACGGCGTATCGCGCGCCGGTCGCTGCCGCGTGCACCGGCACGCTCAAGAGCAGCTCGAAGCCGAGCTGGACCAGCAGGTTCTGGCCATTGGCGCAGCCGGGATCGCCTGACCTCCAGACGGAGGAAATGATCGATGTGTGCAGGGTTTTGTAGAAAAGCGAATCGCCGAAGCGGTGGCGCTTGTCGTATTCTTCCGCGAGGCCCGACGGAAGATCGTGCAGGACGAGCCGGGTGGACAACATGCAGGCGTCGTTCTCGTTGCCGAGCTGCAGAATGCCGAAATGGTTGAAGCCGAACCGCAATGCCATCGTGTGAAAGATGCGGAAGAAGTCGACGCGGTTGAGCGCTTTCTCCAGATCGTCGCGGAGATCGTAACGCCTGTGATTTTCCAGCAAACGTGCCACGCGTGCGCTACCCTTTTGTCGCGAGGCGGCAGTCTACTCGCAAGGCCGGCTCAATCAACGGCATGAAGCCGGTGACGAAATTGCGGATCGGCATCATCATGGTCGTCTCGCGGTCGCGTCGCCGCGATGTTGAAAGCGCCGAGTGGCGGATGCCGCCCCCTCCCAAGGACGTTTTGGCACGTCGATTGTCTCCCCCGAGATTTTGTCCAGGTTCTATTGCACGATCGCATAGGGGATTTCTACCCAACTATCTTGGGATTGACCGTTTCTTGCGATTTTCGTCGAATCGCCGATCGCCCGGCCGGAGCGACACACGCAAGGCGGGTGCACGATGGATGCGGTCGGCACATGTGACCTGCTCCACACTCCCGCCTGTCACCGTCGCACTTCGGTCACGCCGTCACCGATAAGCCGGATCGGGATGTTGCACGCCGGCCGAGCAGCGGCCGAAAAAGCCCCTGGAAATGTCAGGGTATTCTAAAACAGTGGACAGATTTCCGGCTCCGCCATAGGAGGAATTTTTCGCATAGACAAATTTGTTTGGCGACTTATTGCAATGCGACGCCAAATGTCGTTCCATCCGGCCTTGACCGGGGGCAAACGTCATTCCGCGTCAGGAAAATACGAGAACAAGAACAAATCTGGGAAGCAAAGCTCATGAAAAAGCTCACTACACTCTTCGCAGCGACGGCGCTTGCCACGCTGATGGCCGGCTCCGCCTGGTCGAAAACGTTCGTTTACTGCTCGGAAGGTTCGCCTGAGGGTTTTGATCCGGGCCTCTACACCGCCGGCACGACGTTCGACGCAGCGGCGCACACGGTCTACAACCGCCTGCTCGAGTTCAAGAAGGGCACGACCGAAACCGAGCCGGGCCTCGCTGAGAGCTGGACCATTTCCGATGACGGCCTTGAATACACGTTCAAGCTGCGTCCGGGCGTGAAGTTCCAGACGACGGAGTTCTTCACTCCCACTCGCGAGCTGAACGCCGACGACGTCGTGTTCTCGTATGAGCGCCAGCTCAAGGCCGACAATCCCTGGAACAAATACGTGACCGGCGCTTCGTGGGAATACGCAGCCGGCATGGGCTTCCCGGAAGTCATCAAGTCGGTCGAGAAGGTCGATGACCTGACGGTCAAGTTCACCCTGACGCGCAAGGAAGCACCGTTCCTCGCCAACATCGCCATGCCGTTCGCTTCGATCCTGTCGAAGGAATATGCCGACAAGCTGCAGGCCGAAGGCAAGATGAACCAGATGAACCAGATGCCGCTCGGCACCGGTCCGTTCGCGTTCGTCGCCTACCAGCAGGATGCCGTCATCCGCTACAAGGCAAACCCCGACTACTGGGGTGGCAAGCAGAAGATCGACGACCTCGTCTTCGCGATCACCACCGACGCTTCGGTTCGCTTCCAGAAGCTGCAGGCCGGCGAATGCCACCTGATGCCGTACCCGAACTCGGCCGACGTACAGGCCATGAAGGCCGATCCGAACCTGAAGGTCATGGAACAGGCCGGTCTGAACGTTGCTTACCTCGCCTACAACACGACGCAGGCTCCGTTCGACAAGCCGGAAGTCCGCAAGGCGCTGAACAAGGCGATCAACAAGCAGGCGATCGTCGATGCCGTATTCCAGGGCGCTGCCCAGCCGGCAACGAACCCGATCCCGCCGACGATGTGGTCGTACAACGACACGCTCCAGGACGACACCTACGATCTCGACGCAGCCAAGAAGATGCTCGAAGACGCAGGCGTCAAGGATCTGTCGATGAAGCTGTGGGCGATGCCGGTTTCGCGCCCGTACATGCTCAACGCCCGCCGCGCTGCCGAATTGATGCAGGCTGACTTCGCCAAGATCGGTGTCAAGGTCGAGATCGTGTCCTACGAATGGGCCGAATACCTCGACAAGTCGAAGGCAAAGGACCGTGACGGTGCCGTCATCCTCGGCTGGACCGGCGACAACGGCGACCCGGACAACTTCCTCGACACCCTTCTCGGCTGCAACGCTGTCGGCGGCAACAACCGCGCTCAGTGGTGCAACCAGGAATTCGACACCCTGGTCAAGAAGGCCAAGGAAACGTCCGACCTGGCAGAGCGCACCAAGCTCTACGAAGAGGCGCAGGTCGTCTTCAAGCGCGAAGCGCCCTGGGCAACGCTCGACCACTCGCTGTCGGTCGTTCCGATGCGCAAGAATGTCGAAGGTTTCGTCCAGAGCCCACTCGGCGATTTTGCCTTCGACGGCGTGGATATTGTCGAGTAAGCTAATGAACTGATCCGAAAGGGGGCGTTTGCCACGGGCAAACGCCCCTCTTTGCATCTACTACAGTGGCGCGCGTCCTGTCAGACGCGCAAAGGTCGCTGTAGCAATTTGAGTTGCTGCATGTTTTTGCCCTCGAATCCGAAGGGTTCAAGGAAACATGCAGTGGTGCCAGCGCCGGGAGACAACGGCGCGGCAACGTGGCGCGGGGTAAAACATGTTTCGATTTCTCTTGGGGCGTTTGGCGGTCCTGATCCCGACTTTCATCGGGGTCTCCATCATTGCCTTCTCCTTCATTCGCATGCTTCCGGGCGATCCTGTCGCCCTGCTTTCGGGCGAGCGTGTCATGTCGCCGGAGCGGCATGCGGAAATTTCACACGCGCTCGGTTTCGACCGGCCGTTCGTGATCCAATACTTCGATTATCTCTTGGGCGTCGTCCAGGGCGACTTCGGCACGTCGATCGTGACGAAGAAGCCGGTGATCGACCAGTTCTTCGAACTGTTCCCGGCGACGCTGGAGCTTTCGCTCTGCGCGATCATCTTCGCGATCGTGCTCGGCATTCCCGCCGGCGTCATCGCGGCGATCAAGCGCGGCTCCTTCGTCGACCAGACGATCATGGGCACCGCACTCGTCGGTTTCTCCATGCCGATCTTCTGGTGGGGCCTGCTGTTGATCATGCTGGTCTCCGGCATCCTGCAGTGGACGCCGGTTTCGGGCCGCATCTCGCTGATGTACTTCTTCCCGCCGGTTACAGGCTTCATGCTGATCGACTCGTTGTTGTCGGGGCAGGCGGGTGCGTTCAAGTCTGCGGTGAGCCATCTCATCCTGCCGACGATCGTGCTTGGCACCATCCCGCTGGCGGTGATTGCGCGCCAGACCCGATCGGCGATGCTTGAAGTGCTTTCGGAAGACTATGTGCGCACGGCGCGCGCCAAGGGCCTCTCGACCTTCCGTGTCGTCGGTGTCCACGCGCTTCGAAACGCGATGATCCCGGTCATCACGACGATCGGCCTGCAGGTGGGCGTCATGCTCGCCGGCGCGATCCTGACCGAGACGATCTTCTCCTGGCCGGGCATCGGCAAGTGGATGGTCGATTCCGTCTTCCGGCGCGACTACGCCGTCATTCAGGGTGGCCTCTTGGTCATTGCTGGCATCATCATGCTGGTGAACCTTGCCGTCGACCTGCTCTACGGTCTCATCAACCCCCGCATCCGGCACTAAGGAGGGCGATATGTCTCAAGCTGCTGCAACGAGCGCCGTTTCGACAGATCCGTCCCGCCGGGCGCGACTGGCCGAATTCTGGTACTATTTCTCCGAGAACCGCGGTGCCGTCATCGGCCTTGTGTTCTTCCTGTTCCTCGTCCTGCTCGCGATCTTCGCGCCGATCATCGCGCCGCATGACCCGACCGCCCAGTACCGCGATGCGGTGCTGATCCCGCCAGTGTGGCAGGAAGGCGGCCGTGCCGAATTCCTGCTCGGGACCGACGCCGTTGGTCGCGACATGCTCTCGCGCCTGATCTACGGCACCCAGTTCTCGCTGTTCGTCGGCGTCATCGTCACCACGCTCTCGCTGGTCGGCGGTATTTTCGTCGGCGTGATCGCGGGTTACTTCCGTGGATGGGTCGATACCGTCATCATGCGTGTGATGGACATCATCCTGGCCTTCCCGTCGCTGCTGCTGGCCCTCGTGCTGGTCGCCGTTCTCGGACCGGGCCTGACCAATGCGATGATCGCCATCGCACTGGTCTTCCAGCCGCACTTCGTGCGCCTGACGCGTGCTGCCGTCATGAGCGAGAAGAGCCGTGACTACGTCATTGCCGCGAAGGTGGCGGGTGCCGGCCACGGCCGCCTGATGTTCAAGACGATCCTGCCGAACTGCATGGCGCCGCTGATCGTCCAGGCGACGCTGTCGTTCTCGAGCGCGATCCTCGACGCCGCCGCTCTCGGCTTCCTCGGTATGGGTGCACAGCCTCCGACACCGGAGTGGGGCACGATGCTCGCCGAAGCGCGTGAGTTCATCCAGAGCAAGTGGTGGGTAGTGACGCTTCCGGGCGTTGCAATTTTGGTCACGGTGCTGGCGATCAACCTGATGGGTGACGGCCTGCGCGATGCTCTCGATCCCAAGCTGAAGAGGTCCTGATCATGGCGCTTCTCGAAATTGAAAACCTGGTCGTCGAATTCCAGACGGCCACCGGTCCCTTCCGCGCCGTCGACGGCGTGTCGATGAAGGTTCATGAAAAGGAAGTGCTGGCGATCGTCGGCGAGTCCGGCTCGGGCAAATCCGTGTCTATGTTGGCGGCCATGGGTCTCCTGCCCTGGACGGCCAACGTTACGGCCGACAAGCTGACGTTCAACGGACGCGACCTGCTCGGCATGTCGTCGTCCGAGCGCAAGAAGATCATCGGCAAGGATATCTCGATGATCTTCCAGGAGCCGGTCGCAAGCCTCAATCCGTGCTTCACGGTCGGCTTCCAGATCGAGGAAGTGCTGCGCATTCACCTCGGTCTCGACAAGGCTCAGCGGCGCAAGCGCGCCATCGAACTGTTCGAGGCGGTCGGCATTCCCGATCCGGCCGAACGGCTTGGGCACTATCCTCACCAGATGTCGGGCGGTCAGTGCCAGCGCGTGATGATCGCGATTGCCATTGCCTGCAACCCGAAGCTCTTGATCGCCGACGAGCCGACGACCGCGCTCGACGTGACGATCCAGAAGCAGATCCTCGACCTCCTGATGCGGCTTCAGGCCGAGCATGGCATGGGCCTGATCATGATCACGCACAATATGGGCGTGGTCGCCGAGACGGCCGACCGCGTCGTCGTGCAGTACAAGGGTCGCAAGATGGAAGAAGCCGACGTCCTGTCGCTGTTCGAATCGCCGAAGAGTAACTACACGCGCGCGCTTCTGGCAGCCCTGCCGGACAATGCGACCGGTGACCGGCTGCCGACCATCTCCGAACTTTTCGTCGATGAGCCGAGCCTTCAAGGAGCCGCCCGATGACCGTCGTTCTCGAAGCGCGCAATCTGGTGCGCGACTACCATATCCCCGGCGGCCTGATAAAAAAGGCCAAGACCGTGCATGCGCTCAAGGGCGTGAGCTTCTCGGTCGAACAGGGCAAGACGCTGGCGATCGTCGGCGAAAGCGGCTGCGGCAAGTCAACGCTTGGCCGCATCCTGACGCTGATCGATCCGGCGACATCAGGCGACCTGCTGATCGATGGCAACAAGATCGACATCACCAAGGGTGACCTGACGCCGGAGATGCGCCGCAAGGTGCAGATCGTCTTCCAGAACCCCTATGGCTCGCTCAACCCGCGCCAGAAGATCGGCGACATCCTCACCGAACCGCTGATCATCAACACCAAGACGCCCGCCGACGAACGTCGCGAGCGAGCGATGGCGATGCTGAAGAAGGTCGGTCTCGACGAGCGGCACTACAATCGTTACCCGCACATGTTCTCCGGCGGCCAGCGCCAGCGTATCGCCATTGCGCGCGCGCTGATGCTCAACCCGAAGCTTCTGGTGCTGGACGAGCCGGTCTCGGCGCTCGACCTGTCGGTTCAGGCGCAAGTGCTGAACCTGCTCGCGGACCTGCAGGACGAGTTCCAACTGACCTACGTCTTCATCAGCCACGACCTCTCGGTGGTGCGCTATATCGCCGACGACGTGATGGTGATGTATTTCGGTGAGGCCGTCGAATACGGCAGCCGCGACGAAGTCTTCGCTGATCCCAAGCACAGCTACACCAAGACGCTGTTTGCCGCGACGCCGCGCGCCGACGTTGCCAGCATCAAGGCACGGCTCGCCAAGAAACAGGCGGCCTGAGCCTTTCGGCGCCGTGTAACAAGAGCATTTCCAGGAAAAGTGCGGAGCGGTTTTCCGTCCGGAAGTGCGTAGGAGATGGAGCGTTTCCATGACTCTATCTAAAGTGGAAGCGCTCTAATAGGAGGCCGGGGAAAGAACGCCCCGGCTTCTTGGCCTTGCCGGGCCGATGGTGTAGAGCTTTCGCGCCGCCATTCACTTCTCGCCTTCCGGCGGCGGGCAGCCGCTTTTCGGTCGAACCATCAGCGTTCGACCCAACTTCAGGAACACGATCATGGAAATCAAGCGTTTCGAAACCGGCCCCCGGATGAGCCAGGCCGTGGTTTACAACAACACCGTCTACCTCGCCGGCCAGGTCGGCAATGCCGGTGACGATGTCGTGACCCAGACGAAGCAGGCGCTTGCCGAAGTCGACCGTCTTCTGGCGCTCGCCGGCACCGACAAGACCCGCATTCTCTCGGCCACCATCTGGCTCGCGGACATGGCCGACTTCCCGAAGATGAACTCGGTCTGGGACGCCTGGGCACCGCAGGGCAACACCCCGGCACGCGCCACCGGCGAAGCCAAGCTTGCAACGCCGGAATACCTCGTCGAAGTAATCGTCGTCGCGGCCGCTGCCTAAAGCATCTCTCGCAAAAATTGCGCGGCGCTGTTACGGTTCCGTCTAAACCGGAAACGCTTTAAGGCGCTTGGCGAAGCCGAGAAGGCTTTGCGTGATGTTATCTTTCCGCCGCCGTGCCCAACGCACGGCGGCGTTTTCTTTTGTCGCGACCGCCCCACCTGCGGCTCCCAGGCAGGAACCATTCGCCAGTCCGCACGTTTACCTGTGGTTCCATAAAAAAACGGGAGGGCTGTCGATGCTCTACTGGCTACCGCGGGTCTGCGTGGTTGCTTTTGCAGGTCTGTTGATCGGTTTTGGGTTCATCCCGCATACAGCCGTCGGCGTGGCGCACACATTGCTCATCATCGTCCTCGGCCTGGGGCTTCTGTCGCTGACCCTGCATGTGTTTCCGCCTGAACGGCACTGAGTGATCCGGTCCGCAATTCAAAGTGCTACAGCGACCTTTGCGCGTCTAATAAGACGCGCGGCGCTGTAGAGCGTTTCCAGTTTGGACGGAGCCGCAGACGCACTCTATCTCTTTCCTTTTACGTATTTCCTGACGGAAAACCGTTTCGCACTTTTCCTCGAAAATGCTCTAGGCGTGACGCATGACAAACAACGGCGAGGGACGGCATTGGACACATCCGGGCACACGGCTGCTTACTACAAGCTGAAGCGCATCGCCGAGGAGGAAAAGGCCTCGGTCGAGGCGGCACTTCCCGCCGAGCCGAAGCGGGACGGCATCGACCTGATGGTGGCCTGGAGCATCATCGGCCTCTTCGTGATCGCCGGCTCAGCCGCCGTCTACTCGATGGAAACGATCCTGATGCCGATCACGCTCGCCGTCGTCGTCGGCATCGTGCTCGGACGCGCGGCCGACAGCCTGGCAAAGTTCGGCCTGCCGCCGATCATGGGTGGGCTGCTGCTGGCACTGTTCTTCGTGCTTGGGCTCGCCTCGGTGGTCAGCGCCCTGCTCGGACCAATGACGGACTTGGCGCAAAAGGCACCGGCCCTGGCGGAGGGGGTCGTCGAACGTGTGTTACCCTTCATCGAGCGTTTCGAATGGCTGCGCCTGGCGGTGGCGCGAGGAACCGGCAACGGAGCCCTTGCCGACACCGTCATGAAGAACGCTGGTCCGGTTCTCGGCGTTGTCGCCGCCGGGCTGACGCCGGCCCTGGTCCAGACGCTGATTTTCCTTGCAGCACTCGGGCTCTTCCTGCTGGGTCGCCTGCATCTGCGCAGGACCATCATCCTTGCCTTCAACAGCCGGGAGCGACGTCTGAGCACGATCCGGATCATGAACGCGATCGAAACCGCACTGGCGCAGTATTTTTCGATCGCGAGCCTAATCTATCTGGCGCTCGGCGTCGTCACCATGCTCATCGCGCTGGTCGGCGGCCTGGCCATGCCACCGCTCTGGGGGTTGTTTGCCTTCGTCTCCAGCTTCATACCCTATCTCGGCGTGACCATGATGACGCTGGCCCTGCTCGTCGGCGGGCTGATGACGCACGAAGCCATCCTCCTGGCGCTGGCGCCGGCGGCCGTCTTTTTCGTCGTGCATCTGGTCATGGAAAATCTGGTGATCCCGTCGATCCTGGGCAACAGGCTCGAAGTCAACCCGTTCCTCGTCTTCGTCGCCATCATCTTCTGGACATGGATGTGGGGCGCGGTCGGCGCGATGCTGGCGCTGCCGTTGTCGCTGATCGCCATGACGATCTTCGAGGAGGTGCGCGAGCAGCAGCCGGAACGGCAGCTGCCGGCCTAAGGCGTGTGCGCTTATCCGCGTGTCGAGCGGGCGTGTTCGTCGAAGAACAGGGCCTGGCTGATCAGCGCCTTGACCATGTCCGGGTTGAACGGCTTGGTCACGAGGAAGGCGGGCTCCGGCCGCTTGCCTGTCAGCAGCCGCTCGGGGAAGGCGGTGATGAAGATCACCGGTACCGCCGCATCCTTCAGGATCTCGTTGACCGCGTCGATACCGGAGCTGCCGTCGGCCAGCTGTATGTCGGCGAGAACCATCTTCGGCGCCGTCTTGCGGTAAAGATCCAGCGCTTCCTTATGCGTGCGGGCAATGCCGGTCACGCGATGGCCGAGGCTCGTCACCATATCTTCGATATCGAGCGCAATCAGCGGCTCATCCTCGATGATCAGGACTTCGGTTGCCACCTGGCGCGAAATGTCTTCCGAGGCCACCGTCAGCAGCTTGGAAAACGCCGCCTGGCTCTGCCCCATGATCTCGGCGGCATCGGCAATCGAGAAACCTTCGACCGAAACGAGCAGAAAGGCCTGCCGTGCCGCGGGCGCGATCAGCGAAAGATTGGCGGCAGCCTGCTGTTCCCAGGCGAATGGAGAGACGTTCTCCGTCCGGTCGACGGAGACTTTCTCGAACAGCGAGCAGAACAGCTTGTAGAGGGAAATGCGGTCGTTGGAACCCTCCGGGAAAAGGCTGATGTCCTCGATCAATGCTTCCAGAATTGCAGCCACATAACCGTCTCCGGCCGCCTGCGAACCGGTCACGGCGCGGGAGTAACGGCGGAGAAAGGGAAGGTGTGGTGCAATACGGGTCGAAAGTGACATCAAGTACTTCCTTGGGTCTGATGTGATTCGCTTGTTTTCTGAGGACAATGAGCATCCTGCGAAAGACGTGAATGTTTTGAACACGTTTTTCGGCCTATGGGAAGCTGGCAACAGCGATGCGTGCTCGAGGTGTTTCGAGCGCTGTCTGGCTTAGGGGTTGTGGGATGGAGCATCCTGTGGACGAGCGTGGCGTAGGGGAAGAGGAAACGGCGAAGGCTGCGAGAGGCTCAGATCCGAACGGCTTGATCGGCTCGAAGCTGAAGGCGCTCTACCGCGCGATCGAGCAGGAGCCGGTGCCTGACCTTTTCATCGACCTTCTGCAAAAGCTGGATGACGCCGAGGCGCTTGCAGCGCCGCGCGTCAAACAGGACGCACAAACGACGCGGTAACACTTTAAACCTGCTGCAATTATGCAGTAGCCGTGCCGACGAAAAAGTTCTCCCCGAGTTGTAAGCGCAAGACATGAGAAACGGGCCGAAGCCCGCTTCCCTGGACCTCTTGACGTTTGCGCCTTAGCAGGCGGCCTCGTAGCGGCGGCCGTAGCGGTCGCGATAGATGCAACGTCCCGGCTCATTGGCATTGCCAACGAGCGCGCCGGCGACACCGCCGATGGCGGCACCGACCGCAGCACCTCTGACATTGCCCGTGGCTGCACCGCCGATGATTGCGCCGCCGGTCGCGCCGATCGCCGCGCCCTTCTCCGTTTGCGTGCATGCCGCCAAGGGGAGGATCAGGCTTGCTACGATAAGTATCTTCTTCATGACGCGTTCCTATCCGAGGTTTGCTTTGTTGAACATTGAAGGATGCATTCGGCCGAGACCGGTTGCGGGGGACTGATGACGAACAGAATGACGACAATGAGGCCGTTCGCCAAAGCGAACACGCCTTGCCGACGCCAGCCCTGACCCTGGCTTCGCGCCTATCTTAACCACCTTTGGAATGCTCGCAACGGTCGGATCCGCACCGCTCATCAATGTCTCCCTTGTGGTATCGCCACGGGTGCGGCGCTTGTTATTGCTGTGGAAACGACGATCACGCCGATTTGTTCCATTGGGCAAATTCTTCCCAGACCTGTCGTCGATCCGGGGATTTGAAGGGCCGCCAGCGGCAATTGCTCCGACGTGCGCCTGCGACCTGTTTCGCCAGCCGCAACCATCGCGCTGGGCATGAAATACCGCGTCGAGTGCTCGCTCCAGCGAAGGCATCGACGAAATTTGATTCGGCCCATGGAACTTCGCGCCGTTCATAACCGTTTGCTGTTCACGTTTTTGATGGAAGGAGCATGCGGATGGAACATATCGCTGCCATCATGGTCCTCGTCGGTTGCATGCAGGGCGACGCCGCCTGCCGTGAAGTCCCGACACCGGTCGTCGGTTTTGAGACTGTCGAGGAATTTCATGAATTGCTTTCGCCGTCGATCGAGGAGGTCGGCAAGGCGTTCAAGAGCGCCTATGGCAAATGTGCCGAAGTCGATCCCGCCCTGTTTGTCGAGGATGCGACGATAGAATGGTGGATCACGCCTTCGCGTCAGCTTGAAGTCAATGTGATCGCTGACGACGGCACCTACGCTGTTGCTGCCCGCACGGACGACAAGCCGAAGTTCCGCAACTAAAGCATCTCCAGGAAAAGTGCGAAGCGATTCTCCGTCGCCGCGCTGAAAGGATCAAGGCATGAACTGGGACATCATTCAGGGCAAATGGGCGGAGTTGAAGGGCAAGGCTCAGATCGAATGGGGCAAGCTGACCAATGACGATCTCGATGTCATCGACGGGCGGCGCAAGGAACTTGCCGGCCGTATCCAGGCCCGCTACGGCATCGCCCGCGATGAAGCCGAACGCCAGATCGACGACTGGGCTTCCCGCCACTGAGAGGCGAACCCGACCGAGCCGAAAGGCCAAAAGCAAACGCCGCCGTGGTGATCGACCGTCGCGGCGTTTGCTTTTGGTTTTTGAGCCCCCACAGCCCCGCGCGTCTTATTAGACGCGCAAGGGTCGCTGTAGCACTTTGAATTGCTGCATGTTTTTATCCTTAATCGAATAGGATTTAAGGAAACAGGCAGTAGCGGAAGAACGGCGCTGCGCAATTATCTCTTCGGTTTCGGCTCGGTCTTTTTCAGTTTTTCGAGAAGATTGTTTAAGTTCTGGCTCGGTTTGTCTGTGTTGTGCGCGTAGAGATCACGCATCGTTCTACCGATGTGAAGATTACTGTCCGGCGTTTCGGCGTTTCGGTGCGCTGTTTCAGCTGCGGACTTCCAAATATGTGACATTGGCATCTTCATGTCGAACCCGCTTCATTCCTTGAGGGAACAACGTAAGACTATCACGAAGGTTCCTGGCGAATTTCGCCTCGGCTGTGCCAAATCGAGACTGTTTTGGCGATCATGGTTAACAGATGGTTTCGAACCTCCGGGGCGGGATTGAAGATTTCATCGTTGCTTGCGTCGGTGCTGGAACAAAATAGGCGGTCATGACGTTTCATTTCCAGCGACGCATACAAGGAGATATCCTATGCTTTACTACGCTCTCGTCTTTCTGGTAGTAGCAATTATCGCAGGTGTACTTGGTTTTGGCGGTATTGCCGGTGCTTCCGCAGGTATTGCACAGATCCTGTTCTTCCTATTCCTCGCCTTCCTGGTGATCTCGCTGGTCGTGGGGCTCATGCGCAGAACCTGATCCAGGCGCTGGTAACGCATTAAACCTGCTGCATAATTATCTGCTTAAATCGATTCAGCTTTAAGGATTTATGCAGTAGGAAATCAACAAGGGACGAATGTCGAAAGACTTCGTCCCTTTCGCATGTCGCGATGCTCCGGTTACATCCCTTGCCCTCCCAGGTGTGCTTGGCTATTCATGCCGAAACGGATCTGACGCGCACCAAGGAATGCGGAACACATGAAATCGCTGGAGCTCCTCGTAGAGCGGATCATTCTGTCCAGTCGCTGGCTGCTGGTCATTTTCTATCTCGGGCTTGTTGCAGCGTTGGCGCTCTACGGCATTTCGTTCATGTACAAGTTCCTGAAGATCGCCGGCATGGTCTTCGTCTACGACGATGCCCAGATGATCCTGTCGATGCTCGGCCTGATCGATGCCGCCCTAGTGGCGAGCCTGATCGTCATGGTGATGATCTCAGGATACGAGAACTTCGTCAGCCGCTTCGACGAGGCTGATGCCGAGGTCTCCTTCCTCGGCAAGCTCGACGCCGGCAGCCTGAAGATCAAGGTCGCATCGTCGATCGTCGCGATCTCGTCCATCCATCTTCTGCAGATCTTCCTCAACACGCAGCAATATACCAGCCAGCAACTGATGTGGGCGACGATCATGCATCTCGCTTTCGTGGTTTCGGCGGTTCTGCTCGGTTATCTCGAGCAGATCATGAATGGGCTGAAGAGGAAGTAGCTTGGGCCGAGCGGCGTGCATCGCTGCTGATGGTCTTGATCGAGTAGCGGGGCACTGGACATGAAGACTGACGTAGTGGTTCTCGGCGCCGGCATCGTCGGCATATCGACCGCCATCCATCTGGCGCGGCGCGGCAAGTCGGTGGTGCTGCTTGATCGTCGCGGTGCGGGCGAAGAGACATCCTACGGCAATGCCGGCCTGATCCAGCGCGAGGGCGTGTTTCCCTACGGCTTCCCGCATGATTTCGGGGCATTGTTCCGCTACGCGCTGAACAACACCATCGACGCGCACTACCATATTCGCGCGCTGCCGGGGCTGGTGCCGTTCCTGGCGCGCTACTGGTGGCATTCCGGCTTCACCCAGCACCAGCGCATCGCCAACATGTATGCGCCGCTGATCGAAAATTCGATCGCCGAGCATGAGGATCTCATCAATGCATCCGGCGCGGGCGACCTGATCCGCAAGGACGGCTGGATGAAGGTCTTCCGCACCGAGAAGGAGCGCGACGCGGCCTACAAGGATGCCGAGAAGCTGTCGACCGGTTTCGGCGTCAATCATCAGAAACTCTCGACCAGCGAATTGAAGACCCTGGAGCCTTCGATCAGGGCCGATCTCGTCGGTGGCCTGCGTTGGAGCGACCCATGGTCGATCCGCGATCCGCACAGCCTCAACAAGGCCTATCTCACCTATTTCCAGTCGCTCGGCGGCCGGCTGGTTTCCGGGGACGCGGCGACGGTGGAACACATTCTCGAAGGTCCGGGCTGGCGGGTCGCGACCCCGGAAGGGCCGCTCGAGGCGCATGAAGTCGTCGTCGCACTTGGTCCTTGGGCCGATACGGTCACGCGCAAGCTCGGCTACCATTTCCCGGTTGCCGTCAAGCGCGGTTATCACATGCATTACGGCATGCAGGAGGGCGCCCAGCTCAACAATTGGGTACTGGATGCCGAGAAGGGCTATTTCCTGGCGCCGATGCTGCGCGGCATCCGCCTGACGACGGGGGCGGAATTTGCCTGGCGCGATGCGCCGAAGACGCCGGTTCAGCTCACCCGCGCCGAGCGTGTAGCGCGCGAGTTCTTCCCACTGGCCGAGCGCCGCGACGAAGAACCGTGGATGGGCGCTCGCCCGTGCACGCCTGACATGATGCCGATCATCGGCAAGGCGCCGCGTCACCAGGGCCTGTGGTTCGCCTTCGGTCATGCCCATCACGGCATGACGCTCGGCCCGGTCACCGGCCGGGCGCTCGCCGAAGCCATGACCGGCGAGAAGACGGTGATCGACATCGCCCCCTATCGCCCGGAGCGCTTCTTCTCCTGATCGTTTATCCGATCGCCAAAAGGGGCCGGGAGCATCGCTTCCGGCCTCTTCTGCATTTGGTCGCCGGTCAGGCGTTCGTGCCGCCGTCGATGGTGAATTCGGCGCCGGTCACGCCCCGGCCTTCGGGCCCGGCAAGCCAGGCGACGAGGCTCGCCACCTCGCTCGCATCGTTGAACCGGGGGATTGCCATCAAGCCGCGTTGCGGATCCGCATGCGCGCCGTCCTGCGGATTCATGTCAGTATTGGTCGAGCCGGGATGGACGATGTTGACGGTGATGCTCTTCGGTCCGAGGTCACGCGCGACCGCCTTGGTAAAGCCGACGAGCGCTGACTTGCTGAGCGCATAGAGGCTGATGCCCGGAAAGGGAACGCGCTGCGCCAGATTGCTGCCGATCGAAATGATGCGTCCGCCTTCCGGCATATGTTTTGCCGCAGCGCTCGTGGCCAGTACCACCGCCTTCACATTGACATCGACCGTACGGTCGAAATCGTCCGCGGTCACGTCCGTAATGGCGGCTGCTTCATAAATGCCAGCATTGTTGACCAGAATGTCGATGTGGCCGTGCCGCTCGACGACCGTCTGGACGGCGGTCTCCAACGCCTTTGCATCTCGATTGTCGGCGCGTACGGCGAGCGCCTTGCCGCCCGCGCGCTCGATTTCGGCGACCAGTGCATCGGCCTTTGCCTGCGACTGCCCGTAGGTGATGGCGACAATGGCGCCCTCACTTGCCAGCCGCCTGGCGATCGCCGCACCAATGCCGCGTCCGCCGCCTGTCACCAACGCGACCTTGTTTTTCAGATTCGACACGCTCTTGCTCCGTATTTGTAGTGATCGATACATATATACGCGGCGACTTGCCTCCCGCTGTCAAGTCATTTATGTATTGATCGATACAAAAAAAGGAGTTCATGCGATGTCCAGCCGTGGCCGGCCGCGCAATTTTTCGCGTGAGGAAGCGCTGAGGAGCGCGATGGAAATCTTCTGGGACAAGGGTTTCGACAACACCTCGCTTGCCGATCTGACGCGGGTGATGGGGCTCAATCCGCCGAGCCTTTACGCTGCCTTCGGCAGCAAGGCGAAGCTTTTCCTCGAGGCCGTCGACCTCTATGGCCGGACCGATGGCGCCGGTATCTGGGAGTTTCTGGACAGCGCACCGACGGCAAAGGAGGCGGTGCACGACCTATTGCGCCGGTCGGCCGAGAATTTTACCCAATGGGCCGAGCCACGCGGCTGCATGGTGGTGCTCTCTGCCCCGCAGATGGAGGGGGTCGACCCGGCGGTGTGCAACGGTCTGAAGGCGCGCCGGCTGGAAAAGCAGGCGGCATTAGAGCAGCGTCTCGAGCGTGGCGTGGCGGAAGGTGATCTGCCCGCGGGAACGGCCTGCGACGACATCGCCGCCTATGTCACGTCGATCCAGCATGGAATGTCGATCCACGCCCGCGACGGAGCCTCGCGTCAGACCCTGATGGCAATCGCCGATTGTTGCGCGGCGGGGTGGGACGCGATGGTCAAGGCGTCATCGACGAGAGAATGACGAGATCTGCTGTCGATGACGGCCGATAAGCGTCGTCTCAATTGATCGCGGTCGCCCCAATGCGCGCGCTCTTCGGCACAACCACGTCCTGGTGCGATCAACACTCGACCTTTGCCGGAAGAACGCTCTTCCGGCAAAGGCAAGCCATTGCGACAATACCGTTACTGGGCCGGTGCCGGCTGTGTTGTCGTTCCGTTCGTTGCCGGCGGGGTCGTGCCCTGCTGCGGCGTCGTTTCCGGGGCGGTCATCGTTCCGCCGGAAGGTGCGGTGGTCGTATCGGCCGGCGGCGTGGCCGTCGTATCCGTTGCTGGCGGTGTCGCCGTCTGCCCTGATGTCGACTGGTCGGTGGTGGCCGGTGGCGTTGCCGTCTCGGTCGTATCCCGCGTCAGTTCTGCCGGGAGCCAGGCGATCAAAGCGAGCACGAGGCCGGCAAGCAGGATGATGACGAGCGGCCAGCTGCTGCGCCCGGAGCGGACCGGTGCCGGATCTGTCGGCATGGGTGTCGGCTGACCTGTCACCGGGTCGATGAGCGGCTTTTCCTTGAACTCTTCACGTTGATTCATCGCGTTCACATCCTTTCTGGGCGTCCTCCGGCCTACGGGTCTTGCCGGCCGGAACGGCCTCGGCAAAGGCAGAGGACCGGGTTGTGCGGTTGCAAACTAACGTTGCGAACCTCGCATGCTCGACTGGACGCGCTCTGCAACAGGAAACGCGCGAAAACTTGCAATGTTCCATCGGGTACAACCCACCCAAATCGCATGCGCTTTACAGCCCGCTGTTTTCGCTGCAAGAAAATCATCTCTTTGGGGGAGCGATCATGACGCTTGAGGCATACCGAAGCGGAACCTTTGTCGGGCGCGTCTGGCGATCTGATATTGACGGGCCGGCGCTCGTGACCGTCAGGGACGGCGCGATTGTCGACATCACCTCGAAAATGGCGCCCACCATGCGCGATCTGTTGGAGCTTCCCGACCCGGTTGCCCACATCCGTCAGCTCGATGGCGAACGTCTCGCGTCGGTGACCGACGTACTCACGGGGGAGGGCAAGATCTCGACCCTTCGCCTGCTTGCGCCCTGTGACCTCCAGGCCGTGAAGGCCTGTGGCGTCACCTTTGCGCGCTCGATGATCGAACGCGTCATCGAAGAGCGGGCGGCCGGCGATGCCGCCCGCGCCGAGGCGATCCGCACACGCGTCACTGCCGTCATCGGCGACAGCCTGCGAAACCTTAAGGCCGGCTCACCGGAGGCAGCCCGTGTCAAGGCCGCGCTGATCGAGGAGGGCGTCTGGTCGCAATATCTGGAAGTCGGCATCGGTCCGGATGCGGAAGTTTTTACCAAGGCACAGGTGTTGTCATCGGTCGGTTCGGGTGCCGATGTCGGCCTCCACCCGATTTCGCGCTGGAACAATCCGGAACCGGAAATCGTGCTGGCCGTTGCCTCTGACGGCGCCGTCAAGGGCGCGGCGCTCGGCAATGACGTCAACCTGCGCGATGTCGAGGGCCGGTCCGCTCTGCTTCTCGGCAAGGCGAAGGACAATAATGCCTCCTGTGCGATCGGCCCGTTCATCCGCCTGTTCGACGAGACCTACACGGTCGATCATGTGCGCAGGGCCGAACTCGAGCTGCTGGTCGAAGGCGCCGATGGCTACCGCCTGAAGGGAATGAGCAGCATGGCGGAGATCAGTCGTGACCCGCTCGACCTCGTCGCCCAGACGATCGGGCCACACCATCAATATCCCGATGGGTTGATGCTGTTCATGGGCACGTTGTTTGCCCCGGTCGAAGACCGCGACGAGAAGGGGCAGGGCTTCACCCACAGGATCGGCGATTTGGTGACGATTTCAAATGCTGAACTTGGTAGCCTGACCAACGTGGTGCGCCTGTCGACGGATTGCCCGCCCTGGACGTTCGGCATGGCCGCGCTGATGCGCAATCTCGCCAGCCGTGGTCTGATTTAGCCGCGGCTCATCAGCCGGAAATAAGCGCCCGGATTGCGCGCTAGGCAAGTGCCCGCCTTAAAGGAAAGAGGCCCGCCGATCCTCATCGGCGGGCCTCTCATGGAATTTAGTTAAGCTTGGCTGTTGTCTTCGACAGGCGCGTTCGGTCCGTTCTTCTTGATCGAATCGATGGCGTTCTGAGCGCTTGCCTTGCTCGAATAGCCTTCGGTCGAAAACATCACTTCGCTGTTGTACTTGAAGCGAACCCGATATTCGCCAGCCTTGTCTTTGTAGATCTCGAACTTATGAGCCATGTGCCCTCCCATATGTAATCGTGAATCACGCAGGGACTAGCGTGGCAGTTGCAAGCGGCGTTGACAAGATGTCGGCGGTCTCATTCAAATCTACACGTCCGCTTCACCTGACCTTGATCCTCGTATGGACGATGGAGCAATTTCCCACACAGCGGACCGGCCCCGCACTGGAAAGGCAGAAAACCCACCATGAGCATGGAGACTGACGCCCGCTTCTGGGACCGGAGCGCGCGCAAATACGCCATGGGCAAGATTGCCGATCAAGCCGGATATGAGCGCACGCTGGAGCGAACCCGCGCCCTTTTGAGACCAAGCGACCGGGTGCTGGAAGTGGGTTGCGGGGCAGGAACAACGGCGCTCCGGCTTGCGAGCCATGTGCAAAGCTATCTTGGGACGGATATTTCCAAAGGAATGGTAGCGATTGCCGAAGAAAGGTGTGCCGCCGATCCCATCCCGGGGCTAGCCTTCCGGGTCGCAACCGTCGAGGCGCTGACGCCCGAAGAAACACAGTTCGACGTCATCATGGGGTTCAACTATCTGCATCTGGTTCGCGACTTGGCCGGCACGCTGGGCCACATTCACGCCCTGCTGGCGCCGCAGGGTCTGTTCATTTCCAAGACGCCCTGCGTCGGGGATATGAACCCGCTCATTCGGCTTGTCCTGCTGCCCGCGATGCGAGCGCTCGGGCAGGCGCCTTACGCCGGCATCTTCCGGGCGGCTGAATTGGGTCAGATCATCCATGCTGCCGGTTTCGACGTGCTTGCCACGGAAAACCACGCGACCAAGGGCAACGACAGCCGTCCCTATATCGTCGCGCGCAAGAGATGACATGTCGGGCCGCGGCTCCGGCGTTCGTGACGATCTCCACGCCGAACTTTGCGAGCCTGATCTTCGCGGTATGTCTGCCGGCAGACTGCGTCAGCCTTCGACATTCGGGCGCAGCCACGCCGAGGTCTGGGGAGAGCCGGCGCGGTGTTCGGTATGCGATTTGCCGGCACACAGCGACCCGACCGCTATTTGCGAGATAGGTCTCGTGATCAAAACGCTCGGCTGTTGTTGGACCAGACCGGTCCCAGGCGCTCTTCTTCCTTGATGCTGTTCGACCCATAGGAGAACCGGAGGCCACCGAAGATCGTGCTGCTGTCGCCCGACACCGACGAACCGAAACCGGATACCTCCTCGTCGGCGTATTTGTATCCGCCGAACAATGTGACCGGGAAGTATACCGAGCGATAGTTCGCCGTCAGCTTCAGGCTGCGGATGTCGTAGTCGATGCCGCTGTCGGTGATGCGGTCGAGAGCGCCGTCGACATCGAAGCGTACGTTGTCTGTAGCATAGAAGCGAGCGCCGAGCGCGGCCATGTAATGGTCGGCGTCGAAACCCTCCCATCCCGCCTGGCCATAACCGGCCGCACCGTGGATGGTCCATGTGTCCTGGAAATAGGCGCCCTCGATGCCGCCCATATAATCGTTGATGTGGCTGTCGAACCCTGCATCGAGACGCGCCGCCTGCACGAACACACCCGCCGCATAGAGGTTGTCTCGGTAATAACCGTGCAGGGTGCCGTTATAAGTATTCGTGTCGGCGTCCCCGATCGAGGCGCGGGCGTAGCCGAGATCCGTCTGGAGATTGAAGCCGCCGCCTGCATCGAAGTTGACGGCGCCACGCAGCGCCCATGCGTCGGCATCAATGTCGCCGGGAGAATCGACGACGCTTCCGTAGGCGCCTTCGATATATCCCGTTACGCCCAGCGATGCCTGTTCGACCGGCGCTTCATAGTAGTCGGCCGCCCCGACCAATGGCCCATCCATATCGGCGGCCGCTGCGAGCGATGCGCTCGACAAGAGAAAAACAAGAAAACCGTTCGTCCGAAACATCTGCCCACCCCCTGAAAACCCTAGCAAAGAGTAAGCAAACATCGTTAATGCAATCTCAACGCGAATTCCGTTTGCAAGGCATCTGGATGTGAGGGTGTCGAACGCGACCGTGTCTTTCGAAAGGGGCATTCTAGGCATCGGCGCAAGGCGTGCGAAAGTCACGCGTGCCGAGGTGTTTACGCTACTGAATTTGTTTGTGAAAGAGTTTGGCTGGGGAACCTGGATTCGAACCAGGACTAACGGAGTCAGAGTCCGTGGGTCTACCGTTAACCTATTCCCCAAAGCCGCCGTCGGGGCGAAGCCCGTCGGGTTGGTTGGCGGGCTTATAAACAAATCAGCGGCCGATGCAAATACCTTTTGCAAAAAAAATCGCACAGGCGGCGGCGATGGTGTGCTTGGCGGCGATGTCAACAGGCCGGCGAACCGGCAACCCCGGTCTGTCCGTTGGTGTCGGGCAGGGGAAAGCCGCGCAGCCACTTTGTTGTGCACAAGCCGTTTCTCAAAAAAAGTTTGGCGAATGGGGACTGCACTGGTACAGTCGCCCCAACGAAAAATCGAGAAAGCGCCTTGAGCGGCCGAAAGGCTTTGCGCGGCGCGATGGTTGAGACAAGTGAAAGACCCCGATCACGGCGAAAAGCCGTCCGAATCCGGGGCGTCGGCAGCAGGCCGTAGCGATGGACCCAAGATGGGTCCGCGCAACGGCAAGGGCAAGCGGAAACGGCGCAAGTCGTCTGCTTTGCCGTCTGCAATTGCCAGCCAACCCGGCGGTGCCGGCATGGCAGGGCGTCCCGCAGGACCAGACGATGCGGAACCGGCGCGCAAGCGCAAACGGCGTCGTCGTTCGAAATCCGCAAAACAGCAGGCTCAGGCCGCGCCCGCTTCCGCGGGCGGTCGCGACGTGCAGCTTGTCGACCCGGCAATGGGCGACAGGAAGGGGCACAAGCGCAACAAGAAGGCGCGGCATCGCCGTGGCATTCAGGGACGGCCGCTCACCTCGGGCGAGCGTCAGCAGCAAGCACAATCGCGCCCCAGCGAGGGCGCAACCACGTCTAGGCCCGGAGCGCCTCAGTCCGGCGGGCAGGCTGCCCCGCGGGGCGACCAGCCGCGCGCGCCGTTCGTTGCCGCCAGCGAGCCGCCGGCGCCGCTTTATGCGGCGCTGGATCTCGGTACCAACAATTGCCGTCTGCTGATTGCGCAGCCGACCCGCCCCGGCCAGTTCCGGGTGGTGGATGCCTTCTCGCGCATCGTCAGGCTGGGTGAAGGGCTGGGTGCCAGCGGCCGGTTGTCCGAGGACGCGATGGACCGCGCCGTCGAGGCGCTGAAAGTCTGCGCTACCAAACTGGGTGCGCGGATGATTCGCCGCCGCCGGCTGATCGCCACCGAAGCTGCGCGCGCCGCCGAAAACGGCGAAAGCTTCCTCGAGCGCGTGGCCAAGGAAACCGGGCTCGAGCTTGAGATCATCAACCGCGAGACCGAGGCGCGGCTTGCCGTGTCGGGCTGCTCGTCGCTGGTCGATCGCGAGACAAGGTCGGTCGTTCTCTTCGATATCGGCGGAGGCTCCTCGGAGATCGCCGTCATCCGCATCGGCGATAGCAGGTCTAATCGGCTCGCCAATCACATCACCCACTGGACCTCGCTGCCGGTCGGCGTCGTGACCCTTTCCGAACGCCATGGCGGCCAACATGTCACCCCGGCAAACTTCGAAGCCATGGTCCAGGAAGTCGAGGGCATGCTGTCGCGTTTCGACAGCCCGCCGGTCGAAGCGCTGGCAACGGGCATTGCCGGCAGCGGCTTCCACCTGATCGGCACGTCGGGCACGGTGACCACGCTTGCCGGCGTTCATCTGGATCTTCCGCGCTACGACCGCCGCCGCGTCGATGGTCTCTGGCTTTCCGATGACGAGGTGTCCGCCATGCAAGCGCGGCTGCTTTCGTGGGATTTTGATGCGCGGGCGGCAAACCCTTGCATCGGCCCCGATCGCGCCGATCTGGTGCTGGCAGGCTGCGCAATCCTCGAAGCGATCCGTCGCCGCTGGCCATCGACGCGCATGCGTGTTGCCGATCGCGGGCTGCGCGAAGGCTTGCTGACCGACATGATGGCGGATGATGGCGCCTGGCGGCGCTCGCGACCGCGCCGGCATCAGCGCAGCTCAACCACATAATTCCTTCAATCGGACAACGATTTAGGCAATTGTGCGATAACTTCTGCAGATACGGCAGGCCCGGTGCGTCCGAAGGGATGTGCGGCAGTCGCCGCCACGAAGGAAACAAGACATGACGAAACCTCCTGTTGGCGGCAACCGCAGCGGTCGAAAGCTTGGTCAGAAGGTCAAGAAGGGCAAGCTCAAGGCTTCGTCCCGCCGCTGGATCGAGCGCCATATCAACGATCCCTATGTCCAGCGCGCCCAGCTCGAAGGCTACCGGGCGCGCGCGGCCTTCAAGCTCTTGGAGATCGACGAGAAGCACAAGATCCTCAATGGCACCCGTCGCATCATCGACCTGGGTGCCGCTCCCGGCAGCTGGTCGCAGATCGCCGCCAAGGTGACCAATTCGACGGATGGCGATCCGCGTGTGGCAGCGATCGACTTCCTGGAGATGGATCCGCTGCCGGGCGTTCGCATCCTGCAGATGGACTTCCTCGACCCGCAGGCGCCTGAGAAGCTGATGGAAGCGATCGGCGGCACGCCGGATCTGGTCATCTCCGACATGGCGGCGCCGACGACGGGACACCGCCAGACGGACCATTTCCGTACCATGCATCTCTGCGAAGTCGCAGCCCATTTCGCCGTCGACGTTCTCGCAGAAGGTGGGCATTTCCTGGCAAAAACCTTCCAGGGCGGCACCGAGCGCGATCTGCTCAACATGCTCAAACAGAATTTCCGCCAGGTCATCCACATCAAGCCGGCGTCTTCGCGTGCCGAATCGGTGGAAATGTTCCTGCTCGCCAAGGGCTTCAAGGGACGCCGCGTCACCGACACGGACGAACCGATGGAAGACGAGGCTGCGGACTAAATCATGCTGCTTTATGTGACGGTCGGCACCAACGATCTCGACGGCGCGGGCGTGTTTTACGACCCGGTTCTGGCGACGCTCGGATACCGCCGTCAGCGCCAGGACGAGACCGAAATCGGCTACAGCGCCGATGGCGATATCAGGTGCCGCTTCTGGGTGGTGACACCGTTCAATGGCAAGCCTGCGACCTTTGGCAATGGAGCGACCATCGCGCTTGAAGCCGAAACGCGCGCGGCGGTCGATGCCTTCCATGCGGCAGCACTTGCCAACGGCGGCACGGACGAGGGCGCCCCCGGCCTCAGGCCGTTCCACGCGCATTTCTACGCGGCCTTCGTGCGCGACCGGGATGGCAACAAGCTGTCTGCCGTCTGCGAACGGCCGGAATAATCTTTCACTTTCCTGCCGTCGTTTCGATTTCCCGCACGGGCAGCCTGTGGCCGGAAACGGATGCGCCGGCATTCTTCGCCATTGTCAGGAACGGGATTGCCGCCAGAAGGTTGGCGATGGCGATGATCATGAAGGCAGTATGGAAGTTGTCGAGTTGCAGCGGCCCGCCGCTGAGCGAGGTCTCGATTTCGAGGATCGCGCCGGCAACGGCCACGCCGAGCGCCAGGCTGATCTGCTGCAGAACCGCGCTCATCGATGTCGCCTTGCTGGCATCCGCATCGTCGATATCGGCAAACGACAGTGCGTTGACGCTGGTGAAGAAGAACGAGCGGGCAAAACCGGCGATCAAGAGAATGGTGACCATCACCAGATAGGGCGTTGCCGGCGTGAAGAAGCCGTTGGCGAAGGTGGTGACCGCTGCAATGATGGCGGCGATGATCAGCGTCGTGCGGAAGCCGGCGAAGGCGAGCACGCGGCGCGCATAGAATTTGGTGGTGATCGCGCCGACCGCGCCGATGAAGGTGATCATCCCGGACTGGAACGGGTTGAGGCCGAAACCGACCTGCAGCATCAGCGGCATCAGGAAGGGCACCGCGCCGACGGAAATGCGGAATACCGTGCCGCCGATCTGGGCGGCGCGAAACGCGCTGTCCTGAAACAGTTTGAGGTCGAGGATCGGGTGCGGATGGCTTCGGGCATGGACGATGTAAAGCAGGGTGGCGATCACACCCGTGATGACCGAGCCGATACCGATGATCGGCGGCAGCGCCGGCAGGCTGATGACCGACAGGCCGAAGACGACGCCGGATGCGGCGATGCCGCCGAGCAGGAAGCCGACAATGTCGACCGGCGGCGGATTGCGGGGTTCCATGTGGGGCAGGTAGATGCCGGAGAGGATATAGCCGGCGATGCCGACAGGCACGTTGATCAGGAAGATCCAGTGCCAGGAGAAATAGGTGGTGATGAAGCCGCCGAGCGGCGGCCCGGCAAGCGGCCCCACCAGCGCCGGGATCGTGAGCAGCGCCATGGCCGAGACGAGCTCGCTGCGCGGTGCGCTGCGCACCAAGACGAGGCGGGCGACGGGCGTCATCATCGCACCGCCCATGCCCTGCAGGAACCGTGACAGCACGAAGGCGAGCAGGCTGTCGGAGATGGCGCAAAGGATTGAACCAGCGATGAAGACGAGGATCGCCGCGCGAAAGATCTTCTTGGCGCCGAAACGGTCGGCCATCCAGCCGCTCAAGGGGATGAAGATCGCCAGCGACACCATATAGGCGGTCAGCGCCAGCTTGAGCGTGATCGGCCCGACGCCGATGTCGCGGGCGATAGCCGGCAGCGATGTCGAAATGACGGTGGAATCCATCTGCTCCATGAAGAGCGCGACGGCTAGGATCATCGGGACGATACGGTTCATGCGAATTTGCCTTGGGCGTGGTCAGCGTCAGCTCGGCTCCAAGCTAGCGCTTGCGATGGCTTTGTCGGGACCAAACCGACGATTGTGGATCAAAAGCCTGTGATCCCGCCTGTCCGTTGCTGTCAAGACGCTAGTTCTGGCCGGGTGATGGAACCGAAGCTGCGATTTCGGGAGAAAATGATGACGAGCGACATGTCGATGAACCGCCGCACCTTGATGACGGCGGGGACAACGGGTGTATTGGCGGCACCCTCAATCATGGTGGGATCTGCCGCAGCGCAGGAAAAAGCGGACAACCGGAACATGCAATCAGCACAAACGCCCATCCGGGCTCTCAAACTCGGCGCGCTCAAGGTTGTTGTCATCAGCGACGGCACGCGCGTCTCTGCCAGGCCGCATGAGACCTACGGCACGAACCAGTCGGAACAGGCCGTATCCGAATTGCTGGCCAAGAATTTTCTTCCAACCGACGCGCTGCTCAACAGCTATTCGCCTGTTCTCGTCGATACCGGGAGCGAGGTGATCCTGTTCGACACCGGCCTGGGCGAAGCCGGACGGGAAGCGGGTTCCGGCCGCCTCATCGACGGCATCCGCGCGGCTGGCTACGCGCCCGAGCGCGTCTCCGTGGTGGTGCTGACGCATATGCACGGCGACCATATCGGCGGCCTGATGGAGGGCGGCAAGCCGGCCTTTGCCAATGCCCGTTATATCATCGGCGAGGCCGAATATGCCTTCTGGAAGGACCCGGCCCGGGTCGGCACGCCGGCCGAGGGTGGCCATAAGGGTGTGCTGGAAAAGGTCGTGCCGCTCGCCGAGAAGGCGACGTTCATCGGCGACGGCGCCGACGTGGCGCCGGGCATTTCGGCGATGGCTGCCTTCGGCCATTCCCCCGGACACATGGTGTTCCGTCTCGAATCGGACGGCAAGGCGATGATGCTGACGGCCGATACCGCCAATCATTATGTCCTGTCGCTGCAGCGGCCGGACTGGGAGGTGCGCTTCGACATGGACAAGGCAGCGGCTGCCGTCTCGCGCCGCAAGGTCTTCGACATGATTGCGAACGAAAGACTGCCCTTCATCGGCTACCACATGCCATTCCCGGCCGTCGGTTTCGTGGAAGTGCACGACCAGGGCTATCGCTTCGTGCCGGCGAGCTACCAGCTCGATATCTGAGCTTTGCGGACGGGCAAAAATGTTGCCATGCAACAACAATGGGTCGAGCCCGGGACATTTCCCGGGCTTTGCTATTTTCATCCTGACATATCCGTGTTACGAGCCCTCGCCAACTTCCAAGAAAAGCTTTGAAGTCACCCGGTGGGCAAATCGCAGCCCGTTTCCCGGGGATTTTCGTTTATTGAAGGGAATTGGCCATGGCGCGTATCATCGAAACGGCAACCGGTCTGGAGGCTCTGACCTTCGACGACGTTCTGCTCCAGCCCGGGCATTCCGAAGTCATGCCGGGACAGACGAACATCTCTACCCGCATCGCGCAGGATATCGACCTCAACCTCCCGATCCTTTCCTCGGCCATGGATACCGTGACCGAAGGACGCCTGGCGATCGCCATGGCACAGGCCGGCGGCATCGGCGTCATCCACCGCAACCTGACGCCGGTCGAGCAGGCCGAAGAGGTCCGCCAGGTCAAGAAGTTCGAAAGCGGCATGGTCGTCAATCCGGTGACGATCGGTCCCGATGGCACCCTGGCGGACGCCCTCGGCCTGATGAAGATCCATGGCATTTCCGGTATCCCGGTCGTTGAAAACGGCGGCAACGGTGGCCAGAAGCAGGGCCGTCTCGTCGGTATCCTCACCAATCGCGACGTGCGTTTCGCCTCCGATCCGAACCAGAAGATCTACGAGTTGATGACGCGTGAAAACCTCATCACCGTCAAGGAAAGCGTCGACCAGCAGGAGGCCAAGCGCCTGCTGCACATGCACCGCATCGAAAAGCTTCTGGTCGTCGACGGCGACGGCCGTTGCGTCGGCCTCATCACCGTCAAGGACATCGAGAAGTCGCAGTTGAACCCCAACGCCTCCAAGGATGCGCAGGGCCGTCTTCGCGCCGCCGCCGCCATCTCCGTCGGCGATGATGGCTTCGAGCGCGCCGAACGTCTGATCGACGCCGGCGTCGACCTTATTGTTGTCGATACCGCGCACGGCCATTCGCAGCGCGTTCTCGATGCGGTCACCCGCGTCAAGACGCTGTCGAACTCGGTTCGCATCATGGCCGGCAACGTCGCCACCGCTGATGGCACCAAGGCGTTGATCGACGCCGGTGCCGATGCGGTCAAGGTGGGTATCGGTCCGGGCTCGATCTGCACCACGCGTATCGTGGCCGGCGTCGGCGTTCCGCAGCTGGCCGCGATCATGGCTGCTGTCGAAGCCGCTCAGGCCGCGGACATTCCCGTCATCGCCGACGGCGGTATCAAGTTCTCGGGCGACCTGGCCAAGGCGATCGCCGCCGGCGCTTCCGCCGTCATGGTCGGTTCGCTGCTTGCCGGTACCGACGAAAGCCCAGGTGAAGTGTTCCTCTACCAGGGCCGCTCGTTCAAGGCCTATCGTGGCATGGGTTCCGTTGGCGCGATGGCGCGGGGCTCGGCCGACCGCTATTTCCAGGCCGAAGTGCGCGACACGCTGAAGCTCGTACCGGAAGGCATCGAAGGCCAGGTTCCCTACAAGGGCCCTGTGTCCGGCGTTCTGCATCAGCTCGCCGGCGGCCTCAAGGCGTCGATGGGTTATGTCGGCGGCGCGACGATCAAGGACTATCAGGAGCGCGCCACCTTCGTGCGCATCTCCGGCGCCGGCCTTCGGGAAAGCCATGCGCATGATGTCACCATCACCCGCGAAAGCCCGAACTATCCGGGCTCGCACTAAGAGTCCTCCCGGGGGCGCCGGCCGGCGCCCCCGTTTTTCCTGATGGGGGGTGCCATCCGGCGCCCCCGTTTTCCTGTTTGGTTGTGTCGAGTGGAGTAAGAGCGGTGACGGGCTTCGAGATCTTCCGGCCGATGGTGGCGCATGTGCTGCTCGTTTTCGTCCTCTATGCCCTGCTGTCGATCCGCCGCGTCGGTCTCGTGCGGGCCGGCAAGGTTTCGGTTTCGCAGTTTCGCGAGAACCGCGACGAGCCGGGCGAGAGCCTGGTCGTCCGCAACAGCATCGCCAACCAGTTCGAACTGCCGGTGCTTTTCCACGTCTGCTGCGTGCTTCTCTACATCACCGAGGCTGACAATATCGTCTCGCTGGCGCTCGCCTGGGTGTTCATTGCTTCGCGCTATCTGCATGCCTTCGTCCATGTCACCAGCAACCGCATCCGCTACCGCCGACCGCTGTTCATGGTCGGCGTGGCTGCACTCGGTGGGATGTGGATCTGGCTTTCCGTCTGGATGGCGATGAACTGATGGCTGCGTGTTTCCTTAAATCGCAGCCGGTTTCAGGACAAAACAGGCAGCAATTCAAAACGCTACAGCGACCTCTGCGCGTCTGGTAAGACGCGCGGCGCTTTGGGTCGGGTGCCGCTCCGGCACGACTGACGCAAATCTGCGACACTTTCCGACATGAACTTCGCGCCTTGATGCGTATCAAGTACCCGTCACGACTTTGCGGATAGTCTGGCTGTCGTTAGCGTAGCTTTGTCGCTGGCGCCTCGCGTGCCCGGCAAAGGCCTTTGCGCCGACGTCGAACAAGACAGCATCGGAGATCGATATGACCGCAACGATGAAAGCCGCCGTGGTGCGCGAATTCCGCAAGCCGCTCGTGATCGAGGAAATGCCGATACCAGTGCCCGGTCCCGGCCAGGTGCTGATCAAGTTTCAGGCGACCGGCGTCTGCCATACCGACCTGCATGCGGTGAACGGTGACTGGCCGGTAAAACCCAATCCACCATTCATCCCCGGCCACGAGGGCGTCGGTTATGTCGCCAAGCTCGGCTCCGGCGTCAAGCGGCTGAAGGAAGGCGACCGCGTCGGCGTGCCGTGGCTGCACACCGCCTGCGGTGGTTGCACGCCATGCCGGACCGGATGGGAGACGCTCTGCGGCAGCCAGCAGAACACCGGCTATTCGGTCAACGGCACGTTCGCGGAGTATGGCCTGGCCGATCCGGACTTTGTCGGCCGGCTGCCTGATAAGCTCGAGTTCGGCCCGGCGGCGCCCGTCCTTTGCGCCGGCGTCACGGTTTACAAGGGTCTCAAGGAAACGGAAGTGCGCCCCGGCGAATGGGCGCTGATCTCCGGCATCGGCGGTCTCGGTCACATGGCGGTTCAATACGCCAAGGCCATGGGCATGCATGTCGCAGCCGTCGATATCTTCCCCGACAAGCTGGCGCTGGCGGGAAAGCTGGGCGCCGATCTCGTCGTCGATGCGCGCGACAAGGATGCGGTCGAGCAGGTGCAGAAGGCGACCGGCGGCGTGCACGGCGCGCTGGTGACGGCCGTGGCACCCAAGGCGATGGAGCAGGCCTTCAACATGCTGCGCTCCAAGGGAACGATGGCGTTGGTCGGTCTGCCGCCTGGCCAGATGTGCGTGCCGATCTTCGATACGGTCCTGAAGCGCATCACCATCCGCGGCTCTATCGTCGGCACCCGCCAGGACCTCGAGGAGTCACTGGAGTTTGCGGGCGAGGGCAAGGTCGCCTCCCACTTCACCTGGGACAAGATCGAGAACATCAACGCCATCTTCCAGCGCATGGAAGAGGGCAAGATCGATGGCCGCATTGTGCTTGATCTCGCCGGCTGATCCGCCTGCTGCGAAGTGTGCCTTTCCGCCAAGCGGTAACGCAAGTTTGTATGTTCGATGCCGCCCGCTGACCTATTCTGTCGCGGGCGGTAATCTTTCGCGCTGCCGCCACTGCATAATTCCTTAAATCGGAACCGATTTGTGGGAGAAATCATGCAGCGAGTTTAAAGCCTTACAGCGCCCTTGGCGCACCATATCTAACGCGCGGCGCTGTTGAGGAGAAGAAACCGAAGGAGGCCGTCATGAACAAACCCGTCATCACGCAGGCAATGATCGACGCTTACGACGAGTACACCCATCTCAGTCTTGATCGCCGCCGTTTCATGGAAACGCTGACCGCACTTGCCGGCTCTGCCGCGGCCGCAGCATCAATTGCCCCCTTGCTTGCTGCTAGCAGCGCCAAGGCCGAAATGATCGCAGATACCGACAATCGCATCATCGGCGAGGACATTTCCTATCCCGGCGCCGACGGCGACATGAAGGGCTATCTGGTCCGCCCGGCAAACATGACCGGAAAGCTGCCGGCCGTCATCGTCATCCACGAGAACCGCGGGCTCAATCCACATATTCGCGATGTCGCCCGCCGCATGGCGCTCGAGGGCTTCATCGCGCTCGCCCCGGATTTTCTGTCGCCATCGGGCGGCACGCCGGCGGATGAGGACAAGGCACGCGAGATGATCGGCGCGCTCGATGCCGCCGAAACCAATGCGGATGCTGTGGCAACCGTCGCATTCCTCGAAGAGCACGCGCAGTCGACCGGCAAGGTCGGCGCCATCGGCTTTTGCTGGGGCGGTGGACTGGTCAATCGGCTTGCGGTCAATGCGCCCGATCTCAAGGCGGGTGTCGCCTATTATGGCGCGCAGCCCAAGGCCGAGAACGTGCCGAAGATCAAGGCGGCGCTGTTGCTGCATTATGCCGGCCTCGACGAACGCATTAATGCGGGTATCGAAGCCTATCGCAAGGCGCTGACCGACAATGGCAAGGACGCGACGATCTATGTCTATGACGGCGTCAACCACGCCTTCAACAACGACACGTCGGCCGCCCGCTACGACAAGGCCGCAGCCGATCTTGCCTGGAGCCGCACTGTCGAATTTCTGAAGGCGAAGCTCGGCTAGAGCAATTCCAGGAAGAGTGTGAAACGGTTTCCCGTCCGGAATTGCGTTATTTCAACGAGTTAGATCATTTCACTGTTTCGATGAAACAGTGAAATGATCTAGCCGCTCACGCCTATGAAGGCGGCGCGATCAGCAGCGCTACCTTGTAAGCGGGGAGAAGAGGCGGGCACTGGGTCCGCCTCTTCCCTCCCGTCTCGTTTCGCGTAAAAAAGGCCGCGCCTCCCACGGGAAGCGCGGCCTTTTTGCTAAGTGTCGAAAAATGCTTACCAGCCCGGCAGCATGTGGCTTTGCCGCAGCCGCGGATAGCGCGGAAAACCCTTGATATCGCCGTCGATGTCGTCGTTGACGGTGATCGGCGTGATGTTGTCCAGGCAGGCGGTGATGTGGTTGGTGATCGCATTCGATAGCGATGGCGACAGACCCGGCCGCTTCATGATGCCGATCTGCACTGGAGCCAGCGCCGGGAAGCCGTCCGCAAGCGTCAGCACCTTCATGCCCGGACGCAGCGCCGATTCCGGCAGGACCGAAACCGCCATGCCGGCAAGCACGGCGGCCGCGACCACGGTCGAGGACCAACTGGTAAACAGGATCTGGTATTCCTTGCCGGTCGCATCGAGCGCGGCGCAGGCCGCCTGCCGCCACTGGCAGTCGCGTCGGCCGACCGCAAGCGGGATTGGCGCATTTTCCGGCAGCGGATGGTTGATCGAACTTACCCAACAGAGCGGCTCTGTGCGCACCACGTCCGAGGCTCGGGCACGTGGATTGTGCGTAACCAGTGCGATGTCGAGATCGCCCTTGGCCATCTTCTCCGCAAGATCCACCGAAGGTTCGCAGATGATGTAGAGCTCGACGTTCGGATGCGTCTTGGCAAACCGCACGATGATCTCCGGCATGTAGCGGTCGGCATAGTCATCAGGCGTGCCGATGCGCAGCGTGCCCTCGAGGCGATTGTCGTCGAAGGAGGCCATCGCCTCGTTGTTGAGACGGATCATCCGGCGGGCGAAGTTGAGCAGCCGGTCACCCTCGACGGTCAGGCGGTTGCCGCGCCCGTCCTTCATGAACAACGGCTTGCCGATGCGCTCTTCCAGGCGCCGCATCTGCATGGATACGGCCGACTGTGTCTTGAAAACCCGGTCGGCGGCCTTGGTGAAGCTGCCCGTGTCGGCGATCGCGACAAAGGTTTGCAGCTGATCAATGTCAAGCGGTGCGGACATGGCCGTGATACACCCATAAGATTGTTTGATGAATATCATTAAAAACATTCGTTGGACTGATCAATAAGGATTTGCGATCTATCAGGGGCAAATTTCATTGATCCCGGCCGGCACAGGTGCCGGCTAATCCCAACTTCCCTGGCCCACCCCTGCGTTTGACCTCGCGCAGGGGACGGGTCCCTTCGTGCCTGAAAAAAGGAGTACCGTCATGCGCACGACCGACCACGTCCTCGACCTCGTTGCCGGAAAGCAGGCCTATGCCTCCCGCGCCGCTGGCGTTATCGGCGTGATGACGGCTGCATGGCGCCTGTTTCGAAGCCGATGCCAGATTGCGCGTCTGAATGAGCTGGATGACCGCCAACTGCTCGATATGGGGCTACGGCGCGAAGATGTGCACGAGGCGATCACCTCGCCCTTCTTCGACAATCCCGCCAGCTATCTGACGCGTGCGTCGCGAAACCGCGTGAGCCTCTTCTACAAGGGGATCCGTCACGATTGATTTCCCTATGGCGCATCCCGCCGCTTGAGATGCGCCAGTCGAGCATGATCCGCGCAAGCTGCCGCCAACGCGGGTCATGCTACGAATTTCGAAGTTTCGGTGCTGCTGCCTCTATCGCGCGCCCAAACGTTCCCCGCAGGGTAGAGCCAATAGACCCTGCCGCTTGGCCCGGTACATGAACCAAGACATGTACCGGGCCTTTTTCTTTTCCAGCAGGTGCCGGATTGGTGAGGGTAGCGTCGTCGAGCGTTTCCGGTTTAGACGGAGTCGCAGAAACGCTCTATCTCTTTGTTTTTACGCATTTCCAGGCGGAAAACCACTTCGCACTTTTTCTGGAAATGCTCTAATCCAGCTCAGGCCTTGTCGCCGGTGCCGGTCTTGTAGCTGTCGAACAGCGCCTCGATGTTCTTCTGATATTCCTTCTGCATTTCCAGCCCGCTGTCGAACATGCTGTTCATCATCTGCGAAAACTGGGCGACGGCAGGATTGTCAGCAGCCGGCTTGGCTGTCGTGCCGGCGCCGGTCTGCATCATGTCCTGGAACGCCTTCATGAAGGGATTATCGGCGAAGAGGTCGGGCGCCTTGGCCTTCTCTTCTTTCTTGCCGGCACCGAAGAAGTCCTGCATCGCCTGCGTAAACGGATTGTCGAAGGGGTTGGCCTGCGGCTCCGGCTTCCTGGCAAGGCCGGCCGCCTGCATCCACTGCTGCATCATCGTTGCCATCGGATTGTTGGCAAAGGCGACGTTCGCGCCTGCAAACTGGCCCGTCGCCTGCTTGAACAGCCCGCCCATCAACGTATCGGCCATGGCCGGCAGCATCTGCTTGTAGATCTCCTGGCTGATGCCGGTGACCTGGGCTGCCTGGGCCGCGATCGCGCGCGACATTTCCTTGGAGCCGAAGAGCTGGCCGAGGATGCCGTTGCCGTCGGCCATGCCTTGCGGCGTGAATGCCTGGCTCACGTCCTCGAAGTATTTGGCATAGCTGCCGCTGGACATCGCCGTCAGCAGCGCGCCGAAATCGTAGGGGTTTGTGGTGTTGCGCTTGAAGGCGGCGGAAAAGGCCGGGAGCAGCGCTGCGGTAGCTTTCGCCATCTGCTCCTGCGCAAGCCCGAATTGTCGAGCCATCAGCTCCGTGGCCTGTCCGTTCTGCGCCTGCGTGAACATGTCAAAAAGCGGTGCCATCCCCGGTTCCCTTCGGCTGCTGCCTGATTCCTTAGATCGGAACGATTTAAGGGGAAAATGATGCAGCAAGTGTAAAGCGTGGCAGCGTCCTTTGCGCGTCATGTCTGATGCGCGGCGCTGCAAGCGACGCATATCGTTGCACTATACCGGGAAATTGGAGGCTGGAAACCGCTTTTTACTGCATAATTCCTTAAATCCGGCTCGATTTAAGGACGAAATTATGCAGCAAGTTTAAGCGGTTACAGCGTCCTTGGGCGCGTCATGCCTGACGCGCGGCGCTGTAATGGCAGGCTTACCGGCTCAGTACTGGTACTCGGCAAAGACCGGATCGACGGAGCCATTCCAGCGGCCGTTGTAGAGCGACAGCAGATCCTCGGCGAGCGTTGCCTTCTTGGCAAGCACTTCGTCGAGCGGTGCGAGGAACTGGCTTTCGTCGATGCCGTCGCCGTTCAGCCGGTTGCGTCGCTTCAGGCCGCCGCGCGAGATCGAAACGACTTCGCGGGCGATGTCGTAGAGGCTGCCGGCGCGGAATTTTGTGTTGAGCGCCTGGGCGGGCACTGTGTCACGCAGTGAGCCGACCTCCTCGAAGGTCCAGTCGCGCGTGAGTGCTTCGGCGGCAGAGAGCGCCTCGCCGTCGTAAAGCAGGCCGACCCAGAAGGCAGGCAGAGCGCAGATCCGACGCCAGGGGCCGCCGTCGGCGCCCCGCATCTCCAGGAAGCGCTTGAGGCGCACGTCGGGGAAGAGGGTCGAGAGATGATTGGTCCAGTCGCCCATGTTCGGCTGCCAGTCGGCGATCTCGCCCTTGAGCGCTCCGCCCATGAACTGACGGAAGGTGACATGGGTACAGTCGTGATAGTGGTCGTCGCGAACGACAAAATACATAGGCACGTCGAGCGCCCATTCGACATAGTCCGCAAAGCCGAAGTCCGGCTTGAAAGCGGAAGGCAGAAGGCCGGAGCGCTGGTTGTCTGTGTCGCGCCAGATATCGCCGCGCCAGGACAGGAGCCCGTTCGGCTTGCCATCGGTGAAGGGGGAGCTTGCAAACAGAGCGGTCGCCAGCGGCTGCAGCTTCAAGGACACCTGCATCTTGCGGCGCATGTCCTCTTCCGAGGAGAAGTCGAGGTTCACTTGGATCGTGCAGGTGCGATACATCATGTCGAGACCCTTGGTGCCGACCTTGGGCATGTAGCGGCTCATGATGCCATAGCGCGATTTCGGCATGCGCGGCGTTTCGTCAAACGTCCATTTCGGGCTGCCACCGATGCCGAGGAAGCGAATGCCGAGTGGCTCGGCCACTTCGCGCAGGACGGCGAGGTGCTGGTTCGATTCCTTGCAAGTCTGGTGGAGGTTTTCGAGTGGCGCACCGGAGAGCTCGAACTGACCGCCCGGCTCCAGCGAGATCGCCCCGTTGCCGGAATGCTCGGCAAGACCGATGATATTGCCCTCGTCAACGATCGGATCCCAGCCGCTCTTTGCAGCCATACCGTTGAGCAGCGCCTGGATGCTGGCGTCGCCGTAATAGGGCACGGGGCTGTTGTCCGCCTTAAAGAAGGCAAACTTTTCGTGCTCCGTTCCGATCCGGAACCGCTCCTCCGGTTTCGAGCCCTCCGCCAGATAAGCGGTCAGGTCAGCGACAGAGGTTACCGGCGTCTGGTCGGTGGTATCTCGGGCCATGAGCGTCTTCTTTTGCTTGAGCGGTTCCGCCGGTCAGCGGAAGTGGATGGGGCTGCTTGAACCGTATTCAGGTGCGGTGCAAGTCAATTTCTTTCAAGATCTGTTCAAAAAAAGTATGCGCCGCGCTTGCGTGCGAACGACCGGTTAGTGCCAATCACCGACCGTTGCCTGTATGACCGCCATGGCCGCAACCGCTGCGGTATCGGCCCTGAGAATGCGGGGGCCAAGAGGAATGGCGGTGACGAAATCGAGGCTGCGCAGCAGGCTTCGCTCGCTGTCGGAAAAACCGCCTTCGGGCCCGATCAGCAGTGCCAGCTTCTTTTCCTTAATGCCGTTCAGGATCGGTAGCGGATTCTGGCTGTTGCTGCCTTCGTCGCAGAAGATGATGCGCCGATCCGCGGGCCAACTTTGCAGCAGGTCCTCAAGCCGGCGGGGCTCTTCGACACTGGGTATGCCGAGCACGCCACATTGTTCCGCGGCCTCGACGACATTGGCGCGCACCCGGTCGAGGTTGCCGATCTTGCCCTGAACATGTTGCGTCATCACCGGCTGGAGCACCCCGGCGCCCATCTCGACGGCCTTCTGCACGAGGTAGTCGAGGCGGCCGACCTTTAGCGGTGCAAAGAGATAGACGAGATCGCAAGGTGCCGGCTGCGGACGTGTCTGCTCGACGGCAGTCAGGATCAGGCGCTTCTTGGTCGGGAGCGAAAGCTCGGCTCGCCATTCGCCGTCGCGGCCGTTGAACACGAGGACGGACCCGCCTTCCTCGTAGCGGAGCACGTTGATCAAATAGTTGAACTGTTCCTTGGTCGTCTCCTGGGTTGCACCGGCATGGAGTGCATGTTCCACGAACAGTCGCTGCATGCGAAAATTGGCGCGCATGTCGATTACCTCTAGATGAACAGGCTGGAAAGGATGAAGTAGACGACGGCCGAAAGCAGGGCCGAGGCCGGAACGGTGATGACCCAGGCGGCAACGATCGTCAGAAAATGCGAGCGGCGCACCAGTCGGCGGCGGCGGACCTCGGCAAAGTTGGTCTCGGTCGATCCCATGAAGTCTGCCTGCCCGGTCTTCTGGCGCACATATTCCAGGCGACGCTGCGAGTGCCGAGTATACCATTCGCGGAAGAAGCCGACGCCGAAGACGGCGCCGACCGCCGTGTGGGTCGAGCTGATCGGCAGGCCGAGGGCGGAGGCGAGCAGCACGGTTACCGCGGTTGCCAGCGCAACGCAGAAGGCGCGCATCGGATTGAGGCGGGTGATTTCCTGGCCGACGACGCGGATCAGCCGTGGGCCATAGAGCAGCAGGCCGAGCGATATGCCGATGGCGCCGATCGCAAGTTCCCAAAGCGGTGTTGGCGATCTCTCCGTGGTGATGACACCGTCGAGCGCGGACACGATCGCCGACAGCGGACCGATGGCGTTGGAAACGTCATTGGCGCCGTGTGCGAAGGAAAGCAGCGCAGCCGCCAGGATCAGCGGCGCACGAAACAGCTTGCGTAGCGACTGATTGCGGTTGTCGAGACCCTCCGACTGACGGCGAATCCACGGTTTGCTCAGGAAATAGACGACGATGCCGACGATCAGGCCGAGGCCGAGGCCCGTCACCAGCGAGATCGAGGCAACCTGCACCAGGGCGATCACCGCGAGATAGGCGGTAAAACAACCTGCCGTCACCCCGAGAAGCACGGGCATCCAGCGCCTGGCCGATGCGATCTTGTCCTCGCGGTAGATGATGAATTCCTTGAGAAGCGCAAGGAAGGCAGCGGCGATGACGCCGCCGAGAACAGGTGAAATCGACCAACTGGCGGTGATGCCGGCAAGTTCCCACCATTGCACGCTGGAGACGCCTGCAGCCGCAATGCCCGCTCCGACGATGCCGCCAATGATCGAATGGGTCGTTGAAACCGGCGCGCCGGAATAGGTGGCGATATTGATCCAGACGGCCGACGAGGCGAGCGCCGCCATCATCACCCAGACGATCGTCTGGGCCCCGAGAATGTCTTCTCCGTAAATGATGCCCGCCTCGACCGTCAGTGTCACCTGACGGCCGGCGAGCATCGCGCCAGCGATTTCGAAGACGGCGGCGATTGTCAGCGCCGTTACCATCGACATCGCCTTGGCGCCAACGGCCGCGCCGACGTTGTTGGTGACGTCGTTGGCGCCGATGTTCATCGCCATGTAGCCGGCGATCGCGGCTGCGGCGATGATGATCGGCGCGGTCGCCGAGTTCGTCACGAAGCTTGCGGCAAATGCCATGCTGAGCAGCAGGAACAGGAGAGCGAGGCCCGGGGCTGCCAGACCACGCATCACCTGCTGCGATGCCTCCTCGGCAAGGCTGAACTTGTCCAGATCCTTGTCGAGCGTCTGCTTTTCAAGGCGCGTGCGCGACTTTGGCAATGGCGGTCTCCCTTTTCACCATGGCCACTACTGCCACCGCGAAATGCTTTCAAGCGGAATTGATGATGTCTGCAAAGCTGTGCAAAAGATGGCCGAAGATATCGCCCGCGGTGGCTAGCCGGTGACGGCCTTGGGGACCGGCGAGGGCGGTGCCGCCACGCGGCGGCCGAAGGCGAGGATAAGCTCCTTCAGTGTCGGCTCTGCGACACGGCTGGCTGCCTCCTCGCAGCTGACCCATTCCAGCTTGCGCACACCTTCCTCGGGGAAGTGCTTGCAGAGATCGTCTACCTCGAGGGCATGCACCTGGACCTTGACCGAGATCTTCAGGCCGTGATCCATGCGCTTCTTGTAGAGATAGAAGCCGGCCGGGGCCTTCTGCACTCGGCCCTTGACGCCTGCCTCTTCATAGGCCTCGCGCTCGGCCACCTCGTGGGCACGCTTGCCTTGCATAGGCCATCCCTTGGGAATGACCCAGCGGCCGGTATCACGGCTGGTGATCAGCAGAATCTCGAGCGCCTTGGACTTCTTGCGAACACGGAAACAGAGCGCTGCATATTGCATGCGCGCCGGTCGACGCAGCATCAGCTGCACATCGGATGCGAGCCGGTTCAGGAAGTTCAAGGTCGTTTGCTCTCCTCTTAGCGAATCAGTGTTCGTTGGACGTTCCAGCCAGTATGCCAGCGTCGCGTTGCGTGTAAACGTCGCACCGTGTCGGCTGCCGGATATGCGGTCAGCTTCGCTGCAAACTGTGGTCCCGATGCGACAGAATATGGTGCTTTCGCGCCTGTTTTGCCAGCGGGGCGGCAACCGGGCGTTGGTCCCGGCTTCAGCTCGCCTGATCGCGCTGCTGGAGGCGCAGCCGCGCGATGCGCGCCCACTCGCCGGTGCGCTCGGCCTCGCGGGTGGAGGCGGCAACAAAATCGATATGGCTTTGGGCAGCGGCCTTGGCCGCTTTCGGGTCTCCGGCCATGATCGCGTCGTAGATTGCCTCGTGTTGCGCGAGCAGCCGGTCACGCGCCCCTGGCGCGTCGAAGACCGAATTGCGGTGAAAAAAGATCCCCTGCGTCAGCAGCCGGTAACAGGCGCGCAGCGTGTGCATGAGGATGATGTTGTGGGCGCTTTCGCCGATCGCCTGATGCAACTCGACGTCGGAGGCTAGTTCGTCGTTGAAGTCACCACTGCGGTGGGCGGTTCGCATTCGCTCGATAATGCGCGTGAGGATATCGCGGTCGAAATCCGTTGCGCGCGTTGCCGCCAGTTCCGCGGTCAAGCCTTCGAGTTCGCGGCGATATTCGAGATAATCCTGCGTCGCCTTGTGGTGGCGGCCGATCAGCTCGATCAGCGGCTTGGAGAAGACTTCGCCGACGACATCGGCAACGAAGGTACCGCCGCCGTGGCGGCTCTCGACGAGGCCGCGCGCCTCCAGTTCCTTCAACGCTTCGCGCAGGATCGGCCGCGACACGTCGAAACGCTTCGACAGTTCCCGTTCGCCCGGCAGCCTGTCGCCGTCGCGCAGGATGCCTTCGAGGATGAGAAGCTCGATCTGTTGGACAACCTCGTCCGCCGTGCGGCTGTGGCTGATGCGGGCATAGAGGTCGATCTGGTCTTCGGTCACGCTTGGGTCTCCCATGCGCCGCAATCTAGGCATCGGCAGCCAACTGGTCAATTTCCTTGTCCACTTTGGCCGCCCTGACAAAAGTCAAACTGCGGCAATGCGTCCTTTTGCTTTTGCTCATTCGGTTGATAAGAGAGTCATGATGAACGCGTGAGGGGGATAAAGCGCTTCATGGCAAAGGGAAGTTTTGCATTTCCGGTCGCGCCGATGCGAGCGCAGGCGCTGGGCGAGGTCCATTCGCGGCCTTACGCCCTGGTGGCGACGCCGCGCGTGATCTTTCAGCTCGCCTTCATGACCGAGGGCGGCTCGATCGTCGACCACGCCGTTCTGTCGGAATTGTCGCGTTCGCGTGGCATTGCGCCGCCTGGACGCGATGCCAACCATCATGCCATGGCCTGGGGGCAGGGCACGCTGCGCTGGGAACGGCATACGGAATTTTCGACCTATTTTTGGGACGGCCCGGCGCCGGAGCATTTCGGTGGCGAGGTGGCGATCCACCCATTCGGCGACGGCTTTTCGCCGCCCGGCTCGCTCATTTCGGGCATCCGCCTCGAGATCCGCGCGGACTCACCGGAGACCCGCGAGGCGATCAAGGCTTTCGACCCGACCAGCCTCTGTTACAGCGAGACGAAGAACGGCCAGGCGATCCTCGTCACTGACTTTCGCCAGAACGGTGACGGTCTGACGCAGATCCTGGTGATCGACCGCGGCATGACCGAGGCCGGCACCGGCGCGTTGATCCAGCGTCTGCTCGATATCGAAACCTATCGGACGCTGGCGATGGTCGGCCTGCCGTTGGCGCAATCACTGTCGCCGGAGATCCGCCGCACCGAAGACGGCCTGACGGCGATCACTCAGCGCATGAAGGAGAACGTCCGCGAAGAGGCGGACGACATGCTGGCGGAGATCACCCGGCTTGCGGCCGATCTGGAGGCGGGTGCTGCACTCAGCCTCTATCGCTTCGGCGCCAGCCGCGCCTATTACGGCATCGTCCAGGAGCGCATCCGCACCCTGGCCGAGACGGCGGTCCCCGGCTACGAGACGATCGGCACCTTTCTCGAGCGTCGGCTGGCGCCGGCAATGCGCACCTGCCAGTCGGTGGAGGAGCGGCAGGCGAACCTGTCGCGCAAGCTCGCCCGCGCCACCGCGCTCCTGCGCAGTTGGGTCGATGTCGAACTGGAGCGGCAGAACAGCGCCCTTTTGAACTCGATGGATCGGCGCGCGAAGTTGCAGCTGCGGCTGCAGCAGACTGTCGAGGGTCTGTCGGTTGCCGCGATCTCCTATTACGTCGTCGGTCTGTTCGGCTATCTCGCCAAGGCGGTCAGCCATGAGCTGCCGATCGATCCCGGTCTGTTGACCGGACTTGCCGTGCCCTTCGCGGTCGCCGTCGTCTGGCTCATCGTTCGCCGCATCCGCCACCATCACGGCGACGGCGAGCACAAATAGCGCCTATCGTTCCCAATAGGGGACAGGCCCGTAGAGGCCGGCGAGATGATCGATGAACAGGCGCACCTTGGCCGGCAGGAACTGGCGGCTCGGGTAGACGGCCGATAGCGTCAGGTTCTTCGAGCCCTCCCATTGCGGCAGCACCTGCACCAGCTGGCCGCTGCGCAGCTCCGGGCCGATATCCCAGGTGGAGCGGAGCGCGATGCCGGCGCCGGCGATCACCGCCGCCCGGACGATTTCAGAGGAATTGGTCACCAGCGGCCCTTCGGGGTGCCAGACGAGCGATCCCTCCGGCCCTTCGAGCTTCCAGTTGTCGTTGTTGTGGGCGGGCAGGCAGAAATGCCGGGCGAGGTCGCCAATCTCGTTCGGGGCGCCGTTGCTGGCAATGTAGTCCGGCGAGGCGCAGAGCAGCCGGCGGACCGGCGCGAGCTTGCGCGCTACCAGGCTCGAATCGGTCAGCTCACCGATGCGCACGGCCATGTCGAAGCCCTCGGCGACGATATCGGTAAAGTCGTCGGTGAGCACGATGTGCAGCTTGAGATCCAGATGGTCCTTCATGAAGCCGGTCAGATGCGGCGCGATATGCATGCGGCCAAAGGAGGTCGGCGCCGAAATGCGAAGCACGCCCTGCGCCTGCGACGAGCGTCCTGAGGCATAGGCTTCCGCCTCTTCGATGCCCGTGAGGATGCCGAGCACGCGGTCGTAGAAGCCCTGGCCCGCCTCGGTTAGCGAGATCTGCCGGGTGGTGCGCTGCAACAGGCGCGTGCCCAGCCGGTCTTCCAGCCGCTTGATCCGTTTGGAGATGACCGCGGGGGAAAATCCGAGCGCCCGCCCTGCTGCCGACATACTGCCGGAGGAAACGACGCGTGCAAAAATCTCAAGATCGCCTAAATTCGTCATCAATCGTTGCCATTGTTTCCGAAATGGAAAAGCTCGATAGCATTTGCGAGGGGGCTATCCTAGTGGTAAAGAAAATGAACCAATTGACATATGGGCGGAGGATTTGATGGCGGAAACGATCGGCTTTCTGCAGCCAAGGCCGGCCGTCATCGCCCGGCGCCGCGAGATCGCTGCTGACCTGGCAGACCTGCTGCCATCAGGCTGCCTCATCAGCGACGAGCGCGGCTTAAAGCCGTTCGAGACCGATGCCTTCATCGCCTATCGCCGCATGCCGCTTGCCGTCGCCCTGCCCGAGACGACCGAACAGGTGGCAGCGGTGCTTAAATATTGCAGCCGCTACGGCATTCCCGTCGTGCCGCGTGGCGCCGGCACCTCTTTGTCCGGCGGCGCCATCCCCCAGGAAGACGCTGTGGTAATCGGCCTCTCGAAGATGTCGCGCATCCTCGATATCGACTTCTTCAACCGCACCGCGACGGTCCAGGCCGGTGTGACCAATCTCAATATTTCCGAAGCCGTTTCCGCCGATGGCTTCTTCTACGCGCCGGATCCGAGTTCGCAGCTTGCCTGCACCATCGGCGGCAATATCGGCATGAATTCCGGCGGCGCCCATTGCCTGAAATACGGCGTCACCACCAACAATCTGCTGGGCGTGAAGATGGTGCTGTTCGACGGCACGATCATTGATCTCGGCGGCAAGGCGTTCGATGCGGCCGGCTACGATCTGCTCGGCCTTGTCTGCGGCTCGGAGGGGCAGCTCGGCATCGTTACCGAGGCAACCGTGCGGCTGATCGCCAAGCCCGAGGGCGCCCGCCCGGTGCTGTTCGGCTTTGCCTCCTCTGAAGCCGCCGGCGCCTGCGTCGCCGACGTCATCGGTTCCGGCATCATCCCCGTCGCCATGGAATTCATGGACAAGCCGGCAATCGAGATCTGCGAAGCCTTTGCCCATGCCGGCTATCCGCTGGATGTGGAGGCGCTACTGATCGTCGAGGTGGAGGGCTCGGAGGCCGAGATGGACGCGATGCTCGCAAGCATCATCGACGTTGCCCGGCGCCACGGCGTTACCACAATCAAGGAAAGCCAATCGGCGCTCGAGGCGGCGCTGATCTGGAAGGGCCGCAAATCGGCGTTCGGCGCAACCGGACGCATCGCCGACTATATCTGCATGGACGGCACCGTGCCGCTCAGCCAGCTTTCCCACGTTCTGCGCCGCACCGGCGAGATCGTCGCTTCCTACGGTCTGCGCGTCGCCAATGTCTTTCACGCCGGCGACGGCAACATGCATCCGCTGATCCTCTACAACATCAACGACCCCGATGATGCGGCACGCGCCGAAAGCGCCGGCAACGACATCCTGAAGCTTTGCGTCGATGCCGGCGGATGCCTGACCGGCGAACATGGCGTCGGTATCGAGAAACGCGATCTCATGCTGCATCAGTTCACCCAGACCGATCTGGACCAGCAGATGGCGGCGCGCGCCGCCTTCGATCCACAATGGATCCTGAACCCGTCCAAGGTCTTTCCGCTCGAAGGACGCCCCGCCGCATGATCGTGCATTTCGAGCCTGCGAGCGAAGAGGGGATCGCAACCGTGGTTCGGGCGATGGCCGCGGAAAGGGCGTCGCTTACCGTCATCGGCGGCGGCACGCGCTCCGGCCTCGGCAACCCCGTGCGCGCCGACCGGGTGCTGTCCACCCGCCGTCTCTCAGGTATTGTCAGCTACAACCCGGCGGAAATGACCGTCAGCGCGCTCGCCGGGACGCCGCTTGCCGAGGTCGAGGCGGCCCTTGCCGAAAACCGGCAGATGCTGTCATTCGAACCGATGGACCACCGCCCGATCTTTGCAACGACCGGCGAACCGACGATCGGCGGGGTTTTCGCGGCCAATGTCTCGGGGCCGAGGCGCCTCATCGCCGGTGCCGCTCGCGACAGCCTGCTCGGCGTCCGTTTCGTCAATGGCAGGGGCGACGCGATCAAGGCTGGCGGCCGGGTGATGAAGAACGTCACCGGCCTCGATCTGGTAAAACTTTTGGCGGGCTCGCACGGAACGCTTGGAATTCTGACCGAGGTGACATTCCGCGTGCTGCCGAAGCCGCCAGCCTGCGAAACCGTCGTGGTCTCGGGCTTGAACGATGCCGAGGCGGCGGCCGTGATGGCAGAAGCCATGGCGCAAACGGTCGAGGTATCAGGTGCGGCGCATCTGGCCGAGAGCGTCCGCGGCCGGTTCATCGCCGGCGGCCTGCCCGATGGCGCAGCAACCGTTCTTCGGCTGGAAGGCTTGCAGGCCTCGGTCTCGATCCGCGCGGAAAAACTGTCGAAGGCGCTCGAAAAGTTCGGTCCGGTATCGCGGCTCGATGCGGAGCAGACGGCGGCGCTCTGGTTGGAGATCCGCGATGTGAAGCCCTATGCAGATGGCACGGATCGCCCGCTCTGGCGTGTCTCGGTTGCGCCTTCGGCCGGCCACCAACTGGTTGCCGCGTTGCGCCTGCAAACGGGTGTCGATGCCTTTTATGACTGGCAGGGCGGACTTGTGTGGCTGCGCATGGAGGCCGATCCGGAGGCGGCGCTGGTGCGCCGCTATATCAAGGCGCTTGGCGGCGGCCATGCGAGCCTCGTTCGCGCAGCTGACGGCTTTCGCGCGACCATTCCATCGTTCGAGCCGCAACCCGCGCCGGTGGCGCTGTTGAGCGAGCGCGTCCGGGAAAAGTTCGATCCACAGCGGATCTTCAATCCGGGCCGGATGCAGGCCGTCTCCTGAGGCACGGGGAAATGACGAGAGAGGGAGGTATCGATGAGTGACAATGGTCCGCAGGCTCCGCCTCCCAGAGAGACCGATCGCTGGCTGGAGCCCGGGAAGGTCAACGTCCAGGTCATTTATGTGCTCTATCTCGTCGCTTTCGCCGTGGGGATCACGTCTGTCATCGGCGTCGTGCTTGCTTATCTCAACCGCGGCAAGGGTGCGCCCTGGGTCCAGACACACTATACTTGGGCGATCCGCACCTTCTGGATTGCGCTGTTGTTCGGTCTCATCTCGGCGCTGCTGATGGTGTTGCTGATCGGGTTTTTAGGGTTTATCGCCACCGCGGTCTGGATCGTCGTGCGCTGTGTCGTCGGCCTGCAACGCGCCGCTCGCGAGGAGCCGATCAGCAATCCGGAAAGCTGGATGATCTAAACCGTGTGGCGCAAAAGTGTGTAGCGGTTTTGCGACAGCGACATGGGAAAACAAGAGCTTGAAATGCGGTAAGCGATCAGAGATCGCAACGCGCGTGAGGGGCAGAGCCCCGATACTGGAGTAGCCGCTTGCAAACGAACTTTACGCCCGCGCAGCTTGCCGATCCGCATGTGGCCGAATCCGAGGCCATCCTGCGCAAATGCGTGCATTGCGGTTTTTGCACCGCCACCTGTCCCACCTATGTGACGCTTGGCGACGAGCTCGATAGCCCGCGTGGCCGCATCTATCTCATCAAGGATATGCTGGAGAACAGTCGGCCGGCCGACACCGAAACCGTGACGCATATCGACCGCTGTCTGTCCTGTCTCGCCTGCACCACCACGTGTCCGTCAGGCGTCGACTACATGCATCTCGTTGATCATGCCCGTGTTCATATAGAGAAGACCTACAAGCGGCCATTGAAGGATAGGCTGGCCCGCGCCGTGCTGGCGCAAGTCCTGCCCTATCCCTCGCGTTTTCGCCTTGCCTTGAAGGCGGCCGCTTTCGGAAGGCCCTTTGCCAGGGTTCTGAAAAAGGTGGCGGCGCTCAAGACCTTCGGAGTGATGCTCGATCTGGCGCCGAAGGCGGTGCCGGAGCCCTCGGCGACCGCGATCACGGGCACCCATGCCGCCAGCGGCAAGCGCGTCGGCCGCGTTGCGCTGCTGAACGGTTGCGCGCAACCGGTACTGAAGCCGGAGATCAACGAGGCAACCATCCGCCTCCTTACCCGTCTCGGCATAGAGGTGGTCGTCTCGGCAGGCGAGGGCTGTTGCGGCGCGCTGGTGCATCACATGGGGCGGGAGGGCCAGGCGCTCGACGCGGCCCGGCGCAATGTCGATGCCTGGCTGAGCGTGGCAGACGAAGGTAGTCTCGATGCGATCATCATCACCGCATCCGGCTGCGGCACGACGATCAAGGATTATGGCCACATGCTGCGCCTCGACCCCGCCTATGCGGAAAAGGCAGCAAGGGTCTCGGCCATGGCGAAGGACATCACCGAATACCTGTCGACTCTGGATCTTCCAGTGCAGGATCCGCGCGGCATGACCGTGACCTATCATTCCGCCTGCTCCATGCAGCACGGCCAGAAGATCACCATGGCGCCGAAGCAACTGTTAAAACAGGCGGGGTTCGTCGTGCGCGATCCCGCAGAAGGCCATCTCTGTTGCGGCTCGGCCGGCACCTACAACATCCTGCAGCCGGAGATCTCGCAGAAGCTCAAGGACCGCAAGGTCAAGAACCTCGCGGCGACGAAGCCCGACGTGATCGCCACCGGCAATATCGGCTGCATCACCCAGATCGCGACCGGCACGGCGATCCCGATCGTCCACACGGTCGAACTGCTCGACTGGGCCTATGGCGGCGCGAAACCGGCTGGATTGTGAAACGAAAAATGCCGGCGCGATGGCGCCGGCATTGGTTTTTCTGGGCTATTTCTGGCGAGCGTATCAGCCGCCAAAGATCTGGCGGAAGATATCGACGCCGCGATCGTTGAAGTAGGTATCGCCGGTCTTGCTGCCGGGTCCGATGACGATCACCTTGGTGCCGACGTCGGCCCGGTCGTAGAGGTGCTCGATGTCGTTATTCATCATGCGGATGCAGCCCGAAGACATATTCTGGCCGATCGTCCACGGCTGGTTGGTGCCGTGGATGCGGAAGATCGTGTCGCGGCCGCCCTTATAGAGATACATGGCACGCGCGCCGAGCGGGTTGTCGATGCCGCCTTCCTGCGTGATCGGCAGGATGCGGCCCTTGGCGGCTTCGCGGCGGCGCATTTCTTCCGGCGGCGTCCAGGTCGGCCATTCAGCCTTGCGGCCCACCTTCACCACGCCTGACCAGCCGAAGCCTTCACGACCGACGCCGATACCGTATCGGGTCGCGCGGTTCGGACCGTCGATGTAGTAGAGAAACTTGTTGTTGGTATCGACAATGATCGTGCCGGGGGCTTCGTCGGTGCTGAAGCGAACCTTGGTGCGCCAGAATTGCTTCGGCGGCTTTTTCTGCGTCGCGACAAGGACGATATCACTGCTCTTGGGAGTGGTTCCGGATGTCGGCGCGGGCGTGAAAGCCTGGGCATTGGCGGCGGCAAGAATAGCGCTGGTCGCGATGGCGATCGCGACCAATTTGCTGGCATGACGTTTCATATACGATTCCCTCTAAGCCCTCGTTACATCAAGGCTATGCAAATTGGCCCGAAGTTCAAGCCCGGGATACATCCGATAGACCGAACATGGTCACGGATTTTGTATCTTTAAGCCCGTCTGTTGCCTGAAGATCACGACCAGGCAACAGCAAAACGTATGGGGAGAGGGAAATATTCTATGTCCGGCGCCAATTATATGACGATAACCTTGGTGCCGACATTCACCCGTTCATAGAGATCGACGACGTCCTCGTTGCGCATGCGGATGCAGCCTGAGGAGACCGCGTAACCGATCGTCCAGGGCGCATTGGTGCCGTGGATGCGGTAAAGCGTCGAGCCGAGATACATGGCGCGTGCGCCAAGCGGATTTTCCGGGCCGCCGTCCATGCGGGCCGGCAGGTAGTGCCCCTTGGCGGCTTCGCGCGAGATCATTTCCGTCGGCGGCGTCCAGCTCGGCCATTCCGCCTTGCGGGTGACCTTATGAGCGCCGGCCCATTCGAACCCCGGCTTGCCGACGCCGACACCGTAGCGCCGTGCCTGACCATTACCGGCGACAAGGTAGAGGAAACGATTGTTGGTATCGATGACGATCGTGCCTGCCTTTTCCTTGCCGTCGTAGGCAACTGTCTGCGGCAGATACTGCGGGTCGAACTTAGACTTGACGGGACGCTGGGCGCGGGTGGCGTTGACCGGTTGTACCAGCGGGGCGCCGACGCGGCGTTTTGCCTGCGGCTTCACGGTCAGGCCCTGATAATACTGTTTTCGGGTGGTGGTCGGTATCTGCTGGCGGTAGATGACCCGGCGCGCCTGTTGCGGCTGGCCGCCGAGCTGCATCACCCACGGGGCGGTCAGGTCTGGGCTGACGATCACCGGCGGCCGGTTCTGGTACCGGTCCTGGGCCTGCGCCTGGCCGGCGACGAGGGTGAGGATGGATGCGGCTACAACAAGGGATTTTTTCAACATCGGACGGACTCGCTACCTTTCGCCGAAACGTATCAAAATGGGGCGCGGCCAGCCGGAGAACGGGTCTCCAGGACGGACGGCATGCGCCTTGGCAATGGGGCGATCGTGTCATCGCGGCGCCACGGAATGGTAAACGGCAGCCCGCGAAAGGGAGGAAGCGCCGATAAAGCTTTGGGTAAGGTTATCCGTCGCTTTAGGAATCTGGTTTGTGAATGGTAAATGCGGAAGAGCACGATGAAACGGGGCTGGTAATGACGACCAAGGGCATAATGATTGGCGAAGACGGCCTTGGGCGTTGCGCCTGGCAGAGCAATCTCGATGACTACAGACGGTATCACGACGAGGAATGGGGGCGGCCGGTTACCGATGACCGGCGCCTCTTCGAGAAGATCTGTCTGGAGGGGTTTCAATCCGGCCTCTCCTGGCTGACGATCCTGCGCAAGCGCGAGGCCTTTCGCGCCGCCTTCGCCGGCTTCGACGTCGATGCGGTTGCCGCCTTCGGCGATGCTGACATCGAGCGCTGCCTTGGCAATACCGGCATCGTGCGCCATCGCGGCAAAATCGTCTCGACCATCAACAACGCCAAGCGCGCCCAGGAGCTTAAAGCCGAGTTTGGTTCGCTTGCTGCCTATTTCTGGTCGCACGAACCCGGCCCGGACGAGCGGCCGGCATTTGTCAGCTATGAAGCGATCGCCGCCAATCCGACGACTCCGACCTCGACGCTGATCTCCAAGGATCTGAAAAAGCGCGGCTGGACCTTCGTCGGCCCGACGACGATCTATGCCTTCATGCAGGCCATGGGGCTTGTCAACGACCACATCGAAGGCTGCCATTGCCGCGCGACGGTCGAGGACATGCGGCGGGCGCTGACGCGCCCGCAACCCTGAATTTGCATCTTTCCAGGAACGGCTTCAGCCACCGTTCTTGGCAAGCCAATCCTTCATCATCTGGATCTCGCCCTCCTGGGCCTTGATGATGTCTTCCGCCAGTTTGCGCAGTTGTTCGTCCTTGCCGTATTCGAGTTCGACCCTGGCCATGCCGATCGCGCCCTGATGATGGGCGATCATGCCCCGCACGAAGTCGACATCGGCGTTGCCGGTAAAGGCGATGTCCATGCCCTTGTGCATGCGGGCGTTGACCTCGGCGAAAGCCTTGCTGGAGGCGGAGGTGTCGCCGGCCGGCGCCGCCGCCTCAGCCGATCCGTGATGCATGCTGCTGCCGTGGTCCTGGGCCATAGCGGGAGCATAAAGTGACGCGATCAGGACTGAGGCTGCTATGATCGTTTTCAAAGACATGATGGTTTCCTTCTTCATCTCATTATCATCTCGCGCGACTGAGGCAGCGCCGTGCAATCGCCGAAATGTCGGCCGGTTGTTGCGGCCGGTCATATGGAATTTCGTTTCGTCAGCGCAGCCGATACACCCGAAGGTGAGCCACGATGACGGTCACACAAGCAGGAACGACTTGGGTGGTGGCGAGCGCGGCCCGATCGTGATCGCGTGCAATGCGGGATATGTCGCTGCCGCCAGACGCGACGATGTCGTGGTCGCCGGATCGAACATCAAGGCAATTGGCTCGATCGCGATGCAGGCCGAACAGGACGAAGGATGCGCCTGTTTTTTCGAGTGGTCCTTGCATGCCCGGATATCTTCGCAGGAGATCGCATGGCCAGCGTGAACGGCTTGCTTTTGCGACGAGTCATGGGCGGCGGTTTGTGCGGCACCGGCCGCCAGGTCCTGGGCCTGCAGCATCGCCGAAGGCGCGCCTGAGAACAGGGCTGCAACGAACAGGAGTATGACGGCGGCAAAACGCATGCCCTTTACTTAGGATGGCCCGTGGCAAAGAGAAGACGTGATCGGCACGCTGCCGGTCCGATCGTTGCCTTCGCGCACGCCTGGAGCCGCTTTGCGCCGTGCTAACCCTTGCCGCCCATGCCTCTATCCGATAGGGAAAGCTCGAAACCCGCTGACAGTCCGGAATGCTCCCCATGACCGAGAAACAAAAGAAACCGCAGAAGCTCAAGGCACGCCTTCCGCGTGGCTTTGTCGACCGTTCGGCCGCCGATATTCGCGCCACCGACGACATGATCGTCAAGATCCGCGAAGTCTATGAGCGTTATGGTTTCGATCCGGTCGAAACGCCGCTGTTCGAATACACCGATGCGCTTGGAAAATTCCTGCCCGACAGCGACCGCCCGAACGAGGGCGTGTTTTCGCTGACGGATGACGACGACCAGTGGATGTCGCTGCGCTACGACCTGACGGCGCCGCTTGCCCGTCACGTCGCCGAGAACTTCAACGAGATCCAGCTTCCCTTCCGCACCTATCGCGCCGGCTACGTTTTCCGCAACGAAAAGCCGGGCCCGGGTCGCTTCCGCCAGTTCATGCAGTTCGATGCCGATACGGTCGGTGCCGCCGGCGTCCAGGCGGATGCCGAAATGTGCATGATGATGGCCGACACGATGGAAGCGCTCGGCATCAAGCGCGGCGACTACGTGATCCGGGTCAACAACCGCAAGGTTCTTGATGGCGTCATGGAGGCGATTGGCCTCGGCGGCGACGACAAGGCGAATGCCCGCCTGACGGTGCTGCGCGCCATCGACAAGCTCGACAAGTTCGGTCCCGAAGGCGTGCGCCTGCTGCTCGGCGAAGGCCGCAAGGACGAGAGCGGCGACTTCACCAAGGGCGCCGGTCTGAACGGCGAGCAGATCGACAAGGTCCTGTTCTTCGTTGGCATCCAGGACTACGCCGAAAGTGCCGCCGAACTCGCAGCGCTCGTTGCCGGCACAGCCAAGGGCGGCGAGGGCGTCGAGGAACTCAACACCATCCGCAGCCTGGTCGTGAGCGCGGGCTACGAGGCCGATCGCATCAAGATCGACCCTTCGGTCGTTCGCGGTCTCGAATATTACACCGGCCCGGTTTTCGAGGCCGAGTTGCAGTTTGCCGTCACCAATGAGAAGGGCGAAAAGGTCGTCTTCGGTTCGGTCGGCGGCGGCGGACGTTACGATGGTCTCGTCTCGCGCTTCATGGGCCAGCCGGTGCCGGCCACCGGTTTCTCGATCGGTGTTTCGCGCCTGATGACCGCGCTCAAGAACCTTGGCAAGCTCGGCACGTCGGACGTCGTGGCACCGGTCGTCGTCTGCGTTATGGACCGTGACATCGACAGCATGGGCCACTACCAGCGCTTCGTGCAGCAGCTCCGCCATGCCGGCATTCGCGCCGAGATGTACCAGGGCAACAAGAAGAACTTCGGCGACCAGCTGAAATACGCCGACCGTCGCGGTGCGCCGCTCGCGATCATTCAGGGCGGCGACGAGCGCGCCGCCGGTCTGGTGCAGATCAAGGATCTGATCGAGGGCAAGCGCTTGTCGGGCGAAATCGAGGACAATGCGGCATGGCGCGAGGCGCGGGTGGCGCAGGTCTCCGTGCCCGCAGGCGACCTTGTCGAAAAGGTGCGTGAAATGCTCGCGGCACAGGCCGAGGACCGGGCAAGGGCAGGCTGACGGCGATGCCTCTGATCAACCTTCCCGCCTTCTCCGCAGATCTGCTTGCCGAGTTCGAAAGTCTCGGCACGCTTCGGGTCGACACACCGGTGATCCAACCGGCGGAGCCGTTTCTCGCCATGGCTGGCGAGGATCTTCGCCGCCGCATCTTCATGACCGAGAGTGAGACCGGAGAGAGCCTCTGTCTGCGGCCGGAATTCACCATCCCCGTCTGCCTTCGCCACATCGAAACGGCAACCGGCACGCCCAAGCGTTATGCCTATCTCGGCGAAGTGTTTCGTCAGCGCCGCGAAGGCGGCAACGAATTCTATCAGGCCGGCATCGAAGATCTCGGTGATACCGATATCGCCGCCTCCGACGCGCGTGCGGTCGGCAATGCCATGCGGGTGGTTGCCAATCGTCTTCCTGGCCGGCGCCTGGCGGTCACGCTCGGCGACCAGTCGGTCTTCGAAGCGGTCGTCGGTGCCTGTGGCCTGCCGGGCGGCTGGCAGAAGCGGCTGATCCATGCCTTCGGCGACCAGAAGCACCTGCAGAAGCTGCTTGCCGAGCTTGCCGATCCAAAGGCTGCCGGCGTCTTTGGCCCCGAGGTCGAGCGGCTGGCGATCGCCGGCATGCTCGATGACGAGGTGCGGCTTGTCGCCCATATCGGCGAAACCATGGAGGCGACGGGCTACTCCACCAATGCCAGCCGCTCGCCGCAGGACATCGCCCGCCGCCTGAAGGAAAAGATGGAACTGGCGAATACCCGGCTCGATCCGGAAACGCTGGATCTCGTGCGTGAATTCCTGGCGCTCGACATGCCGCTTGCCGAAGCGCCTGCCGCACTCTTCCGCTTTGCCGAGAAGACCGGATTGACGCTCGATGGAGCGCTGGCGCGTTTTGACGCGCGCGTGGCGGCGCTTGCCGGCATCGGCGCCGATGTCGATGTCATTCGCTATCGTGCCGCCTTCGGCCGCCCGCTCGACTATTATACCGGCCTCGTCTTCGAAGTCGAAGTCGAGGGGACACCGGCGGTGCTTGCCGGTGGCGGGCGCTTCGACCGGCTCCTAACCCTGCTTGGCGCGCGCGAACATATTCCCGCCGTCGGCTTCTCGCTCTGGCTCGACCGGATCGAAGCGGCGATCGCCGCCAGCGGAGGTGCCGCATGACCATCACCATCGCATTGCCGTCCAAGGGGCGGATGAAGGACGACGCCTCGGCGATCTTCGAGCGCGCCGGCATGAAGATCGTCGCCGTCGGCAATGACCGCTCCTATCGCGGCCGTGTCGAAGGCTGGGACGATGTCGAGATCGCCTTCCTGTCGGCCTCGGAGATTTCGCGCGAGCTCGGCAACGGCTCGATCGATTTCGGCGTCACCGGAGAAGACCTTGTGCGCGAGGGGCTTGCCAATGCCGACGCTCGCGTCGAGTTCTGCGCCCGCCTCGGCTTCGGCCATGCCGATGTCGTCGTCGCCGTTCCGGAGATCTGGTACGACGTCGACACCATGGCCGACCTCGGCGACGTCGCCGCCGACTTCCGCGCCCGCCACGGGCGGCGGCTGGCGATTGCCACCAAATACTGGCGGCTGACGCAGAACCACTTTTCCGGCAGCCACGGCATCCAGCTCTACCACATCGTCGAAAGCCTCGGAGCGACCGAGGGTGCGCCGGCCTCCGGCTCTGCCGACATCATCGTCGACATCACCTCGACCGGTTCGACCCTGCATGCCAACCACCTGAAGACCCTTGCCGACGGCGTCATACTGCGGTCGGAGGCCTGCCTGGTGCGTGCACGCAAGCCGGCGCATGACGGCGACCCGATCGTCGGTCGCATTCTCTCGGCGGTGCGCGACGCGCTTTGAAACTTAAGAACCGCCGCTCAGGCGCTCTGCCGGGCGCAGCGCAGGTTGGTATCTGCGCGGCGCAAGCGGCGGGTGCCGTTCGCGCCATTCGTTTCGAGGAGCATTCCATGGCCGACCTTTCCGCCTTTCCGATCACCAAGCGCTGGCCTGCGAAGAACCCGGACATCGTCCCAGCTCTATTCCTTGCCGACGCCGAACGGCGTGAAGATCTCCATTGTGCTCGAAGAACTGGGATTGCCCTACGAGGCGCACCGGATCTCGTTCGACACCAACGACCAGAAATCGGCGGAATTCCTGTCGCTCAACCCCAATGGCCGCATTCCGGCGATCATCGATCCGCACGGCCCTGGCGGCAAGGCGATCGGGTTGTTCGAGTCTGGGGCGATCCTTCTCTATCTCGCGGAAAAGACAGGGAAACTTCTGCCTTCGGATGCGGCCGCGCGTTATGAAGCGATCTGCTGGGTGATGTTCCAGATGGGCGGCGTCGGCCCGATGCTCGGCCAGTTCGGTCACTTCTTCAAATTCGCTGCCGACAAGGTCGCCAACAACATCTATCCGGTGGAGCGCTACCGCGACGAATCGAAACGGCTGCTGGGCGTGCTGGAGGGGCGGCTCCAGGGGCGGTAATGGCTGATGGGCGATGAGTATACGATCGCCGACATCGCCACCTATCCCTGGGTCGAAGGTGCGCGCAAATTCTATGGCGGCGCCGATGTGCTCGACTACAAGAGCTTCCCGAATGTGATGGCCTGGGTCGACCGAGGACTGGCGCGTCCGGCAGCGCAAAAGGGCATGGAGATCCCGGCCAAGGGCTGACGATCGGCCGGCGTGGCCGTCGTTCGAGTTGACGAGGCTCGGGCGGAAAGGCTACGCCTTGTTGTACAAACGAATAAATGACGGGTGAGAGCGTGTCCGGAAAGCTTGTTGTTATCGGTGGCGGTCAGGCCGCCTTTGCGTTGGTCGCCAAACTGCGGGCGTTGAAGGACGAAAGACCGATCACCATCGTCGCGTCCGAGGCAAGCCTGCCCTATCAGCGTCCGCCACTTTCCAAGAAATACCTGCTTCGCGAGATGAGCCTTGATCGACTGCTTTATCGGGCGGAAGCCTGGTACGGCGAGCATGATGTCGACATCAGGCTGTCGACCACGGTGACGGATCTCGACCGAGATGCCAGCCGCGTGATGCTGAGCGACGGCACGTCGCTCGACTATGAGACGCTCGCGTTTGCAACCGGCGCCACCCCCCGTCGGTTGCCAGCCTCGGTCGGCGGCGATCTCGACGGCGTTTTCACCGTCCGCGACTTCAGGGATGCCGATCTGCTGGCTGAAGAGATGAAGCCGGGCAGGCGGGCGCTCGTCGTCGGCGGCGGCTATATCGGCCTTGAGGCCGCGGCCGTTGCACGAACGCTCGGGCTTGAGGTGACGGTCATCGAGATGGCCGACCGCATCCTGCAACGCGTCGCCTCCGCGGCGACGTCAGGCATCGTTCGAGAAATCCATCGATCGCGCGGTGTCGATATTCGCGAGGGAACAGGGCTCAACCGGCTGGTTGGCGAGAATGGCCGCGTTACCGGCGTCGAGCTTTCCGACGGGTCGGTGCTTCCGGTCGACCTCGTCATCGTCGGTATCGGCGTGACCGCCAACGACCACCTGGCGCACGACGCCGGTCTTGAAACCGCCGGCGGCATCGTCGTCGACAGCCACGGCCGCACCTCCGACCCGGCGATTTTCGCGATGGGCGATTGCGCCGTTCAGCCCTGGGGCAACATGCGCATCCGCCTCGAATCGGTTCAGAACGCCGTGGATCAGGCCGAGGCTGTTGCCGCCGTCATTGCCGGCGGTGTCGAGCCTTATGCGCCCAAGCCCTGGTTCTGGTCGGACCAGTACGATGTGAAGTTGCAGATCGCCGGCTTTGGCCTCGGCCACGACGAAACCATCGTTCGCCCCGGCCAGCGCGAGGGCAGCGTTTCGGTCTGGTATTTCCGCGAGGGCAAGCTTCTGGCCGTCGACGCGATCAACGACGCCAAGGCCTATGTCACCGGCAAGAAGCTGCTGGAGACGGGTATTCATCCGGACAGGGCCGTCATTGCCGATCCGCAATCGGATCTGAAGGCGCTTCTGGCCCAGGCTTAGAGCCTGTCGCGCAAAAGTGCGTAGCGGATTTGCGACATCGACAGGCGAAAACAGGGGCTTGAAGCGCACCAAGCGAATTCTACAGCGCCGCGCGTCTTATTAGACGCGCAAAGGTCGCTGTAGCACTTTGAATTGCTGCATGTTTTTATCCTTATATCGAAGACGATTTAAGGAAACATGCAGTAGAGACCCCGATGCGCTTTAGCGGTGTGACCGTCACAGCGTCATTGGGCCGCTTCGAAATCTTTAACTACAAGGCGTTGGCATTTCAGCCTTCGTTAAGGACGAAAGCAACGTCCTGTTTCGAAACGGACGTTGCGACCTGACTTTTCACAATTCCTTAAACGGCACGACGCCAACAGAAGCGATGAACCGGAAGTGGGCGTTCCATTTCCGGACCAGAAATTTCATTTAGGCGTTTGGCGATGTTCAAGGTTCTTACATGCCTCGTGGTCGAGCATGACCCAAAGCTGGTCGTGCTCGCCGCCCTCATCTGCTTCCTGTCGAGCTACGGTGCCGTGACCTTGCTTCAGCGAGGACGCGCATCCGCAGGCAAGGCGCGGGCGATATGGGCCGTGGCTGCCGGCATCGCCAGTGGCTTCGGCATCTGGGCGACCCACTTCATCGCCATGCTTGCCTACGACCCAGGCGTCGTGCTCGGCTATCAGATCGATCTGACGGCCCTGTCGCTTGCCGTCGCGGTCGTTCTGACGACGATGGCACTGCTGATTGCGACCTATGCGCAGGGACCTGTCGCCTGGATCGCCGGCGGCATCGTCCTCGGTTTCGGCGTCGCCTGCATGCACTTCCTCGGCATGGCGGCGCTCGATGTTCCAGGTACCATCCGCTGGGACTGGACGCTCGTCGTCGCCTCCGTCTTTGCCGGCTCCCTGTTCGATATCGGCGCCTTGCGGGCCATCACACACATCGATCGGCCGTTGAAAGCCAAAATTCTGGCGACGCTGTTCATGACGCTCGGTATCGTCGCCTTGCACTTCACGGCGATGGGTGCGGTGACGATCGAAGCCGATTTGCTGCTGCCGTCGCCCGAGGGGATGATACAGCCGCATTTTCTTGCTTTCGTCATCGCCGGAACCGCTTTCTTCCTGCTAACCATGGTCTTGCTTGCCGCAGGCTTTGCGCACCATGCCGAGCTTTCCGCCGCCGCCTCCGAGCGCGAATTCGCCCGCTTCGTGAAAAGCGTCAAGGACTACGCCATCTACATGCTCGACGCAAAAGGCCGCGTCGCGAGCTGGAATGCCGGAGCCGAAGCCAACAAGGGCTATACTGCCGACGAAATCGTCGGCAAGAGTTTCGGATGCTTCTATTCTCCCGAGGATCAGCGGGCAGGCGTACCGCAACAGGCGCTCGACGAAGCCTATGCCAACGGCAAGTTCGAGTGTGTAGGCTGGCGCTATCGCAGGGATGGCACGCGCTTCTGGGCGCATGTCGTGATCGACCCGTTCCTGCATGAGGATGGCACGCATGCGGGCTTCATCAAGATCGTCAAGGACATCACCAAGGAAAAGGTCGACGCCGACCGCATCGCCGAAGTGAGCAAGAATCTCGACATTGCGCTTGAGAACATGTCGCAGGGCATCTGCCTCTTCGACAGCGGCGACCGCCTGCTGCTATCCAACCGGCGCTGCCGCGAGATCTTCGGCTTCTCGGAGACGCTGGCCGGAAAGGGCCTGACGTTCCGCCAGATCCTCGACGAGGTTTTTGCCCGAACCTATTCCGATCCGGTCATCGCCCGGGCGAAATCGGAAGAACTCTATCAGAGGCACCGCGTCGACATGGTCGGCAAGGGCGGTGGCGACATCGTCGAAAAGCTGCCGAACGGTCGCTCGATCCTGACCAAGCACCGCACCCTCGCGGATGGCGGCTGGGTCAGCACCTACGAGGACATCACCGAGCGCCTGGACAGCGAGGAGCAGATTTCGTTCCTCGCTCGCCATGACAGCCTGACGGGCCTCCCGAACCGGCTGCAGTTCAGCAGCTATCTAGAGGAGGAACTCGATGCGGCCGCCTGGTTCTCGCGCAAGGTCGCGGTGATCGGTCTCGACCTCAATAAGTTCAAGGAAGTCAACGACCTGCATGGCCATGCTGCCGGCGATTTCGTGTTGGTGACGATTGCCCAGCGGATGAAGTCGCTGTTGCAGGAGGGCGAGTTCGTGGCCCGCTTCGGCGGCGACGAGTTCGCGGCCGTCAAGCGCTTCGAGGAATTGTCCGAACTCAACGACTTCCTCCGCCGCATCGAGAAAAGCCTGCATGAAGAAATGCGCTTCGGCGACTTCGAGTTGAAGTCCGGTGGCAGCATGGGTGTCGCGATCTATCCGCAGGACGCCGAGACGGCCGACACGCTGATCAACAATGCCGACCTTGCGATGTACCGCGCCAAGGCCGCGCTGAACCAGAGCGTCTGCTTCTACGAAGTGTCGATGGATGAGGCTGCACGCCAGCGCCGCAGCCTTGCCAACGATCTGTGGGATGCGATCGAGAAGAATCAGTTGGCGTTGCACTACCAGGTCCAGAAGTCGGTGATGTCAGGTGACGTCATCGGTTATGAGGTGCTTCTGCGCTGGCACCATCCCGAGCGCGGTATGGTGCCTCCGAACGAGTTCATTCCGCTGGCGGAAGAATGCGGCGCGATCCTGCCGATCGGCGAATGGGTTCTGCGCGAGGCCTGCCGCGAAGCCGCGGGCTGGCAGAGCACCCACAAGATCGCCGTCAATCTTTCGCCGGTGCAGCTTGCCAATGGTGACATCGTCAGCCTGGTCGAGGACGTGATTTCCGAGACCGGGCTCGACCCGAAGCGGCTGGAACTCGAAATCACGGAATCGACGATCATCGACGACAAGGAGCGCGCGCTCCTGACCCTTCGCCAGATCAAGGAGCTTGGGGTCACCATCGCGATCGACGACTTCGGCACCGGCTATTCGTCGCTCGAGACGCTGCGGTCCTTCCCGTTCGACAAGATCAAGCTCGACAAGAGCTTCATGTGGGAGGTGGAAGCAAGTCCGCAGGCAAAGGCGATCGTGCGCGCCATCCTCGCACTCGGGCAGAGCCTCTCGGTTCCTGTTCTCGCCGAAGGCGTCGAGACGCAGACGCAGCTCGATATCCTGCAGGCGGAAGGCTGTGACGAAGCGCAGGGTTACCTGCTCGGCAGACCAGCACCGATCTCAAGTCTCGCCATGGGCAAGGTGAAAGTGGCGGCCGCCTGACGGTCGCCGCCGCCTGCACGACACGGCGGCCCGGCAAACATCATTGAGGCTATTTCCAGGAAAAGTGCGATGCGATTTTCCACCAGGAAACGCGTAAAGACAACGAGCTGGAACGCTTTTGGGACTCTGTTTAAGCGCGGAAGCGCTCTGTAGGCGGGAATGCACCTACTGGCGCAGAAGCATCTTTCCCGCACCTTCGACAAGGAAGCGCGGGAAGAAGAAGATGCCGTGGATCGTACCGGAATAGCGTTCTTCGAGGCCCGAGGATTCGCCGATGCAGAACACCGGCTGCTTGTGGCCGGATTCGAGGCTGATCGTCGTCGAGAAGCAGAAGGACGAACACGTGGTTGCCGCCTGCTCAAAAAGCTCGAGCACGTGGTTGCGGTCGGCGAGGTCGTAGCAGCGCACGAAATTGAGCAGCCCGCATTCGCTCTCGTTGAGACCGTGGATCGCGGACGCCTTCTCGCCAAGCCGGAACAGGCCCGTCGACAGGTCGCCCGACCAACCTTCGGAAACGCAGAACTGTTCCAGGAATTCCTGATGCGGGAGACCGGAATGCATCTGTCCCGGAACACCGAGGGGAACTGAATTTGTTCTCGTGATCTTAAACACGGTCTACCCCAGCACGACCCCTGGCGAATGTCGTCTTCCCACCAGGCAGGCCCATCCCCAATATACAACCCTCGCCAGCCATCGACCCATAGCAGGAAGAACACGCACGATAGTCGTTTGCGTCTTTCTGTACGGAAAGGTCACGAAACTGTGACGTAGCTCGCCAAGCGAAATGATTTCGCAGGAAAGGCCGGCTTAATTTGCGATGAAATACTTATATGCTTTGCGTGATGTTCTCAAAGAGAGCTTGGACACACAGTTAATATGAAAAGTTTGAGCGATTTTTCGCTCGCTTTAGGCCCACCATCCAGTCTCTCGTGAATCTCTGTCCACTTGGGGCGGTGTTATAGTTCGTTTTTTCTCGACTTCAACGCTTTTTTAGTGCCGCCGCAGCTACCGGGTAATTTTTCCTGCGGACAGCTTTGACGTGCACGTTAGATGCAACCGCAGGATTATCGCAAAAACGAGAAAGGGCGACCCGAGGGTCGCCCTTTCCGATCCGAATGGATCATCGTGGATCTGCTTGAACAGGTCCGCGATAAGGCTGGCGCCCTATCACATCATGTCCATGCTGCCCGTTCAGCGCGCTTGACGCGCTGAACCGCTCTTAGTGCATGGGCAAAGCTTTATGGACAATGCTGCGATTGGGCTGGCGCCCTATCACATCATGTCCATGCCGCCCGTTCAGCGCGCTTGACGCGCTGAACTGCTCTTGGTGCATGGGCGAAGCTCTATGGACAATGCTGCGATTGGGCTGGCGCCCTATCACATCATGTCCATGCCGCCCATGCCGCCCGGCATCGCCGGCGAGTCCTTCTTCGGCAGTTCGGCGATCATGGCTTCCGTCGTAACGAGAAGGCCAGCAACCGAAGCCGCGTCCTGAAGGGCGGTGCGAACAACCTTGACCGGGTCGATGATGCCCATGGCAATCATGTCGCCATATTCGCCGGTCTGGGCGTTGTAGCCGAAGTTGTCCTGGTCCTTGTCGAGGATCTTGCCGACAACGATCGAAGCTTCGTCACCAGCGTTCTCAGCGATCTGGCGGGCCGGAGCCTGCAGAGCGCGACGAACGATGTTGATGCCGGCTTCCTGGTCGTCGTTCACACCCTTGACGGTGATCTTGACGGAAGAACGCAGCAGGGCAACGCCGCCGCCCGGTACGATGCCTTCCTGAACAGCAGCGCGCGTCGCGTTGAGAGCGTCGTCGATGCGGTCCTTCTTTTCCTTCACTTCAACTTCCGTCGAGCCGCCAACGCGGATTACGGCAACGCCGCCAGCGAGCTTGGCAAGACGTTCCTGCAGCTTTTCGCGGTCGTAGTCAGAAGTGGTTTCTTCGATCTGAGCCTTGATCTGCGAAACGCGGCCTTCGATGTCGCTCTTCTGGCCAGCACCGTCGACGATCGTGGTGTTTTCCTTGGAGATCGAAACCTTCTTCGCACGGCCGAGCATGTCGAGCGTGACGTTTTCGAGCTTGATGCCGAGGTCTTCGGAGATCACGGTACCACCGGTCAGGATGGCGATGTCTTCGAGCATGGCCTTGCGGCGATCGCCGAAGCCCGGAGCCTTGACGGCAGCGATCTTCAGGCCGCCACGCAGCTTGTTGACGACGAGCGTAGCAAGAGCTTCGCCTTCGACGTCTTCAGCGATGATGAGGAGCGGCTTGCCGGTCTGAACGACAGCTTCGAGAACCGGGAGCATGGCCTGGAGGTTCGAGAGCTTCTTCTCGTGGAGGAGAACGAAGACGTCGTCGAGGTCAGCGACCATCTTTTCCGGGTTGGTGACGAAGTAGGGGCTGAGGTAGCCACGGTCGAACTGCATGCCTTCGACGACTTCGAGTTCGGTTTCGGCGGTCTTGGCTTCTTCAACCGTGATGACGCCTTCGTTGCCGACCTTCTGCATCGCTTCTGCGATGTCGAGGCCGATCTGACGCTCGCCGTTTGCCGAGATCGTGCCGACCTGTGCGACTTCTTCCGAAGTGTTGATCTTCTTGGCCTTGGCCTGGAGATCCTTGACGACTTCGGTGACAGCGAGGTCGATGCCGCGCTTCAGGTCCATCGGGTTCATGCCGGCAGCAACAGCCTTGGCGCCTTCGCGAACGATCGCCTGGGCCAGAACGGTTGCAGTCGTGGTGCCGTCGCCGGCGATGTCGTTGGTCTTCGAAGCAACTTCGCGGACCATCTGGGCGCCCATGTTTTCGAACTTGTCTTCAAGTTCGATTTCCTTGGCAACTGATACGCCGTCCTTGGTGATGCGCGGAGCGCCGAAGGACTTGTCGATGATGACGTTACGGCCCTTCGGGCCGAGCGTGACCTTTACGGCGTCAGCGAGGATATCGACGCCACGCAGCATCTTTTCGCGCGCGGTGCGGCCGAATTTGATTTCTTTTGCAGCCATTTGAGAAAACTCCCGGGCTCATTGCCCATTGGTTGTCATGAAAAGGTGTGGACGACGGCAGATCAGCCGATGATGCCCATGATGTCGGCTTCCTTCATGATGAGAAGGTCTTCGCCGTTGATCTTGACTTCGGTGCCCGACCACTTGCCGAACAGAACGCGGTCGCCAGCCTTGACGTCGAGAGCAACAACCTTGCCGCTTTCGTCACGGGCGCCCGAGCCAACAGCGACGATTTCGCCTTCCTGCGGCTTTTCCTTAGCGGTGTCCGGAATGATGATGCCGCCCTTGGTCTTTTCCTCAGACTCGACGCGGCGGACGACAACGCGGTCGTGCAGCGGGCGGAAATTGGTGCTTGCCATTAGTCTAATCCCTCGATCAAATGACACTACGGATCGCTCAACGACCCGATGGATGGGTGTTAGCACTCTCTTTTGTCGAGTGCTAGCGAGGCCGAGATAAGGCTGGGTCCGGGACGAGTCAAGGATTGGCCGTTCAAAAAATTTCAGGCGACATGATTATCGGCGGCTGATGACAGGCAACGAACGGCGGCCGGGCCGGAACGTTTGCCTGCCTATTGCATGAAGCGGTCGGAATTTGGGCAGATCCGATATCGAGGATTTGCCTGGTCTCGCTGCCCGATCCGGTTGTTATCATGAGCCTCGGGGTCGGCAGGCCCTGACGCTGATGTCCCGTGGACCGTCTCCTCGGCATGAGGGAGGGGCGGGCGCCGAATCCTTGGGAATGGCGGCGATTTTCTAGGCGCGAGGCTTGTATTCTCGGCCCTTCCTTGCCATGCAAGCCGGAAACCGAGTTTGCAGGAAGCCCGCATGGCCGCAAGGATCAACAGTTTTCGGGAAATCGCAGGGCGCTATGACGTCGTGCTCTGTGACGTCTGGGGTGTTCTCCACAACGGCGTTCAGGCGTTTGCGTCGGCCTGCGAGGCCCTGGCGGAAGCGCGTGCAGCAGGGCTTACGGTTGTCCTCATCACCAATTCTCCCCGGCCAAGCCCCAGCGTCAAGGTACAGATCCGCGGGCTGGGCGTTCCCGATGAAGCCTATGATCGCATCGTCACGTCGGGCGATGTGACCCGCACCTTGATCGCCGCAGCCGACAAGAAGATTTTCTTCATCGGCGCCGAACGCGATCTGCCGTTGCTCGAAGGGCTCGGCACCGAGATCGTCTCGTCGGAAGATGCAGAGACCGTCGTCTGCGCCGGCTTCTACGACGATGAAACCGAAACGCCGGAGCACTATCGCGCGACGCTGACCGGACTTGCCAAGCGCAAGATCCCGTTCATCTGCGCCAATCCGGACCTGGTGGTCGAGCGCGGCCACCGGCTGATCCCCTGTGCCGGCGCCATCGCCAAGCTTTACGAGGAGCTCGGCGGCGAAGCCCGGATCGCCGGAAAGCCCTATATCTCCATCTACCGTGCCGCGCTGACGGAAGCCAAGGCCGTTCGCGGTCCACTCGATCTGTCGCGTGTCATCGCCGTCGGCGACGGTATGCCGACCGATGTCAAGGGCGCCCAGGATGCCGGCTTCGATCTGCTTTACATCAGTGCCGGTATTCACGCGCAAGAATACATGAACGAAAGCCGCACCGACGAGGCGAAGCTTACTGCCTTCCTGAGGAAGGAAGGTGCTTCGCCGAAGTGGTGGATGCCCAGGCTCGCCTGACGGGAAGATCGAGATGACGGTTTTTCATCGCAACGAAACCCGCGACCCGCTGCCCGAGCGTCTGCGTGGCGGCGTTGTCGCCATCGGCAATTTCGACGGTGTTCACCGCGGCCACCAATCCGTGCTGGAGCGAGCGCTGGAAGAAGCCGCGGCACGCGGCGTTCCCGCACTGGTGTTGACCTTCGAGCCGCATCCGCGCACGGTCTTTCGGCCAGACACGCCGGTCTTCCGGCTGACGCCCGCACCGCTGAAAGCCCGTATCCTCGAAGGCATGGGGTTTGGCGCCGTCATCGAATACCCGTTCGATCGCACCTTCTCCGAACTTTCCGCGTCCGATTTCATCCATCGGGTGCTCCTGGAGTGGCTGCATGCCTCGCATGTGGTCACCGGGTTCGATTTCCATTTCGGCAAGGGGCGCGAAGGCGGTCCCGCCTTTCTGATGGCGGCGGGCGGCGAAAACGGCTTCGGCGTCACCCTGGTCGACGCCTTCCGCGATGAGAATGCCTCGGTGATCTCCTCGAGCTTCATTCGCTCGCTGCTCGGCCAGGGCGACGTTTCTCACGCGGCCGGCTTGCTCGGCTATCGCTACACGGTCGAGGCCGAAGTAATCGACGGCAAAAAACTCGGGCGGACCCTCGGCTATCCCACGGCCAACATGCGTCTACCGCCCGAGGTCGAACTTAGAACCGGCATCTATGCCGTGCGCTTCCGCCGGGCTGACGGCTCGCTCTATGATGGCGTTGCCAGCTTTGGCCGGCGTCCGACCGTCGACAGCGACGGCGAGGCGTTGCTTGAAACCTTCGTCTTCGATTTTTCCGGCGATCTCTACGGCGAGGTCTGTTCGGTTTCGTTCTTCGGCCACCTGCGCGACGAGCTGAAGTTCGACGGGCTCGACCCGCTGGTGGCGCAGATCCGAAAGGACGAAGACGAGGCGAGGGCGTTGCTCTCCGGCGTCACGCCCTTGAGCGATATCGATCGCCGGATCAACTTCGCCTAAAGAAATCCGTCGCGCCGAAGCGGCGGACCTTTTCAAAAGGCCGAAAACGCCTTAAACAACCGGCCACCATGACCCGGCACCGTCGACTGACCATCGATCAGCGAATTATTGGCCCGGCTTTCCGCGCGCACTAGGCCGCCGGAAGGTCCGGGATTTCGGCGTTTCCAACGCCTCAGTCATCTCTGGAGCGCCGCGCGTCTCTTGGACACGCTAAGGTAGCTCGAACACTTTGAAGCTGCGCATGATCCTTTTCCGAAAATCGATCCCGATTTCAGGGTTATGCGCCGGATACCGAACCCTTTCGCATGCGCGATGATCCGCGCGGAAAAGACGATTGCAAAGACCATGACAGATACCGCTGAGAAGATCGACTATTCCTCCACCCTCTATCTGCCGCAGACGGAGTTTCCGATGCGTGCCGGCCTGCCGCAGAAGGAGCCCGAAACGGTTTCCCGCTGGCAGAAGATGGGTCTCTACAAGAAGCTGCGTGCCTCGGCCGCCGGTCGCGAGAAATTCGTGCTGCATGACGGCCCTCCCTACGCCAACGGCAACATCCATATCGGCCATGCGCTGAACAAGATCCTCAAGGACGTCATCAACCGCTCGTTCCAGATGCGCGGCTTCGACGCCAACTACGTGCCGGGCTGGGATTGCCACGGCCTGCCGATCGAATGGAAGATCGAGGAGAAGTATCGCGAGAAGGGCCAGAACAAGGACGAGGTCCCGGTTAACGAGTTCCGCAAGGAATGCCGCGACTTCGCTGCGGGCTGGATCCAGATCCAGGCGGAAGAGTTCAAGCGCCTCGGCATTGAGGGCGACTTCGACAACCCCTATACGACGATGAACTTCCACGCCGAAGCCCGCATCGCCGGCGAACTGATGAAAATCGCCAAGATGGGGCAGCTCTATCGCGGCTCCAAGCCGGTGATGTGGTCGGTCGTCGAGCGCACGGCGCTGGCCGAAGCCGAAGTCGAATATGCCGACGTCGAAAGCGACATGATCTGGGTGAAGTTCCCGGTCACCGAAGGCTCGGCAGATCTTGCAGGCACCTTCGTCGTGATCTGGACGACCACACCCTGGACGATCCCCGGCAACCGCGCCATCGCCTTCTCCTCGCGTTACGCCTATGGTCTCTACGAGGTTGCGACTGCAGAGAACGATTTCGGTCCGCAGCCCGGCGAAAAGCTGATCTTCGCCAAACGTCTGGCAGACGAGTCCGCCGCCAAGGCGAAGCTCACCTTCAATTTCGTCCGCGACATCGAGGGCGCTGAACTGGCCGCCGTCACCTGCGCCCATCCGCTGCATGGGCTGGGTGGCGGTTACGCGTTCAAGGTGCCGTTGCTCGATGGCGACCATGTCACCGACGACGCCGGCACCGGCTTCGTGCACACGGCGCCGAGCCACGGCCGCGAGGACTTTGACGCCTGGATGGACAATGCCCGCGCGCTTGAAGCCCGCGGCATCTCCTCGGCAATTCCGTTCACCGTCGACGACGCCGGTTATTTCACCGCCGACGCCCATGGCTTCGGCCCGGACGCCGAAGGTGGCGCCGGCCGCGTGCTCGACGACAAGGGCAAGAAGGGCGATGCCAATGATCGCGTCATCAAGGCGCTGATCGCCCGTCACGCGCTGTTTGCCCGCGGCCGTCTGAAGCATTCCTATCCGCATTCCTGGCGTTCCAAGAAGCCGGTGATCTTCCGCAACACGCCGCAGTGGTTCGTCTACATGGACAAGGGCTTCGGCGACGGCACGACGCTGCGCTCGCGCGCCCTGTCGGCCATCGACGATACCCGCTTCGTCCCCGGCGCCGGCCAGAACCGCCTGCGTGCGATGATCGAGGGACGTCCGGACTGGGTGCTCTCGCGCCAGCGTGCCTGGGGCGTTCCGATCGCGATCTTTGCCGACGAGCAGGGCGAGATCCTTGTCGATGAGGCCGTCAACGCCCGCATTCTCGAAGCCTTCGAGCAGGAAGGCGCCGATGCCTGGTTCGCCGAAGGTGCCAAGGATCGCTTCCTCGGTAATGACCACGACCACGAGAAGTGGCACCAGGTCATGGACATTCTCGACGTCTGGTTCGATTCAGGCTCGACGCATACCTTCACGCTCGAAGATCGTCCGGATCTGAAGTGGCCGGCTGACGTCTATCTCGAAGGCTCCGACCAGCACCGCGGCTGGTTCCATTCGTCGCTGCTCGAATCCTGCGCAACGCGCGGCCGTGCGCCCTACAACGCCGTTGTCACTCATGGTTTCACCATGGATGAGAAGGGCGAGAAGATGTCGAAGTCGAAGGGCAACACCGTCACGCCGCAGGAAGTGATGAAGGATGCCGGCGCCGACATCCTGCGCCTCTGGGTGATGACGACGGACTATTGGGAAGATCAGCGCCTCGGCAAGACGATCATCCAGACCAACATCGACGCCTATCGCAAGCTGCGCAATACCATCCGCTGGATGCTGGGCACGCTGGCGCACGACAAGGGCGAGGAAGTCGCCCACGCCGAGCTGCCCGAGCTGGAAAAACTGATGCTGCATCGCCTGGCCGAACTCGACCAGGTCGTTCGTGAAGGTTATGACGCGTTCGACTTCAAGAGGATCGCCCGCGCTCTGATCGATTTCTCGAACGTCGAACTCTCCGCGTTCTATTTCGACGTGCGCAAGGATGCGCTCTATTGCGACGCACCGTCGAGCCTTCGTCGCCGGTCGGCGCTTGCGGTGATCCGCAAGCTGTTCGATTGCCTGGTGCTGTGGCTCGCGCCGATGCTGCCCTTCACCTGCGAAGAAGCATGGCTGTCGCGCAAGCCTGACGCTGTCTCGGTCCATCTCGAGCAGTTCCCGGCGATCCCGGCGGAATGGAAGAACGACGCCCTCGAGGCGAAGTGGGAAAAGATCCGCGCGGTGCGCACGGTCGTGACCGGGGCGCTTGAAATCGAGCGTCGCGAGAAGCGTATCGGCTCGTCGCTGGAGGCGGCTCCCGTCGTCTACATCGCCGATCCGGAGCTGTTGAAGGCGCTCGAAGGCGAAGACTTCGCCGAGATCTGCATCACGTCGGCGATCACCGTCGAGGCGGGCGAGGGCCCTGCCGACGCCTTCCGTCTGCCTGAGGTCGCCAAGGTTGGCGTCGTTCCGGAGGCCGCCGTTGGCCGCAAGTGCGCCCGCTCCTGGCGGATCACGACCGATGTCGGTTCGGATGCACTCTACCCTGAGGTGTCTGCCCGCGATGCCGCCGCCCTGCGGGAACTTGGCTTCAAGGCTTAAGGGATCATTTACCGGATGAATTGCGCTTACCGCATTCATCCGGTAAAACCTGCCCGAAATTTGGCGGATTTATCCGCCATGGCGCTGAGTGGCCGCGCACGTGACGGTGGCCGGCTAGAAGGAATTTCATGGAAATGACGCGAGAGTTGCGACTGTTTGCTAGCGTTGCCGCCATTATGACGAGCGGCCTGGTACTTTCCGGCTGCATCGGCGGTCCGACCTACGGCACCGACAAATCGGCTGGCGAGCAGTTGATCGACGATCTCGGAAGCGCTGTGAGCTTTACCCCGACGAAGCGTGATCCGGTCAAGTACCAGCCGCGCCCCGGCCTGGTGCTGCCGCCTACCGGCCAGCAGACCGCCCTCGTGGAGCCGCAGAAGTCGCTCGCCAGTCGCGAAGCCAATCCGGAGTGGGTCGAATCTCCGGAAGAGGCGCGCAACCGTCTGCGCGAAGAAGCCGACGCCAACAAGGACAACCCAAACTACGTCTCGCCACTCGCAAAGGCCAGCGCCAATGGCCGCCGCCTTTCGGCCAAGGAGCAGCAGCAAGCCTATCGCGACGCGCGCAAGATCGAGATGGGTGCCTACGCCGACAAGCGCCGCTTCCTGAGCGATCCGCCGCTCGAATACCGCCGCCTTCCGGAAGCTTCGGAAGCCGACCTTGGTGAGCCGGAAAAGCTCAAGGAGCGCCGCCGCAAGAAGGAAGCGCAGATCAAGAATTCCGGCAGCAAGTGGTACTGGCCCTTTTAAACCATGACGATCAGCATTCGCGACGCGCGACCGGAAGACGCGGAAACCATCCTGCGCTTCATCACAGAACTGGCCACCTACGAGAAGGCGCCCGACGAAGTCGAGGCGACGGTCGAGCAGTTGCAGGCCTCGCTCTTTGGCCCGGATGCGCTCACCCGTGCGGTGATCTGCGAGAAGGACGGAAAGCCGGCTGGCTTTGCCATGTGGTTCTACAACTACTCCACCTGGCAGGCGCGCAAGGGGCTTTATCTCGAAGACCTCTACGTAACGCCGGATTGCCGCGGCTCCGGCGCGGGCAAGATGCTGTTGAAGCATCTCGCCAAGATCGCCGTCGAGGAAGGCTGTGGTCGTTTCGAATGGAGCGTGCTCGATTGGAACGAGCCGGCAATCCGCGTTTACGAAGCCGTCGGCGCCGAACCGATGTCGGAGTGGACGCGCTACCGGCTTGCGGGTGCGGCGCTAGAGTCTTTCGCAGCCGGCTGAGAGTTCGCTCACTTAGCGTTTCCCGGCAAAAAAATCCCTGAGAATGTCAGCGGCTTCGCGCTCGGCAAGCCCGGAATAGACATCGGGCACGTGGTGGCATGTCGGCGAGCCGTAAAAGCGCACGCCGCTATCGACCGCGCCACCCTTGGGGTCTTCGGCGCCGTAGTAGAGGCGACGGATGCGGGCAAAGGAAATCGCTGCCGCGCACATGGTGCAGGGCTCCAGGGTGACATAGAGGTCGGCGCCCGTCAGCCGTTCGTCGTTGAGCACCATGGACGCTTCGCGGATCGCAACGACCTCGGCATGGGCGGTGATATCGTTGAGTTCGCGGGTTCGGTTTCCGGCGCGCGCGATGATCTCGCCGTTGAAAACGACGACGGCGCCGATCGGCACCTCGCCACGTTGGCCCGCCTTTTTGGCCTCTTCGAGGGCCGCATCCATGAAGCGTGTCGTATCAGCCATCGCTCAAACAATAATTTCTCTTAACCCACGGGCTCCGACCTGATAGGACAGCCGCAAAAGGCAGGCAACACAAATGACATCCAAAGACAAGCCCACGCGGCCTGGCGGCAAGCCCGCTGGCCGGGACAAGAAACCTCAATTCGCTGGCAAGAAGGCGGCAGCGCCTGAAGCCGGTGCCTCGCGGCCGCCCAAGGCAGGCCCGAAGCCCGCCGCCGCAAGCAGCGACGAGCCGCAGCGCATCTCCAAAATCCTGGCGCGCGCCGGCGTTGCCTCGCGCCGCGATATCGAACGCATGATCATGGAAGGTCGGGTGAAGCTCAACGGCGTCATTCTCGACACGCCTGTTGTCAACGCGACACTGGCCGACAGCATCGAAGTCGACGGAAATCCGATCCGCGGCATCGAGCGCACCCGTCTGTGGCTCTACCACAAGCCGGCCGGACTGGTGACCACCAATGCCGACCCGGAGGGCCGCCCGACGGTCTTTGACAACCTGCCGGACGAGCTGCCGCGCGTTCTATCGATCGGCCGCCTCGACATCAACACCGAAGGCCTGCTGCTTTTGACCAACGACGGCGGGCTTGCCCGCGTGCTCGAACTTCCGTCGACCGGCTGGCTGCGCCGCTACCGCGTGCGCGCCCATGGCGAAATCGACCAGGACGAACTGGACAAGCTGAAGGACGGCATTGCCGTCGACGGCGTGCTTTACGGCGGCATCGAAGCGACGCTCGACCGTGTGCAGGGTTCGAACGTCTGGATCACGATGGGTCTGCGCGAAGGCAAGAACCGTGAGATCAAGAACGTGCTCGGCGCGCTCGGGCTCGACGTCAACCGCCTTATCCGTATCTCCTACGGCCCGTTCCAGCTCGGCGAATTGCCGGAAGGCCATGTGCAGGAAATCCGTGGCCGGACGCTGCGCGACCAGCTCGGCCCGCGCCTGATCGAAGACGCCAAGGCGAACTTCGACGCGCCGCTCTACAACGATCAGTCGGCAACCCTTCCTGGCGAAGCGCCGGAAGGCGAAGCCTCCGACACCCGCAAGCCCGAGCGTGCCAACCGCTGGGAAAAGCCGGAAGACAAGCGCGAGCGCGCGCTTTCCCGTCTTGATACCCGTCGTGACGACCGCCGCGACGGTGGCCGTCGCAAGGATGGGCCGCGTGGTAAGGATGGTCCCCGCGGCAAGGGTGGCCCCCGCGAAGAGCGCGGCGACGCCAAGTTCGAGGATCGGCCGAAGCGCACGCCGGCGCAACGCGCCCGCACGGCCAATGTGTGGATGGCGCCCGGTGCGCGTCCGCTGGCCGAGAAGAAGCCGAAGTCCGCTGAAGGCGATGCCTCGGCAACGCCGGCCCGTCGCGAGCGCCCGGATGGCGCTCCGAAGACCAAACGCTACGGCCGCACGAAGGATGGATTTGCGACGAAGTCATCCGGCAAGTTCGATCCCGACCGCAAGGGCGGTGCGCCCAGGGACTTCGACCGTCCGGCTTCCGCCGCACCGGTCAAGCGCCGGGATGAAGAGGGCGAATGGATCAGCGCCAGCGAACCCGCACGCCGCGGCAAGGATGAAGGCCGTGATGGCGGCTTCGGCCGGCGCAAGTCGGGCGATGCCGGAGACCGCAGGTCGCGCGATCACGGTGATCGTCCCCCGCGTCGCGAAGGCGGCGATCGGCCGGCCCGTTCAGAAGGAGGACCGCGCAGCTTCTCCGACAAGCCGCGGTTCCCGCGCGCTGAAGGCGACCGGCCTGCACGTCGCGAAGATGGCGACCGCCCACGTGGCGATCGGCCTGCCCGCGCCGAAGGTGGTCCGCGCAGCTATTCCGACAAGCCGAGAACCCCGCGCGCCGAGGGCGATCGTCCGCCACGCCGCGAAGGCGGTGACCGCCCGTTCGGCGATAAGCCTCGCGGTAAGTCCTTCGGTGGCAAGCCATCCGGCGGCAAATCCTTTGGTGAACGCTCGGGTGGTCCGCGTGGCGGCAAGCCCGGTGGCGGAAAACCGGCTGGCGGCGGCGGCAGGCCCGGTGGTGGCGGCCGTCCCGGTGGCGGTGGGCGCCCGGCCGGCGGCAAGCCGCGCGGCAGAGGAAACTAAGCGGTCGTGCGCATTGTCGGCGGAGAGTTCCGTGGCCGCAGTCTGGCTACGCCCAAGTCGAATGATATCCGTCCGACCACCGACCGGACGCGCGAAAGCCTGTTCAACATCCTGAGCCATTCGTATCCGGAGGCTCTCGATGGCACCCGGGTGCTGGATCTTTTTGCCGGCACCGGAGCCGTGGGCCTCGAGGCCCTGTCGCGGGGGTGCCGTCAGGCACTCTTCGTCGAACAGGGCGTCGAGGGCAGGGGTCTCCTGCAGAACAATATCGAGGCGTTCGGCCTGCAAGGTCGCGCCAAGGTCTTCCGCAGGGATGCGACCAGCCTCGGTTCCGTCGGCACGATGGAGCCGTTCCACCTGGTCTTTGCAGATCCACCCTACGCGATGGGATTGGGAGAGAAGGCGTTGGCGTCGGCGGCTCTCGGCAATTGGCTGGTTCCGAATGCCCTTGTCGTGCTGGAGGAGCGTGCCGACGTTCAGCCTGCGCCAACAGCCGTTTTCGAGCGGCTGGACGTCAGGGTGTTCGGCGATACACGCATGCATTTCTACCGCTTCCGTGGCGTCTGACGTCACACTTTTGATTCGCTTGCAAAGTTAGACTGCCGGCTGAACTGAGGTGCAGGTCGATGAAGCAGGACGTTTCCACCGCGGATATTTCGCCGGTCAGCGCGAGCGAACCGTCGGTCGCGCTGGCGCTTGGCGGCGGCGGTGCCCGCGGGCTCGCCCATATCCATGTCATCGAGGCTTTCGACGAGTTGGGCATTCGCCCTGTTGTCATCGCCGGCTCGTCGATCGGCGCCATCATGGGCGCCGGTATGGCGGCGGGCCTCAGCGGCAAGGAAATCCGGGAACACACGCTTGCGACGGTTGGCCACCGCCGCGAGGTCGTCAATCGCCTGTGGCAGTTGCGACCGGCTAGCTGGTCGGAAGCGATGACCAACGGCTTTCGTTTCGGTCAGTTCAACATCGAGCGCGTCTTGAAGGCGTTCCTGCCCGAAGCCATCCCCGCGACGTTTTCAGAACTGGATATTCCGCTCAAAGTTGTCGTTACCGACTACTATGGCCAGACCGAGCACATCTGCGCGACAGGCGACCTGCAGAAGGCGCTGGCGGCGTCCGCAGCCCTGCCTGCGGTCTTCATGCCGGTCAAGATCGACGGCCGGGTGATGATCGATGGCGGCATCTACAATCCCATCCCCTTCGATCATCTTCGCGGCCTTGCTGAGATCGTCGTCGGCGTCGATGTCGTCGGCGGCCCGGACGGTGATGGCGAGACGATCCCCAGCCGCATCGACAGCCTGTTCGGCGCCAGCCAGCTGATGATGCAGTCGATCATCGCCATGAAACTGAAGGAAGGTGCGCCGGATATCCTGCTGCGGCCGGATGTCGGCCGCTATCGGGTGATGGATTTTCTGCGCGCAAAGGAAGTCCTGGCGGCGACCGCCGGCATCAAGGATCAGTTCAAGCGGACGCTTGAGGAGCGAATGAAGGTGGCCGGCGTCTCCGGATAAGGCTGTCGGCCGGTCGCCGTTTCTGTTAGAGCGACAGAGCCGCAGAAACGCTCTATCTCCCTATTTTAAAACATTGCCTGACGGAAAACCGCTTCGCCTTTTCCTGGAAATGTTCTAGGCGCTTTCCCGCTCGTCAGCCGGCAATCCCGGCAGGATGCTCTCGCCCGTTTCCGAGGAATGATCGACGTCGCGCTTGGGCTTGACCAGCGGCTCGGGACGCACGGGCTGCGAATGCAGCATGTCGCGCCCGGCGGTGATGCCCTCTGCCTCCTGCAGCACCAGGCGGGCCTCGTCGCGCTTGCGGATATCGTCCATGATGGCGAGCGCCTCTTCGTTGCCGACGCCCAGCGCCTCCAGCGTCTTTCGACCGAAGAGCAGGCCGGACTCGAAGGTTTCGCGCAGCTCGTAGTCGACGCCCTTCGCCCTCAGTTCGAGCGTATGCAGCCGGTCGTAGGATCGCGCGAAGATACGGGCGTCCGGATATTCGGCCTGAACCAGATCGACGATCCGGTCGGTCGTTTCCTTCTTTTGCGTGCAGATGGCGATGAGCTTCGCCCGCTCGATGCCGGCGGCACGCAGCACGTCGAGCCGGTTGCCGTCGCCGAAGTAGATCCGGAAGCCGAAGGTCGCCGCCTGGCGAACACGCGCGGCCGAGTGGTCGATGATCGTCACGTCGCGACCGCCGGCAAGCAGGATCTGCGCGGCGATCTGGCCGAAACGCGAAAAGCCGATCATCAGCACGTCGGCATCAGCACCTTCGAAGTCCTCCTCCATTTCGTCGGCCATCTCGTCCTGTTCGCGCATGAGGCGCGGGGCGAGCATGGAGGCGATCGGGGTCAGCGCCATCGAAAGCGTAACGATGGCGACGAGCAGCGATGCGCTGCCCGGCGAGAAGACGCCAGCGACCGCTCCAGCAGTAAACAGGACGAAGCCGAATTCGCCGCCTTGCGGCAAGAGCAAGCTGACGCGCACCGCATCGTTGTGATGCGAGGCGGCCAGGCGGCAGAGCCAGTAGAGGATGAAGCTCTTCACCAGCATCAGCAGAGGTACGGCAACAATGATCACCAGGTAATTGTCGATGATCACGTCAAGTTGCAGCGACAGGCCCACGGCCATGAAGAACAGGGCTTGCAGGATGCCGCGAAAGGGCTCGATATCGGCCTCAAGTTCATGGCGATAGGAGGATTCTGCCAGGAGCACGCCGGCAAGGAAGGCGCCCATGGCCATGGAAAGGCCGGCCATCTGCATCAGCGTTGCCGCTCCCATGACCACCAGCAGGGCGGCGGCAATCATCACGTCGCGCGCGCCGGTTCGGGCGATGATCTGGAACAGTGGGTTGAGTAGATAGCGGCCTGCGGCCACAAGGACCGCAACCGCTGTGATGGCGATGGCAAAGTCTTCGAGTGGCGGCGTCGTATCCTCCGGCGCTTGCGCCGCCAGAAGCGGGATCAGCGCAAGCAGCGGGACAATCGCCAGATCCTGCAGCAGAAGGATCGAGAAGGCGCGTTGGCCGAAGCGCGTATTGCGGTCGTTGCCCTCATCGAGAATCTGCATGGCAAAGGCCGTGGACGACAGCGCTAAGCCGAAGCCGGCGACGATGCTTCCGGCATGATCGAGCAGTCCGGTCAGGGCGATCCCGTAGGACAGGACCACACCGGTGATGAGGACTTGCGCCGTGCCGAGACCGAAGATGTCGCGCCGCAGCTGCCAAAGCCGCGACGGCTTCAGTTCCAGCCCGATGATGAAGAGCAGGAAGACGACGCCGAGTTCGGAACCGTGCAGGATCTCTTCGCCATCGGTGATGCTCTGGGCAACCGGGCCGATCAGGATCCCGGCCGCGAGATAGCCGAGGATCGTGCCAAGCCCGAGACGCTTGAACAGTGGCGCCGCGATGACTGCGCCCCCGAGCAATATCAACGCCTGGGAGTAGATGATCGGGGTCGTCGTCATGCTGATTGCTTTCGATATGGCCTCGTCCTGCCCAGGCAGGCAGAGGTTTCGGCGGGAGTGTCATTGCAGTGTATGGGGCAGTGTATGGGCGGGAATCATGCCAATGCCCTTGATGCATGCTTCAGTGCACAATAAATGGGGCAGGAATGAAAGGCCACATCATGTCAGAAACGATCGATTCCGCCTCCCTCGAAAAACGCGCCGCCGAACTGGTGGATCTTGCCCGCAAGGCAGGTGCCGACGCCGCTGACGCCGTCGTCGTTCGCGGGCGCTCCCGTTCCGTCTCGGTTCGCCTCGGCAAGGTCGAAGCAACCGAAGCATCCGAAAGCGACGACTTCTCGCTGCGCGTCTTTGTCGGCAACCGCGTCGCCAGCGTTTCGGCCAATCCCGGGTTCGACCTGAAGGTGCTCGCCGAGCGGGCCGTGGCGATGGCCAAGGCATCGCCCGAAGATCCCTTCGCTTCGCTTGCCGATCCGGACCGGCTGGCGAAATGCTACCCGGATCTCGAGCTTTTCGACGATCGCGAAGTTTCGACGGACGCCCTGACCGAGGCGGCACTCGCCGCGGAAGAGGCTGCCCTTGCGGTGTCTGGTGTCACCAACTCCAGCGGCGCAGGTGCCTCCGCCGGCATGGGCGGGCTCGTGCTCGTGACCTCGCATGGTTTCTCCGGCTCCTACATGGCGACCCGCTTCGGCCGTTCGGTGAGCGCGATTGCCGGCGAAGGCACGAAGATGGAGCGCGACTACGACTACGACAGCCGCATCTACTTCGACGAATTGCGTGCTGCCGAAGAAATCGGCCGGCTTGCGGGCGAGCGTGCCGTCGCGCGGATCAACCCCCGCCAGGTGCCGACTGCCAGGAATGTCACTGTTGTTTTCGATCCGCGCATGGCGCGCGGCTTCGTCGGGCATATCGCCGGCGCCATCAACGGCGCATCCGTCGCGCGCAAGACCAGTTTCCTGCGCGATATGATGGGCAAGCAGGTCATGAAGGCCGGCCTGTCGGTGACGGACGACCCCTTGATCGTCCGTGGCTCCTCTTCGCGTCCGTTCGACGGCGAAGGCGTCAGCGGCTCCAAGCTGACGATGGTCGAGGATGGCGCGCTGAACCATTGGTTTCTGTCGACCTCCGCGGCGCGCGAACTCGGTCTTGAGACCAACGGCCGCGGCGTGCGCGGCGGCCCGACGGTCAATCCGGCTTCCACCAACCTGGCGCTCGAACCGGGTTCGGTTTCACGCGAAGACCTGATCCGCAGTGTCGGAACCGGCTTCTACGTGACCGAGCTGATCGGCCAGGGCGTCAATATGGTGACCGGCGAATATAGCCGCGGCGCCTCAGGCTTCTGGATCGAGAACGGTGAGCTGACTTTTGCCGTGTCCGAGGTCACGATCGCGTCCAACCTCAAGCAGATGTTCATGGCGATCACGCCGGCCGACGACATCGACAGGAAGTTCGGCGTTGCCGCACCGACACTCGCCATCGAAGGCATGACGCTCGCCGGCCTCTGAGCTGCTGACGTCGATGCCATGACAAAAACGTTCGGCCGTATGCCGACGCATAAGGATTTGAATGTCAGACAAAGCACCATCGATCGCGACGTGGAAGGAGGATCTGGATCTGATCCTTTCCGCCGCGATCGCCGCCGGCGAAACGGCTTTGACTTACTTTCGGAACGAGCCCGATGTGCGCTGGAAAAACGAGGGGCGTTCGCCGGTCAGCGAGGCCGATATCGCCGCCAACGACATCCTTAGGGACCGCCTGCTGGGCGCCCGGCCGCACTACGGCTGGCTGTCGGAAGAGACGGACGACGATGAGAGCCGTCTCACCCGCGAAACGGTCTTCGTCATCGACCCGATCGACGGTACCCGCGCCTTCATCGCCGGCAAGGATCTCTGGTGCGTCAGCGTCGCTGTCGTCCACCGTGGCCTGCCGGTTGCCGGTGTGCTCTATGCGCCGGCGCTCGACGAGCTGTTTCAGGCAACCGTGGATGGTCCGGCGCTGAAGAACGGTGCGGGCATTCGCGTGCGCGACGTCCACGATGGCGAAGCGCTGCATGTGGCGGTCGCCGAAGACGTCGTCTCGGCCCTAGCACCGTCCTATCGCAACGGCATCGTGCGGGTACCGCATGTGCCTTCGCTCGCCTACAGGCTGGCAATGGTTGCGGACGGGCGGATCGACGGCACGGTGGTCAAGAAGAACTCACATGACTGGGATCTCGCCGCCGCCGACCTCATCCTCGAAAGGGCGGGCGGGGCGCTCAATACGCTTGAATCTCGGGCCCTGTCCTACAATCGCCCCAATGTCGTTCATGGGCTTCTTTGCGCGGCGTCGAAGGCGACGTTGCCGGGATTGCTTGCTGCCTCAAGGACCCTTGAGGGCCATTGACCTTTCTGGCCGAATGCCGCAAACCAACGCCCATACCCTAAAAAAAATGGAACTCCAATGGCTCACGACTCCGAGAAGAAACAACGTCTGCATTTGGTCTTTGGTGGTGAACTGACCACACTCACCGATGTTCATTTCCGTGACCTGGACAAGCTCGATATCGTCGGCATTTATCCTGACTACGAAAGCGCCCACATTGCCTGGAAGTCGAAGGCCCATATGACCGTCGACAACGCCCATATGCGTTATTTCATCGTTCACATGCATCGCCTGCTCGATCCGGAAAACGATTGATGCCGATGCCTTGGGCATGCGTGGCGCGTTCCCGCGCGCGCGCTGCGTCTGACCTTCGCCCGAGCTTTCCATTGGGCTGGGGATTGAGGCCATGAGCAGCTTTCGCGCCCGGCTGGCGCTCTCCAGCTATCGCTGGATTGGTTCGGCGATCTATCCGTTCGTGTGGTCCTATCTTGCCCTGCGCGCTGCGAAGGGCAAGGAGGACCCGGCGCGCCGCCGCGAGCGTTACGGCCATGCCAGCGTGCCGCGTCCGCAAGGTCCGCTCGTCTGGTTCCACGCTGCAAGCGTCGGAGAGACCAATGCGGTCATCCCGCTGATCAAGGAAATCCATCGCCGCGGTATCAATGTCGTGCTGACGACCGGCACGAAGACGTCGGCGCGGGTCGCGGCTGGGCGTCTGGGCGAGGCGGTCATTCACCAATACGTGCCGCTCGATTTCAAGCCGGCGGTCAATCGTTTCCTCGAATACTGGCAGCCGGATCTGGCCATCATCGCCGAATCCGAGATCTGGCCGATGACCATCCTGGAACTTGGGCGACGCCATATCCCGCAGGTTCTGGTCAACGGCCGCCTGTCCGACCGCACATTCGCCCGCTGGAAGAAACGGCCGGCGCTCGCCGATGCACTGTTTGAGAACCTCGCGCTCGTCATCGCCCAATCGGATGTCGATGCCGAGCGGTTTCGCACGCTCGGTGCTCTGCCGGTAATGGTATCGGGTAACCTGAAGGTCGATACCGACGCGCCGCCGCACGACCCGCAGGCGTTGAAGGAATATCGCCAGCAGATCGGCACGCGCAAAACCTGGGCGGCGATCTCGACCTTCGACGGCGAGGAAAATGCTGCCGGCGTCGTGCATCGTGCCCTCAAGGAGCGCACCGGTCTGTTGACCATCGTCGTGCCGCGGCACCCCGAGCGCAGCGATGCGATCGAGGCGGCGCTAACGGCCAAGGGGCTGAAAGTTGCGCGTCGCACCCGTCGCGATCCGCTGACATCAGACGTCGATATTTTCCTTGGCGACACGATCGGCGAGATGGGGCTCTATCTGCGCCTGACCGAGGTGGCCTTTGTCGGACGCTCGCTGTTTGCCGAAGGCGGGCAGAATCCGCTGGAGCCGGCAATGCTCGGCTGCGCCGTTCTTTCGGGTGGCAACGTCCAGAATTTCCGCGAGACCTACCAGATGCTCGCCAAGAACGGCAGCGCCAAGATCGTCCGCGATACCGAGATGCTGGCAAAGGGCGTCAACTACCTGCTCGCCAACGACGACATGCGTCGTTCGATGATCGATGCCGGCCTCGAAACCGTGCAAGAGATGCGCGGAGCGCTGTCGGCGACGATGAAGGGGCTCGAGCCCTATATCAATCCGCTCGTCGTCAAGGCGCGGCTCGAACCGCGCAACGACATCTGACCACACCGGGAGACGCAAGATCACCATGAGCGCACCGACAGCCATCGCCGGTATCCTGTTCGACAAGGACGGAACGCTGCTCGACTACGCCAAGAGCTGGGTGCCGGTGAACTACGAACTGGCGAAGATCGCAGCCAAGGGCGACGAGGGCCTGGCCCGCACCCTGCTCAAGGCCGGCGGCATGGATCCGGACACCGGCCATGTGTTGCCCGACAGCCTGCTTGCCGCCGGCAACACCGTCGAGATCTCGACCGGGTTCGTCACCGCCGGTGCGCCGTTTACCGTGGAAGCGTTGACGACGCTGCTTGACGGGTTGTTTGCCCGTTCTGCCGAGTACGCGGTACCGGTCACCGACCTCGGGTCGTTCTTCGCCGGTCTGCATGCCAAGGGCTATCGCCTGGGTGTCGCATCCAGCGACAACGAGCGCTCGATCCGCGAAACCGCCAGACGCTTTGGTTTCGACGGCTATCTGCATTACGTCGCCGGCTACGACAGCGGCTACGGTGTCAAGCCCGAGCCCGGCATGGTGCTCGGCTTCTGTGCCGCGACGGGGCTTGATCCGCAGCAGGTCGTGGTCGTCGGCGACAACAATCACGACATGCACATGGGCCGCAACGCCGGCGTCGGCATGACCGTCGCAGTGCTGACGGGCACCGGCTCGCGCCAATCGCTCGCCGATGCCTCTGACCATTGCCTGGCTGATATCACCGAGCTTGAAGCCGTTCTCTAGGTTTTGCCGAGCTGTATTTCCTTCGTTGCCGCTCTCACGAGTTTCAAGCATGGTCCTATGATCGCCAGAGGACCGATAAAGCCAACGCCGAGAGATAGAGCCCGAAGCCGAATGCCGCATGTGCGAGCAGGCTGCGCAGGCGGGCAATGTTGGGGCTCGGCGTTTTCGAGGCCGCGATGCCCGCGCCCATACCCGGCTGCATCAGGAAGAACGGTGCGACCACGGTCGCGAGGCCGACAATGAGTGCCGGGACAAGCGTCGGCCGCTCCGCCCAGTCAGTCCCCCAGATCAGCAACAGAAGTCCGGCGAAGACTACGCCGATCGCATAATGTGCAGTCCAGCCGATCAGCCGCTCGCTACGGACGGGTGCCGCTGCTGCGATACGCTGGTGCAGGAAGCGGCCCTGCGGAAAATGTCCGATCCAGCGGCCCACCATGCCGTAGTCCAGGGAAGGTATGCCGAGCAAACGTTTCACCGCCACCGCCCAGAGATCCATGACCGCAGTCGCACCGATCCCGATCAGGATGGCCTGCAACACCAGATCCTTTTCCATATTCGTATCCTCTCACATCATCTTCATGGCCGCTGCATCGACAGATCGCGCACATGCGGGCGTTCGATCTGTCATCTGACAAGTCAAAGCATCATTCAATTGAGTAATTGAATGAGTCATGGAGAAATGCTAGGCTTCTGTCAATGACCGACCTTCAACTCCATATCTTCGAGGAATTTGCCGAGCTTGCCCGCACGCTTGCGAGCCCCCAGCGCCTGCTCCTGCTCGAGCATATCGCCCAGGGCGAGCGCTCGGTGGAGCGTCTTGCTGAGCTCGCCGGCCTGAGCATCGCCAACGCGTCGCAGCATCTGCAGCAGTTGCGCCGCGCCGGTTTTGTCGAGACCCGGCGGGATGGCAAGCGCGTGCTTTATCGGCTGGGTGCCGGCCCGGTGATCGGCCTGCTCTCGGCCCTGCGTCAATATGCCGAGCACAATCGCGCTCAGATCCGCGAACTCGTCGCCGATCGCCTCGACCGACCGGACCGCCTCGAGGCGATTTCGCGCGAAGAGTTGCTGCTGCGGATGCGGGGAGGGGACGTCACGCTGCTGGATGTGCGGCCGCAGGACGAATTTTTGTCGGGTCATCTTCCCGGTGCGATCAATATTCCGATTGCGGAACTCGAACGACGCCTTGCCGAACTGCCTGAAGGAGGCGAGATCGTCGCCTATTGCCGCGGGCCTTACTGCGCCTTGTCGTTTGACGCGGTGAGGGTTCTGCAAGGCAACGGCTTTACCGTCCGCCGGCTTGAGAGCGGGTTCCCGGATTGGAAAGCAGCCGGCCTTGCTGTGGAAAGCCGGGACCTCAGCTAGACGACAAGTCTGACGCAACAGGCATTGTCTTGTGCCGCTTGCCTTTTTCCGCGTTCTGACGTTTTTTGTCGGCAGTTACGCCGTCGCCGGTTTTGGCCAGCGGCAGCCAAGATGTGCATCGTCCTTCCCGGAAGGACCAGACGGGGCCACGGAAACAAAGATGGTATCGGAAGCGCCGCCGTTCTGGTGGACAAAGGCGGATTGGCGTGCGCGGGCTTTGTGGCCGTTTTCCTGGATCTATGGACGTATCGCCGGCCTGCGCATGGACCGCGCTCGCCGAGCGTCCGTTCCGGTCCCGATCATCTGCATCGGCAATTTCACGGTCGGCGGCGCCGGCAAGACGCCGACGGCGATCGCGCTTGCGCGCGCCGTCAGGGCCAAAGGCCTGAAGCCGGGTTTCCTCAGCCGCGGCTATGGCGGTTCGCTTGATGTGACGACGATCGTCGAGCCTGAACACCACAGGGCACGCGATGTTGGCGACGAGCCGTTGTTGCTGGCGCGCGAGGCGCTGACGGTTGTGTGCCGTCGCCGCGTCGATGGTGCCCGCCGGCTGGTGGCCGAAGGCGTCGATATCATCATCATGGACGATGGTTTCCAGAGCGCGCGGCTGGCCTTCGATTTTGCGCTGCTCGTCATCGATTCCCGCCGCGGCATCGGCAACGGTTACCTCGTGCCGTCAGGCCCGGTGCGCGCGCCGATTTCCAATCAGTTGCGCCATGCGACCGCGCTGTTGAAGATCGGCAACGGCGCCGAGGCGGATGCCTTGATCCGTCGCGCCGCCCGGGCCGGCAAGCAGGTCTACCAGGCGGAGGTCGTGCGGCTCGACGACGGCTCGCTGAACGGCGTGAGAGTGTTGGCCTGGGCCGGTATCGCCGACCCGGAAAAATTCTATCGCACCGTACGGGAAACCGGCGCCGTCATCGAGGAAACCCGCAGCTTCCCCGACCATCATCATTTCTCAGAGGACGAGATATCGGACCTTCTCGACCGGGCCGCAGCACTCGGCTGCACGCTCGTGACCACGGCCAAGGACATGGTTCGCCTGGAGCCCGGCCACGGCCGGGCAGCGGAACTGGCTCGGGCAAGCCGGGTGATCGAAATCGACGTGCACTTCGACGATCCGTCGGCACCGGCAAAGATCGTGACAACCGCGCTGTCGGCCGCGCGCACCCGCAAGCTGCGGGAAGCGGAACAGAAGTAAGGCTGGATTTGGCCGTTAGAGCGTTTTTGTCGCCAGCGGAGCCATGGGAAGGCCCTCCTGACGGAAAACGTTAGCGGCGCTGGTTCGGCAGGGCGCCTGCGCGCTTTTCCGCTTCGAGCGAGGCTTCCGCGTCGACATAGGGCTGCTGACGGGCAACGCTCCAGTAGCGCAGTTCGTCCACGGGAATGGTCTTGCCCGTCATCGCGCAGATGACATGCGAGCCAGCAAGGACGATCTGAAAGTCGCCGTCGAGATAACGGACCTTCGCTTCGCGCGAGGCGCTTCCTTCAAACCGGTTCATCATTTTCTGGGCCTGTTCCGTCTTCGTGGTCTGCTGTCTGATCTAGCCCGACGCCCGGTAAAATGCCAGTGCATTTCGCCGCGCCGGACCGCTCCCGGCATCAGCTCCTGCCGAACAGTCGCTCGATGTCGGAGAGCTTCAGCTCGATATAGGTCGGCCGGCCGTGATTGCATTGGCCAGAGCCCGGCGTTGCTTCCATCTGGCGCAACAGTGCGTTCATTTCCTCAGTCCGCATGCGGCGGCCGGAGCGGACGGATCCATGGCAGGCCATGGTCGCGGCGAGATATTCAAGCCGGCTGGCGAGCCCGTTGGCCGTGTCCCATTCGGCAATCTCGTCGGCGAGCTGGCGCACGAGGCCGGCGGCATCCATCTCGCCCAGCATGGCCGGCGTTTCCCGCACTGCGATGGCGCCAGGTCCGAAGCGCTCGATGCCGAGGCCGAGGCGACCCAGTTCTTCCGCATGCGTCATCAGCCGGTCGCAATCGTCTTCGGAAAGATCGACGATTTCCGGGATCAGCAGCGCCTGGGCGGCGACAGGCTTCGAATGCAGCGCCGTTCGCATGGTTTCGAAGACGAGACGTTCGTGGGCGGCGTGCTGGTCGACGATGACAAGGCCGTCCTGCGTCTGCGCGACGATATAGTTTTCGTGAAGCTGGGCGCGCACGGCGCCGAGTGGAAACGATTGCGGCGCCAGCGCGTCCGCAACGGTCCGGTCAGGCTCTGCCAAAGGCGACGCCGTGCGGGCCGAGGGTGCGGAGAAGGCAGAAAAGCTTGCCTGCGGCGTCTCGGACAGGCCGCGCACGATGGTCTCGAAATGCGTCGGCCGGTAGGGCGAGGTTTCCGCGCTCCAGGGCTGACGCGGCCGGAACTGCTCGGCGCGGAACGCCTGCATCATTCCGCTCGCTCCGGTCGTCGATGCCCGGTCACCCTCGCGGGCCAGGGCCTCGCGGATGGCACCGATGATCAACCCGCGGATGAGGCCCGGATCGCGGAAGCGAACATCCGATTTCGCCGGATGCACGTTGACGTCGACGAGTGCCGGGTCGAGCGCGATCGACAGCACCGCCACGGGATAGCGGCCATGCGGGATCGTTTCGGAATAGGCTGCCCGAATGGCGGAAAGCAGTTGCTTGTCCTGAACCGGACGGCCGTTGACGAAAACATATTGCTGCAGCGAGTTGCCGCGGTTGTAGGTCGGCACCCCGGCAAAGCCGGTCAGCTGAATGTCCTCGCGCTCGGCATCGATCTCGATGGCGTTGTCGCGGAAATCCTTGCCGAGCACCTGCGCCATGCGGGCGAGCCGGTCGTCGCCCGTCGCCGGAAACTCCAGCGTCGTCCGGTCAGATCCCGACAGCACGAAACGCACCTTCGGAAAGGCGATCGCCATGCGACGCACCACATCCGAGATCGCCGAGGCCTCGGCCTTTTCCGACTTCATGAATTTGAGCCGGGCGGGGGTCGCAAAGAACAGGTCGCGGACTTCGACGACCGTGCCGGTATTGGCGGGCGACGGGCGGACGGGGTCCGTCCTGCCGCCGGCAATGGAAATGACGGCACCCTCGCTAGCGCCTGCCGTTCGAGTGGTGATCGAAAGCCGGGAGACCGATCCGATCGACGGCAGAGCCTCGCCGCGAAAGCCGAGTGTGCGGATATCGAACAGGTTGTCGTCGAGCTTCGACGTGCAGTGCCGCCTGACCGCCAGCTCCAGATCGGCCGGCTGCATGCCCGCGCCGTTGTCGGTGACGCGCAGCAACGTCTTGCCGCCACCGGCGGTGGCGATTTCGATCCGGGTCGCACCGGCATCGAGCGCGTTTTCGATCAGTTCCTTGGCGGCACTGGCCGGGCGTTCGATGACTTCGCCGGCGGCGATCTGATTGATGAGGGTCTCGGAGAGCTGCTTGATGGCCATGCTCTATTTTCCCGGATTCGGCGACGGAACGGAAGTGGAAATACAGCTCTGTCCCCGCCTCGTGCCTTCTATTATTGGGCTTTGGTTGTGCAACCCATTGGTGCACCAAAAAATGAGACGGAGATTTAATTGCCCCTTAATATTCTGCTGCGATTTTCCACAACAACCTGAATGATCACGGGTTTTGTCTTTGGAGCACCGCGGCGTTGCTGGACGTCGTGTCACCCCCGCTCGAAGAGACGCCTTCCAAGGCCATCCCAGCATGTCCCGAAATGAAACCGCCGCAGGGGGCGAGTGAGGACAGCGCAATGAACGATGGGGCGCCGAACGGCGCGGACATCAACAGGATCATTCTTGAGTCGAGCTGCGATGCGCTCGGCTCAGCGATGGTTGTCTGCGGCCGGGACGACACCATCCTCTTTGCCAGCCGCACCATGCTGCAGTACTTCCCCGTTCCCTCCGAGATGCTGTTGCCGGGAACGCGATTGCGCGATTTCCTCGGCGCCGTCTACGACACCGGAGTTCGCCCCGGCACAGTTCCCGAAAACAGCCGTCGTCGGACGAACCGCGAAGACTGGATTGCCGAGCATATGGCGCTGCACTGGCGCGAGCGCTACGAGAATGTCGAGCGCGCCGGCCGCACGCGCTGGGTTTCCATGCGCAAGCGTCGTCTTTCCAACGGTATCGGCATCCTTTCGATCACCGATGTCTCCGACCAGAGGAAGCGTGACGAGCAGTTGCAGACGGACCTCGAGCGGGTCGAACTGACCGAAGAGATCCTGGATGTCCAGCCCAATCCGATCTGCGTCAAGGATCGCAACCTCAACTACATCGCGGTCAACAAGGCGTTCTGCCTAATTCACGATCTCTCGCAGGACGCGATCCTCGGTCGTTCGGCCTGGGATCTCGTCGACAGCGAACTTGCCGAACGTTTCGAGCACTCCGATCGGCGCGTGCTTGAAACCGGCAAGCCGCATTCGGAAGCGGAACATATTGTCCGCGCTGATGGCAGCGACCTCTGGGTTCTCACCCGCAAGTATCGCGTTGGCATGCCAGGCCGCCATTTCGTCGTGACCTGCATGAGCGACGTGACGGATATCGCCGGCTGGTACAATGGCTCCGAGGATGGTTCCGCTCCCTCCGGCGGTCTCCAGATCAACGACTACAGCATTTTTGCGCCGGCCCAGAATTTCTACGATCCGTTCCGCGCGCTGAACGTACAGCAACTGGTCGAGGCGGGCTCGATGATCGAGACCCTTCCGGCGCGCGGTTTGCGCGTTCTGCTTGCCTCTGCCGATCGGCTGACGGAAGATCGGCTGGTTGCGCGTCTGCGCGGCTCGGGCCTTGAAGCCTGTGCGGTGCGCAACCTCGATGAGTTGACCGCCTTCGGCATGGCCGCCGAAAGCGCCGGCGTGAAGCTCGACATTCTGCTGCTGGATGGTGCTTTTCCGGATGGGCAGCATATTCCGGGGGCCTGGCGCAATTGCCCGGTCGTTACCGTCGAATCCGATCAGGATGCTGCCGCTGTTCTGACCGAGGTTTTCCGTGTTTGTGCCGAGCGCCCGCAGGCCTCGCCGCTCCTACAATCGGACTGGTCGATCTCGTTTGAGGACGAGGGCACAGCGTCCGTGCCGGTTTCACAGGTCGACGTCCTCGTTGCCGAAGACAACCAGATCAACCAGTTCGTCTTCACGCAGATCCTGGAAGGGCTCGGCGTCTCCCATCGCATTGCTGCCAACGGTCGCGAGGCCGTCGAACTCTGGCATGAGCTTCAGCCGGCACTGGTCCTCATGGATGTGTCCATGCCTGTCATGAACGGCTTCGATGCGACCGTTGCCATTCGAACAGCGGAAAAGGCGAGAAACGACAGAACGCCAATCATCGCCGTGACCGCTCAGGCCCTCGATATCGATCTGGAGCAGTGCAAGAGGTCGGGCATGGATGATCACATCATGAAGCCGGTTAGCCCCGACATGATCGAGGCCGTGCTGCGAAAATTCATGCCGGTAATGGCCATGCGAACGGCAGGTTGAACGGAATTCGTGTCAACTCGCTAGAATTGGGGATGTCGATGGCAGATCTTGGAGCGAGGCGATATCGGATTGTTAACCCCCGATTGCGATCTTCTGCACCGTATTGCCAAAAAGTGTAGAGCCCCTCCGGAATGCATCGCAGCCCCACAGCCGTCAACGTCGGAACTTCGCCGGAAGCGCACCGCCGCTTCGCGGACCGGCTTGCCTTGTCGGCCGACCGGCACGGACGGGCGGGTTCTTTTGAGATCCAGGGGCTTGGCCGATGATGTCGGGCGAAACTCCCTATCATCGCATCGGCAGGGAGGCTCCGGCTATCGGCGGCTCGGTCGATCTGTTGACCGGGCTCGGCAACGCGCGCCAACTCCGCAAGACCGTTTGCGATCTGGCTGAAGAGCGCGCCAGCGATCCCGCTCCCTTTACCATCGGTCTTGCCAATATCGATGGGTTCAAACCGATCAACGATCTGTTCGGCCCGCGAGCCGGCGACGAGATCCTCTGCCAGGTTGCCCATCGGCTGCAAGCCTGTGCACCTGAAGGCGCGACAATCATTCGCTCCGAGAACGACGAATTCGCTTTCGTCCTGCCGCTCGTCTTCGAGCGCAAGGGTGCGGAGAAAGTCGGGCAGATGTTGAAAGAGGTGCTGTCGGCGCCCTTCGATCTCGGCGATCGCAACGTCCGCCTTTCCGCTTCGTTCGGCTTTGCCGTCTATCCTTTTGCCGGCGAGGTCTTTGAAGACCTGCTGAAGAGCGCCGATACGGCGCTTTATCGTTCCAAGCGCCGCGGCCGCGGCCAGATCACCGTCTATTCCCAGGAAATCGCCCAAGAGATGAAGCGCGCGACGCAGCTCGAACAGGCGCTGCGCAACGCGATCATCGCCAACGAGGTCGACGTGCACTTCCAGCCGATCGTCGATCTGCGCAACGACGCGGTCGTCGGTTTCGAAGCCCTGGCCAGATGGTGCGACGCCGACCTCGGCTATGTCTCTCCAGCCGTGTTCGTACCTTTGGCAGAAGAGCGCGGCTTCATCGAATCGCTGGCCGAGACGCTGTTGCGCAAGGCCGCCCATGCGGCACTCGCCTGGCCGAAGGAGCTGTTCCTGTCGTTCAACCTGTCGTCGGCACAGTTGATGGACCCGGCGACCAGCACGCGTCTCCTGACGATCATCAACCAGATCGGTCTCGACCCGCGACGGTTGGAACTGGAGATCACCGAGACGGCCGTCATGGCTGACGCGGAGACTGCCCAGAAGATCGTGACTGAGCTTCGGGCAGCCGGCGTGCGCGTCTCGCTCGACGATTTCGGCACGGGTCAGTCGAGCCTTGGGCGCCTTCGCGACTTCTCCTTCGACAAGGTCAAGATCGACCGTGCCTTCGTGTCGCGGATTTCCGCCGACCGGGCCTCCGAGCATATCATCAAGGCGATCGTGTCGATGTGCGAAGGCCTGGAACTTGAGGTCGTCGCCGAAGGCATCGAGGATTTTTCCGAAGCGTTGAAGCTGAAGGCGCTCGGCTGCGGCATGGGCCAGGGCTACTTCTACGGCAAGCCGGCCGACGCTGTCGCGACGATGCGCTACCTCTCGGACCGCTATCGCGGCGTTGCAGCTCAGCTTTAGACCCTGCCGCAATAGTGGGTTTCAGTCCTTGGCGCTCTCGGCCCGGTTTCGCGTACCTTCCGCCAGCAGCCAATCCCTGACCCGTCGCGCCTGACTGTTCAGCTCGCGTGAGCGCGGCCAGACGACGTAAAACGCCAGTCCGGTCTTCAGCACGTGACCGCAGACCGGCACCAGTGCACCGGAGCGAACCTGCGGATCGGTCAGGTGCTCCCAGCCAAGCGCCACCCCTTCGCCTGGTAGCACCGCCTGGATCACCAGGACATAGTCGTTGATGGCGAGACGACGCGCCTGAGGCGGGTAGGGAAGGCCGGCGCTGGCGAACCATTCGGTCCAGTCGCAGGCGCGCCGGACCGGTTCTTCCAGATGAATGAGGTTGTGGCGCAGCAAATCGGCAGGTTTGCTTGGCAGTCCATGCTGCTCGATATAGGCGGGCGTCGCCACCGCATTGACGACTTCCTCGGCCAGAAGTGCTGCATGGTAGCGCGGCCAATGGCTCGGATCGCCGCCGCGGATGCCGAGCGGGATCGGCTCCTCGTCGAGGTCGAGATCGCGCACGCTCGTCTGGATCCTCAGATCGATCTCCGGCAGATCCTCGCGCATGCGGTTGAGGCGCGGCAGCATCCACATCGAGGCAAAAGCGGTCGATGCCGCAAGCGTCACATTAGTCTCGCGCCCCTTGGAGCGAATGTCTTCCGCCGACTTCTGGATCCGTGACAGACCGACGGATACGTCGGCGTGGAATTTCTCACCAGCCTCCGTCAATTCGACGGCGCGATGCACGCGGTGGAAGAGCGGTACACCCAGCTGCTCTTCCAGCCCGCGAATGGCGTAGGAGACGGCCGCCTGCGTCATGCCGAGCTCGTTGGCGGCTCGGGTGAAATTCTGATGACGGCCGGCAGCCTCGAACACGATGAGGCTGGTTGCAGACGGGAGCAGGCGGCGTAGATTTTCCATAACTTAGGCTTATCGCATGGCTCAATTTTTTCCAGCGTTACAACGTGATTTTTCGTCAATACCATCACCTCAAATGATGGGAGGACGGCGATGGAAATGGTGGCTGTGGAAGCGGGCGAAGCACCGAGACGGACACGAGGATCAAGGCCGCAACGCGGCGGTGTCAGCGCCAAGAGCCTTGGCGTCCCCTACATCGTCCGCAATATTCCGACCTACGATATCCTGAGCGAAGAAAACCTGCTCCGAATCGAGAAGGTCGCCGACCGTATTCTTGCCGAAGTCGGCATCGAGTTTCGCGATGACCCGGCATCCCTTGATCATTGGAAACGCGCTGGCGCCAAGCTGGACGGCGTGCGGGTGACGTTCGAGCCCGGCATGCTGAAGGAGATCGTGCGCTCGGCGCCGCGCCAGTTTACCCAGCATGCCCGCAACCCCGTCCGCAGCGTCGAAATCGGCGGCAACAATGTCGTGTTCTCGCCAGCCTACGGCTCTCCTTTCGTCACCGATCTCGACAACGGCCGGCGTTACGGCACGATCGAAGACTTCCGCAATCTGATAAAGCTGGCGCAGTCGAGCCCCTGGCTGCACCATTCCGGCGGCACCATCTGTGAGCCGGTCGATGTTCCGGTGAACAAGCGCCATCTCGACATGGTCTATTGCCACATCAAATATTCCGACCGAGCCTTCATGGGCTCGATCACCGCCGAGGATCGCGCCGAAGACTCGATCGAGATGGCGCGCATTGTCTTCGGGCACGATTTCGTCGACGCCAACTGCGTCATTCTTGGCAACGTCAACGTCAATTCACCGCTCGTCTGGGACGGAACGATGACGAAGTCATTGCGCGCCTATGCGCGGGCAAACCAGGCGGCTGTCATCGTGCCCTTCATTCTCGGCGGCGCCATGGGTCCGGTCACCAATGCCGGAGCGATCGCGCAATCCTATGCCGAGACGCTGGCCGGCTGCGCCTTGACCCAGCTGGAGCGCAAGGGCGCGCCTGTTATCTTCGGCAACTTCCTGTCGTCCATGTCGCTGCGTTCGGGGTCGCCGACCTTCGGCACGCCGGAGCCGGCGATCGGCAGCATGGTGATCGGCCAACTGGCACGGCGCCTCGGCCTGCCGCTGCGCTGCGCCGGCAATTTTTCCAATTCCAAGCTGCCAGACGCGCAAGCGATGCAGGAGGGCGTCATGTCGATGCTGTCGGCGGTGCATTGCGGCGCCAATTTCATCCTGCACTCGGCCGGCTTCGTCGATGGGCTGCTCGCGATGTCCTACGAAAAGTTCGTCATGGACACGGATTTCTGCGGCGCGCTGCATTCCTACCTCGCCGGCGTTGTCGTCGATGACAACACGCTGGCCATGGACGCCTTTCTGCAGGTTGGGCCAGGCAGCCATTTCCTCGGATGCGATCACACCATGCGCAATTACCAGACCGCCTTCTGGGATTCGGCCCTGTCCGACAACGAGCCTTTTGAAAAATGGACAGAGGAGGGCGGAACCGACATGGCGGCGCGCGCCAACAGGAGTTGGAAGAAGACGCTGGCCGAATACGAAGCGCCGCCGCTGGACGTGGTGATCGACGACGCTTTGACGGACTATGTTTCTCGCCGCAAGAACGGCATGGCGGACGCCTGGTACTGAGCCGACGCCGAGCCTTCTTTGAGAATGCGCATAACAAGAATGATGCCGTGCCACCGGTCCAGCTCAGCGGACAGGCGGTGCTCAAGGGAACAGAAATGACGCTGCCGAAAGACCCACTGCTCCAGCCTTACCGCCTCAAGCATCTGACGCTCAAGAACCGGATCATGTCGACGTCCCATGAGCCGGCCTATTCCGAAGACGGCATGCCGAAGGATCGCTACCGCCTCTATCATCTTGAGAAGGCCAAGGGCGGCATGGCGCTGACCATGACGGCGGGTTCCGCCATCGTTTCGGAGGATTCTCCGCCTGCCTTCGGCAATCTCCACGCCTATTCCGACGAGATCGTGCCCTGGCTGAAGAAGATCGCCGACGACTGTCATGAGCACGACACCGCGGTGATGATCCAGCTCACCCATCTCGGCCGCCGCACCGGCTGGAACAAGGGCGACTGGCTGCCGGTTCTCTCAGCCTCGCCGGTGCGCGAGGCCGCGCATCGGTCGTTTCCAAAGGAGATCGAAGACTGGGATATCGAGCGCATCGTCGGCGACTATGCGACAGCCGCCGCCCGCATGCAGGCCGCCGGCCTTGATGGTATAGAGCTTGAGGCCTACGGCCATCTGATGGACGGCTTCTGGTCGCCTGCCACCAACCAGCGCGACGACGACTTCGGCGGCTCGCTCGACAACCGCCTGCGCTTTACCCACATGGTGCTCGACGCCATCCGCAAGTCCGTCGGGCCGGATTTCATCGTCGGCATGCGCATGGTGGCAGACGAGGATTGGGAGAAGGGGCTTTCGAAGGAAGAAGGCATCGAGATCGCCCGCCGCCTGGCAAACTCCGGCAAGGTCGATTTCCTCAACATCATCCGCGGACACATCGACCATGATGCGCCGTTGACCAAGGTCATCCCGATCCAGGGCATGGCCGCCTCGCCGCATCTCGATTTTGCCGGCGAAATCAGGGCGGCGACCAAATTTCCGGTTTTCCATGCGGCCCGCATCGCCGATGTCGCCACCGCACGCCACGCGATAGCCGAGGGCAAACTCGACATGGTCGGCATGACCCGTGCCCATATCGCCGACCCGCATATCGTCCGGAAAATCGAAGAGGGCCGGGAAGCCCAGATACGCCCCTGCGTCGGCGCGACCTACTGTCTCGATCGTATCTACGAGGGTGGCGGCGCACTCTGCATTCACAATGCGGCGACTGGGCGCGAGGCGATCGTGCCACACGTCATCTCCAGAAGCGAAGGGCCGAAGCGAAAGGCCGTCGTCGTCGGTGCCGGTCCGGCCGGCCTTGAGGCGGCGCGTGTGCTTGCCGAGCGCGGCCATGTGGTCGAGATCATCGAGGCTACCGGCGAGGCGGGCGGGCAGATTCTGCTTGCCCAGCGCAATCCGCGGCGCAAGGAACTGATCGGCATCGTCGACTGGCGGCTGTCGGAGCTGGAGAGGCTTGGCGTGCCGATCCACTACAACGTCTTTGCCGGCGTCGACGATGTTCTGGAGCGGTCGCCCGATCTTGTCGTCGTTGCTACCGGCGGCATCGCCCAAAACCCGGCTCTGGAGGCGGGGGACGAACTGGTTGTCTCAAGCTGGGATATCATCGCCGGTGCGGTGAAGCCGGAGGGACCCGTGCTGCTCTATGACGACAACGGCGCCCATAGCGGCATGACTGCGGCCGAATTGATTGCGCGCGCTGGCGTCGAGCTCGAGATCATCTCGCCCGAGCGCATGTTCGCGCCCGAAGTCGGCGGCATGAACCATGTGCCTTACGCCAGGGCGTTTGCAGATCACAATGTGCGTGTGACGATCAACACCCGCCTCCGGTCGGTTCGGCGGGAAGGCAATGGGCTGGTGGCGACGCTCGGTTCCGATTTTTCTGACACGGCATCGAGCGAACGCCGGGTGGCGCAGGTGGTGGTCGAGCACGGCACCGTGCCGATGGACGATCTCTACCGCGAATTGAAGCCGATTTCTCGCAATCTGGGCGCCGTCGACTACAAGGCGCTGCTTCGCGGCGAAAACCCGATCCCACTGCGCAACCCGGGCGCCGGCTTCGACATGTTCCGCATCGGCGATGCCGTCGCCAGCCGCAACATCCATGCCGGCATCTATGATGCGCTGCGCTACGGCGTGCTTTTCTGAAAAACGAGCGGCGGTGAAAGCACCGCCGCTCCATCTTCTGGTCGTCTAACGATCCAGCTTACTGCTGGGTACCCTCAGCCGGTGCCGGCTGCATCGGGGTAGCCGGTGCCGTTCCGGTGGTCGAGGAGGTCGTCGACGTGTCAACCGGCTGGTTGGCGAGCTGTTCGGCGACCTGCTGCGCCTTGGTCTTGAACTCGGGAGCCGCCTTCAAGGTTTCGGCGGTTTCCGTCGTCGTCAGCTTCAAGGCATCCGTATTGGCCTGTTCGGAGATCTGAATGCGATCGAACGGGACCGCAACGTTCTTCTCACCGAGGCCCAGGAAGCCGCCGACACCGATCACAGCAGCTACAACGCCGCCATCCTTCTTGATGATCAGGTCGTTAATCTCACCGACATTTTCGTCGCCGGCATTATAGACGGTCTGGCCGACATAGGTGCTGGTCGCGATCTGGTCACTGGCCTGTTCGGTCAGGTACGTTCCGTCAGACTGGGCCGTGACAGCAGGTGCTTCGGTGGTTGCCGGCGGTGTCGTCTGCGCCTGGTCTGCAGGTGCTTCGGCACCCGGAGCCGGCTGAATTTCCATCGTCTGCGGCTCGGCCGGCTTAGGCTGGGTGGCGTCCTGAGCGAAGGTCATCGGCGCGAACGCAACACTCGCGATAAGCGCACCGGCCGCAACGGAAGATACAAGTTTCTTGGTCATCTCAAACTGCCTTTCCTTGACGTTGTCGATCAAGGCGCGGTCCTGATCGTCGCCAGGTTTCCACCGCACCGGTGATACCAAAGCAACGCCTGGCGGCAGAAACGGTTCCAGAAAAATTCGACTGATCGCGCCGGAATTCTGGCAGTCATGCGCCAAACTTCTATGGTCGCAGATCAATATCGCCGGTGGTCGTCGCTCACCTTTCGGCAGATATCGGAGCGTCATCACTCCGGCTATGTATTTTAGTGGTTTATTGAGTTCTGCTTTACATTCATACAATATTGAGTGTTCTTGCCTATACTTGCTGAAGACGGGATGGAGCATTCTTCGTGGATATTCCATCCTGTTGATCTGGACGGTTCCCCATGTTTCTGCCACGGCGATTTCTCTCCGTTTCCCTGCTTTCCGTTTTGGTGATGGTCTGCCTTGTCGGGATCGAGCGCAGCCTGTTCGGCGTGCGCTATTTTTCGGAGCGGATGCCTGAGATCGAACCCTACAATCTTTGGCATGCATGGGTGTCGCTCAGTCTGTCGCTTGCGGCTATTCAGGGGTTCACGCGCGATGCGTCCTGGCTCGGCGCACCCGCGCTTCGGATGGCCTCACGCCGCGAACTGTGGATCTGCATCGCAATGCCGGTCTTTGCAGCCGCGGCGGCCCTTCTTTTCAGCGTCGATGCCGCGATCTTCAGCGCCCTGGCCCGCGAGGACAACATCTTCGAGTGGCTTTCCGCCCTGTTGATCTTTGCCTCAAGCGTGTTCTTCGCGCTGGCGGCCATGGGTCAATTGCGCGCGGCGCGGGGTGAGGCCGATCGCGTCGCATGGCTGGCGGCCGGTGCCGCGGCATCCTTCAGCCTTGTTCTGTTCATCGTCGGCATGGAAGAGATATCCTGGATGCAACGCGTGTTCGGCATTTCCACGCCCGACGCGTTGCTGGGCCTCAACAAGCAGCAGGAACTGAACCTGCACAACATCTCAACCGGTTTCACCGAGCTGCTCTATTATACCGGCAGCTTCGTGCTTTTGACGTTAGCGCCCTTTGTCTGGCTCTACCTTCGCAAGGGTTTCGCGCTCGGGCGGTTCGAAGCATTCACGCCGAGCGTTTTGGTGTTGGCGGCAAGCGCACCGATGGCGGCGTTCAACAGCGACAACTGGAGCATGCTGCCGACCCAGATGATGGTGATGATGACGATAATCATCCTGCTGGTGATCGCCGATCTCGCACTGCGGGGCGGCTTATGGCGGGAATTCACAGTGCTCACCGCCGGCGCGATCCTGATCGTCGCGATCCAGGAACTGTTCGTGCTGCAGGCGCAGGAACTCGTGCGCATCTGGGATCCGACCGAATACAAGGAACTCTTCATTGCGGTTGGTCTCGCCATCTATGGCTATGAGACCTGGTCGCGGCTGCGCTCGTTGGCGCCGGCCACCGAGTTGCTGGTCGGTCGCCGATCGACGGCCGGATAAACGAAAACCCCGCCGAAGGGGCGGGGTTCCACTGCCGTGTCGCTTGGCGCAACAGCTATCCTCAATGGCTTTCGCGCAGAACCTCGCTGCCGCTTCCGCCAACGAGGAAATCCAGGTCGGCGCCCTTGTCCGCCTGCAGCACCGTATCCTGATAGAGCTTGTAGTAGCCGCGTGTCCATTTCTGCTCCGGCGGCTGCCAGGCGGCCATGCGGGCTGCAAACTCTTCCTCGCTGATCATCAGGTTGAGTTCGCCCTTCATCGCGTCGAGCCGGATGCGGTCACCGGTTCTGACGATCGCCAACGGCCCGCCGGCGTTCGATTCCGGGCTGACATGCAGCACGACGGTTCCAAACGCCGTACCCGACATGCGGGCGTCCGAAACGCGCACCATGTCGCGCACGCCCTTTTCGACCAGCCGGCGCGGGATCGGCATGTTGCCGACTTCCGCCATGCCGGGATACCCCTTGGGACCGCAGCCCTTGAGCACCAGGATGGTGTCTTCGGTCACCGGCAGATCCGGATCGTCGATCTTGGCCTTCAGGTCCTCGATCGTCTCGAAGACATAGGCCGGGCCCTCATGCGCCAGCAGATGTTCGCTGGCGGCAGACGGCTTGATGACCGCGCCGTTCGGCGCAAGGTTGCCTTTGAGCACGCGAATGCCGGCTGCCGCACGCAGCGGATTGTCGAGTGGGCGGATGACGTCGTCGTTGAAGACCTCGGCGTCTTCCCAATATCGGCTGATCGGCATGCCGAAGACCGTTGGCGCATCCGCATGCAGCAGATGCTGGATGCGGTTCATGACGGCTGGCAGGCCGCCGGCATAGGCGAGATCCTCGATCAGATACTTGCCTGAAGGCATGCAGTTGACGATGCACGGCACCTGACCGCCGACGCGGTCGAAGTCCTCGAGACAGAGATCGACGCCGGCACGGCCGGCGATCGCCAGCATATGCACGACCGCATTGGTCGATCCGCCGACGGCGGCGTTGGCAATGATCCCGTTTTCGAAATTCTTCTTGGTCAGGATCTTCGACAGGCGCAGATCCTCATGCACCATCTCGACGATGCGCTTGCCCGTCATGTGCGACAGCGCCATTCGGCGCGCATCGACGGCGGGGAGTGCGGCATTCATCGGCAGCGACAGGCCCATCGCCTCGACGATCGACGCCATGGTGGTGGCCGTGCCCATGGTCATGCAGACGCCGGGCGAACGCGACATGCCGCTCTCGGCCGCCATGAACTCCTGAACGCTCATCTCGCCGGCGCGCACCGCTTCTGAAAATTTCCAGACGTCGGTGCCGGAGCCGATGTCCTTGCCCTTCCATTTGCCGTTCAGCATCGGCCCGGAGGAAACGACGATCGTCGGCAGGTCCACCGAAGCCGCGCCCATCAGCTGGCCGGGTGTCGTCTTGTCGCAGCCGCCAAGCAGCACGACGCCGTCGATGCCATAGGCGCGGATTGCCTCCTCGACGTCCATGGCGAGCAGGTTGCGAAACAACATCGCCGTCGGCCGCATCTGCGTTTCGCCAAGCGAGGACACCGGAAACTCGACCGGAAAGCCGCCGGCCTCCCAGACGCCGCGCTTGACGCCCTCAGCCAGAATGCGCAGGTGGCTGTTGCATGGGGTCAGTTCCGACCAGGTGTTGCAGATGCCGATGATCGGGCGCCCGTCGAAGACATGGTCCGGAAATCCCTGGTTCTTCATCCAGGAGCGATGGATGAAACCATCCTTGTGGGTGCCGCCATACCAGTGCCGACTGCGCAGTTCTTTCTTCTTGTCGCTCATTCAAGCTTCCTCCTCACCATGCGATTGATCGCGTGGATGAATTGTATGACTTTTTATTGGCGCTTCGCTACTGCATGTTTCTTTAAAATCCCATTCGATTTAAGGAAAAAACATGCAGCACTTCAAAGTGCTACAGCGACCTTTGCGCGTCTAATAAGACGCGCGGTGCTGTAGGGTTTCCGATCAGAGGCGGAAGGACGGCTCGAACCGGCCGTTGACGCTGACGCCGAGTTCGAAGGTCTTGCCGGCATGCGGATCAGCTGCGCGCGCCGCTTCGTCCAGATCCTGCCAGGCCGACGTCACCAGCATGCGGTCGGCCTTCGCCCCGATGAAGGCCGTGCAGCTCGGCTGCGTCGTCGGCATCGCATAGCGCGTGAGACGCACGCCGTCGGGCCTATAGACGTCGACCGTGCCGCTGCCCCAGCGGGCATTCCAGATCAAGCCGTCGGCGTCGCAGACCGAGCCATCGATGCCGCCGGCCTCGCCGCTGCTGTCGACGAGCAGGCTGGGCTCGCCCGTTGGCAATCCCGTCTCGGCATCGATGTCGACGCGCATCAGGTGGTTGACATCGGTGTCGACGAAATAGGCAACGGTTCCGTCAGGCGAAAAGCAGATGCTGTTGGGAATGGTGATCCGGTCATAGAGCCTAGTCACCTGCGTGCCGGCGACGTGATAGATCGCGCCCGCTCCCTTTTCGGCGCTGCGCCCCATGGTGCCGATCCACAGCGAACCGGACGCATGAACGCGGCCGTCGTTCGAGCGGTTGCCGGGCTTGTCCTCCAGCGTCGTCACGAGGCTGAACGCGCCCGTCTGCGTATCTCTCAGGAACAGCCCCTGGTCGGAAACGATCAGTTGCCGGAGCGGATCGATGACGGCAAGGACGCTGCCGAGGAACGGAAGCGCATGCACGGCCTTGCGGCCGGTTTCGAGGTGCAGTTCGTGCAGTTCCTGGCCCTTGATGTTGAACCACCAGGCGGTGCCGCTGCCGGGGTCGTAGGTTGGGCCTTCCCCGAGGATCGAGGTCGCTCCGCAAAGGATGCTGCCGGCAAAAGGAATACTATCGCTCATCATCGTGCTCCGTAGACGGCGTCGTAGGCCTTGACTGTCGCGACGGCGCGCTTGCCGACGTCGGAGGCACTCATTCCGGGCTTGTAGAGGCTCGATCCGAGCCCGAAGCTTCTGATGCCGATCTTGGCATAGTCGGCGAAATTCTCCTCCGACACGCCGCCGACGGCTGCCACTTCGACATCGGTCGGCAGCACGGTGCGGATCGCGGCGATCCCGGAAGGGCCGAGCACGCTTGCCGGGAAGAATTTGAGGCCGGTTGCGCCTGCCGCAGCGGCCGCGAGCGCCTCCGTCGGGGTGAAGACGCCGGGCATGGTCACCATGCCCTTTTGCGCCGCCAGCCGGATCACTGCCGGCTCGACATTGGGGCTGACCATCAGCCGTCCGCCGACATCGGCAAGCTGTTCGACCTGCGCGGTCGTCAGCACCGTGCCGGCGCCGATCAGGCAGCCCTGCGGCGCCATCTTTACCGCGGTTTCGATCGACCGGAACGGGTCCGGCGAATTGAGCGGGATCTCGATCGCGGTGAAGCCCGCCTCGATCAGCGTGCCGACGACGCCTTCGGTTTCCTCGGGCTTGAGGCCGCGCAGGATGGCGACCAGCGGGTATTTCATCGGCGGAAAGGGGATACGGTTCATATCAGCAGTCTTTCGGTCAGAGGGGCCAGATTGCCTGTGCGGCAGTCGAAAGGCCGGCGCGCACGGCCTCGTCGGCGTCGACGATCCGGGGGCTAAGATTGAGGCTTGCAAGTGCTTCGCGATAGAGCGCACCGAGAGAGCCGGAGGCGACGAGGCAGACGCTATCGACGGTTCCGGCCGCTGCCAGGGCGCCGGCGATCTCAAGCCCGATCAGCGTACCCGACAGCGTCGCCTTGGCGTCCGTCGCCGTCGTGCCGTGCAGCAATTGCCCGGCCCGCACGCCGAACGGCAGGTTGGTGGCGAGCGCCGGGTCGGCGTAGGCCGCCGCGACGGCGGCGAGGAACGCGGGATGGTCGCGGGAAAAAACCTGCGCATCCGCGACCGAATGGCTGAGAATGGAATGCCTGGCGATCACGTCGAACAATTCGCCGGTCATGAAGGTCGAGAAACCGGTGACCTTGCCGCCGTCGAGCCGCACCCATTTGCTGTGGGTTCCGGGCATGCAGACGAGGTGCCGGCCGTCGCCAAGCCTGGCTGCAGCGCCGAGCAGCTGGGTCTCTTCGCCACGCATGACGTCGGGATGCTGCTGATCGCGCTGGGCAAGACCCGGCAGAATGCGGATGTCGCGGCCGACATCGGGCACCGCGACGGCGCTTGCCGCAATTCTCGAGAGGACGGCGGGCGTATCGAGGTAGCCGGCCTCCAGCCAGCCCTGCTTGGCGCCCGCCATGCCGCAGATGATGACGGGCAGGTGCGTCGGTGCGGCCACCGCCGCCAGATGTGCTTCCAGCACGGTTGAAAAGCCGGTCTTGGCGGCCGTGGTCATGCCTTCGCCGCTGCGCCGCTCTGCAAGCACCGCGCCGTCTTCGGCAATGATCCAGAGCCGAAAGCTCGTGGTTCCCCAGTCGACTGCGGCATAATAGGCTGCGGTCATCAAAGTGCGCCTCCGTCAATGATCATCGTTTGGGCCGTCATGCCCATGGAACTGTTGGACGCCAGGTAAAGGCATGGGCCGACGAGGTCCTCGGCGGTCAGGCTTCGCTTCAGGCATTGTTTCTCCAGCATCGCTGCAATCGCCGTTTCGTCGAGCCAGAGTTTCTTTTGGCGCTCGGTAACGATCATGCCGGGTAGGATCGCATTGACGCGGATATTGTCGGGGCCAAGCTTGCCGGCAAGCGACTTCGTCAATCCGATGATGCCCGCCTTGGCCGTCGCATAGGCGGGGATTTCCGCCATGTTGAGCAGGAAGGCGATCGACGAGAAGTTGACGATCGATCCGCCGCCGGCCCGGCGCATATGCGGCGCTATCGCCTGGCTCATGAAGAACAGGTGCCTGAGATTGACGGCCTGGCTTTCGTCCCAGCTCTCTTCGGTGACGCTTTCGAGCGGCTGCCGGTCGTCGCGTGCGGCATTGTTGACGAGCACGTGGATCGCGCCAAGTGTCGCCGCGGCCGTTTCGGCGGCTGTCCTCAATGCCTCGATATCGCGCAGGTCGGCATGAATGAAGAGCGGCCTATATCCGGCCTCGACAGAAAGCCTGTCGGCGAGCTCCCGGCTTGCCGCCTCGTCGATGTCGACGAAGGCGACGTGCGCCCCTTGACGAACGAAACCTTCGACGAGTGCCGCACCGATGCCGGCGCCACCGCCGGTGACAAGGATACAGCGATCCCTCAGGTCGTGAAATTGGGCCGCAGGCAACGGCATCGGTCGGGCACTCCCCATTCGCGCCGTCCCGGCACGCTTGCAGGTTTCTTTGTTCCAATATGTGGAACGTGATTTTATTATATGGAATTATCGGGCGACGGCGGTTATCTTGTCAAGATAGGATGGCGGACCTTGGACCTTGATGGGACCGGAATGATGCGAGCGACATGAGCGAAGACCTGGCAGTGTTTGAGGATGGTGAGGTGGCGGGTACCGGCACGCTCGGCAAGGCCATGGCCGTTCTTGAGGCCGTTGTGATGGCGGATGGGCCGCAGCGTTTCACCGACATCCTTGCCCGATCCGGCCAGCCGCGCGGAACCTTGCATCGGCTGCTCAGCCATCTCGTCGAGGAAGGGCTGCTCGTGCAGCGGCGCGATCTCTGCTACGAGCCGGGCCTGCGCCTGCTCACACTTGCCTATCGCTCCTGGTCCAGCAATCGCTTCCGCGACGTTGCTGAACCGCATCTTCGCAGCCTGCACGAGTTGACGGGTGAGACTGTGCATCTCGGCATCCTCAGGGAAACCGAGATCGTCTATGTCGACAAGGTCGAAAGCCGGCAGACGGTGCGCATGAGTTCGCAGATCGGCAAGGCCTCTCCCGTCTATTGCACCGGCATCGGCAAGGCGGCGCTGTCGCTGTTGCCGCAACCGGAACTGGAGCGGCTTGTTGCAAAAATGGCGTTCCACGCGTTCACCCCGCATACGCATCGCTCGGCCGAAACGTTGCTGGCGGAGATTGCGGACATTCGCCGCGACGGACGCGCTTTCGATCGGGAAGAACATGAGATAGAGATCCGTTGCGTGGCTGCGCCGATCCGTGTTTCGGGTAGCGATCTGACGGCTGGAATCTCGGTTACGGGACCGGCCTATCGGGTGAGCATGGAGCAACTGGCCGCCTGGTCGGGGGCGGTACGGACGGCGGCGGCGGCGATCGGGGAGGAGGCCGCGATTCGCCTCGGTCCGGGCCGCGGTGGACCTTGAGTTCACTTTACGGTAAATTAGAAACTTCGACTGGACGTAGTGTTCCAAGCTCGATAACGTTAATATATCAGACTCGCTTCGCGGTTCCCGCGGACAGAGTTGATTATGACATTGATAGAAATTTTGACGTGATCTTCATGCGGCGTCAGCGGCCGTGCTCCTCCCCGGAGCTGGATGTGGAGAAGGGCGGAAGATGATAGATTTCAGCGCGAATATGGCGTCATTGATGCTTCCTGACGGACGGTCCGTGAGGGGGCCGATTTGTTGCGAGGACGATATCAGACGGGTGATCGGCCAGGTTGCGGAGGCCTACGGCTTCCGTGGTTTCCTTGTGCTCGCCGTTCCGGATACCGGCTGTAACAGCCTTGAGGACAACGCCATCATGACGACCTATCCGGTCGAGTTCCTGAAAGGCTACGACAGCGCTGGCCTGATCAATGGCAGCCCTGTGATCCAGCGTCTGCGCCGCAGCACCATACCGTTTACCTATGATGCCCATCAACTGGCGCGCCGCCGCGCCGATGGCAAGGGCGACGCGGCCATCTGCGTCTTTGAGCAGGCGGGCATGCCGCGCGGCATCTATCTGCCGGTGCACGACGCTGGCGGCCACCGGGCTGCGATTGCCTTTGGCGGCGACCGCCCTGTGGTGTCGAACGACGAGATGCAGGAACTCAATCTGTGGGCCGGTATTCTGTTCAGCAAGCTGGCCGAGGTGCGTGAGCGCGGGCGACGCGGCTCGGGAAGCCTGTCGCGCCGCGAGGTCGAATGCCTGCGCTGGGCCGCCGCCGGCAAGACCACGAGCGAGATGGCGCGCATCCTGGCGCTATCGGAGTATACGGTGAACCACTATCTCAACCGGGCGACGCGAAAGCTGGATTCGGTCAATCGCGTGCAAACGGTCGTCAAGGCCATGCGTGCCGGTTTGATCAACTGAGAATTGGCACATCCTGCACATCAAAGCTGGATGCTGCGGCATGGCGCAGGTCGCTTGTAGGGAAATACACAGGCTTTTGGGCGCGTAGGGCAGGGAATCTCGATCATCTGTTGGCATTGGCCTGCAGGTCGGTCTATTTGATAGTTGATGAATGCCATGGAACGCGCGAATGCAGGATACGATGACCACCGGGACGACTGACGCAGATCTGCCCCGGGGCGGTGATTTCGCGTCCGAGATCGCAAAACTGGAGACCCAGTTCGACATCATCCGCTATATGCGGCGGATCACGCAGATGTTCGGCTTCAAAACCTTTCTCATCTGTTCGATCCCTTCCATTGATGTCGAGCGCCTGGCGGCAACCACGGTCATTTCCAATATGCCGGCAGAGCTGCTCAACAAATATGACAGCCTGTCGATGCTGCGCTTCAGCACCGGCGTCAAGCGGCTGCGGGAAACGACGACGCCGTTCCAGGTGACGCTCGATGCCTGGGAAGGCGAGGGCGGCAAGCCCGATTCAGCCCGGGAATACATTGCGATGCTGCGCGAGAACGCCATCTTCCAGGCCAGCTACTTCCCGGTGCATGACGCCGAAGGCGGCCGTGGCGCCGTCATCCTGATGGGGCCGGAAGCCGAACTGCCGATGACGGTGATCATGGAACTGCAGATGATCGCGATCCATGTCTACAACCGGTTGGCCGAGATCGGTTCCGTGTGGAAGAACAGCAGTGCGTCGCTGTCCGAGCGCGAGATCCAGTGCCTGAGCTGGACGGCGGCGGGAAAGACCAGCGCCGAGATTGCCGGCATTCTCGGCCTCTCCGAGCACACGGTGAACCACTACCTCAACCACGTCACCAAGAAGCTCGACGCGGTGAACCGGACGCAGGCCGTCGTCAAGGCGATGAAGAAGGGCTACATCAGCTAGCCGTCGTTCGGCGCGACGGGCCCGAAGCCTTTCGCCCCGTCTTCCGCGTGGGTCACAGCTGAAAGATGCACCGATCCTGTGCGGATTTGAGACCATTGCCCATAAACTGGGCAGATGCTCTCGGGGTCTCGGGCAACCAACGCCGCATCTAATCCACTGAAAATATTCGCTTTTTTGTTCTTCCTCGAATCTGGCACGCATCCTGCATTGCTAGATGCATGTCCAGAGGGGACTAAAAACAAGACAGCGCCCAAGAAGGTCGCGACAAAAAGGGCCGCCACCCAACCCCGTGTGATCCCTGGATCACGCTTGTGATTCCGGATGTACGGACACCAGGGTGAGTGGCGGCCCTGCTTTTTCCGTTATGTCGCATTGGCGAAGCGCCCTGCCTCGATTATCTAAGGGATAACAAACGTTATCCAAGAGATAGCAGAGAATGAGAGGGCGCGATGCCGGAAGTCACCAGAGACGTGGTTCTTGATAAGCTGCGAACGGTCCGCGGACCGGACATGGAAGGCAACATCGTCGAGCTTGGGCTCGTGTCGGATGTCTTCATTTCGGATGGCAAGGCCTATTTCTCGATCACCGTTCCGGCCGATCGGGCCAAGGAACTGGAGCCGATGCGCGCAGCCGCAGAGCGCGTGGTGCGGGAAATCCCGGGAATCAGCGCGGCGATGGTCGCTCTGACGGCCGACCGCAAGGCAGCACCAGCGGCAGCCCCGGTACAGCGTCCGCAACCGGCCGGCGCCCATGCCGGTCATGCCCATGGCCAGCGTCCGGCCGGCGGCGCGCCCGCCAAGGCAGGCATTCCCGGCGTTGGCGCAATCATCGCCGTCGCCTCCGGCAAGGGCGGCGTCGGCAAATCCACCACATCGGTCAATCTGGCGCTGGCGCTGAAGGCCAACGGCCTGAAAGTCGGCCTGCTCGACGCCGACATCTATGGCCCGTCGATGCCGCGCCTCCTGAAGATTTCCGGCCGGCCGCAGCAGATCGAGGGCCGGATGATCCGCCCGATGGAAAACTACGGCCTCAAGGTCATGTCCATGGGCTTCCTCGTTGACGAGGAAGTGGCGATGATCTGGCGCGGCCCGATGATCCAGTCGGCGCTGTTGCAGATGCTGCGCGAAGTCGCCTGGGGTGATCTCGATGTGCTGGTTGTCGATATGCCGCCAGGCACCGGCGACGCGCAATTGACCATGGCACAGCAAGTTCCACTCGCCGGCGCGGTGATCGTCTCGACGCCGCAGGACCTGGCGCTCATCGATGCCCGAAAAGGGCTGGCGATGTTCCGCAAGGTTGAAGTGCCGGTGCTCGGCATCATCGAGAACATGAGCTATTTCGTCGCGCCGGACACCGGCAAGCGCTACGACATTTTCGGCCATGGCGGCGCGCGCAAGGAGGCCGAGCGCATCGGCGTACCCTTCCTCGGCGAAGTGCCGTTGACCATGGGCATCCGCGAAACATCCGATGCGGGCACGCCTCTGGTCGTTTCCGATGCAGACGGCGAGATCGCCCGCATCTATCGCGACATCGCGACCAAGGTCTGGGCTGAGGTTTTGGCTGCCCGCGACGACAAGAGCCGTGCAATGCCGAGCATCGTCTTCGAATAGGCCTTCATCCAGCTTCGTCGGACGCCATCGTTGCGGTGGCAGCCCGACTTGGCGGTCGCCTGCTGCAGCCCCCTGGAATAGCGGCACAATTTTGTCCGCGCCCCGATTTCGATTCGGCGAAACATGCAGTAGGGTGACGCCGGAACAGTAGACGGCGCCTGTGTCATGTATCGAGGGGGCATTGATTTTGCGTCTGTATTGCGCCATATGCCGTGCCGCACTTGCGAAGGTGCCCAACTTAGCGCCCTCTCGCTGGAGATCTTGTCCTCCCGCGACGACCGAGTTGAGGATTTTGTCCTGACTGGCGGAACGCTTCATCCGATGGAATTCGATTGTGGGAATACTGTGGCGCCGATGCGGTTGCTCACTTTCGCTCGGGTTCGCACCTCTGCCCAGGGCCGCAGCTGCGGGAAGGGCGCCTGAATGATCACGGGCTATTGCTCCAACGGTGAGACTGTCACCCTGTCGGTGGCGGATGAGCTCGTTGCCCTGCGGCCAGATATCGTTTGGGTCGACCTCGTCGAGCCGAGCAAGGCCGAGGATCTGATGATGGAGAAGCTTCTGGGCATCTCGATCCCGACACGCGACGACCTGAAGGACATCGAGCCGTCGAGCCGGCTCTATACCGAGGCCGATGCCGTGTTCATGACGGCGTCGCTGGTCTATCGTTCGGAAACCGATATTCCCGATCTCACCGACGTTGCCTTCATCCTGCATGGCGGGCGTCTTGTGACCATTCGCTACGCCGAACCGCGTGCCTTCGCCCTCTTCAAGGCGGCAATGCATCGGATTCCGGGCGGCTGTCCGAACGGTGTGGTGATGCTGACCCGGTTGCTCGAAACGATTGCCGACCGCACTGCCGAAATTCTCGAGCAGGCCGTGGGCAAGATCGACGATCTGTCGCTGCAGGTCTTTGGCGACAAGGCAGTCGTCAAACGTCGTCCGCCGCATTTTCTGGAAGCGCGCCTGCGCGATGTCGCCGGCCATCACCGGCTGGTCGCCAAGACCCGCGATAGCCTCGCGTCGCTCTCGCGCCTGTTGACCTTCGTCTACACCGTTCCCGAGGTCCAGGCGGACAAGGACAGCCGCGAACTTTGCCGCTCGATCTCGCGCGACATCCAGACATTGTCGGAACATGCGTCGTTCATCTCCGGCAACATCACCTTCCTGCTCGACGCCTCTCTCGGCCTCATCAATGTCGAGCAGAATGCCATCATCAAGATTTTCTCGATCGCTTCGGTGGTATTGTTGCCGCCGACGCTGGTCGCTTCCGTCTACGGCATGAACTTTCGCGTCATGCCGGAACTCGAATGGCCGCTCGGCTATCCCTGGGCGCTGGCTGCCATGGTGATATCCGCCGTGATACCGTTTTTCTTCTTTCGCTGGAAAGGCTGGCTGTAACAGCCTGTAGGACACGCATGACCCAATCGCATGCCCCTTCCACACAAGGGTCGAAAGACCTGCGCCGGCTGCTCGTCCTCGGCCTCGGCTCCATCGGCGTCGTCTATGGCGATATCGGCACCAGCCCGCTCTACGCGTTTCGCGAAGCGCTGCGCCCGGTGTCCCACGACGGCGTCACCGATGTCGAAATCATCGGCCTGATCTCGCTGATGATCTGGACGCTGACGATCATCGTCACGATCAAATATGTGCTGTTTCTGCTGCGCGCCGACAACCAGGGGGAGGGCGGCACGCTCTCGCTGCTGGCGCTGCTGATGAAAACGGGGAATGGCCACACGGCCATCCTGTTCTTCATGGGCATTGCCGGTGCCGCGCTGTTCATCGGCGATGCGATGATCACGCCGGCTCTGTCAGTGCTTTCGGCCGTCGAGGGCTTGAAACTCGTGACCCCGGCGCTGTCGGACTATGTCGTTCCCATTGCCGTGGTCATCCTGCTCTTGATGTTTGCCGTGCAGTCCAAGGGCACGGCCGCGGTCTCCAACTTCTTCGGCCCGATCACGCTCGTCTGGTTCCTGGTCATGGGTGGCATCGGCCTTGTCCACATTTCCGACGACCTGTCGATCTTCAAGGCTTTCAATCCTTATTATGCCGTCAGCTTCATGTTCAATGAGGGCTATGTCGGCATCATCGTGCTCGGCGCCGTGTTCCTGACGGTGACCGGCGCAGAGGCGCTCTATGCGGACCTTGGCCATTTCGGCCGCCGGCCCATCCAGTGGGCATGGTTCCTGGTCGTCTTTCCGGCGCTGACGCTCAACTATCTCGGCCAGGGCGCGTTCATCCTGAAGAACCCCGAGGCGATGTCGGACCCGTTCTTCCTGATGTTCCCGAAATGGGCGCTGCTGCCGGTGGTCATCCTGGCGACGTTCGCGACGATCATTGCCAGCCAGGCGGTGATAACGGGCGCATTCTCATTGACGCGGCAGGCGATCCACCTCGGCTTCCTGCCGCGCATGGCGATCTTCCACACGTCGGAGACACACACGGGGCAGATCTATCTGCCCAACGTCAACACGCTGCTGATGTTCGGCGTCATGGCGCTGGTCTTCGTCTTCGGCTCGTCGGAATCGCTCGCCACCGCCTATGGCATCTCGGTCACCGGCGCGATAGTGGTCACGACAGTTCTCTCCTTCGAGTTCCTGCGTGCGCGCTGGAACTGGTCGGCGCTCTGGGCCGGCGCCGTGCTGCTGCCGCTGTTCGCGCTGGAATTCGTCTTCCTCGGCGCCAACATGCTGAAGATCCATGACGGCGGCTACGTGCCGGTGCTGATCGCCGCGACCTTCATCGTGATCATGTGGACCTGGAAACGCGGCACGGAAATTCTCCATGCCAAGACCCGCCATATCGACATTCCGCTGGCAAGCTTCGTCAAGTCGATCGAGCGCAAGAGCGAACATGCGCCGGTTTCGGTGCCCGGCACAGCGGTGTTCCTGACGAGCGACCCGGAATCGACGCCCGCGGCCCTGCTGCACAACATCAAGCACAATCACGTGCTGCATCAGCAGAATTTCATCCTGACGATCCGCACCGCCAATACGCCGAAAGTGCCAAAGGCCGAACGCGTCAGCGTGCAGCCGCTTTCCGAACGCTTCACCCTGCTCGAAATGCGCTTCGGTTTCATGGAGACGCAAAACGTCTCGCAGGCGCTGGGGCTCTTCCGCAAGTCGGGGCTGAAGTTCGACATCATGTCGACGTCGTTCTATCTCGGACGGCGCAAGCTGGTACCGGACGCCCAGTCCGGCATGCCGCATTGGCAGGACCGCCTGTTCATCGCGCTCGCCAATGCCGCGATCGACCCTTCCGACTACTTCCGCCTGCCGACCAACCGCGTCGTCGAACTCGGCTCGCACGTCATCATCTGACGATACCGGCTGCAAAGACGGCCGGCGGGCCGCAAGGCCCGCTCTTCCGGCCTTTCAGTGAAGACGCATTAACCAAACATCAAGGTTAATGCTTCATTTTCAAGGCTCGAACGAAGCATCGTCGGCACAGCGTCCGGCGGCTTCATTGTCCTAGCGTCCTGCGCGGAACCTGTCCGCTGGCTCATCGCCGGCGAGGGCAGAGCCGTGCCTTCGATCAGCGTTGCGTGGAGTCGGTTGGTGCGTAAGAGTAGCAAACTGCGTCGCGAATCTCGTGTTAACTTCTCCGCCTGGCTGGCTCCGGCACTCATTGGCCTTGCGGTGTATATCGGTTTCCCCACGGTCGCAGCCTATTCCGACCTTGCGACCTTCCTGTCCGGTATCAATCGTGGCGGTGAGCGCTGGCGGATGTACATGACGCCGTCGCCAGCGGGATCGATCCACGAAGTCGAGATGGTCTTTGCCGATCCGATCACGACGGGCGCGCTCGATGGCGGCGCCGGTATCGATCTTCCCGATGGCAGCCGCGTCGCTCTGACCGCAGAAAGCAAGCACGCCGGCACGCCGGATGAAGACCGCGTCAACCGCAAGGGCAAGAAGGGCCGTATCGTCGCCGTCACCCCTGTCACCCCACCCAAGGATTTTACCGCCGGTTCGATCCTGCAGCGCACGAGTTCGCTGACGGAGCCCGGCTTCGAGGGCGCCGAAAAAATGGTCTTCGCCAATCCGAAGATCAAAGGCAAGGAGATCGAGATCGCCACGGCCTTCTACAAGAAGAAGCCGCCGAAGACGGATCCCGGCGTCTCGCCGATGCTGGCCAAGCTTGTCACCAACGACAAGCCCGACATTCTTGCGACTGCCTATGTCCGGCCCGAGCCGGACTATGCGCGTGAATCGCCCTTCGATTCGATCCTGCGCGAGGACAAGAATGCCGGACGTTTCATTCCCGATATCTCTCCCGAGGACCACGCCTGGGCCGCGACCCCGCTACCGGCGGGCGTCTTCAGCAAGGAAGAGCAGACATGCCTCGCCGAAGGCATCTACTTCGAAGCGCGCAGCGAACCGCTGAAAGGCCAGGCGGCCGTCGCACAGGTGATTCTCAACCGGGTGCGCAATCCGACCTATCCGAAGACGATCTGCGGCGTCGTCTATCAGAACAAGGCATGGCGCAATCGCTGCCAGTTCTCATTCGCCTGCGACATGATCCGCGATTTGATCTATTCCCGCTCGCACTGGAAGGAAGCAAAGGAAGTTGCCATGGCGGTCACCGCCGGCAAGATCTGGCTGCCCGAAGTCGGCTCAGCAACACATTATCACGCAACCTATGTAAACCCGGCCTGGGCAAAGACGATGAAGCGTGTCGGCAAGATCGGCCTGCACGTCTTCTACCGGACCTACGGCGGCGGCTGGAGCTGACCAGTTCAGCTGCCGACCCCTTGCGCACAAGCACCGATCGCGGGCCGGAGATTCTGGCTCGCGATCTGCCGATTCCCGGCCTTGTCTGTCAGTATGATGGCGTCGAATGCTATCAAGTGGATGAAATCATTGAAAAATATTGTCCACGCCGAAGCGCTTTGCACGCCTTGACTATGCGGAAGCCTAAAACTATGTTGCGCGCGACTTCAAATGGGGCTGAAACGTGGCTTGAACAGCAGCCTTTTGTGTGGCCGAAATCATGGTCGTGACCGTGTGGGACAACAAGGGGAGAGCCACGTGACGGAGAAACCCGAAGAAAGTCTGGAAGCAAGGCTGAAGCAGCTCGGCGAAAAGATTGAGTCCAAGCGACCCAGTGAGCCGGATGGTGCTGAAGCCCGAGCCGCTGAAAGCCGCAAAGGCTATGCGGCGGCAATGAAGCTCTCCAGCGAGTTCATCGCTGGCAACGTGGTTGGGGCGTTTCTGGGCTATCTTTTGGACCACTTTGCGGGTACAGGGCCGTGGGGCATGATCATTTTCCTGCTCCTTGGCTTTTGCGCCGGTGTGTTGAATGTACTGCGTTCGGCGGGGATGGTGGCGACACTCGACTCGGTCAAGCGCAGTTCTGGGAATGACAAGACGGACGGAGATGACGCCTGAGGCGTCGCCCGGAAAACACGGTATCCGCTCTAAAGGCGGGCAGAACGAAAGAGAAGCGCGGTGTCAAACGATCCGACCCACCAGTTCCTGGTCAACAAGATTGTCCCGATCGAAATTGGCGGAATTGACTTTTCCTTCACCAATGCGTCGCTGTTCATGGTTGCGACCGTGGGTGCCGCTGCCGGTTTCCTTTATCTGACCACATCGCAGCGCGGGCTGATCCCGACGCGCATGCAGTCGGTTTCGGAAATGTCCTATGAATTCATCGCTTCGATGCTGCGCGAAGGCGCTGGCAGCGGCGGCATGAAGTTCTTCCCGATGGTTTTCTCGCTGTTCATGTTCATCCTGACGGCGAACCTGCTCGGCATGTTCCCTTACTTCTTCACCATCACCAGCCAGATCATCGTCACCTTCGCCTTGGCGCTGTTCGTCATCGGCACGGTGCTGTTTTATGGTTTCTACAAGCATGGCTTCGGCTTCCTGAAGCTCTTCGTGCCTCACGGCGTGCCGGGCATCCTGTTGCCGCTGGTCGTGTCGATCGAAATCATCTCGTTCCTTTCCCGTCCCATCAGCCTTTCGGTCCGTCTCTTCGCCAACATGTTGGCCGGCCACATCACGCTGAAGGTTTTCGCTGGCTTCGTCACCTCCCTGAGCGCCCTTGGCGCGCTCGGCATCGGTGGTGCGATCCTGCCGCTCATCATGACCGTCGCTATCACCGGTCTTGAATTCCTCGTCTGCTTCCTCCAGGCCTATGTCTTCGCGGTACTGACCTGCATGTACCTCAACGACGCTGTCCATCCCGGAAGCCACTAAGGAATACAGTCGCTTGCTTCCGGCCGGTCCTCCGTCGGAAGCGCAATCCTAAGCCGCAACACCATTCGAAGGAGTTCAATCATGGAAGCGGAAGCAGCAAAGTACATCGGCGCAGGTCTGGCTTGCCTCGGTATGGCCGGCACGGCTCTCGGCCTCGGCAACATCTTCGGCAGCTACCTCTCTGGCGCGCTGCGCAACCCGTCGGCTGCTGACGGCCAGTTCGGCCGCCTCGTATTCGGCTTCGCCGTTACGGAAGCTCTGGGCATCTTCTCGCTGCTCGTAGCCCTGCTCCTCCTCTTCGCCGTCTAATAACGGCTGGAGTTTCGGCCGCGACCTGTCAAAGGGTCGCGGCCGCGCATATTCTTGAGTGCACCTGGAGGTGAGCATGTTTGTGACCGCGGCCTATGCCCAGCAGTCAACCACCACTGAAGGCGCCGAAGCACACGATGCCGCTGCGGCCGGTGAGGTGCACACCGAAACGGGTGTGGCCCACGAAGGCGAGGCTGGCTCCGGCGTGTTCCCGCCCTTTGATTCGACCCATTTCGCATCGCAGCTGCTCTGGCTCGCGATCACGTTTGGCCTCTTCTATCTCTTGATGTCGAAGGTCATCATTCCGCGCATCGGCGGAATTCTTGAAACCCGTCACGACCGCATCGCTCAGGATCTCGACGAAGCGTCGCGCCTGAAGGGCGAAGCTGACGCTGCCATCGCATCCTATGAGCAGGATTTGGCAACTGCCAAGGCCAAGGGTCATCAGATTGCAGACGGCGCGCGCGAAGCTGCCAAGTCCAAGGCTGTCGCCGACCGCAACGCTGTCGAAGCCGATCTTTCCAAGAAGATCGCCGCTGCGGAAGACCGCATCGCCGACATCAAGGCCAAGGCACTCGCAGACGTCGGCGCTATCGCCGAGGAAACTGCAACGGCCGTCGTCAAGCAGCTCATTGGTGGCACCGTCACCAAGGCTGAGATCGTCGCTGCCGTCAAGGCATCGGCCGTTAACTGAGGAGCACTGAACCATGCATCTTGATGCGACCTTCTATGCCCTCGTCGGCTTGATCCTGTTCTTCGTCCTGATTGCCTACCTCAAGGTTCCGGGCATGATCGGCAAGGCGCTCGACGGACGCGCCGACAAGATCGGCAACGAACTGGCGGAAGCCAAGCGCCTGCGCGAAGAAGCCCAGGCCCTCGTTGCCGAATACCAGCGCAAGCGCAAGGATGCCGAAGCGGAAGCTGCCGGTATCGTTGCCGCTGCCCAGCGCGAAGCAGAAATGCTGACCGCCGAAGCCAAGCAGAAGACGGAAGAATTCGTCACCCGCCGGACCGCGCTGTCGGAACAGAAGATCAAGCAGGCCGAAAGCGACGCGATCAACGCCGTTCGTTCGGCTGCCGTCGATCTGGCCATCAGCGCTGCCGAAAAGATTGTTGCTGCCAAGGCTGACGCCGGCGCCCAGAGCGAGCTGTTCAAGAAGGCACTTGGCGAAGTCAAGTCGCGCCTGAACTAAGCCTCGGCTGCAAGATACGATTTAAAGGCCCCGCCACGTGCGGGGCTTTTTGTTTTTGGGATAGCCTTGGGTGATGCGTGCGAGCGCCAGTTCGGGATGTCTTCCGTGACGTCCGGAACCTGTTTGGGCTCGATAAGGGGGGAAACCCCGCGGAACGCCGGCCGATGGTCAGGGGCGGGCGGCGGATTACCGCAGATGCGGTGACCGGAGCGGCTCGGCAGGGGGCGGAGACATGGCTACAGCAAAGCCTGCCGCGTCACCGCTCGTCTGTCTCCGTCTATGACGCGCTGCGCCGTCAAGCGCACCTTCCGGGGGGGCCGCCATCGGCATCGGTTTGTGTCGATCCAGACGGCGAGGTTTCAACGATGCCGAACGTCAATCCTTGCGCAGCGGACGGAAGCTCATGCGATGCAGCGGGCAGGGGCCCTTGGCATCGATTGCCTTGCGATGCACCACTGTCGCGTAGCCGGCATGAGCCGCAAAGCCGTAGCCGGGGTGAGCGACATCGGCCCGTTCCATCATCCGGTCGCGCGTCACCTTGGCAACGATCGATGCCGCGGCGATCGAGAGCGAGCGGGCGTCGCCCTTGACCACCGCCTTGGCGTGACAGCCAAGACCGGGCGGAACATCGCGGCCATCGACCAGCACGAAACGCGCGGTCAGGGACAGGCCGTCGACGGCCCGTCGCATCGCCTCGAGGCTTGCCTTGCGGATATCGATGGTATCGATCGTGGTGGCCGAGGAAGAGGCGATGGAAACGGTGGCGGTTGCCAGGATCTCATCGAACAGCCGTTCGCGCTCAGCGGCGCTCAATTTTTTGCTGTCGTTCAGGCCTTCGGGGATGGCATCCGGGTCGAGGATGACCGCGGCGGCAACGACGGGTCCGGCAAGCGGCCCTCGGCCGGCCTCGTCGGCGCCAGCGACCGGCCAGGCGCCGTCCCTTCTGGCAGCCAGTTCAAAGCTGAAATCGGGCGCAAGGATAATATCCGGGAAAAGGGGAGAATCGGTCGATCTGCGATGTGACATGCGGCGAAACTCGCATGATCGACCGATTCTCTTCAAGTCCCCCGATCTGAGTGCGGCGGCAGCCGGGGGGTATGCCAGCGTCATCCTGATGAGGCACGGAGGAGACGCCGGAATTCAATTCTGTCGCCGCGCGCCAGATATGACGCGCGAGGGACGCTGCTCGCATGAACTTGCGCCGTGACCTGCTTCCCAAATCGCAGCCGATCCAGGGAACCGGGCGTCTCAAGACCGATGCCTGCCCATTCCGGCCAACCATTGAGGTTATTTTGCCTTCAGGCCACACCTCGCATTCCTGACCTGAGCGGTCGAAAACTCCACTTCTCCAGCGACATACGCAATACCGATTGCCGCTAGGGCGTTCCGATTTAGACGGAATCGCGGAACGCTCTATCTCCTTGTTTTTACGCATTTCCTGACGGAAAACCGCTTCGCACTTTTCCTGGAAATGCTCTAGAGCAGCGATAGCTGGACGCCGGTTCCGAGTGGCGGCACGAAAATGTCGTCGCGCAACTGTCGACGATTGAGGTTGAGACCGAGGCGTTTGGCCGCAAGTTCAAACCGGCGGCCGATCTGCCAGGCATAGGGACCGGCGCCCTTCATGCGCTTGCCGAACTCGGCGTCATAATCCTTGCCGCCACGCATCGAGCGGATAAGCGACATGACGTGCCGATAGCGGTCCGGATAGTTCCGCAGCAGCCAGTCGCGAAAGAGCGGGCTGACCTCCAGCGGCAGGCGCAGCAGCACATAGGTCGCTTCCAGCGCTCCTGCCGATCGGGAGGCTTCCAAAACCCGTTCGATCTCATGATCGTTGAGGGCCGGGATGATCGGCGACACCAGCACGCCGGTCGGAATGCCGGCTTCGGTGAGGGCGCGCATCGCTTCCAGTCGTTTGGAAGGGGTCGAAGCACGTGGCTCCATCGTACGCGCCAGCTTTCGGTCGAGCGTCGTCACCGAAATGCCGACCCGTGCAAGTCCCTTTTCTGCCATCGGTGCAAGCAGATCGATGTCGCGCGTCACCATCGCCGACTTCGTCACGATCATGACAGGATGGTTGGCGGCCTGCAGCACTTCGAGGATCTGGCGCATGATCCGCCATTCCTTCTCAATCGGCTGGTAGGGATCGGTGTTGGTGCCGATCGCAATCGGCCTCACCTTGTAGTCCGTGCGGGCGAGCTCGCGCTCCAGCAGGCGTGGGGCGTCGGGCTTGGCAAAGAGCTTCGCCTCGAAATCGAGGCCGGCCGAAAGCCCCATATAGGCATGTGTCGGACGGGCAAAACAATAAATGCATCCATGCTCGCAGCCGCGATAAGGGTTGATCGAGCGATCGAAGGAAATGTCGGGAGAATCGTTGCGGCTGATCACCGAGCGCGGCTTTTCCACCTGCACCTCGGTCTTGAAGGGAGGCAGGTCCTCAAGGCTCTCCCAACCGTCGTCGAAGACCTCGCGCGCCTGCGGCTCAAAGCGGCCCGACATGTTCAGTCCGGCACCCCGCCCGCGGCGACGGTCATTCTCGATCCTGAGACCGGTCCCGCTCATCAATGCTTCGGCAACCTCTGCCGTGTTGGCGGGTGCAAGCGCACCCTGCCTGATCTGAGACAGCTCTTTCATCGGAATCTCCGAGGGATCACCCGTTTGATCCCGTTTTGTTCTGATTATTTTCCTATCGCGAAAACAAGAACAATTCAAGAACAAAAATCGCGCGTGCTGAAACGAGAGCGACCGGCATGACTTGGCGATCGGACAAATCGCGGGCGCGGTCATGCCACGCGGATGTAGCATTTTACGCTGCAATGCGGTAGGAACAGCTATGCTGACGATCATCATGGAAACACGTGACAACGAGGCGGAACTGGCACAGACGCTGTCCGTGCTCGTGGCAGGCGCCGTCGAAGGTTTGGTCAGCGATGTCATCATCCTCGATCATGGCTCGAAGGACGGGTCGGTGCGCGTGGCAGATGCCGCCGGCTGCCGTTTCTGCGTCGATTGGGATCTGGGCGAAATCGTGTGCTCCGCGCGCGGCGAGTGGCTGATGCTGCTTGAGCCCGGTGCTCGGCCGATAGGGCGCTGGGTGGATGAGCTCGTCGAGTATGTGTCGCTTCACAAGGGGCCGGCCCGTTTCTCGCCATCGCGAATGCACCGCAAGCCGTTGCTGCATCGTCTCGCGCGGCGCGTAAAGCCGCTGGAGGCGGGCTTCCTCGTGCACAAGCGCGACGCCTTGGCGATCGCGCGCGGGAAGATGCCGCTGGGCGAAATGACGAATATCCGCGCCGTTCGAAAGCTTGCGACGGAGCTTGTCCCCGCCTGGGTCGCCGTTGACAGCAGGCAGAGCGCCTAGAGTAAATTCGCTCCAACAAAAAAGGTGCCTGTCCTGCGGACGGCACCTCCAAGCGGCTACCAAATTTCCTTGCTAGCAAAGTCTTGTCCGAGCGACCGGGCGAGCCGCGCGTCGTATGTTTTTGTTCCCATCGCTTGGGGGGACATCGGCGATGGGCCGTCTTTGCTCCGGTCGAAGGATTTGCTCGGATCTCGTTGCGATCCCTCAATGCGAGCTGACGTTGGAAGCTGTAGCAGGCGGTTGCGGGTTTCGCAGTTCCCCAGGGAACAGGCTTGTCTCGCGGCACAATTGGGTCGCCGATTGAGGCGTCAGCCCCGTTTCAGATGCTCGTCGAGCCGCGGCATGATCTCGACGAAGTTGCACGGCATGTGCCGGTAGTCGAGTTGTTGCTTGAGAATGCCGTCCCAGGCATCCTTGCAGGCCCCGGGGGACCCCGGCAGGACGAAGATGAAGGTGGCGTTGGCGACACCGCCTGTCGCGCGCGACTGAATCGTCGAGGTGCCGATCTTCTCGTAGGAAATCCGGTGAAAAACTTCGGAGAAGCCATCCATGCGTTTCTCGAACAGCGGTTCGAGCGCCTCCGGCGTGACGTCGCGGCCGGTGAAGCCTGTTCCGCCGGTGGTGATCACCACGTCGATTGTCTCGTCGAGCGTCCAGGCCTCCACCTGATCGCGGATCCTTTGCCGATCGTCCGGCACGATTGCGCGTGCCTCCAGACGATGACCGGCGTCGCGCACCCGCGCCTCAAGCGTGTCGCCGGATTTGTCGTCGGCCAGCGTGCGCGTGTCGGACACTGTCAGTATGGCGATGCCGACGGGGACGAAAGGGCGATTGTCATTGATCCCGGCCATTCTATTTCCCTCTGCCCACGGTTCTGCCGGCGAGAACGTACCATTCAGGATGGGCGGCAGAAAGAGTGTAGGCGGCGCGCTGCGCGCTTTCGTCGCTGTCGAACAGGCCGAAGCAGGTGGCGCCTGAACCGGACATCCGCACCAGCGCGGCTCCGGTTGTTGCCAGCGCGCCGGAGACGTCGGCGATTACCGGCTGCAGCCGGCGCGCCGGCGGCTCCAGGTCGTTGCGCATCGCCGCCATGGCCGAAAGCCAGGCCGCAGGGGAGCCGAGGCCATCCGGGATCACAAGCGGTGGGTTGTTCTTCTTTTCCAGCGTCCGGAAGATCACCGGCGTCGAGACCGCGACCAGAGGATTGACCAGCACGATCGGGAAGGAGGGAAGCTCAATGGCAGGGGTGATCTCTTCGCCGATGCCACTGGCAATAAGCGACCTGCCGTCTAGGCACATTGGCACGTCGGCGCCGAGTTTCAGCGCCAAGGCGGCGAGCAACGCCGGTTCGATGCCGGTCTTCCAGAGGTCGAGAAGGCCGCGAAGCGTTGCGGCCGCATCGGCGGACCCGCCGCCGATGCCCGAGGCGATGGGCAGGTTCTTTTCGAGATGAATGTGGACCGGGCCGGTGTCGACGCCCTGCGATGCCAGAGCCTGGCGCAGCAGGTCCCGCGCCTTGAGCACGAGATTGCCATCCTGGTCGTCACCCGTCGTCGACAATTCGGCGGCGAATGGCCCGGACAGAGTGAAACGGTCCTGCTCCGACGGAGTCAGGCCGATCCGGTCGCCGCGATCGGCAAAGGTGACGAGACTTTCGAGAAGATGGTGGCCGTCGGCCCGTTGGCCGACGACATGCAGTGCCAGGTTGATCTTGGCGGGCGCCGCCCGTGTCAGCGCGAAGCCCGCAATCTCGCCTTGAAGCATGCTGTGATCAGGACTTCTTGTCCGGCGCAGGCGCCTCCGGGGTGACCTTCTTCGGCGCTGTTTCCTTGGCGTCGGCAGAGGCCGGAACCACTTCCTTAAGCGCCGGCAGGCCGTTTTCGATCTTGGCCTTGATCTTCGGGATCTCTTCCTCTTCGGGCTTCAGCTCAAGCGTCTGGGTCCATTGGAACACGGCTTCCAGCTTGCGGCCGACGCGCCAATAGGCATCGCCGAGATGGTCGTTGATGGTCGGGTCGCCGGCCATCAGCTCGGCTGCCTTTTCAAGCTCGACCACCGCATCGTCGAAGCGGTTCATGCGGAAATAGGCCCAGCCGAGCGAATCGACGATGTAGCCGTCGTCCGGCTTCAACTCGACCGCCTTGCGGATCATGTCGAGCCCTTGTTCCAGATTGATGTTCATGTCGACCCAGGAATAGCCGAGATAATTCAGCACCTGCGGCTGATCCGGGTTGAGTTCCAGGGCCTTGCGGAAGCTCGGCTCGGCCTTGTCCCAGAGTTTCTGGCGCTCATAGGCGATGCCGCGCTGGAAGAACACGGTCCAGTCGCTGCGCTTCGGCACAGGGCCGATCGCGTCGACGGCGCGGTCGTAAAGCTCGCCCATCTCCTTGTAGTCCTTGGCATCGGAAAGCACGCTGCCATAGGCGAGATAGTTGCGGATATTCTTCGGGTCGACGTCGATCAGCGCCTTCAAGTGCTTCTTGGCTTCATCCACCTTGCCGATGCTGGCAAGGCTGAGGCCAAGCTGCAGCTCGGACAGGCGGCGCATCGGCGAAGCCTCGGGCACGCTCTGGTAAAGCTCGATCGCTTCCTTCGGCTTTTTCAGGTTCTCGGCGATGCCGGCAAGCATCACGAGAATGTCGGCGCTGTCAGGGTCGAGACGACGCGCCGTCTGCAGATAGAGCGAGACGATGTCTTCGGCGCCTTCACGGTTGAGCGCGCCGCCGATGGAAAACAGCACGGCTGCCGCACCCTGCGATGCGTTCTTAACCTGCTGCTCCTGGGGTAGGCCGGTCTCGATGTTTTTCCGAAGTGCCTCGAGCGGGGTGTAGTTGTTGACCATGTTCTCGCCGACGGCGACCGTGTCGAGCGCCTTCTGTTTGTTGCCTTCGCGCGCCTCGAAGCGCGCCAATGCCTCGACCGCCCGCATGAACGTGTCAGGCGCAGCACTGCCGCCTTCGCGATCGAGGATCGCGTCGTTGAGCTTGGCGCGAGCGGTGGCCTTGTCACCGGAAGCGATGGCGATCGCGCCGGCATGATAATTCTTGAATACGCGGAACCAGTCCGGTCCTTCGAGACCGTTGACCTGCGCCAGCGCCTCTTTGGGCTTGCCCTGGCCGAATTTGGCCCAGGCCGAAAGCAGGCCGTTCATCAGCCGGTCGAGGTCGTTCGGGCCCTCATAGTTCAAGAGCTTCTGCGCGTTGCGGTATTCGCGCTTGCGGATCGCCTCGATCGCACGGATGACGGTGGTGATGCGCTCGACAGCGGGATCGGATTTCAACTGCTCGGCGATCTTGGCGCCATCGTCGAACTTGCCGGCCATCAGCAGGGTGATCATCAGCCGCTGCTTGACTTCGTTGTTGTTCGGCTCGAACTGCAGGGCGATGCGGTAAAGCTCGTTGGCTGCGGCAAAGTCACGGTCCGTGTCGGCCGTGCGGGCAGCCAGGAACGCACCTGCAAAGGTGTTGACGGACGTGATGTCGAAAGGCTCGGTCTCTTCGACGGCGGCCTTTTCCTCGGCGAAAGCCTGGTAGCTGCCGCTGACCGAGGCAAGAGCTATCAGTGCAGCGCCGCTGAGAAGGCGGAGGATCGTCTTTTGCCGCATGTCAAACCTTTCATTGCCGATCTCTCGGCCTTGCGCACGACTGAGGGTTGTTTTGGAATCAGCCACGTGTTGCCTGGCACAACTCTTGAGGAACAGAATGGCTTTTTTGGCGCAACGCGGCAAGAAATTCCTCTTGGATGTCCAGGTTCGGCCGGGCGCGCGCGTCAGCTGACCCGGTCGATGCAGAAGTCGATGACCTCGACCAGCGCCGATTTCCACGGCGAAACCGGGAGCGGTGCCAAGGCATCGCGCGCGATCGTGCCATAGTGCTGGGCACGGGCGATGGTATCGCTTAAGCCCCCATATCGCTTGATCAGGCCGAGCGCCTTTTCAAGGTTGGCATCGCTGCTGTCGCCGCCTTCGATCGCCTGACGCCAGAAGGCGCGGTCCTCCGGTGTGCCGCGACGATAGGACAGGATCACCGGAAGGGTGATCTTGCCTTCGCGGAAATCGTCGCCGACATTCTTGCCGAGATCGCTGGCAGAACCGCCATAGTCGAGCACGTCGTCGACGAGCTGGAAGGCGAGGCCGAGATTCATGCCGTAGGATTTGAGCGCATTGCGGTCGGATTTGCTGGTCTGGGCGACGATCGGCCCGACTTCTGCGGCCGCGGCGAACAGCGCTGCGGTCTTGGCGCGGATGACCTGGAGATAGTCGTCCTCGGTCGTCTCCATGTTCTTGGCGACGGAAAGCTGCAGCACCTCGCCCTCGGCGATCACCGACGCAGCGGTCGACAGCACGTCGAGCGCATCGAGCGAGCCGACATCGACCATCATGCGGAAGGCCTGGCCGAGCAGGAAGTCGCCGACGAGCACGCTTGCCTGGTTGCCCCAGATCGTCCGAGCGGTGGATTTGCCGCGGCGCAGGTCGCTTTCGTCCACGACATCGTCATGCAGCAGCGTTGCCGTATGCATGAACTCGACGCTGGTGGCGAGCTTGACGTGAGCGTCGCCCTCGTAACCGAACATCGCGGCGGAGGCGAGCGTCAGCATCGGTCGCAGGCGCTTTCCACCGGAGGAAATCAGGTGGTTGGCGACCTCAGGAATCATCTGGACGTCGGACCCGGCCCTCGACAGGATGAGCTGGTTGACGCGTTCCATGTCGGGAGACGTCAAGTCAACGAGCGGTTTCACGGACGCCAGTTTGTTTTTGCTGTCTTCCAGCGGTATCACTACGCCCAACACCGGGACTCCTGTTTTCATTGTCGCTTTCGACAATAGGAAGGGGGGGCACGTGCGGCAAGAGGCGAATTGTCCCGCTTGCTGAAATAGGACAGGAAAAACCGCTGGATGAAGGAATTGATCCGCACCAACGACGTCGTTCTGCTCTCTTTTGCCGAGAGCTTGATGAAGGACGCCGGTATCAACAGCCTGATCGCCGATCAGGGCATGAGCATTCTGGAGGGATCGCTGGGCCTGCTGCCGCGCCGTTTCCTCGTGCCGGACGACGATGCCGATGCCGCGCGCCGCATCCTCGTCGAAGCGGGGTTGGAAGCGGAGTTGCGGGCATGATCAGCGGTTCGTCGGCGCCTATGTGTGACGATCGGCCATGAGCGAAGGACCTATGACGCTTGTCGAGTCTGAGACGGTCGATGCATTCCACCGCGGCAGGTTCCATGTCGTGCAGCCGCTGGGGCAGGGACATCGCTCCGGCATGGATGCGATGTTGCTCGCTTCGCTGGTTGCTTCTGACCGCGCCTGCCGTGTGGCCGACCTTGGCGCCGGAGCGGGTGCGGCCGGCATGGCGGTCGCCTCGCGGCTCGATCTGGCCGAGGTCGTGCTGGTGGAGCGTTCGCCGACCATGGCGGCGTTTGCACGCCGAAGCCTCGCGCTTCCCGAAAACGGGCGTTTCGCCGAGCGGGTGTCGGTGATCGAGGCGGACGTTGCGCTTACCGGCAGGGCGCGCCGTGCCGCCGGCTTGCCCGACGATGCCTTCGATCACGTGATCATGAACCCCCCTTTCAACGATGCTTCCGACCGCCGCACGCCGGACAGCCTCAAGGCAGAGGCGCATGCGATGAGCGACGGCCTGTTCGAGATCTGGATCAAGACGGCGGGTGCGATCATGAAGCCGGGCGGACAATTGTCGCTGATCGCCCGGCCGGAATCGATCGCGGATATCATTGCCGCCTGTGGCCGCCGCTTCGGCGGTATCGAGATTACGCCGCTGCATCCGCGCACCGGCGAGAATGCCGTGCGCATCCTCGTGACCGCGATCAAGCAGAGCCGCAAGCGGCTGGTGCTGCGAGCGCCGCTGATGGTGCACGAGGAGGGCGCCCATCGCTTTGCCGGCGATGTCGACGATCTCAACAACGGACGCGCTGCCTATCGGCGCCGTTGATTTACCGTATCCGGCATTGCGTTTGGACGACCAGTGCATACATGCAGGAACAAGTGTTCGTATTGCAGGAGTTGAAATGGCCGGGTTCTTCAAAAGGCTGATGCCGAGGCGTTTTCGGCGGGATGGCATTGCCATCCCCGTCGTGCGGCTTCACGGCGCAATCATGGCCGGTGGTGGCCAGTTTCGTCCGGCACTCAATCTGGCCTCAGTCGCGCCGCTGCTGGAGAAGGCCTTCGCGGTGAAGGAGGCTCCGGCCGTTGCGATTTCGATCAACTCTCCCGGCGGTTCGCCGGTGCAGTCGCGACTGATCTACCAGCGCATCCGCGATCTCGCCCAGGAAAAGAAGAAGCGCGTGCTCGTCTTCGTCGAGGACGTGGCCGCTTCCGGCGGTTACATGATCGCGCTTGCCGGCGACGAGATCATCGCCGATCCGACGTCGATCGTCGGTTCCATCGGTGTCGTCTCCGGCGGCTTCGGCTTTCCGGAACTGTTGAAGAAGATCGGTGTCGAGCGGCGCGTCTATACCGCCGGCGAGAACAAGGTCATGCTCGACCCGTTCCAGCCAGAGAAAGAACGCGACATCGAGTTCCTGAAGAGCCTGCAGCTCGATATCCACGACACCTTCATCCAGATGGTGAAGGCCCGCCGCGGACAGCTGCTGGCCGACCATCCCGACGTTTTTTCCGGGCTTTTCTGGACTGGGCGGCGCGGATTGGAACTGGGTCTGATCGACGGCCTCGGCGATCTGCGCGGCGAGGTGAAGAAGCGCTATGGCGAGAAGGCGCGGCTCGAACTGATCCAGCCGGCGCGCAGCCTTTTCGGGCGGCGCCAGACCGGCGCATCGATTGCCGGCGATATCGCTGCACCGATCGCGGCTTCTGCGATGGCGGGTCTTGCCGAAGCAGTAGAGGAAAGGGCATTGTGGGCGCGTTTCGGGCTTTGAGCCGCGACCGGTGCGACGAGCCTACAGCGCCGCGCGTCTTATTAGACGCGCAAATGTCGCTGTAGCACTTTGAATGGCTGCATATTTTTATCCTTAAATCGACTTCGATTTAAGGATAAAAATATGCAGTAGGGAGGAAAGATGCCGCAGCTTATCCTGCTCCTGATCGCAGGCTTCGTTCTATGGATCGGCTACCGCAAGTTCATTGCGGATGCCCAGAAGCTGACGCGTCAGCGCGACCAGACGCGCCGCGAGCAGCAGACCGGCGCGAGCGGAACCCTCGTCAAGGATCCCGAGACCGGCGAATACCGGCTCAAGCGCGAAGACGACTGAGATTTTTCGTGCACCTTTGCGTGCACGGAGAGCCGCCTCAGCGCTTGACCCCTGTCGCCCGGCGTGGCACCTGTCCGGCTCTCATTTCGTGAAGAATTCGGACGTTCCCCATGACCACCGCCTCGCTGCCCGACCACATGAACCCCAAGCGCTCGTTCCAGGCTCTGATCCTGACGCTGCACAACTATTGGGCCGACAAGGGTTGCGCGGTGCTGCAGCCCTACGACATGGAAGTCGGTGCCGGTACGTTTCATCCGGCAACGACGCTGCGTGCGCTCGGTCCCCGTCCGTGGCGCGCAGCCTATGTCCAGCCGTCCCGTCGCCCGACCGACGGCCGCTATGGCGAGAACCCGAACCGTCTTCAGCACTATTATCAATATCAGGTGATCCTGAAGCCGAACCCGTCCAACCTGCAGGAGCTTTATCTTGGCTCGCTGGAGGCGATCGGCCTCGACCCGTTGCTGCACGATATCCGCTTCGTCGAGGACGACTGGGAAAGCCCGACGCTGGGCGCCTGGGGCCTTGGCTGGGAATGCTGGTGCGACGGCATGGAAGTGTCGCAGTTCACCTATTTCCAGCAGGTCTGCGGCATCGAATGCTCTCCGGTTGCTGGTGAACTGACCTACGGTCTCGAGCGTCTGGCGATGTATGTCCAGGGCGTCGACAACGTCTATGATCTGAACTTCAACGGCCGCGAAGGCGACGAGAAGATCAGCTATGGCGACGTGTTCCTGCAGGCGGAGCAGGAATATTCGCGGTACAACTTCGAATACGCCAACACCGCCATGCTGCATCAGCACTTCATCGATGCCGAGGTAGAGTGCCAGGCTCTGCTGGCGGCCGGCGCGCCGGGCAACGGCACAAACAACCACCTGCACAAGTGTGTCTTCCCCGCCTACGACCAGTGCATCAAGGCGAGCCACGTCTTCAACCTGCTCGATGCGCGCGGGGTGATTTCGGTCACCGAGCGGCAAAGCTACATTCTGCGCGTCCGCACATTGGCAAAGGCCTGTGGCGAGGCGTTCCTGCTGACCGATGCCGGCGGCGCGAACCTCAACCGGGACGCCGCTTGATCGCCGAGCCAGCCAGCCTCATCGTTCATATCAATGGCTGGCCGGGCACCGGAAAGCTGACCATCGCACGCCATCTCGCCGATCATCTCGGCGCGAGGCTTGCCGACAACCATACGCTGATCAATCCGGCCGAGGCACTGTTTACCAGGGGCACGCCGCTCTATTGGTCGCTGCGGGCGACGATCAGAACGGCGGTGCTCGACCATGTGCGCCAGGCCGATGCCGGTCAATCCTTCCTCTTCACCGATGCGCTGTCGGATGACGCATTCGACAGCCGGGCGTTCGAAGACTATGTGGCGCTGGCTAGCGAGCGCAGCGCCCGTTTCGTCGCGGTCGTTCTCGACTGTTCGATAGAGGAAAACCTGAAGCGGCTGACGCGCGCCGGCCGCTCCAAGGTCCACAAACTGACCGATCCGCAGGTGCTGATCGATCTCAGAGGCCGGCACGCTCTGTTGAAAGGAAAATGCGACCAGCTCATCGAGCTCGACGTCACCAATCTCGGCGCAGATGAAGCTGCCGACGCGATTGCGACGCGGATAGCTCGAGGCTACTGCATGTTTCCTTAAATCCTATTCGATTTAAGGATAAAAACATGCAGCCATTCAAAGTGCTGCAGCGTCGCGCGTCTAATAAGACGCGCGACGCTGTAGATCTCAGATCGTGTCGCTGGCGTCGACGCTGATCTTCCAGACGGGCTTCAGCGTGGGGTAGGTGCCGGTGTAAACCTGACCGGAGTAGGTCTGCAGCGCCCGGCGGACACCAGTCGGTCTTTCGGCCGAACCGACGCTCGCATAGGCAACGAAGAGCGCCGAAAAGGCGATCACGTTGATGAGGGTTGCGAGCGTTTTCATGGTCTTCACTTCGTATCCGGGGTTGTTCGATGGCGCGACTATCGCCCATCGTCCGGATCCCTGCGGTTCCCGATGGAACAGGAATCGAGGTGTTTTGGTCTGGGGATAGGCCGTAGCGGTGAACAGTGTGTTCAGCGCCTTCGGCTTGCATTTGGGGAGGAGTGCGTTTCTCCGCCCGAATGCTGCAGAAAGGTCTTTGAAGCTGGAAAGCCGGTGCTAATCTCTGCCGAGTTTTTTGGAGGTATCCCATGATTGGTCTGGCCATCGGCGTCGCCGTGATCCTGTATCTCGTTTTCGTCTACAACGGCCTCGTCAAGGCACGGCAGATCGCCGAGGAAGCCTGGTCGGGTATCGACGTGCAGCTCAAGCGACGCGCCGACCTCATCCCCAACCTGATCGAGACGGTTAAAGGATACGCAGCGCACGAGAAGTCGACGCTCGAAGAGGTGATCGCGATGCGCAATCGCGCTCAGGCCGTTCCAGCAGGTGATGTCGAGGGGCGGGCAGCCGCTGAAGGCGCCCTGTCGCAAGCGCTCGGCAAGCTCTTTGCCCTCGCCGAAGCCTATCCGGATCTCAAGGCCAACGAGAACTTCGCGGAACTGCAGCGCTCGCTGGAGACGATCGAGGGCGAGATCCAGATGTCGCGCCGCTACTACAACGGAGCGGCACGCGACTTGAACGTCAAGGTCGAGAGCTTCCCGTCGAACCTCATCGCCAACGCCTTCCGCTTCGTGAAGGCCGGCTATTTCGAGATCGCCAACGAGGCGGATCGCGCGGTGCCGCAAGTCAAATTCTGATCGGGGACGTTACCCGATTACGCCACCTGCTGATAAGAGACACGCCTGCCGAGGCCGACAGCCTCGGCGCTACTTGCATAAAGAGACCCGAGCATGAGTGATACCGTGAAGAAGCTGACCATCCTGCCGACCGACCACCCCCTGCGCGGCCACGTTCGCCCGCCGGGTTCGAAGTCGATCACCAATCGGGCGCTGCTTCTCGCGGGTCTGGCCAAGGGCACGAGCCGGCTGACGGGTGCGCTGAAGAGCGACGACACGCGCTATATGGCCGATGCCTTGCGGGCGATGGGCGTTGAGGTCAGCGAACCGGACGACACGACATTCGTCGTTACCGGAACCGGCCGGCTTGCGTCGCCGTCCGCGCCCCTGTTCCTCGGCAATGCGGGAACTGCGACGCGCTTCCTGACAGCCGCCGCCGCTCTGGTCGACGGCCCGGTTGTCGTCGATGGTGACCAGCACATGCGCAAGCGGCCGATCAAGCCGCTCGTCGACGCGCTTCGCACGCTCGGCGTCGAGGTGACGTCCGAAACCGGATGCCCGCCGGTCACCGTCAATGGCAAGGGCGGCTTTCCCGCCGGACGGATCGAAATCGACGCTGGCCTTTCCAGCCAATACGTATCGGCTCTGCTGATGGCTGCCCCTGGCGCCAAGGGCCCTGTCCGCATCGAGCTTGCCGGCGACGAAATCGGCGCGCGCGGCTACATCGATCTGACGGTTGCGGCGATGCGTGCGTTCGGCGCCGAGGTCGAGCAGTTGAGCCCATCCATCTGGCAGGTCGCGCCGACGGGCTATCGCGCCGCCGACTTCGTGATCGAGCCTGACGCGTCGGCCGCGACCTATCTCTGGGCCGCGGAAGTATTGACCGGAGGGGCCATCGATCTCGGCGTTCCTGCCTCGGTGTTCTCGCAGCCTGACGCACGCGCCCACGCCGTCATTTCCAGCTTCCCGCATCTTCCCGCCGTCATCGACGGATCGCAGATGCAGGACGCGATACCGACGATCGCCGTTCTTGCCGCCTTCAACGAGACGCCCGTGCGCTTCGTCGGGCTCACCAATCTGCGCGTGAAGGAATGCGACCGTGTCCGTGCCTTGTCGCTCGGCCTGACCGCGATCCGTCCGGGGCTTGCCCACGAAGAGGGCGACGATCTCATCGTCTCCTCCGATCCGGCGCTCGCCGGCCAGACATTGCCGGCGTCGATCGACACCTTTGCCGACCATCGCATCGCCATGAGCTTCGCCCTTGCCGGGCTCAAGATCCACGGCATTGCCATCGAGGACCCCGGCTGCGTCGCCAAGACCTATCCTGCCTATTGGGATGCGCTTGCATCGCTTGGCGTTACCTTCACCGGTGATCGTCCTTGATCTCGCGCCTCAAAGCTTTTCCAGGAAGAGTGCGAAGCGGTTTTCCGCCATGAGACGCGAAAAACCATGAAACCGCTCCTCAAGATCGATCGAAAGGTCTGAGACCGCATGACCCGTTTCGTCGCCCTGCTTGGCATCTTCTTCTTCCTGCTGGCGACAGCGGGTGTCGGCCGGGCGGACGAGGTGTTTTCGTCCTATCATTCGGTGATCGATGTCGCCGAGAACGGAACGCTGACGGTCACCGAGACGATCACCGCCAATGTCGAGGGAAACCAGATCCGGCGGGGCATCTTTCGTGACCTGCCGCTGACCTTCACCGATGCCAAGGGCCGCCGCAGCAAGGTGGATTTCAAGCTGCTTTCGGTCGAACGCGACGGCGAGGAGGAGCCCTACCGCACCGAATCGATCTCGGGCGGCATCCGCATCTACACCGGCTCTGCCGAGGTCTTTCTGCCACACGGCGAGCATACGTTCCAGTTCACCTATGAGACCAGCCGGCAGATCCGCTTCTTCGACGATCATGACGAACTCTACTGGAACGTGACCGGCACCGAATGGGCGTTCCCGATCGACGAGGCGAGCGCAACCGTCAATCTGCCGGAAGGGGTGCGGCCCGAGGCACTCGACGTTTTCACCGGCGGTTATGGCGCAACCGGCAAGGACGCGCTGGCGTCGGAGGAAGGCAGCGAAATCTTCTTTGCAACCACCCGGCGGCTCGAGCCGAAGGAGGGTCTGACGATCGCGGTCAAGATGCCGAAGGGCAGCATCGACCAGCCGACCATGAGCCAGGAAAACACCTGGTGGCTGCGCGATCATATGGCGCTTGTCATTGCTGGAGCAGGTCTCGTGGTGGTGGCGCTCTACTATGGCCGCGCCTGGCTGAAGGTGGGCCGGGACCCGGCGCGCGGCGTGATGGTGCCGCGCTGGGACGCGCCTGAGGGCATTTCGCCGGCGCTTGTCAACTATATCGACAACAGGGGCTTTTCCGGCGAGGGGTGGACGGCTCTGTCGGCATCGGCGCTCAGCCTCGCGGTGAAGGGCCATGTCGTCCTTGAAGATCTGAAGAGCGCCATCATCATTGCCGCGACCGGCAAGGGCAGCAGCGAAAAGCTGCCGACCGGCGAGGCGAGCCTGATGAAGGCCGTCAATGCCGCCGGCGGCAAGTTGAAGATCGACAGGGCCAATGGCACGAAGGTGCAGGCGACGGGTGCCGACTTCCGCAATGCCATGGAGCGCGAGCACCGCGGCAAATACTATCTGGCCAACACCGGTTACATCATTGCCGGGGTGCTGCTTTCGGTTCTTGCGATCGCCGCGGTGTTCCTGTTCGGCGATTTGAGCGAGGACAGCATCCCGCTGGTGATCGTCCCCGTCTTCATCGCCTTTTTCGTTTCCATCTTCGCCGTTTCCTTCGGCAAATCCCTGCGGCGCGAAAAGAGCCTGATGAGCCGGATCATGTCGATCGTGGTGATCGCCTTCATCGGCTTCGTCGCCTTCACCATCTTTTCAAGCATCCTTGCGGTCGTCTTCTACTCCGCCTCCGAGACCGACGAGCTGCCGCTGCTGTTTGCGATCGGCGGCATCGTACTTGTCAACGTGCTGTTCTTCTTCCTGATGGGCGCGCCGACGCCGCTCGGTACCCGGATGATGGATGGCATCGACGGCCTCAGGCAATACATGACGCTTGCCGAGAAGGATCGGATGAATATGCAAGGTGCGCCCGAAATGTCGCCCCGGCATTTCGAGACCCTGTTGCCCTATGCCGTTGCGCTTGGGGTGGAAAAGCCGTGGACGCAAACCTTCGATCACTGGCTGCTGGCTGCCGCTGCCGGGCCAGCTGCCACTGCCGCCTACCAGCCTGCCTGGTACCATGGCGATGGCTTCGGATCGAGTTCGTTCGGGGATCGGATCGGCGGCTTTGCCGGCTCGATGGCCGACACCATGACCTCCTCCTTGCCGCCCCCGCCGAAATCCTCGTCGTCGGGCTTTTCCACGGGCGGCGGTTTTTCCGGCGGCGGTGGCGGCGGTGGCGGCGGCGGCGGCTGGTGATCGTACCGCGACCCTCCTGCCTCTAAATCAAATTCATCGTCGGGCTTGGTGACATTTTCGCCAGAGCTTGCTAAGTCGGCGCCAACCGTCCGGAACAGAAAAAGTCATCTCCCATGCCCGATCTTCTTATCGAACTCCGCTCCGAGGAAATTCCTGCCCGCTTGCAGCGCAAGGCGGCCGGCGACCTCAAGAAGCTGCTGACCGATGCGCTGGTGGAAGCGGGTTTGACCTATGAGGGTGCGCGTGAATACTGGACGCCACGCCGGCTGACGCTCGATATCCGCGGCCTCAATGCCCGTTCCGCCGATGTGCGCGAAGACCGCAAGGGTCCGCGTACCGACGCCAACGAAAAGGCGATCGAGGGCTTTCTGCGCGGTGCCGGCCTTTCTTCGATCAGCGAGGCCCATGTCCATAGCGATCCGAAGAAGGGTGATTTTTACGTCGCCCATATCGTCAAGCCGGGCCGTCCGGCCGAAGAGATCGTCGCTGAGGCGATGCCCGAGATCATCCGCAACTTTCCCTGGCCGAAGCCGATGCGCTCCGGGGCTGCCTCGGCCAAGCCGGGCGCTCTGCGCTGGGTCCGTCCGCTGCAGTCGATCGTCTGCACCTTCGGCTCGGAAACCGACGAAACCCATGTGATCCCCTTCGAGGTCGACGGCATCGTCGCCTCCAACGTCACCTACGGCCACCGCTTTCACGCGCCCGAAGCGATCACCGTGCGCCGCTTTGCCGACTATGCCGAGAAGCTGGAGCGGGCGAAGGTCGTGCTCGACGGCGAACGCCGCAAGCAGATGATCTCGGCTGACGCACATAATATCGCCTTTGCCAACGGCCTCGAACTCGTCGAGGACGAAGGCCTGCTCGAGGAGGTTTCCGGCCTCGTCGAATGGCCGCAGGTGCTGATGGGAAGCTTTGAAGAGAGCTATCTCGAAATCCCCTCGGAAATCATCCGCCTGACGATCAAGACCAACCAGAAGTGTTTCGTGACCCGCGCGCCGGGTGCGGAAACGCTCTCCAACAAGTTCATCCTCGTTTCCAACATCGAGGCGAAGGACGGCGGCAAGGAGATCGTTCACGGCAACGGCAAGGTCGTGCGCGCCCGCCTGTCGGACGCCGCCCACTTCTGGCACCGCGACCAGGGCAACCTGCCGGACCTGGAAACATTGAAGCCGTCGGCTGAAAAATTCGACCTCGATCTCCACAAGCCGCTCGACCAGCGCATGGCGAAACTCGATGCGCTGAACGTCACCTTCCATGCCAAGCTCGGCACACAGGGCGAACGTGTTGCCCGCATCCGTGCGCTTGCCGCCGAGCTTGCCAAGGTAACCGGCGCCGACGCCAAGTTGGTCGATCGTGCCGTGGTGCTGGCAAAGGCTGACCTGCGCACCGAAGCCGTCGGCGAGTTCCCCGAACTTCAGGGCATCATGGGTCGCAAATATGCGCTGCTCCAGGGCGAAGACGCTTCCGTCGCAACGGCAATCGAAGATCATTGGAAGCCGAATGGCCCCTCGGACCGCGCGCCGACCGATGCCGTCGCCGTGACCGTGGCGCTGGCCGACAAGCTCGACACGCTCGTCGGTTTCTGGGCGATCGACGAAAAGCCGACCGGCTCCAAGGATCCATACGCCCTGCGCCGCGCCGCGCTCGGCGTTATCCGCCTCATCCTTGAAAGCAAGGCGCGCCTGCCGCTCACGCCGTTCCTCGAGATCGCGCTGACCGCCCTGCGGGCGCAGAAGCCGGCGCTGACGAGCGATGTGTCGGCGGACCTGCTCTCCTTCTTCCACGATCGCCTCAAGGTCTATCTGCGCGATCTCGGCGCCCGTCACGACCTGATCGATGCGGTGCTGACGTCGGATGCGGACGATCTGCTGATGATCGCCCGTCGCGTCGAGGCGCTGACCGCCTTCATCACCGACGAAGAGGGCAAGAACCTGCTCGCCGGCACCAAGCGCGCGACGCAGATCCTCGCAGCCGAAGAGAAAAAAGGTACGGCCGTGGCCGACGCCGTCGACGCTGATCTCTTCCGTCTCGACGCCGAAAAGGCGCTGCACGCTGCGGTTCAGCTGGGCTCGGGCGAGGCACGCGAGGCGATCGTCAAGGAGGACTTCCGCTCCGCCATGCAGGCCCTGTCGAAGCTGCGCGAACCGGTCGACCAGTTCTTCAACGACGTTCTCGTCAATGACGATGACGTGTCGATTCGGGCAAACCGCCTGGCACTGCTCGGTCTCATCCGCTCGGCGACCGGCACGGTTGCCGATTTCTCCAAGATCGCGGGATGACGGGGGAGGTGTGCATGACGGCGAAGATCCTCGTCAGCGCCTGCCTCATGGGCCATGCCGTGCGCTACGATGGCGCGTCGAAGCCGCTCGTCCATCCGGCCATCGACCGCTGGCGCCTAGAGGGCCGGCTCGTCACCATCTGTCCCGAAATGTCGGCCGGCATGCCGGTGCCGCGTCCGCCGGCCGAGATCGCGTCCGGCATGTCCGGCACCAACGTGCTCGACGGCGGGGCAACCGTCGTCGAGAATACCGGCCGCGATATCACCGGTGAGTTTCTGGACGCCGCCGAGAATGCGCTGGCGCTCGCGCGCGAAACGGACTGTCGTTTCGCGCTGTTGATCGACGGCAGCCCGTCCTGCGGATCGGGTTTCGTCTACGACGGCACGTTTTCCGGCGCACGCCACGCGGGGCAGGGGGTCGCAAGGAACGGTATCGAGGTTTATTCCGACAGGGAGATTGAAGCCTTGGTCGAGCGGATCGATGGCCCACGCCAACCCAGATAACACGAGCCCAGATAAAAAGATTGCGCCCCTGCTTCTCTCAGGGGCGCAATCTCTCGCTGTTTCAGCGAATTGCCCGTCAGCCCTTGAATGCAGGGGAGGCTGGCCGGGGCAGGGAACTTTCCCGTTTAGGCCCTCAGTTTAGCCGAAGTTCGAGGCCGGTCGGATCAAATTGCCGTGAGCTTTCGGCGGCCACAGATGCCGCGACTGCCGGCTCTGCCTGTGTAAGGGTCTGAACCGCGGCAGTTTTGGCGGTCTCGTCGATCACAGACGCAGCCAAGTCATGATTGCCCGGGTTCGCGATATCGATATCGGCCGCAGCGGTCGCCGTATCCGCCTGTTCGGCTCCGTTCGCGGCTGCTTTGACAGCCTCCTCAGAAGGCTTGCTGACGAAAACAACCGGCGAGCCGCCGAGCCAGGCTTCGGTGCGCACAAGCCGCATCTCACCGTTGATTTGCTTGAGCTCGACCTTCTCGCTGCCATTCTCGATCTCAGGCACCACATAGGTGACCTTCTTCTTGATCTGCAGCGGCGGGCATTGTGCGCAGGAGACAGAGGCCACGCTGGAATTGACGGCCTCCCCGGAAACGACAGCTTCGATCGACTGTGCCCAGGCGCTGCCGGCGGCGAGCGCAACGGCGGTGGTGATCAGCAACAGGCGCATCGGTCTTCTCTCCGAGTTTGTTCTACAGCGCCGCGCGTCTTATCAGACGCGCAAAGGTCGCTGTAGCACTTTGAATTGCTGCATGTTTTGTCCTGAAATCGGCTACGATTTAAGGAACCATGCAGTCGGCAAGAATATGCGTTCTCTCTTACTTTCCCGTCAGGAGAATTGGTAAAAATTGAATGATCCGGCGCATTTACCGGCGGCGGTCAGGCCTTCTCGCGGGCAACCGCGCGCCAGCCGATATCGTGGCGATAGAAGCCGTTGTCCCAGGAAACGCCGTCGACTGCCGAATAGGCGCGGTCCTTGGCAGCGCTTGCGCTTTCGCCGATCGCCGTGATGTTCAGCACCCGCCCGCCCGTTGCAACCAGGCTGCCGTCCTTCATCGCTGTGCCGGCGTGAAACACCTTGGTCTCAGGCGAGGCCTCGGGCAGCGCAGCAATGGGCGAGTTCTTGTCGTAGCTGCCCGGATATCCCTTCGACGCCATGACCACCGTCAGTGCCGTTTCGTCGCGCCATTCGGCTTCCATGCCCGCAAGCGTGCCCGTCGCCGCGGCATAAAGCAGTGGCAAGAGGTCGCTCTTCATGCGCATCATCAGCACCTGGCATTCCGGGTCGCCGAAACGCACATTGTACTCGATCAGCTCCGGCCCCTTGGCGGTGATCATCAGCCCGGCGAAGAACACGCCGGAAAAGGGATGTCCGCTCTCCGCCATGCCGCGCATGGTCGGCTCGATGATCTCCTTCATCGTGCGCTCGGTCATTTCTGATGTCATCACAGGCGCTGGCGAATAGGCGCCCATGCCGCCGGTATTCGGGCCGGTGTCGCCATCGCCGACGCGCTTGTGGTCTTGTGCCGAGGCAAGCGCGAGCGCGGTCTTGCCGTCGCTGAGGCAGAAGAAGCTTGCCTCCTCGCCGTCGAGATAGGCTTCGACCACCACTTCCGCGCCGGCCGCGCCGAAGGCGCCATCGAAGCAGTCATCGACAGCAGCGAGCGCTTCGTCGAGTTCCATGGCAACGGTCACACCCTTGCCGGCGGCGAGTCCATCGGCCTTGATGACGATCGGCGCGCCCTGCTCGCACACATAGGCCTTGGCGGATTCAGCGTCGGTGAAGCGACCGTAGGCGCCGGTCGGGATATCGTATCTGGCGCAGAGGTCTTTGGTGAAGCCCTTGGAACCTTCAAGCTGGGCCGCGGAAGCGGAAGGGCCGAAGACGGCGACACCGGCAGCGCGCAGCACGTCTGCAAGGCCGGCCACGAGCGGGCCTTCCGGCCCGACCACGACGAAATCGATCGCCTCTTTCAGGCAGAAGTCCGCAACGGCGGCATGATTGTCGGTGTCGAGCGCAACGAGCGTTGCTTCCTCGGCAATGCCAGGATTGCCGGGCGCGGCATAGAGCTTGGTCAATTTCGGCGACTGCGCGATCTTCCATGCCAGCGCATGTTCGCGTCCACCCGATCCGATCAGAAGAACCTTCATTGCCTGCCCCCGACATGCCGAAATTGTTGCGTTGCGGTTAAGGCGAGGCGGCTGTCAGGTCAAGGGGGCAGGGGGCTATGGCGCACGATTCCCGCCTCGGAGTGCACCTTGTCCGGAGCGTCACGGGAGAGAGTAGACCGACATGCGCTCAGGCGATTGCCTGCTGGTTCTTGCGATCATCCTGCTCCTGGCCGTAGCGGGCGGTGCGCGTCAGCGCCCAGATGCCGAGATCCTCAAGTGGTAGCGGCTTGCTGATAAGGTAGCCCTGGAAGAGATCGCACCCTGCAGCAGTCAGCATCGAGAGTTTCTCCGGCGTGTCGACGCCTTCCCCGACCACGGCAACGTCCTTGGCGTGGCACAGCGCGATCAACGCCCTCAGAACCGGCAGTGATTGCGATGCCGTGAGGTTAGAAACGAGCGCCCGGTCCAGTTTGATCGTATCGGCGGTGTATTCGATGATCTGCTGGACAGAGGTATAGCCGGCGCCGAAATCGTCGATCGACAGGCGGAAGCCCTTTTGGCGCAGTTCGTCGATGTTGCGGCGGAGCTGGTCGCTGAACTTGACCGCGAAAGTCTCGGTCAGCTCAATTTCGATCGATTGCGGCTGCAGTCCATGGCGGTTGATACAATCGGAGAAATAGTCGGCAATCGCCTTCGAATGCAGTTCGGCCGAGGAAATGTTGATCGCCAGGATCGTATCGGGACCGAAGAGTGCCTTTAGCTGCCGGCAGTCGGACATGGCCTGGTTGATCACCCACCAGTCGATCTTGGTGAAGAGGCCGGAGCTTTCGGCGATCGGCACGAATTCGTCCGGCGTCACGTTACCGAGTACCGGCGAATACCAGCGCAGCAGCGCTTCGCAGCCGGTCACGCGACCGTCGGTGTCGACGATCGGCATGTAGACCAGATGGAATTGCTCGTCCGGATCGAGCGAGCGCAACTCGTCCTGGATCTGGCGCAGACGGGTGCGCTTGTCGTGCAGGGCGCGCGAGAACCGGGAAGAGCGGTTCTTGCCGCTAGTCTTTGCCTGATACATCGCCGCGTCCGCATTTGAAATCAGCTCGGCAAGGTTGGTCGCGTCATCCGGGCAGATGGCAGCGCCGATGCTGGCCGTCACCGGATAGCTCTTGCCGGAGACTTCGAAGCCATCTTCGAACAGCGCCAGGATGGCCGCAGCGACTTCGCGGACCGTGCCGTCGCCCGGTCGGGAGCGGACCAGCACCGCGAATTCGTCGCCTGAGAGCCGCGCCAGGATCGCCGGCTTCTGGCCGCGTCGCTCGGTGATCGCTTCGACATTCTCGGCGATGCGCGTTGCCAGGGTCTTTAAGAGTTCGTCGCCGATCTCGTGGCCATGCTTGTCATTGACGAATTTGAAGTTGTCGATGTCGATGAACAGCAGGCTGCATTTTTCACCCGAGACAATGGCCTCGCGCACGATGCCGGCGGCAACCGCGTTGAAATGACCGCGATTGCTGATGCCGGTCAGCGTGTCGGTCCAGGAGCTGCGCTGCACCAGCTTGAGCGATTGTTCGGACTGGCGATGCAGCTCTCTGATGTTTTCCGTCAGTCGCCCGATCTCGCCCTTCTCCTCCATGTTGCGGATCTCGTCATGGGCGCCGACCATGACGGCCATAACGTTGGCGTCGAGCTTGGCGATCGGGTCGGTGATGAACCGCCGGATGAGAACGATGATCAGCCAGATCGAAAACAGGCTCATCGCCACGGCACCAAATGCCAGCAGCAGTTTCTGCTGGGCCATCAGCCGGTCGAAATGATTGCTCGAAACCGTCAGCGTCGCATAGAGCGATGGCCCGAGATGCACGCTTGCCGAAAGGTCGTCGGTAATCGCGAGCGGCCACGGCTGAAGGACGACGTCGGCGCCGTATTCCTGCTTGAGTGTTTCCTGCATGTCGAGGAAACGATCCGGCTGGATCGCCACCTGGATAAGCAGCGCGCCCGATTTCTTGCTCGGCAGCGGTCGCGTGAAGGTAACGGGATCGAGGAAGTAGGAATAGACGATCCGCGCCTTGTGCCCGCCGTCGTAGAGGTAGGTCCAGTCGACAAGCTTTTCTTCGCGTATCAGTCGCCGTGCCAGATTGAGCTGCGCCTCGTCGATTTCGGCGAAGGGATCCCAGCTGTTTTCGAAATAGTATTCTGATTGCAGGTTCGATGTCAGGATCGACAGGGACACGTAGCCCGTCGGGTCGTCGGAGAGCGACTTGACACTTTCCTGCAGCCGGACGCCGAGCGCATTGGCCCGGTAGTTCTTGTCGGTTTCAGAGATGTACTGGCGCAGCGAATTGCTGTTCAGGAGCGCATTGAGAAAGCCCTTGCTGCGGCCGATCTCGTTCTGGAAGACGGCGGCGGCATGTTCCAGCCGCTGGGACAGCTTGGCATGTTCCAGCGCCCGGATCGATCGGCTCTGGGTGACATGGACCGAGATCGCCGCCAGCAGATAGCCGGCCAGCACCACGGGAAAGATCAGGATGAGTGCGCGCTTGCCGAGGGTCACTGGAAATTCGCCAATGTGCTGATGATGCGCCGGCGCAGCTGCACCGACGTCGTTGACAGTTCCTGCTGGTACTGACTCTTGGCCAGAATGTCTGGCGACGGGTAGATCGCCTGGTCCGCGCGCATCGCCTCCGGCAACAACGCAAAGGCGGCTTTGCTCGGCGTCGGCATATTGAGCGCCTGTGCGTTTGCGGCGGCACTTCCGGGCGAGCCGATATAGTCCAGGAAGGCGAGCGCCCGTGCCTTGTTCGGCGACTTGGCGACGACCGACATGCAATCGAGCCAGGAAAGCGTGCCTTCCTTGGGCACGACATAGCGCCAGATGCCCGGTGTACCGGCCTTTTCGTTTAGGACGTGCTGATCGCCGCTATAGCCAAGCGCCAGATGGATGTCCTTGCCGATGGCCTGGTTCTGGATCGAGCTTATGACGTATTCATAGGTCAGAACCGCCGGTGCCTGTTGCTTCATCAGGTTGAAGGCGGTCTTGAGCGTTGCCTGGTCGTTGGTGTTGATCGACTCGCCGAGCAGCATGAGGGGGGCGACAAAGGCCTCGTTGTGGTCGTCGTACATGGCGACGTGCTTGGTCAGCGCCGGAGCCGGCTGCATCAGGTCGCGCCAGGACGTGGGCGCTTCAGGCAGCATGTCCGATCGGTAGAGAAGGCCCATCGTGCCCCAGAGATAGGGCAGGCCATGGTTCGAGCAGCGCTTGCGCCAGCTTTCGTCATAATCCCTGAGCGAGGCGACATTGGTCTCGTCGACAGCCTCGAGCACGCCTCTGCGCCCAAAGAGCGCGGCGCCGTTCTCGCCGGTCACCACCAGATCGACGATGCTGTTCGGGTCGGCCAACACCTCGTCGCGGGTATCGCCGTTGTCGTAGTAGACCTGATGGATTCCTACGCCGGTTATTGCCGTCCAGCGGTCGAGGATCGCCTGATCGATATAGGATTCCCAGATCAGCAGGTTGAGCGTTTCGGCTTGCCCCGCCGTTGCCAGGAGCAACGTCGTCAAAAAGGCGGGAATCGCCGATCGCCCTCGCATTGTCTACCCCTGCCCAAGCCCCATCCAGCGACCGTAGCGCGCAAAAATTGATGAATGATTACGCAGGGCTGCGGGAAATAGCATGGTTGGAGCAAGGCGTTGCCGGGCGGAAAAACAGAACGGGCGCCGCATGGCGGCGCCCGTTGAAAAGTCTGCTGCTGGATGTCTGCCTAATGCCGCGCGGGCATCCTCGGCAGAAGGATCGTCAGAATGCCGAGCAGCGGTAGATACGAGCAGACCGTGTAGACGAACTCGATGCCCTGCCGGTCAGCAAAAATGCCGAGAAGAGCCGCACCCATGCCGCCGAAGCCGAAGGCGAAACCAAAGAAGACACCGGCAATCAGCCCCACGCGTCCCGGCACTAGTTCCTGCGCGAAAACGACGATCGCCGAAAACGCCGAGGAGAAGATGAAGCCGATGATGATCGACAGCACGCCCGTCCAGAAGAGGTTCGCATAGGGCAGCATCAGCGCGAAGGGGATGACGCCGAGGATCGAGAACCAGATGACGAAGCGCGCGCCGTAACGGTCGCCGATCGGACCGCCGAGGAAAGTGCCGGCGGCGGCAGCGCCCAGGAACAGGAACAGCATCAGCTGTGCTTGCTGAACGGTAACGCTGAACTTCTCGATGACGAAGAAGGTGAAATAGCTGGAGATGCTGGCCATGTAGACGTTCTTGGTGGCGGTCAGCAGCACCAGCACGGCGACGGCCCAGATCACGCGGTTCTTCGGCAGCGGCAAGGCGCGGCTCGGCGCCGGCTTGCTCATCGACGAGCGACGGTGGCGCACATACCAGGTGCTGACCCAGGTGAGCACGAAGAATCCGATGACCGCGACGATCGAGAACCAGCTGAGGCTGCCCTGGCCGAAGGGGATGACGATGAAGGCTGCGAGCAGCGGCCCCATGGCGCTACCGGCATTGCCGCCGACCTGGAACAGCGATTGCGCCAGGCCATGCCGCCCGCCCGAAGCGAGGCGAGCGATCCGCGAAGATTCCGGATGGAAGATCGCCGAGCCGACGCCGATCATGCTTGCAGCCAGAAGCAGCATCGGGAAATCATGCGCGTTGGCGAGCAGGATGAGGCCGGAGCAGGTGGAAAGCATCGCTACCGGCAGCGAATAGGGCAGTGCCCAGCGGTCGGTGATGATGCCGACGGCCGGCTGCAGCATCGAGGCTGTCAACTGGAAGGTGAAGGTCAGAAGCCCGATCTGCACGAAATCGAGCGAATAGTTCGCCTTGAGCAAGGGATAGAGCGCCGTCAGCAGCGACTGCATGATGTCGTTCAGCATGTGGCAGAAGCTGACTGCCAGGATGACGGAGAATGCCGTCTTTTCCGGGGTTATGCTCCCCGTTGAAGTAACCGTTGCCATGGATGTTTCCTTGCCGTCTCGATGGTTGTGTGCGGCGACGGATATCTCTACTGATCTTGCCCATGGCCTGCTTTTGTGATGTGGTCGAGTTCTTTCGCGAGTGGGCCAATGCCGATCCATCGAATAAATTTGCCCGAACTGCCCGACGCCGACCATTTCAGGAACCTGGACTGGATCGAGACCGGAAACTCCGCCGTGCTCGCTCTCGGCCGCGATTATGGCGCGGGCCTGACCGTTCCACTCCACAGCCATACCCGCACGCAATTGTGGTGGGCGCGGCAAGGCGTTGTCCTTGTGCGTACCGCCCACGGACGTTGGCTCGTCCCGCCGGGGCACGCCTTACTGATCCCCGCGGGGGTCGAGCATTCGACCGAGATGATCAGCGATGTGCGCATGCACTCGATCTATTTCACCCCATCGCTGCTGCGCGCCGAACGGCCGATGGTAATGGAAATCACCCCGCTTGCGGGCAGCCTGGTCGATGCGCTTGTCAGCGTCGAGAGCGAGACCATGTCGGAACGGCGGGAACAGCTGATCATGGATCTCCTGCTCGAAGAGATCGCTCTTCTGCATGAGCGGCCGCTCGGCCTGCCTTTCCCGCGTGAGCAGAAACTGGCGCTTCTCTGCCGGCAGTTCCTGGAGGCACCGTCGGCGACCGCCAATATCGACCAGTGGGCCGATCGCCTGGGTCTCAGCCGACGGACATTCACGCGGATGTTCCGCAACGAGACAGGGGTCAGTTTCGTCACCTGGCGCCAACAGGCCTGCATCTTCGCATCGTTGCCGCGCCTTGCGGACGGTGAATCCGTCACCAATGTCGCGCTTGATGCCGGCTACGAGAACGTTGCGGCCTTCACCACGATGTTTCGCCGCATGCTTGGAAGCGCCCCCAGTCACTACCTGAAAATGTACCAGGGCCGGTAGGCATCGTCGCCGGCATGGCAAACGGGAGTTGAATTGACCTGGTTAACGGAATCGTAGGAACAAGGGGCAATAAGTCGCCCCCGTGTCCTTTCAGATGGCGCCAATGGCCGGCGCGCAGGGCACGTTCAAACTTCGCCCCGGCGAATGATTCTTCCGGAGTTGTTCCTTGCGTATCCGTTCTTTTCTTCTCCTTTCTGGAACCCTTTTGTTGTCCGCAGGCACCGCCTCGGCTGCTGACGGCCAGTATTTCTGGTCGGGCGACTGGTACTTGAAGGTCGGCGCCACCGGCTTTCTCGGCCCGAAATACGAAGGCGCCTCCAAGCGCATGTTCCAGGCCGCGCCGCTGATATCGCTCGGCAAGGCCGGCAGCACCGTTCGCTTCTCGTCGCGCAACGACAACATGTCCTATGCGCTGCTGGACCAGGGCGGGTTCCGCGCCGGCGTCGCCGGCAAGCTGATCTTCGAGCGCGACGAGAATACCTCCAGCGACCTTAGGGGGCTCGCCCCCGTCAAGTTCGGTGGAGAACTCGGCGGCTTCGCCGAGGTCTATCCGACCGATTGGCTGCGCGTGCGCGCGGAAGTCCGACAGGGCATTCGCAGCCACCACGGTATCGTCGCCGATGTCACCGCCGATGCCTTTACCGACATCAGCAGCAATGTGCGCATTTCTGCCGGTCCGCGTATGACGGCCGCCACCAGCGACTATTTCAGCGCCTATTACGGCGTGAACGATGCCGAATCGGCAGCATCAGGCCTCAGCACCTATAATCCGCATGGCGGCATTGATTCCGTCGGTGTTGGTGCGGCGATCAATTGGCAGGCAACGGAAAAGCTTGAGACCGGTGCCTATGCCGAATATCGCCGCCTGATGGGCCCGGCGGCCGACTCGAGCCTCGTGCGCGAGCGCGGCAGCCGCAACCAGTTCCTCGTTGGCCTGTCGGCCACCTATCGCTTCGACTTCACGCTTCCCTGAACGGTGGCGCCAAGCGGCGGGACGGTGCGGCATCGAACCGCTTGACCGCCCCGGCGCGTAGCGTCAAACAGGAGGCATGAACACGTCCTCCGCCGATTCCGGGCGCGTCCACGACGCGCCGTCGAACAACTGGGTCTACCGCGTGCTGCCGCGTGCGCTGTGGCCCTATGCGCAACTTGCTCGCTGGGACCGCCCGATCGGCTGGCAATTGCTGATGTGGCCCTGTCTGTGGTCGGTCGCTCTGGCCTCGGGCACGGCGGCGGCAGCGGGGCAATTTTCGCTCGGCCGGTTCGTTTTTCATAGCTTCCTCTTCATCGCCGGCGCCATCGCCATGCGCGGCGCGGGCTGCACCTTCAACGACATCGTCGATCATGACATCGACATGGAAGTGGCGCGAACGCGCTCGCGCCCCTTGCCATCGGGCCGGGTCTCCCGCTTTCAGGCAAAGGCCTTCATGGTGCTGCAGGCACTTGTCGGGCTGGTGGTGCTGCTACAATTCAATGCCGTCACCATTTGGCTCGGTATCCTGTCGCTGGGGCTTGTCGCAATCTATCCCTTCGCCAAGCGGTTTACCGACTGGCCGCAGTTCTTCCTCGGCCTTGCGTTTTCCTGGGGGGCGATCATGGGCTGGTCGGCCGAGTTCGGGACGCTTTCGTTTGCGCCCGTGCTGCTCTACGGCGCGGCGATCGCCTGGACGATCGGCTACGACACGATCTACGCCTACCAGGATAGGGAAGATGACGAACTTATCGGGGTGCGGTCGACGGCTCGCCGCTTCGGCGACAATCCACGCCCTTGGTTGATCGGGCTCTATGGACTTGCCATCGCGCTGATGCTTCTGGCGTTTCTCGCCGCAGGGGCCGGGCTGTTTGCCTATCTCGGTTTGCTGATCGCGGCCGTGTTGCTGATCTATCAGATCCTGGTGCTGAACATCCACGACCCTTCGCAATGCCTCGCATTGTTCAAGTTCAATGGTGTCGTGGGATTGATCATTTTCGCCGGGCTGGTCGCGGCCCTTTTCGTTCGGCTGATATGAAAAACCCTCCGTTTTGGCGGAGGATCCTGCAGTCTATCCGAAATGTTTGATACACGTCCGCCGGCACTTTCCCGAGAGATCTGCGAGAGCCTGATCGCTCAGCCCCAGCTGATTGCGCTGGCAGCCTTGCGCTTCTTCGCCTCGGTGCGCGCACGGAAAATCGCAACGATTGCGTCAATGGTGGCGGCAAGAGACTTGCGCATCGGGTATCTCCTTCTTTCGTGACCTTGGCTATGGGTCGGATATGGCACGAAGAAGGCGAGGCGGCTGTTTCCGAAGGAACACCCGCGATTTGGCTGTGAACGTTTTGGCGTTACAGCGCCGCGCGTCAAGTATGACGCGCTAAGGACGCTGTAGCACTTCAGACTTGCTGCATACAAAAACCGGCCGCAGGGAACGGCCGGCTTTTGCACTGGAGGTATTCGGTTAAGCCCTAGCTGCGGGCGATGATTTCGCGCCCGTCGATCTTCATGTTGACGCCAAGCCGGCCGGTGGAGCGGCGCACGAGGAAGCGCGGCCTGCGGTCGGCAAAGAAGGAGTGGCGGCGCCGCGGCTTGAGCGGTGCGGTGCGAACCTCGCCGAGATGCTCTTCGAGGGCGCGAGCGACGCCATCGGCTTCGACCATCAGCATCGGAATGCGATAGGCTTCGGCCCAGGCGCGCCAATCGGCAGCAATGTCGGAAAGATCATGTGCAACGAGCAGCGGAACACAAAGGTCCGGATCGTCATGATGAAGTTCAAGCGTCACTGTAACGTCTCCGTCGCCGTGGTCGATCGCGCGTGCCGCGACCCCTTTGAATGCCCGCGCCGGCAGTGCGATCGAAAGCGGCAGGCCGCTTGATGGTAGCACCTTGCGCAGAACCGCGCCACGCTCGTCCAGGCTGATCGTGACATTGCCTGTGTGGCCACGCAGGACGTAGCTTGCCTGCTGAGGAAAGCGCTTCGGATCGAGCCGGAGCGTGTTTTCGACCCATGCGGGTTGAGAGAGTGTATTGCGCATTTCAATCGCCCTTGTTTTTCCTTGAGAGCCGATTTCCGGTCTTCTCTTCGGGACTTTTCGTCCTCTATGGGCTGGAGAATAGGCGGCTCCCCTTCCGGCCGACTTAAAAATCGCGGTTAAGAAAACTTTGCGTTTTTCGATGGTTAGCAAAAGCCGAGCAGCCAAGGTTTCCGTTTCGTCAACGCGGTGGCTCGCATTCTTGGCAATGGCCTGGTCGCGGCCGGCGAAAAGCCACACACAAGCCTGTCGTGCAATCATGCCGTGTCAGAATTCTGTTTCGGGGGATTGGTGTGACCCGCCCCTGGGTTAAGCGACGGGGCAGCAGGCATGGTTTCGACCTATCTCAATTACAGCCGGATCACGAGCGACTTGAGGACCAGCCTCGATCGTGTTGCCGACCGGCCGCTGGTCGCGCGCGAAGCGCAGTACTACAAGGAAAATATCGGCAACGTGAAAACGGTCGACGATTTCCTCGACGATTACCGGCTCTATTCCTACGCCATGAAGGCACACGGTCTCGAAGACATGACCTATGCCAAGGCCTTCATGCGCAAGGTGCTTGAAAGCGATCTGAAGGATACGGACAGTTTTGCCAACCGCCTCACGGACGAACGCTATCGCAACTTTGCCGAAGCGTTCAGCTTCAGCACATCGTCAGCCGCGGCACAGACGACGGCGCAACAGGATGCACTGATCGGTCTCTATAATGAACGGGTCGCCAATCTCGACACTGTTCTCAAAGGAGACAACGCCTATTTCAACGCAGCTATGGATCTCGTCACCAACGTCGATCAGTTCCTCGGAAATGAACGTTTGCGTTCCTATGCCTTCGGCATCTTTGGCATCGATGCGCGCAACTACTCCTATGATCAGGTCAGATACGCGTTGACCGCCGAGCCGGCGGATCTTGCCAATTCCCAGACCACGGCGCAGACCCGGCTTACCGAAGCCACGAAGACGCTGACTGACTTTGACACGCGGGCAACTGCGATGAAGGACATCGCGACGCTGACGGCACAGCTTGCAGAGGCGCCAGCGGCGGACAAGCCTGGGATCCAGGCGCAGATCGACGCCAAGAACGCCATCGTCGCCGATCTCAACACCAAGCTGCCGCCGGTCGGTAACGAGTCGACCGCATTGATGAATCAACTTTCGACCGAAGTGAACATGCTGAATAGGCAGATCAGCATGCTCGATGCCTACAGGCAATTGAACGGCGCCTTCAACTTCGAAGCCGATGGTAGCGTGGCCGCGGGCAGCAAGGCGATCACCGACGAAAAGAAGAAGATGCTGAATGAGGCCTATATCTTCAGCAGCCCTCGGCTGACGCCATCGGGAGCCATCCTTAACCGGGATTATTTCGAGCAGAAGATCGGTTCGATCACGACCGTTGCGGAGCTTGTGGCCGACCCGCGCATCGCGGACTACGTCAGAACGGCTTTCGGCTTGCCCACCACCACCGTGAGCGCGACGATCGAGAACATTCTCACCAGCGACATCAACGACCCGAACAGCTACGTCAACAAGTTTGGCGGTGAATACAACAAGGCCTACAAGGCCCTGCATGCCGCGTTCAATTTCCAGCCCGACGGGACGCTGCCGGCAGGCGCCAAGGCACAGACCGCCGAACAGACCAATACCACCACCAGCGGCTATATGGTCCACTACAACGACGCGGACGATGCAGAGGACGAGGGCAAGATCAGCCGCTACAAGCTGCTGATCAAGACCATGAGCAACGTCGATAGTCTCGTTGGCAACAGCGAATTGCGGTCCTTCGTACTCAGCGCCTTTGGCCTCGAAAACGAAGACCTGACACCGCGCAAGCTGAAGCAGATTCTGACCAGTGATCTCAACAATCCGACGAGCTACGCCAACTCCTTGCGTGATGAACGCTATATCAAGCTGGTGAAAGCGTTTAATTTCAACGCGGACGGTACGCTTGGCTCACCCAAGCTGGCGCAGAACGAGGCCGACATCGTCAATACTGCCAAGGCCTACATCGTCGAGAAATCGCGCTTCGGCACGGAGGACGAAAAGAAGACCGCCAAGGCGAAGGCGGAAGGGGAAAGCAAGTACTACACGACGCAGATTCAGAAGATCGAGACGCTTGACGATTTCCTCAAGGACAAGCGCCTCGTCGATATCGTGCTGATCGGCGCCGGCATTGACCCGGAGGGTGTCAAAACCGACTACCTCAAGCAGATGTTCACCTCCGACCTCAACGATCGCAAGAGCTTCATCAACACCGATCCGAACGGCTTGAAGTATCGCGAGATCGTTTCCGCCTTCAATTTCGACAAGGACGGAAAGATAGTTACAGGCGAAGCCGGGCAGATACAGACGCGGCGTGGGCTCACTATGACGTTCGACCTCTACCTCAACCAGACGCTTGAGGAGAGCGAGGGCGAGGACAATGCCGGTGTTCGGCTGGCGCTTTATTTCAAGCGCAAGGCGCCGGAAATCACCACACCCTACGACCTGCTCGCCGACAACGCACTGATGCAGGTTGTTCGGACCGCCTACAGCATGCCCGAGGGCCTCGCGAGCGCCAAGATCGAGATGCAGGCCGCTTACATCGAGCGCCTCATGGATATCAAGGACCTTCAGGATCCCGAGGAACTCGAAAAGCTGCTGAAGCGTTTTACCGCGCTTTATGACGTCGAGAACAACACCGACGTCAATCCGGGGCTTGCCATCCTGACGGGCGGCAGCGGCGGCGGCATCAGTGCCGACGCATTGTTCTCGCTTGCACAGCTGAGAGCCGGCGGCCGGTAAAAAGCGTCGTCAGTCTGCCCGCAACACCTTGTCAGGGTTCATGATGCCCGCCGGGTCGAACGCGTGCTTGATGCGGCGCATCAACTCGATTTCGATCTCGGGGCGGACCTCGGCGAGCTCGTCGCGCTTCAACTGCCCGATGCCGTGTTCGGCCGAGATCGAGCCGTTGTACTTCAGCACGATGCCATGAACGATGGCGTTCATTTCCCGCCAACGGTCGAGGAATGCCTGTTTGTCGGCGCCGAGGGGCTGCGAGATGTTGTAGTGAACGTTGCCATCGCCCATATGGCCGAATGAGCAGATGCGTGCGCCCGGCATCGCCTGCATGACGGCCGTATCGGCCTCCTTCATGAAGGCGGGGATGCTCGATACGGGGACGGAAACGTCGTGCTTGATCGAGCCGCCTTCCGGCTTCTGCGCTGGCGACATGCTTTCGCGCATGTGCCACAGCGCCTTGCGCTGTTCTTCGCTGGTCGCAATCACTGCGTTCTCGACCAGGTCGGCGACGATGCCCTGCTCCAGCAGTTCGTGCACCATGCGTTCGGCACTCTCGGCGGAATCGGAGGTGGAAATGTCGATGAGTACATACCACGGGTGAACGGTTTCCATCGGGTCGCGCACGCCTGGAATATGCTTTGTCGTGAACTCGACGCCGAGGCGCGGCATCAGTTCGAAGCCGGTGAGCGCAGTGCCGCAGAGGCTCGAGGCCTTGTCGAAGAGGGCCAGCGCATGTTCGACGCTGCCGACGCCGGCAAAGGCCACCTGATGGCCAAGGGGCTTCGGAAACATCCTGAGCACCGCGCCGGTGATCACGCCGAGCGTACCTTCGGCGCCGATGAACAGGTCGCGCAGGTCGTAGCCGGTATTGTCTTTCTTCAGCCGGCGCAGCCCGTCCCAGATCTCGCCGGTCGGCAGAACCACTTCGAGGCCGAGGCAAAGCTGGCGCATGTTGCCATAGGCTAACACTGCGGTGCCGCCGGCATTGGTCGAGAGGTTGCCGCCGATGCGGGCCGAGCCTTCCGACCCGAGCGACAGCGGAAACAGTCGATCGTTATCATCGGCCGCCTTCTGGATATCGGCAAGGATGCAGCCGGCGTCGGCAACGATGACATTGCCGACGGGGTCGATGTCGCGAATCCGGTTCAGCCTCTGCAGCGACAGGACGATATCGGCCTTGCCCTCGCGCGGGATCTGACCCGCCACATGGCCGGTGTTACCGCCTTGTGGAACGATTGCCGTTCGGGTCGCGCTTGCAAGCTTCATGATGCGCGACACCTCCTCGACCGAACCGGGGCGAAGCACCATCGGGGTGGTGCCCTTGTAGAGCCCGCGGGATTCGATGAGGTAGGGCGCGAGGTCCGCCGGGTTCGTCAAGGCATTGGCGCTGCCGACGATGTCGATGAAGGAGGCGATCAGTTCGGGAGAGGGGAGCGTCGTCGTCATGGCCCTGCCTTCGCAAATGCGCCCGACGGCGCTACTGCATAATTCCTTAAATCGGAATCGAATTAAGGACAAAATTATGCAGCGGGTTTAGAGCGTTACAGCGTCCTTTGCGCGTCATATTTGACGCACGGCGCTGTAAAAGTGCCTGTCGGTCAGTCTCTGGGGGCGGCAGCACGCTGCAGCCGGTCGAGGATCGCCTCTCCCAACCCTTCCGAAGGGATGGGGCCGAAGGCGATGGTTGCGGAGCCGCTGGCATCCGCCCTCTTCATATAGTCGAAAAGATTGGCAGCTGCCTCGCGCAGGCTGCCTGCCGGGCTGAGGTCGAGTACGATCGCGGCGTGCTCTTCGCCGGGGAGCGACGCATTGCCGAACCGGATCAGCGCTTCTCCCGGACGCACGTCGGCGGCGTCGAGCCGGACAGCTGCGCCCGGCGCGTAGTGCGAGGCGAGCATGCCCGGGGCCTCGATAGTCGCTCCGGCGCTCTGCGGCCTCGAGACGGTAAGGCCGGTCAGCCTTTCGATTTCGAAGACGTCGAGACCGCCCGGACGCAGCAGGCGCAGCGCGCCGTCCTCGACCTTGATGATCGTCGATTCAAGCCCGATCTCCGCAGAGCCGGCGTCGAGAATGAGCTTGAGGCGCGGCCCGAGATCGGCTTCCACATGGGCAGCGCTTGTGGGACTGATCTTGCCCGACGTATTGGCGCTCGGTGCGGCGAGCGGGCGGCCGAAGCGGGCAATCACCCGACGTGAAAAGCCATCAGGCATGCGGATGCCGAGCGTGTCGAGGCCGGCCGAGGCAAGCGCGTGCACGGTGCTTGTTGTGCGCTGGGGCAGGATCAACGTCAGCGGGCCGGGCCAGAACGCTTCGGCCAGGCGCCGCGACAACGAATCGAATGTCACATGGGCTTCAGCCATCGCCATGTCTGACACATGCGATATCAGTGGGTTGAAGCGTGGACGCCCCTTCATCTCATAAATACGGCTGATCGCATCGGGATTGGTGGCGTCCGCTGCCAGGCCGTAGACCGTCTCGGTCGGAATCGCGACGGGCTCGCCTTCGGCAAGCACCGCACAGGCACGCTCGATCGCCCGTTCCGGCTCGGTCCGTGTATCGATGATTTCGGCCATGTCGCTTCCGTTTCCCTTTCCGAGGCTTCCTTAAAGGAGCCACGGTGAAAACAGAACGATTTTCTTCAGGCAACCGGGTCTGCGCTTCAGAGGCTGCGAATGATGCGCTTCAATGCCTCGTCGCGCGCGCCGAGCATCAGCACGTTCTTGAGCGCGACTTTCGGGTCGTCGGTACGAAAGAGCAGCCCGTTGTCGCGAACGCTGCGATTGATGGTCATCTGCCCCTCTGGCGCATCGGGCTCGATGGCAACGGCGAAGTACATTCGGGAATAGCCGGTCTGGATGCGTTCGAAGAAGTGTTTCTCGTCGCCGAGGTCACAGAAGAAGTTGGCGAAATAGAACGACCAGGTGACGTCCTTGGACGGGGCGAGATGTGTTCTCGCCGCCGTGACATGGCAATAGCCGAGATGCGGCCGACCGGTGAGCGTGCGGTGGAAGATCATCTTGGGAAACTGGATCGAGGTATGGAAGCCGTTCATCCGCTTGTGCGTCGTTTCGCCGGCGGTCGTCAGCTTGTGGGCGGTGCGCTCGGCAACCTCGTCATAGCTCAGATAACGCCGCTCGCGCTGCGACCATTGACGCCTTTCTATGCGGCCGGTGCGCAGGAACTCGGTGTGGACCGCTGTCTTCGGAGCGATCGTTGGCAGCTTCTCGGCTGCGGCGTCGTAGTATTTGAGCTTTGCCATGAACTTCAATGCGCTGTTTGCCGGTTCGGCCGGTTTCTCCGTCAGGCGACGCTAATGCATTATGGTTAATGGAAGATTTCACTCGCGTCGGTGGGCCTTGCCCCGCGTCACGGGAAGACATGTCGCAAAATGGCGAAGGATCCGCGCTTTCTCGCAAGCCTTGCCGGAAAAAGCGACAATTGCTCAATCCTTGAGCTATCCTATTGTTTACAATGAAAAATGATCAATCACAGGGCGTTTGGTGCGCTTGATGTGCTGTGTCGTCTTTCTGGAATCGGATGTCGTTAATCGGCAGCTACGACGATGGCTTCCGCGATTAGATATGCCTACTCAAGGTGCTGTCTTTTAGGGAAGGCGGAGAATTGGGAAGCCGGTCAAAACCCGGCGCTGCCCCCGCAACGGTGGTGGAGCGAAAGCCACGGCACAAAGCCACTGGACGGTTCCGTCCGGGAAGGCGCCGGGCTGGTCCTTGCGGACGGCTCCTGAGCCCGGAAACCAGCCTTGACGCGAACAGACCGTAACGGGTTGCGGCGGGCAGCCGGATCGGAGCCGTCATCGCACAGGCAATGCGCCCGTGCGGGTTCCAGTCCTGCCTCTCCGAAACAAGGCGAACGAGGACAGGACATGGACATCAAGGGCGATATGCTCCGCAAGCTGAAGGGTCGACGCGACGGCTACAGCCTCGACCGGGCCTTCTACATCGACCCCGACTACTACAGGCAGGATCTCGAAAGCATCTGGTACAAGGACTGGTTGTTCATCGGCCACGACTGCGAGATCCCGCGTGCCGGTAACTATTTCACCGTCCAGGTCGGCGATTATCCTGTCATTATCGTTCGCGACCGACAGGGCACGATCCGCGCCCTGCACAATTCCTGCCGTCATCGCGGTTCTCGCGTCTGCGCGCAGCACAAGGGCTCTTCGGCCAAGCTCGTCTGTCCCTATCACCAATGGACCTATGAGCTCGACGGCGCGCTGCTCTTTGCCCGCCAGATGGGCGAGGATTTCGACAAGGCGGCCCACGGCCTGAAGCCGATCCACTGCGAGACCGTCGGCGGTTACATCTTCATCAACCTGTCCGAGCAGCCGATGGATTTCGGCCCGTTCCGCGACATGGTCGCGCCCTATCTTGCGCCGCACCGCCTGGGTGAAACCAAGGTCGCCTTCGAAAGCACGATCATCGAAAAGGGCAACTGGAAACTCGTCTGGGAAAACAACCGGGAGTGCTACCATTGTGCCGCCAACCACCCCGAACTTTGCCGCACCTATCCCGAAGCGCCGACGGCGACCGGTGTGCAGGGCGCCAAGGATGATCCCGTCATTGCCGCGCATTGGGCGAAATGCGAAGCAGCCGGACTGCCGAGCGAGTTCCGGATGTCCGAGACCGGCCAGTTCCGCTCGGCGCGCATGCCGTTGATCGACGACGCCGAGAGCTACACCATGTCCGGCGCCCGCGCCGTGCGGCGGCAACTGTCGGCAGACGTTAGCCAGAAGCATATCGGCACGCTCCTGCTCTTCCATTATCCCTCGACCTGGAACCATGTGCTGGCCGACCACGCCATCACCTTCCGCGTCCTGCCGCTCGGCCCGGAGCTGACGCAGGTGACGACCAAGTGGCTGGTCAACAAGGACGCGGTTGAAGGCGTCGACTACAATCTCGAGCAACTGACGCATGTCTGGACCGAGACCAACGATCAGGACCGCCAGATCGTCGAGGAGAACGCCTTTGGTATTCGCTCGCCGGCCTACCAGTCAGGCCCCTATTCGCCCGAACACGAAGGCGGCGTGATGCAGTTCGTCGAGTGGTATTGCAAGTTCATGGAACAGCGCCTGCAGGGCGAGGCTGCTCCGCTTTCCCGGGTCGCCTGACATGCAGATGGCATCCTCGTTCCATCATTTCGACGAGCTTCATGTCTGGATCGACAGGCAGAACATGCTCGAATGCACATCGGCCGTGATCGAGACCGCCGATGTGATGACCTTTACCTTCCGGGCGGAAAAGCCGGCCTGGTTCCGCTATCTGCCTGGGCAGTTCGTCACGCTCGAGCTGCCGGTCGCCGACGAGCCGGTCATGCGCACCTACACGCTGTCGTCGACGCCCTCCCGGCCGTTGTCGATCGCCGTCACCGTCAAGGCGCAAGCCGATAGCATCGGCACGCGCTGGATGTTCGATCACCTGAAGCCCGGCATGCGGCTGAAGGCGTTCGGTCCGCTCGGCGATTTCAGCTTCGTGCGCCATCCCGGCGAAAAATATCTCTTCATATCGGCAGGCTCCGGCGTCACGCCGATGATGTCGATGACGCGCTGGATGGCGGACTGCGTTCCCGAGACCGACGTCACCTTCATTTCCTGCGCCCGCCGGCCAGACGACCTTCTGTTCCGCTCGGAACTGGAAGTGCTGGCGCGCCAGATGTCCGGGCTAAACCTCGGCTTCGTGGTCGAGGGGCATGAGTCAAGGCACGGATGGCACGGGCTGCGCGGCCGCATCGACGGCGCCAAGCTGCCGCTGCTTGCACCCGACTTCATGGAGCGCACAGTGTTTTGCTGCGGTCCGGAGCCGTTCATGCGCGGCGTGCGCGAGTTGCTGAAGGCGGCCGGTTTCGACATGAGCCGCTATCACGAGGAAAGCTTCCAGCCGGCGGCAGCACCGGCAGCCGAGGAGATAGCAGTCAGGGCAGGGGCGGCAGCCGACGCCGAAGCGCAAGGCGCCAAGGTGGTCTTCACCATGAGCGGCAAGGAGATCGAGGCCAAGCCCGGCCAGACGATCCTGCAGGCGGCGCGGGCCAACGGCGTCAGGATCGGTGCGGCCTGTGAAGGCGGCATCTGCGGTACGTGCCGGGTGATGAAAGTCGCCGGCGAGGTCGAGATGAACCACAACGGAGGTATTCTCGACGACGAAATCGATGAGGGCTACATCCTCGCCTGCTGCTCGCGGCCGCTTGGAGATGTACAGATCGAAGCCTGACAATGCTTGATGGTCGCGGGGAGCGTGTTCTTTCCGCGACCGACCCGTCAGCGGCTGGCCGCGGCCGCCAGCCGCACGGCGCGGTCGTGCCGACCGAAATCGATCGACCCGGTCGCCATCATGTCGACGCCTTCGCCGGCGGCGCTGGCAGCTTCGGCGCGGCTGATAAGCAACGGCTGGCTTTCGATTTTCGCCGTCGCCTGGGCAGCGCTGGCGGCGCCGACCCCGTCGTCGGCTCTGGCAATGAGAACGAGCGGCAGTGCCTTTTCCGGCAACAGGGCGCCGCCGGCCCAGATCGGTCGCAAGGTGGCGCTGCTCATAGCCGCGACATTGACGTCGATGTCGTCAAGTGTACCGGGCACACGATAGGGACAGCGGCGTTTGCCGCAATTGATCCCTGACGAGAATTGCCACAGCGCATAGCTGTCCCAGTTGCCGATCGGAAACACATTGCGGATATCCGGCTTGTAGCGGGCATACCACAGGGGTAGTCGCGACAGCAGTCGGTGCTTCGCGCGGTTGGCCGCGATGTATTTGGCCGTGACATGATTGGTGTAGAGCATCGGGTAGCGGCCGGTGCGGGTCTTGATATGTCCGGCAAAGATAGCCGCGTCTTCGAGCGACATGAATTTGTCCGGGTCGATGCCTTCGAGATCGAGCACCATCAACTCGTCGTCGCGCGGGCTCGCATAATCGAGAAAATGGTTGGCCTGATCGACCGGGTTGCCGGGGCGGGCAAGATGATAGGCGCCCCACAGCAGCCCATGGGAGCGGGCGATCATCCGCCGTGTCTGGTAGAGCTCGCGGCTGACGGCGTATTTGCGCCACATCGTCTTGCAGTGGGCGACAGTGTCGCCGCCATGATCGCCGGTGCAGGAGAAGCTTTCCGGCAGGCCGTCGGAGGCCTTGGCGATGAAGCCGGAGATACGCTTGTCGGAAAGCATTGTCTCCCAGTCGATGCTGTTCATTTCATAAGCGTCGACGATGATGGCGTTGGACTTCGACTTCCAGGGCTCCAGTTCGCCGGCGCGTGCGTTCACCGCCGCGAAAGCCAGACCCAGGAGGGTCGCGAGGCGCAGAATCATCCGTAAGGTGGAGATATACCGCTTTGCCATTCAGTGAGATTGCCGACTCTACAGTTAATTGATCGTAAATCCCAGTCCCCGAGCCGACTGTGCTTGAGACGGTGGCGAATGTATAGAGACTTATGGCTGTATATCAGAGGGTGCTTCTATTGCTGTCGCTGTCCCTTGTCGGTCCGATATCTGGAGCTCCATGTGTACTGTCACAGGCGTGAAGCCAGTCTCTTTCGCCGTCCGTCGAGGCGGCAGGCGAGTCAACTTTGTATGCCGGAACATGGAACAAAACCCGTCACTTAGACGTTAGCCGGCGACCGTTTTCGATCGGACCGTAATCAGGATACGTATCGACACGCGGCTGAAATCGCGCAAACTGGCGGTTGTGAAGGTGGCTCGCTGGCGTCGGAAGCGGCGCAAGTGCTCGTATGGAGAGTTATATGAGAACAATGACAGGCAAGTGGTTCGCCGCAGCGATTGCTGCCGCGGTCTTGATGACTTCGGCTGTGCCGTCCCAGGCTTTCATGCCGGCTCCGCTGCGTGTTGAACGGCAGAGTGATGCCACCGAGGTCCAGTATCACCGCCCCGGCTACGAACGGCGCGGCGGATATTATTATTACAATGGCTATCGCGGCTATAACTATCGCCGTCCGGGCTATCGTTATTATAATGGCTGGTGGTACCCGATGGCGGCCTTCGGCGCCGGCGTGATCATCGGCGGAGCCGTTGCCCAGCCGCCGCGCTACACGCGGCCTGCGCCTGCCTATGGCAGCCGCCATGTGCAATGGTGCTACGACCGCTACCGCTCCTACCGGGCCTACGACAACACCTACCAGCCCTACGGCGCGGCGCGCCGGCAGTGCTACTCGCCCAATAGCTAAGAGGGCAAGGAAGAGACAGCAAAAAGGCCGGGCATTGTCCGGCCTTTTCTGATGCCGGCAAGGTCAGAGAATGCCGATCCGCCTGAGGATCCACCACGCAAGGCCCATGGAAAGCGCGATGAACAGCGCGGCATACAGCGTGCCGCTGCCATCGGCGAAGGGAAGGGCGCCGGTGTTCATGCCGAAGAAACCGGTGACCAGCGTCGGCGGCAATAGGAAGGCTGTCATCAGCGACAGAATATAGAGGTGCCGGTTGGTTTCGGAGGAAATCTTGCTGTCGATCTCTTCGTGCAGCAATCGGGCGCGCTCCTGGAGTGCGAAGACGTCGCGATCCACGGCCTCGAGCCGATCGTAGAGGCGCTCGGTGACGTCGATGAAACCGGGCGGCACCTCGTCTTCGTCCGACGCGCCGGCGCGGCGAAGGAGAGCAAGGATCGTGCGCAGGTGCCGGTGAAGGCGAACCACGGTGCGGCGCAATGGCGCCAGGCCCGGCTGCTGCCGGTGACCGGCTTCGCCATAGACGTGATCTTCGATGACATTCAGCTCTTCGGTCAGTTCGAGCACCAGCGAGATCAGCGTGCGCTGGAATTCGACCACCAGCATCTCGAAGAGGTCGATCGGCCGCGCGCATTTGGTGCTCTTTTCGACTGCGGCCTTTACCCGGTCGATGCTGCGCAGCGGGTGCAGCCGCGTCGTGATGATCACCCTGTCGCTGACGGCAAAATGCAGCCAGCCGATCGTCTTCGTCACCGCATCGAAAGTGCGCTCGAAATCGACCAGCGTTCCGTGCACGATATCGTCGGAGACAGTGATGGCCGCCTGGGTGTCGTGGCTGGTCAGCGTCGTTACGGCTGCCGGCGGCAGGTTGCCGATCCGCTCGATGAGCGCCGGCGTTCGCGCGTCCGAAAGCGCCAGATGCAGCCAGACCCAGCCGTCGCCCTTGATGAGACCGTCGATCGAGGCATCGTTGGCGATGCGCTGGCATCGGCTTTCGCCAGGCAGGAAGCGGTAGGCCCAGACCAGGCCGGGTATCTCGGGGGAAATCAGGTTCATTTGAACGCCTTGGCGAGGGCCATCGTTACTGGCTTCTATGCGCCGTTGATGACAGTTTTGTTACGATGCCGTCCGCACCGGCAACCATCACAACGCGGGCTGAATTGACGTTGACGTTTACGTAAAAATCAATAGTGTTCGGCCAAACGAAGATGCGCCGGCAGCTGCGAAAGCGCCCGGTATCTGGGAGGATCATCATGTACAAGGCACCCGTTGACGAGATTGCATTCACGCTGAAGCACGTGGCCGGAATGGCCGGGGCGCTGGAAAGCGGCGCTCTCGGCGACCTCGGCGAGGATCTCGTGGATGCGATCCTGTCGGAGGCAGGACGTTTCGCGACCGAGGAAGTGGCGCCGCTCGGCGACGTCGGCGACAAGCAGGGTTCCCGTCTCGTCGATGGCAAGGTTCAGACGCCTGACGGTTGGCGCGATCTCTATCACAGCTGGATCGGCGGCGGCTGGAACGGGTTGACGGCTCCGGAAGAATTCGGCGGCCAGAACCTGCCGCATATGCTGCATGTCGCGGCCATGGAAATGTGGAACGCCGGTTCGATGGCATTTGCGCTCGGGCCCACGCTTACCATGGGCGCCGTCGACGCGCTGGAGAAGCATGGCTCCGAGGCTCTGAAGGCAACCTACCTGCCGAAGATGGTATCCGGCGAATGGACCGGCACCATGAACCTGACGGAGCCGCATGCCGGCTCCGATCTTGGCGTTCTCAAGACCCGGGCCGAACGTCGCGACGACGGCACCTATCGCATTTTCGGCCAGAAGATCTTCATCACCTGGGGCGAACACGATTTCACCGACAACATCGTCCACCTCGTCCTGGCGCGGCTGCCGGATGCGCCTGCAGGCACCAAGGGCATTTCGCTGTTCCTCGTGCCGAAGTTCCTGGTGAACGCCGACGGTTCGCTCGGCGAGCGCAACGATCTGTTCTGCCATTCGCTCGAGCACAAGCTCGGTATCCACGGTTCGCCGACCTGCACGATGATCTATGGCGACGGCAAGTTCGGCGCAGAGAAAGGCGCGATCGGCTACCTCATCGGCGAAGAAAACCGCGGCCTTGCCTGCATGTTCACGATGATGAACAACGCCCGTCTTGCCGTCGGCATGCAGGGCGTCGCGATTGCCGACGCCGCCACCCAGAAGGCAATCGCCTTTGCCAAGGAACGCACGCAGGGCAAGGCGCCCGGCTGGTCCGGCCAGGGCATGAGCCCGATCATCGAGCACCCGGATGTTGCCCGCATGCTGCTGACGATGAAGGCCCTGACACAAGGGTCGCGCGCCATCGCCTATGCCTGTGCGCATGCGGTGGACATGGGCCATGCGGCAGACGGCGACAAGGCGAAGTTCTGGCAGGAGCGCTCCAGCCTGCTGACGCCGATCGCCAAGTCGTTTGCGACCGATGCCGGCGTCGACGTTGCCTCGCTTGGCATCCAGGTTCATGGCGGCATGGGCTTCATCGAGGAGACCGGTGCCGCTCGTTACCTGCGCGATGCCCGCATCGCCCCGATTTACGAGGGCACCAACGGCATTCAGGCGATCGATCTCGTCACGCGCAAACTGCCGCTTTCGGGCGGCGAACACGTCCGTGGCTTCATTGCCGAATTGCGCGAGATAGGTGGCGCGGTCCGCGCCTCCAACCGTGAGGGATTCGGCGAAACTGCGGCGCGACTAGATGCTGCGCTCGACGATCTCTCCGAGGCGACGGAATGGCTGATTGCTGCTGTTTCGGCCGGTAAACTCTCCGAGGCACTGGCAGGAGCCACGGCCTGTCAGCGCCTGTTCGGTCTCGCCTTGACCGGCGCCTACCTCGCCAAGGGCGGTCTGGCCGAAGCGTCTGACGGTAAGGACGAGCAACGCATCGCGCTCAGTCGGTTCGCCGCGGAAAACATGCTGGCGGAAACCTCCGCCTTGAAGGATCGTGTCGTTACCGGTGCCGACAGCCTTGCTGCCGCGCGCGCCGTCTTGGGTTGAGGGGAAATATCATGACCGACCAGGTGCTTGTCGAACGTCCGGAAGCCTATCCGGGCGTGCAGGTCATCCGCTTCAACCGGCCGGAAAAGAAGAACGCCATCACGCGCGACATGTACGCGAAGATGACCAATGCGCTGACGGTTGCCGGCAGCGATCCGGCCGTTCGCGTGACCGCGTTCCTCGGCACCGAAGGCTGCTTTTCCGCCGGCAACGACATGGCCGACTTTCTGGCGTTTGCCATGGGCGGCAGCATGGGCACCGAGGTCATCGATTTTCTGAAGGCGCTCGCGGGTGCGGCCAAGCCGGTCGTCTCCGGTGTCGACGGGCTTGCCATCGGCATTGGCACGACGATCCACCTGCATTGTGATCTGACCATCACTTCCGCCCGCTCGGTGTTTAAGACGCCCTTCGTCGATCTGGCCCTGGTGCCGGAAGCGGCGTCGAGCCTGATTGCGCCGCGCATCATGGGGCATCAGCGTGCCTTCGCTCTGCTTGCCGCCGGCGAACCCTTGGAAGCGCGCGACGCGCTCGAAGCCGGACTGATCTGGAAGATCGTCGGCCAGGATGCCGTCGAGGAAGAGACGCTTTCGCTCGCCGCCCGCCTTGCCAAGAAGCCGCCGGAGGCGCTGCGCATCGCCCGTGATCTCGTCCGCGGTGACCGCAGTGATGTGCTCACGCGTATCGACGAAGAGGCGAAGCACTTCGCAGCGCAGCTGAAAAGCGCCGAGGCAAGGGCTGCTTTCGAGGCCTTCATGCGTCGCTAGGACGTTTTCCCGGCATCCCTTTCGGTGCCGGACAAGCAAAGTCGGGGCGGTCCTTTAACCGTCCCTGTGTGAAGATCGCGTTGCCGCCGGCATCCCGAACTTGCATATGACAATTTTAATCGCTTCTTAAATAGCGATCGCTAGCGTGCGGCGCGATAGGCCTACCCTCACCAGGGTGGCCCCGGCCGCATGAGGCATGGCTGGCCCCGCCTTTTTGGCATGTTCAACGTTTTCCCGAGGCTTGACCAACCGCCACTCCGGCGGCTGAGCGATGCTGCGCGTGAAAATCATCGAGAGCTCATGTCCGGCGAAGCACGCCGGCCCCTGTTAGGAGCCCATCTTGTCCAAGCGATCGAACCTCATGACGCGCATTCTCGTCGCCGCGTCCGGTGTCGTTGTTACCGCCTTTGCCGGCTTTTCCGTCTATATCGACACGCTTCAGTACGACACAACCACCAAGGCGGTCGAAGAAAACATCTCGTCCTCCGGCGTCCAGGCCGCACAGAGCGTCGCCAAGTGGCTCAACGGTCGCGTCACGTTGACGGCGATGGTGGCCGACGCCGCCGGTCGGACGACCGATGACAACGGCGTCCAGCCGATCCTCAAGAACGACGTGCTGACCAACGAGTTCATCTCGACCTATGTCGGCAACGAGAGCGGCAAGTTCATCACCTGGCCGGACAATCCGATGCCGGCGGGCTACGATCCGCGCCAGCGCCCGTGGTATCAGCAGGCCGTCAAAGCCGACGCGCGTGTTCTCACCGAGCCCTATGTCGACGCCTCGACCGGCGACCTCATCATCAGCGCTGCCGTTCCGGTCAAGCGCGACGGCAAGCTTTACGGCGTCACCGGCAGCGACTTCTCACTGGAAACGCTGGTCTCGATGGTCAAGGGCATCGACGTCGGCGGCGAAGGCTTCGCCTTCCTCGCCAGCAAGGACGGCCAGATCCTCGTTCACCCGGATTCCAAGCTCGTCACCAAGACGCTTGCCGACGCCTTCCCGATCGACACCCCGACGATCAGCTCCGGCATCATGAACACCGAACTCGATGGCAAGCCGATGATCGTCAGCTTCGTACCGGTTCAGGGCCTGCCCTCGGTCGAATGGTATGTCGGCTTCGTCATCGACGCCGATGTCGCCTATTCCGCGATCGACCAGTTCCGCATTGCCGCAACCGTCGCGACCATTCTCGCCGTCGGCGTCATGCTCGTCTTCCTCGCAACCTTCCTCAACCGCCTTGTCATCCGCCCCGTCACCGACATGACCGGCGCGATGGAGAAGCTTGCCGCCGGCAATCTCAACGTCGAAATCCCCGGCGAAGATCGCCGCGACCAGATCGGCTCGATGGCCGCCGCAGTCGCCGTCTTCCGTTCCAATGCGGTCGAGCGTGCCCGCCTCGAAGACGAGGCCGACGCCAACCGTTCACTGTCGGAGCGCGAGCGCCTGGAACGCCAGGCTCGCGATGCCCGTGATGCTGCCGAAGTGCAGCAGGCCGTCGATGGCCTGGCAAGCGGTCTCGGCCGCCTGGCCGACGGCGATCTCGCCTACCGCATCGACAATCCGTTTGCCGATCGTCTCGATCGTCTGCGCGCCGACTTCAACAACTCGGTCGCCAAGCTGCACGACACGCTCTGCGCCGTTGGTGCCAATGCCCGCGGCATCGACGCCGGTGCGACGGAAATCCGTTCGGCCGCCGACGATCTGGCCCGCCGCACCGAGCAGCAGGCAGCCTCGGTCGAAGAGACGGCAGCTGCGCTTGAAGAGATCACCACCACGGTCAAGGATTCTGCCCGCCGGGCGGAGGAAGTCGGCGTGCTGGTCGCCCGCACCCGGGCCGGTGCCGAAAAGTCCGGCGAGGTCGTTGCCAACGCCGTCGAGGCGATGCATGCGATCGAAAAATCGTCGGGCGAAATCTCCAACATCATCGGCGTCATCGACGACATCGCCTTCCAGACCAACCTGCTGGCGCTGAATGCCGGCGTCGAGGCGGCCCGTGCCGGTGATGCCGGCAAGGGCTTTGCCGTCGTTGCCCAGGAAGTGCGTGAACTGGCACAGCGTTCGGCCAATGCCGCCAAGGAGATCAAGGCGCTGATCACCACCTCGGGCAACCAGGTGCGCAGCGGCGTGACGCTGGTCGGCGACACCGGCAAGGCGCTGGAGACGATCGTTGCCGAAGTGCAGGAGATCAACAAGCATGTGAGCGCGATCGTCACGGCGACGCGCGAACAGTCGACCGGCCTTCAGGAGATCAACACGGCAGTCAACACCATGGACCAGGGCACGCAGCAGAACGCGGCAATGGTGGAAGAGCAGACGGCGGCAAGCCATGGCCTGGCTTCGGAAGCCGCTTCGCTCAATGCGCTTCTGGCCCAGTTCAACCTCGGCAATACCCAGAGCGCCTATGCGCCGGCAGCTATGCCGCGCCGTCGCGCCGCATAGACGTAAAACACCTTAGATGCGAAGCAGGGCCCGGAGCACAACTCCGGGTCTTTGTTTTTGGATGCCCGTTTTTCGAAAATCGGCGCGTGCGCCGTAATTCGTTGTTCCGGCTTTCCTTTTTTAAGTTTTGATAAAGTGTCGAGGCATACCGTCCGATTGCCGCGAAATGACTTCGCACCGCACATCCGCCGATAGGGTCCATCTCCCGAAAAGCTCGCCTCAGGGCCACCGATGTGTTCCAGACACCTGCCTCACGCTGCGCGTGTTTTGGCTTTCCATCACGCGTTCGAAGTTTGCTCGCGATCTGCTTTTTCAAGCAATCGCGCGAAGGGAGACGAACGGTGATTCTCAAGACTGCGACCGCACGAAACATGTTTGCCATCGTGATGACTGGCCTTTTGACCTGTATGGTCACGGCTGCCATCGTGTTCTGGCTATCCTATCAGCAGCTGAAAGAGCGCAGCATTGCGGAGATGACCAACGCCGCCTATGCAAGCGCCGCCAACGTCGAGGCGAGGTTCGCAGAGACGAAAACGCTCGCCAACAACATGCGCTCTGCCCTCTATGCCATGAAGGACAGTGGCACGGCGTCTCGCGAAGGTACGGTTGCGCTGCTGAAAAAGCTGATCGCGGACAACCCGCTCGCCGTTGGCCTCAGCACCGGCTGGGAGCCGAACGCGTTTGACGGCAAGGATGCGGAATATGCGGGCAAACCGGGCCACGATGCCAGTGGCCGCTACGTTCCCTATATCGCCCGTTCGGGGGAAAAGATCGTGTACGAAGCACTGGTCGATTACGACAAGCCCGGCGCAGGAGATTACTATCAGGTCCCCAAGAAGACTGGCCGCGACATGATCACCGAGCCTTACTTCTACAAGATCGACGGCAAGGACGTGCTGATGACGTCGATCATGGTGCCGTTGAAGCTCGACAATGCCTTCGTCGGCGTCGATGGCGTCGACATGGCGCTTGACCACCTTTCCAACGAGTTGGGCAAGCTGGCCCCGTTCGGTACCGGATTCGTTTCGCTGGTCAGCCAGGGCGGCAGCATCATCAGCCATCCCGATCAGACATTCCTTGGAAAATCGCTAAAGGACACCGGGCTTGAGGCCGGCGGTTGGGGCCAGCTTCTGGGCAAGACCGAGCAGGCGTTTGAACTCACCCACACGGATGGCTCGGTGCACATCGCCGTTGCCGTGCCGGTCAAGCTTCTGCCCGATACAACCTGGTACGTCGTCGTATCCGTGCCGCAGGCTACCGTCTTTGCCGGTCTCTCGCAGCTTGCGATGATCTCCGTCGCGGTTATCGCCGTCGCAGCCTTGATCATGATCCTGGTCGGTTGGACGCTTGCCACCCGATTCCGCAAGCGCGTTGCGGCGGTCATCGGCGTCACCGGTGAAATCGCTGCGGGCAAGACCGATGTCGACCTGTCGGAAGCCGAGTGCAAGGACGAGATCGGCGATCTCGCCCGCTCGCTGCAGGTGCTGCGCGACGCGACCATCGCCAAGCTCAAGCTCGAAGACGAGGCCGACGCCAACCGTTCACTGTCGGAGCGCGAGCGCCTGGAACGCCAGGCTCGCGATGCCCGTGATGCTGCCGAAGTGCAGCAGGCCGTCGATGGCCTGGCAAGCGGTCTCGGCCGCCTGGCCGACGGCGATCTCGCCTACCGCATCGACAATCCGTTTGCCGATCGTCTCGATCGTCTGCGCGCCGACTTCAACAACTCGGTCGCCAAGCTGCACGACACGCTCTGCGCCGTTGGTGCCAATGCCCGCGGCATCGACGCCGGTGCGACGGAAATCCGTTCGGCCGCCGACGATCTGGCCCGCCGCACCGAGCAGCAGGCAGCCTCGGTCGAAGAGACGGCAGCTGCGCTTGAAGAGATCACCACCACGGTCAAGGATTCTGCCCGCCGGGCGGAGGAAGTCGGCGTGCTGGTCGCCCGCACCCGGGCCGGTGCCGAAAAGTCCGGCGAGGTCGTTGCCAACGCCGTCGAGGCGATGCATGCGATCGAAAAATCGTCGGGCGAAATCTCCAACATCATCGGCGTCATCGACGACATCGCCTTCCAGACCAACCTGCTGGCGCTGAATGCCGGCGTCGAGGCGGCCCGTGCCGGTGATGCCGGCAAGGGCTTTGCCGTCGTTGCCCAGGAAGTGCGTGAACTGGCACAGCGTTCGGCCAATGCCGCCAAGGAGATCAAGGCGCTGATCACCACCTCGGGCAACCAGGTGCGCAGCGGCGTGACGCTGGTCGGCGACACCGGCAAGGCGCTGGAGACGATCGTTGCCGAAGTGCAGGAGATCAACAAGCATGTGAGCGCGATCGTCACGGCGACGCGCGAACAGTCGACCGGCCTTCAGGAGATCAACACGGCAGTCAACACCATGGACCAGGGCACGCAGCAGAACGCGGCAATGGTGGAAGAGCAGACGGCGGCAAGCCATGGCCTGGCTTCGGAAGCCGCTTCGCTCAATGCGCTTCTGGCCCAGTTCAACCTCGGCAATACCCAGAGCGCCTATGCGCCGACACCAACGTCGCGTCGGCGGGCGGCATAGGTCGGGTGCATCGGTCTGAACGATGAGAAAGGGCCCGGACATCCGGGCCTTTTTCTATTTCTCGAGCGTTGCGACTGCCTCGACATGGGCCGACCAGAGGAACTGGTCGATCGGCGTGACCGACGTGATGCGGTAGCCGGCAGCAACGAGGATCGCGAGATCGCGGGCAAGCGTTGTCGGATTGCAGGAGACGGCGACGATCTTCTTGACGCCGGAGCGGGCGATTTCCTGACACTGCACGTCCGCGCCCGCGCGTGGCGGGTCGAAGACGATGGCATCGTAAACCTTCAGTTCCTGCGCCATGAGCGGGCGGCGGAAGAGATCGCGCTTCTCGATCGTCACCGGCTTCAGCCCTTGCGTGTTGCGGGCGGAGAAGTCGAGCGCCTTCAGCGCCTTGTCCTCGCCTTCGACCGCGTGCACGCGGGCCTTGCGGGCGATGCGCAGGGCGAATGTGCCGCTGCCGGCAAAGAGGTCCGCAACCCGCTTTGCCTTGCCGATATGATCGAGCACCAGTGCTGCCATCGCCTCTTCAGCGGCAAGCGTTGCCTGGGTGAAGCCGCCGGGCGGCGGCGAGACGGAGACGCCGCCGAATTCGATCACCGGCTTCGTCGGCTCGACGATGATCTCACCATTGAGGCTGACGCGGGCAATGCCGCGTTCTCCGAGAACCGTCTCGACGGTGCGCCGGCGCTCGCGATCGCCAAATCCCTTGATGCCGTCGACCGAAAGGTCGAGACCGGAAAGCGTTTCGAGAACGGTGATGCGGAACGGTTCGGCGTTGACGGCCATGGCCGCGCCGATCTTGCCGATGGTGGCGAGCCGCGAGACGATGCCCGGGCTCGTGACGGGACATTCCGAAATCGCCACGATGTGGTGGCTTTCCGCCTGGTTGAAGCCGAGGAGCAGGTCTTTTTCGGTCTTGCGCGCCGTGAACACGGCGCGGCGGCGCTCGCCGGGTTGGGCTGTTATCAGCGGCGCGACATCAGGCTTCAATCCCTTCGACTTCAAGGCGTTGATCACCAGGTCGCGCTTGAAGGTCTGGTAGAGGCCGTCGGCCGCGTGCTGCAACGTGCAGCCGCCGCAGGTGCCGTTCTGACCGTCCGGGCCGAAGTGGCGACAGTGCGGTTCGACCCGGTCAGGCGATGCTTCGCGCAGCGAGATCAGCGTGCCCTGAGACTTGTTGACCGCAAGGGCCGCGCTCTCGCCCGGCAGCGTGAAGGGCGCATAGACCGGACCAGCCTCGGTTTCGGCAATGCCGTCGCCCTGCGCGCCGAGACGGGCGATGGTCAGGGTCAGCGTGCTCATGGCTTTTTCCCGGCCAGCAGGAACTCGACGTTGCCGTCGCCGCCTGATATCGGCGAGGGGATCAGCCCGAGGCTCTGCCAGCCCATGTCTTCGACCAGCCAGCGCTCGAGTTCGGCGGCAACCGCCGGCGCGCTGTCGGGATCCTTCAGCAGTCCGGCCTTGCTGATCGCATCGCGACCGGCCTCGAATTGCGGCTTGACCAGCAGGATGCAGTGCGCACCGCGAAGCGCCATCTCGAGTGCCGGCGGCAAGGCGAGCTTCAGCGAAATGAAGGAGACGTCGGAAACGATGAAGGTCACTTCACGGTTGTCGATGTCGTCCTCGGTCATCGCCCGGGCGTTGAGGCCCTCGATGCTGGTGACGCGCGGATCGCCCGAGATCCGCGGATGGATCTGGCCATGACCGACATCGATGGCAACCACGTGATCGGCACCGCGCTTCAACAGCACCTCGGTGAAACCGCCGGTGGAGGCGCCGATATCGACGCAGCTTTCACCGGTCGGATCGAGCGCGAAATGATCGAGCGCTGCGGCAAGCTTCAGCGCTGCGCGCGAAACATAGTCCTGCGCCGGGTCATCGATGGTGATGGTCACGCTCTCGGCAAAGGCCAACGACGGCTTGGTGACCGTGCGGCCGTCGACCTTGACGGTGCCGCGCTGGATCGCGTCGCGGGCACGGGCACGGCTAGCCACCAGTCCTGTGTTGAGCAGCAGCTGGTCCAGGCGGACTCTGTTCTTGTGTTCTTCATTCTGGCGTTCTTCTGACATGTGTTTCTCATGGAGGGTTGGCGGCCTATTGGCAAGCCCCCTCGCTGCACGGCTGCTCGGCAGAGCGGGTAAGACGTGGTGATAAAACCCCCAAGGAGACAGGGAAGTAATCACATCACGCGAAATAAGCGAAAGTGCTGACGACCTGTCGCGGCGCACGGAGCAGCAGGCCGCATCGCTGGAACAGACCGCGGCGGCCCTCGACGAGATCACCGCCAACGTCACGAGCTCGACGCGGCGGGCCGAAAAGGCGCGCATCGTGGCCGGAGAGGCGAATTCAAGCGCTGCCAAATCCGGCGTCGTGGTGGCGAGTGCCGTGGAAGCGATGCGCCGGATCGAAAGCTCCTCCGGCCAGATCTCCAACATCATCGGCGTTATCGACGAGATCGCCTTTCAGACCAACCTCCTGGCGCTCAATGCCGGTGTCGAAGCGGCGCGGGCGGGCGAGGCCGGCAAAGGCTTTGCGGTCGTTGCCCAGGAGGTGCGCGAGCTGGCCCAGCGCTCGGCAAAGGCCGCCAAGGAGATCAAGGAGCTTATCCGCAATTCCAGCGTCGAGGTCGAAGGCGGGGTCAAGCTGGTGCGCGATACCGGCGAGGCGCTGAAGGCGATTGGCGGCCATGTGGCCACCATCAACCAGCACATGGACGCGATCGCCATCTCGGCGCGCGAACAGTCGGTGGGGCTCAGCGAAGTCAACACCGCCGTCAACCAGATGGACCAGGTGACGCAGAAGAACGCGGCGATGGTCGAAGAGGCCAATGCCGCCAGCGCCCAGCTCGCCAGCGAGGCCGGCCGTCTGCGCGAGCTCATCGCCCGCTTCACGCTGCCGGGCCGCACGAACAGCATGACCGCCCCAAGCGATCTGCGCACCATGGCACCACTATGGCGGCGCCATCTGCACCGATACGCTCGGCGAGTGCCGCCCGCCCCGTGTCTTACGGCAATGCGGCGGTGGCGCAGGACGATTGGCAGGAATTCTGATCGTCGCCACGACACACAAGAAAGCAAAAGCCCCGGTTCATCGCCGGGGCTTTGGTGTTTCGGACTGCCTTCGATCGCGTAGCCTTAGCCGGCAGCGCCGATGCCGATATCCTGCTTCTGGCCGAGTGCCTTGAACACCGTAGAAACGATGCCGGCGCGGTCGAGGCCGGCCAAGGCATACATCGCTTCGGGCTTTGCCTGCTCCATCCAGATGTCAGGCATCACCATCGGGCGCACCTTCAGGCCACCGTCGAGCAGGCCGTCTTCTGCGAGGAACTGCAGCACGTGGCTGGCAAAACCGCCGACTGCGCCTTCCTCGATGGTCACAAGCACTTCGTGATGGCGGGCAAGCTGGCGGATGAGGTCGTGGTCGAGTGGCTTGGCAAAGCGCGCGTCGGCAACCGTCGTCGAAAGACCCGCCGCGTCGAGATCTTCGGCGGCCAACAAACAGTCGGCAAGGCGCGTGCCGAAGGAAAGCAGCGCCACCTTGGAGCCTTGCTTGACCACGCGGCCCTTGCCGATTTCAAGGATCTGGCCGCGCTCCGGCATTTCGACGCCCACGCCTTCGCCGCGCGGATAGCGGAACGAGATCGGGCCGGCATCATAGGCGACAGCGGTCCGCACCATGTGCTTCAGCTCTGCCTCGTCGGCGGCTGCCATGACGACGAAGCCGGGCAGGGTCGCGAGATAGGTCGTGTCGAAGGAGCCGGCATGGGTAGGCCCGTCGGCGCCGACGAAACCGGCGCGGTCGATCGGAAAACGCACAGGCAGGCCCTGGATCGCCACGTCGTGGACCACCTGGTCGTAGCCGCGCTGCAGGAAGGTGGAATAAAGTGCGGCAAACGGCTTGTAGCCTTCAGATGCCAGACCGGCCGCAAAGGTCACCGCGTGCTGTTCGGCGATTCCGACGTCGAAGCAGCGCTTGGGGTGGGCGAGGGCGAACTTGTCGAGCCCGGTGCCGGATGGCATGGCGGCGGTGACCGCAACGATCTTGTCGTCGAAACCGGCTTCCTGCGTCAGGGCTTCGGCGAAGACCGAGGTGTAGGCGGGCGCGTTCGGCTTTGCCTTGGCCTGCGCGCCGGTGATGACGTCGAACTTGTTGACGCCGTGATACTTGTCGGCAGCGGCTTCGGCGGGCGGATAGCCCTTGCCCTTCTGCGTCACCACATGGATCAGCACCGGCCCCTTGGCGTTGTCGCGAACGTTGCGCAGTACCGGCAGCAGGTGCTCGAACGAGTGACCGTCGATCGGGCCGATATGATAGAAGCCCATTTCCTCGAACAGCGTGCCGCCGGTGACGTAGCCGCGGGCATGCTCGACCGCGCGGGTGATCGCCCGGTCGACCGTCTTGCCGAGATAGGCCGTCAGTTTCTTGCCGACTTCGCGGATGCCCATGTAGGTGCGGCCGGAAGCGAGGCGCGCCAGATAGGCGCTCATCGCGCCGGTCGGTGGCGCGATCGACATGTCGTTGTCGTTGAGGATGACGATCAGGCGGGCATCGAGCGCGCCCGCATTGTTGAGCGCTTCATAGGCCATGCCGGCCGAAAGCGCACCGTCGCCGATGATGGCGATGACATTGCGGTTCTTGCCGTCGAGGTCGGCGGCGACAGCCATGCCGAGGCCGGCGGAAATCGACGTCGAGGAGTGCGCGGCACCGAAGGGGTCGTATTCGCTTTCGGCGCGACGGGTGAAGCCGGACAGGCCGCCTTCCTGGCGCAAGGTGCGGATGCGATCGCGACGGCCGGTCAGAATCTTGTGCGGGTAGCACTGATGGCCGACGTCGAAGATCAGCCGGTCATGCGGCGTGTTGAATATCTTGTGGATGGCGATCGTCAGCTCGACGACGCCGAGGCCCGCGCCGAGATGGCCACCGGTACGCGAGACCGCATCGATCATCTCTGCACGAACTTCGCCGGCAAGCTGCGGCAGATCCTTGTCGTCGATCTTCTTCAGATCGTCGGGAAAGGTCACCTTGTCGAGCAAGGGGGTTGCCGGCATCGGGTTCGTTGGCAGTTGTGTCACGCTGCATGCCTCATGCGCACCGCACGGATCGGGTGCGCGATAGTTGGTGGTACCGTTAAAGCGGCTCTTTAGACGCAATTGTTGCTGAATGCAAAATTAGGCTTTCCTGCGTCGTTGTCCTAGACACTACCGTATGATTCCCTGAATCGAAATCGATTTAAGGAAGCATGCGGCAACTGGAAGCGGCAAGCGGTCGCGGTTGTTCGATGCCCTCAACCGGTGGGAAGGGGCACGAATTCCTCCTCGTCGCCGGGCACGATGTCGAAGCGGCCGGTGCGCCATTCTTCCTTGGCCTTCTCGATGCGGTCCTTTGACGATGACACGAAATTCCACCAGATGTGGCGGGCCGAGCCGAGTGCTGCGCCGCCGAACAGCATGACATGACAGCCGAGCGGACCGGCGGTGACGGTGATTTCGTCGCCAGGCCGGAAGACCAGCAGCTGATTGTCGGCGAAGTGGTCGCCGGCGATGATCGCTTCGCCTGAGAGGATATAGATCGCACGCTCTTCCCAATTGGCGGCAAACGGCGCGCTTTTGCCGGGCGCGATGTTGAGGTCGACATAGATCGTGTCGGTAAAGACCGAGACCGGCGACTTCTGCCCTTCGAAGCTGCCGATCACCACCCGGGCATCTATGCCGCCGTCATTGAGCTGCGGCAGCATGTGCCGTTCGGTATGGTCGAAGATCGGGTCGATCTCTTCCTTGTGGTCGGGGAGCGCCAGCCAGGTCTGCAACCCGGAAACCGAGCGTTCATGCCCGCGCTGGTTTTCCGGTGAACGCTCGGAGTGAACGATGCCGCGGCCGGCGGTCATCAGGTTCACGTCGCCGGGGCGGATGACCATTTCGGTGCCGAGGCTGTCGCGATGCTTGATTTCGCCGTCGAACAGATAGGTCACGGTCGAAAGGCCGATATGCGGATGCGGCCGAACGTCGATCGCCTCGCCGGCACGCAACAGCGCCGGTCCCATCCGGTCGAAGAAGATGAACGGCCCGACAAGCCGCCGCTTCGCTGTCGGTAGTGCGCGGCGAACCTGCAATCCGCCGATGTCGCTGGTGCGCGGGATGATCAGGTGTTCGATGGCGTCGCAGGCGGGCTTGTCGCCGGCGAGCGGGTCGGGGCCTGGAAAGAAGGACATGGTGCACGCTCCCGTTGTTCGTATGGTCTGAGCCTAGCGCCTAACGCACGTTGCGGGTAGGCGCTAGGCGAAGACGCAGCGTTTCCGGACGTTGACCAATCCCCCGTCGTTTACTCCGCGTCGAGCGGTTCCACGCCCTGCGGCTTGCCGGCACGGTCGAGCCTGATTTTTTCGATCCGGTCTTCGGCAGCCTTCAACAGCGCCTCGCAGTGCTTCTTCAGCGCTTCGCCGCGCTCATAGATCTCGATCGACTTGTCGAGCGCGACGTCGCCGCGTTCCAGTGCCGAGACGATGCGCTCCAGCTCTTCGACGGCTTGCTCGAAGGAGAGGGCCGAAACGTCCGGTTGCGTGGTGGTGGTCATGGTTACCCTCTCATCAATCTCAAAATATGCATGCCGGCCGACTCGGCCAGTCCCTGCAGGTCATAGCCGCCCTCGAGCAGGCTGACCATGCGGTTGCCGGCGCTGCGGTCGGCGATCTCGTGCAGGCGGCCCGTCGCCCAGTCGAAGTCCTCGGCGACAAGGTTGATCTGCGCCAGCGGATCGCGGTAGTGGGCATCGAAGCCGGCCGAGATCAGGATGAAATCCGGCCGGAAGTTCGTCAGCGCCGACAGCACACGAGAGCGGAACGCCTCGCGAAAATGCTCGCTGCCGGCATTGGGCGAGAGCGGCGCGTTGACGATGTTGCCTTTCACGCCGGTTTCGTCCTTGGCCCCGGTGCCGGGATAAAGCGGCATCTGATGAGTGGAGCAGAAAAGCACCGACGGATCGTCCCAGAAGATGTCCTGAGTGCCGTTGCCGTGGTGCACGTCCCAGTCGACGATCGCCACGCGCTCTGCCCCATGCGCCACCTGTGCGTGGCGGGCGGCAATCGCGACGGTGTTGAAGAAGCAGAAGCCCATGGCCTTGTTCTTCTCGGCGTGGTGGCCGGGCGGACGCGCCGCGACGAAAGCGTTGTCGGCCTTGCCCGTGAAAACTGCATCGACCGCCTCAACCGCACCGCCGATGCCGGTCAATGCCGCCTCGAGGCTGAACGGGCTGGCATAGGTGTCAGCTTCCAGATTGGCGATGCCCTCTTCGGGGATGGCGCGCTTGACGGTGCGCAGATGCTCCTCCGGATGGGCGAGCAGCACCAGGTCTTCGCTCGCCTTCGTCGCCTTTATGCGCTTGAGGTCGGCGAAATTCGGGTGCTCGAGCGCAAGGTTCAGCGCTTTCAGCCGGTCCGGCCTTTCAGGGTGACCTTCCGGAACCTCGTGTTCCAGGAAGATCGGATTTTCATAGAGCAGCGTGGTCATGCGCCGAAACTAGTGCTCCAACCTGCCAACGTCCATGGCGCGCCCAAGCGAAAGCACTGATTTTCAACAGCGCGTATCAAGCAGCAGCTTGCCGTCGCGGCGAGGATCCGCCTGATGCGCCAAGGCCTCATCCAGGCAACTGAGCGGGTAGGTTTGCGCAATCCGGCTTGAGAAAAGCCCGGTGCGCAGACCGGCAAAACTCTGCGCAAAAGCCGCTTCGATCGCTGGCCGACCGGCGGCGTGCACCCAGGTTCTCAGCCACAGAAAGGAGAAGCGTACATCCGGCCGAGCCTGGATTGCCGGTATCGGCACGGGCACACCGCTAAGCGCGCCATACTGGATGAATGCGGCGCCGAGCTGGAGCGTCTGGCCGATGAGCTCGCCGGCAAACGGGCCGCCGACCGCGTCGACAATGGCGTCGAAGGCAAGGCCCGAAGGGATATGCCCTTTATCGGCGATGACGATTTTGCCGGGTGTGTCGGACGCAAGCCGCTCGGCGCTGCGTTGGCTGCGCACGATCCCTATCGGTTTTGCGCCTTCGCCCGACATGAGCTTCAGCAGCATGCCGCCGATGGCCGAACCCGCTGCGGTCACGCCGATTCTCTGGCCGTTCACCGATCCGAAATGGGACTTGAGCGCTTCGATGAGCCGGATCGTCGTCAGCGGGTTGACGTAGCTGGTGGCCGCCTGGCGGTCGTCGATATCGTCAGGCACGGCAAAGCACCATTCGGCCGGCCGTACCAGATATTGCTGCCAAAGGCCGCTTGCGCCGATCGGGATCACGCGATCGCCGGGCTTCAAGGTCGTAACGCCAGCGCCGATGCGGTTGACGGTGCCGACGCCCTCGAAGCCGGGCACGAAGGGCAGGGTCGTCCGGGCACTATAGGCGCCGGTGACGGGAATGAGGTCGGAGGGATTGATGGCCGACAGGGAGAGCGCGATCTCGACCCCGCCGTGCCCCGGCGGGATTCGCTCGGCATCGACGAGCGCAATCACTTGTCGCGGATCGCCGAACTGGCTAACGAGGGTGGAGCGCATTCTAAGAGGACCTCGCATGGACGGCAGGGAGCGGGAAAACGTCACGGAAATCCGCATTCCGTTTCGCGATATAGACATGCATGGCCACATGCACAATGCCGCCTACTATGCCCATGCCGAAGCGGCACTTTCCCAACTCTGGCGGCACCGGCCGTCGGTCGTCCATGAGCCTGCCTATCTCGTTCGCCGCTCGGCCTGTGTCTTCCATCGCGGCCTGCGCTATGACGAGCCGGCGCGCTTCATCGTTACTGTCGCCAAGATCGGCGGAAGCTCGGTGAGCTTTGCCGTGCGCGTCGAGGCGGCCGGCCAGCTTGCGGCAGAACTCGAGATTGTCTGGGTTGCCGTCGATCGCGAACGGCACACGCCGCTGCCGGTGCCGGCCGCAACGCGCGAATGGCTCGGCAGCTACATTCTCTGAACCATCACGAACCTATTCGGTAGGCCGCAGGCTGCGGAACAGCGCGACGCCGCCCATGCCGCCGCCGATGCCCATCATCGCCAGTGCCTGCGTTTCGCGCGGGACTGCCAGCATCTGCGTGAACAGCCGCACCACGAGGATCGCGCCGGATGCGCCATAGGGATGGCCGAGGGCGATGGCACCGCCGTCGAGATTGACCCGTTCCGGCGAAATATCGAGTTGATCTAGGCTGCCGAGCACCTGCGAGGCGAAGGCCTCGTTGAATTCGATGAAATCAATCGCATCGACATCAAGCGCCGGATTGCGCGCTTTCAGTTTTTCCATCGCCGGCACCGGGCCGAGCCCGAGCAGATCGGGATGCACACCGGCGGTCGTCGCATCGATGAATTCGAGCGCAAAGGAAAGCCCCAGGCGTCGCGCTTCGGCAAGGCTGGTCACCAGAACCATCGCTGCGCCGTCGTTGATCGGGCAGGCATTTCCGGCGGTCACCGTGCCGTCCTGGACGAAGACGGGTTTCAGCCGCTGCAGGGTTTCGAGCGATGCATTGGCGCGCGGGCATTCGTCGGCCTCGACGATCCCCGCAGTCGTTTCGATCGGTACGATCTCGCGCGTAAACCGGCCCGCGCCCTGGGCGGCGACGGCGCGTCGCTGGCTTTCGAGCGCAAACGCATCCTGTCTTTCGCGGGAAATGCTGCAGGCTGTGGCGACGTTTTCGGCGGCAACGCCCATGTCAGGGTCACCGATCTCGTCCGGTGCCATGCGCGAACGCTTGATCGGTTGAGGCTCTTCGCCAGGGGTCGTCGGCGGCCTCAGGCGAATATGGGCGCGACTGGCGCTTTCGGTGCCGCCGGCAAGGTAGAAGCGACCGGCGCCCGACTGGATGAGACGGGCGGCAAGGGTGATGGCCTCGAGCCCGGCGCCGCACTGCCGGTCAATGGTCAGGCCGGGTGTCGATACCGGAAGTCCGGCCTCAAGTGCCGCCAGCCGTCCAAGGTTGCCGGCGCAGTTGGCGGCATTGCCGAGGATGACGTCATCGAGCGCCTCCGCCGCCAGGCCGACATCGGCGAGGATGCGGGTGATCAACGGCGCAGCGAGCCGTGCCGGCTCGACCTCCGCGAGCACGCCGCGCACGCGCCCAACAGGCGTACGCAGGGCCGCCACGATCACCGGTGTGCGCGATGGGTCAGACGAAGGGCTCAAGGGCGTCATGTCCGTCCACAATCCATTGCTTGAGAGTCCCGGCGGCCACCTTACCAGATTGCGTCATCGGTAAGGTATGGCAAAGCCAGATCCGTCGTGGATGTTTATAGCGCGGCAGATGGCTGTCGAGATGACGGTCGAGCGCCGCTCGGTCGATTGTTGCACCATTCGGCTCGATGACGGCGACGAGTTCGCTGCCGAGATCGGGATGGTCCAGTCCGAGAACGAACGCCGCATGCACATCGGCATGCCCGACAAGCGTCGCCTCGACCTCCTGCGGATAGATGTTGTTGCCGCCGGAAAGCACCATGCCGCCGGAGCGCCCGACGAGATGCAGCGTGCCGTCGGCACTAAGGAATCCGAGGTCGCCGACGGTTGCGAGCCTGCCGACACGCCTGAGGCCCGCACCATCTCCGGTGCCGATATAGCCGCTCGAAATCAGGTCGCTGTTGACGAAGATCGTGCCGGCTTCGCCTGACGGTAGCGGCTTTTCGCTCTCGTCGAGCACGATTAGGCCGACACCGGGAAAGGCGCGTCCGACGGCGGTCGCCGATGCTGTGTCGCCGGGACCGGCAACGCTGATGAAGCCGAGTTCGGATGCTCCGTAATACTCGACGATGTCAGCTTGCGAAAACGGTGTCGCAGCGGCTGCGCGATCGGCGGGTGTCAGCTTGGCGCCGGCAACGGTGATCTTCTGCACCGACGCCAATGCCGCATGGGAAGGCGATGCGCAGAGCCGCCTCAGCATCGTCGGTACCAGCACGAGCCGTCTGACATCCTGCGAGGCGATGGTCTCGGACGCACGCGCCGCATCGAAATGCGCCATGCCGACGAATTCGGCGCCGGCAACAAGCGTTTCGGCGAACGCATAGAGCGTCAGCCCATGGGCGAGCGGGCCGGGGGCGAAGGTGCGCGTGTCGCTGTTAATGCCAAAAAAATCCTGGCCCATCTTCAGGCTGCGCCGCCAGGACCCGCGATCGCGCACGATCGCTTTCGGCATGCCCGTGGTACCGGAAGTGAAGACGACGAGAAACGGCTCGTCATCGGCGCCGATGGCGATCGGCGTCATGTCTTCGTCTGAACCGGCGGCGAAAAGCAGGCTTTGACCGGAAGCGGTCGCATCGAGCCGCAGCCCCTCGCCGTCGGCGCGAACCGTGATGTCGGGGCGCAATTGCTCACGCATTGCCGCCCGCGTTGTCTCCGGCAGATGTGGGTCGATCAAAACAACGCAATGCCCGCCTGATGTTGCGGCGACGAATGCGGCAGCGAAAAGGGGATGGTTGCCGATCTCCAGTGCGATCAGCTTTGTGGTGGCGGGCAGGACGTTTTTATTCCCGGTGTCTGCCGTCAATCTCCCGAACGCGGAAACGAGCTGGCCGGCGCAAAGCGCAAGCTCCCGGAATGTGAAAACCCGGCCTTCCATGCGGAAGGCCGGGACTTGCGGGATTTGTTCCGCGTGGCGCGCAATGGCGGCGGCAAACGGCATCGGTTCAGGCGCGAACCGGCAGCAGCGGATAGCCGGCGAAGACGGCGCGTGCGGCAAGCGTCGCGATGGCGGCCTTCAGCAGGTCGCCGGGAAGGAATGCGAGCGAACCGGTGGCAACCGCGAGCAGCGGCGTGCCGGTGACGGCCGATACCCAGGGCATGCCGATCGCATAGAGCACGACGATGCCGCCGATTACCGAGGCGAGGAAGAAGCCGACGAACTGGTGCAGTTCAGCCTGGCCTTCCCGGACGAAGCGCTGCGCGATCAGGCCGGTGACGAAGGTGGCAACGACCCAGCCGAGAATGAAGCCGCCAGACGGGCCGGCAAAGACGGCGAGACCGCCACGACCGCCTGATAGCACCGGCAGACCAATGGCGACGAGCAGAATGAAGAGCAGGAAGGCGAAAGCGCCGCGCTTGGCGCCGAGAATGCAGCCGGCGAGCATCACGCCCATGGACTGCGCGGTGATCGGCACGGGAATGAAGCCGAGCGTGATCGGCGGAATGAGGCCGAGCACGACGACGATCGCGGCAAAGAGGGCGATAAGGACGAGATCTCTGGTGTTCATGCTGTTCCGGTTCCTTGCTTATTAGGATGCGCGAATTTATTGACGGCGAAAACCACGCGCGTCAATCGCCGCGGCGATCGTATCCGCATCTTTGAGCGTCAGGATGATCAGTGGTCCGATGATCGTCAACGGTCGCACCGGCAGCCCACGCGCCCGGTGTGCTTCGCGAATGGCCTGATAGCGCGTGAAAATGTCTGGCACAAAGCGCAGGACGAGCCCAAGCGCCAGGCTGACATCGGCAGCGCGCACCCAGCCCAGGCGTTCGAAGGGCGTCAGCAGCACCGTGATCTCGTCCATGAAGCCGCCGATCGTCGTCGTTGCGGTCACGGCAGCGGCGAAAAGCACCAGGGCCATCAGGCGCAGGGTCAAGACGGCGACTTCGTTCAAGGGGAGAAGGAAGAGGTTCACGGCCGCGAGAAAGAAGATCGTGAAGAAGACGAAGCCGACGCGTTTCAGCGCTTCGCGCCAGGAAAGGCCGACCGAGAGATAGAGCCCGCCGGAAATCACAAAGGCGATCAGCTGCACGACGAGCGAGCTGGTGAGGAAAAGCAGGATGCTGAGCGCCACCAGTGCCAAAAGCTTCGCACGCACCGGCAGCCGGTGCAGCCAGCTGTTGCCCTCGATGTGCAGGCTCGTCAGCATCCGGCGATCTCGTGGTAGTGGCGGATCGTTTCCTGCGGCGCGCCATCGGCGGCAAGCCGTCCTTCGTGGAAGAGCAGCAGGCGCTCGACATTTTCGACCAGCGGCAGGTCGTGGGTGATGACCAGCGTGTCTTCGTCAAGTGTCGCGATCGTGTCGGCGACGCGCCGCCGGTTGCGTAGGTCGAGCTGGTTGGTCGGCTCGTCGAGGATCAGGATTTTGGGATCGGTGACGACGACGCTGGCCATGGCGATCAGCTGGGTCTCGCCGCCGGAGAGTTCGTGAACCCGGCGCCGCGCCAGGTGCTCGACGCCGAAGCGCGACAGCACCGCTTGCGTCCGCTTGTCGATTTCCTCGCCTTTGAGGCCGCGGTTCTTCAGGCCGAAGCCGATGTCATCGGCAACGACGGGCATGATCAGCTGGTGCTGCGGATTCTGGAAGATGAAGCCGGCTTCGGAAAGCACGGCGCGCTCGTCCTTGACCGTATCGAGGCCATTGACGGTGACGCTGCCGGCAGAAGGTTTGACTAGACCGTTGATCAGCCGCGCGAAGGTTGTCTTACCGGAGCCATTGAGGCCGATAATGCCGACACGCCTTTCGGTGATCGTCAGCGTCAGCGGCTGCAGCGCCACCCGTTCGCCGAAGCGGACCGAGCAATCGGTAAAGCGGATGTCCATCCCGTCCCTCGCGGTTTGCGGTTGCTCTATAGGCCAAGTCGGCGGACAAGGGCAATGCGCTTTGCGCCAAGGTTCCGTTTGAAATATGGGAATAAAAGCCTACTCTTTCTCCCATGACGATTCGGCTCTCCAATAGCGATGCCCGGCGCATCTTCCTCGCAAAGCAGGGCCTTTCCGGCGCGCCGCACCGCGCGCTCGGCAAGGATGGCCTACTGAAGCTGATCCATGACATCGGCTTCGTTCAGGTTGACAGCATCGCGACGGTGGAACGCGCCCATCATCAGATCCTGTTCTCGCGCAACCAGACCTATCGCCGCGAACATTTGACATCGCTGCTTGAAGACGACCGCGAACTGTTCGAGCACTGGACCCATGACGCTTCGATCATCCCCAGCAGCTTCTACCGCTACTGGAAGCACCGCTTCAAATGGGAAGGCGAGACCATCGTCGACCGTTGGAGCAAGTGGCGCGGCGAGGGATTTGAAAAAGGCTGCGACGAAACCTACGAGCGCATCGCCAAGGGCGGTCCCGTGCTTGCCCGCGACCTCAAGGAGGCCGAACACGAGTCCGGCGGCTGGTGGAACTGGCATCCGTCGAAGACTGCGCTTGAGGTGCTGTGGCGCACCGGCAAGCTGGCGATCGCCAGGCGCGAGAATTTCCAGAAGGTCTACGACCTGACAGAGCGGGTGATCCCGCCGCACCACCAGGATGGCGAGGTGGAGCATCACGAGTTCATAGACTGGGCCTGCCGCAGCGCCCTTGAACGCTTGGGCTTTGCCACCCACGGCGAAATCGCCGCGTTCTGGGATCTGGTCTCTCCGGACGAAGCGAAGGCCTGGGTGGCGGAACATCGCGACGAACTGATCGACGTGTCGATCGAGCCGATCGACGGCGGCAAGCCACGGTCGTCCTATGCGCTTGCGGGTTTTCCTGACGAGCTTGGCGATATTCCCGACCCGCCGGGCCGCGTGCGCGTGCTGAGCCCGTTCGATCCGTTGCTGCGCGACCGCAATCGCACCGAGCGGCTGTTCGGCTTCTTCTATCGCATCGAGATCTTCGTGCCTGAGCCGAAGCGGGAATACGGCTACTATGTCTTCCCGCTGATCGAAGGCGATCGCCTGATCGGCCGCATCGACATGAAGGCCGACCGCAAGCGCGGCAGTCTCGATGTGCGCCGGCTCTGGCTGGAGCGTGGCGTCAAGCCGTCCTCTGGGCGCATGGAGCGCATAGATGCAGAACTCGAACGCGTCGCCCGCTTCGCCGGGGTCGAGCGCATCGAACGCCTCGATGGCTGGAACGCTTCGCTCTCCTGATCGATATTTTTCTTGGCTTGAACCGCTCGCCTTCCTAAATGGAGGCCATCGAACTTATGACGCGGGAGCGCACGACTATGAACACCGATCTGATGAGCCTCTTCGATGCCGACGAGGCAGCGATCCGCAAGGTTCTGTCGGAGACGCTTGCCGGCGCCGACGATGGTGAGCTGTTTCTCGAACATGCCCAGGCCGAAGTGCTCTCCTTCGACAACGGCCGGCTGAAGGGCGGCAGCTTCAACACCGACCAGGGTTTTGGTCTGCGTGCGGTCGCCGGCGAATCGGTCGGCTATGCCCATGCCGGTGAGCTGTCGCTGGCAGCACTTCGCCGTGCCGCCGATGCAGTCGGCCAGGTGACGCGCGGTTATGCCGGCTCCTATGCCGCAGCGCCGCAACGCACCAACACGAAGCTCTATGGCGACGAAAACCCGATCGGCGAGCCGAGCTTTGAGGCGAAGGTCGCGCTTCTGCAGGAAATCGACGCCTATCTGCGTGCACGCGATCCCAAGGTCAGGCAGGTGACGGCCTCGATCGCCGCAAGCTGGCAGCTGGTCGATATCCTGCGCGCCGATGGCCACCGGGTTCAGGACATCAGGCCGATGACGCGCATCAACATCTCCGTGGTTGCCGGCGATGGCGACCGTCAGGAAAGCGGCTCCTACGGCATCGGCGGACGCCGCGGCTTCGGCGACTTCATCACCGAGGAGAACTGGAAGAAGGGTGCCGACGAGGCACTACGCCAGGCGCTCGTCAATCTCGACGCGATCGATGCGCCGGCCGGTACCCTGGACGTGGTGTTGGCCTCGGGTTGGCCGGGTGTGATGCTGCACGAAGCCGTCGGCCACGGCCTTGAAGGCGACTTCAACCGCAAGAAGACCTCCGCTTTTGCCGGCCTGCTCGGCGAGCAGGTTGCTGCCAAGGGTGTGACAGTCGTCGATGACGGTACGATCGAGGCCCGGCGTGGCTCGATCTCGATCGATGATGAGGGCACGCCATCGGGCTACAACGTGTTGATCGAGGACGGCAAGCTCGTTGGCTACATGCAGGACCGGCAGAACGCCCGGCTGATGGGCATGCAGCCGACCGGCAACGGCCGGCGCCAGGGTTATGCCCATGTGCCGATGCCGCGCATGACCAACACCTACATGCTGTCCGGCGACCGGACGCCCGAGGAAATCATCGCCTCGGTGAAGAAGGGCATCTATGCCGTCTCCTTCGGTGGTGGCCAGGTGGACATCACCTCCGGCAAGTTCGTCTTCGGCTGCACCGAGGCCTACATGATCGAGAACGGCAAGATCGGCGCGCCGGTCAAGGGCGCGATGCTGATCGGCAATGGCCCCGACGCGATGAAGCGCGTGACGATGGTTGGCAACGACACCAAGCTCGACACCGGCATCGGCAACTGCGGCAAGGCCGGGCAATGGTTGCCGGTCGGCGTCGGCCAGCCGCATCTGCGCATGGACCAGATCACCGTCGGCGGCACGCAGGCCTAAGGCCGATGGCTCCCTTAGCCTCGCGAGGGCAGCAGCACGCAGTCGTAGGAGCGCTTCTTCAGCGCGCTGCAGGCGGAAGCGGCAGCATCACGGCTGCTGAAGCCGACGAAGCGGGCGCGATAGATGGTGCCGGCGCCTTCGCCCACCGCTTCCGTATAGGGAGACGCCTCCGCCAGCATGTCGCCTCCGGCTGCTTGCGCCTGTGCCAGAAGCGCGCGGGCCGCTTCAGCCGAAGGTGCCGCCGAGATCTGGATCTGCCAGCGGCCGGCGGCTGGAACGACAGCGGCGTTTTCCTCTTCGACCATGGCCGTCGGCCGTTCGGCCGGCACGACCGTCGTGGATGACGCGGCGATCAATGCCGCAACGCTGTCGCCCTTGGCACGATGGGCTGCCGTGAAGGGCAGCGGCACGTCCGACATCGTGGCGGCAGATGCGACCTCGACCTCAGCTGCAGCAGCACTCCGCGTCTTGGCAGCGGCCACCAACTGGCGGCCATTGGAGGCTTTGCCGACATGGCGGTTGAGCAATGCCGCCATCTTGTCGTCGCGGCTGCGCGCCGTGCGCCCGCCCATCACCACGCCGATGACGCGGCGGTTGCCGTCCCTGACGGCACTGACGAGATTGAAGCCGGAGGCATTGGTGTAGCCGGTCTTGATGCCGTCCATGCCGTCATAGCGGTACATCAGGTTGTTATGGCCGCGAATCTTGCGACCGCGAAACGTGAAGCTCGGCGTGGCAAACAGCCGGTATTCCCTGGGGTAATCGCGTATCAGCGCCACCGCGAGCGTCGACATATCGCGTGCGGTGGTCACCTGCCTGCTTGCGGGCAGGCCGGATGCGTTGATGAAGACGGTGCGGCTCATGCCCAGTTGGCGCGCCTTAGCCGTCATTTTCCTGGCGAAGTTCTGCTCCGAACCGCCGAGCCTTTCGCTCATCGCGGCGGCTGCGTCGTTCGCCGAGCGGACGATCATGGCATAGACTGCTTCGCGCACGGTGATCGTGCTACCCGGCTTCAGGCCCAGTTTCATCGGCGGCTGGGCCGCCGCCGCCCTCGATACCTTGATCTTGCTGTCCCAGTTCATGTCGCCGCGCCGGAGCGCCTCGAAGGTGAGGTACAGCGTCATCATCTTGGTGAGCGATGCCGGGTGGTTCAGCGTGTCCGCATTCTCCGACGACAGGACTTTGCCCGTGCGCGCATCGAGCACCAACGAAGCGCTGCCGGCAAACGCCGTCGCAGACCCCAGAGCGAGAGCGCACATCGCCAAAAGGAGGCGGCGGATAGCTTTCATGTCAGTCCCCATCGAAATGCGCCGTCGGACAGGCGCGCTGTGCCTTTTTGTGACAAGGCCGTGTCTTTGCTGCAACTTTGAGGCAGAATGCGATTTCTTCCTGCGACTTTCGTCGGGGTGGTAAACCAGAAATTAACGCCGACGTCCTTCAGCAAGGTTTAACGCTCCCGCCATTAACCTCCATGGTGGTGCACCAGGTCTGGCGCGCCAGGGACACTGTAACGCTTGAAACCCTCCAGACGATCTTCTCCGTAAATCGACCGAGGCGCAAGGAGTTCTGCAGTGATCGATACAGGCTGATTTGAATGGACTGATATGGCGGGTGGGATCACGGCAAGCATCAGGACGAGGGCGCGGCGCGCGGCAATCGCCGGTGGGCTTGAGTTGGCGCACGGTCTAAGCCGCGCTGGCCTGATGCCTGATGCCCGTCGGCGCGGCGCTATTTTCACCCTGCATCACGTCCGCCCGCGGGTTGCCCGGGCCTTTGATCCGAACGCCCATCTCGAAATCACCCCGGAGTTTCTCGATAGGGCCATCACCCGGCTGAAGCGGGACGGCTATCGCTTCATTGCGCTCGACGATTTGCCGACGGCGCTTGCCGACGAGGGTGCAGCGCCCTTCGCCTGCTTCACCCTCGACGACGGGTATCGCAACAATCTCGACCATGCCCAGCCGGTCTTTACGCGGCACGGCGTGCCGTTCACCGTTTTCGTGACCGGCGGGTTCGTCGACCGCACCCATACGCTCTGGTGGGAAACGCTGGCCGATCTGCTCTCGGCAACCACGCAGTTCCGGTTTGATTTCGGTAGCGGCGTGGAGGTACTCAAGGCTGAAAGTAGCGCCGACAAGCACGCGATATTTGGCCGTATGGCCGCCTACATCCACAGTCGCGAGGAAATTGTTTCGGTTGCCGAGCTCGACGCGGCGGCGCTGGAACATGGGATCGATGCGTTGGCTATCACCAAAACGCTGACGCTCGACGAAGCCGGTCTCCGTCTCCTGATTGAAAACCCGCTCGCCAGCCTCGGGGCGCACGCCATAAGCCACCGCGCCGTCGCGCGGCTCGGTGATGAACAGGCAAGCCAGGAGATCGAGGCATCCGCCGCCCGCGTCGAAGCCATTGTCGGCCAAAGGCCGCGCAGCTTTGCCTATCCCTATGGGGATCGCCCGGCTGTCTCGCCGCGCGATCAAAGGCTTGCAGCCGATCTCGGCTTTACGGTTGCGGTCACCACCATGCCGGGCACGGTCGCGGCGGCGACGCCGCTAGACGCCTTGCCGCGCATTTCACTTAACGGCCATTTCCAGCGTGCCCGTTACGTTTCGGCGCTCGCCTCGGGCATTCCATTTCGGCTCGGTCGAAGCTAGAATCTTTCCGCTTTAGACGAAACGGAAGCGCTCAAGCTTCTCACTTTTGCGCATTTCCGGGCGGAAAACCGCTGCACACTTTTCCTGGAAATGCTCCAGCCGCCGCCTACCGCGTCCATCATGGGTACATCCGCACCTTTTCCCAGCCACCTTCCGGTGTCTCGCGACGGAACTCCAGGCGGTCGTGCAGTCGGAATGGCCGGTCGTGCCAGAACTCGATCGAGGTCGGGCGGATGCGAAAGCCGGACCAGTATTCCGGACGGGGGATTTCGCCAAGCGCATGGCGGGCCGTGTATTCGGCAACCGCTTTTTCCAACGCGAAGCGGCTTTCGAGCGGACGGGACTGTTTCGAAGCCCAGGCGCCGATGCGGCTGCCGCGCGGTCGCGACTTGAAATATTCGTCCGCCTCGGCCTCCGAGACGATTTCGACAGGCCCGCGCAGCCGTACCTGGCGCCGGAGCGATTTCCAGTGGAAACACATGGCGGCCTTGCGGGCGCCGAGAATTTCGCGGCCCTTCTGGCTTTCGAAATTGGTGTAGAAGACGAAGCCGCGCTCGTCGAAATCCTTGAGCAGAACCATGCGCACATTCGGCAACCCGTCGGGGTCGACGGTCGCCAGCGCCACGGCATTCGGGTCGTTGATCTCGCTGCCTTCCGCGTCTTTCAGCCATGTGCCGAAAAGGGAAAAGGGCTCATTTGCTTCCGTGAAGTCACCGCTTGTTAACTCATTCACCGCCATATTGCCTTCTAACGCCGTGATGTCTGGCGCGGAAACGCTTCGGGATGAGCCCGAGCGGTGTTTCCGCATCGAAAATGTCAGAGCCTGCTTGTTGACTTCCTCGGGAAACGTGCGGCTCTTGCGAGTCTGACAGGATTGCCGTGCAAGACATAGCAAAGTGGATCGATGGCAAGAAGGGGTATTCCTTCTCGGTGATGCGTGGCGCGGCAATTTGCCTGCCCGTGCTCATTATGTCCGGTTGCATGGGAGCCGGCCTCGACATGTTCGGCAGTGGTGTCGATCGCACCGTTTCAACCGGTACCGTTCCCGTTGCCAAAACCTCCGACGGCCTTTCCGATGCGGTCCTGATTCGCAACGCCGTGACCTCAGCCGAACTCGGGCAGGGGTCGCTCAACCCTATTCCCTGGGCAAACGCCACGTCCGGCAGCGCCGGCGTCATCAGCAGCATTCAGGAAGACAACGCCAGCGGCATGCTTTGCCGTCGTTTCACCACGACCCGCCATTCCTATGAGGGCATTGCCAAGTTCGACGGCAGCACCTGCAAGCTCAGCGATGGCGAGTGGTATCTCACCAGCTTCGGTCCGCGCTCCTGAAATCCTGCGTTAACCACGTTTCGGCAAACCGCGGCAGGAACGGTTCGATCGTCGTTTTGACCTGCTCCGTCGTCGCCCCGGCTAACCGATATTTAGCAAGTTCTGCCCATCCTCGCCGCTGAACGGGACGTGCCACAGCACTTGATCCCCGGTTTGAGGCATAAGGCGGGCATCCGGGAGAGGCCGCCGATCAGAGAAGATGGTAGCAAGCCATGCGTGATCCCTATGCAATTCTCGGCGTCCGGCGCACCGCCGGTCAGGACGAAATCAAGGCGGCGTGGCGCTCGGTCGCCAAGGCCATCCATCCCGACCACAATCAGGACGACCCGACTGCCGCCGAGCGCTTTGCCGAAGCAGGCAAGGCCTACGAGCTGCTGCGCGACCCGAAGCTGAGAAGCCGCTACGACTATGCCCGGCGCGAAGCCGAGCTGCGCCGCATGGAGGCGATGAAGGCGAAGATGCGCGGCCCCGAGCCGGAGGAGCAGCCGGTCGATGCGGAAACCGCCGAAGAGGCGGTCTCGCGGATCTTCGGCACAGAGAGCCGTACCAGCGCCGCCAGGCCCGCGCCGAAGCCGGCAGCGGCCAAAGCACCCGAAAGGCCAGCCGCTGCCCCCGAGCCGAAACCCGAGCCTGTCACTGAGCCGAAGCAGGAGGCGGTCGCCAAGACGGAGCCGCCGCTGATGCAGCGTGCCGCAGCACCCGCCGCCGAGCTGGTGGCCGCCATCGTCAGACGCATTCGCGGCCGGGCGGCCAAACCCGCCGACAAGGTTCCAGATCTCGCTGTCGATCTGACCGTCACCATCCAGGACTTGATCGATCGTCAACGCCTGTCCTTGGAATTGCCCGACGGTGAAACCTTCAAGGTCCAGATACCGCCGGGTGCCGTCGACGGACAGACGATCCGCCTGGCGGAGCAGGGCTATCGCGTCACCCGCATGACACGCGGCGACGTCGTCGTCACCCTGCGCGTCGACCAGAGCGGCGATTTCCGAACCAGTGGACTCGATCTGTTCACGACACTGTCCGTCGATCTGCAGAGCGCCGTGCTGGGCTGCGAGCATGTCATCGCTACGCCGATCGGTGAGGCGACCGTTGTCGTTCCGGCCTGGTCCGGGTCGGACAAGGTCATTCGCGTCGACGGCTTCGGGCTGCCGGGTGCCTATGGCGCGCGCGGCGATCTGCTGGTCGAGTTGCGGCTCATTTTGCGCGACACGCCTGATGACAAGGTCACCGACCTCATGAAATCGCTGCGCGACGGCTTTTATTTGTGACGGTTTGCTGACACACTGAACCAATATTACGGGGACTAACAGTTCCTGATCCCGGCCGCGCTTGAACCACCGGAGCGGCTATGCCATAGGCAATTCTCGACAATTTGCCGCACGCGCGCTGACAGCGCAGATCTGGCGTTTTTGAATTTTGTGAAGTCTGGCGTCGGCCATCGTCGATGCCGGCAGATAGTATTGGGGACAATGCATGGCTCAGGCATCGGGTTTGATGAAGGGCAAGCGTGGCGTCATCATGGGCGTCGCGAACAACCGTTCGATTGCATGGGGGATCGCGAAGTCCATCCATGGCCAGGGCGGCGAAGTTGCTCTGACCTATCAGGGTGATGCACTGAAGAAGCGCGTCGAGCCGCTCTTGGCGGAAATCGACGGTTTCATGGCCGGCCACTGCGATGTCAGCGACGAAGCCACCATCGACGAGGTTTTCTCGACGCTTGAAAAGCACTGGGGCAAGATCGACTTCGTCGTTCACGCGATCGGTTTCTCCGACAAGGACGAACTGACCGGGCGCTACGTCGACACGTCGCCGGAAAACTTCGCCAAGACGATGCAGATCTCGGTCTATTCCTTCACCTCGGTCGCCCGGCGCGCTGAAAAGCTGATGACGGACGGCGGCTCGATGCTGACGCTGACGTACTACGGCGCCGAAAAGGTCATGCCGAACTACAACGTCATGGGTGTCGCCAAGGCCGCGCTCGAAGCGAGCGTCAAATACCTGGCGGTCGACCTTGGCCCGAAGAACATCCGCGTCAATGCGATCTCTGCCGGCCCGATCAAGACACTGGCCGCCTCCGGTATCGGCGACTTCCGCTACATCCTGAAGTGGAACGAGTACAACGCACCGCTGCGTCGCACCGTCACCATCGAGGAAGTCGGCGATGTCGGCCTCTACATGCTGTCCGACCTGTCGCGCTCGGTCACGGGTGAGGTTCACCACGCCGACAGCGGCTACCATGTCGTCGGCATGAAGGCGGTAGACGCTCCGGATATCTCCGTCATCAAGGATTGATCGGCGCCGCCGACCGGCCCGAACAGCCTCCTGCCCGGAGCGAAATGTTGTGCTGATCTATGTGATCCGTCACGGACAAACGGACTGGAATGCGGAAAGCCGCCTCCAGGGGCAGAAGGACATCCCTCTCAACGATACCGGCCGCCAGCAGGCGACCGGAAACGGGCTTGCGCTTGGTGCCATCCTCGGCGCCGACGCCGCGCAGTTCGACTTCGTCGCGAGCCCCCTCGGTCGCACCCGCGAAACGATGGAGCGCCTTCGCCGGGCCATGGGTCTTGATCCCACCGCTTACCGCACCGACGACCGGCTGAAGGAAGTCTCCTTCGGCGATTGGGAAGGTTTTACGCTACCGGAGCTGAAACGGTCCGTGCCGGAGCGCATCGCCGAGCGACGCAAAGTGAAATGGGATTTCATCCCGCCCGGCAATGATGCCGAAAGCTACGAGATCCTGTCCTGGCGGATTGCCGCATGGCTCAAGGACGTGAGCAAGCCGACGGTCTGCGTCAGCCATGGCGGCGTCATCCGTGCGCTGTTCAAGCTTTTTGGTGAGATGGACGAAGATGAGGCGGCTTCTGCTGCCATCCCGCAGGATCGTCTGTTGCGGATTGCCGGAAATTCCATCGGCTGGATCTGAGGCTTCCGTCCTGAACGGACCGGTAGAAATGCTCTACCTTTTTGTTTCCACGCATTTCCTGACGGAAAACCGCTTCGCACCTTTCCTGGAAAGCTCTGACGAAGCCGGGTCAGCACACCCGCCCCTCAAGGGGCGGGACTTGGGTTCTTAAATAGTCTTACTGAACGATTTCCAGATCGTTGATCACGCGCTTGCCGTCGACCTCAGTGTAGAACACGAGAACTTTGACGCCGGCGGTGAGACCTTCAAAATTGAATTCTTCAGGCGCCTGATAGCTTTTGCCGTCGTCGAGCTGAAGGCTGAGGCGATCGGTATCGACCCCGGTAATAACGGCCTCTACATCGGCACTTTCGGCAACGGCCGACAAAGGCGCAAGCAAGCCGGCGGTAGCCATGAGCGCGGCAATGACAAAACGCATCTTTCTTGCCCTTTTCAATGTATCTGCGATTATTCTTGTCATCACCCTTTGATCCCCGATTGTGGCAAAAATTGCCTTGCACCGTAGCTTTTGACAGGCTTTCCCTCCATTTCGGGGATGCCCGGCCGGTTGATGGAGACTGAACGCCAAACGTGCAGTTTTCAAGCATTCCGCCGGCTGAGCCGGCGGTGCATCAGCACTGTATCCCCATGAATTGTAGGGTTTTCCAAAGAAATGTGACGAAAGCCAATCTTAAGACTCGATCGCTACCTTCGGTTGGGGATCGAGGGGAATAGAGTGAAGATTGTTGACGTTCTGCGCCAACGCATTCGGGCGGCAGCCAGATTTGCGAAACCGTCGCTGATACCGGCCGCCATCGCGGGCATCGTCGTCTTTAGCGGCGGCCATGTCTATGAGCGCCAAAACCGCGAAAACGCCCGCAGTGATCTCAGGATCGACGTCGAGAATGAACTGAACCTCATTGCCAATCGCCTCCAGTCGGAGGTCAATACCAATATTGCGGCCCTCAACGGTTTCGCCAACAGCATTGGTGTCCATCCCGAGATGACCGCCGATGATTTCACCATCATGTCGACCAAATTGCTGCTGCAGAATCCGCAAATGGTGCGTGCGTCGGCGGCCCCGGGCGGCGTTGTTCGCATCGCCTTTCCGCGCGAAAGCCAGCAATGGTTCGTCGGCACCGACTTCAACAAATTCGGGGCGACTCGCCGCGCCGTTGAGCGCGCATCGTCCACGGTAAAACCGGTCATGATCGGGCCGATCCGTTTGCCGAGCGGGCGCAACGGCTTTGAACTCTTCCTGCCGGTCTTCGCCAAGATCCAGGGGCGCATGGAGCGATGGGGCTACGTTGAAGCAATCCTCGATGAAAGGGCTCTCTACCGATCCGCCCGCCTGCTTGAGGAAGGTGTCGAAACGCCGGAATTCACCGGCGACCACCGTCATGTCGACGTGCATCTCGCAATCCGCGACGTGTCGGAACCGGAGCGTATCCAGGATGCCTTCTTCGGTGACGACAGTGTGTTTCGAATGGCACCGGCCAAACGCCAGCTCACTCTGCCTGGTGGTGTCTGGGAGTTGGCGGCGACACCGATCGGCGGCTGGGAAAAGTTGCCCCAAAACAGCAGGGACCTGCGCTTGGCGATCGCGGCGGCGGTCGCCGTCGTTGTCATTCCTATTCTGCTGGCCGGCGGGCTGGTCAACGAGCGCCAGCGCAACATCGCCAAGCTCCGGGCGCGCGAAGGCGAGGTGATGACGCTTTCGCATCGTCTCAACCTGGCGCTCGAAGCTTCCAAGATCGGCATATGGGAGATCGACCAGGCCACGCAGGAGCGCTCCTGGGACGATCGCATGTTCCATCTGCATGGGCTTACGGTCCATGATGACGAGCCGACCTACGATGAATGGCGCTCGACCGTGCACCCGGATGATGTCGGTATCGCCGCCAACGCGCTCTTCCGCAGCCTTGATGAGGGCCTGGAGTACCGCTCGCAGTATCGGGTCGTGCTGGCCGACGACAGCATACGCCATATCCGCAATGTCGGCTCCGGCCATCAGGGGGTTGATGGCCGGTCCAAGATCACCGGCATCAGCTGGGATGTCACCGATGACGTGCTCAAGAATGAAAGGCTTGGGGCTGCCAAGGCCCAGGTTGACCAGCAGAACCTGGAGCTCGAGCAGGCCCTCATGGGGCTTTACGAGCGCGAGCAGGATCTGGAAAAGCTGTCGCGTCGGCTCGATCTGGCGCTCGACAGCTATCGCTGCGGCATGTGGGAAGCGGATCTCGACAGCAACGTCACCTATTGGGACGAGCGCATGCACCAGCTCTACGGGTTGGTCTACACCGACGGCGCAACGAACGAAGCGACATGGCTCAACGCGCTGCATCCCGACGATCGCGGATCCGCGCTATCGGCGGTCAACACGGCGATCGGCGCGCGCGAAACCATCGGCGCGCGCGAAACCTATGTACACCAGGCCCGCGTGGTGCTGACGGAGGGCGCTGTCCGCCACATTCGTTCGGTCGGCAAATTGCATGTCTCGCCGGAGGGGCGCAGGAAACTGGTCGGCATCGCGCTTGATGTGACCGACGACGTGGTGATGACCGAGCAATTGCGCGCCGCCAAGGCGATGGCCGACGCCAAGAATGCCGAGCTCGAACAGGCACGCATCCGCATCGAGCACAATTCGCTGCACGATCCGCTGACGGGCCTGGGCAATCGCCGGATGCTGGACAAGGCGCTTGAGCGTCTGACCGGCCAGAACACCGATGCGCTCCAGAGCATTGCCATCCTTCACATCGACCTCGACCGTTTCAAGCAGATCAACGACACGCTCGGCCATGCGGCCGGCGATGCGATGCTGGTTCATGCGTCGGAGATCCTGCGTTCCAACATGGCGCCGGGTGACATGGTGGCGCGCATCGGGGGCGACGAATTCGTCGTCGTCGTCACCGGCGCGCCGGGCGCTGCCGAACTTGCGGCGCTCTGCGATCGGATCATCGCGGAAATGCGCCAGCCCGTCGATTACAACGGATTTCCCTGTCGCTTCGGCGTCAGCATCGGCGTCGCCGTGGCCCGCCAGGCGCATGCCGACGCACGCAAGCTGCTGGTCAATGCCGACATGGCGCTCTACCGGGCGAAGGAAAACGGCCGCAACCGCTATCAGTTCTTTACCCAGATGCTCCAGGCTGAAGTCGTCACCGCCAAGCGCGTCGCCGATGAAATCCTCGAAGGCATCGAGCGCGACGAGTTCGTGCCCTGGTACCAGCCGCAGTTCGACGCCTCGACATTGGCACTCTCCGGTGTGGAAGCGCTCATCCGCTGGCGCCATCCGCGCCAGGGCATTCTGACGCCGGACAAGTTCCTGGCGATCGCCGATGAACTGAACGTCACCGCGGCGCTTGACCGCCTCGTCCTGGAGAAATCGCTGGCCGACCAGATGCGATGGGCGGCTGCCGGTCTGCGGGTGCCGAAGATCTCCGTCAATGTCTCGGCCAAGCGCCTGCAGGACGAGCGGCTACTCGCCTCGCTCGAAGGCTTGAGCATCGTGCCGGGGCAGATTTCCTTCGAGCTGGTGGAGTCGATCTTCCTCGATGAAAGCGACGACATCGTCACCGCCAATATCGAGGGTATCAAGAAGCTCGGTATCGACATCGAGATCGACGATTTCGGCACGGGCCATACGTCTATCGTCAGCCTGCTCAAGATCAAGCCGAAGCGGTTGAAGATCGACCGGCAGCTCGTGGTCCCGGTTCTCGGCGCCCGCACCGAACAGGCGATGATCCGGTCGATCATCGATATCGCTCGCTCGCTCGGCATCGAGACGGTGGCAGAAGGGGTCGAGACCATGGCACATGCCGAGATGCTCGGCATTCTCGGCTGCGATCTGCTGCAGGGCTATGCCTTCTCGAAGCCGCTGAGCGCAGAGAACTTCTTGGCATTTGCGACAGATCGGGGGTTGAGACTCGCTTCCTGAGGCGCTTGCAAATTCCCGATATATGTCCCGCAAAATTATGCCGCGGTTTCGCGCGACACGCCCAGGAACAAGAGAACTGAAGCGCAACGGGTTGATCTGAAAGATCGCGACGTGCCTAAGCGGTGGTCGGAAAGACTTCCCCCTGTCCCGGCTTTGCACTAAGAGAGGGGCGCCCGTACATGAAACATGTACGTCCGTTGCTTCTCAGAGTTCGGTTGCCTTATGTCGCACAATACCTTCGGTCACCTCTTCCGCGTCACCACCTGGGGCGAAAGCCACGGCCCGGCGCTTGGCTGTGTGGTGGACGGCTGCCCCCCCGGCATTCGTTTCACGCTCGGCGAACTTCAGGCCTGGCTCGACAAGCGCAAACCCGGCCAGTCACGCTTCGTCACGCAGCGCCGTGAGGACGATCTCGTCAAGGTTCTCTCCGGTGTGATGCTGGATGAGGACGGTGAGACGATGATTTCCACCGGCACACCGATCTCGATGCTGATCGAAAACACCGACCAGCGTTCGAAGGATTATTCGGAGATCTCCAAGCGTTATCGCCCGGGGCATGCCGACTACACCTACGACGTCAAATACGGTATTCGCGATTACCGCGGTGGCGGCCGTTCGTCGGCGCGCGAAACGGCGGCGCGCGTTGCTGCCGGCGGCATCGCCCGCAAGGTGGTGCCGGGGCTGGTCGTGCGCGCTGCACTCGTCCAGATCGGCAAGCACAAGATCGACCGCGCCAACTGGGATTGGGCCGAGGTCAACAACAATCCGTTCTTTGCGCCGGACCCGGCGATCGTGCCCGTCTGGGAGGCATATCTGGATGGCATCCGCAAGTCCGGCTCGTCCATCGGCGCCGTCGTCGAAGTGGTGGCCGAGGGCGTGCCGGCCGGCATCGGTGCGCCGATCTACGCCAAGCTCGACCAGGACATCGCTGCAAACCTGATGTCGATCAACGCCGTCAAGGGTGTCGAGATCGGCAACGGCTTTGGCGCCGCCGAAATTACCGGCGAGGAAAATGCCGACGAGATGCGCATCGGCGAAGACGGCAAGCCGGTCTTCCTGTCCAACAATGCCGGCGGCATCCTTGGCGGCATTTCGACCGGCCAGCCGGTCATCGCCCGCTTTGCGATCAAGCCGACTTCTTCTATCCTCACCGAGCGTCGTTCGATCGACAGTGACGGTAACGAGGTGGATGTGCGCACCAAGGGACGTCATGACCCCTGTGTCGGCATCCGCGCCGTGCCGATCGGCGAGGCAATGGTTGCCTGCACGATTGCGGATCACTACCTGCGTGACCGCGGCCAGACCGGCCGGCTTACTGCATAACTCCTTAAATCGGGATCGATTTAAGGGCAAAATTATGCAGCAACTCAAAGTGTTACGGCGACCCTTGCGCTCCTAGACAGGCGCGCCGCTGTAAGTAATTCGGGAAGAACAAGATGTCCTATGACCAGAAGCGTGTCGTTGATGCCATCCGTGCCTTCGAAGCCGGCGAGATTGTCGTCGTCACCGACGATGGCGGCCGTGAGAACGAAGGCGACCTGATCGTCGCCGCGGTCCATTGCACGCCGGAGAAAATGGCCTTCATCGTGCGCCACACCTCGGGCATCGTCTGCACGCCGATGCCGCGCGAAGAGGCAAAGCGCCTCAATCTCAATGCCATGGTGGCAGAGAACGACTCGGCGCACACCACCGCCTTTACCGTCTCGGTCGACTTCAAACACGGCACGACAACCGGCATCTCCGCTGACGATCGCACGCTGACGGTGCGCAACCTTGCCAACCCCAATGTCGGCCCGACCGATTTTGTGCGGCCGGGCCACATCTTCCCGCTGGTTGCCCGCGAAGGCGGCGTTCTGATGCGCTCGGGCCACACGGAGGCGGCCGTCGATCTCTGCAAGCTCGCAAGCCTGCCGCCGATCGGCGTCATCTGCGAACTGGTCAATGACGACGGTACCGTCACGCGCGGCCCGCAGGTCAGCGCGTTTGCCGAAAAGCACGGTTTGAAGCAGGTTTCCGTCGCCGACCTGATCGCCTACCGTCAGCGCAAGGAAACGCTGATCGAGCAGGGCGGTTCGTTCGACATCGAGACACCCTACGGCATGGCCAAGGGACATTCCTACTCGCTCCCCTGGGATCCGATGCAACACCTCGCCGTCGTCTTCGGCGACATCCGCGACGGCGTCGACATTCCGGTTCGCCTGCACCTTGAAAATGTCGGTGCCGACGTTTTCGGCAAGGACTGCCAGATCGACCGGATCATGAAGCGCATGGCCGAAGAGGGCAGGGGCGTCATCGTCTATCTGCGCGAAGGCTCGGTCGGCGTCGGCGTGTCGCAGACCGCCCGCAAGGGCAAGCATGAACGCGAAGCCCATGACGAGGCGCAGGCTCGTGAAAGCGAGTGGCTGGAGATCGGCCTCGGCGCACAGATTCTGAAGGATCTCGGCATCAGCTCCATCCGGCTCATCGCCTCACGCGAGCGCCACTATGTCGGCCTCGAAGGCTTCGGCATCAAGATCGCCGCGACAGACATCATCTGACGCTGAGCGATTGCACGTCTGCACACCTCGCAAGCCCGGACGAACATCCGGGCTTTTGCTTTTTTTGCGCGGTTCTTGGTGTTCGAAACGAAAAAGCCGCGCACGAGGCGCGGCTTTGAAAATCGGTCTGTGGCGAGTGCCATCACGGCAGGGCGTCGTAGCCTTCGCCGAAGCCTTTGAGGTCGACCGGAATGCCAATGCCTTCTTCCGGCGACTGGAAGACGATGAAGGTTGCCGTCGCGCCGGAACGGAAGGTCTTCAACAGTTCGTCTTCGAGCACGACCTCGGCATAGCAGCCGTCGGAGAAGCAGCGCACGAAATAGGCGCGGCCGATATCCTTGCCGTCGACGTTGAGGCCAAGGCCGTTCGGCAACAGCACGCCGAGCGGCGCCAGAACGCGCAGGATCTTCGCCTTGCGGTCGGCGGTCTTCAGCACGACGACCGAGAGGCCGACTTCCGGCCGGTCCTCGGCGATGACGTTCTGCATCAGGGCGCATTGGTCGGTTGACGCACCTGCCGGCTGATCGCAGACGATCGACCATGCGCCATGGTTGGACTTGACCGTTCCGGGCGCGCCAGCGGGTTGTTGGGCAGCACTCGCCGTAGGAAGGGCGAGGACGGCAAATCCGAGAGCGGCAAGAGCCGACAGTCGGGAGAAAAGGGGCAGGCCCATGTAAACCTCAAAACGTCGAATCATCAGGGCTATTCTTGAAGCGCGCGGGAGAAAATGAAAAGCCCTGTGGGGTACATTCCAGCGCCATATGGCGGAAATTGGGCTCGCGGAGCGCCATTGTCGCGCTGATGTGGCGTGATAGCGCCGTCAGTGGCGCAGACCGGGACATATAAGTCGATTCGCTGGGGGTTCCGAGGGGTGCCTGTGAGAAAAGTCGCATTTGTGCAAAAATGCCGCATGGGGTTGATTGCACAGATGTTGCGGCGTTGGGCAAACTGTGGTTTGAAGCGCTGCAGTATCGCAGGGATTCTGCGTTCCGGTTTGATCCTGATCAAGCGCATTGGGGAGACATATTGTGAAAAATAAGGCTTATGCAGTTATGGCAGCGCTTGCCTGTCTGCTTTTTGCTTCGAGCGCCTTCGCTGACAAGCCTGTCGATTGGCAGACGAACTTTCAGACGGCTGCGACGGGCATTATGGAAGAGATCACGTGGTTTGAGCACTATACCCTGTGGTTCATCATTCCGATCACTCTTTTTGTCCTCCTGCTGCTGATTGTCGTGGTGGTCAAATTCCGTGAGAGCGTCAACCCGGTTCCCTCCAAGACCAGCCACAACACCGCTATCGAAGTTGTCTGGACCGTTGGTCCGGTCATCATCCTGCTATTCCTGGCGATCCCGTCCTTCCAGCTTCTGACCGCGCAGCTGACGCCGCCGCAGAATCCGGACCTGACGGTCAAGGCGACGGGCAACCAGTGGTACTGGTCCTATGAATATGAAGTCGGCGAAAGCCCGCTCTCCTTCGACAGTCTGCTGATGAAGGAAGAAGATCGTGCGGGTCTCGGCAAGGAAGACAAGGCCGAATACCCGCGTCTGCTCGCCGTCGACAACGAAGTCGTCGTTCCGGTCGGCAAGACCGTTCGTGTGCTCGTCACGGCTGCCGACGTCATCCACGCTTTCGCAATGCCTGCCTTCGGCGTTAAGATCGATGCCGTTCCCGGCCGCCTGAACGAAACCTGGTTCAAGGCTGACCGCGAAGGCCTCTATTACGGCCAGTGTTCCGAGCTCTGCGGCAAGGACCACGCCTATATGCCGATCGCCATCCGCGTTGTTTCGCAGGAAAAATACGACGCCTGGCTCGCTGCCGCCGCAACCAATATCGGCGATGCGAACAAGGCGCTCATGGCGTCCATCGACGGCGCGGCCAAGGCCGTTGACGTCGCTGCCAACGCCGCACAGTAATCGGAAGGGGAGCTCGACCCATGGCTGGAACAGCCGCTCATCACGACCAACGCCATGATCACTCCGATCATGGTCACGCAGACCACGCGCACAAGCCGTTGACCTTCTTTCAGCGCTGGTTTCTGTCAACCAACCACAAGGACATCGGCACGCTCTACCTGATCTTCGCGATCATCGCGGGCATCATCGGCGGCACGCTGTCGGTGTTCATGCGCGCCGAGCTGCAGGAACCGGGCATCCAGATCTTCCACGGTCTGGCGCAGATGGTTTACGGCTTCGAGGGCGATGCTGCCATCGACGGCGGCAAGCACATGTTCAACGTGTTCACGACCGCGCACGCGCTCATCATGATCTTCTTCATGGTCATGCCGGCGCTGATCGGGGGCTTCGCCAACTGGATGGTTCCGATCATGATCGGCGCGCCGGACATGGCGTTCCCGCGCATGAACAACATCTCCTTCTGGCTGATCATTCCGGCCTTTCTGCTGGTTCTGCTTTCGATGTTCGTCGAAGGTCCGGCAGGCGCCTATGGTGCGGGGGGCGGATGGACGATCTATCCACCATTCTCGACATCAGGCATGCCCGGGCCGGCGATGGATCTTGTGATCCTTGGCCTGCACATCGCCGGTGCCTCGTCGATCCTCGGCGCGATCAACTTCATCACCACGATCCTGAACATGCGCGCTCCGGGCATGACGCTGCACAAGATGCCGCTGTTTGCCTGGTCGGTTCTGATCACCGCCTTCCTGCTTCTGCTCTCGCTGCCGGTTCTGGCAGGTGGCATCACCATGCTGCTGACCGACCGCAACTTCGGCACGGCCTTCTTCGCGCCTGAAGGCGGCGGCGACCCGATCCTGTTCCAGCACCTGTTCTGGTTCTTCGGTCACCCGGAAGTGTACATCCTGATCCTGCCGGGCTTCGGCATCGTCAGCCACATCGTTTCCACCTTCTCGCGTAAGCCGATCTTCGGCTACCTCGGCATGGCCTACGCCATGGTCGCGATCGGCGCCGTCGGCTTCATCGTGTGGGCGCACCACATGTACACCGTCGGCATGTCGCTCGACACGCAGCGTTACTTCGTCTTCGCGACGATGGTTATCGCTGTTCCGACCGGCGTGAAGATCTTCTCGTGGATCGCGACGATGTGGGGTGGTTCGATCCGCTTCACGACCCCGATGGTCTGGGCGATCGGCTTCATCTTCCTGTTCACCGTCGGTGGTGTCACGGGCGTTCAGCTCGCCAACGCCGGTCTCGACCGTTCGCTGCACGACACCTACTACGTGGTTGCTCACTTCCACTACGTTCTGTCGCTCGGCGCCGTGTTCGCGATCTTCGCTGCCTGGTACTACTGGTTCCCGAAGATGACCGGCTACATGTACTCCGAGTTCCTCGGCAAGCTGCACTTCTGGGTCATGTTCATCGGTGTGAACTTGATCTTCTTCCCGCAGCACTTCCTGGGTCTCGCCGGCATGCCGCGCCGCTACATCGACTATCCGGATGCCTATGCCGGCTGGAACATGGTGTCGTCCTACGGCTCGTACATCGCAGCCGTCGGCGTGCTGATCTTCCTCTTCTGTGTCGCTGAAGCCTTCGCAAAGAAGCGCGTCGCTGGCGACAATCCGTGGGGCGAGGGTGCGAACACGCTGGAATGGCAGCTGTCTTCGCCGCCGCCGTTCCACCAGTGGGAACAACTCCCGCGCATCAAGTGATGGGAAAGAAACAGAAGCCGCCGATCCCGGCGGCTTCACCCCGCCGGAGAACCGGCAAAAGACGGCCCGTATGGGCAAAAGACGATCAAGGACGAGACATGACGGTCATCGACAATCACGAAGCAGTTGGCAGGGGTGGTGCACCGCGCCTGTCCGAGGCCTCTGCACGCGATTATTTCGAGCTTCTGAAACCCCGCGTCATGTCGCTCGTTGTGTTCACTGCGCTTGCAGGCCTCGTGCTTGCACCCGGACATATCAATCCCTTCATTGGTTTCATCGCCATCCTGTGCATCGCTGTTGGCGCCGGCGCCTCAGGCGCGCTCAATATGTGGTATGACGCCGACATCGACGCGGTCATGACCCGCACGGCCAAGCGCCCGATCCCTGCAGGCAAGATCCTGCCCGAGGAAGCCCTCGCCTTCGGCCTGACGCTCTCCGCCTTTTCCGTGATCATCCTCGGGCTCGCCGTCAATTGGCTCGCAGCCGGGTTGCTCGCCTTCACCATCTTCTTCTACGCCGTCATCTATACGATGTGGCTCAAGCGCTCGACGCCGCAGAACATCGTCATCGGCGGTGCTGCCGGTGCCTTCCCGCCGATGATCGGCTGGGCGTGCGTGACCGGCGGCGTATCGGTGGAAAGCATCGTCCTGTTCCTCATCACCTTCCTGTGGACGCCAGCGCATTTCTGGGCGCTGGCGCTGTTCAAGATGGGCGACTACGGCGCCGTCGGCGTGCCGATGCTGCCCAACGTCTGCGGCCAGGCAACCACCAAGAAGCAGATCGTCATCTATGCAGTCCTGACGGCCCTGATCGGCATCTGTCCCACCTTGCTCGGTTTTGCGAGCATCGGGTATGGCGCGGTTGCAGCGGCACTAGGCCTGGGCTTCGTTTGGTATTCGATCGGCGTGCTGCGCATGCCTGAGGCGGATGAGCGCATGCTGCCCGCCAAGAAGCTTTTCGCCTTCTCGATCATGTATCTGTTCGTGATCTTCTCCGCCCTGATGGCGGATCACCTGATCGTCAATATCTGGCTGAATGCCGGGAGTGTTGCCTGATGGAAACCGTCAAGCTGAACGAAGCCCAGAAGAAGTCCCGCCGCGGCCGCAACATTGCGCTCGGTATCGTGCTGGCTGGCCTGGTCGTCCTCTTTTACGTCGTCACGCTGATCAAGTTCGGCAACGGCATGGTCAACTGAGGGAAGCGCGATATGACGACCTCTCAGGACCCTCAGCAGAAGCAGCGCTCCAACGGCGCTATCGTCGGTACTTGCATTGCCTTCGTCGTCGGCATGACCGGCATGGCCTATGCGGCCGTGCCGCTCTATGACATGTTCTGCCGCGTCACCGGCTATAACGGCACGACGCAGCGCGTCGAGCAGGCATCGGATGTCATTCTCGACGAAAAGGTCAAGGTGACCTTCGACGCCAATACCTCCGGCGGCCTGCCGTGGGAGTTCAGGCCGGTTCAACGCGACATCGATGTGCGGATCGGCGAGACGGTACAGGTGATGTACCGCGCCAAGAACCTTTCGTCGAAGCCGACGACCGGGCAGGCGTCGTTCAACGTCACGCCGATGCAGGCCGGTGCCTATTTCAACAAGGTTCAATGCTTCTGCTTTACCGAGACAACACTGCAGCCGGGAGAGGAGATGGAGATGCCGGTGGTATTCTTCGTCGATCCGGACATGGTCAAGGCGGTAGAGACCAAGGACATCAAGACACTGACACTTTCCTACACCTTCTACCCACGCGAGCCGTCGAAGCCGGTCGCACAGGTGAAGACGGGCGAAACTGAGAACAAACTTTGACTGGAGGCCCGTTTCGGCTATGCCGAAAGGGCGACAAGAGAAAGACCTATCGGGGATTACTGACATGGCCGATGCACATCAGAAGAATCACGACTACCACATCATCGACCCGAGCCCCTGGCCGTTGCTTGCCTCGATCGGCGCATTCGTCATGGCGTTCGGCGGTGTCGGCTACATGCGCTATCTCTCGGGCGGCTCCTTCAAGCTGTTCGGCGCTGACCTTGCCAATCCGTGGGTCTTCTTCATCGGCCTCACAGTCGTTCTCTACACCATGTACGGCTGGTGGTCGGACACGGTGAAGGAAGCGCACGAGGGTCACCACACCCGCGTCGTCTCGCTGCACCTGCGCTACGGCATGATCATGTTCATCGCTTCGGAAGTGATGTTCTTCGTCGCCTGGTTCTGGGCCTACTTCGACGCCAGCCTGTTCCCGGGCGAAGCCATTCAGGCAACCCGCGCCGCCTTCACCGGTGGTGTCTGGCCGCCGAAGGGCATCGAGGTTCTCGACCCCTGGCATCTGCCGCTCTACAACACCGTCATCCTGCTGCTTTCCGGCACGACGGTCACCTGGGCGCACCACGCACTGCTCCACAACGACCGCAAGGGCCTCGTCTACGGCCTGTCGCTGACGGTCGTGCTCGGCGTGCTGTTTTCCTACGTCCAGGCCTACGAATACGCTCACGCTCCGTTCGCCTTCAAGGACTCGATCTACGGCGCGACCTTCTTCATGGCGACCGGCTTCCACGGCTTCCACGTTCTCGTTGGTACGATCTTCCTGCTCGTCTGCCTGCTGCGCGCGCTGCGTGGCGACTTCACGCCGAAGCAGCACTTCGGCTTCGAAGCGGCGGCCTGGTACTGGCACTTCGTTGACGTCGTCTGGCTGTTCCTCTTCTTCTCCATCTACATCTGGGGTGGTTGGGGCGCGCCGGTCGCTCACATGTAAGAAGATTTGAGCGCAAGCTCTTCTCGATAAGGCGGCTGCGACCATGCAGCCGCCTTATTTTTTGTTTGCATTACGGCGGAATCGATGGGGCGAGCCGACATGAATATTCGCGTGGCTGCGGTGACGACGGCCTGGCTTCTGGCAGGATGCTTTTCAGCCTCTGCCGGCGATCCGGCCGACCGCGTGGTGGTGCACAAGGAGAAGCGCATCCTGCAGCTCTACCGGGGTGGAGAGATGCTGCGCCAGTATTCGGTCGCTCTTGGCGGCAATCCCATCGGTCACAAGGAACGCGAAGGTGACCGGCGAACGCCGGAAGGCCTCTATGTCCTCGATTGGCGCAACGACAAGAGCGGCTATCACCTGTCGATGCACGTCTCCTATCCGAGACCCGAGGATATCAAGGCAGCGGCAGCTAAGGGCGTCGACCCCGGTGGCATGATCATGATCCACGGCCAGCGCAATTATTTCGGCTGGCTGGCGTTTATGACGCAGATGTTCGATTGGACGGACGGCTGCATTGCGGTTACGAATGCCGAAATGGATGAAATCTGGGACCTGGTTCCCAACAACACCCCGATCGAGATCAATCCGTGAGTGACGACAAAGCCCTCTATCCGCCGGTCGACCCGGTCATGGCAGGTATCAAAGGCCATTGCCCGCGATGCGGCCAGGGAAAGCTGTTCGATGGGTTCCTGACGGTAAAGCCCGCCTGCGCCAGCTGCGATCTCGACTATCGTTTCGCCGATTCCGGCGATGGTCCTGTCGTCTTCGTCATCCTGATTGTCGGCTTCATCGTCGTCGGTGCGGCACTGTGGATGGAGGTAAACCTCAATCCACCGCTCTGGCTGCATTTCCTGCTCTGGATACCGCTGGCGATCGTGCTCAGCCTCGGCCTGACGCGCATGCTGAAGGGCATCCTTATCAACCTGCAGTATCGCAACAACGCGCGGCCCGGCGAGATCGACCGTGGCTGAGATCGAGACCAGGAAGAAGGGCAGCCTTGTTGCGCGCCTCGGCGCATTCGCCGTGCTCGCTATCGTCTTCGCCATCCTCATTTCGCTCGGCACCTGGCAGATGCAGCGGCTGCACTGGAAAGAGGGCCTGCTTCAAGCGATCGCTGAACGGCGGTCGGCGCCGCCGGTGACGCTTGCCGAGGTCGAAAAGATTTCAGCCGAAGGCGGCGATATCGATTATCGCACCGTCAATGTTTCCGGCACCTTCGACCACAGCAAGGAGCGGCACTTCTTCGCGACCTACAACGGTCGCACCGGCTACTATGTCTTTACGCCGCTGAATATCGAGGACGGCCGTGCCTTGTTCGTCAACCGCGGTTTCGTTCCCTTCGAACTGAAGGATTCGTCGACCCGTCTCGCGGGCGAGCTTCCGGCGTCCGTGGCCATCCATGGCCTCGCAAGGCCGAAGCTCGCCGAAAAGCCGTCGTCGCTGGTCCCGGACAATGACCTCGCCAAGAATATCTTTTACTGGAAGGACCTCGACACGATGGCATCTTCGGTCGGGCTTCCCGCCGAGAAGGTCGTACCGTTCTTCGTCGACGCCGATGCTACGCCCAATCCGGGTGGGCTTCCGATCGGCGGCGTTACCCAGTTCGACCTGCCGAACAGCCATCTGCAATACGCGCTGACCTGGTACGGTCTTGCCGGAGCCCTGGTCGTCGTCAGCGGCGTTTTTCTGATGCGGCGCAAGCCATAGGCGGGCCTCTACAGCGCCGCGCGTCTTATTATCGCAAAGGTCGCTGTAGCACTTTGATTTGCTGCATGTTTTTATCCTTAAATCGAATAGGACTTAAGGAAACAGGCTGTAGCGCCGTGCTATCCCTGACCGACGCAGTTGGGGGACATGTGGAATGGGTTTGATATCGACGATCCTGATCGCGCTGACGGCGCTGTTGCATCTCGGTTTTCTCGTGCTGGAGATGTTTCTGTGGACGAGGCCTGAGGGACGTTCGGTGTTCCGCATGACGGTGGAGCAGGCGGAAGCGACCCGGGTGCTCGCCGCCAACCAGGGGCTTTACAACGGCTTTCTCGCAGCTGGTCTTTTCTGGTCTCTTCTGCAGCCGGAGGCGTCATTTGCCTTCGAGTTGAAGGTGTTCTTCCTTGTGTGCGTGATCGTTGCCGCTATATATGGCGCGTGGTCCGTCAAGCCGCGCATCCTGTTGATCCAGGGCGGCCCGGCGATTGCAGCCCTTGTTTTCGTTCTACTGGCATCCTGATCCATGGCATCATCCGCGGCAAAATCCCCGATCACCATTCGCATTTGCGGGCCGCGCGGTTTCTGCGCCGGCGTCGACCGGGCGATCCAGATCGTCGTCCTGGCGCTGAAGGAATTCGGCGCGCCGGTCTATGTTCGCCACGAGATCGTGCATAATCGTTATGTGGTCGAAGGGCTGGAAGCCAAGGGTGCCATTTTCGTCGAGGAACTCGACGAGATCCCGCCGGAGCATCGCAAGCAGCCGGTGGTGTTTTCCGCCCATGGCGTGCCGAAATCGGTGCCTGCGGATGCCGATACACGCAATCTCTTCTATCTCGACGCCACATGTCCGCTGGTCTCTAAGGTGCACAAGCAGGCGATGCGCCACAACCGGCTGGGCCGCCACGTGGTGCTGATCGGCCATGCCGGTCACCCCGAAGTCATCGGCACCATGGGGCAACTGCCGGAAGGCGCGGTATCGCTCGTCGAGACGATCGAGGATGCGGACGTCTATATGCCGCCGGATCCGGAAAATCTCGGTTTTGTTACCCAGACCACACTCTCCGTCGACGACACTGCCGGGGTCATCAAGCGGCTGCATGAGCGCTTCCCCAATCTGACTGCGCCGGCTGCGGACTCGATCTGCTATGCCACCACCAACCGCCAGGAAGCGGTCAAGCAGGCGGCACCCGGCTGCGATCTGTTCCTGGTTGTCGGTGCGCCGAACTCGTCGAACTCCAAGCGCCTGGTCGAAGTGGCGCTGAAAGCCGGCGCGAAAAAGTCCGTTCTCGTGCAGCGGGCAGCGGAAATCGACTGGGATTCGATCGGCGAAATCTCGACCGTCGGCCTGTCTGCCGGCGCATCGGCGCCTGAGGTCATCGTCAACGAGATCATCGAGGCGTTCCGCGAGCGCTACGACGCCGTCGTTGAACTTGCCGACACCGTCGAGGAAAATGAGAACTTCCTCGTCAACCGCGAGATCCGGCACGTGCCGCTGACCGCCGCCGACATGGCCTTCGTCAACGGCGAATAACCCGCATATCTTGCCCGCATTTGAAAGTGAACGACCGTGGCAGTTTACACCGATATCACGGAAGACGACCTGAGCGCCTTTCTCGAGGCCTATGACGTCGGCCAGCTGACGTCCTACAAGGGCATCGCCGAGGGGGTCGAAAACTCCAACTTCCTGCTGCACACGACAAAGGGCGCCTATATCCTCACGCTCTACGAGAAGCGGGTGAACGCAGGTGACCTGCCGTTCTTCCTGGGGCTGATGCATCATCTGACCGATCGCGGGCTTTCCTGTCCGCTGCCCCTGCCGCGCTCCGACGGCGAACTGCTGGGCGAATTGTCCGGCCGTCCGGCCGCCATGATTTCGTTCCTCGAAGGCATGTGGCTTCGCAAGCCGGAGGCCAAGCATTGCCGCGAGGTCGGCAGGGCGTTGGCTGAGATGCATGTCGCTAGCCAGGGCTTCGACCTGAGGCGCACCAATGCGCTTTCGGTCGGCGGTTGGCGGCCGCTATGGGTCAATTCCGAGGCGCGCGCCGACGAGGTGCAGACCGGCCTTAAGGACGAGATTTCCGCCGAGCTTGCGCATCTCGAGAGCCATTGGCCGAAATCGCTGCCGGATGGTGTCATCCATGCCGATCTGTTCCCCGACAATGTCTTCTTCCTCGGCGACCAGCTTTCCGGCCTGATCGACTTCTATTTCGCCTGCAACGATTATCTCGCCTACGATGTGGCGGTCTGCCTCAACTCGTGGTGCTTCGAAAAGAACGGCTCCTACAATATCACCAAGGGCATGGCGCTGCTTTCGGGTTATGAGAGCGTGCGCAAGCTGACGGCGGATGAGGTCGAAGCCCTGCCGCTGCTCTGCCGCGGTTCGGCACTGCGCTTCTTCCTGACGCGCCTCTACGACTGGCTGATGACGCCGGCCGGCGCCTTGGTGGTGAAGAAGGATCCGCTCGAATATTTGACGAAGATCCGGTTCCACCGGGCGATCGTTTCCAGCGCCGAATACGGCCTCCGGATCGAAGAGACCTCTGCATGAAACACGTTGATATTTTTACGGACGGCGCCTGCTCGGGCAACCCCGGGCCGGGCGGCTGGGGCGCGGTGCTGCGCTACGGCGAGGTGGAAAAGGATATGTGCGGGGGCGAGGCGGAAACGACCAACAACCGCATGGAGCTTCTGGCGGCGATCTCGGCGCTGGATGCGCTGAAGAACGCCTGCGAGGTCGACCTGCATACCGACAGCAAATATGTGATGGACGGCATCTCCAAGTGGATCCACGGCTGGAAGAAAAACGGCTGGAAGACCGCGGACAAGAAGCCGGTGAAGAACGGCGAACTCTGGCAGGCGCTGGACGAGGCCAACCGCCGCCATAAAGTCACCTGGCACTGGGTTAAGGGCCATGCCGGCCATCCGGAAAACGAGCGCGCCGACGAACTCGCCCGCAAGGGCATGGAGCCCTACAAGAAGGGGCGCCGTCCGGATCCTCTCGCAAAATGAAAAACGGGCCGCATGGCCCGTTTTTCATTCGCAGTGACGTCTAAGCCTAGAGCTGCTCCAGCATCGCGGCGGCGCCCGATACGGTCGCCTGGCCCGGGCTTTCCTCAAGATTGAGCGTCTTCACCACGCCGTCTTCGACAAGCATCGAATAACGCTTGGAGCGGACGCCGAGCGTGCCGGCGGACAGATCGATATCCATGCCGAGTGCCTTGGTGAACGCGGCATTCCAGTCCGAGAGAAAGTGGATCTTGCCCATGCCGCCCGACGATGTCGCCCAGGCACCCATGACATGCAGGTCGTTGACGGCAACCACGGCGATATCATCGATACCGCGCGACAGGATCGCGTCACGGTTTTCGAGATAGCCGGGCAGATGGTTGAGCGAGCAGGTGGGGGTAAAGGCGCCCGGCACGGCAAAGAGCACGACGCGCTTGCCCTTGAAAAGCTGTTCGGTCGTCACTTCCACCGGACCATCGGCGGTCTTTTCCTTGAAGGTAGCAGCGGGCAGCTTGTCTCCGACGGCAATGGTCACGGCATTCTCCTTGCGTTGCGCGCATGGCCAGACCGGCGTTCCGGCAGGGCGTTGTCGCGGCTTGAGTTGTGCGTCCGGGTGTCTCCGGCGATTGTTTTTGGACCCAACCGCCTGAAACCGGCAAGACTATAGAGGCGCATCAATCAAAGGCAAGGGTCGTTTCCATGCTGCGCCCGCCGGCGCGCACGGTGAGGATGACCGGCTTTCCCTTCAGCGTCTTATCCTTGCCGGAGAGCCGAACGGGGATCTCGGCCTTTAGCTCCGCACCTTCCGCCTGAGTGATTGCCGGCTTGCCGAAGGAGACGCCTGAGGCGCCGGCAAGAAACAGTTCGCGGTGCTCCTTGCCGGTGTCCGGCGGTAGCTTCAACGAGAGGCGCACCGCTGCCTTGTGCTCGTCATAAACGGCGGTTGTCACCTTGAAATCCTCGGAGGGCGGTTCCGGCAGGGCGGCGACTGCACCGTCGATGCGGGCGGCATCGAGCGGGTTGTCGAAGTCGTCATGCTTGAGCGTCAGATTCAGTTCGCCCTGCACCGGGATGCAGATGTCCTCGCAGATCCCGAGGAACACCGAGGCGCGGATCTTCACGTCTCCCTTGCCGTGCAGGCGCTTCAGCGTCAAGGGGAAGGCGACTGACTTGTCGTAGCCGACATAGCGCACCACCCCGTCGTCGAAGGTCTTGGGCACGGGAAAGCCGATCTTTTCAAGAACGACTCCTTCGGCCGGATCAAGCGTGATCTGCGGGGGAATGCCGCTAGCGCCGGGCTCGCGCCAATAGGTCTTCCAGCCGGGGTTCAGCTTGACCTCGAGCGTCGCCGGGATCGTGCCATCCTTTTGCAATGGCGCGGCAACAATGCGGATCATGCCGCCGGTTGATGTCATCCATTCGCTGGTCGCCGCCTGGGCGCTGGCAGGCAGAAAAAATGCGAGGAGAAGGCTTGCCGTGCCGATGCGCTGGACCATGTTCTGATATGTGGGACGTTTGATCATGGCCAAAGCAATATCGCTTTTGCCGGCAACGCTCCAGACGCCCCTTTGGGCGCGGAGATCATAAATGTTTGATCAAGCAGAACAGGGTAAACGCGGTACGTGCATTATTTGGCGGTCGCGACGTTGAAGCGCTTTTCATTTCGCGACGAATTGGTAGGCTGTCCGCATTATGGCGATACCCATGGCACAGAAGAAACGGGAACGCGGTTTCCTTGACGGTCAGTTCCTGATCGCCATGCCTGGGATGTTTGACACGAATTTTGCCCGCACCGTCATCTTCATCTGCGCCCATTCGGACGACGGCGCCATGGGCTTCATCCTCAACCGGCCGCAGCAGCTGACCTTCCCCGATGTGCTGATGCACCTCGAAATCCTCGACGAGGACGAGGCAATCCGTCTGCCGGCGATGACCCGCGATTTCCAGATTCAGGCGGGCGGCCCGGTCGAGACCGGGCGTGGTTTCGTGCTGCACTCTGACGATTATTTAAGCGATTCCAGCATTCCGGTCAGCGACGATATCTGCCTGACCGCCACGCTCGACATCGTCCGTGCGATCTCGCGCGGGGAGGGGCCGCACCGGGCGACGATGATGCTGGGTTATGCCGGCTGGGGTCCCGGCCAGCTTGAGGCGGAGATCACCCAGAACGGCTGGCTGACCTGCCCGGCGCGCGAAGAGCTGATCTTCGACAAGGCGCTCGGCGACAAATACGATCGCGCTCTGGCATTGATGGGCGTCAGCCCGGCGATGCTGTCGATCGAGGCCGGCCACGCCTGATACCCGGCGCCGAAGATCCGGCCATGAACTGTAATCCAGATTGCCTCAATCAGATTCGTCCATGAGACATCCGAGGCTGCGTGTATCCGCAGCCTTGCAGTGGCGCACCCTTGTGGAGCTTAAGCCCGTTTCATCAGCGGAAATCGCTCTTTCAACAGCCGCAGGATCGACTCCGAACCGATCGGCGGGCCGAACAGGAAGCTCTGGCCGTAGTCGCAGCCCATCTGTGAAAGCTGGATAGCGTCTTCCTCGGACTCGATGCCTTCGGCCACAACCTGCATGTCGAGTTCGCGTGCCATGGTGATCACCGAGCGCAGCAGAATGCCGCGCTTATCGCTCGGGTCTCGCACCAGCGCCTTGTCGATCTTGATCGTATCGAAGGGGAAGCGGGTGAGATAGGAGAGCGACGAGTGGCCCGTGCCGAAGTCGTCGAGCGCCAGCTTCAAGCCGGCTTCCTTCAGCTTCTCAAGCACCAACCGCGCCTGCTCCGGATTCTCCATGACAAGAGATTCGGTCAGCTCCATCTTCACCTTGGCCGGGTCGCAACGGTTCTTGTTCAGCACGGCACGAACGTCGTCATAGAGCTCGTTGTTGAGCAGCTGCGCGCTGGAGAGATTGATCGACACGAAGATCGGCAGATCGCCGGTCTGGATCTGCCATTCCGTGAGGTCGCTGGTCGCCTTGTCGAATGCGAACATGCCGAGCTGGTTGATCAGGTCGGAATTCTCGGCGATCGGGATGAACTCGGTCGGCGAGACATTGCCGCGCTTGGGGTGATCCCAGCGCATCAGCGCCTCGAAACCGGCAATCTCGGCGTCGCTGAGCCGCACGATCGGTTGGTAGACCAGCGACAGTTCCTTGCGCTCGATCGCTCGGTTGAGATCGGCTTCGAGCTGCATGCGATCCGAGCCGGAGGTTCTAAAGGCTGGACGGAAAGGCTCGACGCGGTTGCCGCCTTCCTTCTTGGCGCGGAACATCGCAAGCTCCGCGTCGTCGATCAGGCCGGCAGCGCTCTGCTCCTGGTCGAGCCAGGAGACGAGGCCGATGGACGCGGTGAGGTTGATTTCGCGGTTGCCATAGTTGAGCGGCACCATGATCGCCTTGCTGACCGCGTCGGCGAAATCGGCGACCTTGGCCGGGTCGCGCTCCGACATCAGGATCAGCCCGAACTGGTCGCCGCCGAGGCGCGCGAGCGTGTCTTGCGGGCGCAGCAGCCGGCGCAGCCGGCGCGTCAGTGCGATCAGGATGTTGTCACCGGCGGCAATGCCGAGCAGGTCGTTGACCTGCTTGTAGCGATCGATATCAATCGCCAGAACGGTCGGGCGTGCGGTCGTGGTGTCGGCCATCAGCAGGATGGCCTGCAGGCGGTCGAGGAAGACCTGACGATTGGGAAGGCCGGTCAGATTGTCATGCAGCGCGTTGTGCAGCAGACGTTCGACCGAGTTGCGCTGCTCGGTGATGTCGATGATCGTGCCGACGCAGCGGATGATCTCGCCATTGGCGCCAAGCACCGGGCGGGCGCGGATCGACAGCCAGTGATAATGGCCATCCTCTGCACGTACACGGAATTCGTGGTTGAGCTTGCCGCGGCGGTGTTCGAGCAGGACGTCGAGCGTGGCACGGAAGCGATCGCGGTCATCGGGGTGCAGGCGCGGCAACCAGTTGCGCAAGGGGCCGTGCATCGAGCCCATGGAGAGACCGAGCTGCAGGGAGATATCGGGAATGGTGACGACGCGGTCACGCGCCACATCCCAGTCCCAGACCGTATCGCCGGAACCCGTCAGCGCCAGCGACTGGCGCTCAAGATCGGAGAACAGGCCCTGCTGGTAGGCGCCGCCGGCAAAGGCGTGCTGCATGACGGTGAAGCCGATCAAGAGCACGATCAGGACGAGGCCGCCGCCAAGTGCTGGCTGGACGATGTCGTTTGCCAGCTGGCCGGTGACGGTCAGCCACGCGCCGAACAGCCAGACCAGAATGAGCAGCCAGGCGGGGACCAGCAGGATGGCGCGGTCGTAACGGTTGAAGCCGAGATAGGCGATCAGCACGATCCCGACCGTTGCCGTCAGTGCGAATGAGAGGCGGGCGATACCCGATGCGATTGCCGGATCATAGACCGCAACGCCGAAGAGCAGGCCAAGGCCGAGGATCCAGGCGAGTGTCGCATAACCCAGATGCTGGTGCCAGCGATTGAGGTTGAGATAGGTGAAGAGAAAGATCACCAGGCCTGCCGCGAGGAACACCTCGGTTCCCGCTCGCCATATTCGCTCGTCGCCGGCCGTGACGCTGATGAGCTTGGACAAGAAGCCGAAATCGACGCAGATATAGGCAAGCACCGCCCAGGCGAGTGCTGCCGTTGCCGGCAGCATCGAGGTTCCCTTGACCACGAACAGGATCGTCAGGAACACCGCGAGCAGGCCGGCGATGCCGAGAACGATGCCGCGATAGAGCGTGAAGGCGTTGACCGTGTCCTTGTAGGCGTCCGGTTGCCAGAGGTAGATCTGCGGCAGCTCAGGCGTCGCCAGCTCTGCGACGAAGGTGATGACCGCGCCTGGGTTGAGCGTGATCTGGAAGACGTCCGAATCGTCGCTCGGCAGCCGTTCGAGCGCAAAGCCCTCGCTCGGCGTGATCGACAGCATGCGTTGCGACCCGAGGTCGGGCCAGAAGAGCTTGGAATTCACCAGGCGAAAATGCGGCGCGACGATCACGCGGTCGAGCTGTTCGCCCGAAACGTTGGCGAGCGCGAAAACCGCCCAGTCGCCCTGGTGGTTCTCGGTGCTGGAACGCACTTCGATGCGCCGGACGATACCGTCAGCGCCTGGCGCCGTCGAAACCTGGAAGGCTTCGCTGCGGCCGCTATAGATCTCGGTCGTCGCGGTCAGGTCGAGTGCGGTGTCTTCGCGTGAAATCTTGACCGGCTCAAGAGCATGGGCAATGCCGCTAAAGGCGCAGAACAGCGTCGTGAGAGCGATCAGAAACGCTGCCAGCTTCGAGGCTGACCATGCGAAGGGCGAGCGGGTTAGAGGCATCAAAGGGGCAATTTCCTGTTCGGTACGGCATCATCGGACAGGAGAGAGAAAAGCACATGGTCACGCCATTGCCCGTTAATCCTCAAGTACTGTCTTAAGTAGCCTTCACGCTCAAAACCGGCCTTTTCAAGGAGCCGGATGCTTCTTGAGTTCTCCGGAATACAGGCTGCTTCAATACGGTGCAACTCAAGGCTCGAAAAGATGTAGGGAATCGCAAGCTTGAGGGCGGCAAACATGTGGCCGTGGCCGGCATGACGCTCGCCCATCCAGTAGCCGATCATGCAGTTTTGCCCGGCACCGCGACGGATGTGGCCGATGGTGATCCCGCCGAGCAGGGTCTCCGCGGGCTTGTGGAAAAGAAAAAGCGGTACGGCCTGGCCGGATGCGAATTCCTGCTCATTGCGGATGACGCGGCCGCGAAAGGCGCTTTCCGTCATTTCGTCGGCGCGCCAGGTCGGTTCCCACGGTTCCAGAAAGCCGCGGCTCTCGCTTCGAAGGTGGTACCATTGGCGATAATCGGCGTAACGGGGGAGGCGGAGCAGGTAATCCTGGTTGGCGATCTCGATCGTCTCGGGCTGTCGCGACAGGAACCGAAAAACCGATCGTGTCATATGTGCCTCCGAGGCCTTCCAGTTGAACGCGCGGAAGATCCTTAACCGCCCGGCGCACGGCGCCCTTTGCGCTGTCGCAAATCCGAGCGTTGCACAACTTTGCGCACAAATCGAATCCGATTTTACGAAAAGTCGCAAACACTTCGCCGGCCGGGCGCCATGGCAGTCCCGGCCGAGATCCGGTGGTCCGGATCAGCTTGCGACGGCGTGCGCGACGGTGGTTTTTCCTGTCAGTGACGACAGGATGTCGTTCATCGGCGCCAGCTGTTCGAGTGGTCCGATCGCCGACAGCGTCGGGGCGGTGTCGAAGAACAGGCGACCTGCCAGATCGGTCAGACGCTCGATGGTAATGCCAGACAGGCGCTCCATCAGTTCGTCGTTCGGGATCGGGCGGCCATAAAGCATCATCTGGCGGGCGATCTGGCCAGCGCGTGCGGCCGGGCTTTCCTGGCCCATCAGCAGCTGGGCGCGGATCTGGGCGCGGGCGCGCTCGATTTCCTGCTGTTCGATGTTCATCGACGACTTGCGCAGTTCGTCGACAATCACGGGCATCAGCTCCGGCAGGTTCTCGCCGCCGGTTGCCGCATGCACGCCGAAGATGCCGGTATCGGAGAAGCCCCAATGGAAGGCATAGACCGAGTAACAGAGGCCACGATGCTCGCGCACTTCTTGGAATAGGCGCGAAGACATGCCGCCACCGAGGATGTTGGCGAGGATCTGCGAACAGTAGAAGTCGCGGGCGTGATAGGCCTTGCCTTCGAACCCGAGCAGGATCTGCGCGTCCATCAGGTCGCGGGTCTCGCGGCTTTCGCCGCCAGTATAGATCGCGGTTTCGAGAACCGGCGTTGCCAGCGGCGTGCGCGGCAGCGTCGAGAAGCGCTCCTCGACCTGGCGCACGAAAGCCTCGTGCTCGACGGCGCCGGCCGCGACGACGAACATCCGGTCGGTGGTGTAGTTGCGGCCGAGATATTGGCGGATCTGGTTGGCGGAGAACGACATCACCGTCTCCGGCGTGCCGAGGATCGGGCGTCCGACCGTCTGGTTGCGATAGGCAGTTTCGGCGAAACGATCGAAGACGACATCGTCGGGCGTGTCGTCGGCAGCGCCGATCTCCTGCAGGATCACCTGTTTTTCACGGCGCAGCTCTTCCTCGTCGAAGCTCGATTCGGTGAGGATGTCGGCAAGGATGTCGACGGCCAGCGGCACGTGATCCTTGAGGACGCGTGCGTAATAGGATGTCGTTTCGGTCGAGGTCGCGGCGTTGACTTCGCCGCCGACATTCTCGATTTCCTCGGCGATCTGGCGGGCGGTGCGCCGGCCGGTGCCTTTGAAAGCCATGTGCTCAAGCAGATGAGCGATGCCGTGTTCGCCCACGGTTTCGTTGCGTGAGCCCGATTTGATCCACACGCCGAGCGCCACGCTTTCAAGGTGCGGCATCTGCTCGGTTACCACCGTCAACCCGGAAGGGAGCCGGGTGCACTCAACTTTCATCATACGTTTCTTCTCGTTCTTACCCCTGGAGACGGGTGCGCTCGCCGATAAAGGTCTCGACGCTCTTCAAATCCGCATCCAGGATATCGAAACGCTCCTCCCTGTTCATCAGGTCAGCAAGCCACGTCGGAAGCGCCGGGTCAATACCACTTGCCGATTTTACGGCGTCGGGGAATTTCGCGGGATGGGCGGTTGCAAGCGTCACCATTGGGGCCGACGCCTTCTCGTGCTTGGCCGCCACGAAGACGCCGATGGCGCTGTGCGGGTCGAGCAGGTAGCCGGTTTTCTCCAAGGTCTTGGCAATGGTCCTGGCGACGTCCTTTTCGGAGGCGCGCCCGGCCTGGAACTCCTTGCGGATCGCCTTCAGCGCCTTTTCGCGGATGGCAAAGGAGCCTGATTGCTTGAGGCTGTCCATCGCGGATCGGACTTCGGCCGGATCGCGATCGTTGGCTTCGAACAGAAGCCGTTCGAAATTGGACGAGATCTGGATGTCCATCGACGGAGACGTGGTCGCCTTGACCCCGCGCATTTCGTAGCGGCCGGTCTTCAGCGTGCGGGCGAGAATGTCGTTTTCATTGGTGGCGACAACAAGCTTGTCGATCGGCAGGCCCATGCGCTTGGCGACGTAGCCGGCGAAGATATCGCCGAAATTGCCTGTTGGCACAGTGAAGGAAATCTTGCGGTCCGGGCCGCCGAGCGCGATCGCCGTCGTGAAGTAATAGACGATCTGGGCCATGATCCGCGCCCAGTTGATCGAGTTGACGCCCGAAAGCTTGACGCGATCGCGGAAGGCCGCGTCGTTGAACATGCCTTTGACCAGGTTCTGGCAATCGTCGAAATTGCCTTTCACGGCGATGGCGTGGACGTTGCCGGCCTTCGATGTCGTCATCTGGCGCTGCTGAACGGCAGAGACCTTGCCATGCGGGAAGAGGATAAAGATGTCAGTACGTTCGCGACCGGCAAAGGCGTCGATGGCAGCACCTCCGGTATCGCCCGAAGTCGCGCCGACGATGGTCGCCCGTTCACCGCGCTCGGCGAGCACATAGTCCATCAGGCGGGCCAGCAGCTGCATCGCCACGTCCTTGAACGCAAGCGTCGAGCCGTGGAACAGCTCAATGACGAAGGCATTGGGGCCGGTCTGGACGAGAGGCGCGATGGCGGGATGACGGAAGGTCGCGTAAGCCTCGTCGATCATCTCGCGAAACTTCGCTGAGGGGATCTCACCGTGGATGAAGGGCTCGAGCACGGCAAAGGCGATATCCTGATAGGACTTGCCGCGCAGCGCCCGGATTTCTTTCTTCGACAGCGTCGGCCATTCCCTGGGAAGGTAGAGACCGCCGTCGCGCGCAAGGCCCGCAAGCAGCGCATCGCAGAAGCCGAGAGGGGCGGCCTCGCCGCGCGTCGAGATATACTTCACCATCCTAGTCCTTCGTCTTGCCTTCGGATCGCGGCGACCCTATGCGAACCGGCCGCAGCGCGTCTGTCTTATTGCGTCAGTCCTTGACAAAGTCCCCACGCATTCTTGTCACCAATGCAATTTCCGGCCCGAGCGTCGTTTCGGAAAATTCCGATCGAGATGGCTGACCCGATCGATTTTTCAATTCGCCGCTGCTATAGACGATGCCCGAAGGCCATGAAAGGCCTTCCGGCCGAGATTTCGGTCAAGGAGTTTCAACCGGTTCAGTAGAGGTTGTTCAACGTGTTTGGCAAAGTATCCCGGCCTGTCCTCGCAATATCCTTTCTCGCGATCCTCGCCGGCTGTAACAAGACGCAATCCGGCGGAGCGATCGATGCGGGCGGCAGTGCCGCAGCAGCTACGCCGGCCGTTGTCCAGGCTGCATGCCCGCAGGTGGTTTTGAGAGAAGGCACCTCGTCGTTCCGCACCTACGCCAAGGGCGGCAAGGACGATCCGACCAAGGTCATCTATCAGGCGTCGCTCGCCGATACGACGCGGCAATGCGTGCAGAGCGAAACCGCGCTCACGGTGACCGTCGTGGTTCAGGGTCGGGTCGTCAGCGGTCCCGCAGGCGGTCCCGGCAAGATCACAATGCCGATCCGCGTCGCAGCGGTCGACGAAGACAAGACGCTCTATTCCGAGCTGACGCAGCATGTCGTTGAGATCCCGGCAAACGGCTCGACGCAGTTCGTCTTCACCAAGACGGACGTCGCGCTCCCGGCCGGCGCAGGCTCCAACGCCAAGGTCTTCGTCGGCTTCGACGAAGGTCCGCCGGCAAAGCGCAAGAAGTAAGCGGCTCTGCCGCATGTTTCCTTAAATCCTATTCGATTTAAGGATAAAAACATGCAGCAATTCAAAGTGCTACGCAACTTTTGCGCGTCTAATTAAGATGCGCGGCGCTGTAGCAGCTGCCTGAAACGAAAAACGCCGGGGCAAGCCCCGGCGTTTTCATTTGGTGACTGTACCGGATTACTCGGCAGCGACGCTCTTGCCGCCTTCCCACTTGTAGAGCGAGAAAGCCTGCGAGGTGAGGTCGCCAGCTTCGCCGTAGGTGAGCTTGCCGAGCACGGTGTCGATGGCTTCGCCGGACTTGATCGCGGTCGCAACGGCGGTCGCATCCTCGGCGGAGCCGGCCTTTTCGATGCCGGCCTTCAGGACCTGCACTGCCGCATAGGCGTTAAGGGTGAAGGCTTCGGCCGGAATGTTCTTCGCCTTCAGTGCCTCGACGGCCGGAGCCGACGCCGGGTTGCGGGTCGCGTCGCTTGCGTTGGTGTAGATCGTGCCGGTCGCAGCGTCGCCGCCGATCGCCCAGAACTCGGTGTTCGACAGGCCGTCGCCGCCGAAGATCTGCGCTGTCACACCCTGGTCGCGCATCTGGCGTGCGAGCAGGCCGCCTTCCGGATGATAGCCGCCGAAGTAGACGACATCGACCTTTTCCGCCTTCAGACGGGTGACGATGGCGCTGAAGTCCTTGTCGCCCGGGTTGAGGCCTTCGTAGACGACTTCGGTGATACCGCCTGCGTTGATCCCCTTCTTGAAGCCGTCGGCGAGGCCCTTGCCGTAGGGAGCCTTGTCGTGCAGGACGGCGACGCGCTTGTCCTTAAGGTTCTTGACCACATAGGCAGCGGCAACCTCAGCCTGCTGGTCGTCGCGACCGCAGGTGCGCAGCACGTTCCACAGACCGCGGGTGGTCAGATCGGGCGTGGTCGCCGTCGGCGTTATCATCAGGATGCCGTTTTCGGCGAGAACGTCGGACGCCGCCATCGAGGTGCCTGAAAGCACCGGACCGACGACGAAGTGGATGCCTTCACCAGCAGCCTGGTTTGCTACCGATACGGCCTGCTTCGGGTCGCCGGCATCGTCCATCATCTTCAGCACGATCTTTTCGCCGTTGATGCCGCCGGCTTTGTTGATCTCCTCCGCGGCAGCTTCCGCGCCGTTCTTGACCTGCTCGCCATAGGCCGCGACCGGGCCGGTGAGCGGCGTGATGACGCCAACGGTGATATCGGCAAAGGCGAACGGCCCGAAGGCAACGCTGGCCGCCAGGGTCAGGCCCGTCAACATTGAAAGACGCATGATGTTTCCTCCTAGAAATACCCCTGAGGGGCTTGGCTGATATGGCCCTCGTGCGCGGTGCGAAAACCGGGGAGATCTTCGGAGGGACAGCCATGGCACATCAATGTGACATCCTGTCCCTCGGCGCCTAATCGGACGCCCGCCGTGATGGCCGAGAGCTTTTTCCCGCCCCGGTGAACATCCGGAGCGAAAGGGTCTGTAGCGGCTAGCGCCCGGCTTTGCCGGATCAGGCCGTCATCGACTCCGACCACTCGGATAGAGCGGCGATCACGCCCGGCAGCGCCGACATGCGGGAAATCACCGTTTCGGCGCCGGCATCGGTCAGCTGGTCGGCATGCGAGGGATGGGTGTGCGAGCCGCCGGTAAAGCCGACGACGCGCATGCCCGCTGCGCGCGCTCCATGGATGCCGTGAACGGAGTCCTCGATGACCAGGATGCGGGAAGGGGCGACGCCCATCTGCTTGGCGCCGTGCAGGAAGATGTCCGGCTTCGGCTTGACGCGGTCCGCTCCAAGGTCGCGGGCGGAATAGATATGGCGGCCGAAATGATCCTTGATCCCGACCTTGCCGAGCATCATCGCGAGCCGCGCCGAGGTCGAGTTGGAGCAGATGCAGTGCGGCAGCGTCAGCTGCGCCAGCATCGGCTTGACGCCTTCGATGATCTTGAGATCGCGCGCGAGGCGTTCGTCGAGGATCGTGTCGACCTTGCTGATGAGCGAGGCCGAAAGCGGGATGCTCGCTTCCTTTTCGATCTGCAGCAGCGTGTTCTGCCAGGTCATGCCGGCAAAGCGCTCTGCCATCTCCTCGGTGCTGATCGGATAGCCTGCTTCGGTCAAAAGGGCCGCCTCGACTTCCGAGGCGATGATTTCCGAATCGACGAGAACGCCGTCGCAATCGAAGATGATGAGGTCGATACCGTTCATTTAGGTCAGTTTCCCTGGGAGAAGGAGGCGCCACAGGCAGGGGGAGATCGCTTTCGCGGCGCGTGCTTTTGTACGCCGAAGGTTTATACGATGGCGGCCGAAATCTCAACCTTTGGAAATCGTCGAAAGGCCGCAGTCGCTTGCTCGACAGGTCCTGCCGGCACCTCTATCTGTAGCCGATGAACAAGCAACGGGACGATACGATCGCAAGCCGCATCAGCCGGGTACTGGCCGAGAGGATCATCTCGGGTGTGCTGACGCCGGGCGAGCGCCTGCGCCAGGATCACATCGCCGAGGAATTCGGCGCCAGCCACGTGCCGGTGCGCGAAGCGTTCCGGCTTTTGGAGGCGCAGGGGCTTGCCGTCAGCGAGCCACGTCGCGGCGTTCGTGTTGCGGCGTTCGACCTCAAGGAAGTCCGCGAGGTCGCCGAAATGCGGGCGGTTCTCGAGGTGCTGGCGCTGCGCCATGCGATCCCACATCTGACCGCTGCCATCCTCGATCGTGCCGAGGCGGCAACGGTCGCCGCGGACACGTCGCGCGACGTCCGTTCCTGGGAGGCTGCCAACCGCGCTTTCCATCGGCTGATCCTGGAGCCCTGCGGCATGCCGCGACTGCTCGCCTCGATCGACGACCTGCATGCCGCCAGCGCCCGCTTTCTGTTTTCGGCCTGGAGGAGCAGCTGGGAAGCGCGCACCGACCATGACCACCGCGCGATCCTTGCCGCCTTGCGGGAAGGGCGGGGCGACGAGGCAGCCAAAATCCTCGCGCGCCATGTCGGCTGGATTGGCAAGACGCCGGTCAAGACAGCTGCCGGCGAGACGCGAGAGGCGTTTTCCATCGTCGGATAGGTCTTTGAGCGCAACCGTTACGCTTGGGTCGCCGCCATGGGCGCAAAATTATAGATAATTTATTTGCCTTGTTTTTCAGTCTGTTGATGGAATCGACGTGCGATTTTGCGCGCCGTTGTCGGTCTCGGATTGACTGGTACGTCAGTCGGGGCTAGTGCGGCCATCTTATAGATAGAATAAAAAATTATCTATAATCGTGAATGCAACCCACGGAGACCCAGATGTCCAATCTCGCTTCCGCCCACGCGCCCCTCTTCGATCCGCTCCGCCTCGACGGTAAAGCCTGGCCGGTCAAGGCGCTGTTCGTGCTTCTCGGCACCGGCTTTCTCGCGCTCTCCTCGCAGATCAGCGTGCCGATGGTCCCGGTGCCGGTGACCATGCAGACCTTTGCCATCACGATGATCGGCGTCATCTATGGTTGGCGGCTTGGCGTTGCCACCGTCCTTACCTGGCTGACTGAGGCCATGCTCGGGCTTCCGGTTCTTGCCAATGGCGCCGGCGGTCTTGCCCATTTCGCAGGGCCGACGGCCGGTTATCTCGCCGCCTTTCCTTTGGTCGCTGGTATCGCCGGCTGGCTGGCACAGCGCGGCTGGACCGGCGATCGCGTTGTCCTGAGCTTCTCCGCCCATTTCGCCGCCAACATGCTGTGCCTTGCAGTTGGCGCCGCCTGGCTTGCGACGTTGATCGGTTTCGAACAGGCAATCGCACTCGGTGCTGCGCCCTTCGTGCTCGGCGCGGTGCTGAAGTCGGCACTTGCGGCGGCCGTGCTGAAAGCCGTCCAGCGCTATGTGCAGAAGCCGACGGACCTGCTTTGACGGTCCGGCTGCGCGGGCACCATCTGCTGTGCCTGCTGACCTTCGTGGGCGAGGGCTACACGCCCACGTTCACGCGCAACTATGTCAGGATCGCCGAACGCCTGTCGTCAGGTGAAAGCGTCACGGTTGTCGACGGCCCGGACGATATTTGCGTGCCGATGTTGTGTGACGCCGGTGCCCATTGCCGGGAAGACAGCATTGCACGGCGAGACAGTCTTGCACTCGCGGCCATCGCGAACATCCTCGACAGATCAGTCGCCGACGGAAAGGCCGCGGCGGTCTGTGTCGAATGCGAATGGGCCGGCCTCTGTAGCCGCGTTGCCGATAGCGGTTTTAGGGATGTTCTGGTGCGAGCAGGCACGGACCCGTGTTCACTGCGGGAAGAGGTCTGAAAAGGCCCTTTCGCCGCTATCGGTGAAGCGGATGGCGCGGCTGTTGTTCTCGCGTTTTGCCCAGCCCTTGTCGATGAACAGCGTCAGCAGCGCCTCGCCCAGCGAGCCTGCCAGATGCGAGCGTCTCTCGCTCCAGTCGAGGCAAGTTCGGCAGATTGGCCGGCGGGATTTCTTCAGCGATGCGTAGCTTATGCCGAGCGCCTCGATGCGGATCTGGCCCGTATCGGTCAAGGCGAGATCGTCGCCGGCGACCTCGATCTGTTTCGCCGCGATCAGGCTGTCGAGCATGCGCACGCCGTAGTCACCGGCTAGGTGGTTGTAGCAGACACGGGCCTTGCGCAGGGCCGGATCCCTGGGCCCGGGGCGATGCCGGTTCATGCCGCGGCTGGCGGCAAATCCCACGAGGTTCTCTAGCATCAGCCCGACCTCGTCTTCGGCCAGCTGGTAGTAGCGGTGACGGCCCTGTTTACGCTGGGTCAGCAGGCCCCCGGCCTCGAGCTTGGAAAGATGGGAACTCGCCGTCTGCAGCGTGATGCCGGCATGGGCCGCAAGCTCTGTCGGCGTCAGTGCGCGCCCGGCCATCAGCGCGGTCAGCATGTTGGCGCGGGCAGGGTCGCCGATCAGCGAGCCGATGAGTGCGATGTCTGGACCTTCCTTCATACTTCGATGGTAATCGAAGCATCAAAGGCCGGCAAGCGGGCATAGTGGGTTCATCGAAAGACAAACACGAGGAACTCAAGATGATCACCTGCTTCATCCGCTACGAAATCGACCCCTTCAAGAAGGAGGAATTCGCCGCCTATTCCCGCAACTGGGGTGAGGCGATCCCGCGCTGCGGCGCCGACCTGATCGGCTATTTCGGGCCGCACGAAGGTTCGGCGACAACCGCCTATGGCGTCTACAATATCGACAGCCTTGCTGCCTATGAGGCCTATCGCGCCCGGCTTGCCGCCGACCCTCTGGGCAGCGAGAACTACGCATTCGCGTGCAAAGAGCGTTTTATTCTGAAGGAGGATCGCATCTTCCTGAAAAACGTTTCGTCACCGGCTGGAAGGGACTGAGCTCATGATCACCGTTATCTTTGAAGTACTGCCGGCCGAGGGTCGTCGCGATACCTATCTCGGCATCGCCGCCGACCTGCGCCCGCTGCTGGACGGCATCGACGGGTTCATCTCGATCGAGCGCTTTCAAAGCCTTGCCGATCCGAACAAGGTCCTGTCGCTTTCGTTCTGGCGCGATGAGGCCGCCGTTAAGGAATGGCGCAACGGCGCCGAGCACCGCGCCGCCCAGGAGGCCGGCCGTCACGGCGTCTTTGCCGACTACCGTCTGCGCATCGCGTCAGTCGTTCGCGACTATGGCATGAACGAGCGGCATCAGGCGCCGGTCGACAGCCGCGCCTTCCACGAGGCTTGAGGGCCATCGGCATGCCAAGCGGTTGGCTATGCATCGCAATTACAAAATTTTTCCTGATGACCTTCAGGCTTTGGTAACCATCTTCGGTAACCATACGCTCCATAGTCCGTCCCGAGTAAGCGTATTTGCGAGTTGTCCATGTCATCAGTTGTTTCGCTTGCCGAAGTCTCCCGTTCCACCCGTCCGCTGGGCTGGCTCGATTCCATCATCAAGGGTGACTGCGTGGCAGCGCTCAATGCGCTTCCCGACAATTCGGTGGATGTCGTTTTCGCCGATCCGCCCTACAACCTGCAGCTTGGCGGCATGCTGACCCGCCCCGACCAGTCGGTCGTCGACGCCGTCGATGACGAGTGGGACCAGTTTGCTTCCTTCGAAGCCTATGACGCCTTCACCCGCGCCTGGCTGCTTGCCTGCCGTCGCGTGCTGAAGCCGACCGGAACGCTTTGGGTCATCGGCTCCTACCACAACATCTTCCGCGTCGGCGCCATCCTCCAGGACCTGCATTTCTGGATCCTCAACGACATCATCTGGCGCAAGACCAACCCGATGCCGAACTTCAAGGGCCGCCGGTTCCAGAACGCCCATGAAACGCTGATCTGGGCGACGCCGAACGCCAGCGCCAAGGGCTACACCTTCAACTACGATGCAATGAAGGCGGCCAATGACGACGTGCAGATGCGCTCCGATTGGCTGTTTCCGATCTGCTCGGGTCACGAGCGCCTCAAGGGCGACGATGGCAAGAAGGTGCACCCGACCCAGAAGCCGGAAGCGCTGCTTGCCCGCATCATGATGGCATCGACCAAGCCCGGCGACGTCATCCTCGATCCGTTCTTCGGCTCCGGCACCACCGGCGCCGTTGCCAAGCGCCTCGGCCGTCACTTCGTCGGTATCGAGCGCGAACAGGATTACATCGACGCGGCATCGGCGCGCATCGACGCCGTCGAGCCGCTCGGCAAGGCCATGCTTTCTGTGATGACCGGCAAGAAGGCCGAGCCGCGCGTGGCATTCAATACGCTGATCGAAAGCGGATTGATCAAGCCCGGCACCGTCCTGACCGACGCCAGGCGGCGTCATAGTGCCATCGTGCGCGCCGACGGCACGCTTGCCTCCGGTGGCGAGGCCGGCTCCATTCATCGCCTGGGCGCCAAGGTCCAGGGTCTGGATGCCTGCAATGGATGGACATTCTGGCACTTCGAAGATGGGAACATCCTGAAGCCCATCGACGAACTCAGAACCGTCATTCGAAATGACCTGGCAAAACTGAACTGATCAACCAGTTCCGCCAGGTCCTTCGAAAAGCCCTCTGCCCGGTTTTTGTACCTTCAGTCCCGGAAGGAGAGCTTTAAACGCCCGGAATCCGCAAGGTTTCCGGGCGTTTGTATGTTTCCCTCAACCTCGGGGACTTCCAGCTATTGGCGCGCTGCCATGTCAGCGCTGGATGCCATAGGCCGCGAGATCGGCCTTCAGCTTCTCCGGGTCGGTGAAATGCACCGCGTACCAGCCGGCGAGGCGCGCGCCCTCGACATTGGGCATGCTGTCGTCGATGAACAGTGTCGCTGGCGGATCGAGGTCGAAGTTGCGGGCATGAGTCTCGTAGATCGCCACATCCGGCTTGATCAGGCCGACATCGCCCGACACGGTGACGCCGCGCGGCAGGGTGAGGAACGGATAGAGCTGCAGCGCCTCGCGGAACGTATCGGAGGCGAAGTTGGTCAGCATCGTCACGTCGCGCCCCTCGGCGATCAGGTTCTCCATCAGGGAAACCGTTTCGACATAGGCGTGCGGGACCATCTCCTGCCAGTGCTTGCGGAAGGCGCGGATATGCTCTTCCCGTTCAGGGTGATCCTTGATCAGCAGAGCCTCGGCTTCTTCCCAGGAGCGGCCGCGGTCCTGCTCGATGTTCCAGTCGTGGGAGCAGACATTGGCGAAGAACCACTGCCGCTCGGCCTCGTCGGGAATGATGCGGCTGAAAGGCAGATTCGGGTCGTAGTGGATCAGCACCCTGCCGATGTCGAAGACGATGTGGCGGATTTCGATGCTGCTCATGAACCTGTTCCTCTTTACGAACTTTTACAGCGCCGCGCGTCTACGCTAGACGCGCTCGGCCTTGAAGGCATCTGGTATCGCCTGGGCGATCGCCTTCTTCATAACCGTCGGCAACGCCTGGGTTTTCAGCGAAGCGACCGGCTCCCACCAGCCGTCGTTTCCGGTCTCGGCGCGCGCGACATTGGCCCGGTAGACCGACAGGCGCAACTCGAAATGCGTAAACACATGGGTGATCGTGCCGCAGTCTTCCCAGGCCGCCGCAAAGGGCTGGGCCTCGACTGAAGTCTCGCCGTCTTGCCGCGCCGTCCACGCCGTGCCGGGCACTTCGGTCATGCCACCGAGTAGGCCGGTTTCGCTGCGCTTGCGCAGATAGACCGTGTCGCGGGCATCGATCGCCACGAAGGCGGCGCCGAGCCTCAGCGGCTTGTCCTTCTTCTTTGCCTTGCGCGGAAAAGTCTCGGGGTCGGAGACGGAAAGCGCCAGACAGTGTGGCCGGAAGGGACAGAGCGAACAGGCGGGGCGCTTCGGCGTGCAGATCGTCGCGCCGAGATCCATCATCGCCTGGGCGAAATCGCCGGGCCGGTCGGTGGGCGTCAAGGCCGCGACTTGGCTACGCATTTCCGGCTTGGCCGCCGGCAGCGGCGTTTCGATGGCATAGAGCCGCGAGATCACCCGCTCGACATTGCCGTCAAGTACGGCGCTCTGGCGGTTGAAGGCGATGGCGGCGACGGCGGCGGCCGTATAGTCGCCGATGCCGGGCAGGGCCTTCAGCCCTTCTTCCGTGTCCGGGAAACGGCCGCCATGATCGCGGGCGACGGCCTCGGCGCATTTCTTCAGGTTGCGCGCCCGTGCGTAGTAGCCGAGGCCGGCCCAGGCCTTCATCACGTCTTCATTGTCGGCGGCGGCGAGATTTTCGACCGCCGGCCACAAGGTCAGGAACTTCTCGAAATAGGCCTTCACCGCCTGCACGGTCGTCTGCTGCAGCATGACCTCCGACATCCAGATATGGTATGGGTTCGCGACCACGCCTTGCCGCGCCATCGACGGCGAGACCCGCCACGGAAGCTCGCGGTGGTGCCGGTCGTACCATTCAAGAAGAAGCGGAGCGGCCTTCGCCGCCGTGATCGTATTTGCCATGATTTGCCGGAAGTTCCTTTTCCGGCCTATACTTGGAGAAGGCGAGCCGGCGCATCAAGGCTCAATCGACATTGCATACAGAAAGTCGCGTTCGTGAGTGAACAGAAGTCCCGCAGGGGTGTGGTCCAGATCAGCGAGGTCGCCAACGGCCTGATCGATCCGGTGCTCGCCAAGCGCGCCGGCATCAACACCATGCTGCTCGGCTCCTGGGACGAGATCGCCGGCGCGGACTTTGCCGACTGCACCCGGCCGGAAAAGATCGCCTGGCCGCGACGCGCCTCGGAGATTGCCGGCGAGGGCGGCCATCAGCCCGGCGTGCTCACCGTTGCCTGCGAGGGCGCGCGTGCGCTTTTCCTCACCCATGCACAGGGCGAGCTGATCCAGCGTATCAACGGCTTCTTCGGCTTTTATGCCATCGGCCAGCTGCGGATCGTGCAAAAGCCGGTATCGCCGCCGCCAAAACGCAATCGCAAGCCAAGCCCGCTTTCCGGCGAACCGGCCCGCAAACTCGAAACCATGGTCGAGGGTATCGAGAGCGAAGAGCTGAAGGCGGCGCTGCGACGGCTCGGGACCGCAGTCATGTCTCCACGCCGGCGTTAGGCCAGCACCATCAGGCGGTCACAATTCTTTGAATTCTGTTGAAACGCTGCCCCTTGCCGCCCCGCGCGCGGCAAGATATCGAATCCGCACTGCAATTCCCTCCGAACACGGGTAAAATTCATGTCCGCTTCCGCAATGAACCTTTCGAAACGCCTGCTCAGCGGTGTTGCCATCGCGACCGTCGCTCTTGTGCTTGCCGCCTGCAGCGACGAGAAGAAGGAGCAGGCTTCGGCGACCCCGACCGAAACCACGGAAACGGCCGCCAAGGCCGACGCCAAGCCGGCCGACGCGATGACGACCGCTTCGACGACGGCTGCTCCGACAACGACCGCGCAAGCCAAGCCCGCCGGCACCGAAGTTGCCCAGTCGACCGCCGCTCCGGCAAAGGTCGAGCTGCCGAGCTCGGAAGGCTCCGTCGACATGGCCAAGCTGCTCGAGCCCGGAGCGCTGCCGGAAATGGCGGTCGGCGATGCCAACGCCCCGGTAACGATCGTCGAATACATGTCGATGACCTGCCCGCATTGCGCCGCCTTCCACAACAACACCTTCGAAGCGATCAAGACGAAGTACATCGACAGCGGCAAGGTTCGTTTCGTCCTGCGCGAATTCCCGTTCGATCCGCGCGCTGCTGCCGCCTTCATGCTGGCGCGCTGCGCCCCAGAGGGCCAGTATTTCCCGATGATCTCGATGCTGTTCAAGCAGCAGCAGCAGTGGGCTGCCGCTCAGAATGGTCGCGACGCATTGCTGCAGATGTCCAAACTTGCCGGTTTTACACAGGAGAGCTTCGAGTCCTGCTTGACGAACCAAAAACTTCTGGATGATGTGAACGCAGTTATGCAGCGGGGCGCAAAGGACTTTGGCGTACAATCGACGCCGACCTTCTTCGTCAATGGAGAGCACTATTCTGGGGATATGTCGGTTGACGTCATGTCGGCCCTCATCGACAGCAAGCTCTGATCCTTCGCTTTTCCTGAAAACGGGCGACGGCAGCAGCCGTGCGCCCGTTTTTCATGCCCTGGGGCCGGGTGAAGAGGGGCGTTCCGCGCCAGCGTTTGCCGCATGAAGTTCAACAAGCTTCGCCTGCTTGGCTTCAAATCCTTCGTCGAACCCAGCGAATTCATCATCGAGCGCGGTCTGACCGGCATCGTCGGCCCGAACGGCTGCGGCAAGTCGAACCTTGTCGAGGCATTGCGCTGGGTTATGGGGGAGAACTCCTACAAGAACATGCGCGCGTCCGGTATGGACGATGTGATCTTCTCGGGCTCCGGCAATCGCCCGGCGCGCAACACCGCCGAAGTCGGCCTCTACCTCGACAACAGCGATCGCACCGCGCCTGCCGCCTTCAACGACAGCGACGAAATCCAGGTGACGCGCCGCATCGAGCGCGAACAGGGCTCGGTCTACAGGATCAACGGCAAGGAAGCGCGCGCCAAGGATGTGCAGCTGCTGTTTGCCGACGCGTCCACCGGCGCTCGCTCGCCGTCGATGGTCGGCCAGGGCCGCATCGGCGAGCTGATTGCGGCAAAGCCGCAGGCCAGGCGCCAGCTTCTGGAAGAGGCGGCCGGTATTTCCGGCCTGCACTCGCGCCGGCATGAGGCCGAGCTGCGGCTGAAAGCCGCCGAAACCAACCTCGAGCGCCTTGATGACGTCACCTCTCAGCTCGAAAGCCAGATCGAGAGCCTGAAACGGCAGGCGCGCCAGGCCAGTCGCTTCAAGATGCTCTCTGCCGATATCCGCAAGCACGAGGCGATCCTGTTCCACATCCGCTGGGTTCAGGCCAAGGAAGCCGAAGCCGAGGCGACCAGCCAACTCAACCAGGTGACGGCACTCGTCGCCGAAAAGGCGCAGGCCCAGATGCAGGCCGCCAAGGATCAGGCGATTTCCAGCCTGAAACTGCCGGAGCTGCGCGAGAGCGAGGCGAAATTGGCGGCCGCACTGCAGCGGCTGCAGATCGCCCGTTCGCAGCTTGAGGAGGATGCTGGCCGTATCCTGCGCCGTCGCGACGAGCTGCAGCGTCGCCTGGCCCAGCTTGCCGAGGATATCGCCCGCGAGGAGCGCCTGGTTGCCGACAATGCCGGTATTCTCGCTCGCCTCGACGAAGAAGATGAAGAACTGCGCGAACTGCTCGCCGAGGCGGACGACCGGGCAAGCGAAGCCCGGGAACGGCTCGAGGAAGCGAACGAAAAGCTCTCCATGAGCGAAGCAGATCTCAGCCGGCTGACGGCCGAGCGTGCCGAGGCACAGGCCGGTCGCAACCAGCTTGAGCGGGCGCTGCGCGATCTCTCGGAGCGGCAGGCTCGGTTGGCGCGCCAGCTCTCCGACCAGGCCCGCGATCTTGACGAACTCGACCGGCAGATGTCGACGCTGCCCGACCCGCACGAAAAACAGGGCCAGGTCGAAGTGGCCGAGGCCGCCCTAGAAGAGGCCGAGGCGACTGTCGCAGCCATCGAAGAGACCCTCGCCGAAACCCGCCGCGCCGAGGCCGACGCCCGCCCGCCAGTCGATCGGGCGCGGGCCATCCTGAACGGCATCGAGACCGAGGCGCGCACGATCCGTCGCATGCTCGAAGCGGCCGGTGGTGGCGACTATCCGGCTGTTGTCGAGGAGATGAAGGTCGACCGCGGCTTCGAGACGGCGCTTGGCGCAGCGCTTGGCGATGATCTCGATTCGCCGCTCGATAGCGCAGCACCGGCCCATTGGCGTACACCGGGCGATCATTCCGGCGATGCCGCCTTGCCGCAAGGGGCGCGCTCACTCATCGAGCACGTTCGCGCGCCACAGGCATTGACGCGTGCCTTGAGCCAGGTCGGCATTGTCGACAGCGAGGCAGAGGCCGAGCGGCTGATGCCGCTGTTGAAACCCGGCCAGAGCCTGGTGACGAAGCAGGGCTCGGTTTGGCGGTGGGATGGCCACGTGACCGGTTCCGAAGCGCCAAGTGCTGCAGCACTAAGGCTGGCCCAGAAGAACCGCCTTGCTGAACTCGATACTGAGGCGGACGACGCCGGCGAGTCGCTCCGCCGTGCCGAGGCTGATCTTGCCGCTGCCGGCTCGCGCATCCGCGCCGAGGATGAACGGCTGAGGCTTGCGCGCGACGCCCAGCGCATGATCACGCGCCAGCTCGGCGAAGCGCGCGATGCGCTGGCCGCTGCCGAGCGCGCATCCGGCGATCTCTCGCGTCGCCGCGCGGTTGTTGCCGAAACCAAGAGCCAGCTTGAAAGCCAGCTTGAAGAGGTCGCCGAGCAGATCGAGACCGCCAACGACGCGCTTGCCGATGCGCCCGACCTTTCAGAACTTGAGCTGAAATTGCGCACGCAAACGGCAGATGTCGCCGCCGACCGGGCAGCGGTTGCCGAAAGGCGTGCGGCCCATGACGGACTTGCGCGCGAAAACGATGCGCGCCAGCGCCGGATCACTGCGATATCAGGCGAACGCCAGACCTGGAAAGCACGGGCGGCAAGCGCCGAAGAACATATAGCCACCCTCAGGGATCGCGAGGCGGAAGCGCGCGACGAGGTCGAGGAGCTGATGGATGCGCCCGACGAGTTCGAGGACAAGCGGCGCGCGCTGATGAACGAATTGCAGAAGGCCGAGGCTTCACGTCGCGAGGCCGCCGATATCCTGGCCGAGGCCGAGGGTCGCCAGCGCGAGGCAGACCGCATGGCCGCAACCGCGCTTTCGGAGTTGGCAGAATCGCGCGAAAAGCGCGGCCGCGCCGAGGAGCGGCTGGTATCCGGCCGCGAGCGCCGGGTCGAGATCGAGGCACGCATCCAGGAGGCGCTCTCCTGTGCTCCGCATGAGGTTATGCGGCTGACCGGGCTTGCCGTCGACGAGGCGCTGCCGGACATGCGCAATGTCGAGCGCGAGCTGGAACGGCTGAAGATCGAGCGGGAGCGTCTTGGCGCCGTCAACCTTCGGGCCGAAGAAGAACAGAAGGAGCTCTCCGAGCGGCTCGCTCTGCTTCTGAAGGAACGCGACGACGTCATCGAAGCGATCCGCAAGCTGCGCAGCGCCATCCAGAACCTCAACCGTGAGGGTCGCGAGCGGCTGATCGTCGCCTTCGACGTGGTCAACGCCCAGTTCCAACGGCTTTTCACCCATCTCTTCGGTGGCGGCACGGCCGAGCTGCAATTGATCGAGAGCGACGACCCGCTTGAAGCCGGCCTTGAAATCCTTGCCCGTCCGCCGGGCAAGAAGCCGCAGACCATGACGCTGCTGTCGGGCGGTGAACAGGCGCTGACGGCAATGGCGTTGATCTTCGCCGTCTTCCTCACCAATCCGGCGCCGATCTGCGTTCTTGACGAAGTCGACGCGCCGCTCGACGACCACAATGTCGAGCGCTACTGCAACCTGATGGACGAGATGGCGGCATCGACCGAAACCCGCTTCGTCATCATCACCCACAACCCGATCACCATGGCCCGCATGAACCGCCTGTTCGGCGTCACCATGGCGGAGCAGGGCGTGTCGCAGCTTGTTTCCGTCGACCTGCAGACGGCAGAGCGGCTGAGGGAAGTGGTGTAACTCTACTCGAACTCAAGCAGGAAGCTCCCGGTCGCGTCTTGCGGACCCATGTCGTCCCAAGTCGTTACCCGCAGCGATTTAAGATCGGCTCTGCCTTCGCGGTGAGCATAATACATGCCAACATCGTCGCCCTTCTTGTGCTCGTTCGGCATGTTGGCAAACCATTTCGAGTACGTCAGCGGCTCGCCGTCGTCCCAGCCCCATCCGCCGCGCGGCTCTCTGCCCTGGGACGCTTGAACGAGACCGATCCACGGACCCATCTTGTAGCTGACGCCGCCATTCGGATCGTATCCGGTGTTGAAGAAGTTCTCGTCGCTGTTGAAGAGTGAGGCGACGAACTCGTTCTCTGCGTCCGAAGTGATTGTAGCGAGATGTGCGCCGCAACTCTTGGCCCAATATTGTGCGACTGAGGCAGGGACATAGAGGTATCGCACGACGACGTAGAGATGCCCCTGGAAGGCACCATAGACAGTGTCGTAGCGAGGTAGGCATTCAACTGCCCTCAGAACCCGCCCGTCGGTCTCCAGCCCTCTCAAATCATCGATCTTGTATTCGCGGGCCTTGGTGGCGCTGTAGACGCCGTCGATATCCTGCGAAACGGCGATGCCAAGTGCCTTGGCGGTGCGTTCGCTGATAAAGCCGTTGCTCGGCTGCTGGTTCCGGCTTTGGTACTGCCGGATGGCAGTGCGGGTCTGCTCGCCGAAGACGCCGTCGGCCGTGCCGATCTCAAGCCCCGTCGCCGCGAGCGCCAGCTGCACGCTCCTCCGCGCTTCCTTGCTCGGAAGCAACCGGCTCTCGATCGTCTGCGGCGTTGAATTTTGACCCCGCGCTGTCGCCGGGTCGATCTGCGCCAATGCCTGCCTACCAAGTTCGGCATATTCGCCTGTGCGATGCTTGGCGACGAAGAAGCGCCAGATGCGCGGCGTACCGACACGAAGCGCCTTTTTGAAATCGGCTTCGGCTTCAAGCTCTGCCGGATCGACGGCAGTCGAGGGGGCCGTCTGCGTCGATGCCGCCGTCGGTGTTTCCGGCCCGAAGTAGAATTCCAGCGACAGGGACGAAAGGATCTGCGGTGATTGTTTGCCGCCCGTGTCCTTGCGCACATCGCGAACCACGCGCTTGAAGGCGGTGCCAACCTCAAGCCCGGGGCCGGAGAGGTTGGCGATCAGGGCGCGGGTAAAGGGTGAATGCCCGTCGGTGCCGTCGGCAGCGACCTGTCCCGGGGCGGCCGCAAAGGCGACCAGTGTACCGGCACCTTGCGTTTCGATCGGTGCAAGTCCGCGGGTGGCGCCGCCACGCGTGGCGCCATCGACGTCGACATTCAGTTTGTTGGCGAGCGGATTGTTGCGACAGGCGTCGAGGAACACCAGGGATATCCGGGCGCGTTTTTCGAGTGCATTGATGATCTCGGACAGCGCCACGGTTTCCGCCGGCACGTCGAACTCGCTTTCGAGCCTGGCATCCGTGCCGATCAGAAAATTCTCGCCATGGAGCTGCATGCCGTGGCCGGCAAAATAGAACAGTGCAATATCCTGCGGCCCGATCTTGCGGGCGAAGCGCGAGAGCGCCTCGGCAAAGCTCTTGCGGTCTGCATTCAGCACGAGGTCCGCTTCAAAGCCTTTGCTCTGCAGGAAGCCGCTGAAGGCTTCGGCGTCGCGGGTCGCGTTCGGCAAGCTTCCGGCGATCGCGTAGTTACTCATGCCAACGATCAGAGCCAGCCGCTTGCCGCCATTGTCGCCGAACACTGGGCTCGCAGCAAACAACAAAAGCAGAAATGACAGCATCGAAAAGCGCAGTTTCGCACGACATTTCATGACCTGCCTCCAAGCCCACAGGACTGAAACGGATCGCCATGACGGGATATTCGCCGATGTGCCCCTCATCGCTTCGTAATATTAGATATTTATGATGGATGCTGCAATGTGCAGTCCTGGGCCGATTGCGTCAGCGCCACGCGGTAAACTACAGCGCCGCGCGTCTTGTTAGACGCGCAAAGGTCGCTGCAGCACCTTGGATTGCTGCATGTTTTGAATCGAATACGATTTAAGGAAACGTGCAGTAGGCTCTATGCCGCTTCGCGAAATTCGGGCACGCGCTGCTCTTCGCGCCACGAAGAAGGGCTCTGGCCGGTGACGCGCAGGAACTCGCGGTTGAAGTTCGATTTCGTCAGGAAGCCGGCCTCGAAGGCGATCTGCGTGATTGCCTCGTCGGTCGCCGAAAGCAGCCGGCAGGCTTCCTCCACCCGGTAGTTGTTGACATATTGCGAGACGCTGATGCCGTGGATCCGGTTGATGGCATTGGAAATCCGCCGGGCCGGCACGCCGAGCTTGCGGGCGATCCGCGAGAGGTTGAGCTCGAGATCCTTGTAGAGCGCTTTCCTGCGCATCAGGTCGTCGATGCTTCGCACGATCTCGGCATCTTCTTCAGTCGCAGTGCGCTCTTGCGGCAAAGGCGCTGCGTCCCCCCGTCCGCTGTCTGTCGATGTGTCGAAGCTGGCGATCGAGGCGGCGGTGCCGAGAATGAGCAGGGCGAGTACGTTGCCTGCCGCAACGATCGCGCCGGAATAGGCACCTCCATTGCGCAGCTGGTCGAAGCCGATGGCGACGTCGCTAAGCGCTGAGGCGATCAGCGCCCACCCGGTGAACTTGAGCGATCGGTATGAGCGAAGCACGCCGTCGAGCCGCGAGGCGACCAGTGCGTTCGGGCCCCGCCGCGCAAGCCAGAGCAAGGCAAACCCGTAGCCGAGAAAGAACAGGGTGATCGCCGTGCCGACCGCATCGCGCCAGGCAAACATCATGACCCCGACGATGAGCGGGGGCAGGAGGTGCCAGGCGATTTGCCCCAGGCGTGGCGGACCATCGCTCGCAAGGCTGCTGAAGCAAACCCATGCCAGCGCCGCGTTGAACGTCGCAAGCATCGCCTGTGCCAAGAGGATGGTACGGATTTCGTAGCCCCATCGGATGCCGATCAGCACGGATTGCAGTGCATAAGCGCACACGAGCAGCAGGAACAGGCGTTGCTCGAAGGTCATGGCCTCGCCGCGCTGCCAAAACATCCGGACAATCACGATCATCAGCAGCAGGGAAACGACGAAGGGGAGCGGTACAAACAGCATGAGCGGAAGAATTCTTCGGGAGGGAGGTGGGCGGATGGCAGGATGATGCCCTTGATTGCGTTCAGGGTCGACCCGAAACGCGATCAAGGTCGCGACTGCGTTCGATTTCAGGCGAGCTATTCCGGTCCGGCGATGGTGCCAGACCGCACGAATGGAGCGTCAAATGTTGATCGGACCGCCAGCAATGGTTCTCGCCCCCATCCTTCTCCTCGCCCTGGCGAGCAATGCCGAGACATCGGCGAGGGACATCGATATCACCGGCGTCACGGCGATCGTCGCCACCGGCGACGCAAGCGCAATCGAACTCACCAGCGATGAGACTTTGCCCTTCAGCGCCTCGGTCGAGAGCAGGCGGTCCGGCTGGTTTGCCCCCTTCTATTCCAGCTGGTTCTACAGCGATTGCGTATCGGAGACCCGTATGCGCGTCGAAGGTTCGACCCTTTACATCGTTGTGGCAGCGCCCTCCTGGCCGGAATTGGAGGAGTGCAGGACCGCATTTCGCGCCAACCTGAAAAAGGGAGCGTCAATCTCTGTGGAGCAACCGGCGTTCCAAGCCGCGCTTGAGGGGGAGTTTTCGAGTGTGGCGCTCAAGGGCAAGGCAGCTGATGTTTCGATCGAGGGGCACGTCGGACAGGTGAGGCTCGATGTCGACGCCCTGCGGGCGCGGCTGATCTATGAGAAGACCTCGCAGTCCGAGACCGTGGAGATCTCCGGCAAGGCACTCGACATTCACCTCGGATTCGATGCGGCAAGTTTCATTGATTATCGGGTGATGGCGACGGCCTCCTGGGTCGACAGTTCGCGAACGGCGATCCCCGGCGCCAGGCCTCTGATTTGCATCAAGGGGGAGATGGTGCGCGCGACGATCCGCTGAGCCTCGAAGTCCGCCGCAGTGCGTTCGACAGTCGGAAAAATGATGCAATGCAGCATAAATCTTCGGCGGGTGCATTTCCAGGCTGAAGCATATACTGTAAATCGTCATAAAAGACTGTTTTTGGGTGGAGAGCAGGCATGATGAAATGGGTTTACACCTTCGGTGGGGGCAAGGCCGAAGGGCGTGCGGGTGATCGTGACAGGCTGGGCGGCAAGGGTGCAAACCTTGCGGAAATGTGCAGTCTGGGCCTGCCGGTGCCGCCGGGGCTGACCATCATCACCGATGCCTGCAACAGCTATTTCGACAATAGCCGCGAAATACCCGAGGGCCTGCACGACCAGGTCCGCGAAGGCATTCGCCGGATGGAGGAAGTCACCGGCCGGGTTTTTGGCGACACCAACCGTCCGCTGCTGCTTTCCGTGCGTTCCGGCGCCCGCGCCTCGATGCCGGGGATGATGGACACTGTCCTCAATCTCGGCCTCAACGATCAGTCCGTGCATGCGCTCGGTCACGACGCCGGCGATGCGCGGTTTGCCTGGGACAGCTACCGCCGCTTCATACAGATGTATGGCGACGTCGTCATGGGCGTCGACCACGATATCTTCGAGGAGATCCTTGAAGACGAGAAGGCCCGCCTCGGCCACGAGCAGGATACCGAACTTTCCGCGGTCGAATGGCAACATGTCATCACACGCTACAAGGACGCGATCGAGGAAACGCTCGGCGAGCCGTTTCCGCAGGATCCGGAAATCCAGCTCTGGGGCGCCATCGGCGCCGTGTTCTCCAGCTGGATGAACCCGCGCGCCATCACCTACCGCCATCTGCACAGCATCCCGGCGGCCTGGGGCACCGCGGTCAACGTCCAGGCGATGGTTTTCGGCAATCTCGGCAATTCGTCGGCGACCGGCGTTGCGTTTACCCGCAACCCCTCGACCGGAGAGAACGAGCTTTACGGCGAGTTCCTCGTCAATGCCCAGGGCGAAGACGTGGTTGCCGGCATCCGCACGCCGCAAAACATCACCGAGGCGGCCCGCATTGCGTCCGGCTCCGACAAGCCATCGCTTGAAAAGCTGATGCCGGAGGCCTTTGCCGAGTTCCGCACGATCTGCGACAAGCTCGAGCGGCATTATCGCGACATGCAGGACCTCGAATTCACCATCGAGCGCGGCACGCTCTGGATGCTGCAGACGCGCTCCGGCAAGCGGACGGCCAAGGCCGCCCTGAAGATCGCCGTCGACATGGCGGACGAGGGGCTGATCTCGAAGAACGAAGCGGTCGCCCGCATCGATCCGGCTTCGCTCGATCAGTTGCTGCATCCGACGATCGATCCGCACGCGCGCCGCGATATCATCGGCTCCGGCCTTCCGGCTTCGCCGGGGGCTGCAACCGGCGAAATGGTCTTCACCTCGGAAGAGGCCGTCCAGGCCGACAAGGAAGGCCGCAAGGTCATCCTCGTGCGCATCGAAACCAGTCCGGAAGACATTCACGGCATGCACGCCGCCGAAGGCATTCTGACCACGCGCGGCGGCATGACCAGTCACGCCGCGGTGGTTGCGCGCGGCATGGGCACCCCTTGCGTTTCCGGTGCGGGCGGCATCCGCGTCGATCTGCGCAACGAATTGCTGATCACGCCGAGCGTGACGCTGAAGAAGGGCGACATCATCACCATCGACGGCTCGTCCGGCCAAGTGCTGAAGGGCGCGATCGCCATGCTCCAGCCGGAGCTTTCGGGCGATTTTGGAAAGATCATGGCCTGGGCGGACGCCAGCCGCCGCATGACCGTGCGCACAAACGCCGAAACGCCGGCCGACGCGCGCGCCGCCCGCTCTTTTGGTGCCGAGGGCATCGGCCTTTGCCGTACCGAGCACATGTTCTTCGAGGATGGCCGCATCAATGTCATGCGCGAGATGATCCTGGCGGAAGACGAAGCCGGGCGGCGGCTGGCGCTCGCCAAGCTGCTGCCGATGCAGCGTTCGGACTTCGTCGAACTCTTTTCCATCATGCACGGGCTGCCGGTGACAATCCGTCTGCTCGACCCGCCGCTGCACGAATTTCTGCCGAAGACGGATGAGGAAATCGCTGATGTTGCCGGTGTTTTGTCACTGGATCCGTCAGCCCTGCGTCAGCGCGTCGACCAGCTGCACGAGTTCAACCCGATGCTCGGCCATCGTGGCTGCCGTCTGGCCATCTCCTATCCGGAGATCGCCGAGATGCAGGCTCGCGCCATCTTCGAGGCGGCGGTCGAAGCCGCGCGCGAAACCGGCGCTGCCGTCGTGCCTGAGATCATGGTGCCGCTCGTCGGCCTGCGCGCCGAACTCGACTACGTCAAGGAGCGCATCGATGCGGTGGCAAAGGCGGTGATCGGCGAAGCCGGCATCGACATCGACTATCTCGTCGGCACCATGATCGAGCTGCCGCGCGCGGCACTTCGCGCCCATGTGATTGCGGAAGCCGCCGACTTCTTCTCGTTTGGCACCAACGACTTGACCCAGACGACATTCGGCATTTCACGCGACGACGCCTCGCAGTTCCTGGCGACCTATCAGCAGAAGGGCATCATCGAGCAGGATCCCTTCGTCTCGCTCGATTTCGACGGTGTCGGCGAACTGATCCAGATCGCCACGGAGCGCGGACGCCGGACCAAGAACGGCCTCAAGCTCGGCATCTGCGGCGAACATGGCGGCGATCCGGCCTCGATCCGCTTTTGCGAAGAAGCGGGCCTCGACTATGTCTCCTGTTCGCCCTTCCGCGTGCCGATAGCCCGGCTCGCCGCCGCACAGGCGGCGATCAACGGCAAGGCGTGAGGCGGCATCGATACCGGCCATAACCTCAACGCCCCGGTCAAGGGTGCCCGGGGCGACTGCATGTTTCCTTAAATCCTATTCGATTTAAGGACAAAAACATGCAGTAATTCAAAGTGCTACAGCGACCTTTGCGCGTCTATCAAGACGCGCGGCGCTGTAGGCATCTCGTTTCAGAGCTACTTAGACTGCACGATAACCGGGCGTGCAATGACGACCGGCCGGTTCCAACCCCACATCATCACATCATTGTCATAGCGGTAGCTGCGCCGCTCGGCGCGGCGGTCGAGCTCGATGCGTTGCAGGCAGGTGGCGAATGCATCGGTGCCGCGCCGAAAGCCGTAGGAGGCGCAGGTGTTGCCGTCGGCGGCGCGCCGCTCTTCCGGCGTCATCGTCTGGCAGGCCGCAAGCAAGAGCCCGATGGCGGCAAGGGTCAGCAGTTTGGTCTTCATCGTATTCATGCCTCCTGAGCGGATGCAGATCGGCTCGGCGAAAGACCGGCTTTGCTTGTGCCCGAACCTCAGCTTTTGTCAGAAGGCTGTTGGGTACACCGGTCGCTCAGGTCTTTACCGCCGCCTGCAGGACAGAGCTCTGCCGCATGGCGGGCCGTCGTGTCCACCCTGATTTTTTCGGGTATGGCTGTAAAGATCGGTAGGGTGGATCGTGCAATCGAGGGCCGAGGCTTCGGCGCAGCTACAAGCCAAGGGCAGAAACGCACAACACGGATTTTGCATTCACGATTCGATCGCATGAAGACATGATGGGGCAGCCGTTGGGCGACCGTCAATCCGTTTTCGGCAAGTCCGGATGGTCACATGCGCTCAAGCACGCCGACAAAGGATTCGGCAAAGCTTTTCAGATCCTGGGTGTTCTCGCCGGGGTGCTCGAGCCGGATCGTCGAGCCCTCTTCTTCGAGGCAGACAAACAGGATTGGCGACGCGTCGCCCTCGGTCCCGCCGAGCCGAAGGACCGCGATGCTCAGGCAATCGTCGACCAGGCCGGAAGCGGGCAAGGCAAAGAGAAACTCGCCGCCGACGTTGTCGGCAACCGTGCGGATGAAGGCGGTGAAATCGTCCTTGCTTCCGGAGAAACCGTCGAGCGAAAGCTCCAGCTCCAGCAGCGCCATGGGAATGCGGGCGTCAGCCGGCGGAGGCGGTGCTGCGTGGGTGGCTGTTGCCACGGCTGCTTGCGATGCGACCATGATGTCTCTCCATCTTGCCGTGCCGGATGCGTTCCCAGCGTCGGCCCTTGCCCCCCGATTGACGATTCGCGACGACTTTTGCCGGCGTACGGGCATATTTCCAGTTTCTGATAGGTGGTTAACGAGAATGGCGATTTTGCGGCAAGTGGCTGCAGGCGCGCGGCCCAGGTCTCCAGCCGCATCCTATTGCCTGTTTTCACGGCCCCGGCCATGGTCTAAGAATGCTGGTCTGTTTCGATGCAGGGGATTGATTCCGTTATATGATGGTCCGGTACGAGCGCCCCTATTCCTATGCCGCCCACTGGGCGCGCCGCTTTGCCCGCATAGCCTTTGCGATCTTCGCGCTGTCCCTGCTGGCGCACCGGTTCGGCCCGTTGACGACGCCGCATTTCCTTGGATTGGTCGGGCTCTCCGGTGCTTTTGCACTGCTCGGCGTCCTGCTTGCCGTAGTCGGGCTCGCGCGGCTTTGGCAGGTGGCCGCGATCGGTGGCATCGCCTCCGCCTCGGCCCTTGTCTATGCGGCGCCCACGCTCGGTTTCATCGGTTTCGGCATCGCGCAGTACCTGACCCGGCCGGCGATCTATGATGTCAGCACCGACACAGTGACGCCGCCGCCTTGGCTGAAGGTGCCGCAGACGGAGGAAAGCTGGCTGAAGCGCAATCCGGCTGTGACGCCCGAGGACCGCGAAGCGCAGATTATCGCCTATCCCGGCCTGACCGGACGACGATACGACGGTGCGCTCGACCGCGTTTTCCAAGGTGTGCGCAATGTCGTCGAGAAAACGCGCGTCGGCGTCACGCAGGAACTCGGCGTCGAAAACGCCCGCGCCGATCTCGAGGATCTGGCGGTGCGGCCGAATGCCGGGGCGGACGCCGCCGCCGAGCCGGAGAACATACCCGTGCCGGAATCCCGACCGGAGCTGGCTTTGGAGGGCGCCCTTCCAGGGCGGCGTTCCAGTGACGTCGTGCTTCAGGGAGAATGGCGGACGCTGATTGCCGGCTTTCGTTTCGATGTGCTGATCCGCCTGCGCGAAGAAGCGGAAACGACGTTCGTCGACCTGCGCGTCGCGTCTCGCTACGGCCAGCACGACCTCGGCATCGGCGCCGCCTTCGCCGACCAGTTCCTGCGGGCGCTCGATGCGGAGCTGCTCGGCATCGCCGGCGATTGATCCGCAGAATACCGGCAGACGCTTCAGTCCTGCATGAGGGCGTCGTGGCCACCAGATCCATGAGGCAGCTTTTGGTCTCGCACGTTTGCGATCGGCGATGGTGCCTCGTCGTCCGCCTTGAGCCAGCCGCGATAGCGCACAATCAAGCCGGTCAATGGGCTTTCGACCTCGACGTGGAAGTGGAACAGGCCATCGCGATCTTCCTCGAACGTCCGGCCACCTGGCGCCAGCAACGCTGGAAGCGGGAGGCCGAGGAAGGACCAGCCGCGAACCCTGAGATGCAGGCGGTTTCCCACAGGCTCCAAGGCGCACAGGATCCGGAACGGCCCGAAACCCTCGGCAAGCAATCGTTCCTTCCGGTTCTCGGCTTTTTGCTGGGAGCTGCGCAAAACCTTCTCTCCAAACCGCCGCGTCCAGATCTCGCGACCATTGGCGCACTCGAAACGGATCTCGACCGGCACATTCTCGCCGGCCACGGGAAAGCCGAAGACAGAGGCGGTGAGGCGGCCCCATGACCCCTTGCCACGCTCGATGGTCGCACGCCCCCTGAAAATGGCTTGCCCATCCGACGTCTCATGCAGAGTGCGGATCGCCGTGGGCAAGCGATCCCATTCAGCGCCGAGAACTCGTCGGTAGAGGCTTTGCTGACGGACCATGCCACTTTCCGCTGCGTCCTTCACGCGATGAAACGCCCGCGCTCGTCGGCGGTCGGAACCATGCAGGTCTGGCGGCGCCCGGCGATGCGGTAGCGGTTCCTTGCAACGAGATCGTAGAGCGGATCGCGAAGGGCAGCAGGCAAAATGCGGCAGATATTCACCAGCGACCATGGCAGGCCCAATCCTGCAAGCGTGCGAATCGATCCGTCCGATTTGAAGCGCGCAATACCGTTCTCGATCAGGATGTTGCTTTCATAGTTCTCTGTATCGAGGCCATAGTGCCGGTAGAGCGCCTGGCCGAGCGGCGATTGCGCCGTCAGGTAACGATAGCGCGCTTGCCGGTCATGGCGCAGCATGAAGCGCACCCAGCCCGAGCAGAAGATGCATTCGCCGTCAAAGACGATCACCGGCCGATCGTCGGGAAAGCGCGGCACCGACGGGTCCTCGCGGTAGCTGTGCGCTTGCCGCCGCATCCTCAGCCAGCCCCTCCCGGCGCCAGGCGATAGTCGCCGAAAAGGGACGGCGGTCCATCGGTCTCAACACGTCCCTGTTCGACCAGGTCTTCAAGATGCGCCAGCACGGAGAGGGCTGCTGCGCCATGCAGTCGTGTGTCGGTGGAGGCATAGATCACCTTGACCATGTCGGGGATCTTGCCGTCGCCGGCGCGGACGCGCTCAAGCACGGCGCGCTCACGCATGCGCCGGTGGGCGCGCAGGCCCCTGAGGAATGAAGCCGGCTCGATGACAGGCCCGCCGTGGCCGGGCAGATAGAGCCGGTCGTCACGCATCAGCAGCTTTTCCAGCGAGGCCATGTAGTCTGCCATGGCGCCATCCGGCGGTGCGACGATCGTCGTCGCCCAGGCCATGACGTGGTCTGCGGAAAAGACCGTGCCGGTGCCGTCGAGCGCAAATGCCATGTGGTTGGCGGTGTGGCCGGGGGTGGCGAGCCCCGTCAGCGCCCAGCCGTCGCCTTCGATCCGTCCGCCATCGGCAAGGATGATGTCGGGCGAGAAGTCCATATCGGAACTCTCGGCGAAGGGGTTGATCTCGCCTTCATGCAAAGGTCTGGCGGCACGGTGAGGCCCTTCGCCGACGATTGCCGCGCCCGTCGCGGCCTTCAGTCGCCGCGCCAGCGGCGAGTGGTCGCGGTGGGTGTGGCTGACGGCGATGTGGGTCACCTCGCGGCCCCTAAGCGCCGACATCAACGCCTGAAAATGCGCTTCGTCCTCCGGGCCCGGATCGATCACCGCCACCGAGCGATTACCGACGATATAGCTGTTGGTGCCGTGAAAGGTGAAAGGGCCGGGATTGTTGACGGTGATGCGCTGCACGCCGTCGGCAACGGTCACGGCCTCGCCATGTGCCGGCTTGAAGTCGAGATCGAAGTCGGGGCCCTGCATGCGTCGTTTCCTGGCCTTCACTTGTATTCGATCTCGATGAAGGACATCGGTTCGCTGCCGGCATTGACGACGTTGTGCGCCATGCCGGCCTCGCGCCGGTAGGCCGCTCCCTTGGCGATATCCACCCGGCGGCTGCCGCCTTCCTCCTCCAGCAGGAACCGGCAATCGGTCATCGGCACGACGACATAACCGAGACCGTGGACATGATGGCCGGTATCGGCACCGGGTTCGAAGTCCCACCTAGTAATGCGCACGACCGCGTCATCGACAAGAATGCTGGGCACGGCGGGCGGACGGGCGCGAAACTGGCTCATTGGGGTCTCCATTCGCGCCGGAGAATAGGAGGTGACGGTCGGGAAGGGAAGGGCGGTGCGGCATCGGGCACTGGCGTTTCGCCGAGGGCGAAGTGTATGCTGGCGAACAAAGCCCAACAAAACCGCTCGAACCACAAACTTAATCATTGTGACGCGGCACGAGCTTTGCTAATCAGGCGCTCGATTTGGCGAAACTATTTCTCGCCAATTTCGTTGGGGCGTAGCCAAGCGGTAAGGCAGCGGTTTTTGGTACCGCCATCCCCTGGTTCGAATCCAGGCGCCCCAGCCACATTTTTCTTTCAAGCGTTCTGTCCTCTCAACGTCCCGGATGCCAAGTTCGGCGTCGCGCTTGACGATGGCTGTCGCGTTGCCGTGTATGCCCGGTCCTCGAGTCTCCTTAAAATTCTAGGGGCGTCTTTCATCTTTCCTCCATCTGTCTGCCGCATTCATGCACGCAACGTCTGGATGCACGTCTTCACGTCGCGTGAGAGGCGTTGGTTGCCAGGGAGGAAACAGCCGGAAAATGAATGGACCTCTGGCGGCATCGGCGATCGCTTCGGCATGGCCGGGACTGTTCGTGCTATTCGGCCTTGCCTTTGGATGGGCGTGGTCGATTGAGAAGAAGCGGCACTATCTGCTGCTTCTGACTGCCGCCTGCCTATTGTTTGCGACAGCGGCGTTTATGCAGATCATGCTGCTGCCCCTCGATATCGGCGCCAATACCATCCCGACTGGCCTGCTCTATACGCTTGCGGTGCTTGCTGCCGCGGAGGCCATCCTGCGTCGTTCAGGTCGCGGCATGGGCTGGAAGGCGGCACTCGGGGCAATCGGTGTGATAACCGCTCTGCTTTGGTACTTCTACTATATCAGGCCGAACCTTCTGGTGCGGATCTACGTGCAGGCTTTTGGGTATGGGTTGATCCTTGCGGCCACCGCCTGGCGCATTCGGGCTCTGCGACATGGTCGCCTTGTAGACCGCGTCCTGTTCTGGGTTGTGGCTGTCGTTGCGATCCACTTCTTCCCGCGCACCTGGCTGACATTTGGCACTGACGCGACCGCCAGCATCGAGGCTTTCGGCGCGTCGCTCTTCTGGAACATGATGCAGTTGCTGATCGCGGCGGCGGGTACAGCGCTTGCCTTCGCGCTGCTTGCGGCGGCGCTGACGGATGTCATGGACGATCTCAGGCGCGAGCGCGATGTCGACCCGCTGACGGGTGTCCTCAATCGTCGGGGGCTGGAGGAGCGAGTGGCAAGGCTGTTTCGCAATGCGGGTGCACCGCTCAGCCTGATCCTCTGCGATATCGATCATTTCAAGGCGATCAACGACGCCCATGGACATGCGGCCGGTGACAGAGTGCTGGCGACGTTTGCGGGCGTATTGCGCGACAGCGTGCGTGAAGCAGATCTTGTCGCGCGGATTGGCGGCGAGGAGTTCGCAATCCTCCTACCTGGGATGGACGTGGATGCGGCGATGGCGGTTGCCGAGTGTATTCGCGAGCGGCTGGCAATTCACCGTTTTCCTGTTCTTGGCGCGACAGAAAGCGTGACCGCGAGTTTCGGTCTGGCGCAACGCGATGGCAGTGAACGTTTCCAGGCGTTCAGCGCGCGCGCCGATGCAAGGCTTTATCGCGCCAAGCGCGAGGGGCGCGACCGGGTCGTGGCTGCGGATATGCCGCTGACCGCTGGGCCGGCAGAGGTTGCTCAGCCGGCAAATGCAGCCAGTCCGGCTGCCTGAAGCAATAACCGAGGGCGGCTGGCTTCGGCGGACTATTCCAAGGAAGCAGAAAACCCGCCAACTGACGCTGGCGGGTTTCAAATGTCTGCCCCTTGATGCGCCGGTTATCAGCTTGCCGGTGCAGCCGGCTTTTCCGCCTTGGCGCCGCCGAGGAATTCTTCGCACCAGCTCGGGCCGTCGGCGCGCTTGTGGTCACCGACCAGGCGGATCGAGCGGATGACATAGTCCGAAGAGACGGTCAGCTGCACCGAGCAGCTCAGATATTCCGTGCGGGCCGAGGAGATACGCTTGCCGCGCTTGCCGTCCTTGCCGGTTTCGTACTGGGCCGGGGTCTTGCGGGTCTTATAGCCGCCCTTCCAGTTGTAGACGGTGGAACTGCCGCTTTCGACGTCGGAGAGCGGAGGACCATACTGGGCGAAGAAGCCGCCGGCCGGCTGACCGAGCCAACGCGATTCAACTGCGTTTCTGGAAATCGCCGTCGTCGTGGTGCAGCCTGCGAGCACAAGCGCGAGGCCTGCCACCGTCATCATGCGGAAGTTCATGTTTTCGTCCCTTTGGCTCTCGTTCGGAAGTAGGCGTGGCGCGCGCGCCCCAATCCCCTGAGTTTGCGCGCTTTCCGCTGAGCCTCTAGCGCCAAAAGCCGGCAAAGAAAATCCGCTGTCTGCATTCTATCTAAGGAAAATGCGAAGCGTTGCAGAAAGTCCCTATCTGGCCCCGGAAACCTCACCGCAACGTGATCGGTTGAAGTCGTTTCTGGTCCCTTCGCCCGCCGCTGCGGGCATGGGAAACCGTTGCTCCATTTCGATGCGAATCGCTCCGCGGGAGGGCTTCTGGTGGGCGCGGTCTTCGCCGAGACGCGAAAGCGCTAGAGTTTCGTCGGTGCGCAGGCATTGTCCGCTCCGCTGTGTCGGTCAGGGGCGGCTCCTGTGGGTCTACTCCCCGATCAGCTTGCAGCCGATCTTGGTGGCGCTCCCGGCGATCGCCTTCAGCGGACCGTCATAGACATCGCAATCGAGCAGGTTGTCCGGGCCGCTGCGACGGGCGGAATGGACGTTGATGTTGACGAGAGGTTCGCCGTCCTTGACCCAATGCAGCCGCGTCTCGATGTCGCCCTTGCCGGGGATCGCCACCACGGCCGGTTCGCCATCGCGCTCGGTCCTGTCCTCGCCGAGATCGATCATGCCGATCTGATCAGCATGCTCTTCTGCGCCCGCCGCCGGCTCGCCGGAATAATAGGCCGCGATCACGACCCCTTCCTTCAGCGCCTGAAGTTTGCTCGCGGCGGCCTGCGAGAAGGAAAGATCCACTTCAAAGCCCCAGGGTCCGGCAATATCGGCACCAGCCGGGCCAGCCAAGAGACCAAGGATCATTGCGGCAAGCGACACGGGACGGATGATGGGCGACACGGCAGCACTCCTTGGCAATGGCGGGCAAAAAAGCGGACACAGCAGACAATCGACACGGGCCATCCCCGTCAAGGGGCGGCCTCAAGCACGAGCAGTCGCCTTCTGTCCTGGTCGATTGCTGGTGTGCCTGACGGGTGTGTCGGACAAGAGGCGGAACGCGGTTTCGGCCGGGGTTTTCCACTGTACCGGCTTTTTTGGCGAGACCGAGAAGGTTTTTCGAAATAGGCGCTTGTGCAATCCAAATGCCTGTTCTATAGAGGCGCCGCTGGTCACGGAGTGTAGCGCAGTCTGGTAGCGCACCACGTTCGGGACGTGGGGGTCGGAGGTTCGAATCCTCTCACTCCGACCAGCTAAATCAATCCCTTAATTCGTTTTCTGTTCGGCCCGTTTTTGAGTGCGGACCGATTGCGGGCGCCTTCAGGGTAACGCAAGTCGTGGGCTTGTGAAGTTCGTCTCCGCATACGGATTGGCCCGCCTTAATTTGGCGCTGGCCGCTTATCCATTCTCCTCCGTGTTCGACATCTCCTCGAAGTTCTATTGCGGCGCGTGATTCCCTCTGGTGCGCGTTTCGCAGGCGTGAACGCGCCGTTCGTCGAATAACGGTGCATTGGTGGATGTTCGACTTGTTGGTCGATAACTAAGGGTTGTAGTCTCGGCAACTACATTGTCGTTGTCGAGAGGATAGGGAATGTTGTTTAGGCGGATAATAGTCGCATCGGCGCTGGTTCTGGCGAGCCACGGACTGGCGCAGGCGCAGAGCTGCGAGAAAAACTTCAAGGTATCCGGTGTGCCGCTGGTGACGGCCATCAGCTACAAGACCTGGCAGGAATTTTCCAAGCTGAAACCCGACACGGCCTTGCAGCGGCTTGCCCAGGGCGTTGCCGCCGAAGGGTTCTCGGGCATCAAGGTCAACAAGTCGCTCGGCACTGTCGACGCATTCCAGGAAACGACCGGTTCAGGACGCATCCAGACGCTGCGGGTCGTTGCTCGCAAGCGCGGTGCCGGCACGCGCGTCGATGCCATCTTCGACATCCAGGCCGGACAGGTGACCTCCAAGGACATCGTGCGCGACGGTCTCTGCAACATCGTTCGCTCGGCGACGGAGTAGTCGCAGGCGGCTGCTGGCCGTTCGTTTGCGCGGTGCGGCCAAACACCAGTCGGGATGACGGCCGCACAGCCATGCGGGGCTCGCTGCCGTGGCGCGATCAAGTACAAGCTGGAAGCGAACTGTGCCGCTGGGTGGGGGGCACGACGGCCCCCGCGTCTTCAGCGTTGTTTTTCCAAAGCCTTCAGCACGGATTGGCCGATTGCCTGCGCTTGCAGCATCGAGGAGAAGTTGCCCTGAGCCGGATGGGTGACGCCGCGATACTTGACGACGAAGCACCATTTGCCGTTCATGCGCTTCTCGACGGTCACGGTCGTCTCCGGTTTTTTATCCGTGGTCATCTTCGTCTCCTTGAGATCCTGCGCGCCGCCGCGTGGGCAATGCCTGATATCCGCATGACGCGGTCCATGTCCATAGACGTCTGGTTTATGTCGGCTATCGTGACGTGATAGAAACAAAGTTGCGATATCTGACGGTTTTTTGTTCGAAGCGTGTTGAAGCCGCCGGTTGTGGCGCCTAGACAGCCCTCATCACGCCAAGGAGTAAAATTTTGAAGGCTGTCGCATCGTTTTCCGCGTTCGTCGGGCGCACATTCGCGCTCTGGGTCATTCTCTTCGCCGTTCTCGGCTTTGTCTTCCCGGATATTTTCAAGCAGATCACGCCCTATATCGTTACGCTGCTTGGCATTATCATGTTCGGCATGGGCCTCACCATTTCGCTCGACGATTTCAAGGAAGTCGCCAAGCGCCCGTTCGAGGTCGGCATCGGCGTCATCTCACAGTTTCTGATCATGCCCTTGCTGGCCGTGTTGCTGACGGCCATCATCCCGATGTCGCCGGAAGTGGCCGCCGGTGTCATTCTCGTCGGCTGCTGCCCGGGCGGCACCTCGAGCAACGTCATGACATACCTCTCGAAGGGCGATGTCGCGCTGTCGGTGGCCTGCACTAGCGTCACCACGCTTCTGGCCCCGGTCGTCACGCCGTTTCTCGTCTGGACCTTTGCCAGCCAGTATCTGCCGGTTGATGCGATGGCGATGTTCATGAGCATCGTCAAGGTCGTGCTGGTGCCGCTGGCGTTGGGCTTTCTTTTGCAGAAGCTGCTGCCGGGCCTGGTCAAGGCCGCGGTGCCGGCATTGCCGCTGGTCAGCGTTGCGGGCATCGTGTTGATCGTTGCCGCCGTCGTCGGCGCCAGCAAGGGCGCTATCGCCAGCTCCGGCCTGCTGATCTTCGCGGTCGTCGTTCTGCACAATGGCCTCGGCTATCTGCTCGGCTTCTTCGCCGCCAAGGCCGCCGGCCTGTCACTTGCCAAGCGCAAGGCGATCGCCATCGAGGTCGGCATGCAGAACAGCGGTCTCGGCGCGGCTCTGGCCAATGCCTATTTCTCGCCCGTGGCTGCCGTGCCGAGCGCGATCTTCAGCGTCTGGCACAACATTTCCGGCGCGCTGCTTGCCAACTACTTCGCAAGCCGCACGGAAGACGAAAACGTCGAGCCCGTGGTCATCACACGCTGATCGGGAACTACAGCGCCGCGCGTCTTATTAGACGCGCAAAGGTCGCTGTAGCACTTTGAATGGCTGCATGTTTTTATCGTTAAATCGAATAGGATTTAAGGAAACATGCAGCAGCTTCGAATGACAGGAGAGGGCTCGCAAGGGCCCTTTCTTGTTGCACGGCCAAAGCCTGCAAGTGCATAGCCAGGCGGACTGTCCCACGGCGTTTGGAAACGGTGAAACAGCCCTATCGATCATCATGATCGACGCGCCAAATTACAAATGCCCCGGTGAATTTGAACCAAGTTATTCGCGACCGCCAATCAAGGTGAAGCAATGTCGACAAGTGTCCCATTTTGGGACGATCGCATCTTGGGCGTCACGCGTGCGGCCATTTTCCGATCGTTCTAGCGGTGGCAGAAGCTGCGGGTGAGGGGCAGTCTCCAACGCCGCACCCGCCTACGTCGGGTCACGTTATTGTTCAATTGGAAACGGCCTGTTCATCGAATGGCGTCTTATCAGGGTGAACAATAAGCGCGATATTATCTTCAACAATCGTTCTCCCAGTGAGGCTCAGATGTTGAAGGAACCGATATTCACATTCCGCGAGATCGCCATATGGTCTGCCATCCTCGGCAGCGTCGTCGGATACCAGCTTTGGCAGCACACAGATCCCGCGCCGCTGACGATGGTGCTTCCGAGCATCGAGCAGCGGTCGTAATTTAAAGGCAATCCGGCGCGGCGCGAAACGCTACTCCTCAGGCATTCCGTTGCGCCGCGCGGCCTGCAATAACTCGATCTCACCGGCCGTCGGACCAAACTGGCTCTGAAGCCGTTTTGTTTCCTCAGCGTCCAACCGGTACTTTCGCGCAAAGGCCTCGATCGTCACGGCCCGCCCAAGAAAGCTTCGGCGCGGCACGTCCTCCCGTTCATGGTCCAGCATCATGGCTGCTCCTCCTTCCCGGTTCTTTGGAAGTAGTGCGGCAGGTCGTTTCGGGAAGAGGCGGTAGGAGCAATCTGGCGAGGCATCAAAAATAGATCAGCAGAAACGGAAAAAGGGCCCTCGTGGGCCCTTTCTGATCTTGGGGGAGTGGCGATCAGCCGTCGATCGTGTCGATGATCTCGCTCGCGCGGCCAGCGCTGACGCGACGCACTTCTGCATCCTCGCGACGACCCGCAAACAGCTCGGTTGCCATCAGCTGGTCGGCGAGATCGGCGGGCAGCGACAGGATCACGCGGGCGTCTTCCGTATGGATGCCGCCGAGCGCCGAGCGCTTGGCCGTGATCATGCCGCCGGCCACCGTGTTGTTGGTGTCGGGATCGATCAGGATGAAGGCGCCGGTCGTCCGATTCTGCTCATAAGGGTCGAAGATCGCCTGTTCGTCGAAGGCAAGGTGAACCTTGCCGATGGCGTTCATCGGCAACTGGTCTGCGTGCTCCCACTTGCCCGTCTTCAGGTCCAGCTGGCTTGCCGGCTGCACCTGCACACGCTGGCGGCGGCTGCCGCTTTTCAGCCAGTAGCGCTTGCCCGGCTGGATGCCATCAGGCTGCAGCGCAACGATCTGGGCGTCGAAGGCAAGGCCCGTCAGCGGCTGGCTGTCGATGGCGACGATCATGTCGCCGCGCGAAACGTCGACCTGGCGGTCGAGCACCAGGGTGATGGCATCGCCGGCGACCGCAGCGTTGCGCACGAGGTCGAAGGTGACGATCTTGGTGACGTTGGCAACCATGCCCGAGGGCAGGATCACGACGCTGTCGCCGGGCTTGACCGCGCCGCCGGCAACCGTTCCCTGGTAGCCGCGGAAGCTTTCGCCCGGGCGCGAGACGCGCTGCACCGGCAGGCGGAAGCCGACGGTCTGGGAGGAGCGTGTCGTCGCCAGTTCAAGCACTTCGACCAGGGTCGGGCCATCGTACCAGGGCATCGAAGCGCGGCCGTCGTAAACGACGTTCTCGCCCTTCAGTGCCGAAAGCGGAATTGCCGTGACCTGGCGCACGCCGAGCGATAGCGCCAGCTCACGAAACTCGTGGCTGATCTGGTCGAACCGGGCGCGGTCATAGTCCGTCAGGTCGATCTTGTTGACCGCCAGAACGAACTGCTTGATGCCCATCAGGGTCGCGATCGTCGCGTGCCGCCGAGTCTGCTCGAGCAGGCCGACGCGGGCGTCGACCAGCAACACCGCGAGGTCGGCCGTCGACGCGCCGGTTGCCATGTTGCGGGTATATTGCTCATGGCCGGGTGTGTCGGCGACGATGAAGGAGCGCTTGTCGGTGGAGAAATACCGATAGGCGACGTCGATGGTGATGCCCTGTTCGCGCTCGGCCTGCAGGCCGTCGAGCAGGAGCGCGAAGTCCGGCAGGCCGAGATCGTTCTGCTTGCCGTTGGAATCACGCCGCAGCGTCGCCGCCTGATCTTCCTTGACCGCCTTGGTATCCCAAAGCAGTCGACCGATCAGCGTCGATTTCCCGTCGTCGACCGAGCCGCAGGTGATGAGGCGAAGGGGGCGGCTGTCGCGCGTTGCGCGGACCGATTCGGACGCCGGAAACGCCAGAACGTGAGCGGCTGCGTCTTCCTGAACGGCATTCGCGGTTGCTGGTGCGGTCATCAGAAATATCCTTCGCGTTTTTTCTTTTCCATCGAACCGGATTGGTCACGGTCGATGGCGCGGCCCTGGCGTTCGGATACGGTCGCGGTTTCAAGTTCGGAGATGATGTCGTCGAGCGACGTGGCGTCGGAGCGGATGGCGCCGGTCAGCGGGAAGCATCCGAGCGTACGGAAGCGGATCACTTCCTCGCGCTTGGCCTCACCCGGCAGCAGTTCGAGACGCGGGTCTTCGGCAAGGATCATCATGCCGTCGCGTTCGACGACCGGCCGTTTCTTGGCGAAATAAAGCGGCACGATCGGAATGTCTTCGGCCTGGATGTAGCGCCAGATGTCGACCTCGGTCCAGTTCGACAACGGGAAGGCGCGCACGCTCTCGCCCTTGCGCACCATGCCGTTATAGACGTTCCAAAGCTCGGGACGCTGGTTGCGTGGATCCCAGCGGTGGTCTGGGGTGCGGAAGGAGTAGATGCGCTCCTTGGCGCGCGAGGCCTCTTCGTCGCGGCGCGCGCCGCCGAAAGCGGCGTCATACTGGCCGGCGTCGAGCGCCTGGCGCAGCGCCTCGGTCTTCATGATGTCGGTGTAGAGCGCCGAACCGTGGCTGAACGGCGTGACGTTCTCCTGAGCGCCGCGCGGATTAACGTGCTCGATCAGGTCGAGGTCGTAGCGCTTCACGATCTCGTCGCGAAACGTGATCATCTCGGCAAACTTCCAGCCGGTGTTGACGTGCAGCAGCGGAAAGGGAACGCGGCCGGGATAGAAGGCCTTGCGCGCCAGGTGCAGCAGCACCGAGGAATCCTTGCCGATCGAGTAGAGCATGACAGGGCGTTCAAACTCGGCGGCCACTTCGCGGAAGATGTGGATCGCTTCGTTTTCGAGCGCCTTCAAATGCGGGTCAAGCGGCGGCTTGGTGCTCTGCGGATTGTGCAGTTCCGTTTCCGGATGGGTAAGAGGCATTTCAGTCTCCGGGAGGATCTTTGTCTTGGGAGGAGCGCGCCAGCCCTCAGGCGGCGCTGCTCGAAGTCGGGATGATGGAACTGGCGGTCTCTGGGACGTGAAGCCCGCATTCGCGCTTCTCGTCGTTTTCCCACCACCAGCGGCCGGCCCGTTCGGGCTCGCCCGGCTTGATGGCGCGGGTGCAGGGTTCGCAGCCGATCGAGGGATAACCGCGGGCATGCAGCGGGTTCACAGGAACGGCGTTGGCAGTGACGTAACTGCGGATGGTTTCGATGTCCCAGTCGGCGAGCGGATTGATCTTGATGAGGCCGCGCTCAGCATCCGCTTCGGCAAAGGGTGTCGCTGCCCGGTTGCCGGACTGGCCGCGGCGAAGCCCCGTCACCCAGTAGCTGGCGCCTTCGAGTGCGCGTGCAAGCGGCTTCAGCTTGCGCGCGTCACAACAGGCATGCCTGGCTTCGACGCTGTCATAAAAGCCGTTGGCACCATATTGCGCGGCATAGGCGTCGACGTCTGCCTTTTCCGGATGAAAACGCTTGATCAGGATGCCATAGGTCTCTTCGGTCTTGTCGATCAGCGCCACCGTCTCGTTGAAGAGGCGGCCGGTCTGCAGCGTGGCGACATCGACCGCCAGCTGGTTCTCGCCGATGACGGCCGTGATCACCTGATCTTCGATACCGAGCGACGTGGTAAAGACGGCACGGCCTTCAAGGCCGGCAACGAGCGCGAGACGTCCTGCGAGATCCAGGACTTCAAGCGCTTGGTTCAGAGCTTTCGCGGTGGCGTCGAGGGGTGACGTGGTCATGGCTGCGTCCTGTTCCAACTTGTCAGGAATATCGCAGCCGGGTGTGGCGAGGGACAGAAATAGCGGTTTCTAATGCTGGGCGTTTGGAGCAAATCTGCCTCTCAGATCGAAAAGCAGCGAAAAACGCAAGATAAGCTAGTAATTTACTAGACTTTATACTTCCTTTCGCGTCCTTGGCCCGGCCGTTACATGAAGAAGCGCGGCCCCTTCGGTCCGCGCTTCAACGGGCGATCGGTCAACGGTGCCGGTCAGAACTCTACTCAGGCCTTCTCCTGCTCGGCTTCCGGATTGCGAAAAGCAGCCGCAAGTCGGCGGCCGAGCACGGATGCGCGGGCCTAGCAACGACGACGTAGCGCTTGCCTCAAGGCCGGACCGCTCAAGATATGTTGAACGGCAGATGCTTTCCCATCCGTCGCTTCAGGTTCAATCTTGCGGGTTCCGAGGCAAATTGAGGAGTGGGAGATGATGAGGTCCTTTCCTGGCCGCGTTCTCGCCGGAAGCATCGTGACGTTGCTTCTGGTCACTGGCGCCTACGCTCATCACGGCTGGTCCTGGGCAGAGGCGGACCAGATCGAACTTGCCGGCACGATCCGTGAAATCTCGATGGCGCCGCCACATCCGACGCTTCAGGTCGAGACTGAAAAGGACGGGCTCTGGCGCGTCGAACTGGGCAATCCCAGACAGACGGAACGGTCCGGCTTCGTCGAAGGTGTCGCCAAAGTCGGCGATCAGATCGTGGTTCTGGGCAATCGCTCGCTCGATCCGAACGAGAAGCGCCTGAAGGCAGTCCGCGTCACCGTTGCCGGCAAGAGCTTCGACATCTATCCGGACCGCATCCGGACCGGTGGATGAGCGCGGCGGAACTGCTCGATTGGATTGCCGCCTGGCCGCTGGCGTCAGCGATGCGTCGATCCGCGATCCTCTATCTCGTCGTCAACGCGGCCCATATCTTGGCGATCGCGCTTTTGATCGGCGCGATCGTGCCTCTGGACCTGCGACTGCTCGGTTTCTTCGGGAACACTTCGCTGGAAGGGCTCGGGCCGTTTCTGTCGCGCGCTGCCGCGGTCGGTCTGGGTCTGGCGATCGTGACCGGTTTCTGCCTCTTTAGCGTTCGGCCGGCGGCTTATGCCGCGAATGCTGCCTTCCTCGCAAAGATCGGTCTGCTCGGGGTTGGCGCCGCCAATGCTATGACTGTGCATCTTGGCGGCGCCTGGCGGGCCGCCGTAAATGGCGGCCCGGTCTCATGGCGTCTTCGCGTATCCGCAGCCGTCTCGCTGACGGTGTGGCCGGCAGCACTTCTGGCTGGGCGCTGGATCGGCTTTCTCTGACGCCGATCCTATCGCTCGTTTGCCGTTCTCCACGCGGGGACGACCGGCTCCCGCTCGACCGTTCTGCCACGCACGAACTGCAACGTGGCCTCGGCGACGCGTTGGCCGAGATGCCGTGCTGTGGCGAGATCGGATGCCGGCGGCGCGAGATCGGCCCCCTGGTCGACATTCGACTGGGCGCCGGCGCCCAGCCAAAAGCCCAACCGGTTGAGATCATCAGGTGATCCGGTGGTCGAGTGGTTGGAAGGCGGCAGATCGAGGTTGATCCAGTGCATGCCGTGCTGGGCAGCAAAGAGTGCGAGCTGCATCAGCGTCGCGAGCTTGTCGCCGGAAGCGGTTCCCGAATTGGTGAAGCCGGCGGCGATCTTGTCTTTCCAGAGATAGCCTTTGGCCATTACAGCGTTGGAACTCGCTTCCTGAAAAGACTTGAACGCGGCCGACGGGCCTCCGACATAGGTTGGCGTGCCGAAGATGATCGCCTCGGCCGAGAGCAGATCGCTCCAGCGCGCCGGTGTGTCTTCAACGGTCAAGAGCAGGCACTGCGCGCCGTCGACCCGCTCGATACCGGTTTTGACAGCGTCAGCCTGCCGTGCCGTGTGTCCGTAGCCGCTGTGGTAGATGACGGCGATGCATATGTTGCTCATGGTTCGGTCTCCTTTGGTTTTGGTGGTGGATTTGTCGCGCGAGCGAAGGCGCGCGCCGTCGGCGCGTGCCAGGTTTGCTGAAGCGTTGGTCAGGGTCGGTTGACGGAGCTGTCGGCTCCAACGATTTTTAGGGCGCGGCCACCCGCCGTTCAGTGAACGGCATGGCCACCGAAATGTCGCAGTGTTTCCGGGAGATGTTTGAGCTTCTCCGGATTGCGGGTGACGTAGATGGCGGTGATCCGATCCTGCTCGATCTCAAGGGCAGTGGTCTGCAGGATCTCTCCGTCTTCGATGGTGATGAAACCGGGCAGCCCATTGATGAAATCGTAACGCACCAGCCGCGACATCGTCTGGGCAAAGATCAGCGCCAGCGAGGCGTGCAGCTTCATCACCTTGTCTAGGCCGACGATCGGCCGTCTTGGTGCCACCGTCTTACCGCCACCATCGGCATAGACGATCGCCTCGGTCGCAAGCAGCGAACGAAGCTGCTGCATGTCGCCGCCACGCGACGCCGCGAAGAAGGCGGAGGCGATTTCCAGGCCCTGTTCCCGTGGCATCGCAAAGCGGCGTCGGGCATTGCGGATATTGACGCGGGCGCGGCTGGCGAGCTGGCGGCAGGCCGCCGGCTTGCGGCCGATCGTCTCGCCAATTTCATCGAAGCTGACGCCGAAGACATCGTGCAGCAGGAAGGCAGCCCGTTCGAGCGGCGACAGACGCTCCAGCGCCATCATCAGCGGCAGGGTGATGTCGTCGAGGTCGTCGCTCTCCTCGACGATCGGTTCCGGCAGCCACGGCCCGAGATAGGTTTCGCGCCGCCGTCGTGCCGACTTCAACTGATCGAGGCAAAGGCGCGTCACGATCCGGCGCAGAAACGCCGATGGTTCCTTGACGGTCACACGGTCGGTGTCCAGCCAGCGCAGGAATGCCTCCTGGACGATGTCCTCGGCCTCGCTGACCGAACCCAGCATCCGATAGGCAATGCGGATCAGTCGCGGACGCAGCGGGTCGAAGCTCGTTTTGACGTCTTCGTCGGTCATCTCGGTCATCACATCCCCCACTGCCGTGCGGTGCAGGCGGTCAAGCAATGGCCAGCGCGCAGGCGAAGCCATGATGGCATTGCCGCAGCGGTTGCGACAAGCGGATCGAGCTTCGCTGTCATGTTCGTCTCCTTCATCTCGGGCACTTGAGAAGACAGGACGAGATAGCGTCAATGAATGTGACATGCCGCAGACGTTGCGGCAGTCGAATGCCGGGGAAAACGTGCCTCGTGGCGCAGGCGATCCTATCTGTCGCTGACGGCCCAGCGCGGATTGATCCAGGGCTCCTGATTGGACCGGGCAAGCGGTTGCTTGCCGAGGATATGGTCGGCTGCCTTTTCGCCGGTCATGATCGAGGGGCTGTTGAGATTGCCATAGGTCACGTGCGGGAAGATCGAGGAGTCCGCGACGCGCAAACCATCGACGCCGATCACCCGCGTCTCCGGGTCGACCACGGCCATTGGGTCGTCCTTGGCACCCATCCGGCAGGTGCCGCAGGGGTGGTAGGCGCTTTCCAGGTGTTCGCGCAGGAAGGCGTCGATCTCATCGTCCGTCTGCACCTTCTCGCCCGGCTGGATCTCCGGCCCGCGATACTGGTCGAAGGCCCGCTGGCCGAAGATCTCGCGGGTGAGGCGCACGCAGTGGCGGAACTTCTCCCAATCCTCCGGGTGGCTCATATAGTTGAAGCGGATCACCGGGTCGGCCATCGGATCGGAGGATCGCAGGGTGACGTTGCCGCGCGACTTCGACAGGTTGTAGCCCACATGCACCTGGAAGCCGTGGCTCTTGGCCGCCGCCTTGCCGTCATAGCTGATCGCGACCGGCAGGAAGTGATACTGGATATCGGGCTGCTTGACGCCCGGCGCCGAACGCAGGAAGGCGCAGGCCTCGAATTGGTTGGAGGCGCCGAGCCCACCTTTGGAGAGCAACCATTGTGCTCCGGCGACCCCCTGCCAGAACCACGGCAGCCAGGAATAGAGCGAGACCGGTTTGGTCGAGACCTGCTGGAAATAGAACTCCATATGGTCCTGAAGGTTGGCGCCGACACCGGGTCGATCGACCTTGACCTCTATGCCCATGTCCTTCAGGTGCTGTGCCGGGCCGATGCCGGACAGCATCAGCAGCTTCGGCGAGTTGAAGGAGGAGGCGGAGACGATCACCTCGCGGTTCGCCTTGACGATCTCGATCTTGCCGCCGCGCTCGATCTCGACGCCGGTCGCCCGGCGGTTCTCGATCACCACCTTGCGGGCAAAACAGCGCATGAGCGAAACGTTGGGCCGCTTCAGAGCCGGGCGGAGATAGGCGTTGGCGGCGGACCAGCGGCGCCCCTGCCAGACGGTCTGCTCCATCAGGCCGAAGCCTTCCTGCTTGGAGCCGTTGTAGTCGTTGGTAAGCTCGAAGCCCGCCTGCTCGCCCGCTTCAATGAAGGCATGGAACAGTGGGTTGGTCACCGGCCCGCGCTTGACGTGCAACGGCCCGTCGGTCCCGCGCCAGCCGACCTCGCCTCCGTGCGAATGCTCCATGCGCTTGAAGTAGGGAAGCACGTCGGCATAGGCCCAGCCACGTGCGCCCAGGTCCTCCCAGCGATTGAAATCCTCGGCATGGCCGCGCACGTAGACAAGGCCGTTGATCGAGGAGGAGCCGCCGATGACCTTGCCGCGCGGCGCGGTGATGCGCCGGTTGTTGAGGTTCGGCTCGGGTTCGGAATGATAGCCCCAGTTGTAGCGGTCCATGCTCATCGGCCAGGCAAGTGCTGCCGGCATCTGGATGAACGGCCCGATGTCCGAACCGCCATATTCGAGCACGATTACGGAATGCTTGCCGTCCTGCGAGAGGCGGTAGGCGAGCGCCGAACCGGCCGAGCCGGAGCCGATGATGATGTAGTCTGCCTGCATGATCGTGCTCTTTCTTCTGCGTCTCTAAACCGGCCGGTACCGTGCCTCTACCTCTGTCCCCTCATTCCTGTGCTTGTCACAGGAATCCAGCCAAGCGACGTCTGTCGCTTGAGGGAGTCTTTCGCGCCACCGACGTGGCGCTGCTGGATCCCCGGAACTCGCTTCGCTCACCCGAGGATGAGGGAGCGAATCAGATGCGTCCCGAGGAAGGCCGCTTGAACCTCAATACGGCGCCTGCACCGGGCTCATGCCGACGTAGACGGTCTTCAACTCGCTGTAATGGTTGAGCGCCGCCACGGAATTCTCGCGCCCGAAACCGGATTGCTTGGAGCCGCCGAAGGGGATCTCGACCGGGCAGAGATTGTAGGTGTTGATCCAGAGCGTGCCGGCTTCGAGTTGGTCGACGACGCGGTGGGCGCGGGTGATGTCGGCGGTGAAGACGCCGGCCGACAGGCCGAATTCGGTGGCATTGGCGCGCGCGACGACATCAGCCTCGCTTTCGAAGTCGAGAACGCACATCACAGGGCCGAAGATCTCTTCGCGCGCGATGGTCATGTCGTCGGTGACGTCGGCAAAGACGGTCGGCTGGATATAGGTGCCGTCGGCACTGACCGCATTCGGAATGCCGCCGCCGGTGACCAGACGCGCGCCCTCGGCTTTGCCCTTTTCGATATAGGAGAAGACCTTGTCGCGTTGCGCGCCCGACACCATCGGCCCGAGCTGGGTGGCTTCGTCCATCGGGTCGCCGATGACGATCGCTTCAGTGCGCGCCTTGAGGCGATCGAGGAACGCATCCTTGATGCCCTTCTGGACGAAGACGCGGGTGCCGTTCGAGCAGACCTGGCCGGTGGAATAGAAGTTGCCGAGCATGGCGCCGCCGATGGCGCTTTCGAGATCGGCATCGTCGAAGACGATCAGCGGCGACTTGCCGCCGAGCTCCATCGTTACGTGGCGAAGACCGGCAGCTGCCGCCTCATACACCTTGCGGCCCGTCGGCACCGAGCCGGTGAGCGATACCTTGGCGACATCGGGGTGGTTGACGAGCAGCGGACCGGTCGTCCGATCGCCCTGGATGACGTTGTAGAGGCCCTTGGGAAGGCCCGCCTCGATCAGGATCTCGGCGATCTTGAGGGCGCCGAGTGGGGTATTCTCCGATGGCTTGAAGACCATGGCGTTGCCGGCGGCAAGCGCCGGCGCACCCTTCCAGCAGGCGATCTGCTGCGGATAATTCCAGGCGCCGATGCCGACGCAGACGCCGAGCGGCACACGCTTGGTATAGGCGAAATCGCCGCCGAGCGGAATGTAGTCGCCGTTGAGCGCTGTGGCGATGACGCCGCCGAAGAATTCGAACGAGTCGGCGCCCGATGTCGGGTCGGCGACGATCGTCTCCTGGATCGGCTTGCCGGTGTCGAGCGTTTCGAGCTCGGAAAGCTCGCGGTTGCGCTCGCGCATGATCTCGGCGGCGCGCTTCAAGATGCGGCCGCGGGCAGTCGGGCTCATGGCCGCCCATTCCGGTTGCGCGCGCTTGGCAGCGGCAATCGCCTTTTCGACGATCGCGGGCGTTGCCGCATGCAGCCGGGCGATCACCTCGCCGGTTGCGGGATAGATGCTCTCGAAGACGGTGCCGGCAATGTCCTCGACATACTCGCCATCGATGAAGTGCGAGGCTTGCGGTTGGGCTCTCATGTCATTCTCCCCGCGGATAGCGTTTGGATTCCTCGAGATTGTCGAGGTTCATGTGGTTGCGCATGTAGCGCTCGGATGCTTTTTGCAGCGGCTGATGGTCCCACGGATAATAGGCGCCGTTCCTCAGTGCCTCGTAGACCACCCAGCGCCGGGCCTGGCTCTCGCGCACGGCGCCATCGAAGGCCTCCATGTCCCAGTGGGCGGCGCACATGTCGCGAAACGCATTCAGCGTTGCCGCCTGCACCGGTGTCTCCGGGTTTGCCGCGAGGTTCTTCAGCTCCAGCGGATCGGCTTCGAGATCATAGAGCTGATCCGGGTCGAGCGCGCAGTGGATATATTTCCATTTGCCCTTGCGAATGGCGACCAGCGGCGCGTGGGACGCTTCCGCAGCATACTCCATGAGCACCGGCTCGGTGCGCTCCTCGCCATTGATGACAGGCACGAGGCTGATGCCATCAGTCCAGGGCTTCACCTCGTCCATCGAGATGCCGGCGAGGTCGCAAAGCGTCGGGGTTACGTCGAGGTTCGACGTCGGCGTCAGGTGCAGGCCGGGCGCAACGGCGGGTCCGGCCGCCATCAGGGGCACGCGCGCCGAGCCTTCGAAGAAGTTCATCTTGAACCACAGGCCGCGCTCGCCCAGCATGTCGCCATGGTCGGAGCAGAACAGGATCAGAGTGTTGTCGAGCATCCGGGTGCGCGTCAGCGTGTCGACAAGTTCGCCGACCTTTTCGTCGAGATAGGAAATATTGGCGAAATAGGCGCGGCGCGAGCGGCGGATATTGTCCTCGGTCAAGTCGAAATTGACGTAGTCGCAGGAATGCATGATCCGCTTCGAGTGCGGATCCTGGTCCTCCTCCGGCAGCATGCCGACCTCTGGCAGAAGATGCTCGCAATCCTCGTAGAGATCCCAGAATTTCTTTCGTGCGACATAGGGGTCGTGCGGGTGGGTGAAGGAGACGGTCAGGCACCAGGGGCGGCGGCCCGCGTCGTCGTTTTCGCGCGACAGCTGGTAGAGCTTCTGGTTGGCGAGAAAGGCGACCTCGTCGTCATACTCCATCTGGTTGGTGATCTCGGCGGCGCCGGCGCCGGTGACGGAGCCGAGATTGTGATACCACCAGTCGATGCGCTCGCCCGGCTTGCGATAATCCGGCGTCCAGCCGAAATCGGCGGGATAGATATCGGTCGTCAGCCGCTCCTCGAAACCATGCAATTGATCAGGCCCGACGAAATGCATCTTGCCGGACAGTGCCGTGTAGTAGCCGGCGCGGCGCAGGTGATGTGCGTAGGTCGGGATCGAGGACTGGTATTCGGCGGCGTTGTCATAGACCCGGGTGCGGCTCGGCAGCTGGCCTGCCATGAACGAGGCGCGGGCAGGCGCGCAAAGCGGCGACGAGGTGTAGTTGTTGCGAAAGCGGGCGGAGCGGGCGGCGAGGCTCTTCAGGTTCGGCGCATGCAGGAATTCCGCCGGACCGTCGGGAAAGAATTTTCCGTTCAGCTGGTCGACCATAATGATCAGGATATTAGGTCTGGCGGTCATATGGCCCGTCCTTGGCGGTGGAGCTGGTCGAGAAGCGAGGTGACGTAGTCTTCCGTCAGCGCGATCGAGGCTTCGATGCCGATCGGCGCAGAGCGCAGACTCTGGCGGATGTAGAGCCCGTCGATCATCGCAGCTGCGCCTTCCGCGATGCGTTCCGCGTCATCGACGGGACAAAGCGCCTTGAGGCTCGCCATCAGGTTGGAGCGCAACCGCCGGGCGTAGACGACGAGGAACCGGCGGACGTCTTCCGAGCGCTGCGCCTCGGAATAGAAGGCGAGCCAAGCGGCGATGGTGTCGGGCGCAAACTGGCTTGCCTGGAACGAAACGCGGATCAACGCGCTCAGTTTCTCACGCGGTGTAATCGCTGCACTCAGCGCCGTCACCGTATCGTCGCGCAGTTGCCTTAGAAGACTGCGCACGGTCTCGATCAGCAATTGCTCCTTGCTGCCGAAATAGTGATGGGCAAGGGAAGGGGAGACACCGGCACGGCGGGCGATGTCGGACATGGTGACGGCGAGCGTGCCCTGATCGCCGATCACGCGCAGCGCCGCATCCACCAGCGCCTTGCGGCGCACAGGCTCCATCCCGACCTTGGGCATCCGTCTCTCCCTCGATGATGGTCAGTTTATTTTTGATTGACTCATCAATCAATAAAAATTTGCGATGTTTTCTCTTTCTTTTTTCGGAGAAATCCGGCTCAATTCGATGGTAGAGTTCTGGATATCAGAAGGACTGGAGGTTGAAATGACCCATGCATTCGATCCGGCTGGCAAGGCGGCGGTTGCCGGCAAATGGGGATGGTTCGTCGCGCTCGGCGTGCTGTTGATCATGTGTGGCGGCCTTGCCTTCGGCAATCTGCTGATGGCGACGGTGGCCTCGGTCTATTATGTCGGGCTGATCATGCTCGTCGGCGGCCTGTTCAATCTCGCCCATGCCTTTCAGGTCAAGGGTTGGAACAGCGTGCTCTATTGGGTGCTGAGCGGCGCCTGCTACGCCATTGCCGGGCTCTTTGCCTTCATCAACCCGGTGCTGGCCTCCTCCGTCCTCACTTTCCTGATGGCCATCGCACTCGTCGTCGCCGGTTGCTTCCGGATCTGGGTCAGCTTCAAGCTGCGGCCGATCCAGGGCTGGGGATGGGTCGCGCTCGGCGGTCTGGTCACGCTCGCCGCCGGTCTGATCATTGCCGCCGGCTGGCCGGTCAACAGCCTCTGGATCCTCGGCCTGTTCCTGGCGGTCGATCTGGTGATGCAGGGTCTGTCGCTGATCGCCTTCGGGGTGTTGGCAAAAGGCTAGCGCACGGCTCGCTCGCCTTTGCCGTGTTCGGGTGGGATTGTAAGCAGAGCGTGCCTGTTGGCTGGCGTATTGGGAAGGCGACCGTGCGGGCCGCCCGTGTAACGACGCTCATCCCAGCGCTGATCGCCATCTCGGGTGTAGCGCTACAGGTGCCCCTGTCCGGCATGGCACTGATCCTGCTTGCAGTGTGACTGCTCTGGACCACGATGTTTGCGCTTGCCGCGATCTTTCTCGGTCGTGGCATGCACTCGTTATCGCATCACCTGAACCTGTTGCGACCAATTTTCCGCAGTTCGGGAAAATTCGATGAAACTACTGATTTTATTAGAAAGTTCGATAATGATCAGCGTGGGCGGAGCTGTCATATAGCTTTCATCAAAGCTTCATATTGGGGAAAGACTTCGTTGACTGTTGGTCGCCATCCTGCGGCCGTCCGATCGTCCGTTCTCAATCTTCTGGAGCCCGGCATGTCCGCCGCCCCCGCCGAAATTCTCTCGCTTCGCCGGTTCGGCGACGACCAGATCGTAACGCTTGCAAAGCTTGTGATCGAAAGCGCATTCCAGCCGATCGTCGAAGCGGCAACCGGTGCCGTGTTCGGCTACGAGTCACTGATGCGCGGCTTTCAAAAGCTGGGCTTTGCCTCGCCCTTGGAATTGCTCGACAAGGCGGAAGAGGCCGGCCAGTTGCTGGCGCTCGAGCATATGGTCAACAGTCGTGCCGTCGCAGGCTTCGCGACATTGCCGGAATTTTCCACCCGCACGCTGTTCCTGAATTTCGATTCCCGCCTGGTCGGCGGCGAAAACGCGATCGTCGAGCGCCTCGTCAATCACCTGAAGCGCGCCAACATCGCGCCGTCGTCCTTATGCTTCGAGCTGTCCGAACGTTTCGACAGCGGCAAGATGCCGGATTTCTCGGCGCTCGTGCGCGAACTGCGGCTGGCCGGATTCAAGCTGGCCATCGATGATTTCGGCGCCGGCTTCAATGGCCTCAAGCTGCTCTGCGATCAGCCCGTCGATTACGTGAAGATCGACCGGCATTTCATTTCCGGCATCGACGCCGATGCGCGCAAGCGCCACCTGGTGCGCCACACCGTCAACACCGCCCATGTGCTCGGCACCCGGGTCATCGCCGAAGGCGTCGAGACCGAGGCGGAGTTCCAGACCTGTCGCGATCTCGGCTGCGACCTCGTACAGGGCTATTTCATCGCCCGGCCGACGACGCACCTGAGCGAATTGCAGCCTGCCTATCCGCATTTGGCCTTGAATGGCGGCGGTCACCGCTCGTCGGCGACGCTCGACAGCATTCTGATCCGCAAGCAGATCGAACAGCTGCCGGCGGTGCGCGAAAGCGACGAACTCGAATCCGTGTTCGATCTGTTCCGGCTTAATCCCCGTCAGGCGTTCTTTCCGGTGCTCAACGCCAACGGCGAACCGCGCGGCATCCTGCACGAATATCACGTCAAGGAGATGATCTATCATCCCTTCGGCCGCGACCTGCTGAAGAACCGGCTCTACCAGCGCCGCATCTCGCATTTCGCAAGCCCGGCGCCGATCGCCGATCTCGATACGCCGGCCGACGAGATGCTGAAGATTTTCGCCGGCATGGACGGCAGCGATTGTGTGATCCTGACCGAGAATATGCGCTATGCAGGCATCCTGTCGGCATCGTCGCTGTTGAAGATCATCAACGAGAAGCAGTTGAAGACGGCGCAGGAGCAGAACCCCCTGACCGGATTGCCCGGCAATCGCGCCATCCGCGATTACGTTCAGGACGCGATCCTCGACGGCGATCAGCCGCGCTATTTCTGCTATTGCGACTTTGACGATTTCAAGCCGTTCAACGATACCTACGGTTTTCAGAAGGGCGATCTGGCGATTTCGCTTTTCGCCGCCCTGCTGCGGCGGCATTTCATTGGCGAAGAAAAGTTCCTCGGCCATGTCGGCGGCGACGATTTCTTCGTCGGCATCAGCGGTTGCACCGTCGATGAGCTGCAGGTCGTTCTTCACCGTCTACTCGACGATTTCGCCTCCGATGTCCGCCAGCTCTATCTACCGGAGCATCAGGCAGAGGGGCGTATCAGCGGTCATGGCCGCGATGGCACGGCCAAGGATTTTCCGCTGATGCGCTGTTCGATCGCCGTTCTCGGATTGCCGGAAGGTTTTGTGTTTTCGGACGGCCAAGCCGTCAGCGCCCGCATCGCCGAGATCAAGTCTCGTGCCAAGGCCAGCGCCAGCGGCCTCGTTCTGGAGGCGCTCGGCGTCTAACGCGTGGATGGGCAAACACGTTGCAGTCGGCAATGAGTGCCGCTGCGTCCATTTACGCCTGGGTTTTTGGCAGGCGATGGACCAGGTAGTCGCGCATCTGCGCAAGTGCCATGTCGCGTGTCAGCCCCCCTTCAGACTGCAGCCCGAGCCGCAGCCACAGCCCGTCGATCAACGATGTAATGGCAAGCGCCACATCTTCGCACTCGTTCGCAGGCAGGATGTGCGTCAGCGCCGACAGCAAGTTCGACCGCATCCTTGCGTGAATGATCTTCTGAATCCGCGCCAATTGCGGTTCGCGCGGCACTTCGGCGCAAAGCGATAGCCAGGCGTGGCAGACGGAAGGCTGGAAGAAGCGTTCCTCGAAATTGGCCTCAATGATCGCATCCATCCGCTCGAGCGGGGTACGTGCGCGATGCAGCCTCTCGACCACCGCTTCTTTCAAGGAAGCGTTCGCCTCGCGCATGGCATGCTCGAACAGTTCCTGCTTGCTGGCAAAATAATGCAGCACGATGCCCTTCGAGGCGCCGGCATGCGTCGCCACCTTTTCCAGGGTCGCCCCGGCCATTCCCTCTTTCTGCAGGACCTCAAAGGCCGCCCGCCGCAGCTCGCGGCGCCTGATCTCACTGATTTTCGTCAATCGCATGCGGTTTCTCCCAAGCGATTCTCACATTGACAATCTTTCCAGGAAGATCAATTGCTGACCCGTGGGTCAATTTGAAGTCCCGACGGACAATTGTGAGGATCGCGATGCTGCATTTGAAGAGCCTGATATTTGCCGCTGCTCTGTTGACGGCCACAAGTTCCGGCTTTGCCGGTGATCCGCAGGCATGCAAAAGCGTGCGGTTGGCGGAGCCCGGCTGGAATGACTTGGCCTTTACGACCGGCGTCGGGCTGAGCCTGCTGAAGGCGCTTGGATATGAGCCGGAAAGCAAGCTTCTCGGCATCGACGTCATCTATACGAGCCTGCGCAGCAAGGATCTCGACGTCTTTCTCGGCTACTGGGATCCGGCTATGGTCGCCTACTACAAGCCTTACCGGGAGGACGGTTCGGTCGAGACCGTGCGAACCAATCTTGAGGGGGCAAAATACACCTTTGCCGTTCCCGACTACGTCTGGGAAGCGGGCGTCAAGGATTTCTCGGATTTGAAACCCTTCTCCGACAAGTTCGAAAAGAAGATGTACGGCATCGAACCTGGCTCCAATCAACTGATGCTCGATGCCATCAAGGATCCAGATCTTGGTCTGGCAGACTGGGAAGTGGTCGAGTCGAGCGAGCAGGGCATGTTGTCCGAGGTGACGCGTCGGGTTCGTGACAAGGCCTTCATCGTATTCCAGGGCTGGGCGCCACATCCGATGAACACTGTATTTTCGATGAAGTACCTGACGGGTGGCGACAAGTTCTACGGTCCGAATTTTGGCGCGGCGACGGTGTCGACGCAGGTACGCAAGGGATACCTTCAGGAGTGCCCGAATGTCGCCCGCCTGTTGAACAATCTGGTTTTCGACGTCGATTTCGAGAACCGCGGCATGGGCTACCTGATGAATGACGGCCTGTCGCCCGATGAGGCAGGGGCTAAGTCGATCAAGGAAGAACCGCAGCGTCTGGAACCATGGCTCGCTGGCGTAACGACCTATGACGGGCAGCCGGGGCTGGCCGCGGTCAAAGCCGCGCTCGGTCTTTGATGGTGATCGATCAGCAGTCGTGGGCGGCCGCCAAGCGGCGAATAGAACTGCCCGGCGGCCAGCAGTTCACCTATGTCGATCACGGGCAGGGGCCGGTTCTCCTTCTCTTGCACGGCTACTCCGATACCAGCCGCAGTTTTTCCCTGATCGCGCCATCCTTAGGCGGATATCGCCTGATCATTCCAGATCTCGGCGGACACGGCGGTTCGATGCCCAGGGAAGGGATGTCGATTGCCGAACTCGCCCACGATGTCGATTGTCTGGCCGATCGCCTGGCCATTCACCAGTTTGTGCTTGTTGGTCATTCCATGGGAGCGATGATTGCTGTCGATATTGCCGCGCGCCGCCGGGAGGCGGTGCGTGCATTGATCCTGCTCTCGGGAAGCCTCAAGCCGGACTTTGGTCCGGGGACGGAGGTCGCCCGGGCGATACGCGGGCTCAAAGACCCGCTTGGTCCCGACGATGCCTTCTTCGACCGCTGGCATGCCTGCAGTCGGTCGGTCGACACGGCGTTCCTAAGGCATCTGCGCCGCGAAGCCGCAGCGATGCCGATGACGACTTGGCGAACGCTCCTTGATGCGCTCGCGGTGACGGATCTCAAATCGCGCGCGACTCATGTCAGAGCGCCGGTGCTGTGCATCGCCGGAGCACAGGATCCTCTTTTTGACATCGGGCATCGGCAGGTTCTTGCCGAGACCTTCGCCTCCGTGCGCTCCATCACGCTCGACGGCCATGGCCACAACCCGCATTGGGAGAGTCCTGCCGATGTCGCAGCGCTGATCCTCTCGTTTCTCGGCGATGAGGTCGGCCAACCCGGATCGACATCGGGCCTTTCCGCGACGCATGGGCGGCGCTAGGTATGACGCTTGAGAGTCCTTGAGGTAGAGCCATGTCCCTTCCAGTTGAAATGACCTTCGTTGATCTTCCGTCCCCGGGCGGGGCGGAAAATATGGTGCTGTCGAAGGGACCATTGCCGACGCTCAAGCCGGGCGACATTCTGGTGCGCGTCGAAGCGGCAGGCATCAACCGGCCTGATGTGCTCCAGCGCAAGGGCGACTATCCGCCGCCGCCCGGGGCGAGCCCCATTCTCGGGCTGGAGGTTGCCGGTGAAGTGGTGGCTCTCGGCGAGGGCGCGCAGGGTTTTTCGATCGGCGACAAGGTCTGCGCCCTGGCGAACGGCGGTGGTTACGCCGAGTATGCGGCCGTGCCGGCGACGCAGGCGCTTTCCTGGCCGAAAGGGTATGACGCGGTGAAAGCGGCAGCCTTGCCGGAAACTTTCTTCACTGTCTGGGCCAATGTCTTCGGCATGGCCGAGCTGAAAGCGGGGGAAACCATCCTCGTCCACGGCGGATCGAGCGGTATCGGCACGACGGCAATCCAGCTGGCAAAAGCATTGGGCGCCGAGGTCTTCGCCACCGCCGGCAATACTGAGAAGTGCCGGGCCTGCGAGGCGCTCGGCGCGAAACGGGCGATCAACTATCGCGACGAAGATTTCAAGTCGGTCGTGCTGGAGGAAACCGGCGGTCGCGGCGTAGACGTCATCCTCGACATGGTCGGCGGCCGCTATTTCGACCGCAATATTGGTACGCTTGCCAAGGATGGCCGGCTCTCGATCATCGCCTTTCTCGGCGGCGCCAAGGTCGAGGCCGCCAACATCGCCCCGATCCTGTCAAAGCGGCTGCATGTCATGGGTTCGGCGCTCCGCCCGCGAACGGCGGCAGAGAAACAGGCGATCCGCGACGGCCTGCTGGCAACCGCCTGGCCATTGCTCGAAGCGGGCAGCGTCGCACCGGTCATCCACGCGGTGCTGCCATTCGAACAGGTGGCGGACGGACACCGGATGATGGAAGAGGGCGACCACATCGGCAAGATCGTCATGACCATGCGAACCTCGTCATGACCGCGCGAAGTTCGTCGTGACCATGCGAAACGCATCATAACCTAGCTTGAGTTACGACCTTCGTCGGCCTTGCAATCCCGGGAAATTCACCTACCTTGAAATTATCGCTAACGAACAGAAAGGAAGGTGATCCAATGTCTAATGAGATTTCGGTCGTCGTGACAGGCATGGGAGAGGTGAACACGTCGAGGCGAACTTCGGCCTGATTCCCGCCTTCCTTCGGGTCCTAAGCCCGGGCCAGCCACTTGGCCAAAACTCATGGAAGGGTCGCCTCGCGCGGCCCTTTTCCATTTCTAGCCCGCCATGCAATTTCCCATCCCGATCTTCAGATGCATTCTGCGCCGGCGTGCGCGTGCGCCTGCGATGTCGTCAAATACCGAAACGCCCGACCGCCGGGATCTTGATGCCCGGTTTGGCAATGTCGAAACCGGCGACGAGGCCGAAGAAATGCAGCTCCAGGCCGCTGCGCACCCCCGCTGAAATGCCTGCGAGGCCATAGAGCGTCGCATGCAGGTCGCGGCTATCGGCGTCGATCTGGAACAGTTTCCCCTCCGGCAGGTAGTCGCGCCCGACAGCATCTGGCGGCAACACCGCATTGAGTTCGGGGACCGAGCGCAGCACATGGGCAACGAAGGTGTTTGAGTTCGGCCCCGGCCAGATCCGGTAGCCGCCGGCCGATGAATAGGGGTAGGCAGCGATTGCCGCTTCGATCTTCGGGATCAGCCTGCTCGCCTCGACGCCGCTGGCGGTCGCAACCAATCGCGGCTCGTTCGAATACCAACGGGCGTCCGCCTGATAGGCGTTCCTGCGGATCGGCTTGCCCCAGCCGACCTTGTCGTAGCGATTATAGGCCTGGGCGCCCTGTTGCTTGGTGACGATCCAGGCGTGGCTGGCGACCGCTCCCTTCATGCCGCCCGTCGTGGCGGAGAAGATATAGACCGCCGCATCCGGGCTTTGCGCCGGCTTCGGCAGGATGCCCGCCGAAGACCAATCGGCATGGCGCCAACTCTGCGGTCGCTCCTTCATATACCACCATCCGGCCGACGCTAGAGCCGGCAGAAGGTAGATGACCAGAAAGACGGCGACGAGCCTGCGGATGAATTTCATGAAAGCGCCGGTTTCCTGTTGTCCGATTCCTGCTAAATGCATGCACTAATCTAGGAAATTTGAGGGCAAGACATGTCGAATCCCGTTCTCGTCGAAGTCACGCGCGGCAATCTGGTCGAAAGCCGTCACCGCGGCCTGGTCATCGCTGTCGATAGCGAAGGCCGTACGGTCTTTTCGCTGGGCGATACCGAGAGCGGCGTGTTCCCGCGATCGGCCTGCAAGGCAATGCAGGCGCTGCCGTTGATGGAAAGCGGCGCTGCTGACGCTTACGGCTTCGGCAACAAGGAACTGGCGCTCGCCTGCTCCTCGCATTCGGGCGAGCCGGAGCATGTCGCGCTTGCCACGAAGATGCTGGCTGCTGCCGGCCGCGACGTGTCGGCGCTCGAATGCGGCGCCCACTGGTCGTCTGACCAGAAGACGCTGATCGGCCAGGCGCGCTCGATGGAGGCGCCGAGCGCGCTTCACAACAATTGCTCCGGCAAGCATTCCGGCTTCATCTGCGCCTGCTGCCATTCAGGCACTGAAGTGAAGGGCTATGTCGGCTATGATCACCCGCTGCAGCAGGAAATCCGTGGCGCCATGGAAAACCTCACCGGCGCGATCCTCGGCCGCGACAATTGCGGCGTTGACGGCTGCTCGATCCCGACCTACGCGGTGCCGCTGAAGGGGCTGGCGCACGGTTTTGCCAAAATGGCGACTGGCGTCGGTCTCGCGCCCGAACGCGCGCGCGCATCGAAGCGGCTGATCGAAGCCTGCATGGCCGAGCCTTTCTACGTCGCCGGCACGAAGCGCGGCTGCACGCGGCTGATGGAAACGGCACCGGGCCGGATCTTCGCGAAAACCGGCGCCGAAGGTGTGTTCTGCGCGGCGATCCCGGAAAAGGGCATCGCCATCGCCGTCAAATGCGGGGATGGTGCCACCCGTGCTGCCGAGGCGATGGTCACCGCTACGCTTGCTCGCTTCTTTCGGGGCGAGCCTGACGTGCACGCGGCACTGATGGCGCAGGCCAACCACACCATGAAGAACTGGAACGGCATCCCGGTCGGTGACGTCAGGGTGACGGACGCCTTCGCCGCCTGATGTCGATCGGAATGACGCGCGCGCAGGAATCCCGGCCGCGCGTTGTTGCACACGCCCCGTAGCGACCAGTACTCCGCGTCTCACGCCGACAGAAGCGCCATGCCCTTGTCGCGATAGGGGCCGAGAGCATCATCGTTCATATCTTCCGGCACGATCAGGCCGGCAATGTCTTCGGCGTTGGCGACGTGGTGCGGCGAAGCGGCATCGAACTTTTCGGCTGTCGCGATGACGAAGGTGTCGGCGGCTTGGCCAAGAATGGCGCGCTTGACGGCGGCCTCCTCGTAATCGCCGGTCGAAAACCCATGAACCGGATGGATCGCGGTGACGCCCAGGAAAAAGATGTCGACACGGATAGCGGTAATGGCCGCCAGGGCGGCCGCACCCGTTGCCACCATGGAGTGCTTGTAAAGCCTGCCGCCGATAAGGATCACATCCGCCTCATGTCTCTCCAGCTCCGCCGCAATGGTCGGGCTGTGCGTGATGATCGTCAGCCGCATCTCGCGCGGAAGCGCTCTGGCGATTTCGGCGTTGCTTGTGCCGCCATCGAGAAAGATCGTTTGCCTCGGTGCGACGAGCCCGGCTGCCTTGCGTCCGAGCCGGCGTTTGACGTTGCCAGCAATTTCCTGGCGTGTGGCAAAGTCCGGTAGGGCAGGTGTCAGCGGCAGCGCACCGCCATGCACCCGCTTCAGCAGCCCTTCGGCCGCCATTTCCCGGAGGTCACGGCGGATCGTATCTTCGGAAAGTTGCAATTCATCCGCCAGGCGCTTGGCGACGATCTCGCCATCGCGGCTTAGCCGCGCCGAGATCAACGCTCGTCTCTGTGTGGTCAGCATCATTTCGCTCCTTGACTCTTCACGATATTACACGAAATATCATGAATATTCCAGAGTTATCTGGGTGTATCGTGCAAAGTAAGGAAAAAATCATGTTGATCTTGATTGCGGGTCCCTATCGCTCGGGTACGGGCGACGATCCGGCCAAGATGGCGGAAAATTTGAAGCGTCTGGAGGAACCGTCCTATGCCCTCTTCAGGGCGGGCCATGTGCCTGTTATCGGGGAGTGGGTGGCGCTGCCGGTCTGGCATGCCGCCGGCGGCGCCAGCATCGGTGACGACCTCTACGAGGAGATCTTTCATCCCGTCGCCGGGCGCCTGCTGGCGCTTTGCGATGCCGTGCTGCGTCTGCCGGGCGACAGCAAGGGGGCGGACAATGATGTCCGCATTGCCCGGGAGCGCGGCATTCCGGTCTATTACAACCTCGAAGATGTGCCCGGCTGCAGCGAAGCGCAGGTCGCCTGAGCGACAGCAGCCCCGGCGGGTATAGCTCGCCGGGGCTGCGGATTGGTGCCGGGCATGCCGCGACGCGTGCCTTGTCGCACTTGCGCCGGCTACCCGGAAAGGCGTGGACTTATTCGTGCACGTGCGGCTCGGCGACGAAGGTCAGCGTTGCCGTCAGCCCCTTCTTGTCGGCGGCGGTATCCGCTTCGAGCGGAATTGCGTGGCTGACGGCGAGAATGTTGACGCCGGCATTGCGCAACGTCACTTCGGTTTCGCCCTTCGCGTCCGTTTTTTCGGAGACGAGCTCCGGAAGTCCGGCGTAGTCGACGGTGATTTCCTTGCCTTCGAGCGGCTTTCCATCAAGCAGCAGGCGGACGCGAAATTTTTCGCCGGGCTTCAGCCCGATCGGATTGTCGAGCGGCACGATCTGCAGTGGCTGGGCCGGGAAGGCCGGCATGTCGCCATGCACATGCACAAGCGCGATACTGTATTTCACCGAGTGGCTCGCCTGTTTGGCGCCTGGTACCTCGCTCTTCGGCTTGTTCACCCATTTGCCGTCAGCACCCTGGCTCCAGTAGCCGTTGTCGAATTCGAGCGCGAGCAGGGCCGGTTCGCCGTCGAGCTTCAGCAGGGCATGGGTGCCGGCCGGCTCGATGGTGACCGGCAATGCCGTGCCATCCTCGCCGAGGGCAGAAACGGATTTCACCTTGGCCGGATCATAGGCTTCGTCGGCGGGGCCGTGGCCGTAGATCACCGCAAGGTCGCCCCAGCGCTCGCCGATCCAGGCGCCATGCGCAAATGCCGGCGTGGCTGCGGTGGCCAGCAGACCGGCGGCAAGCAGGGAGGAAATCAAGGTCTTCATGAGCGACTCCGAAAATATGTTATAACGTTACGTTCACGTTGTATTGAAGTCATGTTCGGCTTGTCAACCGAGGAGACTTCATTTCTTCTGCGGCCCGAAGGCGGCGCCAGGGTCGCCTTGATTAGCAAGGAGAGTAACGTGCTGAAATTGTTCTACACCCCGGGAACCTGCTCGCTGGCCTCGCACATCGCGCTGGAAGAGACTGGCATCGATTACACGGCCGCGCCGGTCGATTTTTCCAAGGCGGAACAGACCAAGCCCGACTATCTCGCGATCAACCCGAAGGGGCGTGTCCCCGCGCTCGTCACCGATCGCGGCACAATTACCGAGACCCCGGCGATCCTCACCTACATTGCCCAAAGCGCTCCGCAAGCGAAGCTGGCACCGCTCGACGATGCCTTCGAGTTTGCACGGATCCAATCCTTCCTGAGCTATCTCTGCTCGACCGTGCATGTCGCCCATGCCCACGGCCGGCGTGGCTCGCGCTGGGCCGACGACCCGGCGGCGCATGAGGCGATGAGGGCCAAGGTTGCTTCGAATATGACGGATTGTTTCGAGCTGATCGAAACCAGGATGCTCGCCGGTCCCTTCGTCACCGGCGACACCTACTCGATCGCCGACCCCTACCTGTTCACGATCGCTGGCTGGCTCGAGCCGGATGGCGTCGACCCGACACGCTTCCCGAAGATTTTGGACCACCGCAACCGCATGACGCAGCGGCCGGCAGTCGCCCGGGTTCTCGCGGTTCTGAAGGGTTAAGGATCGGGGCTAACGGCCAGCGAGTCTCTCGGGCAGGTCGAGCGGGGGTTCGTCTGCCCAGGCGACGAATTCCCCGTAGCTGATCTGATCGTCGATAATGGCGCGGACGAACAGGCGGCAATAGGCTGCCGGAATCTCTGCCAGCCGCACGTCAAAATGGGACCCCAGCTTCGCCAGGTCGACATTGGCGATCCGGCCTTCGGCAATTCGCTTTTCCATCCCAAGCCTGCACCCGGTCACTGCACGGGAAAAGGCGTGGCGTTCTTCGCGAAGAGCACGTTTCCTCTGCTGCCATTCCTCGACCGTAAGGTTGTCAGCGCTGGAGGCACGGCCGAATTCGGCCACCCTGAAGTTCATCACAAGCATGAGAACAACGACAAGGCCGAGGCTTACGATGAGTCCGTTCAATGCCTTGCTGAGCCGCATTCGAAACCTTCGCTTTCAGGACACCCTGCATAGCAAATAGAAAACAAAGCTGGAAGCTGCAATGAGTTATCATGGCTATCCTGGCGTGTGTTGCCACAAGCCTGCGGTCCTTGGAAATCTGTCGGCTACATCAACATGTAATCCTTCGGTTGCGGCAATTCGGGCAGGTCGGTTTCTCCAAGCGCCTCGCGCAGATTGATCTCGATCGTATCGGCAAGCGCCACGATCGGCAGGTCGTTCGGCAGCGTGCCGAACGGCTCCTCCAGTTCATCGCCAAGCGCGTCGAGACCGAAGAAGGTGTAGGCGACGAGTGCCGTTACGAACGGCGTCGCCCACCCGAGCGCATCGGCAAATCCGAAGGGCAGGAGGAAGCAGAAGAGATAGGCGGTGCGGTGCAGAAGCAACGTGTAGCCGAAGGGAACCGGCGTGTTGCGGATGCGCTCGCAGGCGGCAAGCACGGCCGACATGCGTCCGACCGTGCCGTCCAGCATCATGTACTGAATGTCGCTGATCCTCTCAGTGGCACGCAGGCTGGCAAGCAGGCCGCCGATCTCGCGCAGCAGCAGGTCCGGGGCATTGCGGCTTGCCTTGTAGGTAGGCAGGAGATCCGCTGGCAGCCTCCGCAACGCCTTGTCGGGCTTGCTGCCCGGCCGCAGGTGGCAGACCAGCGTCTGCGCAAAGATGATCACCAGATTGAGCAAACGTGCCCGCGCGCCGTCCGCGTCACCTGCTTCGAGGATCAGTGTCTGGCGGGCAAAGTCACGCGAGACGAAAATCAGCTGCCCCCAATCCTTGCGGGCCTCCCACCAGCGGTCGTAGCAGGCATTGTTGCGAAAGCCGAGAAACACCGAAAGGGCGATGCCCAAAAGCGCGAACGGTCCGCTGTTGACGCTCGGCACCATCGTCGGGAAGGCCTGGTGCGACCAGACGACGCCGGCTGACAGGGCAAAGACGAACAGCACCTGCGGGAAGATCCGCTGGATGACCGAGCCGCGCAGAATGAAGAAGAGCTTGGGGAGGCTGGGGCGGTCGCGAACGATCATCGACGGGTACCTGTGCGGCAAGGATTTAGCATCGGTACAGGCGGGACACGAAAATTGGAAGAGCGCGCGATGTTGTCAGCGCCCGCATCCGTGCCTTGCCATGACCAGCAATGTAAATTGGCGATCTTCCCGCTGCCGTCCTTTTCGCCGCCTGCACCGCGGCACCAGTCTCCAACGATATTTCAGGCACCCTGTCGGCACGCGGGCGTCCCGCTCGTCCTTGATGAGAGCATCGAAGAGGAGACGAAAATGCGCAAGGTTGTTGCCGGCATGCAAATGTCCATCGATGGCAAGATCGATGGTCCCGATGGCTATGCCGATTGGGTCGAGTCCTGGTCGGATACCTTTGATCTCTTGCCCGAAATCGATGCCTGCGTGCTCGGAAGCGGCATGTATTCGGGCTACGAACAATATTGGAGCGCGATCAAGGCCGACCCGCACAGCCCGCTCGAATTGAGCGGAAACCTGCCGACACCAGAGGAAATCGAATACGCCGACTTCGCCCTGAACACGCCGCATTATGTGCTGTCCAACACGCTCGACGGCGTGCGCTGGGCGAACACGACGGTGCTGCGCGACGCAGCGGATGTTGACGCTTTGCGGCAACGGTCGGGCAAGACCATCTATGTGGTCGGTGGCGCGCAGACGGTTTCCGGCCTGCTCGACAGGGGCGTGATCGATGAGTTGCGCCTGACGATCCATCCGCTGGTGGTGGGGGAGGGCAAGGCGCTGTTTGCAACGATCGCGCAACGGCATCGCCTGCAGCTCAACGAGGCGAAGTCGCGCCCGGACGGCACTGTCAGCCTCGTTTATGCCGTCGGCGATTGAGCGATCCGGCTGGCTTGGGTTCAAAGGCAGGGAGCTAACGGCGTGGCATAGCAGGTATTTGTCGGGTAACGGCCCGGTGATCCGCCAGGCCCACGCGACGAGGAATGTCGAGTTAGGCCGGAAAGTCGGCTGACAGTTTCCGCGGCGCCTTCTCGCGCCAGGCGGCGATCAGCCTCTGTGTCAGGCTCGCGTCGTCGATCGCTCCAAGACGCACCAGCATCGCCGGCCATCCCTTGTAGTGATCGGTTTCGAAGAAGAGTGACGGATCGAGTTCCAGCAGCATTTCTTTTTCTTCGAGCGCGCACATGACCACCAGGGTGTCGGCGTCCTTCATGCGCGCAAAGCTCTTGCCTTTTACCAAGAGAGCGGGCGTGCCATAGGAGGTGCCGAGCGACACCTCCGGCAGGCCAGAGGCTTCGGCCAGCGTCACGACGCGGGCAAAAGGACCGTCGAGGTCTTCGCTCGGGCGGCCATTATGCGCGGCCGGAGGGTGGCTCATCGCCTGGCCGCCGAGGCGCAATCGCAATTGCCGGTCCGCGGCCAGGGCCAGCCCGGGAAGGGCAGGTCGCCGAGTTCGCGCCCGTCCATTCGTTCGAGATCGGGATGTTGCAATGGGTCGCGTGCCCAGGAGAGCGAGGCGTCCTGTCGGGTGTCGGTAAGAGATCGGGTCGGTTTCAACAGGGAGAAAATCTTCAGCATGGCGGGCCATCCTTTCGATGCTTCAGAGCATCTGCCTGTTTGACCACGATTTCAATTGAGATTGCCAAAGGGTAGGTTTAGAAAAACTATATGAAAGAATTGAATGCTATTCACCTGAACGGCTTGCGTGCGGTCGAGGCGGCCGGTCGCCTTGGCTCGCTGGCAGCAGCAGCCGAGGAATTGGGGGTGACCCCCGGCGCGGTCAGCCAGCAGATCGCCAAATCCGAGGCGCAGCTCGGCCGCATCCTGTTCGAGCGCACATCGCGTGGGCTGGTGGCCACGGATTTCGGCCGGCTGTTCCTGGCGCGGCTGAGCAATGCTTTCGGCGAGTTGGCTGAGGCGGTTGCCTCGGCGCGGCGGCGGGACGAATCGGTGCTGACAATCTCGGTCGCGCCGGTCTTTGCCGCGCGCTGGCTGGTCTACCGGCTCAATCGTTTCGCCGAGCGCCATCCTGATATCAGGCTGCGCATCGACGCGACGACCAGGCTCGTTAATCTCGATACATCGGATGTCGATGTCGGAATTCGTGTTGGTGAGGGTCGCTGGCCGGGGGTCAAATCGGAGCTGTTGCTGGAGCAGGAGGTTTTCCCGGTCTGCTCGCCGGCGATGGCTGAAAACCTGCGCGAGCCTGCAGATATTCTAAAGATGCCGGCGGTTATCGACGGCCATTCGATGTTTACCTGGGAGGTCTGGCTGCGCGAGGTCGGGCTTTCCGGTGCCGAATTGGGCGTGCGCCATACCTTCAACGAGGCATCGCTCGTGCTCGATGCCGCGATTGCCGGCCAAGGCGTGATGCTCGCCTGGCAGACGCTTGCCGGTTTCGCCGTGACCGAGGGCAGTCTCGTCGTTCCCTACGGTATCCGCGCGCGTACCGGCTACGGCCACTACTTCGTCAGCTCGCCCTCAAGGCGGGAGAGCAAGGCCACCACGGCGTTCAAACGTTGGGTGCGCGACGAGGTCGAAGAGGGCATGCGACTGCTCGACCTCAAGGCGCCACGCACCCGTTTCAAGCCACCGTCTGCGAGTGACTAATGTCGCTTCGCCGGCGTGGCGTTCGATGGCAGAAGCCTATTCGGCTTCCTTTGACCGAACCTCCATCATCGCCTTGAAAGCCGGACGAGACTGGCAGCGCGCCAGCCACGCCTTGACCTTGGGATGCCCGTCGAACAGTTCCGTCTGGCTCATGGCGTAGCGGAACACTTCCGCGAGGTTGAGGTCGGCGACGGTGAAGCGGTCGCCGACGATATGGTCCCGGCCATCGAGATGGCTTTCGAGATAGGCAAAGGCCTTGCCCAATGCGGTGACAGCCGCGCTGACCTTGGCTTTGCCCTCATCGGTGTTCTCGGTGCCGGCATCGTAGGTGAGAATGATGCGAACGGCGTGCGGCTCGACTTCGGTGGCCGCCCACATCGTCCAATTGCCGATCAGTCCTTCTTCCCGGACGTCGATGGGCGCAAGCGGCCCGCCATATTTGCGGGCGAGGTAGAGATTGTTGGCAAGCGATTCCGTCAGCACAAGGCCATCGTCGTCGATCGCCGGGATCAAGCCCATCGGATTGACGGCGAGAAACTCCGCCGACTTGGTGTTAACAGGCGCATCGTCCGCCAGCGGATCGGCCAGCCTATAGGCCTGCTTAACAGGTACGGATTTGAAGGGAATGCCGAGTTCTCCCGCCATCCAGTAATTGCGCGATGCGCGCGAGCGATAGACGCCATAGATCGTCAGCATGTCCGGTCTCCTCCTGTCATTTGCATACCCTTGTCATAGGCAATCGCGGACCGCGCAAGAAGCGGCGGGCGTTGATATCTCGCATGAAATCTTTTGCTGAACGACCGGTGCGGCGGTAAGGCCGCTTGTCTTTCAGACCTTCGCACACTAGCAATCCCAGCATCGATATGGGGGCTTGATTGGCGCGACCGCGGCGAGAGTGGATGAGGATGGACGCGGCAGTGCGCATTTTCTGCGCGCTGGTGTTCATCGTTTCCGCCCTGGTGCAACTGCCAGCGGGCGCCGCCATGCGGGCTGCACCGGATATGGCAGCCTATGTTCTGCCCGACGGCTCGCTTCCCGACCTCTGCCTGGCCGGCCATGACGATCCGGATGGCAAGGGCGGCACGAAAGCGCATGCATGCCAGTCCTGCTGTCTCGCCGCGCCGGTGCTTCTGCCCACGCCTCAGGCGTTTCACGCCAAGACCGCGCCTACGTTCCTGGCGCTCTCTTCGCCAGCAGCCAAGCTTTTGCTCGCTCGTCCGGTGCTGCTGGCTGGCTCCGGGCCTCGCGCGCCCCCACCGTTTTCCGCCTGATCTGCCTCTGAAGGGTTGAGTGCCAGCACGCGCACTGTCGACGAGGGGTTCTCGGTCGACGCGTTCGCTCCAGCGGCTGGCGCAACCACCACATCCAGACTTCAAGCAAGGGTAAGCCGCCAGCTGGTCATCGCTGGGCTTTTCCCGGGGGGACACCCATGACGACTGCATCTCTTTCCGGCGCCGCGCGACTGCCCGATGTCGCCGAGCGCGGCATTTCGCTCTACCGCGCGATCTGGCGCTGGCACTTCTTCGCCGGCCTTCTGGTCATTCCATTCATGATCAGCCTTGCCGTGACCGGCGGGCTCTATCTCTTCAACGACGAGATCGACGACACGTTCTTTGCCTATCGCAATATCGTTGCGGTGGGGGAGACGCCGCTGCCGCCCTCGGCGATCGTCGCCAACGCCGTCGAGGCGGTGCCGGGCAGCACGGCAGTTGCCTATCGCACGCCGGCCGGTGCCGATCGGTCGGCACGCGTGACGGTGGGCGTAGGCGCAGGGCGCCTGATGGTCTATGTCGATCCCTATACTGCCGGCATACTCGACATGGTCGCCCCGAGCGACGAGTTCAACCAGGTGGTCGAAGACCTGCACAGCCTCGACTTTTTCGGCAAACGTGTCGAAACGATCATCGAGATTGTCGCGGGTTTTGCGCTGCTGCTCGTCGTCACCGGCATTTATCTCTGGTGGCCACGGCAGCAGACCGGCGGTGTGATCACCGTCCGCGGCACACCGGGGCGACGGGTGTTCTGGCGCGACATGCATGCGGTCACGGGCATCGCCTCGGCGCTGCTCATCGTCTTTCTCGCCTTTTCCGGTCTGCTCTGGTCCGGTTACTGGGGCTCGACCGTCAACGGCAAGCTGACGGCGGCTGGTCTGGGCTACCCGGCCGAGCTCTGGGACGATGTCCCGACCTCGACGAAGGTGTCGACCGACGTGCTCTCCAAGGCCGGCTGGCTGGTGGAGAACGCGCCGGTCCCGATGTCGGCGGCCGGCGGCGGCTCAGTCCCGTCCATCGGGCTCGACAGGGCCGTCGCGATTGCCGACAAGGCCGGCATGCTGCCTGGCTATGAACTGGCCATTCCCGCCGACGAGACCGGTGTCTACACCGCGGCGATTTTTCCCGCCGATCTCGCCCGCGAACGCACGATGCACATCGATCAATATTCCGGCGAGCCGCTGGTCGACATCGCCTTTGGCCAGTACCCGCCACTCGGCAAGGCGATCGAATGGAGCATCAACGTTCACAAGGGCCAGGAATGGGGGCTGTTCAACCAGCTGCTGATGCTTGCGACCTGCCTGGCGATCATATTCGTGTCGGTTTCGGCGGTTGTGATGTGGTGGAAACGGCGCCCGGCCGGGCGCATCGGCGTGCCGCCGATGCCGCCGCGGCGTAGTATCTATGCCGGATTGTGGTTGCTGGCGCTACTGTTCGGGCTGGCCTTTCCGCTGACCGGCATTGCGATCATCGTAATGATCGTTGCGGACCAGGCACTGATGCTGGTTCCGCCATTGCGCAGGGTTCTGTCCTGATTTGGCATGGGGCGGCTCGCGCCGCCCCATCTTTCCGGCTATATTGAGCACCGAAATGCAACCTCTGCACGATTTTCCTTGTCTTATTTAGGGACGGCTAACCTTTGGCCGCCTATCGTTGGTTGGGGAAGTCAGACCGATCTCGACATTGTGCTTCCGGAGGCCTTGCTTGGCGAAGAACACGTCCCGCAATCCGCGTTATGCGGCCCTCAATGTGGGCGGCAACGAGGATACGCGCTGCCTGATCGATGCGAGCAATCGTCTGGCCGATGAGATGAGCCGGATATTTCCTTCCGACCCTGACATTGCCGACCGGCATTACTGGTTGGAAACGATCATCAACCACGTGCCCGACTATATCTATGCCAAGGATACCGAGGGCCGGTTCCTCATCGCCAACCAGGTCACTATCGAAGACAACGGACTGGAATCGCTTCGCGACATCATCGGCAAGACCGATTTCGACCTGCATCCGCCACATCTGGCCGAGATCATCGCCACTGTCGAGCGCCGGGTGATCGAGACGGGAGAGCCGATCTTCGGCATCGAAGAGCGTGCGATGGTGACCAAGGGTCGCGATCGCTGGCTGATGACGTCCAAGGTGCCGTTGCGCAACAAGCGCGGCAAGATCGTCGGCATCGTCGGCGTGTCACGCGATATCTCCGACCGCAAGGCGGCAGAACGTTTGCTGGAGGGCCAGGCGCATCTTCTGGAGATGATCGCCAACGGCCGGCCGCTCGAAGAATTTTTCCGCGAACTGATCCTGCTGATCGAGGCGCTGGTGCCGCGGATCCGCGGCTCGATCCTGCTGCTATCGGCCGATGGCCGTCACCTGCTGCATGGTGCCGCGCCGAGCCTGGACGAAACCTATTGTGGCCTGATCCATGGTCTCGAGATCGGCCCGAAAGCGGGCTCCTGCGGCACGGCCGCCTGGCGCGGCGAGCAGGTGATCGTTGCGGATATTCATAGCGACCCGCTCTGGGAGGATTGCAAGGAGGTCGTCACGCCCTACGGCTTCCATGCCTGCTGGTCGACACCGATCCATTCTCGCGATCGGAAGGTGCTCGGCACCTTTGCCCTCTATTCGGAAACCGTGTGCGTTCCCGACGAACCCCAGAAGGAGCTGATCGCCATGGCAGCCCATCTGGCGGGCATCGCGATCGAGCGCAAGCAGGCCGAAGACCGCATCAGCTTCATGGCTCACCACGATGCGTTGACCGGTTTGCCGAACCGGGCGCTGTTCGAAGAGCAGGTCGCCGAAGCCCTGGAAGCGTTGCGCGGAACGAGGCAATGGGCGGTCCTCGCCTTCCTCGATCTCGACAACTTCAAGCTCGTCAACGACACGCTGGGTCATGCGGCGGGTGACGAGTTGCTCAAGGTGACCGCCACGCGCATGCGCGCATCGGTGCGCAAATCCGATATGGTCGTGCGCGTCGGTGGCGATGAATTCATCCTTCTTCTGAACGGCCTGCCCTGCGAGCGCGATGTCGTGCTCGCACGCCTTGAGGATATTCGGGCGGCTATTGCTGCGCCCATGCAGATCAACGGCCGCAGCCTGCAGATATCCTGCAGCATGGGCGTTGCCTGTTTCCCCAACCAGGGCAAGACGGTCGGCGAGCTGCTCGCCAATGCCGACATGGCGATGTACCGCGCCAAGGAGCTCGGCCGCAACAATCTGCAGGTTTTCACCGAGGAGATGGCCGACAAGGCCCACGAAAAGCTGTTGAAGCAGGCGGAGTTGCGCCAGGCGATCGCGGGGCAAGAATTCCTGCTGCATTTCCAGCCGCAAGTGAATATCGAGAGCGGCCGGGTCTTTGCCGCCGAAGCGCTGCTTCGCTGGCGGCATCCCGAGCGTGGCATGATTTCGCCGGGCGATTTCATTCCGCTGGCCGAAGAGACCGGACTGATCGTGCCGATCGGCGATTGGGTGCTGCGCGCCGCCTGCCGTCAGTGCAAGGCGTGGCACGAGGCCGGGCTGCCGTTGCTGATCGTCAGCGTCAACGTTTCCGCACGCCAGTTCCGCGAGCGAAACTGGGCGGCGCATGTCGCCGCCGTTCTCGCCGAGACCGGGCTGGAGCCGCGGTTTCTCGAGCTGGAATTGACCGAGAGCCTGATCATGCAGGACGTGCCGGGCGCATTGGCGACCATGCACGAACTGAAGGCGATCGGCGTGCATCTGGCGATCGACGATTTCGGCACGGGATATTCGAGCCTTAGCGCATTGAAGCGGTTTCCCGTCCGTCGCCTGAAGATCGACCGATCCTTCGTCGAGGATATCCCTGGTGATGTCGACGACAGGGCCATCACCGCGGCGATCATATCGCTCGCACAAAATCTCGGGCTGCGGGTGATCGCCGAAGGGGTCGAAACCCAGGCGCAGGTGGAGTTCCTGCGCCATAGCGGTTGCGACGAGATCCAGGGCTATTTTTTCAGCCGCCCGCTTGCATCAGCGGATTTTGAGGCGCTGTTGCGCCAGCCCGGCTTGAACGCCGACGGCATTTGAGCCACGCCGGCGTAACGCCGAAAAAGCTGTCGGAAACGTGATCCGACGTTTACCGACACAAGCCTCGTTCCAGCCGTAGATGCCAGCATTCTTAAATTGGGCGGGTCTGCGCGAATCGTTTCATTAATCAATTTCGTGCAGCACTCCAGTTCGTCGCGCACTCAAGCCTTTCAGAGTTCGATGTCCTCTTCAGTTATTTTCTCCCGTCGCCAGTTTCTCCGCACGTCCGGTATTGCGCTCGCCTCCGCGGGCCTTGCGAGCTGCACGTCTTCGATGAACACCGATCGCTTCCGCCAGGAAACTGCGCCGATCTTTCGCAATCCTGCTCTTGAAGGGCGTTGGGTCGATCCGCGTGCCGAGGTCATTCTGGAAGGCCCTGCCTATGGAGGTCCGTTGCCGACGGGCCTGCCGCCGCAGAGCGCCTATTTCGGCGATATCTATGCCGCTGTCGACGATGGCGGCAATCAGATCCCGGCCGTGCCTTATCGCCAGATCGATGCACGCTTCTATCGCCAGGAGGTCAGCGATCCCTTCGGCGAGCGTCCGGGCACGATCGTCGTCGATACCGGTGACAGGTTCCTCTATCTGATCCAGCCGGGTGGCAGCGCATTGCGCTACGGAGTTGGTCTCGGTCGCGAGGGCTTTGCCTGGTCGGGCCGCGGCGTCATCCAGTGGAAGAAGAAGTGGCCACGCTGGACGCCGCCCGATTCGATGATCGCGCGCCAGCCGAAGCTGGCAAAGTATTCCGCCAGCAATGGCGGCATGGCACCTGGTATCGACAACCCGCTGGGCGCCCGCGCGCTCTACATCTTCCAGAACGGGCAGGACACGCTCTACCGCGTGCATGGCTCGCCCGAATGGCAGTCGATCGGCAAGGCCGTTTCGTCGGGTTGCGTGCGCATGCTCAATCAGGATGTCATAGATCTCTATGACCGCGTGCGAGGCAAGGCGCCGATCCTCGTCGTCTGAGCTGCGCTTACAGCGCCGCAGGTTGGATCAGTCCGGGCGTTCGACCTGCGCGCCCGGTTTCTGTGCTGCGCAAGATCGGCGCGACAGCCACGATCCCGGCACGTTTCTCAAGTTTTGAAATTTCGACGTTGCCGCCCGCGATCAGACTTCGCTCTCGCCGGAGGAGAGCCGTCGCGTCAGCTGATGTAGGGTTTCCCTGATTTCACGGGCTTCCTCCAGGCTGCAGCCCGACGCCTTGCCGATATCAGCGAGAATGCCGAAAGCCTCCGTCTTGAGGTCATGACCCTTCTCCGTCAGGCTGACGATCACCTGCCGTTCGTCGCCGGGATCGCGTTGCCGACCGACATAACCTGCCGCCTCTAGCCGTTTCAGCAGCGGGGACAACGTTCCCGAATCGAGCCCGATCTCTTCGCCGATACGCTTGACCGTCATTCCGTCCTGTTGCCAGAGCGCCAGCAGCACGAGATATTGCGGATAGGTGAGGCCAAAACGATCGAGGAGCGGCTTGTACGCGCGGTTGAAGGCATGCGCAGCGGAATAGACGGCGAAACAGAGCTGTTTACCGAGCGTCAGCGCTTCGTCCGGGAGCGTGTCGAATTGTGCCGCTTTGATCGTCATCTCAGCATTGTCGCAAATTTGGGCCGAAAATGCAATTTGCAAAATTAATTTGCGCACAATTTAATTTTGCAGTATGTAATTCTCATTTCGACAACGAAACGCAAAGGAGACCCCGCCAATGCCCATTCTCTATCGTACCACTGCATCCGCAACCGGTGGCCGCGCCGGCCAGGCCAAGAGCGCCGATGGCGTTCTCGACGTTACGTTGACCGTGCCGAAGGAACTTGGCGGCGACGGCGCCCGCGGCACCAATCCCGAACAGCTCTTCGCTGCCGGCTATTCCGCCTGCTTCCTCGGCGCGCTCAAATTCGTCGCCGGCAAGGAGAAGGTAAAGCTTCCGGAAGACACCACCGTGACGGGCACGGTTGGCATCGGCCCGCGCGAAGACGGCACCGGCTTCGGCATCGACGCTGCACTCGAAATCACTTCGCCGGGCGTCGACAAGGCGGTTCTCGAAGATCTCGTCCAGAAGGCGCATATCGTTTGCCCCTACAGCCATGCGACCAAGGGCAATATCGACGTCACGCTGACGGTCGCCTAGAGCCTTTGCAGGAAAGTGCGAAGCGGTTTTCCGTCAGGAAATGCTTGGAAACAAAGAGGCCGAGCGTTTGCGGCTTCGTTTAAACCGGAAACGCTCTAAGCCTCTCGTTTCGCTAATAAACAATAAAGCCCGGCTCCCGCCGGGCTTTATTGTTTGTCTGCTCAGCTTCGCGCGTCATTGACGGCGAGGGCGCGCTACCCGTTTCCTGCCGCGCGCAGCAGCATCAGGCCTTCTTCAGGAATTCGGTGCGCAGCACGAGGCCCTTGATCTTCTCGACCCGGCACTCGACTTCGTCAGGATTGTCGGTGAGGCGAATGCCCTTGACCACCGTGCCGCGCTTCAGCGTCGTCGAGGTGCCCTTGACCTTCAGGTCCTTGATCAGGGTGACGTTGTCGCCGTCGTTGAGGATGGCGCCGTTCGAGTCTTTCACGTCCATGGGATGTCCTTTCAAGATGCAGGCACGCCCTGATCCGGCGGATCAGGGCGTGCAGAGATGGTCTATTCTATCGCCGCGGCGGACAGCGTCCGCGCCGTTGCGCTGCGGCGCTTCCGCTTTAGAGGAGCCGGGGAAACGCCCTCGCTCCTGCCTTTCCGTATCTCCTGACGGAAAACCGCTTCGCACTTTCCTGGAAATACTCTAGCGCCTGCTCAGGCTGCCAAGGATGCCGCGAACCAATGCGCGGCCAACCTGGGTTGCAACGGTGCGGGCAACCGATTTCATCGCCGCTTCCACCACGGTTTCGCGTTGATATCCGGAGGAGCGCGGACGGGCCTGCTTTCCGGCCGGGGCCGCAGACTCGTCGTCGCCGAAGGCCGGAAGCGTCCAGCGGCCACCGCCGGTATCGGCTTCCACCGGCGCCTGCTCGGCTTGCTGCTGCGCTTCCGCCACCTTCTTGGCGCGCGCCGTCAGCATTTCATAGGCCGAATCTCGGTCGAAATCTTCGTCGTACTGGCCACGGACGGGGCTGACATCCATGACCTTCTGCCGCTCTTCCGCCGTCAGCGGGCCGACACGCGATTGCGGCGGGCGCACCAGCGTGCGCTCCACCATCGACGGCGCGCCCCTGCCTTCGAGCGTCGAGACCAGCGCCTCGCCGGTGCCGAGATTGGTGATGACGGTGGCGCAGTCGAACTCCGGGTTCGGGCGGAAGGTGTCGGCGGCGGTCTTCACCGCCTTCTGGTCGCGCGGCGTATAGGCGCGCAGCGCATGCTGGACGCGGTTGCCAAGCTGGCCGAGGATCGTTTCCGGCACGTCGAGCGGGTTCTGCGTCACGAAATAGACGCCGACGCCCTTGGAGCGGATGAGGCGGACGACCTGTTCGACCCGCTCGGTCAGCACCTTCGGCGCATCGTTGAACAGCAGATGCGCCTCGTCGAAGAAGAACACCAGCTTCGGCTTCTCGGGATCGCCGACCTCAGGCAGCTCCTCGAACAGCTCGGACAAAAGCCACAGCAGGAAGGTCGCGTAGAGGCGCGGGTTCATCATCAGCTTGTCGGCGGCAAGCACCGAGATCGCGCCGCGCCCGTCATTGGTCGTGCGCATGATGTCGGTGATCTTCAGTGCCGGCTCGCCGAAGAAATGTTCGGCGCCCTGCTGTTCCAGGATTAGCAGTTCGCGCTGGATCGAGCCGACGGAGGCCTTGGAGATGAAGCCGAACTGGTTGGAAAGCTGGGTGGCGTTCTCGCCCATGTAGTTGAGCAGCGCCTGCAGATCCTTCAGATCGAGCAGCGGCAGGCCGCCCTGGTCGGCGATCTTGAAGGCGATGTTGAGCACGCCTTCCTGAGCGTCCGTCGCATTCATCAGCCTCGACAGGAGGAGTGGACCCATTTCCGACATGGTGGTGCGGACGCGGTGGCCCTTTTCCCCGTAGAGATCCCAGAAAATGACCGGGAATTCCTGGAACTCGTAGGGGTTGGTCGGCAGGCCGATCTGTTCGGCGCGCTTGAGGATGAAGTCTTTGGCCTCGCCGATCGCACCGATGCCCGAGAGGTCGCCCTTGACGTCGGCGCAGAACACCGGAACGCCGGCGCTGGAAAATCCTTCGGCGAGGATCTGCAGGGTAATGGTCTTGCCGGTGCCGGTGGCGCCGGTGATGAGCCCGTGGCGGTTGCCGAATTTCAGCTCGAGATATTCGCCTTTGTTGATCGTATCATCCGGCTTGCGGCTGGCGCCGATAAAGAGCTTGCCTTCTTCCACCATGTGGGCTTCATCTCCGTTTCATCAATGAAAGCGGGCGGTTCGCGGCATGTCTGCCGGGCCCGTCATCGAAATGTGGCTCGTTCCTGTTATAGGCGGTGCTGCTCCACCCGGCAACAAGGTGATTGCGGCGCGCAACCCGAAACCAGCGGAGCTGGTGGCGGCCGATCGGTCGCATTGCCAAGCGGTCACGACCGTGAAACGATTGCCCCGAGCCGCGGAATTGCGCCGCTACGCGATGCGCGGAGAGCTGCTTGAAAGCTGGTGGATTGCCCGGCATTCCATCCATCGTCGCTTGTTATTTCGGAAGCGATCATTTACCTTGACGTCAACGTCAAAATTCAACGAGGAGTTATCCATGAATGAACTGGTCACGCGCGTAGCGGAGAATGTCGGCCTAGAGCCTGCGACGGCTGAAAAGGCTGTCGGCATGATCCTCGGCTTCCTGCAGCGCGAAGCGGCTGACGGTCCGGTCGCCCAGATGATCGAATCGATCCCGGGCGCAACCGACCTGATCGCACAGTACAACGGCGAAGGCACGGGCGGCGGCGGTCTGCTCGGCGGCCTGATGTCGGCGATCGGCGGCGGCGGTGTCATGGCGCTCGGCCAGCAGCTGATGAGCCAGGGCCTCGGCATGGGCGAGATCACCTCGCTCGCCAAGGAAACCATTGCTTTCGCCAAGGAAAAGGCTGGCGCCGATGTCGTCGACGAAGTTGTCGCCTCGGTCCCGGGCCTCAGCCAGTTCGTCTGATCTCTTTCGGCTCTGCTTGAAGAAAACCCACCGGCGCCAGCGCCGGTGGGTTTTTTGTTGTCTTGGTGTCGTACCCTCGATCGACGATAGAGCGTTTCGGGTTTGGACGAAGTCGCAGAAACGCTCTATCTCTTTGTTTTTTACGGATTTCCTGACGGAAAATCGCTTCGCACTTTTCCTGGAAATGCTCTAACCATCGGCACCGTGCTTCAGCCGCCGCGTCATCGCATCGATCTGGCGTTCCGTTTCCCGTACCTCGGTCTGATGAAGCGGCAGTCCCTTTGCCAGGCTCGGCACGACGCTGGCCATCGTCCCAGAGAAAGCAGGCCGAGCCCGCCGTATGCCCAGGTGTGGGGATCACTTCAAAATCCGCGGAAGGCAGTTCGCGATCAGCAAAACCACCGGCCATTCGGCAATGTGCCCGGATCTGCCGGCGTTCCAGGGTCCAAACAGCGGTGCGCCGAGGTGGTCTGAGGCCCAATCGCAGGAGGGCATCGCCTGGTGATGGTGGTTGATGTGCTACCGTGCGATCGCGCCCACCGAAACGAGGCCTTCGGCCTCTTCGGCCAATTGCCGCGAGGCGCAGACGAGCAGGGTGCCAGCATCGCGACGAAGTACGAAGGCGCGACCGGTGAAATTGGGGGCGAAGCTGAGCCGTTCCGCCCCGGCGCCGTAGAGGGTGTCGAACAGATGCTCCATCACGCTTTCTTCTGTTCCTTAACAGGAAGGGCGCGATCAAGAGTTGTCGCCAGCAGGATGCAGGCGAGTGCGCCGATGCCGATGAAGGCCGCACCGGAAGTCCAGCCGTAAACTTCGATCGCGGTTCCGACAGCAACAGGTCCGACGAGCTGCCCGAGATTGCTGCCTTGCATCAAGAGGCCCATCGCCATCGGTGCGGGCGCCGGGCTTGGCGACAGCATCGGTACGGTCGATATCAAGGTCGCAGGGATCAGTCCGCCAATCGCCGAAAATAGCACGCATGATGTAAACGTCAGCAAGTCACCCGACTGCGAAAGGAAGATCCAGAGGCCGGCAGCGCCCATCAGCGTGGCTACAGTGATAACCAGACGACCGCGGCCGACGCCGCGGGACAGCATGTGGCCGGCGGCAAGATTGCCGATGACGTTGGAAAGCGTGATGAGGGCACTGAGCACCCCAGCCGTTCCAAGCGCGACGAGCAGGATCGGCAGGAAGCTGGACAGGGTGAACGTCATAAGGCTGTAGAGGGCGAAAAGGGCGAAGAGCAGCACCGGCCCTCGGCTTTTCACCGTTGCGATCACGTCCGCGTGGAAGCCGCCAGCGGATGGGCGGGGCCTGCTCTGCGAGGGCGATATCGCTGCAATGATCGTCAACAGGCTGAGGAGCGCGACGAGGCCGTTGATCCACCAGATTGCCTGCCAGGAGGCAAACAGAGGACCCGTGAGCATCGCGATTGCCATGCCCGCCGGCATGAAGCAGCTCCAGACCGCAAAGACCAGATCACGCCGCCCGGAGCCGACAATGCGCATGAGGATCGCCGGACCGGCAACGACGACGAGCAGGAAACCGAACCCCTCGAAGATGCGGGACAGGATGAGCAGCGTGAAGTTCTGGCTCGCGGCACCGGTGATGATGCCGAGCAGGAGGATGCCCATGCCGACGCCGAGCATGCGCCGGTCGCCGATGGCCGCGACCATGGCTCCGGCCGGCATGCCGCCGACAACGCCGACGATCGCAAAGACGGAGGTAAGCCAGCCGAGTGCGGTCAGGTCGAGCCCGAGATCGGCCTGCAGCAGGGGGCCGGCGATCAGCCCCTTGCCCACCTGCATTGCGGCGACCATGCCGGCGGCAACGACCGCCGTTACTGCGGTCAAGCTGGTCCTTTCCGGGACGAAAGCGACGACCGTCGACATCAGGCCACCTCCGCCACACGCGCCCGGCCGGCGACCAGCGCCCGCGCCAGTTCGGCGACGTGGCGGCCCTGGAAGCGTGCACCCTCCAGATCGTTGGTGCTTGGCTGCCGGTCGCCGCCATTGCCGTCGTCGGCGAGCGTCGAGGCGCCATAGGGCGAGCCGCCGCTGATCTCATCCATGCGCATCTGGCCCTTGAAGCTGTAGGGCAGACCGGCGATCACCATGCCGAGATGCAGCAGCACCGTGTGTGTTGCCAGGATCGTCGACTCCTGGCCGCCGTGCTGGCTGCCGGTCGAGGTGAAGACGCTGCCGATTTTTCCCACCAGCGCATCCCTGGCCCAGATGCCGCCCGCCTGATCGAGGAAGTTCTTCATCTGCGCGGCCATGTTACCGAACCGCGTCGGCGTGCCGATGATGATCGCGTCATAATCGGGCAGTTCGGCAACGCTTGCGGCGGGTGCGTCCTGGTCGCGCTTGTAGCCGGCATTGATGGCGACGGCTTCCGGTACGATCTCCGGCACCCGTTTCACCGCAACGCTGGCGCCTGCGGCCCGTGCGCCTTCCGCAACGGCTGCGGCCATGGTCTCGATGTGACCGTAGGAGGAGTAGTAAAGCACGAGGATCTTTGTCATTTCCGGTTCCCTTGTTGCGCTTGCTTCGGTCTGCGGAGCGTTCGCGGCCGCTGATGTCAGGCAGGATGGGTGCTTTCATCGATCTGAAAAAGTGATATAAAATGCATCAAACTGATCTATGGAATCGATCATGATTGACGCCTTGACCCTGGACCAGATGCGGACTTTCGTGGTGGTTGCCGAAAGCGGCAGTTTTCGCTCCGGCGCTGCCGGCTGTCCCGCGTCCAGTCTGCCGTCAGCCACGCCATCGCCAATCTCGAGGCCGGGCTCGGGGTTTCCTTGTTCGATCGCTCCGGCCACCGGCCGGTGCTGACACCCGAAGGCCAGGCTCTGCTTGCCAATGCGCGCGATATCCTGTTGCGCGTCGATGCCATGCGTGCCCGCGCCCGCGGCCTCGGCGAGGGCATCGAGCTGGAACTGTCGCTGATCGTCGATACGCTGTTTCCGATTGTGACCGTCGGCGCTGCACTGAAGGAAATGCGGGTGGCCTTTCCCTCGGTTGCCATCAGGCTTTCGGTTTCGCCGCTCGGCGGCCCGCTCGATGGCCTGATCGAGCGACGCTTCACGCTCGGGATCATGGTGGGTGAAGATTTTCGCGATCCGGCGATCGGCCGGCAGGCGCTGACGGACGTCCAGCTGATCGCGGTGGTGGCCGCGCAGCATCCGCTGGGTCTGAACGCCGTCAACGGCGTGCTCGGCAGCCCGGAGCTCGCCGACCATCTGCAGATCGTCCAGTCGGATCCCTCGCAGCGATCGGAGGGGCGCGACTTCGGCGTGCTTTCGCCGCAGACCTGCCGAGTCAGCAACCAGGATACCAAACATGCGATGATCCTGGCGGGGCTCGGCTGGGGGCGGTTGCCGCTGTGGCAGGTGGAGCGCGATCTCGCCGAGGGCCGGCTCGTTCGCTTGCCTACGGCCTCGCTCGGCCGCAACAGCCAGGTCGCCGCCGAGGCCTATCTCGTGCACCGGATCGACGAGCCGCTCGGGCCGGCGGCGCGTGTTTTTGGCGACGCGCTTACCCGACTTTGTCGGCGCTGACGGCCGCGCCTATCTCCTGCCGGCGACGGCGAATATCAGCGTGAACATGACCAGTACCATGCCGACCCCGAGCGGACCGGCAGTGGGATTGATCAGCGCCATGAGAAAGCCGGTGGCGCCCGATCCGGCCGCGCTGCCGGCAGCATAGGCCAGCGAAAAGGCGGCACTGCCAGCCACCAGCATGCTGCCGCGATATTGCTCGCCGAGCATGGTCAGCGCTGCCGTGTAGAGGGCGAAGCTGGCAGCGCCGATCAGCGCGAACAGCGCCAGCAAGAGCGGTGCCGACGTCACCAACGGAATGGCGAGATAGCCGGTTGCCGCCACCGCGGCTGCAGTAATCGCCACCCGCCGACGCGGCAACTTGTCGAGCAAGACACCAATGAAGGGCTGCGCCAGTGCCGTCGGCACCGCAAGCACCGTCACGCTCAACGCCGCGAAGGCCTGACTGTGGCCGGACTTGACGAAATAGACCGGCATCGCCGAGATCGCCGCAATATCGGCAAAGCCGAACATCAGCACCATCAGGATCAGGGTCGGCGCGTGCCGGAAGAACGCGAACAGATCGCGCGTCGAAGATGGCTCCGGCCGCGTCCGCGCGCCCATCGTCAGAAGGCCGGTGAGGAAGGCGACGAGCGCGATATAGATCGCCAGCAACGCAAAGCCGAGCCCGCCGCTGGTGCCGAGAAGCGGGATCGCCAGCGGCCCGGCGGCAAAGCCGCCGCACATGCCGGCGCCGTAGAGGCCGGATACCCGGCCGCGCAGCCGGTCCGGGCAGGCGGTGTTGAGCCAGGCTTCGCCCAGCATGAAGACCATACTGACGAAGAAGCCGAGCGCGAAGCGGGCGATGAACCAGACCGGAAGCGAGGAGGTGGACGCAAGTGTTGCGAGGCAGAGGGAACAGCCGCAGAGGCTGGCGATGATCAGCTTGTCTGCGGAGGCAAGTCGCGTCAGATGCCCGAGCAGCAGGGTCGCCGCGGCAAGGCCGGCGGCAAAGCCCATGGCATTGAGACCGATCGTGGCGGCCGAGACGCCGCGGCCTTCCAGCGACAGCGAAATCAAGGGATAGGTGAGCCCTTGCGCGACGGAAAAGGCGGTAACGCCAAGCACGACGGCGATGATGGCCGGCCAATCCGGAGCGATGTCGCCCACCTCAACGGTTTTCGACGTCATCGGCCCCTCCCATCGACAGTGCGTCCCCTGGGGAGATCGGCATCGATCTCCCCAGGGGATCTGCATAGATCATCCGCCGCCGGTTTGGAACTCGACCGGCGGCGGATCGGCAACTATTGTCAGGCGGCCTTGTCCCACACCGGCGACAGACCCTCGGGGCTGACGATGCGGCCGTCCGGACGGGCGAGGCCATGGATCGCCGCCATCTCGCCGTCACCAAGCGCGAAGTCGAAGATGTCGAAGTTTTCCTTCAGGCGCTCGATCGTTGCTGTCTTCGACAGGGTGATGACATCCTTCTGCTGCACCAGCCAGCGCAGCGTCACCTGCGCCGCGGTCTTGCCGTGGCGCGCACCGATGTCCTTCAGCAGCGGATCGTTCGGGATCTTGCCGTTGGCCATGGCGTAGTAGGCTGTGATCGACATGCCGTGCTTGCGGGCCGTGGCGAGCACCTTCGTCTGGTCGAGATAGGGATGGTATTCCACCTGGTTGGTGGCAACAGGCGCGTCGCTGAGTTTCACCGCCTCTTCCATCTGGGCGGTGTTGAAGTTGCTGACGCCGATGTGGCGGACCTTGCCGGCCTTGTGCACTTCATTCAGTGCGCCGATGCGCTCGGCCATCGGCACGTCGCTACCACCCGGCCAATGCAGGAGAAGCAGGTCGACGTGATCCGTCTTGAGCTTCATCAGGCTCTCGTCGACAGAGGCGAGAAAATCGCGATGGGCATATTTGTCGACCCAGACCTTGGTGGTGAGGAAGATATCGGCGCGGGCGATACCCGATTTGTGGATGGCTTCGCCGACTTCAGCCTCGTTGCCGTAGATCTGGGCGGTATCGACGTGGTGGAAGCCGAGCTTCAGCGCTTCCGGCAGCACGCGCAGCACGTCGGCACCGGGCATGCGAAAGGTGCCGAAGCCGAGCGCCGGGATGTTGGCGCCGTTGGAATTGACCGAATGCATGTGGGAACTCCTTGTTTTTGCAGAACGCCCGGCCATCGGCCGGGCGGGAAAGAGGCGAGGGTATAGGTGGGCCAGTTGGCCGCTTGGTCAAGCCGGCTGGGCGACTGTTTCTGCCTTGCGATCGAGTGCGCCGCTCAGAAGCGTCAGCAGCAGCGCGCCAACGACCAGAACGGAACCGACGACCGGCGTCATGCCGAGGCCAAGCGACGAGGCAACGATGACGCCGCCAAGCCAGGCGCCGATGGCGATACCGAGGTTGAAGGCGGCAATGTTGAGCGCCGAGGCGACGTCGACAGCGCCGGGCCGATGCTGCTTGGCAAGCTGCACGACGTAGAGCTGCAGGCCGGGCACGGTGGCGAACGACAGGAAGCCGAGGCTTGCCAGTGTCACCAGCGTCAGGACTTGCGACGTGGCCGTGAAGGTGAAGAGCACAAGGACGACGGCTTGAGCAAGGAAGAGGCCAACCAGCGCCTTCACCGGATCGCGGTTGGCGATCTTGCCGCCGGCGATGTTGCCGATCGCGATCGCGACGCCGTAGAGCACCAGGATCAGGCTGACGGCGCCTTCGGAAAAGCCGGTGATTTCCTGCAGGATCGGCGCCAGGAAGGTGAAGGCGACGAAGGTACCGCCATAGCCGAGCGCGGTCATGGCGAAGACGATCAGCAGCCGACCAGAGCCGAGAACGCGCACCTGGTCGATCAACCTTGCCGGCGGCGCCTTGGTCAGCGTGTTTGGCAGCAGCGTGGCGATGGCGGCAAGCGCTATGACTCCAAGCCCGGTGACAGCCCAGAATGTGGCGCGCCAGCCGAAGGTCTGGCCGATCCAGGTGCCGAGCGGCACGCCGGTGACGATGGCGACCGTCAGGCCCATGAACATCATGGCAATGGCCGAGGCACGGCGATCCTCGGGCACGAGGTCGGCGGCAATGGTCGAGCCGACGGAGAAGAAGACGCCGTGGGCGAAGGCGGAAATCACGCGGGCAATGAGCAGAGGCTCGTAGCTCGGCGCCAGTGCCGCCGCGGCGTTGCCGATGATGAACAGCGCCATCAGTCCGACCAGCAGCGGCTTGCGCTCGATCCGGCCGGTGAGCGCCGTCAGGATCGGTGCGCCGAAGGTGACGCCGAGCGCGTAGACGCTGACGATGAGGCCGGCAAGCGGCAGGGTGATGTTGAGATCGTCGGCAACCGTCGGCAGCAGGCCGACGATGACGAACTCGGTGGTTCCGATCGCATAGGCCGCGATCGTCAATGCGAAGAGTGCAATGGGCATGACAAGACCTTTTCCCGTCCGGCTGGGAGGACCGGGCGTTTTGGTGTTGATGTGTTCGACGGGAATATGAGGGTGGAGAGCTTGCGCGATAATCCGTATAATCGGATAAACGGCTGTGAACTGAATTCATAGGTGAGTGATGGACAACCGCGCCGGTGAAATGGAGGTCTTCGTCGCCGTCTGCGAAACGCGCAGCTTTTCTGCCGCCGGCCGGCGGCTGAGGCTATCGCCATCTGCGGTCAGCAAGCTGGTCACCCGGATCGAGGATCGGCTGGGCACGCGCCTGCTGGTGCGCTCGACCCGGTCCCTGCAATTAACGCCGGAGGGTGAAGTCTACCTGCAACGCGCCCAACGCATTCTGACCGAGATCGCCGAGACCGAGCAACTGGTTGCGGCCGGCGGCCGGCTCTCTCCCCGCGGGCTTCTGCGCATCAACGCATCGGTCGGCTTCGGCGAGCGCTACATCCTGCCGCTCGCGCCGGAATTTCTCGAACGTTATCCGGAGGTGCGCCTCGATCTGACCCTGACGGGCAGCCTGATCGACGTGGTCGGCGAACGGGCCGACGTGGCGATCCGCACTGGCCCCTTGCGCGATTCGTCGCTGAAGGCGCGCAAGCTGATGGAGAGCCGGCCGGTGGTGATCGCGTCACCGGCCTATCTGGCCAGACACGGCGTGCCGCAGACGCCTGCCGACCTGGAAAATCACAATTGCATTCGCTTCAACTTCCGCCGCAGCGTCGACGAGTGGGCCTTCCGTGCCCCCGGCCAAACTTCGGCCGAGCTTCTGTCGGTCTTCGGAAATCTGCAGGTCTCGAGCGGCGCGATCGTCCAGCAGCTTTGTCTCGCCGGTGTCGGCATCGGCCGTATCGGCCGCTTCCACGCTGAGCCGGACTTGGCCGCGGGACGGCTGGTTGCGTTGCTGGAGGATTATCGGCCGGACGAGATCGAAACGGTCTACGCCGTCTATGCCGGCCATGAACATCTCGCGGCCCGCATCCGCGCCTTCATCGACTTCCTGGCCGAACGGATCTGATGCATGGCCCGCGGGATGGTGTGTCTTAGTCGGCCTTGACGGCGACGACGAAGAACCTGGGAAAGCGCAACAGCACCCGGCCGTCGCTCATCGCCGGATAGGCGTCACGGATCCGGTCGGTATAGGCTGCAGCAAAGGCGTCGCGTCGCTCAGGCGGCAGCGCATCGAGATAGGGGCGCAGGCCCGTGCCCTTGACCCATTCGACGATCGCTTTGGTGTTCGCCAGCCGGTGATAGTAGATCGTGTGCCAGACCTCGATATGGGGCGCATGGCGCGACAGACGCTCGACATAGACAGTCGGTGCCGGCAACGCATTGCGGCGGATCGTCCGGCCCTCGAAGGCATCGGCGAAGTCGGCGCTGCGGGCCGTTTCTTCCATCAGCAGATGGGTCGGTTGGTCGATATTGTCGGGCATCTGCACCGCCAGCGTACCGCCGGGCGCAAGCGAAGCGGTCAGCCGTTCCAGCACGTCGAGGTGATCGGGCAGCCACTGGAAGACGGCATTGGCGAAGAATAGCGACGCGCCCTTCGGCGGCACCCAGGTCGCCAGGTCAGCCTTCTCGAAGGTCAGGCCCGGCAACCGCTTGGCGGCGGCCAGCAGCATGTTTTCGTCGCTGTCGAGGCCGGAAAGGGAGGCGTCCGCAAATCGCTGGTGGATCAGTTCGGTCGAATTTCCCGGGCCGCAGCCAAGATCGAAGGCAGGACCGGAGGGCAGGTCCGGAACCTGCGCCAGCAGATCGCGTGCCGGCCGCGTGCGTTCGTCTTCGAATTTCAGGTATTGCGACGCCGACCAAGCCATTGAGACAAAACCTCAGATACCGAATTGCAGACTTTCGAGCGAAGGCAGGATCAACGCCGGCCCCTGGTCACGATATTCGTCAGGCATGTCGGCCCGGTTGATCCAGACCGTGCGGAAGCCGAACTTCGTCGCCCCTGCAATGTCCCAGCGGTTTGACGACTGGAAGGAAACCGCATGCGGGTAAAGCCGATAGCGCGTGGTGACGAGATCATAGACCGCTGGTGCCGCCTTGTAGGTCTTCACCGTGTCGACGGAGAAGACGTCGTCGATGACGATCTCGAGCGCTGCATTGTGCACCGCTGCAGCCAGCATATCAGGTGAACCGTTGGAAAGGATCGCGAGCCGCGCTCCGCGCTCCTTCAGCCCTTTCAGAACGGCGGGAACCTCCGGGTAGCAATCGAGCGTCCAATAGGCATCAAGCAGCGGTTTCCTCAGCTTGCGGTCGGCGGAAGGGAAGCGGGAAAATGCGTAGTCGAGCGATTGCTCGGTCAGTTGCCAGAAGTCCTGATAGGCGCCCATCAAGGAGCGCACCCAGGAATATTCGAGCTGCTTGGCGCGCCAGAGTTCGGAGAACGCCTGTCCGTCCGGACCGATCTCGGCGGCATGGCGCCGAACCGCCGCATGCACGTCGAAAAGCGTGCCATAGGCATCGAACACATAGGCCGCGTGGGACATTCTTTCCTCCCGTCTGTCATCCCCGGCCACACAGCGGGACAAAATGTCATACCCCGTAAAAGCGTGGCCGAAAACAAAGGCTTACCGCATTGTGCCGGTGTTGGCACGCCGCGAATACCGTTCTTTTGCGCGATCATGTCAAAGATTTGTGCGTTGCACAACGGCATTGCGCCACCAGGCGTCAGCCTTTGCCTGGTTTCCAGACCTTTGCGGGGAAGCGGAGGGCCTGTTTGGCAAGCTTTCCCTTGAGCCCGAGCGCCGCATCGCAAAGCCCGACCACATGCCGGTTCGGCTTGGCTTCCGGCCGCAGGGCATGCAACGCCGCGGCCGCTTCCTCGGGCGACATGTACCGCGCAAGAATGCCGAGGCTCAGTGCCGTCGCGCGGCCGATGCCGCGCAGACAGTGCACCAGCAGATGCGCATCCTCAGGCAAGCCGTCGATAAAATTGAAGGCCGCCTCGATCGCGTCCGGACGGGCGGCGTCAGGAGCATCGGGGTCGGTGGCGTCGCCGAAATAGAGTTCCAGGTGCTTTTCGGGCGGCAGCTCGATCATCGACAGCAGCCGGCTCGCCGGCGCCCGCATCGAGATCAGGTGCGTCGGTGCCCAGAGCGCCCGATTGTGCCGCGCCTCCGTTTGTGAACTGATGACCATCTGGATGGGCCATCCGTTCGGATGGGCCGGATTGGCATTAAGAACGGGGCTGTAGAGTTCTTCCCCGGTGGCAGCTGCCGCTAGCGCCATGACAGGACCTCGTCGTGATTCTTCCTGTGGTGATTTTGCCCTGAAACCGGTTCTGACTTAAGGGCAAAATCGCATCCGCAGCCAAAAGCAAACAGGCTTTGGAATGTCCCCTTCAGAACCGTGTGATCACGCTGATGCCGAGATCGGTGGCGCGGTCCATCGAAACGAGGGCAGGGATCGCTTCCTCGAGCGAGATCTCGCGGCCGATCAACTGTTGCGGATTGAGCTTGCCGCCAGCGATCATCGACAGCATGGCGTCGTATCGCCAAGCCTGCATGCCATGGCTGCCATAGATCTCGAGCTCGTGGCCGATCACCTGCGCCATTGGGATTTCCGGCGTGGCATGGTCGCCGAGCATCAGGCCCACCTGCACGTGGCGGCCGCGCCGGCGCAGGTTCTTGATCGAGTTGAAGCAGGTGACGGGATGGCCGAGCGCGTCGATCGAGACATGGGCGCCGCCGCTGGTGATCTCCTTCACGGCACCTGCGACGTCGTCCGTGTCGCGGCCGTTGACCGTGGCAACGGCGCCGAGCTTCTTGGCGAAGGCGAGTTTTTCTTCGGAAATGTCGATCGCGATCGGATGTGCGCCAAGTGCAGCAGCAATCATGATCGCCGAAAGGCCGACACCGCCGCAGCCGTGAACCGCCACCCATTCGCCGCCCTTGACCCGTGCCTGGTCGGCGACGGCGCGAAACGAGGTGGCAAAGCGGCAGCCGAGGCTGGCGGCAGTCTTGAAGTCCATGTTCTCAGGCAGATGCACCAGGTTCTGGTCGGCGAAATCGAGTGCGACATATTCGGCAAATGAGCCCCAATGGGTGAACCCCGGCTGGAACTGCGCCTCGCAGACCTGCTGGTTGCCCGAACGGCATTCGCCGCAGCGGCCGCAACCGGAAACGAAGGGTACCGTCACCCGGTCGCCGACCTTGTAGCGCATCACGCCGCGGCCGGTGGCGGTCACGATGCCGGCGAGCTCGTGGCCCGGCACGTGCGGCAGGCGAATGTCGGCGTCGTGCCCCATCCAGCCATGCCAGTCGGAGCGGCACAGACCCGTCGCCTCGACCTTGACGACCACGCCGTTTTCGGTCGGCGTCGGATCGGCAAACGTGCGAATCTCGGGCGTCTTCTCAAAGGCGTCGTAGTACATGGCTTTCATCGGGGCACTCCTTGCGATGTCTGGCCGGTGCGGCGCGACCGTCTATGTGCCGCGCCATCAGAATTTCGTCGACCTCTTCCTCGCCGTCGAGCAGGCCACCTGGAACGCGCCCGATTTCGTGGAACTCTTCGCGCCTGTAGAAGCGGATGGCCGTCTCGTTGTCGGCGCGGGCGACGAGCTCCAACATCCGGATGCCGGTCGAGCGGGCATGGTCGGTCAGGTGTGCAAGAAGCTCGCGCGCCACGCCGGAACCGCGCGCCTCGCGGCGCACATAGACCATGATGATGGTGGCACGGTGCGCCATCCGGCTGGAGCGCTGGCGCATGAGTCCCATCATGCCGACAGGCTCACCCCCGTCGAGCGCGACGAAGACGGTGTTTGCGGCGAGCCTTGCCTGCCATTCCGCCGTCGACAGCCGCGCCCAATCCGCCGCGGTGGAAGCGAAGGCTTGCGGCTCGCGCTGCAGCGCCTCCAGCCGTATGCGGCGGAAAATTTCCACGTCGTCCTGATCAAGATGCCTGATGATGTGCACGTCTGCCCCTTTGCCCTGCGAGAGAGACTACGCGAGAGGCCGTTCCGGTGCCAGAATGGACGCCATGACATTTTTTGATGTACCCATTCACCCCCATGCTGCTTTTTCGAGCTATGGCGGAAGATACGGAAGACAAAACGTGAAGGAGACGCAGATGGCCGTCGATACATCCCCCCGCTCAGTGACCTGGACCTATGTCGACGGCGAATGGCTGTCCGGCAATCCGCCGCTGATCGGCCCGACCTCCCATGCCATGTGGCTGGGCTCGACCGTGTTCGACGGCGCCCGCTTCTTCGACGGCATCGCGCCGGACCTCGACCTGCATTGCCAGCGCGTCAACCGCTCGGCAACGGCGCTCGGACTGAAGCCGACCGTGAAGCCGGAAGAGATCGAGGCCTTGACCTGGGAAGGCGCCAAGAAATTCGACGGCCAGACCGCGCTCTACGTCAAGCCGATGTATTGGGCCGAGCATGGTGCGGCCGGGATGGTCGCCATCGATCCGGAATCGACCCGCTTTGCGCTTTGCCTGTTCGAGGCGCCGATGGGTAACGGCCATGGCGGCTCGTCTCTGACCCTGTCGCCGTTCCGCCGGCCGACGCTCGAATCCATGCCGACCGATGCCAAGGCCGGCTGCCTCTATCCCAACAATGCCCGCATCCTGACCGAGGCGCGGTCGCGCGGCTTCGACAATGCGCTGGTGCGCGATATGCTCGGCAACATCGCCGAAACCGGCTCGTCCAACGTCTTCCTGGTCAAGGATGGCGTCGTGTTCACGCCGGCCGCCAACCGCACCTTCCTTGCCGGCATCACCCGCTTCCGCGTCATGACGCTGTTGCGCGAAGCCGGTTTCGAGGTTGTCGAGGCGACGTTGTCGATGGCCGATTTCGAGGCTGCCGATGAGATCTTCACCTCCGGCAACTATTCCAAGGTCCTGCCGGTCACCCGCCTTGACGACCGTGACCTGCAGGCCGGACCGGTCGCCGCCAAGGCACGCGATCTCTACATGGATTGGGCCCATTCGAGCCAGGACGCCTAACGAGATCGACTATGGCGCGGGTCAGGTTGCCCGCGCCACGGTCGCGGCCCAGGTCTCGACGCTGCGCAGCATCGTCGGCGCATGCTCGGGATCGTCAACGAGTTCGGCCAGTTCCGACAGCCGGTGCACGCCGGTCAGCACCGCGATGCGCCGGCGGTCGAGGGCCCGACCCGTCAGTTCTTCATAGGTTTCGACAATCCGCGCCGTCAGATCCGGCGAAATGAAGTTCGAATAGATGAACTCACGGTGAAGCGGGCCAATGCCTGAATCGGCAAAATCATAGATGCCGTTGAGCCGGCGCTCCCCATGGTCGAAGGCCATGTTCCAGCCATGGCCATCGAAGAAGCCGTAGGTGGAGCCGTGCGGGTCGGGGCCCAGGCGCTCGAAGGCTTCGACAGTTTCCGCCGCCAACGTGGCAAGGTCGGCCGGAAGAGCCGGCAAGGCCTTGCCCCGGATCGTCTCCACCGTTGGTCCGTGAAAGGCTGCTTAGCGCCCCTGCACGATCTTTATGAGGTTGACCGTAGGTTGGCCGGGGCGGACGTCCGCATACTTCAGCCGGCCCGATGCCAGAGCGCTCGTCAACCGCTTGCAGGTCAACGCCTGGACCTTGTTGATCGGAACGCTCATGATCAACGCGCCAGTTTCGAGGTCGGATTTCGACCATCTCTTGCTGATGCAATCCTTCACAATCGCTCTCTGAAGCGCGGGGCTGCCTTGAACCGCCGTCTGCACCGTCTCATACTCGCGCTGGCTTGGGGCGCAGGAGGCTAGGGTCAAAAGGGTAAACGCGAACGAAGCAATATGGATCGGTTTCATGGCAATCTCCGGTTGGAGAATTGCCGGTAATTGTGGCGGCTGTGATTCGCAACCCTGACGTTGGGCGGTGCGGTTTCCGGCCGGTTGCTCGACGATGAGAGCCGGAAACCGCTTGCATGAGCGCTTGTGCGCGCAAGCTCGCGCGGGCCTGCGATCACAGATCGCCGGCGACAGCCTAATTGTCTGCGGCCGGTGCCACGACCGTGACGGTGTCGGCTGCCAGTTCACCGCCGATTTCCACCGTCTTCTTCTGCTTGTCGTAGACGCAGATCTGGGTGACGGCATTTTCGGCGCCCTTGGGCTTGCCCGAGACCAGCGCCAGCCCGAAGCTTTCCGAGCCGAACGGATCGACGACGACGACCGGCTTGTCGAGCGAAGGGGCGGCCGCAATGCACTTCTCCGAAACGTCGGCCCGGAATTCTTCCCAGGCATCGCCTGAGGACGCATGGGCGCCGGTCGCGGCAAATCCGGTTGCTGCCACAAGGGCAAGGGTCAGGATCGGGCGATGCAGCATGTTCAGTCCTTATTCTCAACTGGTTGCAATGGGTGCACGCTGCCCGCGAAACGTGGCGCGAATGTGCTCGGGCCGCGGGCGCTTTCAAAATGATGTTGAAAGTATATTCCGTGGGTTGAGGAAAAATTGGCATCGCATCGGTTGCCTCCGTCAAGGCCGGTGCCTATGTTCCCGCTCACAGATTTCTTTGACGAAATCCCATGCCAAGAGGAGATGCCCACATGGCTTTCGAATTGCCGAACCTTCCCTATGACTACGATGCGCTGGCGCCCTACATGTCGCGCGAGACGCTCGAGTACCACCACGACAAGCACCACCTCGCTTACGTGACCAACGGCAACAAGCTTGCCGAGGAAGCCGGTCTCTCCGACCTCTCGCTCGAGGAAGTCGTCAAGAAGTCCTATGGCACCAACCAGCCGCTGTTCAACAATGCCGGCCAGCACTACAACCACATCCACTTCTGGAAGTGGATGAAGAAGGGCGGCGGCGGCACCAGCCTGCCGGGCAAGCTCGACGCAGCCATCAAGTCGGATCTCGGCGGCTACGACAAGTTCCGTGCCGATTTCATCGCGGCTGGCACCGGCCAGTTTGGTTCGGGCTGGGCATGGCTTTCGGTCAAGAACGGCAAGCTCGAAATCTCCAAGACCCCGAACGGCGAGAACCCGCTCGTTCACGGCGCTTCGCCGATCCTCGGCGTCGACGTCTGGGAACATTCCTATTACATCGACTATCGCAACGCGCGCCCGAAGTACCTCGAAGCGTTCGTCGACAGCCTGATCAACTGGGATTACGTACTCGAAATGTACGAAGCGGCTTCCAAGTAAGCCTTCCCAAGCCTCGACTTCAGGACCCGGCGCTTGCGCCGGGTCTTTTCGTTTGGGGGTGACCGGTGGAGGCGGGATGCTCGGCCGTCACCAACGTGTCATCGCCCGGCGCTACTGCATGTTTCCTTAAATCGTCTTCGATTTAAGGATAAAAACATGCAGCAATTCAAAGTGCTACAGCAACCTTTGCGCATCTAATAGGACGCGCAGCGCTGTAGGGAGAAGCACCATGCACGCAGACACATCACCTCTCCTCCGCTTCGGCGTCATCGCCGACCCGCAATATGCCGCTGTGGAACCGAACCTCGTCCTCGGCCGCTATTATGCCAACAGCCTGACGAAGCTCGCCGAAGCGATCGAGACCTTCAACGCCGAAGACCTCGCCTTCGTGGTGACGCTCGGTGATATCATCGATCGAGGCTGGCAGAGCTTCGATGCGATCCTGCCGCTCTACGACAAGCTTCGTCATCCCAAGCATTTTCTGCTCGGCAATCATGATTTCGGCGTCGATCCGGAGAAGCTCGGGCAGGTTTTCGGCCGGGTCGGCATGCCCTCGCCCTATCAGACATTTGCGATGGCCGACTGGCGGTTCGTGTTGATCGACGGCAACGAGGTCAGCCTTTTCGCCCCGCCACCCGGCGACCCGCGGCGAACCGCAGCCGAGACGTGGATCGAGACGCTGAAATCGCAAGGGGCCGATAACGCCCATCCCTGGAATGCCGCGCTCGGCGACGTGCAGTTCGCCTGGCTGGAGGAGACGCTGCGCAAGGCGGAGGCTGCCGGCGAGCAGGTGGTCGTCATGGGCCACTACCCGGTCTATCCGCCGAACGCCCACAACATGTGGGACAGCCAGCGCATCGTCGATCTCTTCGGTCGTTTCAAAAACGTCGGCGCCTATTTCTGCGGTCACAACCACGACGGCAATTACGGCCTCGCCGACGGCACTCATTTCGTCAATATCAAGGGCATGGTCGAGACGCCGGATACGACAGCCTATGCGATCGTCGAGATCCATGCGGACAGAATGGCAATCCGCGGCTACGGCCGCGAAACGGATCGAACCCTGCAGTTGGAGACGATCATGCCCCGCCTGGTTGTGGCCGCCAGCCGCTGATCCAGAGGTCCCGCAGGCCTTCGCCTTCGCCTGGAAAGAAGTCGTCGGTCGCTTCGCAATGTTCGACCCGATCGGCGCGGAAGTTGCGGATCGCCTGACGCAGCTCGCACCAGGCGACGATATTGGCGGTTTCGGAATAGTAGATCAACGCGACCGGCCGGATCGTCCGCTCGGTGGCGCGGCCGAGTTCGTCGCGATAGTCGATGCCGAGCTTGCGTTCGTCGCGGATCGCGCGACGCACCAGTGCCAGATCGACGCCGGTAGGTGAGGGTGCCACCGTTCCCCAGGCATGCAGCGCCTGTGAGCGAAGCGCAAGCCGCAGCGGTTCTGGCACAGCACCTGTGATCTTCTGATTGACGCGGCCGGCTGCCGCCCTCAGCTCCTCGTCTCCGGTGCGCGCCAGCAGCGCCAGCGCCAGTACGATCGCCTCGGTTTCCTCGATCGAGAACATCAGCGGCGGCAGGTCGAAGCCGGGGCGCAGGATATAACCGATGCCGCGACCACCTTCGATCGGCACGCGCATGGCCTGTAGGGCGGCGATATCGCGATAGATCGAGCGCGGCGTCACCTCCAGCGTCTCGGCCATTTCAGCGGCGGTCACCGGCTTTCGGGCCAGCCGCAGGATCTGGATAATCTCGAACAGGCGCGAGGCCTTGCGCATCGAAAAAACTCCGCTGTTCCAAAACGCTCCTGACAAGACCCTGTCAGTTGGCGACGCTTATAACATTGGGCAACGGATTGAAAAATAAGCAATCCGCTCAGGCAACGATCGAACGGACCTCGGACAACTGACATGAGCTATACGGAAAATCTCTGGCTTTTCTTCACCCTTCTCTTCGGCATCATCATCGTGCCGGGCATGGATATGATCTTCGTGCTGGCGAATTCGCTGACCGGGGGGCGAGCCTCCGGCCTGTCGGCGACGGCCGGTATCATGGCGGGCGGTGTCCTTCACACCCTCTACGCGGCGCTCGGGGTCAGCGTCATCCTTCATCTGGTGCCGCAACTGTTCAACGTGCTGCTCATCGGCGGTGCCGCCTATATCGCCTGGATCGGCTATTCCCTCATCCGCAGTTCCATCACCATCGGCGGTATCGACGGCGCCGCGCGGCTGTCGCGCTGGGCGAGCTTTCGTCAGGGCGCACTCACCAGCCTGATGAACCCGAAGGCCTATCTCTTCATGCTGGCGGTCTATCCGCAGTTTCTCAAACCCCAATTCGGGCCGGTATGGTCGCAGGCGGCGGTCATGGCGTTGATGATCGCCACCACCCAGCTTGCCGTCTATGGCGGCTTGGCGCTCGCCGCCGGTCGCGGCCGCGACTTTCTCGTCGGCAGCCCCGGTGCGACGGTTCTGATCGGCCGTATCGCCGGCGTTGTTCTGGTGCTGGTCGCAGCTTTCACCGTCTGGCAGGGCTGGGCCGGCGGACGGTAGAGCCGTCACGTACAAACATGACTGCTGTAGTCATGTTATTGGAACGACGCGGTCGAGACGATCAAGAATCGCGCGGCCGCGTCAAATTATGCTGTTGTGACAAGGACATCAAAAAAATGTTACTTCCGTCGAAAGGCTAAAATGACATCATGCCGGCGCATTCAACACGAAGGCCGCAGATGCGGATTCGAATGACCGGGAGATCACGATGAAGATACGCGCTCTAATGCTTGCGGCCGCCCTCGCTGGGCTTGGCGTTACCGCCGTGACCGCGGCTGACGAACCGCAGGCGGTTCGTCAGGCCCTGATGAAGAAGGTTGGTCAGGCTGCTGGTGCGCTCGGTGGTATCGCCAAGGGCGAAAAGCCTTATGACGCTGAGATCGTCAAGGCGTCGCTGACGACCATCTCCGAGTCGGTCAAGGTCTTCCCGGACCATTTCCCGGCCGGTTCCGAAACCGGTTTGGAGACGGAAGCAAGCCCGAAGATCTGGGAGAACATGGACGATTTCAAAGCCAAGGCGGCCAAGCTTGGTTCTGACACCGACGCCGTGCTCGCCCAGCTTCCGGCCGATCAGGCTGGCGTCGGTGCGGCACTCGGCATGCTCGGCAAGGATTGCGGCAGCTGTCATGAGACCTATCGCCTGAAGAAGGACTGACGGTAGGTCGTTCTCCCCGAAATTCTCAGACGATGCGCCGACTGTTTCGGCGCATCATCGCGCTGTTGCCGCAGTAAGGTTGTGGCTTGTCACGCAGTTTTGAGTGTGAGCGAACCTACTGCATGTTTCCTTAAAACGTATCCGATTCAAGGATAAAAACATGCAGCAATTCAAAGTGCTACAGCGGCCTTGGCGCGTCTGATAAGACGCGCGGCGCTGTAGCGGGTTGGGGATGCAGTTGAAAGGAAGCCTGATGGGCCGACGGATTAGAAAGCTGGTCTCGGGTCTCGTGATTCTGGGCCTTGTCGGCGGTGCGGCCTTTTGGTGGCTGACCAAGCCCGCGCCCTGGGCGGCGGCTCATTGGGAGGGTCTCGGAGAGCCAGATCTGACCAATGGCGAGCAGATTTTCTGGGCCGGCGGCTGCGTCAGCTGCCATGCAAAGCGCGGCAGCGAGGGTGACGCCCGGCTGGTTCTTGCCGGCGGGCCGCCGCTAAAAAGCCCATTTGGCACCTTCCACGCGCCGAATATCTCGCCTGACGAAGCGGCCGGTATCGGCGGATGGACGCTTGCGGAATTCGGCAACGCCATGACGCGGGGCGTCGGTCGAAACGGCGAACATCTCTATCCGTCCTTCCCCTACGCCTCCTACATCAGGATGACGCCGAAGGATGTCAACGACCTCTGGGGCTACATCAAGACGCTGCCGAAGGCGAGCGACGTTGCGCCGGACCACGAGCTGCCGTTCCCCTATAATATGCGGTTGGCGCTCGGCGGCTGGAAGCTGCTGTTCCTCACCGACACCCCACGCGTGACCATCGATGCCGCCGATCCGAAGCTGACGCGCGGCCAATATCTGGTCGAAGGGCCGGGTCATTGTGGCGAGTGCCATACGCCACGAAACGCGCTTGGTGGCTTCGAGCCGGCCCAGTGGCTGGCTGGCGCGCCGAACCCGGAAGGTAAGGGACGCATCCCCGACATCACGCCGGGCTCGAAGAGCATCGGCGGCTGGAGCGCCTCCGACATCGCCTCCTATCTCGAAACCGGTTTCACGCCGGAATTCGATTCCGTTGGTGGCTCCATGGTCGAAGTCCAGAAGAATATGGCGAAGTTGACCGCTGCCGACCGCGAGGCGATTGCCGCCTATCTCAAGGCCGTTCCCGCACTCTGAAGCGTAGTCCGGGCCGCTTGATTCCGGGTGGTCGGCACGCTCTAACGTCTCCTGGAACTACTGCATGTTTCCTTAAATCCTATTCGATTTAAGGATAAAACATGCAGCCATTCAAAGTGCTGAAGCGACCTTGGCGCGTCTGATAAGACGCGCGCCGCTGTAGGAGAAGACTTGCCATGCGTGCTCATGAAACCGTGCCCTACGACCAATGGATCGAGCGCAGCCCCGAGGAGATGGCAGCGCGTGCGGCTGAATTCTACGAGGACATCAACCGCCGCCGCACCACGCGCTCCTTCAGCGAAAGGCCGGTGCCGAGCGCGGTGATCGAGACCTGTCTGCTGGCAGCCGGCACCGCCCCGAGCGGCGCGAACCACCAGCCCTGGCATTTCGCGGTCATCGAAAGCCCTGGCATCAAGGCGAAGGTGCGTGAAGCCGCCGAAGAGGAGGAGCGCGTCTTCTATCAGCAGAAGGCCCCGCAGGAGTGGCTCGACGCGCTGGCGCCGCTTGGCACCGATGAGGACAAGCCGTTTCTGGAGACGGCGCCCTACCTGATTGCCATCTTCTCGCAGAAGCGTGGTGGCCCCAATCCGGGCGACACGAAGAAGAACTACTACATCAACGAAAGCGTCGGCATTGCCACCGGCATTCTGATCGCGGCGCTGCACCATGCCGGGCTCGCGACACTGACCCATACGCCGGCGCCGATGAATTTTCTCAACGAAATCTGCGGACGGCCGGACAGCGAAAAGCCGTTTCTGATCCTGGTGGTCGGTTACCCCGCGCCCGACGCGACCGTGCCGGTGGCCGGCAAGGTGAAGAAGCCGCTTGAGCAGATATCGACCTGGTTGTGATCGCCGAAGCATGTCGCGCAAAAGTGTTCAGCGGTTTTGCGATGCCGACAGGCGCAAAAGACAAAGATTTTGAAGCGCGGCAAGCGAATCCTACTGCATGTTTCCTTAAATCCTATTCGATTTAAGGATTAAAACATGCAGCCATTCAAAGTGCTACAGCGACCTTTGCGCGTCTAATAAGACGCGCGGCGCTGTAGAGATCGTGATGCGCTTTAACTTGCTCATGCGGCTGTCGTTGCTGCCGCATGTTCCCGGCCATAAAGCGCTGCATAGCCGTCGAGTTCGGGCGAGCCGAGACCGAGCGCGCGAAAGATCTCGACCGCAAAGGTGACCGGCGCCGTGCCGGCAGCCGTGACCACACGGTTGTGGCTGAGAGCCTGCGGCTGATCGCGATAGGAGCCGTGTCCGTGATAGCCGCGGAGTGACGCAAGGCTGTCCGCGCTGTTTCCGGTGTGATCCGTGGCGTCGAGAATTCCGCTCGACGCCAGCGCATCGACGCCGCCGCAGATGGCGGCGACCAGCCGTTCCTGCCGATGGAAGGAGCGGATCGTGGTGGAGAGGTCGGGGGCGTCGGCGGTTCCCCAGATCGCGCCGCCGCAGATCACCAGGCCATCGAAGCCCGCGGGGTCGAGCGCGTCGATCGACAGATGCGCGGAGACGTCGAGCCCGCCCATCGACGTGACTGCCGCGCCGTCCAGGGTGGCGACGTCGATATCGACGCCGAGGTGAGCGCGCGCCGTCGCCATCAACAACGCGCATTCCCAATCCGCAAACCCTTCATGAAGCACGATTGCAAGCCGCATCGCCTCATCCTCAGCCAAGTTTCTGCATATAGCGCATGCCCGTTACCGGGCGAGGTACGAAGCGCTCGGATTCGTAGAAGTGATGCCTTGAAATTACCCGTGGCGGCGCTGACCGACAGGTAATCGCAGCCGGCCATCTTCGCCTGTTCGCGCGCCTTGGCGACGAGGTGGCGGCCGATGCCGGTGCCGCGATTGTCGGAGCGCACGAAGAGATGATGCAGCTCCATGCCGCGCGCGCCTTCCGCAGCCCGGTAGATCGGCACGAGGATGGCGTAGCCGATCAGTCGGTTGCCGGCCTCCGCGACAAGCGCGGTGATCCAGGGCGTGCGACCGAAGAGGTCGCGCTCGAGCTGCTCCGGCGTGATCGGGGCTGCGTCGCCGTGATGGGCGGCGAGTTCCGCGATCATTTCGCGCAGTTCGGGAAGGTCGCGCTGTTTGGCGCAACGGATCGTCACCATCGGCGGCCGCGTCGATGGCAGAGGATGGAGAGAGGGGATGGCGGTCTGTAGCATTGTCGGCTCCTCATGGTTCTCTAGCCATCAGGTGCCGTGAAAAACAAAAGCCGCCTGATGGCGGCCTTGTTGAAATTGATCAGCAGGCCGCTCCTATGGGAACAGCCAAAAAAACGCGCGGCAGATGGGTGCGTTCTTGATCATGTGCGTAGATTGTCCGTTTCCGCGCTTTTGTCAACGGGGATTTTTGCACTGAGTTGGAGACGGGTCGCGACTCCGTTCGAAGTCGGCCCAAGTCTGCAGCCTCGCGCCGGCGCTCAATGGTCGCTGTCGCACATGGAATGGTCTGCAAGCGCACGGATGACGTAGCAATCGCCGATCGTGTGGTCGCCGTTGCAGGCGACGATGCGCTCGAGCTCGCGTTCCAGTTTCTGCAACTGGGCGATTTTCTCCCGCACGGTGATCAGGTGTTCCCTGGCGATACGGTCTGCTTCGCCGCAGGGGCGCTCCGGATGCTGGCTCAAGGCCAGCAGATCGCGGATCGATTCGATCGAAAGCCCCAGATCGCGTGCATGGCGGACGAAGGCGAGACGTTCGAGTTCGCGTTTCTCGTAGCGCCGCTGGTTGCCTTCGGAGCGTTCCGGGGCCGCAATCAACCCCATCTGCTCGTAGTAGCGGATTGTCGGAATTTTTACGCCCGTGCGGCGGGAGAGATCGCCGATCGAATACATGTCCATGCTCCAAACCTATAGCTTCTGGAGCATTAGATAATCGCTTTCCGGCGACGGTCAATGTGGGGCTGGGAGGAAAGGCCCGATCGGGCCTTTCCCTTGGCGATGCCGGTTAGCGTGCGAGAAGGGCAAGCAGCGTCTCGTCGAAGAGATCGCTTTCCTCAAGCTGCGGTGTGTGGCCGCTTTTTTCGAACATGCGGACCGTCAGATCCGGAAAGTCCCGGCGATAGGCGTCCCAGGTCTCGGCCGGCGCAACGAGATAATCGCATTGCCCGAGTGCCAAGAGCACCGGCATCGCAAGCCGGTCGAGCCCGTCCCGAATATCGATGTCGCGAAACACTTCGCCCCAGAGATGGTCGAAGACGGGATTGTTGACGGTGACATCACGCCATAGCGGTGCCGCGTCGAAGGCGGGTAGATGCCAGCTCTTGGCGCCAAGACGGATGAGCAGCGACTTGAACCGCTCCTCCGGTCGGGCGGCGATATCGGTGCCAAGTTCGGCCATCTCGCGCTCGAAGATCGCCTTGCGCTCCGGCGCGACCAGCTCCTCCCACCGGCGATCGGCAAGCGCCGTATGCGCGGCGGAATGGCTCGGTCCGGTGCCGACCATGATCACGTGGCTGATATTCTGGGGATGGCGTTTGGCGTATTCGAGCGCCATGTAGCCGTGGCCGGAGTGCCCGAGGACGGCGAAGCGATCGAGACCGAGATGCCGGCGCATCCACTCGATATCGTCGAGGACCACGTCGAAGCCGATATCATCGCGCGTGTAGGACGCATGCGCCGGCGCGAAGCCGCGGTGATCGATGAAATGGAGCTTTGTCCGCTGGCGCAGTTGCTTCGAGAAGGTACTGGGATAGTAGGCGGCGCTGCCAATGACGAGCAGCGGCATGCCGCTGCCCTCGATGCGATAGCCGAGCTCGAACGGACCGGCGCGCAGGCTACCGGTTTCAGGCAGGGATGAACTGGTCGTTGTCATGGATATGATCCTGCAAACGGCCGGAGAACGATGGCTCAATGGTTGGCGCTCTCATCGGCCTTAAAAAAATGCCCACGCCAAACGGTGCCGCGAGGCGGCCTTGGCGTCGGTGGTTCTTTCTTGCCGGTGAGCGTCGCTAACGGATCAGGCGCACGGATCAGTATCCCTGTTTTGTTGCGACTTCATACCAGTCCGCTCTGTTGAGCCGCAACCGTCGAATCGAGACATTCGGGCCGTCATCCTCTCATTCGAAAAAAGGTGGCACAAGGACGCCACAATCACCGCCTAGCGATCTGCACGGCACTCGATTCGGCCCAGCGTCGATCCGAATGCATGTTTTGCAACAGTTAGTTAGAGCGTCGGCATATATGCGTGGCGCACGACGGAGGAACACGTGCCGCTGCTCATCAATCGCCGCCAATTGCTCGTCGGCTCCGCGCTGATCTATCCGGCAATCGCCCTCGGCCCGGCCGCAAAAGCCGCCACCGGCGGCGATGTCGATACACGCCTTGCCGAACTCGAAAAGCGCACGGGCGGACGGCTTGGCGTTTCCGTTCTCGATATGGAAACCAACGTGTCGTTCGGCCGCCGCGAGAGCGAGCGTTTCGCCATGTGCTCGAGCTTCAAGACGCTGGCGGCGGGATTCGCGCTCGCCCGTGCGGATCAGGGCGCCGAAAAGCTTGATCGCCGTATCGTCGTTGCGCAGAAGGATATCGTCGCCCATTCGCCGGTAACCGAGAAGCATGTCGGCGGCGAGGGCATGACGATCGCCGAACTCTGTGCCGCGACGTTGACGACAAGCGACAACGCGGCGGCAAACCTTTTGCTGGAAAATTTCGGCGGTCCGCCGGCGCTGACCGCCTGGTTGCGCACGATCGGCGATGAGACCACGCGCCTCGACCGGAACGAGCCCGCACTCAACGAGGCGAAAGTGGGTGACCCACGCGACACGACCACGCCTGCCGCAATGCTGGAGACGCTCGGCAATCTTGCTTTCGGCCCCGTGCTGGCGGAAGCGTCGCGCAAGCTGTTGATCGAGTGGATGGTCGCCAATACCACTGGCGACCTGCGCATCCGCGCCGGCCTGCCGAAGGCCTGGAAGGTCGGCGACAAGACGGGAACCAACGGCAACGGCGCCGCGTCTGACATCGCCATCGTTTGGCCCGAGGGTAGGGGACCGCTCCTGATCGCGGTCTACATCGCTGAGGCGACGGCGCCGCTGGCTGAGCTGAACACCGTCTTTGCCGATGTCGGCCGGATGGCGGCGGAGATGGTCTAACCGCCGATCGTCAGGTGAGCACTGGTCATGGCGTCTTCAGCTGTCTTCAATCTGATAACCTGGCCGCTGCGACGTCCAGCATTGTTATAGTCAAGGCGATCTACAGCATTCCGGGCATGAAGCCCCAGAAATGTCGTCGCGTCGAAGCTTGCAGGCGATTCATGCGGCGCTTCCGTCGGCGATATCGGATGCGGTATCGTCGCGCTGCTGGTCGATGCCCATCGCGCGTTCGACCGCCTTGCGGATTTCCTCCTCGATCGCTTCGCGCTGCTCCGGATCCATCGCCTTCAGCTCGTCTTCGGTGATGCCATGCGCTTCCAGGATCTGTGCACGGATCTGTTCCGCCAGGCTCATCTTGGCGCGTTTCAGGAATTCGTCGCTGACTGAATCGCCGGAGGCGGTCTGTTCGCCGCTTCCGATCGAAGGCTTGGCCTCTTCATCCCGGGATGCGCTGATCCAGAAGGCGTTCGATAGCGAGGCCGACGTGGATGCCGGCGCAATGGTCGGCGAGAGCCGCGGGCGCGTGTCACCGCCGCCAGTTTCTTCGAGCGGCATGACCGTTCCCGATTGGGCACGGCGCTGCGAGAAATAATAGTTGGAGATGCTGCTATCGATCTTCATGGGAAGCCCCCGGAATCTGCTGTCCGGGGGAGGCTGCTTCTGGTGGCTTGCGCGGGGCTTGCCGATGCAACCCATTAGCGAGAATTAGGGATGCCTTTTCGCGTTTTAGGGTAGGGTATAGGCGATGACGTAGTCTCCGGGCTTTGTGCCGACCGAGCCGTGGCCGCCGGCGACGATCACCACATATTGCTTGTCGCCGACCGTGTAGCTCATCGGCGTCGACTGGCCGCCGGCCGGAAGGCGCGCCTCCCAGAGCTGTTCGCCGGTCGTCACGTCATAGGCGCGCAGATAATCGTCGACTGCCGCCCCAAGGAAGGCGACGCCGCCCTTGGTGATCATCGGTCCGCCGATGCCGGGAACGCCGACTTTGAAGGGCAGCGGCAAAGGCGTCATGTCCTCGACGGTGCCGTTCTTGTGTTTGTAGGCGATCTTGCCGGTCCTGAGGTCGGCACCGGCAACATAGCCCCATGGCGGCGCCTGGCAGGGGATTTTTAGCGGGCCGAGGAACGGGCCCATGAAGACGCCATAGGGCGCGCCGTCGTTGCGGTTGAGGCCTTGCTCGGATCCCTTTTCGTCCTGGCCCTTCGGCGGGATCTGATCGCGCGGAACGAGACGAGAGGTGAAGGCGAGGTAGGTCGGCATGCCGAACATCACCTGTCGCTCCGGGTCGACCGCGACCGAGCCCCAGTTGAACGTGCCGAAGTTGCCGGGATAGACGAGCGTTCCCTCAAGCGACGGCGGCGTATAGCGACCCTCGTATTTCAACGAGCGGAACGATATGCGGCAGGCGAGCTGATCGAACATCGTCACGCCCCACATGTTCCGCTCTTGCAGCGGGGCGGGCATGAAGGTCAGGCCGGAGACCGGCTGGGTCGGTGCGGTAAAATCTTCCGGGATTGCGCCCTTGGGTGCCGCGACTTCCGCAATCGGGATGATCGGCTCGCCGCTCCGTCGATCGAGCACATAGATGTCGCCCTGCTTCGTCGGACCGACGAGTGCCGGCACGACCGTGCCATCCTCCTTGGTGACGTCGAGCAGTGCCGGTTGTGCGGGCACGTCCATGTCCCAGAGGTCGTGGTGCACCGTCTGTTGCACCCAACGCACAGCACCGGAGTTGATATCGAGCGCGACGATGGAGGAGGAATATTTCTCCACGTGCTCGCTGCGCCCCATGCCGAGCTGGTCCGGCACCTGGTTGCCCATGGGAATATAGACGAGGCCAAGGCCCTCGTCGTAGCTGAATACCGACCAGCTGTTGGGCGAGTTGGTGCTGTAGGTCTGGCCCTCGGCAAGCGGCGTCGCTACATCGGGATTGCCGCTGTCCCAGTTCCAAATGAGCGCGCCGGTGTTGATGTCGAAGGCGCGGATGACGCCGGATTGCTCCTGGGTGGAATAGTTGTCGTTGACGGCGCCGCCAATGATCAGCTTTCCGGCAACCGCAACCGGCGGCGAGGTCGAGTAGTAATAACCGGCCGGATTGTATTTCATGCCCTTTTCGAGGTGCAGCACACCGTTGTCGGCAAAGCCGGTGCAGACGGCGCCGGTTGCCGCATCGAGCGCGATCAGGCGGGCATCGGATGTCGGCAGATAGACCCGCTCGGCGCAGACGCTGCCGGCGGTTGCCGCCGGGTCGGCCCAATAGGTGACGCCGCGGCAGGTCTGGTGCTGCCGGTCAGGGTTCATGCCGGAGTTGCTGTCATATTTCCACTTCTCTTCGCCGGTCGCCGCGTCAAGCGCGATCGCCCAGTTGTGCGGCGTGCAGGCAAAGAGCGTGTCCTTCACCTTGATCGGCGTCACCTGATAGGTGGTCTCGCCCACGTCTTCGGGGCGTTTGATGTCGCCCGTCTGATATTGCCAGGCGACCTTGAGATTGGCGACATTTTCGGGCGTGATCTGATCGAGCGGCGCATAACGCTGACCGAATGGCGTGCGCCCGTATTGATGCCATTCTCCTGATGGTACGTTGCCGCCGAGAGGCGGATTGGCGGCGACCACGTCGCTCGGCAGATCGCCGCGGATGTCGTGCGGATCCTGGGTCATCGAGTAGCCGGCAATGCCGATCGACACGAGCACGGCAAGCGCCAGCGGCCAGGCACTGGCGGCATACCGTTCTCCTGTCGGGCTCTCAAATCCGAGCGGACGCCGGACCGCCGGTAGCATCAGCCACAGGCCGAGCAGCACGATGATGCCGCCACGAGGGCCCAGTTGCCACCAGTCGAAACCGACTTCCCAGACGGCCCAGGTGAGCGAGCCAAGGATGACGAGCGTATAAAGCCAGATGGCGGCGGCCTTGCGCATGAAGAGAAGGATGGCCGTCAGCAGAAAGCCGATGCCGGCGATGAGATAATAGGGACTGCCGCCAAGCATCAGGAGCTTGGCTCCGCCGCCGCCGAGCGCAAGGCCAATGAGGGCGAAGACGATGGCCGCCAGAATGAGCATGGTGGGAACTCCCGAATTGAAGAACGGCGCCGTGGCACGGCTTTTTCATTGAGGCGGCGCGAATGAGCGGCCGCGCGGGAAAAAATCGGTTTCGGGGTCGGCGGTCGCGAAGGAGGCCGCGGCCGTCAGATCGGGCTTGGGCAAGTCACGCGACTGCCCGCCCCCTAGCACCTAACGCGCCGGTCCTGCCTTTCAATAGCCATAATTTCGCAGCGCAAAAAATTAGGGTGCCCGCAATGAAGTTGCGCGCCGAGGGATCGAGTGACGCTTTGCTGCTTTGATGTGAGGGGGCAGCCGTCGTCACGCGGCAGACGATCACTGTCGCGCGCTCACCGCGCGGTCTCGGCTGACTAAGCGAGCCGAAGGCGCAGCGGTTTGGTGTTTTCCCGACGCAGCACGCCCTTGGCCTCGAGATCGAGCTGGACGGCCTTCAGCCACCAACCGGCCTTCGCGCCGCCTGGAAAAAGATCGTCCGGCAGCAATGGCAGCAGCTTCTGCTTGGCTTCCGCGATCGTGAGGGCGGACTGCTCACGCGATAGGGCGGTGAGAAGCGCATCCTTCATTGCATCGTACTTCACCTTGTCGACACGTGTGACGTGTCCTGGGGAAACGATGTTCTGGATCTCGACCTTTTCACGTTCCATGGCCATCAAGCTCTCCCTTGACATAGTCGATCTTCGGGGACCGGAAAGCCATTGCCGCCCAGGCGCCGATCAGCTTCAGCATGGATTTTCCGGAATGACCGGCGTAGCTCGGCAGGTCGTTCTTGACGCTGACATCTGCCCGGCGGTCCCGCGTCATTACCCGCATCTGCAGGGGTGGGCGGGCGTCCTTGTCGAGACGATGCCGGTAGAGCGTCAGCCAATGGCCGCTGGTAAACTCGAGAAACATCGGCGCATTGCAGCAGGTGGCGACGACACGGCGGGTCTTCGACGTCGGCGTCAGCCGGTGCTCGCGAAGCTGATCGGCCCCACGCACGCAGTCTATCCGATCCTTGCGGAAGAGCACGAAGTCCGTGGACCCATCGCTGTTGAGTACTGGTGCGGCGCCGGGTATTGCCTCGAGCAGTGCGCCTGCCTTCCGGCAGCTCGCGCAATAGCAGGCGGTCGCCACGATCGGCCTGCCGACGGCGTGCATCTGCACCCGCCCGCAGTTGCATTGCGCATTCAAGGTCCGGTTTTCGCTCTTGCTCACCCGCCGTCTCCGCCTTCATAAGAAATCAAACTGTACCGTCCAGTTTGATTTGTCAATGCGGTCGTGCTACTGCGACCTTTGCGCGCCTAATAAGACGCGCGGCGCTGTAGTCAGGAACTTGTGCTATCGCGTGCTCATCTGAGAGGTCGTGGTTGAGAATGACGAATCCCGTCGAGACGCGAATGACGAGAAAGCGCCAGTCCATCCTGACTGCCGCCACTGAGCTGTTTCTGCAGCGCGGGTTCCTCGCGACCAACATGGACGAGGTGGCGGCGATGGCCGTCGTGTCGAAACAGACCGTTTATGCCCACTTCGGAACCAAGGAGGCGCTCTTCCTCGATATTGTCACCGGCATGACGGGCGTGGCCGGTGATGAGCTGGAGGAGCAGGTCGCCGATCCCATAGATGGGCGCCCGATCGAGGATTTTCTGCTCGATTTCGCCGAGCAGCAGCTGGCGATCGTCATGACGCCGCGGCTGATGCAACTGCGGCGCCTGGTGATTGGCGAGGCGGAACGCTTTCCGGAATTGGGCAAAAGACTGCATGCGAAGGGGCCGCGTCGTTCGATCGACAGGCTCAGAAAGGCCCTTGCTCATTACCGCGAGGCCGGCGATGTCGAGGCGCAGGACCTGCGCGCCGCTGCGTCCTTCTTCAACTGGCTGGTGATGGGCGAGCCCGTCAACGATGCCATGCTGCTCGGCGATCGGGCGATTCCCGATGCCGGTGCTCTTCGCGCCCACGCAAGGGAAAGCGTGCGGATATTCCTGTCGGCCTATGGCCGAAAGCCATAGGCCACGACTACCGGGCGCGCGCACTATGCTGCCGTCGATTTACCTCACGTGCCGCAGAAGGTTTGCCGCACTTCCTCTTCCGGCTGCGGCGGATCGGCATAGGCGGTAAAACGCGGCTGGTCTTCGTAGGGCTTGGACGTCACGTCGACGAGCGCTTCGAACAGCGAGAAGTCGGCATCTTCCGTCGCTGCTGCAATCGCCTGTTCGATACGGTGGTTGCGCGGAATATAGGCCGGGTTGACCGCCCTCATTGCCACGGTGCGCTCGCCTGCTGCGCCGGGCTCTCGCTCCAGGCGCTGTCGCCAATCGGCAAGCCATGAGGCAATCCTGGCAGGGTCGGTGAACAGGGATATCAGGGCAGCGTCCGCCGCTGGATCGGCCGCACAGTCGCAAAGCCGGCGGAAGGTGAGGATGAAGTCGGCTTCACCGTGATGCATCGCCGTCAGCAGCGCCTGGACGAGATCAAGGTCGCCTTCCTCCTCGCCGACAAGCCCGATCTTGCGGCGCATGCCGTCGAGCCAATGCCGCTGGAAGATCGCGCCATATTCGCCGAGCGCATCGTTCGCGAGATCGACCGCGGTCGCCGCCACCGGATCAAAGAGCGGCACCAGCGTCTCGGCAAGCCTCGTCAGGTTCCATTGGCCGATCGCCGGCTGGCTCGCATAGGCGTAGCGTCCGAACTGATCGATCGAGGAGAACACCTTCTTCGGATCGTAGGCATCCATGAAGGCGCAGGGGCCGAAGTCGATGGTCTCACCCCAGATCGTCATGTTGTCGGTGTTCATGACGCCATGGATGAAGCCGACATGCAGCCAGCGGGCAATCAATACCGCCTGCCGCGCGACCACCGCCTTGAAGAAGGCGAGATAGGGGCGCTCGTCATCCCGTACCTCCGGGTAGTGGCGGTCGATCGCATAGTCGGCCAGGGCCTGGACCGAAGCCATGTCGCCGCGCGCCGCAAAAAACTGGAAGGTGCCGACGCGGATGTGACTTGCCGCAACACGGGTAAAGACGGCACCCGGCAGGATCTGCTCGCGATAAACAGGTTGGCCGGTTACCACGGCGGCAAGCGCTCGCGTCGTCGGGATGCCGAGCGCGAACATGGCTTCGCTGACGATGTATTCACGCAGCACCGGGCCAAGCGCTGCCCGCCCGTCGCCGCGTCGCGAGAACGGGGTCTGTCCCGGTCCCTTCAGCTGGATGTCACGCCTCTGCCCGTTCCGATCGATGACCTCGCCAAGAAGGATCGCGCGGCCATCGCCGAGCTGCGGCACGAAGGTGCCGAACTGGTGGCCGGCATAGGCCATGGCGAGCGGCGCGGCACCGGCAGGCACGCTGTTGCCGGAAAAGATCTGCCCGCCGTCGCGCCCGAGACTGTCGACGTCGAGGCCGAGTTCTTCGGCAAGCGGCCGGTTGAGCTTGATCAGCCAGGGTTCGGCAACCGGTGTCGGGTCGACACGGGCGAAGAACTGCTGCGGCAACCGCGCAAAACTGTTGTCGAAGCGAAAGACGTCGGTTTCGGCGGTCGGCGAAGGAGGCGCGTAGTTCATGGTTCTGCGGTCAGCGGTTTCTGCCGGGACTTCCGGCCACCGCCCTTTCGCGCCAAGTCTACACGAGCTGTCCCCGTTTCGCGAGGGTTGACAGACGAGGCGGCGCCCTCCCGCGAGAGGTCGTTCGCGGGAGGGCCGGGAGGGCGAGTACCGTCTTCGTTTCAGGCGCTAAGCGCCGTCGGCGATAGGCAGGCCTCGCAAATCGCCGCGATATGGCGGTGGTCGGTGCCGCAGCAGCCACCGAGAACGCGCAGTCGCGGCAAACGATCGGTCAGCATCCGATACTGCTGGCCGAGCGCCGTCGGATCGCCGGGATCGAGCGTCTCGCTTTCGTCGAGCTCGCTGTGGCTTTTCGTCGAGGCATTGGCGCGGATGCCGCCGATCCTGTGGACCCAGGCGCTACCGGCATCGAGACTCGCGTCGAAGTGGTCGGGATGGGCGCAATTGATCATGTAGTATTGCGGAAACCGGCCGGTCGCCGCATCGACGGTCTCGATCGCATCCTTGAGCGCGCGGCCGTTCGGCAGCCGCCCGTCTGTCTCCACCGTAAACGAGATGGCGCAGGGCATGCCGTGGCTCTGCGCCGAGCGGGCGATGCCGATTGCCTCGTCGATATTGGTGATCGTATAGGCGCAAATCATGTCGGCGTCGCTGACGGCGAAGGCAGCGACCTGTGCGGCATGATAATCCTCGGCCTCGTCAGGGCTCATGCGACCAGCCCTGTAGCCGTCGCCACGCGGGCCGATCGCACCGCTGAGCACGATCGGGGCCCGCGGCCGCTCGTACTCGGCGCGCAGTTCCGTCAGCAAATAGACGGCATCCTGGTTCAGTTCGGCGAGCGCCCTGGCATCATAGCCAAGCTTGGCGCCCCAGTCGGCGCTCGCACGCCAGGTCGCAGAGTCGAGCACGAAGCCAGTGCCGTGGTGTTGTGCGATGTCGAGATAGCGCGTGTAGTAGTTTAGCAGCCGCCGTCGTCCTTCGGACGTCGACAGCAGGACGAAGGAGGCAAAGTGCGGGAGCTCGACGCCTTCGTGAAAGATCAGCGCCGTTTCCATGCCGCCGTCGCTGAGAAAGGTTGCACCTTTCATGAGCGGCAGGCTGCGTCGGTATTTGGCCATGTCGGTCTCCACCCGTTTTTTGCTAGCGTTGGATCCCGGCGGAGCGCTCCCATTCCCGCAAGGATGGTTAAATTTCTGCCTTTTTATCGTCTTCTAAACTAGGCGACTTAAGGTATACTATTGCTAATATACGTAAATATCTCAGTGAAATCATAGGCTTGCTGGTTGCGATTTGCCGCGGCATTGCTCGCTGGTCGCCATGTCATTGGTGGAAACTGTACCGAAGGTAGGGAAACGGCTAATGCGAAAGGGTGAGGAAACGCGCGCCAAGATTCTCGACGCCGCCGAAGTCTCGGTGCTGGCGAAGGGATTTGGCGGGACCTCGATCGATGAGTTGATCGCCGAGACCGGTATCACCAAGAGCGGTTTCTTCTACCATTTTCGCGACAAGAACGAGCTGGCGAAGGCGCTGCTCGAACGCTACGTTGAAAACGACGAGCGGATCTATGACGAGATCTTCAGCCGGGCGCGCGAGCTTGCGGACGATCCGCTCCAGGCGTTTCTGCTTGGCCTCAAGCTGTTGTCGGAACTGCTCTCCGATCTTCCGAACGGTCACCCCGGCTGCCTGGTTGCGGTGATCTGTAGCCACGAGCGTGCCTTCGACCGCGACATACAGGAGATCAATCGGCAAGCGGCGCTGATGTGGCGCCGCCGTTTCGGAGCGATGTTCCGCGATATCATGCAGGTCTACCGGCCACGTGAGCCGCTGGATGTCGACCAGCTTGCCGACATGGTCTCAACGGTGATCGAGGGTGGCATCATCCTGTCGAAGGCGCTGAAGGAGCCTAAGAACCTGCCCGCCCAGCTGCTGGTCTTCCGCACCTTTGTCCGGCTGCTGTTCCAGCCGGCAGCCCCGTGAGCATCAGTCTTTGTCGTCTTCCATGGTCTGCGCCATTTCGGCGAGCTTGCGCACCGTATTGAGGTTGCGCGCGGTGCCCGGCTTCAACGCCGGCAGCTTCAGCTTCGATCGCCCGGATCCACCAGGATAGTGCACATAGATTTCGTGCCCGGCGACCTGCACTTCCTCACCGTCGGGCGCGACAAGCCTGTCGAGCGCGTCCGCCGGCGCCGCATTCGGCAGGAAGACCACATGCAGCAGATTGGTCTTGGCGTCGGGGAAGGGGGCGTTCTCGGCAACCGTCTGCAGCTGCCTGGCGTTCTGGATCATCACGCCGGGCGCCTTGCCGAGATTCTCGCCAAGCGCAGCATCGAGTTTTGCCGCCGCCTCCGGCGCCGGCAAATCGGAGCGGAACAGCACGTTGCCGCTCTGGATATAGGTCTTCACGTCGTTAAAGCCGAGCCCCTCGCAGATCGCTCTGAGGTCGGCCATCGGCAGCATGCCGGCCCCGCCGACATTGATGGCACGAAGGAGGGCGACGTGAACGGGCATGGTGCGTCTCCTCTTGCATGTTTCCTTAGATCGTATCCGACCTAAGGCTAAAACATGCAACCATTCAAAGTGCGACAGCGACTTTTGTGCGTCTGAAACGACGCACGGCGCTGTAGGTTTTACATTCTGCCGGCGACCTTGATGGCGAAGGCATACTCGAAGGCGATCTCTTCAAGTCGCTGGAAGCGGCCGGAGGCGCCGCCGTGGCCGGCGTCCATGTTGGTCTTCATCAGGATCGGCTCAACGCCCGTGGTCTTTTCGCGCAGGCGGGCGACCCATTTCGCCGGTTCCCAATAGGTCACGCGCGGGTCGGTCAAGCCGCCGAGCGCAAGGATTGCAGGGTAGGGTTTTGCCCCGACATTGTCGTAGGGCGAATAGCCGGCGATGATGTCGTAGAACTCAGGGCTGTCGATCGGATTGCCCCATTCCGGCCATTCCGGCGGGGTCAGCGGCAGGGTGTCGTCGAGCATGGTGTTGAGCACGTCGACGAAGGGCACCGCGGCGATGATGCCGGTGAATTTTTCCGGAGCCATGTTGGCGATGGCGCCCATCAGCATGCCGCCGGCCGATCCGCCTTCGGCGACGATGTTCGCGTAGGACGTGAACTTCTCCTGATTCAGATAGTCAGCGGCGGCGATGAAGTCCTTGAAGGTGTTGGTCTTCTTGGCCATCTTGCCGTCCTCATACCAGGAGAAGCCCCGGTCCTTGCCGCCGCGGATATGGGCGATGGCATAGACGAAGCCACGGTCGGCGAGCGACAGGCAGTTGGTATTGAAGCCGGCAGGAATGGTGATGCCATAAGCGCCGTAGCCATAGAGCAGGCACGGTGCCGAACCGTCGAGCGGCGTATCCTTACGATAAAGCAACGTCACCGGCACCTTCGTTCCATCCCAGGACGGCGCGAAGACGCGGCGGGTGACATAGTCGTCGGGATTGTGCCCTGATGGTACTTCCTGTGTCTTGAGCAGCGTGCGCTTACGCGTCGCCATGTCATAGTCGAAGAGCTGCGACGGCGTCGTCATCGACGAATAGGAAAAGCGGATGACGTCGGTGTCGTATTCGGCAGCGCCGGAGAGCCCAAGCGAATAGGCTTCCTCGGCAAAGGCGATCGCGTGCTCTTCGCCGGTCTTGCGGTCGCGGATGACGATTTCCGGCAGACCGTCGCGGCGCTGCAGCCAGACGAGGTGGCGGGCATAGGCCATGTGGCTGAGGATCAGCGTACCCGGCCTATGGGCCACGACCTCGCGCCAGTTCTCCTTGCCCGGTGCTTCCACCGGCGCTTCCATGATCTTGAAATCCTTGGCGCCGTCGGCATTGGTGAGGATGTAGAAGACGTCGCCGCCTTCGGTCATGGCATATTCGAGACCGATGACGCGACCGGCGACCAGCTTCGGCTCGGCCGTGAGATCCTTGGTCGAAAGCAGGCGATACTCGCTGGTCTCGTGGTCGTTGATGTCGATGTAGATGAAGTCGTCGAGGAGCGATCCGCCGACCGACATGAAGAAACCTGGGTCCTTTTCTTCATAGACCAGCCGATCGTCCGCCTGGGGCGTACCGAGCACGTGGTGGAAGATCTTCGACGGACGGTGGTTGTCGTCAAGCACGGTGTAGAAGAAGCTCTTGCCATCAGGCGCCCAGGCGCCGCCGCCGCCGGTGTTCTCGATCACGTCGGCAAGATCCTCGCCGGTCGAAAGGTCGCGCACCTTCAGCGTGAAATATTCCGATCCCTTGTCGTCGTACCCCCAAAGGCCGCGGCTGTGGTCGGTCGAGTGGTCGAGGCCCGCAAGGCGGAAATAGGACTTGCCTTCGGCTTCCTTGTCGCCGTCAAGCAGCACCTGCCGGATGGTCTCGTCCTTATTGTCGGCGTCGCGCGGGATGCGGAAGTAACGCGGCTGCTCGCCGCCGGTTACGTAGAGGCTGCCATAGGCAAAGGGGCCATCTTTCACCGGTATCGAACTGTCGTCTTCCTTGATGCGGCCGCGCATCTCGGCAAACAGCGTCTTCTGCAGCGCCTTGGTGTCGTCCATCGCCGCGTTCATGTAGGCGTTTTCGGCCTCCAGATGCTTGCGGATGTCAGGGTTGAGGATCGAGGGATCCTTGAACATTGCCTGCCAGTTGTCGTCCCGCAGCCAAGCGTAGTCGTCGGTGCGGGTGATGCCGTGGCGCGTATCGGTCACCGGCTTTTTCGCGGCGACGGGAGCTTCGGGCAGGTTCTTGAAAACGGACAAGGCGTGTCTCCGGGATTTATGCGGCGGGAGACAATGAGATAGAGAGCCCGGCTGCGACGATCAAGCGGAAAGGACTTCGCCGGTCGATGGTTCCTTCTCCCCATCGGTGGGGAGAAGGCAGTGGAACGCGACCGGGCAAGCGTTCGATCGTTCGCTGGGCAGACCCAAGGCAGTGAGGAACGACTAGTACCGCGCCACAGAGATTATGACGGTTTGTCTTATCGTAGAATGGGCAGGGCTTCTGGTGGGATGAGAAGCTGGATGCTTCGTGCGGCGCCTGGCACGCGGGATATGAAACCCGCCTTCTCGAGGGTCAGCACCATCTGGTGAACAGACGGAGCCGTAACGCCGAAGTGGCGACGCATGTCGGCTTCGGCCGGAGGCTGTTTGAAGATGCGGCTGTAGGCGTAGATGAAGGCCAGGTACTGGCCTTGGATTTGCGTAAGGCGATGTGTTGCCGTTGCGGCTTGCGGGTCAAGTGAGGGACTCATTTTCGGATTCATCTGCGTCTCCGCGCTGAAGGAGGTGTCGATGAATATAAAGTTTCACATAGAGCTTAGCCAATCGGAACGTGATCAACTGGCCGCTTTGTTGAGCGGGGGACGCCATGCGTCGCGCAAGATCAAGCGCGCCCAGATCCTGGTCGCGGCGGACGAAGGCTTCAGCGACGAGGCGATCGCGGCAACCTTGAACGTCAGCGGATCGACGATTTACCGGACCAAGCGCCGGTTTGTGGAAGCCAATCTGGAGGGCGCGCTCAGTGAAGAACCGCGCCCGGGCGTTGGGCGCAAGCTATCAGCCAAGGAGGAGGCGCTGTTGGTGGCGACCGCCTGCTCAAAGCCGCCGCCCGGGCGAGCCCGCTGGACGCTTGAGCTTCTGGCCGATGAGATGGTCCGGCTCACCGATCATGACGAGTTGTCCTCCGAGACCGTGCGTCGCCGGCTGGCTGAGAACCATCTCAAGCCTTGGCGCAAAAACATGTGGTGCATCCCAAAGATCGATGGGGAATACGTCGCGCGCATGGAGGATGTTCTCGACCTCTACGCAGAAACGCCTGATCCACAAAGGCCCGTGGTCTGCTTCGACGAGAGCCCGACCCAACTCATCGGCGAAGTGCGCGAGCCCATTGCGGCCAAGCCTGGCCAGCTTGAACGCTACGACTGCGAGTATCGTCGAAATGGCACGGTCAATCTGTTTGTCTTCATGGACGCCCACCGGCCCTGGCGCAGGGTGAAGGTCACCGATCGGCGAACCAACCAAGACTTCGCCGAGTGCATGCGCGAACTGGTCGACGTCGATTATCCCGACGCCCCGATCATCCGCGTGGTGATGGACAACCTCTCCACCCATTCCGCCGGGGCGCTTTACGACGCATTTCCCGCCCCGGAGGCTCGAAGGGTGCTGAAGCGACTCGAGTTCCACCACACGCCCAAGCACGCCAGTTGGCTTAACATGGTCGAGATAGAGATCGGTGTCCTGCGTAGCCAGTGCCTCGACCGTCGTATCGACAACAAAGACACCATAATCGCCGAAGTCGCAGCCTGGGAGCAGCAACGCAACACCCATGGCGCAAAGATCCAATGGATGTTCACAACCGAAAATGCCCGCCAAAAGCTCCGCAAAGCCTACCCCGTCAAAGAGTCATAATCTCTGTGGCGCGGTACTAGCTCTTTGCTTTCAGTTGCTTTCGATATTCCTCCACCGGCAGGCCACCGACGCCCCAGTCTTCGAATGCCACCTCGTCGATGACGACGAAGGTGGTGGCCGGGTTCTTGTCGAGCACCGTGACGAGCAGGTCGGTGACGCCCTTGATGAGCGCCGCCTTCTGTTCGCTGGTCGCGCCTTCGCGGGTGATCTTGATGTTTACATAGGGCATTGCTGGCTCCTTAGCCTGGTTGTCGGATGTCGTAGTGAAAGACCTTGGCGATGATCTGCCAGCGTCCGTCAACGAAGATCAGCGACAGGAAGTCGGTGAACGCCTTCTCGCCGATTGCGCATTGTACCTTGGCGAAGGCCGTCACCGGGCCGGCAAATTCGATCGAGACGATCCTGTCTGCGCGCACCTCGCCACGGCTTGCCGGCGAGGGACGTTTGTCGACGATCGGGAAATACCTGTTCATGTCGAGTTCGAGCAGTTCTCCCCCAGTCGCGGTGGCGTAGTGGGCTTTCGGGTGAAAAACCTCGCGCAGGATCGCCGTGTCGCTGTGGTAGAGCCCGTCGAAGTAGCGCCCGAGCACATCGATGACGGCCGCAAAGTGCGGATCGTTGTGGGTGCCGCTCATGCCGCGATCAGCCCTTCGGCCTTCATGGCTGCCTGCACTGCCGGGCGCTCGCGAACACGCTGCATGTAGGCCGTCAGGTGCGGCCACGGGCTAAGCGAAATTCCGGTGACGCTGGTCCAATTGACGACGGTGAAGAGATAGGCGTCGGCAACGGAGAAGGCTTCGCCGAGCAGATGGGCGCGGCCATCGGAAAGCAGGGTTTCGACGTTGCCGAGCCGTTTGGAAACCTGCGCCGCGGCCGTCTCCTTGGCATCGACGCTTGCCGTCTTGCTGAACAGCGGCGAGAACGCCTTGTGCAGTTCGGAGGCGATGAAGTTCAGCTGCTCCTGCAGGCGGGTGCGTTCCAGCGTGCCGTTGGCAGGGGCAAGCCCGGCCTTCGGAAAGCGATCGGCAATGTACTGCACGACGGCCGCACCTTCGGTGACGACGTCGCCGGTTTCGAGCACCAGTGCCGGCACATAGCCCTTGGGGTTGACCGCCTTGAAATCGGCGCCGCTTTCGGTGAGGTGCGTCGCGGTATCGACCTTGACGATCTCGAACTCGACGCCCGCTTCGCGCAGGCTGATATGGGGCGAGAGCGAGCAGGCGCCGGGGGCGTAATAAAGCTTCATGGCCATGTTCCTTTTGCAATGATGGTCTCTGTCGAAGACGGCGGAACCTAAACCGAAGCGATAACTTTTGTATATGAGATTACTTTATGTTACCGACGTTTGCGGTTTCCCCACGGTAACTGGAGAATTTTGCCCATGAGCTTGAAAATTCGAAAGAATAGAGCTGCGGCATTGCCGCCGACCTGCCCGGTCGGGGAGTGCATGGTCATGCTTGGCGGCGCCTGGGCGCCCAACATCATCTGGTATCTGAGCGGCGGTCCACGCCGCTTCAGCGAACTCAAGATCGATATTCCCGGCATTTCGGCGAAGGTGCTGAGCACGCGCCTGAAGGATATGGAGGAAAAGGGTGCGATCGAACGGCGGATCATGCCGACATCGCCACCTTCGGTCGAATACAGGCTGAGCGATCTCGGTCAGGAATTCGTCCCGGCGATCCATGCGATCGTCGAAGTCGGTTACAAGCTCAAGCTTCGCCGCGAGGCAAAGCTTGCAAAGGAAGCCGCGCAGAATGTCGCCCAGGTAGAGCTCGCCTGACGGCGGGATGTTGCGCGATCGTGACGGCTACCACCGACCTTTGAGGGACTGCGCCGCATGCTCAATGAAGGCGCGAACCTTCGGCGTTTCCGCCTGGCGATCGACGAAGCAGGCATAGAAGTCGAAGGGCTCGTGGTCGGTGTTGGCAATGCCTTCGCGCGGTGCGCCGCCGAACAGCGGCACAAGCAGGCCGCGCGCAATCAGGTCCGTTGCGATGAAGGCACCGAGCCGCGTGATGCCGGCGCCGGCGATCGCCATTTCGGCAAGTGTGTCGATATCGTTGCTAACGATCGTTGCCTTCAGTTCCGGCTCAAAACGCAGTCCATCCCGCACGAAACCCCAGCGAAAGATTCGCCCGTGCCCGGCATAGCGGTAGACGAGGCAATGATGATGGATCAGGTCTTCCGGGTGCTCGGGCCGGCCGCGCCGCTCGATGTAGGACGGGGAGGCACAGATGACCATCGGCACCGAGGCAAGCTTGCGCGCAATCAGCCCAGGCTCCAGCTGCAGGCCGAAGCGCACGCTGATATCGATGCCCTCGCCGATGTGGTCGATCTCCCGATCGGTGACGACGAGTTCGATCGAGACCTCCGGATGGCGTGCGGCAAAGGATGGCACGAGAGGCGCCACCACATGACGGCCGAAGGCGACCGAGGACGCGATCTTCAGCGATCCCCGCGGCTCCTGGCTCAGCGATGCGACTGCAACGGCTGCGAGTTCGAGATCATGGACAACGCTGCGCACCCGGTCGAAATAGACCCGGCCGCTTTCCGTGAGGCCCAATTGCCGGGTCGTGCGGCTAAGCAGTCTGGCGCCGAGCGCCCGCTCCAGTCGGGCGATATTCTGGCTTGCCGAGGCCGGCGTGATGCCGAGTTTGCGCGCCGCCGCGGCGATACTGCCTTCCTCCACGCTTCGAACGAAACTCTCGATGCCGCGCAACGTATCCATAATGACATCCATCGACTGTGTATTCCCATTCGATGGTTTTGCCTAACTCTGAGCAAGGCTGCAATGGCCTACCTCCGCGCGACGTCATCCGTATAGTGCCGGCCATGCCGCTGGGATGGTCCCTGCGGGCAAGCTATGGAGATCCTCACCATGGAAGATACGATGCCACCGCCGCGGATCGCGCGCAGCCGCAAGCTGCCACCGCGGGCGGTGCCGATTACCTTTGCCTTCTTCATGTCGGCGATCATGGCGTTTCTGATGTGCTGCGTCATCGTCGGCGTAAACACCGGTATCGATGCCGGCTACCCCGGCCGTGTGCTCAGCACCTATGCGCTGGCGATGCCGGTCGCTTTCCTTTGCGTGCTGACAGTCCGCCCCTTCGTGCTAAAACTCGTCGGTGCCGTCTGCCGCATGCCTGGCTGAGCGTGCGGGTCCGTCCCGGATTTCCGGGGCGGCTGTCAAGTCAGAACTGTCGTCGGCTTGCCGCAGCCGATGGTGCCATGCGCGAAGCTCGTCGCATCACAAAAGCGATCGGCGTGACAATTGAACGACACCGCATCGGAGCATGCTGCTGTATAGGATAGGCGTTTCACTTTCTTCAGCAGTTTGGACGAATGCATGTTGAACAATTCTTACGGCAAGCTTGCCTCTCATGTTTATAATTTAGACAAATATATTGGAAAGTCCTTCGGCGACGTCGAGTATTATCTCGAGCGTTTGAACGAGTGTTCCGGCCCGATACTGGAACCGGCTGTCGGCAACGGTCGCGCGCTGATTCCGCTGCTTGAAGCCGGCCTTGACGTCAGAGGCTTCGACGCGTCGCCAGAAATGCTCGGCTATTGCCGGGCGCATTGCAAGGAACGCTCGCTGACACCGGCGCTATCGCAGCAGACTTTCGAGGCCTTTGCCCATGAGGAGCGCTTCGAGGCGATCGTCATTCCCGCCGGATCGCTGCAGCTGATCGCCGACCATGCCACGGCGATTGCGACCGTCAAACGTTTCCTAGACCATCTTCGGCCGGGCGGTCGCCTGATCTTCGACCTGTATCCGCATGATCTTTTCGCCGACACCCAGCCGAGCATCCGCAATTGGCAGACCGAGGCGGGCGACCTGCTGACGCTGACCAGCCAACGGGTCAAGGCCGACCTGATCGCCCAGACGACCGTGTCGCATCTGCGCTACGAACTCTGGTGCGAAGGCAAGCTGGCGTCGAGCGAGCTCGAATTCTTGACGATGCGCTGGTGGGGCGTGGAGGAAATGGCGCTGACCCTGCGTGCTGCCGGCTTCGTCGATCTCGTCGTTTCCGGCAATTACGACTTCGGCAGCGCGCCGAAGCATGGCGACGAGGTTGTCACCTTCGAGTGCCGCCGGCCGCGGTAGCCGACAGCGTTCTCCAGCAAAAGAAAGCCACGCCCCCACATGGAGGGCGTGGCCGCAAATGTTATCGGCAACGGCTTGCGGCGTTGCTCTGGTCAAGCGGCGAACCGTTCACGGTCAGCACCGAGCCGGGAGCCTGCGTGATGGTGCCGGGTGCCCAACCGGTGTCGAGCAGGCAATCCTTCGGTGTGTTGGTGACGCTGACATTGCCCTTTATGTCGGCAGCCGGGCCGGAGAAGTAGAGGCCCGCCGTACCGGCCTTGTCGACCGTCATGTTGTTGAGAACGATGTTGCTCGCGGCGCCGCCGAGGAACTCATAGTCGCTGCCGTAGATATAGGCGCCATAGGTGCCGGCATTGGTGACGGTGACGTCCTGCAGCGAAATGCCCGAGACCGGGTTGAAGAAGATGCCGGCGTTGCGCGTGCCGTCGATCTTCAGGCCCTTGACGTCGACATTGGTGGTCGTCGCATCGAGGTTCGGGCTGGAGATCAACATCAGGCCATTGATGCCGCCGGCGAGGCGCATGTCGTTGATCGCAACGTTCGACGTGCCCTGCAGCACCACCAGATCCATGTCGCGGTCCTGCTTGGAATTGTCGATCGTCACGCGGTCGAGTTGGATGTCCTTGCCGGCGACGAGCAGCACGCCTTCGCGACGAGAGTTGCTGATGGTGACGTTGTCGAGCTTGATATCTGTCGTGCCGGTGATTAGCTCGTATTCGGTGCGGCTGAGTTTCTTGAATTCGCCGCCGGCAAACACGCCATAGGTGACCTTGTCGATCGTCGTGTCGCGTACGGTCACGTTTGTGCTGCCGATCGCGCTGACGGCGGCATAGGGTGCCTTGTTGGGATTGTAGACCGAGAACTCGCAGGCTGTGTTGTTTTCGCAGATGAACAGGTCATGGATGCGGCTGTTCTCAACCACCGCGCCGTCGACGCGCGTGAAGCGAATGCCGTCATGATTGGTGGCGGAGATGTCGACATTGTCGATCGAGACGTTTCGAGCATCGGCTGCGGCGATGCCGGCGAGACCGCCGCGCACGGACAGCGACGCGATGCTGCTGCCGGACGCCATGGTGACGACGTCTTGTGCCGGATTGTATCCGGTGAGGGTCGTTGCCGCTCCGTGGTTGACGAAGGATGCGGTTGCTCCTCTCCTTGCGCCGCGCACCGCAATAGAGCCACCGCCACCGACAAGCGCCTGGCCGGAGCCGAGCGTCAGCGACTGGTTGAGACCGAGATTGCCATCGGCAAGGATGAGCGCATCGGCCCCGGCTGCGCCGATCAGAGCGTTGATCGAGGCCGCGTCGCCGTTCGCCGAGGAGATGTTGACGACCTTGCCGGGGTTGCGGCCGTTGGCAACGAATTGCGCCGCCTCGACATCGCCGGTTGGGCCGGCATGCGTGCGGATTTTGCTCGAGCGCTCGACACGCTGGACCATCGGGTCGAAGGCATCACTTGCCTTCGCCGTCGCCCCGAATGGGATGCGCAGGCGTGCCATGACGGCACCCTTGAGCTTGTCCTCATTGTCGTAGGTGCCGGTAACGCCGAGTGAGACGGTCGATCCCTCGGAAAGCCCGGGCAGGTTGGCGAAGGTCAGCTCCGCGCGCAGCTTGGCGCCGAACATGTCGTCGAGGTTCTTGCCGCCGTACCAGTAGCTGCCGCCGAAGACTTTCAGCTGGACGTCTGATCCTTCGTCGAAGACCGGAAGCCGCCGGCCGATTTCGGCGTCGAGCCCGCGCCGCCCGCGCTCCTTGCCTTCCTGGACGACGAGCACATGGTCGCGAACATAGGCGGCATTGAAGGCGCTCAGCGTCTTGGCGCCGGAAAGCGGCAGATAGAGATTGCTGCGCATTTCGAGGTCGCCGCTGAGCGCCTCGAGACCGAAGGATACCTGGCTGAACGAATTGCCGTACTCGCTCTTCAGATAGTCGTAGTAGCCATAGGCGCCGATGACCCACTGGTCATTGGCGCGGAAGCGGTAACCGGCGCCGATCGAGCCCTGCCGGACCTTATCGTTTTCTATCGTTCCGCGTGTATCGATGAAAATGGCGTTGCCGGAGTCGAGCACGAAAGGCAGGAAGAAGCCGCCACTGACAGCCGAACCGCCGCTGAAGAAACCGCCTTCGATTTCGGCCTGCGGCCTGAACTCCACAGCCAGGGCCGGGGACGAAAGCATCGTGGCGTCTGCAAGCGCAAACGCTAAAATAGTGTTGTATTTCATATTATTAACTCCGCATACACTGGGCGTGGCGACGCCCATGGCGGTGCGGTTAGATTATAAGACTATTTTACTCAAGTTTATTGATAGATTATCCAAAATCTTTCCAGCGGCGTGATGACGCAGGGCGCGCCAGTGCCGCGTGTTTACAATCCTGGCGATAATCTGGGAATTCGTCTCGGCTGCCGAATCCGCTCAGAAAGGCCCCGCCGCTCGGTCGAACTGGTCGTCCAGCAGAAATACGACCGCGTTGCGGAGTGAGCGACGCAGCGCAGTCGTGGCGGCGGTGGAGGAGGGGTCGCGAGGCGGCGTCAGGCTGCAAGCCTGAGGCCGATCCCCCAGGGATCGACGAGATTGTAAGCAGTGCCGTTTCGCTCGACCTGAATGCCCATCTCGTCGAGCTTGCCAACCGCCTTTGCAAGCTCTGCCGGATCCTTGAACTGGATCGTGTAGTCGGAGAGGCCGGTCATATTGTTCTCGCGCTTGGGCGCGCCGCGAGAGTTCCAGATGTTGGCCGCGACATGGTGGTGATATTTGCCCGAGCCGAAGAAGCTTGCGCCCGGGTAGCGCGCCATCAACCCGAGCCCCAGCACGTCCCGAAAGAACGCGTCTGCCTCGGGGATATCGGACACCTGCAGATGGATGTGCCCGATGCCGGTACCGTCGGCAAGCCCGTTCCAGTCGTCTTTCGGCGCCTCGTCATAGAGCGCCTGCAGGTTGAGCGGCAGCGTATCCATGCCGACGGTTCCGTCCGGCTTGAAGTTCCAATCGGTCCGCGGCCGATCACGATAGACCTCGATGCCGTTGCCTTCCGGGTCGGCGAGATAGATCGCTTCGCTGACGAGATGGTCGGACGCGCCCTGCAGGCGGACATTGTTATGGGCGGCATGGGCGAGCCAGCGTCCTAGTTCCTGACGGTTCGGAACGAGGAAAGCGGTATGAAAGAGACCAGGTGCGTTTCGTGGCGCCCTGGCGACATTGCCGGCCGTGGTCAGCGTCAACAGCGGCCGGGCGCCAACGCCCAGCGTCTCGCCGCTGGCGCTCGTCTCAAGCGGCTTAAGACCCATGATGCGCTGATACCACTGCGACACTGTCGCCAGATCCTCCACGACCAGATGCGAATGATCGACATGCGCCGGCATCGCCAATGCGTGATTGGCCGCAATGTCGATAGGCGGTGTGCTCTGGGTGGATATCATCTGTTGTCTCCTTGCGCGGCGAAACCGGTGGCCCTTTCGGGCCTCAGTTTCGTTGAAACTGCCCGGTGAATATGGGCCGAAGTCGGCGTTCACGGAAGACCGTCAGTCATTTGATGTTGTGTTCGATGAGCGTTGACAGTGGCCGTTGTCGCCCTAGCTCAATTACACAGGGCAATGCGATCGCGGCGCTTTCGATTTGATTTCAATCAATGCCGGAAGAACCGTCTGGGCTCAGTCTCGAATGCGTGGGATTTGCCCCCGCATTTCGGTGCCGGCGATCCGGGTAGGCAACGCAAAGGAGTGCAGCATGTACAAGAAGATCATCGTCCCTATTGCCATGGATCAGCTGGAGCATGGCGAGTCCGTGCTCGGCATTGCAGAAAAGCTGATCGATGAAGGGGGCGAGATTGTTCTGCTCAATGTCGTCGAGGATCTGAACGCCTATGCCCAGGGCTACATGATCGTCGATTTCCCGCTTGAGATGGTCGAGGAATCGCGCAAGCATGCGACGAAGACGCTGGAAGCGATGAAGGCCAAGCACGGAATCAATGGACGCATCGAGATCCGCACCGGCGGCGCGGCCGGCACGATCAATGCGCTCGCCCACGAAGAGAACGCCGACCTCGTCATCATTGCCTCGCACCGGCCGGGTCTCATTGACTATTTCATCGGATCGACCGCCAGCCGGGTCGTCAGCCATTGCCCCTGCGCCGTTCTCGTCGACCGGTGAGCCGCCAACAATCAAGAACAGGAGCGGGGCGCGCCCGAAGCGCCACGACTTCAAGGAGTCTTCCCATGGACAAGCTTGCGCTTGACGACTTTCGTGAACGGCTGAGCAGCCGCAAACGCGAACTCTACGGCCGACTGGTGAAGATCGAGCACGATCTCGATGAGCCGATGAATGCCGACGTGCCGGATCGGGTAACCGAACGGGAGAACGACGAGGTGCTGGAGGGCATTGGCCTTGCCGGTCAGGAGGAGATCCGTGGGATCGACGCGGCGCTCGACCGTATTGCGGCCGGCACCTTCGGAACCTGCGTGCGTTGCGGCCTACCGATTTCCGCAGAACGGCTCAATGCCGTGCCCCATGCGCCGCTCTGCCAGGAATGCGCCGCCGAGGTCGCCGCCGGCGCGAAGTGACGATGTTTTTCGGCGACTGTTACTTGCCCTAGAGGCTGCTTGCGATAGGCAGCCTCGCTGCTACGTCTTACAGCGCCGCGCGTCTTACTAGACGCGCAAAGGTCGCTGTAACACTTTGAATTGCTGCATGTTTTTATCCTTAAATCGAATAGGATTTAACGAAACATGCAGTAGGTGATCCGGACTTACCTGACGCTCGTCAGGTCGAGCTTCAATCTCGGCAAGAACCGTCCTGGTATAACAGAGGCGACCACTCCGTCATCGACCGCCCCCAGCCGGCGATAGAAATCGGCTGCGCCCGGGTCGGCATCGACAGTCATGACCTTCGCACCCTTGCGCAGCGCCGTTTCCACGCTCCATTCGAACAGGCGTCGGCCGATCCCGCCACCCAGCGCGGCCGGATCGACGAACAGCTTGTCGAGATCGGCGATCTCTCCGTGATACAGGACCTGCGCCATGCCGACGATATCGTCATCCTGAACGGCAATCTGGATATCCGACTGCATCCAGTCGTCCGCCGTCACCGTCAAGGCCGGGCGGCAGGCGGCCATGAAGGCCTCGTCATAGCCCCAGACGGCCTTTGATCTTAGGCAAAGCGCCGTCAGGATTGCTGCCTGTCCCGGCTCCGGCGTGCGCAGCAAAACTCTCCTTTGGACGTTGTTCTCCCGCCTCTGCGGACAATTTGGTCGCAACCCGTGCTGCAGACAAGGGACGTCCGTCTTCGCAATCACGTCATGTCTCTGTTGTAATGCGTTGCAAAAGTTGATGCTTTCGCCATCGTCGAGCTCTTTGCCACGGCGCCAGGCTGTGGCAGGATAAGGCAAATAAGCAAGACGACCGCCGCCTGAGCGCGAAAGAAGGTCGGAAGCGGGGTAAAGTGGAATTCGCCGGCGTCAAGTGGAACTACGATCGATCGGAACTGATTGCCGATGGCATCGTGCACGGCGTCGGCCTTGCAGCGGCCCTCGTCGGCGTAACAGCACTTATCTTTTACGCGATGCTCTGGAGCACGACCGGCCAGCTTGCTGCCGCCGCGATCTATGGCGCGGGACTGCTGGCAACCTTGTCGATTTCGTTCCTCTACAACCTCTACCCGGTTTCGCGGACCAAATGGTTTCTGCGCCGTTTCGACCACTCGTCCATTTTCGTGCTGATCGCCGCCACCTACACGCCCTTCCTCCAGCGCGGCTGGGAGGATCCGTTCCTGTTTGCGATGTTGATTGGCATCTGGGCGATCGCCACCCTCGGCGTGGTGATCAAGTGCCTCTTCCCCGGCCGCTTCGACCGGCTTGCGATCCTGCTCTATCTCGCCATGGGCTGGAGCGGCGTGCTTGCGGTGGGGCCGTTATTGTCGGCACTCTCGGCGACAACGTTCGTGCTGATCCTGATCGGCGGCATCATCTATTCCGCCGGCGTGATTTTCCATGTCTGGGAAAAGCTGCGGTTCCAGAACGCCATCTGGCATTCCTTCGTCGTCACCGGCGCCGCAGTGCATTATTCGGCCGTCGTCAGCTGTCTGAGCGGCACGGCGATTTCCTGATCAAAAAATCCGGGCGCTCAGTTCGGGGCGGCTACGGGGGCTGCCGCCACTGGCGTCTGCTGGCAGCCTTCCGAGGGCCTCAGAGCCTCCGCCATCCGCGAGATGACGCCATCGAAGCTGGTCAACCGGCTCTTGCGGTACTGCAGACGGAAATAGGCGGCGCTGCCGTCGCAGAGTGCGATGGCGCGTGTGTAAAACACTTCCTCGCCGCGTACGCCCGAGAAACTGGCCCAGGCTGAGGTCACGCGTGAATAGGAAATCCGCCATTGGTCTTCCCGCTCGGTCGCCATGCGGTCGTTGACGTCGATCTCGAAATCGCCATCGACAAGTTCACTGCCAAAAACGGAGAGCGTGGCGCCGTTATCGTTGGCATGAAAGCTGACACCGTCGCCATTGTCGGCTTCACCTTGCACTTCGAAGCCCGGCGGAATGTCGAGAATATAGCCGAAGCGGGGATTGGCGTAGGCGTGCCAGTCATTGTCTGCCGCGGCCGGGCAAGCAGCCGAGAACAGAAGAACGAATGCAGCCAGAATGCGACGCATGCGGACCTCCTTCCGGCTTGCTTCGACGGTTTCACTATCAATAGCACATCCGTGCACGAACAGCTGTTTCTATTGGAACAGCGCTGAGCTTGCGAATGCTTCCGTCTGTTTGCGTCAATCCTCGGTAAACGTCATCGCGTGACCATTGAGACAGTAGCGCAGACCGGTCGGCGGCGGGCCGTCGGGAAAGACGTGTCCGAGATGGGCATCGCAGTCGGCGCAGCGGATTTCTGTGCGCACCATGAAGTGCGAACGGTCCTCGATCTCGCGGATCGCCTCGTCGTCGATCGCCGCGAAATAGCTCGGCCAGCCGCAACCGGAATCGAACTTGGTATCGGAGCGGAACAGCGCCCGGCCGCAGCAGACGCATTCATAGGTGCCCGCCTTCTTGTTGGCGAGGAACGGGCCGGTGAAAGGGCGCTCGGTGCCGTGCTCGCGGGTGATGCGGTACTGTTCGGGCGACAACTGCGCGCGCCACTCCGCTTCGCTCTTGATCACTTTCGCCGCCCTTGCGTCTCTCATCGAAGATCTCCCTGTGATTTTCGCGACTATATAGGATCGGCGGTGACGCGCCGCAAATCACGCTCGCGTGCCGATATGGGTGCGCATCGGCGCCAACGAGGCTGCAGCCTATCTCGACAGCCTCGTCGTGTGACCGCGACCGTCAGTTTGGCCGATCAGCGTGCCTTCGCGCCGCAATCGCAACGGATTGATCGTGGACTGGCCGGGCGCCGTTTTCAATCGCCGCCGACGGCCGGCGGCACCTCGGGAATATCTCGTCGGATCACGGTTGGGCCGGCACCGTGAACACGTTTGCTGTCGTTGTAGAATGCGATGAACTCGGGCGCTGGTAGGGCCTTGGAATAGAGCCAGCCCTGGCCGTATTGCACGCCGCGCGCGAGCAGATAGTCCGCCTGCTCCTGTCGTTCGATGCCTTCGGCGACGATGTAGAGGTTCAGCGATTTGGCGATGTCGATGATGTGCGGAGTAACGGCGCTGGTCGCCGAGACGAGACCCACCGTATCGATAAACGACTTGTCGATCTTCAATGCGTCGAGCGGCAGGTCCTGGATATATTGCAGGCTGGAATAGCCGGTGCCGAAATCGTCGATCGCTACCGAATGGCCGAGCCGACGGGCTTCCTCGATCGTTGCGCGGGCGGATTTCACGTCCATGAAACCGCGTTCGGTCGCCTCGAGCCAGATCTGCTCGGTGAGGACGCCGGAGTTTGCAAGCGCCGCCTGGATAACCGGCAGGACGCGCCCGGACTTGATGTCGTCGGCCGACAGATTGATGGCGATGTGTAGCGAGCGGTCGGCGACAAGGACCGGCCCGAGATCCTTGATAACCCCGCCGATGACCTGATCGGTAATGGCCTGGATCAGGCCGCTTTCCTCTGCGAGCGGGATAAAGGTATCGGGCCTGACCAGCGAACCGTCGGGTCTGCGCCAACGGACCAGCGCTTCCGCGCCGACGCAGATGCCGGTCTTCATCTCGATGAGCGGCTGGTAGTGCACGATGAATTCGCGGCGTTGCACGGCGATCGAGAGTTCGCCGAGCGGCGACAGACGCCGCCGCGACAGCCAGAAGACGAGGCCGACCATTAGCGCAGCGACGATCGCGCCGAGCGGCAGGAGCAGTAGCCGTTCGCGGCCGAGATCTTTCAGCAGCAACGCCCGTGACGATGTTGCAATGGCAATCCAGCCGGAGCCGGTCGCGGTGGCAAACAGATTGTCCGCATCGGTGCCGGTCTGCGTATGCTCGATCAGCCGCTTGATCAACGATGCATCCGGGTTGTTCAATTCGCTGACGAGGGTGCCGGTATCGCTGGCGATCGCAAGGCGCGTATCCGGGGTGGCGAGCACGTCGACGAGCCGAGCCGGATCGGTCAGCACGCTGTAGGATCGGTACCGGAATCCCAGCATCGCCCGACCGTTGCTGATCGTCGGATGAACCCGGGCCGACACGCCGATGCCGCTGGCTGTGGTGAAGTCGACTTGCCCGCGGCCGACGCTCGTTTCCGGCTTGCCCCAGGAGGAGCATTTGAGCGCATCGCCCTCGAAGTAACCGATATCCTCGACGGAGCGCGTGTTGACAACCAGAGCGCGCATCGCCGCGATATGTTGCTGGGAGCAGGGCGTGAAGCTGAATTGGTCGGCAGACTTGAGCGCGGATGTTGCTTCGCCGAACGCCGTATTGGTACGCATGATCGCATATTCGGCAAGGCGGCTGAGGCGGGTCTCCTCTCTGCTGGTGGCGACTGACCAGGAGAGATAGAACGCGGCGACGATCGGAAGGATGGCGCCCAGCGCCGCAAGTACACTGGTCACCGCCACAATGTGAGACCGTTCCAAGCCAGACCTCGCAGGTTCAAGAGAAACGCCGTGCAATTCGGTGCATCAGTCAATCAGCGATAACGAACGATCTACAGCGCCGCGCGTCTTGTTAGACGCGCAAAGGTCGCTGTAGCACTTTGAATTACAGCATGCCACGCCCGGCGGGAAGCATGAAATGGCGCTGAAGCCCCTGAAAATTCAAATGCTTGCCTATCTTCAACTTATCGAGGAAAGGGCGTTGGCCTTCGGTCGAAGTCGGCATCTGTGCCGCTGCGTATCTTATATCGGAGATACCATCCAATCGCGACGAATTACCAGATACAGCGCGTTTCATGCCATCGATACCACTGGATGTTGCTAACAACACTTTAATCGCATGCGCAGGCCGATCGGCGGCGATGACCGGTGTTGTGCGGACGTGTATGCCAAGGCGATGTCGCATCGGATGATTTTGCCTTGTCGGTCAAACGTGACCACCAATCTCACGAGAAAACTGGAGATTTTCCGGGCATTTGCCGGACTTAACAGCGCATAACGTCGATTTTACCCGATTTACCCTTGAGGCGCCTTTACCCTTCTTTTATGTCGGGTGTTCGTTCGTTCGTCGATCAATCAATCAAAGCGCAAAGGAGCTGGCCCGGACGATGGATGTTGCGGCCCTGACATTGCTGGCTCTTGCTCTCCCTTTCGTCGCGGCACTCGTCGCGCCGCTCCTGACCCGACTCCTTGGGCATAACGCGGCCTGGATCCTGGCGCTTTTTCCTGCCGCGATCGTCCTGCACTTCATGGGCTTTTGGCCGGAAGTCTCTCGTGGCGAAGTCGTCACCGGCGGCTATGAGTGGATTCCGTCGTTCAATGTCAGTTTCTCCTGGCTGATCGATGGCCTGTCCCTGACCTTCGTGCTTTTGATTGCCGGTATCGGCGCGTTGATCGTGCTCTATTCCGGGGGCTACCTGAAGGGCCACCCCCAGCAGGGGCGGTTCTTCTCGTTCATCCTGATGTTCATGGGATCGATGCTCGGGCTCGTCGTGTCCGACAGTTTCCTGATGCTCTTCGTTTTCTGGGAGCTGACCTCGATCACCTCGTTCCTGCTGATCGGCTTCGACCATTCGCGCGAAGCCGCCCGGCGCGCCGCCCTGCAGGCGTTGGTGGTCACCGGGGGAGGCGGGCTGTTTCTGCTCGCGGGCCTGTTGATCATCTGGAATGTCACCGGTGTCACCCAGCTTTCGTTGTTGACGTCTTTCGGTCCGGAGATGCGCGAGAGCCCGTTCTATCTCGCCGCGTTGCTGTTGGTGCTCGGTGGCGCCTTTACCAAGTCTGCCCAGTTTCCGTTCCATTTCTGGCTGCCCAACGCGATGGAAGCGCCGACACCCGTTTCGGCCTATCTGCATTCCGCAACGATGGTTAAGGCCGGTGTCTATCTGTTGATGCGCCTCAACCCGGTGCTCGGCGGAACGCCGGAATGGCAGATGCTGTTGCCGCTCTTCGGCGGCACCACGCTCATCATCGGCGCGGTTCTCGCTTGTCGCCAGACTGACCTGAAGCTGATGCTCGCCTACACCACCATGGCATCTCTCGGCCTGCTCGTGATGCTGACCGGTCTCGGTTTTCCGCATGCCATCGAGGCGGCGGCGCTCTATCTGGTGGCGCATTCGCTGTTCAAGGGCGCGCTGTTCATGGTCGCCGGCATTATCGACCACGAAACCGGCACGCGCGATGTCACAAAGCTCGGCGGACTGCGCTCCGCCATGCTGCTGACGTTCGTGATCGCACTTGCCGCAGCACTTTCCATGGGCGGCCTGCCGCCGTTTTTCGGTTTCCTCGCCAAGGAGGAGATCTACTACGCGCTGCCTAGTTTTGACCGGCGCGCGATGGTTTTCGCTTCACTTGCCATCCTCGGCAATGCGCTGATGTTTGCCGTCGCTTTCGCCGTCGCGCTCAAGCCCTTCATCGGCGCAAAGATCGAAACGCCGAAGTCGCCGCATGAGGCGCCGCTGCTTCTCTGGCTCGGGCCTGCACTCCTGGCTGCCAAGGGACTGTCGGCTGCCCTGTTGTCCAACCTCACCCACGAGCTTGTGTCGACACCGATGGCGACGGCGATTGCCGGCGAGCCCAGGCAGATCACGATCTCGGCGATCCCCGATATCGGCATGCCGCTGGTGTTGTCCTTTGCCACCATCGCTCTGGGCATTGTCTGCTATCTCAACCTCGCCCGCTTGCGTGCCTTCATCGCGACCATCCTGAGTGACATCGGCTGGGGGCCGGATCGCGGTTTCGATCAGTTCATGCGAAACCTCGTGCGCTTTTCCGTCGCGCTGACCCGCCGGCTGCAGTCAGGTCGCCTTGAAGTCTATATGACGGCGACCTTCGTGCTGGTGGCCGCCGTGCTCCTGGGCGCGCCGATCTACTATGGCGAATTGCCGCGCGCACCGTTCTTTGCGGGCGACGTGCCGCTGCATGAGCTCGCGATCATGGCGATCGCCGTCATCGGGCTCTTCGCTGTCGTTCTCGCCGCCGACCGGCTGACCGCGATCGTCTCGCTCGGCATTCAGGGCTTTGCAGTCGCCGTCATCTTCCTGCTTTACGGTGCGCCGGATCTCGCCTTTACCCAGTTCATGATCGAGACCCTTTCGGTCGTGGTGCTTGCGCTGGTGATGACGCGGTTGAGGCTCTCGCCCTCCGATCATCGGCCGCTCGGCCAGAGACTTCCTGATTTCACCATCGCGCTCGCCTGCGGCATCGGTTTCGGGCTTATGCTGCTGAAGGTGACCGGCGTGCCCTTCGACGCCTCGTTGACCGATTTCTTCAATCTCTATTCGAAGACGGTTGCGCATGGCGCCAATGTCGTCAACGTCATCATCGTCGATTTCCGCGGCACTGATACGCTCGGCGAGATTGCCGTCGTCATGGTGACGGGTCTCGCCATCCTGTCTCTCGTTCGCCTCAGGGCCGGCTCGCTGCGGCGCATCGCCGATAATGACCCGGACGCGGAGGACGGCGCATGAGATCGGTGATCTTCCGTGCCGTTGCGCCGTTTCTGACCAGCCTGATGGTGCTGTTTTCGATCTTCGTCCTGTTGCGCGGCCACAACGAGCCGGGTGGCGGCTTCATCGGCGGGCTGATCGCCGTGTCGGCGCTGGCGATCTACGGTATCGCCTGCGGCGTGGAGACGGTACGTCGCGCCATTTATTTCCATCCGATGGCGATTGCCGGCGCCGGCCTCTTCGCTGCCACCATCGCCGGCCTGATCTCGATGGCTGCGCGCGTGCCGTTCATGACCGGGCTTTGGATCTATCCTTCCTTGCTTGGCGTGGAGGTGCCGCTGTCGACGGTGATGCTGTTCGATGGTGGCGTCTATCTCGTCGTCGTCGGCGCCATCAGCTCGATCGCCCTGTCGCTCGAAGAGCGGGGAGGTGAATGATGGAGGCATGGTTCGCGCTGCTCGTCGGCATCTTCTTTACCGTTGCCATCTACCTGTTGCTGTCGAAATACATCATTCGCGTTCTTTTGGGCGTGGCGGTCCTCGGCAATGCCGTCAACCTTTTGATCTTCACCGGTGGCCGGTTGACGCGCGGCGTGCCGCCCGTCATTCCGGAGGGCGCCGATACGCTCGCAGGGCCGGCGGCGAATGCGCTGCCGCAGGCTCTCATCCTGACGGCGATCGTCATCTCCTTCTCTTTCTTTGCTTTCCTGCTGGTCCTGGCCTGGCGCGCCTACGAGGATCTTTCGACCGACAACACCGACGAGATGCGCGTCGCCGAGCCGGAAGAAGAGCCGGCTCCGCCGCTTGGATACTGACCGACCCATGGCCGTTTCGACTTCACCTCCCGCCGATCTCTCCGCTGCCCTCGTTCTCGAGCCGGTTGCGGCTGCCGACTGGCTGGTGATCCTTCCGGTTGCCTGGTGCCTGGCGATCGGCGCGCTGCTGGTCATGCTGCGCCGTCCGATCGGCCTGCACCCGTTCGTCGCGGTGGCCGGGCTTGCCGGTCTGGTGGTGATCGACGGGCTGCTGCTTCAACACGTGATCGCCAGCGGCCCGGTGACGATGGTCATGGGGCGCTGGCTGCCGCCTTTCGGGATAGCCTTTACCGTCGATCTGACCGGCGCGCTCTTTGCGCTTGCGGCCTCCATCGTCGCGCTTGCCGGCGGCATCTACTCGCTTGCCGATATCAACGACAGCGGCCGGCGATACGGCTTCTATCCCTTCCTGATGCTGTTGATGGCGGGCGTCTCCGGTGCATTTCTGACCGGCGACGTCTTCAATCTCTATGTCTGGTTCGAGGTGCTGCTGATCTCGTCCTTCGGCCTGATCGTGCTCGGCTCCGAGCGCGAGCAGATCGACGGCGCGGTGAAATACGGTTTCCTCAACCTCGTCGCGACGACGCTTTTCCTGATCACCACCGGTTATCTCTACGCAAGCTTCGGCACGCTCAACATGGCCGATATTGCCCGCAAGGCGGAGGGCCTGCGCGGCACCGCGCCGCTGATGACGCTGACGGCCTTGTTCCTTTTGGCCTTCGGCATGAAGGCTGCGGCATTCCCCGTCAATTTCTGGCTCCCGGCGTCCTATCATACGCCGCGTGTCGTCGTGTCCGCGCTCTTTGCTGGTCTGCTGACCAAGGTCGGGATCTACGCTCTGATCCGTGTGACGGTGATGCTGTTGCCGTTGGAACGGGAAGAACTCAGTTTCGTCATCGCGGCGGTCGGCGCCCTGACGATGCTGGTCGGTGTGTTCGGGGCGCTGGCGCAGTCGGATTTCCGTCGCATGCTCGGTTATCTCGTGATCTCCGGCATCGGCTCGATCCTCGCCGGCATCGCCGTTGGCGGGCCGGGTGGCATCGGCGGCGCGATCTTCTATGCGCTGCATTCGATGCTTGTGATGACGGCGCTTTACTTTGCTTCCGGCGTGGCAGCGAAACTCGGCGGCAGCTTCTCGTTGTCCTCGCTTGCCGGTCTTTACCGCCGCCATGTCGGTTTCGCTGCGATCAGCCTGATGCTTGCCTTTGCCGTGTCCGGCCTGCCGCCGTTCTCGGGCTTCTGGCCGAAGGTCATGCTGGTCAAGGCCGCACTCGACATTGGCGCCTGGTGGCTTGCCGCAGTGCTGCTCGTCACCGGTTTCCTCACGACGATCGCCACCGGTCGTTTCTTCCTGCTTGCCTATTGGCGGGACACGGCAGACGGGCAGGCGGCAACGGCCGAGACGCAGATCCCGGCCGCCATTCTTCTGCCGCTTGCGGCGCTGACGATGCTGACGCTCGCGATCGGCCTTTATCCCGAGCCGCTGCTTGCAACGATCCAGAATGCTGCCGCCGGGCTTTCGGAACCGTCGAGCTATCTGAACTCGGTCTTCCCGGGAGCCGCCCGATGATCAAGTTCCTTTGGATCAATCTGATCTTCACTGCGATCTGGGCTGCAATCAGCGGCAGTCTCAGCGTGCCGAACCTGTTGCTCGGCTTTGCAGTCGGCGCGCTATCCCTGTGGCTGATCCGGCGCGAATTGCAGCCTGTTGCCTATCCGGTTCGACCGCTGAAGATCCTGCTGCTGACCGCATTGTTCTTCAAAGAGCTGGCAGTCTCGGCGACCAAGGTCGCTCTCTTGGTCGTTCAGCCGAAAATGCGGCTGAAGCCGGGCATCTTCTCCTACCCGCTGACGATCAAGAGCGACTTCGAGATTGCGTTGCTTGCCAACCTGATCACGCTGACGCCCGGCACGCTTTCGGTCGACGTCTCCGAGGATCGCAAGACCCTCTATGTGCACGCGCTTGATTGTGCGGACCCCGGTGGCCTCAGGCGCGATCTTGCCAACGGCTTCGAGCGTCGGATCAAGGAGGCCTTCGAATGACGATGCCGGAGCAGATACTCAGCGGCGCCACCGTCTTCGCGCTCGCGCTCTTGTCACTGGCGCTGCTGGTGACCGTGTGGCGCATCATCCGCGGCCCAACACTGCCCGATCGGGTCCTGGGCCTCGATATGCTCGTGGCGATCGCCATAGGCCTGATTGCGGTCGTTGCCATCCGCACCGGCTTCAATCTCTATATCGATATCGCCATCGCCCTTGGACTGGTCGGCTTTCTCGCAACCGTCGCCTTTGCCCGCTTTGTTCTGGCGCGCGGTCTCTCGCCGGAGAAGGCGAGCCCGGAGCAGGCTGCGGCCGGTGCCGGAAAGCGAGGTCGGACGCCGCAGGCGAAAGTTGCCCGACGCAAACGCAAAGGGGGACGCTGATAGAACCGATGTTTGAGGCCATCATTACGCTTTCTGTTGCTGTCCTGCTTGTCGGCGGCGCCACCTTTTCCCTGCTGGCGGCAATCGGCATCGTGCGCTTTCCCGACCTCTACACCCGCATGCATGCGGCCTCCAAGGCGGGCACCGTCGGTTCGGGCCTGCTGCTTCTGGCCGCGGGACTGCACTCGCTCGACGTGGCAATATTGTTTCGGGCGCTGGCGGGCTTCTTCTTCTTCGTACTGACCGCTCCGATTTCTGCCCATCTCTTGGCAAAGGCTGCTCATCAGGCGGGTTACAGGCTGGCGAAACAGTCGGTCATAGATCAGCTTCCGCAAAAGGAAGAGCCGCGCCGGCATTGAACGGCAACGTTTCTGATTTTGTATTTCAGAACATTCCGATAGAGCGCCGCCGCGTCAGCAATTTCGAAATAAAGTTGCTAGCGGCGGGCAAATTTATGTTTGGAATTTTCGCTGATCAATGTTAATCGAGTAAATGTAAAGTGTCGTTGTGGAAAATACTTAGAGCTGAAATTCCAGCTTGAGTTGTGAATATTGGCTGTTGCTTTGAGAGGTTGGTTGTTCCAGCGACTCGGCAATAGGTTTCGTGATCAAAATTCCAACTCTTGATATTGCGGCAAGAATTTGTCCTTGCTGTACGATTGATGGTCTATCCCAAGGCAGCGAAGGCTTCCCGACGGCATTTGCACGTATTCCTCTCCCTGAAACATGTTTCGGGCTTGTGCTGTATTCCGATAGGAGAAAGAAATGACTGAAACAACGCTTGGCGCGAGCCATGAACTTCTGGTTGAGCTGACGGCTGAGATCGTGTCCGCTTACGTCAGCAACCATGTCGTTCCGGCTGCCGAGCTCTCCACGCTGATCGCCGACGTCCATTTGGCTCTCAACAACACGGCGGCACCTACGCCGGTCGTGGTCCCCGTTGAAAAACCGAAGCCGGCCGTATCGGTCCGCAAATCCGTGCAGGACGATCAGATCACCTGCCTGGAATGCGGCGGTACCTTCAAGTCGCTGAAGCGCCACCTGATGACGCATCACAGCCTGTCGCCGGAAGAATATCGCGAGAAGTGGGATCTGCCGACCGACTACCCGATGGTTGCTCCTGCCTATGCCGAAGCACGTTCGCGGCTCGCCAAGGAAATGGGTCTCGGCCAGCGTCGCAAGCGTCGCGGCAAGTAAGCTGACCTGCCGCCCATCGCCACGACCGCGCCCTGCGCCGGTCTGGTTCGAGGGGCGGAGCGTAACTGAACACACAAAGGCCGGGCTGTCGCCCGGCCTTTGTGTTTTTCAGCTTGGGAAAATGTGCCTATTCGCGACGCTACAGCGCCGCGCGTCTTATTAGACGCGCAAAGGTCGCTGTGGCACTTTGAATTGCTGCATGTTCTTATCCTTGAATCGGATACGATTTAAGGAAACATGCAGTAGGCTGTAGCTGCAACTGGACGCAAAAGGGGCGGGAAAGTGTGCAAAAAATTTCCTTATTCCCCTCCCGAGAAATGGATATATGAATTAATTCCTATTGAAGGGGTTTTCATATGTCCTTTATCGAAGCCGACGGCCGAAACGAATTTTCATCCGGGACGGTCCATCATCTCAAGACGGCCGCGTTGACGGCAGGGCAGGTTGCTGCAGTGAAGCGCGGGCAGGGCGGCGCGCGTGAGATGTCGACGCGGTTGACCTGCCGCCTCGTGCAAAATCTGACGGCCGAAGCGGTGCATCTTGCCGCAGACCGGATACCGCTTCTTCGTGATAGGAGACGCGCCAAATGCCATGTGCGCCAGATCGCCATGTATGTCTGCCATGTCGTCCTGCAAATATCGCAAGGCGATATCGCCAACGCTTTCGAGCGAGACCGGACGACCGTCCGGCATGCCTGCTCCGTCATCGAGGATCGACGGGATGCTGCCGATTTCGATGCGTTCATAGAGACGATCGAGCGCCTGGTGTCATCTGCGTTCACCGCACAAGCGGAGCGGGGTGAATAGCTGTTCGCCGGGCATTCGGCCGGTAGCGATTGGCCGGCACGGATCCTCAGGCATTGTCAGCGTCAAAATGGCTGCGTCGCGCAACGCTTGTGGTGCCGGGCGACGCTCACATTCGCGCAAGTTCGGCGATTGTGTGAATGCATGGGGACGGCCGCGATCTCAGGCGGCGAGGCGGGTCTCGGCTTCGTTCTTGATCCGCCGGATCATCGAGCGCAGGCCGTTCGCCCGTTGCGTCGACAGATGTTCGATCAGGCCGATCTTGCTGAAAGTAACGATGGCATCCAGCCTGGAAATCTCGGAGGCACGCTTGCCGGAATAGATCGTAAGCACAATGGCGACCAGTCCGCGCACGATGTGGGCGTCGGACTCGCCTTCGAAGAGCAATACCGGATCTTCCGGGTCGCCGGTCGCCTGGGTGGCGAGCCAGACCTGGCTGGCGCAGCCTTGCACCTTGTTCTCACTGGTGCGCTTGGCGTCCGGCATCTCGGGCAGGGCCTTGCCGAGTTCGATCACATAGCGGTAGCGATCCTCCCATTCGTCCAGGAAGGCGAAGTCGTCGATGATCTGGTCAAGCGTGGTCATGGTCCGGTCCGTTTGTCGACACCGTCAGGCGGCGCGCTTGTCCGCCCGAGGTCAGTGCCTCTGCTCCGATCCCCAGCAGTCCTTACGGTGCCGGGATCGTTGTGACCCTCATATAGGTGATGGTAGCACAGATGAGAACCGCGAATTGCCAACTCGGACGCATCAGAGTTCGATTCGGGCGAGGATCTACAGCGCCGCGCGTCTTATTAGACGCGCAAAGGTCGCTGTAGCACTTTGAATTGCTGCCTGTTGTTATCCTCAAATCGAATGGGATTTAAGGAAACATGCAGTAGCGCTAGATCGAAACGCTTGTAGGAATTGCGATGGCACCGGCAGCCGCGCCGACTGTTGAATCCAGAGATGCAATCGAGGTGGTGAGGGAGGCGCTTACTTTCCTGGCGTCGTCCGCGTCGCTGCCAGCGCCCTCAGCGCGCAGATCCTGCTCCGCTTTCCTCAGCAATTGCTTGAGCTGTTCGGCAAGTGCCTTGAACTCTGCAACCGTCCTCGCATCGGAGTTTTCCTCCGAACTCCCGGAGCTGAATTCGCGGTAGGCGCGTTCGGCAAGGGACGATGGCTCTGTCTTGTCGGCGCTGTTGCCTTCTTCGCCGCCGGCATTCGCCATCTCGTCGGCATTCACTTCCATCGCCGCCGATGCAACCGTTGTTGCTGCGGATGCGGCACCGGCCGCCGTGTCGCCACCGGCCAGGCCGGACGAGCCGCCACCGGCGAATTGCTGTGCGGCCGCGCCAAGCTGCTGGGCCAACTGTTTTGCAAGCCTTGCAAGCGTCTCCGGGTCCGAGGCCCAGAACCGCAGCATCTGCATCTGCTCCTTCAACTCGTCCAATTTCTTCTTGGCAATGGCCTTGCGGTTGGCGGCGGTCTCATCGTCCGTACGCAAAAGATTGAGAAGGGAAGATCTGCTCTTTTGCTCCAGCGGCGCCACGTCGGTGCCCGCTTGCGATCCGGCCGCGGGGACACGCGTTGCGCTCGCATTTGAAAAGAACCCGTATATCTGCATCGGGGCAGTCTCCGCTGAATGTGCGGGGACCTAAACAGCCATGTCTTGTGCGGACCTGTTGCTGGACCGCCCCTCGGTTGCAAACCGAAAAAAGAAAACGCCGCGAGGGGATGGGATCCTCGCGGCGGCCGCAAGAAGGCGGCAAGTCAGGCAGTGTCAAAGGATGGCTCGGCGGCGGTCGCGCGGACCTGCTGCCACGGCAAGAAATGTTTACTTGGCGAGGGACGCCTTCGGGTCGAGGCGCTTTTCCGGAACCGGCGTACGCTTGAACACCGGAGCCGTCTCCGCAGCGGTCTGTTCGACCGGCGCCACCAGCGTGGCGGCAGCCTCGGTCGCCTGACCGACAGTGCCGGTCGTTACCTTGGCATCGGGCTTGATCGCATCGGTTTCGGCAAACTGGGTGTCAAGGAATTCATAGGCGATGCGGGCGCCTTCCCGGGCCCGATGGCCAAGTGCGACGAAGGTTTCAGCACCCTTCTCGCAGACCTCCGGCTTCTGGATGCAGATGGCGCTGATATACTGGAATGCCTCATTGGCGGCCGAGAAGGTATCGCCGAGCTCGACCTTCGGTCCGTGCTCCAGCTTCTGCGCGCTCGACGGATCGAGGAACGGCAGCAGCACCAGCACCATCGAAAACCAGAATGTCGCCTTGATGAGAAACCACATGTTCTGCCCATCCTATATTCGGCTGCCGCGCCCGCCGGTCTTCTAGCCGGTTTTACTGCTTTCGGCATCCTGGAGCGCCGCAGTATCCCCTGATACCCGTTCACGCCCGCCGTCGTTTGCATGAGGACCGCCGTCTTTCGTCGCCCGGCCCTTTGTTGAGACTGACATTAGGCAGGGAATCACAAGACCGCTTTTCAAAAACCCGCAGCATTTGTTTCGAATTTTAATGAAATTCCCGATTTTGAGGATTTGCCGGGCATTTGTGTCGCATTTTAGCTTTCGCCGTTAAGGTTCATGGCGGCGGGCCGCCGGCAAAGGCCGAAAGCGTGGGCAACGGCACCGGGGCGCCCTGCCCAAATCCTTAACGTGAGGCGGAAAATGCACGGAAATCCGTTGCTTACGCCCCGTTAACCACAAGAAATGAAGGTCGCCCGAATTGCCTCAAAACGGGATTTTTCAGGCATTTGGCGCCGTTCCGGGACAGTCCCGTTTATTCTTTCATTAAGCCGGGGATGCGAGATTCCGACATGTCACGAGGCAGTTCGAATGGCGGCCCGCATGAAGCGGAAATCGGTCACGCTCAGTCTCGCAAGAACAACAAATGTGGCAGGGTAAGGCGTGAGCGTATTGCGTGACATGGCTGGCAGATGGACGTCCCGCGTGGACGAGGCCGCTGCCCTGTGGTTGCCCCGCCGCGAGGCTGGCTCCGCCATTGGCCGTCGGGACCTCAAGCGTCTGCGTACGGTCGCTGCCGTCTCCCTGACAGCACTTCCGGCAGTACCGCTGGCGCTTGCGCTCGCCATGCCCGTTTCCTCCGCATTGCCGCTTGGGACCGCTCTTTGGGCGTCCGCCTCGCTGCTGGCCGCTGCTACCGCCATTGCTCGTGGACGCGGCAACCAGGCCTCGGAAACGCTCGAGCCGGCTGTACCAGATCTTCCGGATCTTTCGGCCGCCTACGACCTTTTTGCCGGTCTTGTCACCGTGCACGATCTGCGCGGCAATGTTCTCTCCATTCACGGCCGTGACTCGGCCGAGCATCTGACCCTGATGCGCGACCCGGGCGGCCGCGGCTTCATCGAGCAGATCCACGTCTCCGATCGCATCACCTTCCTGAGCGCGATCGATATTCTGCGCCAGGGCGGCGAGCGGGCGACCGTCAACATTCGCATCGAGCGCCGGTCGCTGCCGGCTGAAGGCGAACAATTCGTCCATATGTGCTGCGAACTCGCACCGCTTCTCGACCGCAACGGCGGTCTGACGGCGATCCTGGCACAGTCGCGCGATGTATCGCAGGAAGCACGGCTGCGCGTCGAAGCTGCGGCGAGAACCGCAGAAGCGGAATCGGCCAACGATGCCAAGACCCGTTTCCTTGCCGCCGTCAGCCATGAACTGCGCACGCCGCTCAACGCCATCCTCGGCTTCTCCGACGTGCTGACGGGCGAGTATTTCGGCAAGCTCGAAAACGACCGCCAGCGCGAATATGTCAGCCTGATCCACAAGTCGGGCGAGCACCTTCTGTCGGTCGTCAATACGATGCTCGACATGAGCAAGATCGAAGCGGGCCGCTACGAGCTGGTTCCCGAGCCCTTCCGCGTGGCCGAGGCGGTCGCGGCCTGCGAAGCGATGCTGTCGCATCAGGCCCAGGAAAAGGGCGTCAAGCTGGCGAGCCGCGTGACCCGCAGTGTCGGCGAGATCAATGCCGACCAACGCGCCTTCCAGCAGGTTCTGATCAACCTTGTCGGAAACGCCATCAAGTTCACCGACCACGGCGGCATGGTGACGATCGACGCCGAGCTTGACGGTCCGGCCTTGAAGCTGACCGTCAGCGACACCGGCATCGGCATCGCCGCCGACAAATTGCAGATGTTGGGGCAACCCTTCGTCCAGATCCAGAACGACTACACCCGCCGTTACGAGGGCACCGGTCTCGGTCTCTCGCTGGTCAAGGGCCTCGTGGCGCTTCACGGCGGCGAGGTCGCGATCCGCAGCCGCGAGCGCGAAGGCACAGTCATCACTGTTACGCTGCCCAGCGACGGGTCCGGCATCGTCGAGGCCAATCGCGAGGAACCGCGCTCGGCCGTGACCGTCGAATTTCCGCCGCGGCTGAGAGATAGTGACACGCAGGCGGTTGCCGATGGCGACCGATTCGAAAGGACGGGTTTGAACGAGGAACGGGGATATGGCGCCGCGCAAGCGAAAACAGCCTGATCGCAAGAAGGCGGCGCGTTCCGCGCCAGGCCTTGCCATGCGTGGGCTGGCTCTCGCCGGCCGCGGGGTTGCGCTTGCTGGACGGCTGGCGGCCCGGCACCCGTTGAGTGCCGGCGGTTCGGCTGCCTTTGTTGTGGTCTTCTCCTTCGTTGCTGCAAACGCCATGTGGTACCAGCATGGCGCCCATCCATCGCCGTTGCTTCGCACCCGCGTGCCGCTTGTCAGTCCAGAGACCGCCGAGCGCATCGCCGTCGCCAAGGGCGCCGAGATCGAGCCGCGCAACGTCACCACCTTCGTCATCAAGCGCGAGGACGACAAGGCGACGGAAAACGTCGAGGAGGTGATCGCGGCGGTCCCGTCTGAGGCGCCTGCCGAAAAGCCGTCGCCCGAACGTGTCGCCTCGGTGCCGGAGACGTCCGCGTCACCACTGGTCGCCGATATCCAGAAGGAACTGAACCGCATCGGCCTTTATGATGGCGTGCCGGATGGACGCACAGGCCCGCGCACGTCAGCCGCAATCCTGCGATTTGAGAAGCAGGCCGGACGCACCGAGACAGGCGCCGTGAGCGCCGAACTGCTGCGCGCCCTGCGCACGACATCTGGCCAGAAGATGGCCGCGGCACTGCCGGCAAGCCGGCCCTACGCCGATCCGAAACGTGCAGTTGCCGATGTCGACCCTGTCGCCGCAGCCATCCGCTCGGCCGAGACCGACAAGATGCTGATTCCGCGTGCCGAGATCCCGGTGTCGAGCGAGCTGGTCCTGGACATCCAGAAGGGCTTAAGCAACCTCGCCTATGCCGACATCGTCGTCGACGGCGTTGCGGGGGACCAGACGCGTGCAGCGATTCGCCATTTCGAGAAGCACTACCGGTTGCCGCAGACCGGTGAGCCCAATGCCAAAGTGCTGAAGAAGCTCAAGGAGATCGGCGCGCTTTGAGGGACCTTCTCACGGGCGCGTCTCCCATCCGTTGAACACATTCTTGTCGCGGCAGCCAATTTGCATGCCTGGCTCCGCCCGTGTACAGGCATGTCCATGCGTCTCAAATCCCACATTTTCGTCTCCGCGTTGCTGCGCCGCGCCTTTGCGCTCGGTGGGTACGCAGCTATCCTGCGCAAGGGGGCGGAGGACGCTGGCGCGATCTTTATTCGTCAACGCACGCGGATGGGTACCGAAACGCTGTTTGCACCGGCGCCGCAGAACTTCTTCGATGACGACGCCAATATCGGTCGCAAGTTCGAGATCCGCTTGAAGGATCGCGATGGCGACGCCGTGGATGATGCACTCTCCCGTGAAATCCGTTTCGATCCGGATTGCTGGATCGTCGAGATCGAGCTGGACGATCGCGCCGACCTGTTCGATGTCGTGCCGGAAGACGGCGCAAACCACTCTTGAACCATATGTGAGAGCTGGGCCGGCTCGGTCGTGACCAGGACTAGAGCATTTCCAGGAAAAGTGCGAAGCGGTTTTCCGTCAGGAAATGCGTAAAAACAAAGAGATAGAGCGTTTGTTCGGTTCCGTCTAAATCGGAAACGCTCTAACGGCGGCCGAACACCCGTTGCGGCTTGGCGCCGCCGGCGGCCCCGGCTACCTTGCGGACGGTCAGCTGGCACGCATCATTGGCATGGTCATCCGCAAGATAGGGCTGGTGCCGTGCCGCGGGCGCGTCCCGTTCCTCGGATTGCAGCCAGGCGTCAAGCTGTTCGCGGCTCGATGTCGGGTCCATGGCGCCGGTCAAGGCTTCAGCGCGCGTGGTGCCGCCGATGCGTTCGGCGAGGTGCGGATAAAGCGACTGCAGCACGAAGGTGAGATCGTCGGTCGGCAGCGATAGGGCGATCAGGCTCGTCGCCAGCTGTTGGCCGGAAACGTCGAGAAGAATGCGCTCGACCAGGTGCCCTCCGGCATCGAGCGCCGTCGCCAGCGCACGCGAAAACAGGATGATCTCGCCGCTGCGGGCAAAGCGCACCAGGAGGGCGCTTAGCGTAGTGCTGATCGGTATAATGGTAGATGCGGCGGCAGCCGCCTCGTGCGCCGCGACACGGGCAAGTGTCTTGATTTCGGTGCGCAAGGTTTCCTCGCGCGCGGCCCTTGCAGCATCGACATCCGGCTCGGCCAGCGTTGAAGGCGCAGCGACTGTCTGTTGCCGCACGTCCGGGCGGGCGGAAAGGCCGGCGGGGTTGTGGTGCTCGACCAGGGCATCGATCACGGAAGGCGACAGAGCGGTGCGGCGGGCGATTGCACCGGCGTGGGCCGCTCCCTGCTGGCGGATGATGCCGATAAGCGTTCGATCCGACAGGGCCTGCGAACGGGTCAGGAAAATGGCGGCGATCGAGATCGGCATGCTGCCGATCAGGGCTGCGACCGGCTCCGGAACATGGGGGCACTGCGACAGCGCGGCGGCGGCCTGACGGCGCGCTTCGCTGCTGGAGCCGAGGAACAGCGGCTCGAACAATTCGGAAAATTGCTTCATGTCGGACTTGCGAGGGATCCGCAGGCTTTCGAAACCGCTGACGGTTGCCATCAGGACGACGTCCTTCAAGCGGCCCGTCTGTGGCCTTTCCAACTCACGAAAGCGATCCGTCACGATAAATCCTTGCACGCAAAACATGATCGCCATTGCCGGCGATCCGGAACGGCACACGTCACTAAAAATAAAAGAAAAGCGTTAGCGTACTGTTAACTATGGACGTTGGGGCTTTATTCAGGCTTGCGGCGTGCGAGCGGCTGGTGATTTTGTGCGCTTTCTATCGCAAAGCCCTGCTTCCTGTGGGCTCGATCGTTTCCAGCCTTAAAAAATCCACAAGCGGCTTTAAGTGATCGCGGTGACGGTGAAGGGTTCCGGACGCCCGCCGACGCAAGAGGGCTTAGTGAAGAGGGGCCTTCCGATGGGAGAAAGCTTACTGTGAAGAAAATAGTGTTGCGCGCAGCGGCCATATGCGCGCTTTTCCTGGCGCCGGCGATTGCCGAGGCGGCAGAGGGGTTTGCAACCGCCAACGTCAATATGCGGTCCGGTCCGAGCACGCGCTATCCGGCAGTGTCGTTGATCCCGGCCGGAGAAGCCGTCGAAATCCACGGCTGTCTTGCCGATCTGCCCTGGTGTGACGTTTCCTTCTTTGGCGGCCGCGGCTGGGTCGCCGGACGCTATGTGCAGGCGGATTATCGTCGCAACAGGGTCTATGTCGAACCGCAATATTACCGCCCGCTCGGTATCCCGACGGTGGTCTTCCAATTCGATCGCTACTGGGACCGCAACTATCGCGGCCGTGACTTCTATCGCGACCGTGACCGGTGGCGTCGTGGGCCGGATTGGGTCGACGACAACCGTCGCCCGCGGGACTGGGAACGTCAGCGTGACCGCGATCGCCGCGAGTGGGAACGCGACCGCACCCGGCAGGACTGGGAGCGTAACCGCAGAGACGGCGAGCGCTGGGACGATCAGGCAGGCGGCGATGACCGCCGCGACTGGGAACGTCAACGGGACCGCGATGGCACCCGCGTGCGCGAGGACTTCGAAGATGGTTACGGCGGCGCTCGCCCGGTTCCATTGATTCGATGCCAGGCGATGGACCCATCCTGCGTGGAGTGATGCGAGTGGTGGGCGATGCGCCCAGCTTTCGGACGGGCGGCCCAAGGGCCGCCCGTTTTTCGTTGGCGTTCGGATTTTCGCTGCTCTCGGTCGGAACCATTGCCGTTGCGATGCGTTGAAAGCGGGCAAGAGAAGGAGCGTTGCAATGGTAGAAAAGAAACTGCAGGCGGTGCGTGACACGGTCGAGAGTGAAGTCGAAGCATCGGCTGCTCGCGTCGAGTTGGAAGCGCAGATTGCCGAGTTGCGCGCCGAGATTGCCCGGCTGACCGATAGCGTGTCGGCGATCGGGTCCGGTGCAAAAGCGGTTGTTCAGAGCGAAGCGGAGTTGATGACCGAGCGGGTGCGAGAGCGCGTCCGTGAAGAGCCGATTTCGACGCTTCTGACCGTTGCCGGCGTTTCCTTCCTGTTTGGACTGTTGTCCAGGCGCTAGCCATTCCCGTTCCGCCCGAAGCTGTTACCCCGGATACAGTGTTTTGTTTTTCCGGGGGACATACTCCCACAGGTTAGGGGTGCAGATGCGGCGTTAACCATCTGTTAACCAGCCTATGGCTCAATCGAAGCGGACCGTCTATGATTGGTCTGTACCACTTGAGCAAGCAGCAACCTCCGGGCGACCGGAAGAAGGAGAAGATGAGAAAAGCGCGCCTGTCCGGGCACTGCCCGGGAAAATGCGCTGGCCCCGAAAGGGCAGGGTGAAATCTGTACGGTAGTTCATCCGTCTCAAGCCTATATGGAGACGAGCATGGCAGACGTGATCAGAATGCAGGACCACAAGGTCCAAATGCCACCACGCAGACCTCCGGCCATATCGGGCGGAGCAAAAGTGCTTCTGTTTACCGGAATCCGCTACGAGCGTCTCGATGGCCGCGATCCGCAGCCAACCGCGCCCGACGGACGTCGGATCAAGAAGCAGTAGTTATATCCACCGCCCATGTGTCGGCTGCATCGGCCGGCCTGCGCACGGCTTTGCTTGTGCCAACAACGCTCCGCCCCTTGCGGTCGCGTTCATCTTCTCCACGACATCGAGATAGGAACGGCAAGGCTGAAGGCCGCGTACCCTGTCCGAGGGACTGCGCTGACTAACGACGGAACGGCTCGCAGCTTGATTCCGCCAGGAAGTTCCGGACCTGATCCTCGAAGCTGTCGAGCGGCGCCATGGCGCGCAGCACCGCATAGCCATCCTCTTCCTTCATCTCCACCATGATCGATTGTGCCAGAGCTTCCGGCGGCGTCTTGCGCAGTTCCACCAGCTGGATCGGCGTCGCAACCACGAGGTCGAGCCTGCCGTTGACGGCGGTGTGGTCGTTCATGCTGAAGACCTCATTCGATGCGCTGTCGAAAACCGCAAGCGACCAGAAAGGTACCGCGCCTCTGGCGAGGAACCGCGCCGGACCGTCGGTGATCGAAAAGCTGCAGACGGCCGTGCGGAGATAAGGGTCGTCGTTGCTGAGGCCGGTCGGTCCAGGGGTACTCGTCAAAGAAAAGAAGCTGTCCATCTCGAGAAGACCGAGAACGCGCGTATAGGCGTCGCGACCGGTAAATTGCGGCAGCACCAGCACGATGATGATATGCAGCAGTGCTGCGCCCACGAGACCAAGGATGGAAGCGAACAGCACACTACGCATCGCCGCATCCCGTTTTCACGATTTTCGGCATGGCGAGATCGATAAGGCCGGAGGAACCTGCCGTCGGGGTATCGAGCAGCGTCAGGACCAGCCGGAAGGTTCCGGAATGCCGTAACGCTACCCAGTTGTCCGGCTTGGCGTTCGGCGAGACATGGATGGTGAAGGAACTGTCTTCGGCGCGCAGCACCGTCCACGAGTTGATCGCCGAAGGCAGATCCGAGCCGGGGCGCAGCGGCACGCCATCGGCATTCGCTGCATAGAGCGTCCAGAATCGCGCCTGCGGCGTCAGCCCCGAGACATCGTAGGAGCAGGCGGCCGACAGCTTCTCGCCCCTGTCGTCGACCTGTGCCATGAACATCAGCCCTTCGGCGCCGCCATAGAGCAGTTCGCCGGCCCGGGCGCGATGTGCCTTGGCATAGGGGTCGGCATTCTCGGTCTGTGCTTCGGGGAAGGCGACCCACGGGCCGATCGAGATCGAGCCGAAACCGACCGTCGCCTTCAGCGCCCAGACGGCTGAAGCGATGCCGCCGCCGAAGGCGATGGCAAGGGCAAGGGCGACGAGGAGGGGAATTCGGAACAAGGGCGGCTCTATCGAATATGGTTATGCATAGGCGCAATGCGCCGCGCAGCCCATGTCTCGCCCAAACGGGCGCGCGACGCAACGGCGATCATCGCGCCGACCTGGCAACCGGTATCGATCCGGCCGTTCAATTCAAGGTTTCGAGCGCGTTCAATTGCTGGCGGCATTCGGGAGAGCCTGTTGGGAGGACCCGCCGTCGGCGGCGCCGAGTACGGCGACTTTGCCGCCGCTCCTTTCCGGCGCCTTCAAGGCGGGGGCCTTTTCGAAGGTATCGCCCACCGAACGCAGGAGCCGTGTCACGTCTGCCGATAGCGACCGCGGCCGCACCAGCGGCGGCAGGGCATTTTCATCCGGCTTGGCATTGGCGACCTCCGGTTGCTTGCTCGGTGCAGGCGCCGGGGACGTTATCCCCGGTATCTGGCGGTGCTCGATGCCCTGTTCGGCATAATCCATCAGCCGCTTGAAGGTCATTGCCGGCAGCGAACCGCCGGTCATGTTGTTGGTCGAAGTATAGTCGTCGTTTCCGAACCAGACCGCCGTCGTGTAGTCACCGGTAAAACCGACGAACCAGGCGTCGCGATAGGCCTGGGTGGTGCCGGTCTTGCCGCCGGTAACGATGCCGTTGTCGAGGGCCGCCTTGCGTGCCGTGCCGATCACCGGGATCTGCGTCAGCATCGAATTCATCGATGCGTTGGCCTGCTCGGAAAGGATGCGTCTGGCCGGCGGTTCGTCGCGGGAAAAGTCGTAGAGGATGTCGCCGTCATAATTCAGGATCTGGCTGATGCCGTGGCGGCGTGATTGTAGGCCGCCGGCTGGGAACACGGCATAGGCCGTCGCCTGGTCGAGTACCGTCACTTCGGAGGTGCCGAGCGGCATCGTCTTGTCGGTGCGCAGTGGCGTTTCGATGCCCATGTTCTTGGCGGTCTGCGCGATCAGCTCCGTGCCGAGCTTGTCCTTGGCGAGGCGCACCGGGATCGAGTTGATCGACCTAGCGATCGCCGTCAGGATGGTGATGCGGCCGGCATAGCTGCGGCCGTAATTCTGCGGTGACCATCCGCGCCAGGTGATCGGTGCGTCGACGACGATGGTCTCCGGCGTCATGCCTTTTTCCATGGCCGCCGCGTAGGTGTAGACCTTGAAGGAAGACCCCGGTTGGCGCAGCGCCCGCGTGGCGCGGTTGAACTGGCTCTCGCCATAGTCGCGGCCGCCGACCATCGCCCTGACAGGACCTCCGTTTTCGACCATCACCAGTGCGCCCTGCTTCACATGGAAGCTCTCGCCATATTGCCGAAGGCTGGACTCGACCGAATCCTCGGCCGCATTCTGCAGCCCCATGTCGATGGTGGTGCGCACGATGAGTGAATGCTGGGCAAATGGCCGGGCGATGCGCTGCACTTCGTCAAACGCCCAGTCGAGGAAGAAGTCGGGCGCCTTCACCTGGGCGCGATCGATGACGGTTGCCGGGTTGAGACGTGCCGCAATCACTTGGCCCTCAGTCATCAGCCCGCCCTGGACGAGGTTTGTCAAAACCTCGTTGGCGCGGCCGCGGGCGGCCGGCAGGTTGACGTGCGGGGCGTAGCGCGCCGGTGCCTTGAAGAGGCCGGCGAGCATGGCGGATTCCGCCAGGTTGACGTCGGTGATCGCCTTGCCGAAATAAAACTGCGCCGCTGCCGCAGCACCAAACGTCCCGCCGCCCATATAGGCGCGGTCGAGGTAGAGCCGCAGGATCTCTTTCTTCGAAAGGTTGGATTCGAGCCAGATGGCCAGAAACGCTTCCTTGATCTTGCGCTCGATCGTGCGCTCGTTCGACAGGAACAGGTTCTTGGCGAGCTGCTGCGTCAGCGTCGAGCCGCCCTGGACGACACCGCCGGCGCGTGCATTCTCGGTCATGGCGCGGGCGAGCCCGAGAAAATCGATGCCGTAGTGGTCGAAGAAGCGCCGGTCTTCCGTTGCGAGCACAGCCTTGATCAGATGATCCGGCAATTCGTCGATCGGCACGGAATCTTCGTGAATGATGCCGCGATGGCCGATTTCGTTGCCGTAGCGGTCAAGGAAGGTGACGGCGAAATCGCTTTGCGCCCGCCAGTTGCCCTTGGTCTCCTCGAAGGCCGGAAGAGCGAGAGCCAGCATCAGCACCGAGCCGGCCGTTCCCCAGGTCATACCTTCACCGAGGACCTCGAAGACCGCCTTCTTCCAGCCCGTGACGCGGAAGCGGCGGAAGAAAATAGTGGTATCTTCCCACCATTGTGAGAGTTTGAACCCGGCATTCCAGACCGTCGAATCGATCCAGGAATCGATTCTCAGAAAGATGTGCCGCTTTTTCGGCCGGTTATCGTCTTTCCTCGGTTCCCGCACGGTCTCAACGTCCTGAAGGCTTTTGGCATCATGCCGGTGCCGCGCGATATTTGCACGGCGTCAAATTCCAATCTACTTGCATATCGCGCCGGTGGCCTTAAAAAACCGGCAATTTTCTGCGAAATTTCTCTCCTGCATGTTTCCTTTGGTCGTCGCCGATTAAAGGACAAACCTGCAGCAACTCAAATCGCTACTGTGACCTTTGCACGTCTGATAAGACGTGCCGCGCAGTAGCGCGACCGATTTGACGAAAGTGTGATGGCGATGGGCGAAATGCCTTTCTGGAAGGCGAAGAGCCTTGACGAGATGAATGACGCGGAGTGGGAAAGCCTCTGCGACGGCTGCGGGCTCTGTTGCCTCAACAAGCTCGAGGATTGGGAAACGGCAGAGATCGCCTGGACCTCGATCCGCTGCACGCTGCTCGACGGCGAGAGCTGTCGGTGCAAGGACTATCCGAACCGTCAGGCAACGGTGCCGGATTGCATTCAGCTGACGCCGGACGCGGTGCGCGAGATTACCTGGCTGCCGTCGACCTGCGGCTATCGGCTGGTGGCGGAAGGCCGCGACCTCTATTGGTGGCATCCGCTGCTCTCGGGCGATGCCGAGACGGTGCACACCGCCGGCATTTCCGTGCGTGGCCGCACCGTTGCGGAAGACGGCATCGACATCGAGGACTACGAGGATTACCTCGTGACCTGGCCGCTGGAAGTCGGCGAGAAAAGTTTGGGTTAACAGCCTGTTAGCTGCCCTTGCGGAATCGGTTTTGGAACGGGGCGCCATTGCAGGCACTGCGGAGAGCAGCTAGAGATCGGTGGTATTCCATCGTTCTCAGGCATTCCGATGATCAGCACCGACCGCCTCATTCTCCGCAGACCGCAGCTGGAGGATTTCGAGCCCTATCAGCAGATGTGGTCGGATCCAGAGATCCTTCGTCATATCGCACCGGCCCCCTTTTCCGGCGAACAGATGTGGACGCGGTTTTTGCGTCAGGAGGGCGGCTGGCAGTTCTTTGGCTTCGGTTATTTCGTGATCGTAGAGAGAAGCTCCGGGCGCTTCGTCGGGCAGGTCGGCTTTCAGGAACTGCGCCGCGAGATTTCTCCCGCCCTGACCGGGACGATGGAGACCGGCTGGACGATCGCGCCTGAGGCGCAGGGACGCGGTTATGCCAGCGAAGCTGCGCATGCGGCTTTCGGCTGGGCGCGGGAACATCACGCCGGACGCCGCGTAACCGCTATCGTCAGCCCGGCCAATGCGGCATCGATCAGAATCGTGGAGAAACTCGGCATGCGGCCGTTCGCGCAGACGGAGTATCACGACAAGCCGGTCACGCTTTTCGACTATGTTCTCTGAGACGATTGCCTGCGGATAGAAGGTCGTCTGCAGACGGCTTTCGAAACGTCGATGCCGGCCGCGTCAATGACGGCCGTTCTTCTTCACCAGGCTTTTGGGGGCAACATTGCGCCACGCGGTTTCCATCGACTGGCGAACGAGATCCTCGTCGGCCTCGACAAAGTAGAGCGAGGTCCAGCCCTTGTTGCCCCAGCCACCGGGGACCGCAGCGCAGACGCCGGGTTCCATTTCCAGCAGCATGCGCTGCTGATCCGGTGTGAACTTGAAAACCGCCCGCCCTGCCTCGGGCAGAGACATGAAGATGCGCTTGCCCACACGGAAGTCCCGCGTGCCGAAATGGGCATTTTCTTCCGTTCCCGGCAGGCTCAGCGCCAGTTTTTCAATCTCGTCGGTCAGCATGGAAAAAGAGTAACACGGTTTTTCCGATTGGCCAAAAGGCAGGAAATCGCCACACGGCTGGCCATACGCGCGGCTCGATACGCCACCGCGGGAGGCGGGATTCACAGCGTTGTCAGCTTCTTTTGGGGCTGCGCGGGCGGGGGGAATACCAGCTGGATGCGACCGATCACCCCCGAGAACGAGAAGGCTCTTCAAGACACAAGGCGCTTTTAGAGCTGCATTAAGCCAAAAAGCGAAAGCCGCTCGCGGCGTTGACCGCGGGCGGCTTTAAGGTCGATGGGCATAGTCGTGTCGACAAGCCTATTCTCGCGCGCTAGCGCAGGCTTATTCAGCCGGCTGAACGGGCTTCGGTGTTGTCTGGGTGGCTGAGCGCATTTCGCGCCATTCGCTTTCGAAACGGTCCAGCAGCGACTGCGGTACCTTGGACTGCTGAGATGCCGGCTGGTTGTTTACGAGCGTCTGCATCCGATCCTCCCGGGCCTGTTGCAAATTCATGACTAGTTGACGGGCGGACAATTTCACATCGTAAACGCTTTGTAAATCAGTGGCTTAAATCATTTAAACGATTGAAAAATCTTTAAATCGATTAATTTTTCAATGATCCACAGTTGCATTCAGCCGACCGGGGACAGCGGGCCAATTTGGCGCTCGGTGAGTCGGGAGGGCGGTCTTTTGAGCAAGCGGCTTTGGCGATCAGGCGCTGTAGTGGGTTGATAGCGCGCGTGCGCGACGTCACCGCAAAGCGAGCAAGTTCAGTTGCGAACGGCGTTTCGATAATCGCGATCTGGCTGTGAGATGAGAGTATTTGACCCCATGAGGCGGCCTGAAGGCCCGACGTGCGCGCGGCAACACCAAACAATGCAGAGGCTTAGATGAGGGGTCGGACTCTTCGCCGGATCGCGCTCATTCAACCCCGCAAGAGCCGGACTCAACTTTGGAAGATGTGCGGCCAAGAGATTCAAAGGACTCGGGATTTCGAGCCCACTTCAAGTCTTGCCGTAAGCCGAGCGACGGAGGCTGCGGCCATCTGGTTCTCGACCGAGTACCCAACGATAGCAGGAAGGGCTTAACAAATGGCTGATCGTCAAGCCGGCGGCTCCGTCGCGGAATGCGCCTCGTTGATTGGCGGCTGGCACGGCGCTGCAGCGGATCGATGTTCGGCACGGACCGCTGTCAGGCGGAGGTTTTCTTCCGTCGAGTTTCACCGTCGAAGGAATCGTTGCAATCTGCGGTCGGGTCACTGTGGATACAGCCATTCACAGGTGGCTGTTCGCCCGGCTGGGCGGCCGACATTCATTTGCCATTCAGCCTCTATCGGTTATTGCTTTTGCCATGATGCTTCCCAAGTCGAAAGTGCGTTCATGTCTTCACCAGTGATCATAGCCGCGCTTGCCGCAGGCCTTGCGGGCTTTGCTCCGCCTGAGGTCAACGTGCCCACGGACTTTGTCGTCCGCGTGGCCGGCGATTGCAGCGCGGCTGCTCAGCAAGTCGTTTCGGAAACCGGCGGCGAACTGCTGTCGGCACAGCCGACGTCCGATGGCCAGTGCGTGATCACGGTGCTTGTGCCGGGCAATGGCGGGCGACCGAAAAAGGTGACCGTAAGGGTGCCGATGTAATTCGCCCGTGACGACGGTGCGAAAGAGGAAAAGTGGGTACGAATGCGCATTCTGATAGTCGAGGACGACGTCAACCTGAACCGGCAGCTCGCCGAAGTGCTGAAGGAGGCCGGCTACGTCGTCGATCAGGCCTATGACGGCGAAGAGGGTCACTATCTCGGCGATGCCGAGCCCTATGACGCCGTGATCCTCGATATCGGCCTGCCCGAGATGGACGGCATCACCGTTCTTGAAAAATGGCGCGGCGGCGGCAAGAGCATGCCGGTGCTGATCCTGACGGCGCGTGATCGCTGGAGCGACAAGGTGGCCGGCATCGATGCCGGTGCCGACGATTATGTCGCCAAGCCGTTCCATGTCGAGGAGGTGCTTGCCCGCATCCGCGCGCTGATCCGCCGGGCGGCCGGCCACGCAAGCTCGGAAATTGTCTGCGGCCCGGTGCGGCTCGACACAAAGGGGTCGAAGGCAACCGTCGACGGAACGGCGCTGAAGCTGACGTCGCACGAGTTCCGGCTGCTCTCCTACCTCATGCACCACATGGGCCAGGTCGTATCCCGGACGGAACTGGTCGAACACATGTACGATCAGGACTTCGACCGCGATTCCAACACGATCGAAGTTTTTGTCGGCCGTCTTCGCAAGAAGATCGGCAACGACCTGATCGAGACGGTGCGCGGCCTCGGATACCGCATGCAAGCGCCCGGCAATGGCAATTAGATCCCTTACGGCCCGCGTATTGGCGGTTTCGACCGTCTGGGCCGTCGTTGCCCTGGTGGTGATCGGGGTTGTCATCTCAGCCCTCTACCGGCAAGGATCGGAACGCGGCTTCAAGGACCTGCTGCGTGCCCAGCTTTTCAACGTCGTCAACTCGATTTCGGTCAATGAGAAGACGGTGCTTGCCGGCAGTCCCCAGCTCGGCGACCTGCGCTTCTCCCAGCCGCAGACCGGCTGGTACTGGATCGTCGATCCGATCGGCGAGTTCGACACGCCGCCGCTGATTTCTACCTCGCTCGGCAACGCGAAGCTGCCGATCGCGAGCGTCGACGAAGTCCCCTTCGATACCGGTTACGTCCGTTTCTACACCACCAAGGACCCGTTCGGAAACGAGGTCGAAGTGGCCGAGACCGAAGTCGTTCTCGACATTCAGGGCCACACCGCCCGTTTCCGCGTTGCCGGCAATCGTGACGTTCTAGAGGCGGACATCAACCGCTTTACCCGCAATCTGACCATCGCGCTCTCGATCTTCGGCCTCGGCGGGCTCGGCATGAACGCGCTGACCATTCTCTTCGGTCTCAGACCGCTCGACCAGGTCCGCCGCTCGCTGGAGAAGATCCGGGCCGGCGAAAGCGAAAGGCTCGATGGTGCCTTTCCGCGCGAGATCCAGCCACTTGCAAACGAAGTGAATGCGCTGATTGACAGCAACCGCCGCATCGTCGAGCGGGCGCGCATGCAGGTCGGCAACCTCGCGCACTCGTTGAAGACGCCGATCGCGGTCCTCCTCAACGAGGCCCGCGTGCTTGAGGCGTCGCATGGCGAACTCGTCAGAAACCAGGTCGATGCGATGCAGATGCAGGTTCAATCCTATCTGAGCCGCGCGCGGATCGCCGCCCAGCGCGAATCCATTCTCGCCCGCACAGAAGCGCAGCCGGCGCTGGAGCGGCTTGTGCGCGTGATGCGCAAGCTCAATCCGGAAAAAGAGGTTCATCTGTCGATCAACCCGCCGGGCCTGGTGCTAGCGATGGAGCTGCAGGATGTCGAGGAGACTGTCGGTAACCTGCTCGAAAACGCCGCTCGCCACGCCAAGGGCGAGGTCTGGCTGAATGTTCGTCCGGCTACAAACGAAGAGCACGCAAAGGAAACCGGTCGGCAATGGATCGTTCTCGACGTCGACGACGACGGAGCTGGCCTCGACCCGGATCAGATCGCGCTGGCGATGAAGCGCGGCAAGCGGCTGGATGAGAGCAAGCCGGGAACGGGCCTCGGTCTGTCGATCGTCAGTGAAATCGTACGGGAATATCAGGGCACGCTGACGCTGTCGCGCCGGGAAGAGGGCGGGCTGCGCGCCGAGCTCGTGCTGCCGGCTGCGGTTTAGGTGTCACACTGGCGCGCGAAAGTATCGCGTCGACTGCCCTTCCAGTTGCCTCTGCCAACAGGGAATGCCAAAAGAAAATCAAAGGGAAGTCTCCGCTCGGCCCCGCCGGTCGGCGCAGGCGGAGCCCCGCGTTAGAAAGTACATGTCGCGGATCATGAGGAACCAGGCAGAAATGACACGAACTATTGTCGTCAGCGGCAGGATCGCGTTGATCGCGTCGGCGGTGGCTCTTGCCGGCTGCAGCACCACCTCGGGCGGACAGACCGCGGCGGCCGGGTTGGGCACGACCGCGACCCGCAGCGTGTCTTCGACGACCTACATCACGGCCCTGCAGGGCGGCGTTATCGGCCGGCTCAGCAATCTCGATATCGGAACGTCGGACCGCCAGCGTGCGCTCGAGGCCGAGTACCGCGCCCTGGAGGCTGCTCCGGGCGGTCAGCCGGTCAACTGGCAGGGGCGTAGCGTCACCGGTTCGGTCGTCGCCGCCGCACCTTATCAGGTCGGTTCGCAGAACTGCCGCCAGTACAGCCACACCGTGACCGTCAAGGGACAACCGACGACGGCGCGTGGTGCGGCCTGCCGGAATTCCGACGGAAGCTGGACGCCGCTCAGCTGACCGGATTTCCGGTTGCGGCGAAACGCCTCAAATCTCTGTCATTGCAGGTTTTCGAGTTGGAATGGCATGGGTGCCATAGTATTGAGCATCCATGTTGTTCTGGATCCTCGTCGCCACGTTGACGGCGGCTGTAGCTGTCGTACTCATCCTCCCGCTCTTGCGGGCGGCAGCGCCCGCATCGTCTCCCCATAGTCATGATATCGAAGTTTATCGCGATCAGCTCGATGAACTGACGCGTGACCAGGAGAGCGGCCTGATCAGCGGCGACGATGCCGAACTCGCCCGCGCCGAGGTCGCCCGCCGGCTGCTTGCGGCTGGCGAGATCGACAATGCCGCCGAGCCGGCCGCAGCCACGCGCCGCGGCGTCAACATCGTGGCGCAGGCCTTCGTGCTTCTCTGTCTTCCCGCAATTGGGCTCTGTCTCTACATGTTCACTGGCAGCCCAGGGGTTCCGGCGCAGCCTTTGGCGGCGCGCCTTGCCGATCCCGGTGCCGATATCAACATTCTGATTGCGCGGGCGGAAAATCACCTGGCGCAGAACCCGAACGACGGTGCCGGCTGGGACGTGCTGGCGCCAATCTACATGCGCAACGGTCGCGTCGAGGAGGCGGTCGCCGCCTATGACAGCGCCGTGCGCCTGCTGGGGCCGACGCCGGCGCGGCTGGGTGGCTATGCCGAGGCGGTGATCACGCTGTCCGGCGGACTTGTGACCACCGAAGCGCAGTCGGCTCTCCGCAGATCCCTCGCCATCGACCCGAACGACCCGCGTTCCGAATTCTATCTTGCCCTTGGCCTGAAGCAGGAAGGCAAGAAGGACGAGGCGCTTGCAGCCTTCAACAGGCTGATCGCCAGTTCCCCGGCGGATGCGCCCTGGGTGCCGCTCGTCAAGCAGCACGTGGCCGAGCTTTCAGGTGGCGCTGCCGGCAATGTTGCGGGCGCTGCACCGGGAAATCCGAGCGCGGACGATATCGCCGCCGCACAGGACATGAACGCCGGCGACCGCCAGGAGATGATCCGCGGCATGGTCGAAAGCCTGGCGAGCCGGCTTAAGGAAGACCCCGCCAACGCCGAAGGCTGGGCGCGGCTGATCCGTTCGCATGTTGTGCTTGATCAAAGAGACCAGGCGGCGGCCGCCCTAAAGGAAAGCCTGAAAACCTTCCCGGCGGACGGCGAACAGGGAAAACAGCTGCTTGCGCTGGCCCGTGAACTCGGGATCAAGACGGACGGAGAGACGCAATGACGCGAAAACAGAAGCGACTGGCGATCATCGGCGGTGGCGTCGGCTTTCTGACGCTTGCCGTCCTCCTCGTAATGTTCGCCTTCAGCCAGGCGATCGCCTATTTCTACGTGCCGAGCGATCTCGCCAAGACCGACGTGCCGCCGGGAACCCGCATCCGTCTAGGCGGGCTGGTCGAGGCCGGTTCGGTCAAGCGCGGCGACGGCAAGACCGTGACCTTCACCGTTACCGATACGCTCGGCCAGGTGCCGGTGACCTATACCGGCATCCTGCCGGACCTGTTCCGTGAGGGGCAAGGCGTGGTCACCGAGGGCACGTTCGTTGCCGGCAGCTCGGTCTTCGTTGCAGACTCCGTGCTCGCCAAGCATGATGAGACCTATATGCCGAAGGATGTCGCCGACCGCTTGAAGGCGCAGGGTGTCGAACTCAGCGGGAAGGAAACCGTTCGATGATTATCGAACTTGGACATTATGCGCTGGTTCTGGCGCTTGCGACCGCCTTCGTGCAAGCGGCTTTGCCGATCCTTGGCGCCAGGCTCAACGATCGCGCCCTGATGGAGCTCGCCTCCAGCGCGGCGATTGCCTGTTTCCTGCTCGTCGCCTTCTCCTTCGCCGTGCTGACCTTCGCCTATGTCACGTCGGATTTTTCGGTCCGCAACGTCTGGGAGAACTCGCATTCGCTGAAGCCGCTGATCTACAAGATTTCCGGCGTCTGGGGGAACCATGAAGGATCAATGCTGCTCTGGCTCTTGATCCTGGTGTTCTTTTCGGCGCTGGTCGCCACATTTGGTCGTAATCTGCCGGAAACGCTGAAGGCGAATGTGCTCGCGGTGCAGGCCTGGATTGCCGTGGCTTTCACGCTGTTCATCCTGCTGACATCCAACCCTTTCGCCCGCCTTATCCCGGCACCGGGCGAAGGCAAGGACCTGAACCCGATCCTGCAGGACGTCGGTCTCGCCATTCACCCGCCCCTACTTTATCTGGGCTATGTCGGCTTTTCCGTCTGCTTCTCCTTTGCCATCGCCGCCCTGATCGAAGGGCGTATCGACGCTGCCTGGGCGCGCTGGGTGCGTCCCTGGACCCTTGCTGCCTGGACGTTCCTGACGGCCGGCATTTCGATGGGCTCCTATTGGGCCTATTACGAGCTTGGCTGGGGTGGCTGGTGGTTCTGGGATCCGGTCGAAAACGCCTCGTTCATGCCGTGGCTTGCCGGCACCGCGCTGCTGCATTCCGCTCTGGTCATGGAGAAGCGCGAAGCGCTGAAGATCTGGACCGTGCTGCTGGCGATCATGACCTTCTCGCTGTCGCTGCTTGGCACCTTCCTCGTTCGCTCTGGCGTGCTGACTTCGGTTCATGCCTTCGCGACCGACCCGACCCGCGGCATCTTCATCCTCGCCATCCTCGTTTTTTTCATCGGCGGCGCCTTTTCGCTGTTTGCCTACCGCGCATCGCGGCTGAAAGCCGGCGGCATCTTCGCGCCGGTTTCGAAGGAAGGCGCTCTTGTCTTCAACAACCTCATCCTGACGACCGCGGCCGCGACCGTGCTGACCGGCACGCTCTACCCTCTGGTGCTTGAAGCGCTGACCGGCGACAAGATTTCGGTCGGGCCGCCCTTCTTCAACATGACCTTCGGGCTGTTGATGCTGCCACTCCTGTTTGCAGTGCCCTTCGGTCCCCTGCTGGCCTGGAAGCGCGGAGATCTCATGGGCGTTGCCCAGCGGCTGTTTGCAGCGGTTGCCGTCGGCCTCGTCGTCGGCTGCGTCTATTACTACGCCATGAACGGCGGACCGATCCTCGCTTTGTTCGGCATTGCGCTGGGCGTCTATCTGATCGCCGGTTCGGTGACGGATCTGGCGCTGCGCTCGGGGCTCGGCAAGGTCGCGGGCAACGTCGCCTGGCGGCGGTTCTCCGGCCTGCCGCGCTCGGCCTTCGGCACCGCACTTGCGCATATCGGCCTCGGCGTCACGCTGATCGGCATCGTCGCCGTCACCGCCTTCGAAACCGAGACCGTCGTCGAGATGAAGCCGGGTATGACCGTGGACGCGGGAGGCTACACCCTGCGGTTCGACGGCATGCGCAACGGTAGCGGTCCGAATTATTCCGAGGAATCCGGCCATTTCACCATCAGCAGCGGTGGCGTCGTCGTCACCGACATCTGGTCGTCGAAGCGGCTCTATCAGGCGCGGCGCATGCCGACCACCGAAGCCGGTATCCGTACCTTCGGCCTGAGCCAGCTCTACGTTTCGCTCGGTGACCAGATCAGCGAAGGCGGCATCGTCGTGCGCATCTGGTGGAAGCCGATGATCCTGTGCATCTGGGGCGGCACGCTGTTGATGATGGCGGGAGGTTTCGTCTCGCTCAGCGATCGCCGCCTGCGCGTTGGCGCGCCGACGCGCGCCAAGCGGCCGAAGACGATCCCGGTGGGAGCGGCCGAATGAACCGATTGCTGCTGGCGTTCTTTCTGTTTCTGGCGTCGCTCGGCCCGACCTTCGCGGTCAATCCGGATGAGGTCTTGTCCGATCCGGCACTCGAAGCACGGGCGCGGGCGATCTCGGCCGAGCTCCGCTGCATGGTCTGCCAGAACCAGTCGATCGACGATTCCAACGCAGAGCTTGCCAAGGATCTCAGGGTTCTGGTGCGCGAGAGGTTGGCAAATGGCGACAGCGACGAGGCGGTGATCGACTATGTCGTCTCGCGCTATGGCGAGTTCGTGTTGCTGAAGCCGCGGTTCGAAACCAAGACGATGATCCTGTGGGGCATGCCGATCCTGCTTTTGCTGGTCGGCGCCGCGACGTTGCTGGTGGCGGCACTCAAACGCGGCCGGCAATCGCGCGGCACGCCGCTTTCCGACGACGAGAAGGAAAAGCTGAAGAAGCTGCTTCAGCCGTAGAGCATTTCCAGGAAAAGTGCGAAGCGGCTTTCCGCCAGGAAATGCGTAAAACAGAGAGATAGCGCGTTTCTGCGACTCCGCCTAAGGCGGAAACGCTCTCGATCCCACGGGCAATGCGCCGTTGCAGACGCCCGCCACCAACATTACCAAAAATTCATCCTCCGGACAGAACTCAGTAAGGTCCAATCCGTTACATCTTTCGTCATCGGCTGTTCCTCCAGTCAGCCAAGAGCGAAATCGCTACCCCCGCGGCGATCCTCGAAATCAAGATGCCGAAGCTGCTTCCAGCGGCTTCAAGGAAGAGAAAAGGCAAAACGGATGATTACGACCAAACTCCTGCGTCCCTCCCTCAAGACTGTTCTGAAGACCTCGACCGTTGCGGGTCTTGCGGCCGTCATGCTGACCTCCGGCCTGCCGGCCACGATTGCCCAGTCCTTCGCCGAACCCGTCAAGGTCGATGCGCCCCAGGTGCCGAGCTTTGCCAATGTCGTCGACGCGGTTTCCCCGGCCGTAGTCTCCGTCCGCGTCCAGTCGCGTGCTAATCCCGTTTCCGACGAGGGCAATGGCTTCACCTTCGATTTTGGCGGTCGCGGTCTGGATGAGCTTCCCGACGATCACCCGCTGAAGCGTTTCTTCAAGGAATTCGGCGGCCCGCGCGGCGATGACCGTGCCGAACGCGGCCCCGGCCGTCGTGGCCCGCACGGCGAAGGTCGCCTGCGCCCGACTTCGCAAGGCTCCGGCTTCTTCATCTCCGAAGACGGTTACCTCGTCACCAACAATCACGTCGTTTCCGATGGCTCTGCGTTCACGGTCATCCTCAATGACGGCACCGAGCTTGACGCCAAGTTGATCGGCAAGGACAGCCGCACCGATCTCGCCGTGCTCAAGGTCGATGACAAGCGCAAGTTCACCTATGTCAGCTGGGCCGACGACAACAAGGTCCGCGTCGGCGACTGGGTCGTTGCCGTCGGCAACCCCTTCGGTCTCGGCGGCACGGTAACCTCCGGCATCATCTCGGCCCGTGGCCGCGATATCGGTTCGGGTCCCTATGACGACTATCTGCAGGTCGACGCAGCGGTGAACCGCGGCAACTCGGGTGGTCCGACCTTCAACCTTTCGGGCGAAGTGGTCGGCATCAACACCGCGATCTTCTCGCCGTCGGGCGGCAATGTCGGCATCGCCTTCGCCATTCCGGCATCCGTCGCCAAGGACGTCGTTGCCGACCTGATGAAGGACGGCTCGGTATCGCGCGGTTGGCTCGGTGTTCAGATCCAGCCGGTGAGCAAGGATATCGCCGAATCGCTCGGTCTGTCTGAGGCAGCCGGCGCACTCGTCGTCGAGCCGCAGGCCGGCTCGCCGGGCGACAAGGCCGGCATCAAGAAGGGCGACGTGGTCACTGCGCTCAACGGCGACACGATCAAGGATCCGCGCGATCTTGCCCGCAAGGTAGCCGGCATGCGCCCGGGCACCACGGTCGACGTTGCACTGTGGCGCAACGGCAAGTCGGAAACCGTCAAGCTCGAGATCGGCACGCTGCCGAAGGACGACAAGGAAGCGGCCACGGATCAGGGCAACCAGTCCGAGGAAACCCAGCCGTCGAGCGAGCAGGCCCTGGCCGACCTTGGCATGACGGTGACGCCGTCGGATGACGGCAAGGGCGTGACGATTGCCTCGGTGGACGAGGACTCGGACGCCAGCGACCGTGGCCTGAAGCAGGGCGAGAAGATCGTTTCCGTCAACAATCAGGAAGTGAAGTCGGCGGACGATATCCTCAAGGTGATCAACATCGCCAAGAAGGACGGTCGCAGCAAGGCGCTCTTCCAGATCGAGGCCGAGAACGGCAGCCGCTTCGTGGCGCTTCCCATCGATCAGGGTTGATCGCGGCTGCGAATGAATGACCAGGGCGCCGCGATATCCAAGCGATTTCGCGGCGCCGGCCGTTTGGGGCGAAGTGATCGCCATGCCGGTTGTCGGAAGAACCGAAACCGGTTGAGACAGACAGGGGTCCGGGACTATGGTCACGCGTATGAAGATTCTTATTATTGAAGACGATATCGAGGCAGCCGCCTATCTGGCAAAGGCGTTCCGGGAAGCCGGCATCGTCTGTGATCACGCGAGCGACGGCGAAAGCGGCCTCTTCATGGCCAGCGAAAACAGCTACGACGTTCTCGTGGTCGACCGCATGTTGCCGCGCCGCGATGGCCTGTCGGTGATTTCGGAGCTGCGTCGCAAGGAAGTCCATACGCCGGTGCTCATTCTGTCGGCGCTCGGCCAGGTCGATGATCGGGTGACGGGTCTGCGCGCCGGCGGCGACGACTACCTGCCGAAACCCTATGCCTTCAACGAGCTTCTCGCCCGCGTTGAAGTGCTCGGCCGCCGCAAGGGTACGCCGGAACAGGACATGGTCTACCGGGTCGGAGATCTCGAGCTCGACCGCCTGTCGCACTCGGTTCGCCGCCAGGGCAAGGAAATCCCGCTGCAGCCGCGCGAGTTCCGGCTGCTCGAGTACCTGATGAAAAATGCCGGCCAGGTCGTGACCCGCACGATGCTGCTCGAAAACGTCTGGGACTATCACTTCGATCCGCAGACCAATGTCATCGACGTGCACGTGTCGCGACTGCGTTCCAAGATCGAGAAGGACTTCGATCTGCCGCTGCTCCGAACCGTGCGCGGCGCCGGCTATATGATCAAGGATGACCGGACCGCCAGCGCATGAGCAAACTCGGCGTCCTGTTGAGGACAACCGCCGTCCGGTTGTCCGCGCTCTATCTGATCCTCTTCTCGCTCTGCGCCGCCTTTCTCGTCTTCTATGTCACCGGCATGTCCGAGCGTCTGCTACAGCAGCAGACGCGCGACGCAGTGACCGCAGAGGTGACCCAGATCGAGCAGGTCTATACCCGTGCGGGGATCAATGGGCTGCTGCGCTCATTGGAACGGCGCGCGCGCCAGCCTGGCGCCAATCTCTATGTGATCGCCGGGCCAAGCGGTGAAATCCTTGCTGGCAATGTGGCGAGCCTGGAGCCGGGCCTTCTCGATCGCGAAGGCTGGACGGAGAAACCCTTTGCCTACCAGCGCTATACCGACGAGACCCGCCAGGACAGCCATGTGGCACTTGCCCATGTGCTGATGCTCGACAACGGCCTGCGCATCCTTGTTGGCCGTGACCTGCAGGAGCCGCAGAAGTTTCGTGCGCTGGTGCGCCAGGCGCTGGTGGTCGCCCTCGGCATCATGGGCCTCGGTGCGCTGATCATCTGGTTTGCCATCGGCCGCAATGCGCTGAAGCGCATCGACCGCATGTCCGAGGCGAGCACCAAGATCATGGCGGGCGACCTGTCGCAGCGTCTGCCGACCAGCGGTTCCGGCGACGAATTCGACCGGCTTTCCGAATCGCTGAACGCGATGCTCGGCCGCATCGAGAAGCTGAACGAGGGGCTGCGCCAGGTCTCCGACAACATCGCCCACGACCTGAAGACACCGTTGACGCGGCTGCGCAACAAGGCGGAAGCCGCACTTGCGCGCAAGGGTACAAGTCAGCGCGGCGCGCTGGAGGAAATCATCGGCGAGTCGGATCAGCTGATCCGCACCTTCAATGCGCTCCTGATGATTTCGCGCGTCGAAGCGGGTTCGGCTGCTGCCGAGATGAGCGAGATCGACCTTTCGCAGATTGTGTCGGATTGCGTCGAACTCTATGAACCAGTCGCCGAAGATGTCGGCCTGCGGCTGGAGGCGGATGTGGCGCCAGGCATGGTGATTTCGGGCAATCGCGAGCTTGTCGGCCAGGCGCTCGGCAATCTACTCGACAATGCGATCAAATATGCCGAAGGCGCCGCCGATCCGCTGATCAAGGTTTCGCTCGGCAGGCGCGACGGCAAAGTCGTTCTTTCGGTTGCCGACCACGGGCCGGGTGTTCCTAGGGAAAAGCGCGACGAAGTCGTCAAGCGCTTCGTTCGGCTGGATGAGAGCCGCTCCAAGCCCGGCACGGGTCTCGGCCTGTCGCTCGTCGAGGCAGTGATGGAGATGCATCATGGTGTGCTGGATCTGGCTGCAACCGATGCTGATGGCGCTGACAACTGCAAGGGACTGACGGTACACATGGTTTTCCCGGCGTCCGCGACCTGATAGACCGGTTTGCGGAGAACACGGGGGAACGGTATGCAGGACACGATGGCAGGGCACTGGTGGGGCATGGAGACGGCGCCGATCAAACCGGCAAGCCAGGCTGACGCCAAATCCGCGCTGTCGGTGCTGAAGGATATGGCCAAGGGCCATGACCAGATCAGCCGTCTGCTGGCATCCGAAACGCCGTTCAAGGCGTTCATCGTCGCTGCCTTTGCCCTGTCGCCATTCCTGCGCGACACCGGCGGCAGCCAGCCCGGCATACTCGAACAGCTCCTGTCGGAGCCGCTGCAGGAATTTCTCACCGAAAGGGTCCGGCGGGCGCGGGATGCCTGGGTATCGGCAGAGCCCGGCGTGGCACTGCCAGATACCGAGATCATGACGCGGCTTCGAAAGGCCAAGCGCGAGCTAGCCTTCGCCGTTGCGCTTGCGGACCTCTCACGACATTTCGACGGTCGCGAGACGACGCGCTGGCTGAGCGAATTTGCCGGCGCTGCCGTTTCGGCAACGATCGATCATCTGCTGCTGAGCGGTCACCAGGGCGGCAAGCTCGCGCTCAAGGACGTGACGGCCCCGAGCCGGGGGTCTGGCGTTGTCGTGCTCGGCATGGGCAAGCTCGGCGCCTTCGAGCTCAATTACTCCTCCGACATCGATCTCGTGGTCTTCTACGATCCGCAGTCCGGCATCATCATCGATCGCGACGATGCATCCGAGACCTTCGGCCGGCTTCTGCGCCGCCTCATCCGCATTCTCCAGGAGCGCAGCGGCGACGGCTACGTCTTTCGCACCGACTTGCGGCTGCGCCCGGATCCCGGCTCGACGCCACTCGCAATCCCCGTCGAGGCGGCGATGCTCTATTACGAGAGCAGGGGGCAGAACTGGGAGCGCGCAGCTTTCATCAAGGCGCGGCCCGTTGCCGGCGACATAGCTGCGGGCGATGCCTTCTTGAAGGAATTGACGCCGTTCGTCTTCCGCAAGTATCTCGACTATGCGGCAATCGCCGACATCCATTCGATCAAGCGGCAGATTCACGCCCACAAGGGCCATGGCGAGATTGCGGTTAAGGGACACAATATCAAGCTCGGCCGCGGCGGCATTCGTGAGATCGAGTTCTTCGTTCAGACCCAGCAGCTGATCGCCGGTGGACGCATGCCCGAACTGCGGCTGAAGGCGACGGAGCCGATGCTGCATGCGCTGGTAACGGCCGGCTGGATCGACGAGACGACCGCGGCCGAACTGGTCGAGGCCTACTGGTTCCTTCGCGATGTCGAGCACCGCATTCAGATGGTGCGTGACGAACAGACCCATGTGCTGCCGGAGACCGAGGCAGAGCTGAAGCGGATCGCCTTCATGCTCGGCTTCGAGGATACGGCTTCCTTCTCCAAGGCGCTGTCGAAGGTGCTGCGCACCGTCGAGCGCCGTTATGCCCAGCTCTTCGAGCAGGAGGCGAAGCTTTCGAGCGAGACGGGCAATCTGGTTTTCACCGGCCAGCGCGACGATCCCGATACGCTCGAGACCCTAAGAAAGCTCGGCTTCCAGCGGCCGTCGGACATCTCGCACACGATCCGCACCTGGCATTACGGCCGCTACCGCGCGACGCAGTCGGTCGAGGCGCGCGAGCGGCTGACGGAGCTGACGCCGCAGCTCCTGCGCGTCTTCGGCGAAAGCCGGCGCGCCGACGAGGCGCTCCTGCGTTTCGACCATTTCATCTCGGGCCTGCCGGCCGGCATCCAGCTGTTTTCGCTGCTCGGCAACAATCCGCGGCTCTTGTCATTGATCGTCAACATCATGTCCTCGGCACCAAGGCTGGCCGAGATCATCGCGGCGCGGCCGCATGTGTTCGACGGCATGCTCGACCCGGGCCTTCTGGCGGAGCTGCCGACCCGGGATTATCTGGCGCCGCGCATCGCCAACTTCGTTGCCGGCGCCCGCCACTATGAAGAGGTGCTCGACCGGCTGCGCATCATCGCCGCCGAACAGCGGTTCCTGATCGGCATCCGCCTGTTGACCGGCTCGATTTCGGGCGCGCAGGCCGGTCGCGCCTTTACCGATCTCGCCGACCTGATCATCGCTGCCGCAGTGGACGCGGTGCTCGCCGAGGTCCGTTCGGTCCATGGCGATTTTCCGGGTGGGCGCATTGTCGTCGTCGGCATGGGCAAGCTCGGCAGCCACGAGTTGACGGCGGGCTCCGACGTCGACCTGATCCTGCTCTACGACTATGACGACGCGGCCCCGGAATCGGATGGCGGCAAGCCGCTCGATCCGATGCGCTATTTTACCCGGTTGACGCAGAGGTTGATTGCAGCGCTCTCAGCGCCCACAGCCGAGGGCGTACTCTATGAGGTCGACATGCGGCTGCGGCCGTCCGGCAACAAGGGCCCGGTCGCCACCCGCATCAACGCCTTTGCCAAGTACCAGCGGGAAGAGGCCTGGACCTGGGAGCATCTGGCCCTGACGCGGGCGCGCTGCATCTGCGGCGACGACAGTCTGAAGGCGCAAGCCGATGCCATCTTCGCCGAAGTGCTCGGCCACACGCGTGATGTCGCCAAGGTCAGCACTGACGTGATCTCGATGCGCGAGATGATCGACAGCGAGAAGCCGCCAAGCGACATCTGGGATTTCAAGCTGATCCCCGGCGGCCTGGTCGATATCGAGTTCATTGCGCAGTACCTGGCGCTGATCGCTCCCGCCAAGGGCGTGCCGCCGCTTGAGGCCGGCGCCCACACGGCCGACGCCTTGAAGGTCCTCGGCGGTGCGATGATGAACCCCAATGATCTCGACACGACGATGGAGGCGCTGAGCCTCTTTACCGAGCTGTCGCAGATCGTGCGCCTGTGCATCGAAGGCGAGTTCGACCCGAAGGAGGCGCCTGCCGGTCTTGTCGATCTCGTCTGCCGGGCAGGGGACTATCCCGACCTGAAAACGCTGGAGGCGGATATCAGGCGGCTGTCGAAGGCCGTCCGGCGTATTTTTCAGTCGGTGGTTTCGGGATAGGGCTGCGGGTCGCTGTCGCGATCGGGCATGCGCAATGAAATGATGGTGCCGACATTTTCGGCGGAATGGATCTTCATCGTTCCGCCGTGAAGGCGCGTCAGCGACCGGGAGATGGCAAGCCCGAGGCCGGAGCCGCCCTTGCTCTTGGCATACTGGCTCTGCACCTGCTCGAAGGGCTGGCCGATCTTCTGCAGGGCATCACGCGGGATGCCGATGCCGGAGTCGGCGATCGTCAATGTCACAGCGCCCGTGACCTTGCGGGCGCGCAGCGAAATGCGCCCGCCTTCATTGGTGAACTTGACCGCGTTCGACAAGAGATTGAGCAGCACCTGCTTCATCGCCCGCCGATCCGCGACCACGGTCAGGCCCGAGGCGATTTGCTGCACCACATGGATGTTCTTCTGCTGCGCCGGGATCGTGGTGAAACGCAGCGTCTCCTCGATCAGCGGCGCGAGATCGATGGTCTCGCGGCTGATGCGCATATGGCCTGCTTCGATCTTCGACATGTCCAGGATGTCGTTGATGACGTTCAGCAGGTGTTTGCCGCTGTCGTGAATGTCGCGCGAGTATTCATCGTATTTCTCCGAGCCGAGCGGCCCGAACATCTGGGTCTGCAGGATCTCCGAAAAACCGAGAATGGCGTTGAGCGGTGTCCTCAGCTCATGGGACATATTGGCCAGGAATTCCGACTTGGCGTGGTTCGCCGCCTCGGCCCGTTCTTTTTCCGCCTGGTAGTTGGCGTTGGCGATCGACAGCTCGGTCTTCTGCCGCTCCAGGGTCATGCGCGAAGCCGAGAGATCGCCGATGGTCGCCATCAGCCGGCGCTCGGATTCGCGCAGCCGCACCTGGTGACGCTTGAGCAGCGTGATGTCGGTACCAACAGAAACGAGGCCGCCGTCGCGCGTGCGCCGCTCATTGATCTGCAGCCAACGCTCGTCGGCGAGCTGCACTTCGGTGGTCTGCGAATGGTTGCTACGGTCAGGATCCGCAATGCGGCGTTCCACTACCGGGCGTGCCGCAGCGGCGTGTACGGCGATGCGTTCGGTGCCTGGCACCAGAACGTGATCCGGCAGCTTGTAGGCTTCCTGGTAGTGCGTGTTGCACATGACCAAGCGGTCCTGCTTGTCCCAGAGGACGAAGGCCTCGGACGTACATTCGATGGCATCGGCCAGACGCTGATCAGCTTCGGCATAGCGCTGGGCGAGGCGGTGCTGCTCGGTGACATCCATGGCGATGCCGATGAGATGGGCGCGGCCTGAAACGGTGCGGATGATCTCGGCGCGGGCGCGCAGCCAGACATAATGGCCGTCCGCATGCCGCATGCGGAACACCTGGTCGATCTGTCGCGCATCGCCGCGGGCAATTGTCCGCGCCACGCCATAGATACCGCGATCGTCCGGATGCATCAGCCGTGCGGCGTCGCCGAAGGAAAGCACGCTGCTTTCGCCGGGCATGCCCAACATCTCATACATCGACCGCGACCAGAACAGCCGTCGGTTGGCAAGATCGAAATCCCAGAGGCCGCAGCGGCCGCGCGACAGGGCGGTTTCGACCCGCAGGTTCGATTCCGCAAACACCCCGTCGGCGTCGCGGGCGCGTTTGGCCTGGATGTAATAAGCGTAAAGCACCACCAGCAGGATCGCCGAGATGCCGGCAAACAGCGTCACATTCAGCGAAACCTCGTCGCGCCAGGCCGTTTCGAGCTGGGTCACCGGCGTTGCCGCCAGGACGACGCCGGCCGCTTCCGGCAACTGCGCCAAAGCGACGATATGGTCGACGCCGTTGATGGCCGTCTTCATGACGCTGGAATGTTCGCCGTAATACTGCAGCGTGGCGATATCGGGTGCAACCGAGGCAAGCGTCCGGCCGATCAGCGGCACACCATCAGGTGTGCTGGCGAAGATCCGTCCATCCTTGCGCACGGTCAAAAGAAACATGCCCGCGTCGAGCATGGTGTTGGGCAGGTATTGGGTCAGCCGCTGTTCGGCATCCCAACGCCGGCCCTCTTCGAACAGCGTCATGCCGTCAGCCTGGAACGCCGCGACCGCCGTTGCCGCGGCAAGCCCGACCGTCTGGCGCGAGTTGTCTTCCATCCGGGCGTGCTCGCCCATGATGCCGGACATGCGCGAAACGGCGACTATGATCAGGAATGCGATGATGAGGATGGGGATAGAGCGCTTGAGAATAGGTTCCGCGCTCGCAAGACGCTGCGACGTCGGCTCGGCGAAAATCTTCGCCTGCGAGATGAACTCGCGTTCCAGGCCGGAAAAGCCCGAAAACTTGAGTCGCAACCGCCCGTCGGCTGCGCTCGCTGGTCGCGCGTCCGCCATCTTACCCAATGTGAAACCCTCTGATGATTCGGCGCGCCGCTCGCCCGAATCTGACTCAATGAATCACAGGGCGATTCGCCTTGTCCAGAGGTAATGGTAAAGATTTCTTAACCATTTCTAATCGTTGGGAAATAATAGGCCGGGTCGAGCGAGCGACCCGGCCCTTGAAAAATGCCTGCATTCCCGGCCTTTTCAGGCCTTGAGCATGCGCTCGACGATGTCGCTGACATCGGCCGAAAGCTTGGTCGCGCCAGCGATTTCCTTCAGCGCATTGCGGGCATGATCGGCGCGCGTGTCTTCAAGCGAGCGCCAGGAGCGCATCGAAGTCAGGATGCGTGCCGCGAGCTGCGGATTGCGCGGATCGATATCGAGGATCTGCTTCGCGAGGAAACGGTAGCCCTCGCCATCGGCGCGGTTGAAGCCTGTCGGGTTGGCGAAGGCATAGCTGCCGACCAGAGACCGGACACGGTTCGGATTATTGCCATTGAATAGCGGCTCGGTCATCAGCGCCTTGACGCGATTGAGCGTCCCGGCCCCGGGGATTGTCGCCTGCACCGCGAACCACTTGTCGATGACGAGCGCGTTGTCGGCAAACCGTTTCCGGAAGGTTGCCAGTGCCTGAGCCGTCTCTGGCGCATCCGGGAACCGGTGCGCGAGCAATGCCAGTGCATGGCTGAGGTCGGTCATGTTGTCGGCGGCTGCGAAGACTTCTGCTGCCCGTTTCGGATCATCCTCGCCATGGACGAGATAGGTGAGTGCGGCGTTGCGCAGGGCTCGACGTCCCGCACTTTCCGCATCCGGACTGAAGGAACTCGTCGACGCCATTTCGTCGGCAAGCCGAAGGAAGGTTCCGCGGCCGGAAACCGCAATCGCCTTGAGGATCTGCTGCCGGGCGGTATGGATGGCATCGGGGTCGTTGTCGGCGCCGATCTCGCGGGCGATGTCGGCTTCGCTCGGCAGCGACAGCGCCTGCGACCGGAAAGCCGGCTCCAGTCCGTCGTCAGCCGCCGCGGCGACAAGGCCGTCGAGCAGCGCCTTTTCGCAGGTCACGGATTTGCCCGCACGGGCGTTGGCCGTCGCGGATACCAGATTGGCAAGTGCAATGGCGTTGAGTGCCTGCCAGCGTGCGAAGAGATCGCTTTCGTGCCGCGCGATCAGCGCCAGGTCGTCGTCGGTCTGCTCGATATGCAGGTTGATCGGAGCGGAAAAGCCGCGGTTGAATGAAGGCACCGGGCGCGAAGTAATGCCGGAGAAAACCACCGTCTGCTTGCGTTGGGTGAGGTGCAGCACGTCGCCGGTGATATCTGCGCCCGCCACGCTCGAAAGGTCGGCTTCCGCGCCGTTTCCAAGGAGCAGGCCCATGCGCAGCGGAATGTACATCGGCTCCTTGGCGCTTTGGCCCGGCGTCGGCGGCACGGTCTGTTCGAGCGACAGGGTGAAGGTCTGCTTGCCTGCGTCATAGGCGCCGGAGGCTGTCACCAGCGGCGTTCCCGCCTGATGGTACCAGAGCGAAAACTGGCTGAGATTGCGGCCGCTGACATCGGCGAAGCAGGCGACGAAATCCTCGATCGTCACAGCCTGGCCGTCGTGGCGTTCGAAGTAGAGATCCATGCCCTTCTTGAACAGGTCGCGGCCGAGAAGGGTCGCGATCATCCGGGTGACTTCGGAGCCCTTCTCATAGACCGTGGTCGTGTAGAAGTTGTTGATTTCACGGTATTTCGTCGGCCGGACCGGATGGGCAAGGGGGCCTGCATCCTCTGGGAACTGTTCTGATTTCAGGTGCCGGACTTCGGCGATGCGCTTGACGGCGCGCGAGCGCATGTCGGCGGAAAACTCGTGGTCGCGATAAACCGTCAGGCCTTCCTTGAGGCAGAGCTGGAACCAGTCGCGGCAGGTGATGCGGTTGCCGGTCCAGTTGTGGAAGTATTCGTGCGCGATGATCGCTTCGATATTGGCGTAGTCGGCGTCGGTGGCCGTTTCCGGATCGGCCAGCACGTACTTGTCGTTGAAGACATTGAGCCCCTTGTTCTCCATGGCGCCCATGTTGAAGTCGGAGACGGCGACGATCATGAAGATATCCAGATCGTATTCGCGGCCGAACGTCTCTTCGTCCCACTTCATCGAGCGCTTCAGCGCGTCCATGGCGTAGGCTGCGCGCGGCTCCTTGCCGTGTTCGACATAGATCTTCAGCGCGACCTCGCGGCCGGACATGGTGGTGAACGTGTCTTCGACCACGCCGAGATCGCCGGCAACCAGCGCGAAGAGATAGCTGGGCTTCAGGTGCGGATCGAACCAGGCGGCGAAATGCCGGCCATCGCCCATGTCGGCGCCGCCGAGATAGTTGCCGTTGGACAGCAGCAGCGGAGCGGATTTCTTGTCGGCGATGATGTTGACCGTATAGACGGCAAGTACATCAGGACGATCAGGGAAGTAGGTAATGCGGCGGAAGCCTTCCGCCTCGCACTGCGTGCAATAGACGCTGTTGGTGCGGTAGAGACCCATCAGCTTGGTGTTCGTCTCGGGCGAGAGCATCGTGGTGATGGTGACTTCGAACGGGGCGGTCTCGGGCAGGCCACGGATCGTCAGCGTGTCGTCGGTCACGTCGTAGAGCGCGGCTGCAAGCTCTTCCTGGTCGAGCAGCAGGCCGGTCATGACCAGCTCGTCGCCGTCAAGCACCAGCGGGGCCGATGCGTCCACGCCTTCCCGCCGATGCAGGATCAACCGCGCTTCGACCTTGGTTTCCTTCGGGTCAAGCTCGAAGGTCAGATCCACTCTTTCAAGTACGAAGTCGGTCGGCCGGTAGTCTTCCAGATGAATGATCTGGCCAGTATTTGTCCGCATGGTCAGTCCCGCTCGCGCCTTGCTACTGGTGGATTTGTAGAGGGCGCTTGTGATGGTGAAAAGGCCAAAGGGCGAAAAGCCGGATATGCCACACGATTGTGATGCCGGCGACCGCACTTCCGGCAGAAAAGACATGGTGTCCGGTATTCTTCCCGCTCCCTTATCGCCTTGACGTGTATCGAAGTGGCACTAACAAGAAATAAACCGGAAAGGTTTTTTTCGACCCCGCTAAAGAATTCTCGGCGATTGTCTTTGCTGCGATGAACTCATCAAGAAAAAAGTCGGTTCATCAAGAAGATTGATCCGACTTTCGCGGCCGGCGCAGCTAGAGTGACATCGTTCTCCGGTGAGCCTCTCACCCAAATCTCCCAAACTGTCGCCGCCGCGGTCCTCCGCTAAGGCTCGAAAAGCGTTTTCCATGGATGCCGAAGTCGAAAACCCGATGAAGGGGATCCTGCTCAAGGTCCTTTCGGTCGTCATCTTCGTTTGCATGTCGACCTTGATCAAGGCGGCCGGGAGCGAGATCGCCACCGGCCAGATCACCTTCTACCGCTCCGCCTTCGCCATGGTGCCGATCCTCGGCTATCTCGCCCTTCGCGGACAGTTGCGCGACGCTTTCAAGACGAAGGATATCGGCGCTCACATCGCACGCGGCTTCGTCGGCATCCTGGCGATGAGCTTCGGCTTTTACGGCCTCGTGCACTTGCCGCTCCCCGAAGCGATCGCCATTGGCTATGCGATGCCGTTGATCGCCGTTGCCTTTGCCGCGATTTTTCTCGGCGAAACCGTTCGGCTTTATCGCTGGTCGGCCGTCGTCATCGGTCTGGTCGGCGTCATGATCATCACCTGGCCGCGGCTGACGCTGTTTCGCGAAGGCGGTCTCGGGTCGTCCGAGGCGCTCGGGGCGGCGGCGGTCTTGCTGTCGGCGGCGCTCGGCGCGATCGCCATGGTGTTGGTGCGCAAGCTGGTGAGGGCCGAGCGCACCCACACGATCGTGCTCTATTTCTCGTTCTCGGCCTCGGTCTTTTCGCTCGCGACCCTGCCGTTCGGCTGGCCGAGCATCTCGCAGAAAGCCTTCCTGTTGCTGATGATCGCCGGCTTCTGCGGCGGCGTCGCGCAGCTCCTCTTGACCGAAAGCTACCGTCACGCCGACATGTCGACGATCGCACCGTTCGAATACACCTCGATCGTGCTGGGCCTGATCATCGGCTATTTTCTGTTCGAGGACATCCCGACGAGCACCATGCTGATCGGCACCGCCATCGTTGTCGGCGCCGGTATTTTCATCATCTTCCGCGAGCATCGGCTTGGATTGGAGCGCAGGGGTGCGCGCAAGCACGTCACGCCACAGGGCTGACGGCCCCTGTTTCATTCATTCCGGCTGTCGTTCCCAAGCAGGCACCGTGTCGTCCTCGATCAGGCCGTCCTGCGACGCCTGCTGGGCGGTCGGGCTGGTAACGTCGGGTCCGGGTGTCGGCAGCACCGTGGTCGCCTGGAAGTCGGTCTTGGCGACGAGACCCTCGTGCTGCTCCCGCCGCAGGATGCGCCAGGCGGCGTAGCCTGCATAGAGTGCGAAATAGACGGCAAGCACGATGAACAGCGCCGCCGGCCCGAACCGATCCATGACCGGGCCGACCATCAACGGGCCGGAGATCGTGCCAAGCCCGTAGGTGATCATCAGGCCCGAGGAGATCTCGACATATTCGTCCGGCTTGGCGAGGTCGTTGGCATGGGCGACGTTCAGCGCATAGATCGGGAACAGGACCGAGCCGACGAGGGCGGCGACGATATAGAGCACCGTCGGGCTGCTGCCGATCGACGCGGACATGACCAGGCAGGAGATCACGCCGACAATGCCGCAGCCGACCATGACGATACGCCGGTCGATGCGGTCGGAGGCGCGGCCGATCGGGATCTGCGAGAGGGCGCTGCCGGTCAGGAGCGATGCGAGCAATGTTGCGCCTTCGCCGGTCGACAGGCCGATCTTCTGCGTGAACACGCCGCCGAGGTTCAGCCAGGCGCCCGAGAGCGCGCCTGCGAGAAAGCCGCCGACCACGGCAACCGGAGAGCGGCGAAACAGGCCTGGAATGTCGAATCGCGCCTGCGCCGGCGGTGCCGGCATCGGCGAGGAAGAAAGCGCCGTGGGCAGTAGTGCCAGCGAAAACAGCACGCCGCAAAGGATGAAGAGCGATGTGTTGGTCGGGTCTCCCAGCGGCACCATGTATTGCCCGCCGATGGTGCCGACCATCGTGGTGATGAGGTAGAGCGAGAACAGCATGCCGCGGTTCTCGTTGGTCACCCGTTCGTTGAGCCAGCTCTCGATGACGAGATAACTGCCGGAGATCGCGAAACCGGATATGGCGCGAAAGGCGATCCAGGCACGCCAGTCGACGACCAGCCCGCAAAGCAGGATGGCGATCGAAAGCAGGGTTATGAGTGCGGTGAAGACGCGGACATGGCCAACGCGCAACACGAATTTCGGCGTGATGATGCAGGAGAGGGTGAAGCCGACCGTGTAGCCGGTGGCAATGACCGAGACCGTCAGCGTCGACCAGTTCTCGGCGACGGAGCGAACCGGGATGACGTAGCTCTGAAGCCCGAAGGCCACCATCATCAACAAAGTGGACAGCATCAGGCTGAGGACGGAAGCGAGACTGGCCAGCATCGGCGCTCCTGAAAACAAAGACGCGCCGACTTGACCAACCGGGTGGCTGGCAACGAAGGCGCGATGCGGAGCGAGGGCAGTCAGACGGGGTTGCCGGAGTGACCGATCGCTTCGAACTCGAAATGAGTGTGGCTCTATCCAGTTTTCGAGGCGCTGTCGATTGCGACAGCCGATAGCAAAAAGACGGTAACGGTCCGTCCTCGGGCGCTATCAGTTCGGCAGCAGTGGTCTGATCGCCGAGCGATGGGCGCGGCGGGCGTCCTTGGTGGTGCTGAGCGCGGTGTATTCGCGCGAGGCACGTACGGCAGTGCCGATATCGGCGATCGAATCGAACAGGACCTTGAGGCTTGCAATGGGCTTGGTCATGATCTTGTTCCTTGTCTTACGTCGTCTCTTTCGCGCGACACGCCTTTTGGCGCATCGCGTGGGGATCAGCGCTGGATGAAGTCGGCGAAGAGCTGCGACGGACGGGTGGTCCGGGCAAGGCCGATTGCAGTCATCTGCTCGTTGGCTGCCGAGCCGAAGCGGTTGAACGGCGTCCGCCGGGCAGCGTCCGTATGACGGAGCGTCTCAAAGCTGCTGTGGATCGGGCGAAAGCGGGCAGTCATGGTTCTTGTTCCTTATTCCATTCCTCCCGTGTTGATATATTGCGCTGCAACATGGATTTTGCAATGCACTAGAACGCTGCGCAGATATGCGCAAACCGCATGGCTTTCTTCACACTTTGTTCATGAAACGGGCAGGCGGCCGTCAGCCGTTGATGCGGGCCTTGAAGGCAAGCATATCCTGCCAGGCAAAGCGCTTGTTGATCGGCGCTGTCACCAGGTCCTGCGGGTGCAGGGTCGCAAGGGTCTGGACGCTGTGTCCGCCCATCTGAAGGTCACGCCATTCGCCGCGCAGCTGGTGGATTGTGTCGCTGCCGCCGAAGAAGAAGCGCGCCGTAAAATTGCCGAGCAACAACAGGTGCTTGGGCTCGGCCAAAGCGACCTGGCGCTCGATGAAGGGGCGGCAGATATCGGCCTCGCGGGCGGTCGGCACGCGGTTGCCCGGCGGGCGCCACGGCACGACATTGCTGAGCAGAACGCCCTCGCGCGATAGTCCGATGCCGGCGAGCATGCGGTTGAGCATGTCGCCCAGCCTGCCCGAGAAAGGCTGCCCGTCGCGATCGTCATCCGCATAGGGCATCGGGCCGACGATCATGATGCCGTTTGACGGATCGCCTTCGGCAAAGACCAGATTGCGGGCGCTGTTTCTGAGATTGCAACCGACGAAGCCTTCCATTGCCAACCGCAGCTCGGCGAGCGACCGCGCCGATTCGGCGGCAAACTGCGCCTCCTTGACGGCCTGGGCGTCGGGGATGGCCACAGCAGGGGCGTTGACGGCAGGTGCTGGCGCGCGCGTTTCGCGAGCTTGGCCACCGGCCGAGCTGGCCGGCTGCCGCGTAGCAGGCGAGGCCTCCGGGCGCGCAACCGGCTGGCTTGCGCTCGTCTGTGGGCGCGAATCGGCCTGTTGGCGCACGTCGGAACGCGCCGCCTTCATCGCTTCGAACTCGGCGAGGCGATCGACAGGCTCCTCCTCCATCAGCCACTCGACACCCGCATCCGCGTGGAATGCGAGCAGGGCGGCGAGTTGGCCGGGGGAGAGGTTGTCGGCAGAAGTCATGGGCGCCAACCTAGCACGTCAGAAAATGTGGTCCAATGGCTTCATGCGGCATTCGCGGTCCAGTGGCCGATATCCTCATGTTCTCCGATCAGCGCCAGGCCGTGGGCGATGGACAGCAGTTCGCCGCCGCTTTCGATCCGGTCCTTTTCGAAGCGCCGCTCGAACAGGTTGCGCACCGCCGGCACGAACGAGGTGCCGCCGGTGAGGAAGACCTTGTCGATGCTTTCGGGCGGCGTTTCCGTTGTCTGTAACACCTCGTCGAGCGCGTCTTCGATGCGCGCAAGTTCAGGCGCAATCCAGCTTTCGAAGTCGGCGCGGCGCACCGTGCGGCGCGACATCTCGCCAAGCGGCGAGAAGTAGAACTCGGTTTCCTCCTCCTGCGACAGGCGCATCTTCGTCGCCGAGATCGCCTGGTAGAGCGGATAACCCTCGTCATGCTCGATCAGGTCGACGAAGGCCTCGAGCTTTTCCGGCTCCAGGCTCTGGCGCACCAGCTTCTTCAGATCCGTGAAATCTTTCAACGTCTTGAAGATCGAAAGCTGATTCCAGCGGCCGAAATTCGCATAGTAGTTCGACGGGACTTCAAGCAGCTTGTCGAAGCTCTTGAACAGACTCCCCTTTCCGATGAGGGGCGAGATCACATTGTCGATGATGCGGAAGTCGAAATGGTCGCCGGCGATGCCGACGCCCGAATGGCCGATTGGCGTTGCCGTCAGACGTCCCGCCTTGGTCTCAAAACGGATCAGCGAATAGTCGGTGGTGCCGCCGCCGAAGTCGGCGACCAGCACCGTGGCGTCGCGCTTGAGGTTCTGGGCAAAGTAGAATGCGGCCGCCACCGGCTCGTAGACATAGTGGATCTCGGGAAAGCCGAATTCGGAAAGGGCGGCGCTGTAGCGCTCGAGCGCCAGTGCCGGATCGGGGCTGGAGCCGGCAAAGCGAACGGGCCTTCCGACGACGATGCGGCTGTATTGGCTCGCCCAGTCGTCGCCGGCATAGTCCTTCAGCTTGGAGAGGAACACCCGCATCAGGTCTTCGAAACTATGGCGCTTGGCATAGATCTGCGTGCCCTGGAACAGCGGGCTTGCGGCGAAGGTCTTGATCGACTGCAGGAAACGACAGTCGCCGGGATTGTCGATGAACGAGCGGATTGCCGCCTGTCCGGCTTCCACCTTCAGGGCGGACGCGCCGAGGTTGGAATCCTTCATGAAGGAGAGTGCCGTGCGCATCGCATCGGTGCTGCCAGCCATGCTGTCGAAGTTCATCGAATGGGTGGTGTCGCCTGCCGAAACCGCGAGGACCGAGTTGGTGGTGCCGAAATCGAAGCCCAGTGCTCTGGCCATATGATGTCTCCTGACGCCTGTGTTTTGGTGTCGCTTCGCGACGCGCCCTTCCGGGGCTTGCGAAGGCGACACGGCTCTGTTCCGCACGCCGCCTTCTGGGCCGGTGCCGGGAAGGTCGGCGGAGCCCGGAATGAAGCGAAAGGCATGCCGTTCCGGCGCCGTAGGGCGCCTTGCCGAATGCTGGTTGCGGATGGGATTGCCGGCGTCTTCCGCCGGAAAATGAATGCCCGGCCTCCTGACATGGCTATTCGGCAAAAGCAAGGCTGCAAGGCGGCGGCCCACAAGGACATGGGTGAAATCACGTATTTACGTTTACGTTCACGTCATATAGACATTTGTGCTAAACTCATGACCTCATGCGCAAAAGCGGGCATCGACTGTCGCATCCCGGCTCGACAAGCCAAACTGCATTTGCCATGACGAGATGATATGGCCTGGGAACTGAGCTGGCAGAAGACCGGCGAGACTGGAGAGACGGTATGAGCGAGGCGATGGATCTACCCGAGCGCGAGAGTATGGAGTTCGACGTGGTGATCGTCGGCGCGGGGCCTGCGGGGCTTTCGGCTGCGATCCGGTTGAAGCAGGTCAATCCCGAGCTTTCGGTGGTGGTGCTGGAAAAGGGCGCCGAAGTCGGCGCGCATATCCTGTCGGGTGCCGTCGTCGACCCCATCGGCATCGACCGGTTGCTGCCGGGCTGGCGCGACGAGGCCGACCATCCGTTCAAGACCGAGGTTACCGACGATCATTTCCTCTTGCTCGGTCCCGCCGGCTCGATCCGCCTGCCGAACTTCGCCATGCCGCCGTTGATGAACAATCACGGCAACTACATCGTCTCACTCGGCAATGTCTGCCGCTGGCTTGCCGGCCATGCCGAAGCGCTCGGCGTCGAGATCTATCCGGGCTTTGCCGCAACCGAGGTGCTCTATAACGACGAAGGCGCCGTCATCGGTGTCGCCACCGGCGACATGGGCATCGAGCGCAACGGCGAGCCGGGCCCGAACTTTGCCCGCGGCATGGAACTGCTCGGCAAGTACGTGCTGATCGGCGAGGGCGTGCGCGGCTCGCTCGCCAAGCAACTGATTTCAAAATTCGATCTCTCTAGGGATCGCGACGTCCAGAAATTCGGCATCGGTCTCAAGGAACTGTGGCAGGTCAAGCCCGAGAACCACAGGCCCGGTCTGGTGCAGCACTCGTTCGGCTGGCCGCTCGGCATGAAGACCGGCGGCGGTTCGTTCCTCTACCACCTCGAAGACAACATGGTCGCCGTCGGCTTCGTCGTGCACCTCAACTACAAGAACCCCTATCTCTTCCCGTTCGAGGAGTTCCAGCGGTTCAAGACCCATCCGGCCATTCGCGGCACCTTCGAGGGCGGCAAGCGGCTGTCCTATGGCGCCCGGGCGATCACCGAAGGCGGCTACCAGTCGGTGCCGAAACTGTCGTTCCCCGGCGGCGCGCTGATCGGCTGTTCGGCCGGTTTCGTCAACGTGCCGCGCATCAAGGGCAGCCACAATGCGGTGCTGTCGGGCATTCTGGCGGCTGAGAAGCTGGCGGCGGCAATCGCCAGTGGTCGCGCCAATGACGAGCCGATCGAGATCGAACGCGGCTGGCGCGACAGCGCCATCGGCCAGGACCTGAAGCGGGTCAGGAACGTCAAGCCGCTGTGGTCGAAGTTCGGCACGGCGGTCGGCGTGGCGCTCGGCGGTCTCGACATGTGGACCAACCAGCTGTTCGGCTTCTCGTTCTTCGGCACGCTGAAACACGGCAAGACCGACGCGCAGAGCCTCGAACCGGCCGCTCAGCACAAAAAGATCGACTATCCCAAGCCCGACGGTGTCTTGACCTTCGATCGGCTGTCCTCGGTGTTCCTGTCGAACACCAACCACGAGGAAGACCAGCCGATCCACCTGCAGGTGAAGAACCCGGAGCTGCAGCGCACGTCGGAACTCGACGTCTTTGCCGGTCCGTCGACGCGCTACTGTCCCGCCGGGGTCTATGAATGGGTGGAGAAGGACGGCCAGCCGGTCTTCGTCATCAACGCGCAGAACTGCGTGCACTGCAAGACCTGCGACATCAAGGACCCGAACCAGAACATCAACTGGGTGCCGCCGCAGGGCGGCGAGGGACCGGTCTATCCCAACATGTGAGGGCGGGTTTTCGCGCGACCGCGCAAAAGGAAACATTTGGAGGCGTCGAGCTCTGGCTCGGCGCCTCTTTCATTTCAAGCACACGACCGGACCCGTGTGCGGCGCGCTTTTCTCGGCGCAACGTCATCCTGCTCAGCGGTGAGCCCACATCTCCGGCGCCCCGACAAATGCGGGAGCATTGGGAAAGGCAATCGTTGACGCAAATGGGAAAGTCCTTGCCGGAAAGACCCTATAGCCTTGAGGGTGCCGTTGTCGCGCCAAGCGCGCCGACGGACCTGCAGGCCGTTCGGTCCCTGTTGTTCTTGAGTAGGGCCCAAGCCTGTTGACACGCGACCGATCACTGCGGTGAGATCGGTCGTCCGACGGGACGTACCGCCAGAACAGAGGGAACAGAAATGAACAAGCTTCTAGCAACGACTTGCCTGGCCGCCGGCCTTCTTGGCCTTGCCGGCACGGCCTCGGCGGCCGAATGCGGCGACGTGACGATCGCCAACATGAACTGGCAAAGCGCCGAGGTTCTGGCGAATGTCGACAAGATCATTCTGACGGAAGGCTATGGCTGCAACGCCGAGCTCGTCGTCGGCGATACCGTGCCGACGATCACCTCGATGATCGAAAAGGGCCAGCCCGATATTGCGCCGGAAGGCTGGGTGGACCTTCTGCCCGACGTCGTCAATCGCGGCCTTGAAGAAGGCAAGCTGGTCGGCGCCGCCGTCGCGCTTTCCGACGGCGCCGTCCAGGGTTGGTGGGTGCCGAAATATATCGTCGACGCCAATCCCGACATCAAGACGATCGACGATGTGCTGAAGCACAAGGAACTGTTCCCGGATCCGGAAGATGCCAGCAAGGGCGCCGTCTTCAACGGCCCGCAGGGTTGGGGCGGCACGGTTGTTACGACCCAGCTCTACAAGGCTTATGGCGGCGAGGCAGCCGGCTTCACGCTTGTTGATACCGGCTCGGCCGCCGGCCTCGATGGCTCGATTGCCAAGGCCTATGAACGCAAGCAGGGATGGGTCGGCTACTACTGGGCGCCGACGGCACTTCTCGGCAAATACGAGATGGTGAAGCTCGGCCACGGCGTCGAGGCGGATGCAGCGGAGTGGAAGCGGTGCAACACGGTTGCCGATTGCCCGGACCCGAAGAAGAACGACTGGCCGAAGGACAAGGTCCAGACGCTCCTGACCAAGACGTTCGCCGATCGCGCCGGCCCGGCTTTGGACTACCTGAACAAGCGTGCCTGGACCAACGACACCGTCAACAAGCTGATGGCCTGGATGACCGACAACCAGGCCAGCGGCGAGGAAGGTGCAAAGCACTTCCTCCAGGAAAACCCTGACATCTGGACCACCTGGGTCTCGTCTGATGTCGCGGAGAAGGTGAAGTCGGCGCTTTGATGGCCATCGACTGACGCAATTGGGCGGCGCACCGTTCAGTGCGCCGCCTGCTAAAGCATTTCCTGGAAAAGTGCGAAGCGATTTTCCGCAAGGAAATTTGTGAAAACAAGGAGATAGAGCGTTTCCGAATCTCCGCTTGATCCGGAAACGCTCTAGGTGATTGTCGGCGGACAAAAACAAACAAACGGGGCCGCCGTCGGGGAGCAGTGAAGGGCAATTTGATGGAATGGCTGACCCAGTTTCCGCATATGGATGACGACCGCCTGCGGGCGTTGAAAAAGGCGATCGACGAGGGTTTTCGCACCTTCACGCGCGCTTATGGCGACGGTATCGAAGCGTTCTTCGAGCCGTTGCAATTCTTTCTGATCCAGTCGGAGCGCTTCATGACGCGCACGCCCTGGCCGATCATCATCCTGCTGATCGCGGTTCTCGCCTGGTTTGCGAGCCGGAACTGGAAGATCGTCGCCGGCTGTATCGGCACGCTGTTGCTCATCGGCTATTTCGACATGTGGGACGATACGATGAAGACGATCTCGATGATCTTCGTCTGTACCGTGCTGTCGATCGCCATCGGCATACCGCTCGGCATCGTCATGTCGCGCTCGGACCGAGTCCAGAATGTCGTCAATCCGATTCTCGACGTGATGCAGACCATGCCGAGCTTCGTCTATCTGATTCCGGTGGTCATGCTGCTCGGGATCGGCAAGGTTCCGGGGCTGATTGCGGTGGTGATCTACGCCATCCCGCCGATGATCAGGCTCACCAACCTCGGCATCCGCCTCGTCGACAAGGATGTGCTGGAGGCGGCAGACGCCTTCGGCTCCTCGGGCTGGCAGAAACTGAAGAATGTGCAGATGCCCTTGGCGCTACCGACGATCATGGCCGGCATTAACCAGACGATCATGATGGCGCTGGCCATGGTGGTCATCGCCTCGATGATCGGGGTTCAAGGGCTCGGGCAGCCGGTGCTGAAGGCGATCGCCAACCAGTACTTCACGCTCGGCATCTTCAACGGCCTGGCCATCGTCGGCATCGCCATCATCTTCGACCGCGTCAGCCAGGCCTATGGCCACCGGCTGCAGAAGCATCGCGAGATCGTTCACGGCTGAAAATGACGGTACCAAGCAACAGAGTGGCCCGGAAGCTTTCGCTTCCGGGCCATTTTCCGTTCTGATCCTTCACGCCTTGCGCGGTGAAAGGATGCCGGTCGAGAGCGCCACGCCGACCGCCGTGACAATGGCGGCGACAATTTCGAACGGGCCGATCTGTTCACCGAGAAGAATTGCGCCGCCGAACATTGCCAGTACCGGGGTCAGCGCGGTGAAGGCGGCGGCCTGAGTTCCGCCGAGGCTGCGAACGGCCACGCCATAGGCGACCATCGCGACGAGGCCCGAGAGCAGGCCCTGGCTGGTGATTTGCAGCGCGATCTCCTTCAGCGGAACGCTTGCAAGCGTGCTGCCGAAGATGCCGGCAAGCAGCAGGTGGATAAGAAAAGACCAGACGGCGATCAGTGCACTGCCTTCGAGCGGGCTGAGGCCGGAGCGCCGGAAGGCGTGGGTATAGATCGCCCAGAGCGTGGCTGCCGCCGGAAGGAGGGCGTAGCCGGTCCAGCCGGTGCCAGTGGTGCCGGCAAGGCTGCGGGCGAGCAGAAGGGCAACGCCCGCAACGATGGCGGCAAAGCCGACGATGCGCATCCGGTCTGGACGCTCTCCGAAGAGGGTGATGCCGATCAGCGCCGTCGCCAGCGGCATCGAGCCCCCGAGCAGCACGCCGACCGAAGAGGCGGGCGTCGCATGGATGGCGAAGGCCGCGACCTGAAAGAACAGCGCGCCGGAACCAGCCACCATCAGGAGAAGCAGGAGCAGCGGAAGCTTGCGCGGCAGGAGCCCGATCTTGAGCCAAACCGGTGCAAGAACCAGCGCAGGAACGCCGTAGCGGATGAGGCCGAGATCGATTGTGCCGAGTGCGGTGCCGGCGGTATGCCGTGTCGCAAGAATCCACCCCGCCCAGATCAGGACGGTGACGAAGGCGCCGGCATAGCCGGCGGCGACAGGCGTGGCGTTGCCGCGATCGAGTGTGAGCGCAACCATCTGATTTTCCTTCCCGATTTAAATGCCCACAATCGCTTGGGCCTGGGAAGAAGATTACTGCCTGGGGGCGGGGCATGTCCTTGCGATTTATGCTTCAAATGGCCTATGGTGCGCAATCATATGCCAATACGGCCTCACCGGATTATCAACTATGCCAAGTCTAGATAAATTCGATCTCGCGATTCTCAAGATCTTACAGGAGGACGCGCGGGCAACGAACGTGGAGATTGCCGAACGTGTCAATCTGTCGCCGTCGCCATGCCTGCGGCGCATCCGCAATCTGGAGAAATCGGGGATCCTGCGCGGTTATCGGGCCGACATCGATCGCAAGGAAGTCGGGCTCGGCCTGACCGTTTTCGTGGAAATCAAGGTCGGCCAGCACAGCCGCGAGAATGCCCAGCGTCAGCAAGAGGCGCTGCTTGCCATTCCCGAAGTTGTCTCCTGCTTCCTGATCTCCGGAAATGCCGATTTTCTTGCTGAGGTCGTCGTCGAAGATCTCTCCGCCTATGAGACGCTGCTGACGGAGACATTGCTGGCCATGCCCGGCGTGACTGACATCCGTTCCAACTTCGCCATCCGCTCGATCAAGACAGGTGGTCCGCTCAAGCTGCCGGAGTGACGCCGAAGCAGGTCGGCGACGTTGCCGCCCTGCAGACAAAGGTGGGCAGCGACGGTGAATTCGAGCGCCCGCCGACGCGGGTTCAAGGTTAAGTTTTGGTAAGGCTCTGGAAACGGCGCCGATTGCGATTATCTCATCGCAGTGGACGCCCGTGTGCCACGGCAATGGAGCCTGTAAGCCTTTCATGAAAATCAAAGCTATCTTCAATCGGGATGGTGGGACCTTCCGAACGACGGACATGGCGGCCTATGGCAACAGGGTTGAGGCGGTCTTTCGCGATGCGGGTCACCAGATCGAGATCGCGACCGTCTCGGGCGCCGAGATGCAGGAGACCCTGGAAAAGACCTGCCGGCGCGACGATCTCGACGCAATCGTGGCGGGTGGCGGCGACGGTACGATTTCGGCAGCCGCGGGCGTTGCCTGGAAAACCGGCATGCCGCTTGGGGTCGTTCCTGCGGGGACGATGAACCTTTTTGCGCGCACGCTGAAATTGCCGCTCGATATCTGGAAGGTGCCGGAAGTTCTGGCGCAGGGCACGATCATCGACGGCGATATCGGCAGCGCCGATGGCCGAGCCTTCGTCCACCAGTTCTCGATGGGTCTGCATGCTCGCATGGTGCGCTACCGCGAATCGTTCAGTTTTCGATCGCGCCTGGGCAAGATCACGGCGAGCACACGCGCTGCGGTCGGGGTCATTCTCAATCCGCCGGATTTCGAGATCGAGTTCGACGTGGATGGTCACCATGAAAGCCGGCACGTTTCGGCTGTGTCCGTGTCGAACAACCCGTTCGGGCGCGATACGCTGATGTATGCTGATGACGTGACCGCCGGCCATCTCGGCTTCTACACGGCACCGCCGTTGAGCCCGCCCGGCGTTGCCAAGCTTGCGCTCGACGTGCTGCGCGGCAAGTTCCGCGACAATCCGGTTATTACCGAGATGAGCGGCCATGCTTTGGACCTGCATTTCCCCAAGGTCGACCGGAAGATCAACTGCGTTATCGATGGCGAACTTCTGCCAATGGGCCGCGACGTCGCGTTGAGGATCCATCCCGGCGAACTCAAACTGCTCGTCGGCGCCGACCGGTCTAGTTCGTGACCCCGGGTCAGTCCCTGACCCAGAGGTAGCCGAAAGTGTACCGGTCTTCAGCCTTGCCGTGCAGGTAGGGCAGGGACAGAACCTGTGGCGTTGCCGACGTCGTCGAAAATCCACGCGTTTTCATGGCGTTTGCCAGCGCCTCGGGCAGGATTGGCTCCGCCTTGCCGTCATCGCTCCAGACGACGAGCAGCGGCAACGATGCGCTGGCCGTCCCTGCGTCAAGATAGCCGGGGGTGAGCACGGGAGCATCGTGAAGGTGCGTGCGAAGGTTGCCACCGATCAACCTGTCTTTCGCAAGGATCAGGGCCGGTTCGCGACCCCCGAGCTTAACGACCGCTTCGGCCAGCGTGGCGTAGGGAATGCTCAATCGCGAATATTTGCCGAAGAGCGGCCGCACGATTGCGCGGGCGGAAACCACCATCAGCGTAGTGAGCACGATGAAGGCCACGAGCCACAGGAACGGTCGAAGTTTAAACGCGGCATCGACGCCAGCCGCTTCGACCTTGAGGCAGAGATAGAGCGGCAGGAGAATCAGGAAGAGCACGAGCCACTTTTCCCGGATATGCGTGGCTCCGACCCCCAGAACAATCAATAGGACTGCCACGAGGCAGATTGCAAGCATACGGCCGACAACGCGAGTCCATTGGCTTTGCGCCGACCAAATCGCAGGAATGCTCTTGCGGAATATGAGTCCGAACACGATCAGCGGCACGATACCGCCGCGGATCGTGGCGGCAATGAGCGAAACCACGCCGCCGAACGCCTGTGCGAGGCGGCCTTCGGAATGGGCCTCGCGCATCTCAAGAAAGGTGTTGTTTGAGGCGGAGCCGAGGTTTTCGAGGATCCACCAGCCATGCGGCAAAGCGATCAGTGCCGCAACCAACAGCGAGACCAGGATACGCCAGTCGAAAAGGCGCTCGCGTAGCTTGGGTTCCGGCAGAATGGCAAGGACGGCAGCGGCGGGTACAAGCGCAAAATTGTACTTGGAGATGAAGCCGATGCCGACAGCAAGGCCGGTCAGCAGATAGGCCGCGAGACTCGGCCGGACCAATGTCCGCAGGAAGCCGTAGAGAAACAGTGATACGGCGAACAGTGCCGCGACCGTATGGGAAAGGTCACGCTGCGCAAGTAGGAAAATCGGCGGCAGTGTCAGCACGCCGAGCATGGCAATCAGCGCCAGGCGCTTTTCTGCAAGGACTTCGCGCGCGGCGAAGCCATAGAAGAGACAGCAAAGAAACAGAAGCAGGTTCTTGAGCACCGTCATCGTCGCGAGAGACGGTCCGAAAACGGATGCAAGCCCGTATTGCAGCCAGTTGTAGAAGGGCGGTTGCGCGCCGTAACCGAGCCGCAGGAACTGCGACACGAATGCCTGCTCCGCCTCGTCGATTTCGAGCGAATTCGAAACGGCGAGACGCAGGCTGATGCAGAGCAGGAAATAGCCGGCGAGTAGGGCGGTGACGAGGTTGGGTCGCCGCTCGACGAACTCAAACATTCGTTTGATCCCGTACAAAGACCTCACGCACGATATAGCTGGTGGTTTCGTCGTCGCGGAAATAGGCACGCGCCATCATCTCGGCGAGAATGCCTGTTGTCACGAGTTGCACCGACGACAGAAACAGCATCACGCCAACGATCAGCATCGGGCGGGTGCCGATGTCGTTGCCGAGAAGGAACTTGTCGAAGGCAAGATAGAGCAGGATGAGGACGCTCGCCGCCCCGGCTGCAAGCCCGATCGAGCCGAAGAAGTGGCCCGGGCGCGCCTTGTAGCGCATGAAGAACAGAACCGAAAGCAGATCGAGGATCACGCGGAAGGTGCGCGAGATACCGTATTTCGAGTGGCCATGCTGGCGCGCGTGGTGGGTCACCGGCATTTCGCCGATGCGGCTGCTGGGTACGACCCCTGCGACCCAGGCGGGGATGAAGCGATGCATCTCGCCCATCAGCTTGACCTGCTTGATGATCGAGGCGCGGTAAACCTTCAGGCTGCAACCATAGTCGTGCAGCCGGACGCCGGTGATCTTGCCGATTAGCCGGTTGGCGCACCAGGACGGGATTTTTCTGAGCAACAGCCCATCTTGACGATTCTTGCGCCAGCCGACGAGCAGGTCGAGTTGCCGCTCCTCGATTGCTTTGACCATAGCGGGAATATCGACCGGGTCGTTCTGCAGATCACCGTCGAGTGTGGCGATCAACCGGCCGGACGCCGCGTCGATGCCGGATTGCATGGCGGCGGTCTGCCCGAAGTTCTTCTGCAGTTCGATGATTTTCAGCTGAAGATCGGGGCGACAGAGCGCCTTCCTTGCATTGGTGAGCGTGCGATCGGTGCTGCCGTCATCGACCAGGATCAGCTCCCAAGGGGCTGAAAAATTCACCATGGCGTCACTGACGCGCGTGATGAGCGGCTCAATGCTGTCCTCTTCGTTGAAGACTGGGATGACGACGGATAGCTCGATGGGCAGCATGGGATCGCTCGTGCATTCGGCGCGCCTTGCACGAGCCGGAAGAATAGGGGTGCGCTTACATAATCATTTTCTTGCACAGTTATCGGTGATAACCAACGTGCAAAGTTGTGTTTCAACACGGGAAATCGGCGTCTGATGAATTCTGGCTGCGAGTTCGAGCGGCGATCGTGGCTGGCGCGCAACCGTGTGACGCTGATATCGGCCGCGGCGATTGTCGCCTATGCGGTTTTTGTCCAGTGGATCTGGGGCTGGCGAACGCTGCTCGATCAATGGACGAAAATCGGCGTCGGTTCCGGGCTCGCGGCCCTGATACTTCTTGTCGCCACCTATTTCATTCGCTGCTATCGCATCTATGATTATTTCCCGGCGGAAACGTCAGGCCGGTTTCTGGCGCTGTTTCGCGTCACCCAAGTCCACAATCTCCTGAACATCATGTTGCCTTTTCGCGCCGGAGAGACGAGCTTTCCACTGTTGATGCGGTCGGAATTCTCCATCCCGCTGGCGCGGGGGACCGCGGCACTTCTGGTCATGCGGCTGCTCGACCTGCATGCCCTGTTGACGGTCGCCGCAGTCGGCCTGGTTTTTGGCCGCGGATCAGGCGTCGCCTGGGCGCTCTGGATCGCGGCGCTGGTCGCGCCACTTCCGTTCTTTCTGTTGAAGGATCGCGTTGTCGCCCTGGCGCGGCGGTTGCTGCCGGCAAGACTGGAATCGATCGTCGAAGAGCTGGATACAGGTCTGCCCGGCACGACAAAGGCATTCCTCAGGGCCTGGGCGATGACCATTCTGAATTGGGCGGTCAAGGTGGTGGTTCTCGCCTGGGTTCTGGCGATCATGGGTGTCGCGCCGCTTGCTGCCTGTTTTGGCGGGGCTCTTGGCGGCGAACTCTCCTCCGTCTTGCCGATGCACGCGCCGGCGGGCGTCGGCACTTATCCCGCAGCGATCGCCGCCGGCGCCGTTTCTTTCGGAGCAGGGGCGGACCGCGCAGCGCTGGAGCAATTGGCCGGCGCCGGCGTCAACGCGCATCTGCTGATCATCGTGTCCGCTGTCGCGGGCACGATGCTGTCGATGCTTCTGCAGAGAAAGCCGTAGGCGCCGTCACGGTTACTGGAACGACGTCTCGTAGAAGCTTCTGAGCTTGCGGGAGTGCAGCTTCTCAGGCGGCATCGCCGCAAGTTTCTGCAAAGCGAGGATCCCGATCTTCAGATGCTGGCTGACCTGTGTCCGGTAGAAGGCTGTTGCCATGCCCGGAAGCTTCAACTCGCCGTGAAGCGGCTTGTCTGAAACGCAAAGCAGCGTGCCGTAGGGCACGCGGAAGCGGAAGCCGTTGGCCGCGATCGTCGCCGATTCCATGTCGAGTGCGATCGCGCGCGCCTGCGACAGGCGCTTGACCGGTCCGCGCTGGTCGCGCAGTTCCCAGTTGCGGTTGTCGATGGTGGCAACGGTGCCGGTGCGCATGATCTGCTTGAGATCATAGTCGCGGTAGCCGGTGACCTCCGCCACGGCGTCCTGCAACGCCACCTGCACTTCGGCAAGTGCCGGCAGGGGGATCCAGACCGGCAGGTCGTCGTCCAGCACATGGTCTTCGCGCATATAGGCATGGGCAAGAACATAGTCGCCGAGGCGCTGGCTGTTCCTGAGCCCGGCGCAGTGCCCGAGCATCAGCCAGACATGCGGGCGCAGCACGGCGATATGGTCGGTGATCGTCTTGGCGTTCGATGGGCCAACGCCGATATTGACCATGGTGATGCCGCCGTGGCCCTTCTTCTTCAGGTGGTAGGCGGGCATCTGCGGCAGGCGGGCGAGCGTATAGTCCGTTTCCGGCTTGTCGGAACCGGCAGGCGTGATGATGTTGCCGGGCTCGACGAAGGCCGTGTAGCCGTTGCCGCCCTCCGCCATCTGCTGGCGCGCCCAGGCGCAGAACTCGTCGATGTAGAACTGATAGTTGGTGAACAGTACGAAGTTCTGGAAATGCGTCGCACTCGTGGCCGTGTAGTGGCTGAGGCGGGCAAGCGAATAGTCGATGCGCTGCGCGGTGAACGGTGCAAGCGGGGAGGGTTCGCCCGGGCCAGGTTCGTAGGAGCCGTTGGCGATCTCGTCGTCGGTCGTCGTCAGATCAGGTGCGTCGAACAGGTCGCGTAGCGGAATATCGATGGCTTCGCCCGCCGACGCTTCGACGTGGGCGCCTTCGCCGAAGGCGAAATGCAGCGGGACCGGGGTGGAGGATTCGGACACGGTAATGCCGAGGCCGTGATTACGCATCAGGTGCCCCAACTGTTCCTTCAGATAGTGCCGAAACAGTTTTGGTCGCGTGATCGTCGTGGTGTAGACGCCCGGTGCGCTGACATAACCGTAGGACAGGCGGGAATCGACATGGCCGAAGCTGCTGGTCTCGATGCTGACCTGCGGGTAGCAGGCGCGGTAGCGCGTCAGGGTCACGCCGTTCTTGCCCAGCCCCTCGAAAGCCTCTGTGAGGAACCGGGTATTGCGATCGTAGAGCGCCTCCAGGCAATCGACTGCCGCCGCCGGATCATCGAAGAACTGCGGCTCGAACGGATCGGGTGTGGAGACGGAAAGGACGGAGTGTGAAGAGATTCGCTTGTTCATGTCGCATTATAGGCTGAGGCCTCTGACAAGCAAACGACAAGATGCTGGCATGCACAACCGCGTCTGGCAGAACAACTTTACAGCGTTGCGCGTCAGATATGACGCGCAAAGGACGCTGTAACGCTTTAAACTCTCTGCATAAATGCCTTTAAGGCATTATGCAGAAGCGGTCTTAGCGTGGTCCAGCAAGGATGAGGGCGCTGCCTATGAGCGCGACGACCATTCCGGTCAGATCCCAGCGATCGGGCCGCACGCCTTCGGCAAGCCACAGCCAGATGAGTGACGCGGCGATATAGACCCCGCCGTAGGCCGCATAGGCTCGGCCGGCTGCCGAGCTGTCGATCAGTGTCAGCAGCCAGGCAAACAGTGCCAGCGACGCCATGCCCGGGATCAGCCACCAGATCGGCTTGTCGAGTTTCAGCCAGGCCCAGAAGGCGAAACATCCTGCGATCTCGGCAAGGGCGGCAAGGGAATAGACGGCATAGGCTGGCATCGATAGCAGATCCTTTCAGCCGTGAAAGGACAGGAAGGCGCTCGGCGATGCAAGAGAGACAGGCAAATTAAAAGGCGCCGGTGGCGCCTTCGGTCAGCTCATGGATTGACGCTGCAGCGTCACGAAGAGAACGAGGCCGGCGCCCTGCTTGCCGATGCCGAGGCCATTGGCCTTGCTATAGGCGAGCGCCCCAACCGGCGCCATCAGCAGGCTGGCAAGTGCAAGAACACGCAGCGAGAGAAAGGCGGATGTGGAAAGGGCGGCCAGCATGTCGGTTTCTCCCTTAGAGCTTGGCTTGGCAGTATTGCGCTGTATGCGCTGTGCAATCCGTCAGCGAGCCGAGATAAGTGTTGCTGCGGCGACGTTCGGTATCTGCGCTGACTGCGGCCGCGAGGGTCATCGCAAAAACAACCATAAGAAGGCTGATAATAGTGAGGCGCCGAGCAAGAATGTCCATGGTTCTGTCCGTTGGTCTGGAGGCGGTTCAAATCGATTGAGCGTGTTTTCGCACAACCAAACTGAACTCTTGCTGATACGGTCGTTCATCTGGCGTTCATCTTGCGATTGAAATAGCCGCCGTTCTCGCGGGGCAGGGCGCGCGCCCAAGCCAACGATGCGGCAGATGGGCGGTCTTTGGCAGGCGGCTGGATGCGCCTGACATTTCAAAAACAAAACCCACCGAAAATATCGGCGGGTTTGTCAACGCTCTGGGAGCGACCCCGATGGCCACCCTTTTGTATCGATCTTAAAGCGCGTCGCGATCTCGCGATTTAAGTTCTTGTTTTACGCATGCCGTTATCGCAAACGCGCGGCACACTTTTGCGCGACATGCTCTAGCTAGAGGCGCGACCAGGTCTGCGATTTGCAGAGAATCTTGAGCACGCAGCCCTTCATCTTCAGCGAGTTGCCGCTGACTGCACCCGAGCCGCTATAGGTCTTGTCGGTTTCGGGATCGGTGATCTCTCCGGAATAGCTGCCATCCGTGCCGGACAGGTTGCCGATCCGCTTGCCGGCGTGTTTGCCAGTCTTCAGCGTGACGCAGAAAGCGCCGCCGCAAGGGGCAATCTCGGCCGTAGCGCCGGTTGCGGTCTTCCAGTTGCCGACGATCGGTTCGGCGGCAACGGCCGTTCCGACGACGCCAAGAGCGAGAGCCGCGGTCATGAACAGGGTACGGTACATTCATTCCTCCAGATAGAAGTTGCCGGCGCGGTCCGCTTCGCCGGCATCTCTGCAGATATCCTCGTTTGAAAGGCAGTCTCCTCACCGCCGCGCGCACGATAGCTTACGCGTACGTAAAGGTAAACTGGCTTGAACAAGGCCGTTTATGCTTTTTCTTTGCCGGGTTCAGGCGGAGAAAAATCGAGGAAGGACGGCGTTGGCAGGCCGGGTGCTTGTTTCGTGGTTACCGTTTGGTTGAAATCGGCAGTTGAATATTTCGTAAATTTTTATTCGAATGCGCCGGATTTCCGGCCTTTCGATGTTTAACAAAAACTCAAGTTTACCAAGTGTTTGGACTTTGTTTGTCGCAAATTAATCATGCATTTTAAGCGCGTATTGAAGGCCGTGCTGCATAGTAAGACCCATAAGACGAGCGGAGAAATTCACCCCGCCAAATGACCGAAGACGACGCTGCAAAAGATGGCGCGGTTCGGAAAGGCCCACAAAGAGGCGCGGTCGAACAGGGACCAAAAACGAATGCTGATCTGGAGCATGGTCCGCCTCCAAAGGGCGGGCCGCTTCGGAAAACCAACCAGGCAAAACAGGGACAAGACAATGGCACGCTTTGATATGCAGGTTGCTTCGAATACCGCGATGGGTGGTGAAAACCAGGCGGACGTGTTCTGCGAAATGGGTCTGGCCTATGCGACCGGCCGCGGTCGGCCGGTCGATCTGGTGGCCGCCCACAAATGGCTGAACATTGCCGCGATCAAGGGCTGCGACCGCGCCGTTGATCTGCGCGCTGACCTCTCGATGACCATGAGCAAATCCGACCTCGCAGCCGCGCTTCGTGCCGCCCGCGAATGGATGACCGTTCACTGAACGACAAGGCGGGAGCAAGCTCCCGTCCAGCGGCGCCCGCCAGCGCGCAGGCGCCGGAGATGAAGGCCTATTGGCCGCCTGCCAGTTTGGCCAGAACCTGCGGCAGGGCAGCTTCAAGCAGATCCATCTCCGCTTCCGGCCCGGTGCTGACGCGAATGCAGCGATTGAGCGGGGCTACGCCGGGCATGCGGATGAAGATGCCGTGGTCGCTCATCAGTGTATCGACGATCGCACGCGCATAGACCGCGTCCCGTCCACAATCGATCGCAACGAAATTGGTCGCAGAAACGAGCGGCGACAATCCGTTGCGCCTGGCGATCTCTGCGATGCGTTCGCGCGAATGCGCGATCCTTGCCGTTACCGAGTTCAGATAATCCTGATCCGCAAGCGCCGCCACCGCCGCCGCCACGCCGATCCGGTTCATCCCGAAATGATTGCGGATCTTGTCGAATGCCTGGGCAGTCCCGGGCGTGGTGATGACGTAACCAACCCGTGACCCGGCAAGGCCATAGGCCTTGGAGAAGGTCCGAGTCCTCACGACATTTGGCATGTCGATCAAGCTGTTGATGGCGGGTAGGGCCCCAGCAGGAGCGGTTTCGCAATAGGCTTCGTCAAGAATGAAGAGCGTTGTTTCGGGCAAGGCCCTGGCGAACTCGACGATGCGCTCGGCGTCCCACCAGCTTCCCATCGGATTGTCAGGATTGGCGAAATAGACGAGCGGGGCGTTTTCCTTTTCGACGGCTGCAAGCAAGCCATCGAGGTCCTCGCGATCGCCGACATACGGCACCGTCACCAGCCGGCCCCCGTGACCGACGACGTGATAGTTGAAGGTCGGATAGGCACCGAGCGATGTGACGACCGGCATGCCGGGTTCGATGACGAGCCGCACGATCTGCCCGAGCAGGCCATCGATGCCTTCGCCGATCGCAATGTTGGCGGCAGGGACACCAAGCCGGGCAGCCAGCGCCTGCTTCAGATCATGGTTTTCCGGGTCCGCATATTTCCACGTTCCCGTTGCCGCCTCTCGCATCGCCTGCACGACGCTTTCAGCAGGTCCGAACCCGCTTTCGTTGGCGCCAATACGGGCCGCGATGGCGCGCCCGCGCTGGCGCTCAATGGCCTCAGGCCCGACGAAGGGAATGGTGGAGGGCAGGGATTGGATGAGCGGCGTGAAGCGAGAGAATGCGGACATGCTTTATATAAGGCCCCGTTCGAACAAAGTTCGCGGAACTTAACCCATGCTTCGGCAATGCGGAATCGCCTTGATGAGAAAGCCGTCGCGAATTGTTGCGTTTTGACGCCCGTTGCGCCGGCCGCAGAGGCATCAGCGGCGCTTAGGCGTTTTTGCGTTCTGGCCGGTAAAGAATTCCTGGCGGATGATCTCGCGCAGCAGGCTCTGTTCGATCGGCTTGATGAATTGCACGCCGACGCGATCGCCGTTGCGATAGACCTCGGCGCAGCCGATGCGGAGTGCTGTGCCGATGATATGGAGATAATAATGCTGCGGCAGGCCGATGGTGGTCTGCACGGCAAAGCTGGCGCCACCGCGGGAAATGTCGATCATCCGACAGGTCCTGACAGACACGCTGCCAAGGCCCGGCTGCACCGTCGTCAGGGTGGCGGCATGGCCGATGGAAAAGCGTTCGTAGCGACGCTCGTAGAACGGCGAGGGCACGCAGGAATACATCGTCTGCTGCATCTGTCATTCTCCGCCAACGCCGGATCGCGAAATGCGATCATTGCCAAACTCGGCCTTCGATCGTGGGCAACTCATTCGCCCACGCTTAATCCTCGCGTGAATGCCGAGGTAAGTCGAGTGCAGTTTCGGTTGAGAAGTTTGCAATCCCCTGAAGGAGTTCGATAAAAATCTAACATCGGTCATTTTCCGTGTACCGGAGCCGGCCACAATCAAAAGCCACCGCTTGAAAATTGCATGCGGATCAAACGGCTGATGAAATCGGGCGCCAGCAGCATGTTGAAGCGCACGCCGAGTTCCGCGCCGCTGCGGTGGACCTGGGAACAGCCGATCTCTTCCTTGAATCCGTCGATCTCGAGGAAGAAGTGTTTCGGCACGATCAGTGCGGCATTGAAATCGAGCATGGCGCCGGCGATCGAAATGTGACGCAGCAGGCATTGATATTTGGTCTTTGCCTTGAGGTGCTGGCCAATGATGAGAATCCGGCAGGGACGCTCAATAAAGTAGTGTTGATACGTCGTTGCCAGCTGTCCTGGCTTCGCTTCCGCGACGTGCATTTTCATCGACATGGCAAACTCCGAGAACGCATAGCCTTTCATTGGCGCAGGAAACGCATCAGGCTCGGCCGGAATCACCCGGAGCAAGCGATGCGGCGTCCGGGTTAAGATCGCCTGCTTGCTTCGACCTTGCGGCGGCGCAGACGACGAGCCACCTCAAAAAATATGGCGATCGGAGACATTGAAAGCCCCTGGCTCATACGTAATAGTTTCATTTGGGCATGATTGTGGGGCGTTGGCATCGTCCCGAAGTGCCGTCATTGGGGTTGTGCGCCTCCTCAATCCTGCTCCCGAGGAGTTGGTGGATAAGGGGTGACGCCGGAGGGAAGAGCATGTTTTCGGGGCATTCGTCGCGCTGGCGGTCGTTCGTCATTCTTTTGGTGGCGGTGTCGGCGTTTGCGCCGGCCGAGGTCTTGGCCGCAAAGCGCGTTGCCCTGTTGATCGGCAACGAAAAGTACGAAGCGACCTCGCAACTCAACAATCCCGCCAATGACGTCGAACTGATGAAGGCTTCGTTCGAGGAGGCCGGCTTCGATTCCGTCACCACCGTTCATGACCTCGGGCGCCAGGACATGGTCAAGGCGCTGCGCGATTTTGAAGATCTGGCGACGGGCGCCGACGTGGCGATCGTCTACTATTCCGGCCACGGCATGGAAATGAACGGCCAGAACTTCCTGCTGCCGACCGATGTGCAATTGAAGACGGACAAGGATATCGAGGACGAGGCGATTGGCCTTGATCGGGTTCAGCGCTCGCTCGAGGGCGCAACGAAGCTCAAGCTGGTGATACTCGACGCCTGTCGCAACAATCCGTTCGAGCAAAGCATGACGCGCTCGATCTCGACGCGCGCAGTTTCGCGGGGCCTGGCGCGTGTCGAGCCGGAATCGGCCGACCTGCTTGTCGCTTTCGCTTCCAAGGCCGGAACAGTGGCGCTTGATGGCGAGGGCAAGAACAGCCCGTTTGCCACCGCACTTGCCAAATATCTCACCGAGCCGGGTGTCGATGTGCGAATCGCCTTGGGCAAGGTCCGCGATGAGGTGGTTTCGGTCACAAACCGCGGTCAGGAGCCCTTTGTCTATGGGTCGCTTGGCGGTGCGCAGATCTTCCTGAATATAAAGGAAGTGAACATCAACATCACGAATAACGGCGAGCAGCTCTCGCCGAACAGCCAGTCGGCTGCCGCTGCCGACTGGCAGAACATCCGCGATCTCGCCGACAAAGACCTGATCGATGCCTTTCTCGCCAAGCATGGGTCCGATCCCGTCTACAAGATGTTGGCGGAGAAGAAGCTGAAGCTCCTGGCCGAGGCGGAGCAGATGTCGAGCGTGACCCCTGACGAGATCGCCTGGGATGCCCTCAAGCAATCGACCGATGCCGCCGCGCTGACGCGGTTCCTCGAGCGCTATCCCGACAGCAAGCATAAGGCAGAGGCCGAGCAGCAGATCGCCGCCCTCGAACCACAAAAGGGCCTCAACATCTCGCAGACCGGCAAGGACACGCAGGCTTCGCGCGACTGCTATCTGCTGGCAGGTGAACCTCAGTCGATGCCCGGCTTCGTTGGTGTGAATTTCTTGAAGCTTGATTCCGCCCGCGCACTGACGGCCTGCGCCCAGGCGGTCAACGAAAACCCGGATGACATGATGCTCGTCAATATGTTGGGCCGGGCACAGGATGCCGGACGCGACTATGTCGAGGCACGCCACAATTATCAAAAGGCCGCCGACGGCGGCAATATGTACGCGTTGACCAATCTGGCATGGTTCTCCGTTTACGGCACCGATGGCGCCGTCGATGTCGACCAGGGCCGCCGGATGTTCGAGCAAGCAGCCAAGGCCGGCAATGCCTATGGCCAGGCATCGCTCGGCTGGCTCTATCGCGAGGGCTATGGCGGCATCGCCCAGGATTATGATGAAGCGGCCAGATGGTACCAACTGGCCGCCAACCAGGGTTACGCCAACGCGATGGCGACGGTGGCCTGGTTCTACAGAGAGGGCCTCGGCCTGCCCAAGGACCTGACGCAGTCGCTGTCGTGGTACAAGAAGGCCGCCGAAGGTGGCGACGTCAACGCGATGTCGTCGCTCGGTTGGGCCTACCAGAACGGGCTCGGCACCGAGCAGAACTATGTCGAAGCCAAGACCTGGTATGAAAAGGCGGCCAATGTCGGGGATTCCTATTCCATGGCATTGCTCGGCTGGTTCTACGATATCGGCACCGGCGTCACCCAGGACTATGCTCAGGCCCGCACCTGGTACGAGATGGCGGCGAATGCCGGCAGCGCCTACGCCATGGGAAATCTGAGCCGCCTTTATGACTATGGCCTGGGCACCAAGGCGGATGCGAAGGAGGCGGTGCGCTGGGCGGCAGCCAGCATCGAGGGCGGCGATCCGGCCAAGCTTCAGGAGTTGAAGTCCCAGCCGAGCAATTTCACGCCGGCCTTCCGCAAGGAAATGCAGGCGCTATTGAAGGATCGCGGTTTTTACAGTGGTCCTGTCGACGGGGACTTTGGCGCGGCAACGCTCGATGCGATCGATAGGCTTTCGCGAAAGTCATAGAAACGTGCTGGTGAAAGCTACAGCGCCACGCGTCTTATTAGACGCGCAAAGGTCGCTGTCGCACTTTGGATTGCTGCATGTTTTTATCCTTAAATCGAATACGATCTAAGGAAACATGCAGTAGGCTCGGTCCTGTTCGTCTCGCATTGCTGCCGCTCTCGACCACAGTCGAACCGCTGCTTCCCGTGAGTCTTCGGCCGCGTGAGGGGCTTGGTTCCCCCGGTGCCCACATGAAAATGCGATCATTTCCCGGAAACCGACAAAAAAATCTTGCATTGCCTGCGGTCTGACACTAGTCAGGCGCTAACGGAGAGGTGGCCGAGTGGTCGAAGGCGCTCCCCTGCTAAGGGAGTATACCCGGAAGGGTATCGAGGGTTCGAATCCCTTCTTCTCCGCCATCACCTTCCAAGGTTGAATTTTCCCACTCGTCGCATCTCGGTCATCGGCTGATGGGTCTCGTCTTTACCCATGTGACATCGGTCTAGTCGCGAGCGGGAAAACACTCGCAGCGCCATTCGCGCCAATGTTCATGAATCTCCTCGGCTTTTCTCCGCTCAGAATCAGGCGCTGCGCACGATCAACTGCGAATCTCGCAAATTGATTCTGGTGATTCCCGCTGTCGGAGGGGCAACCCGCAATGTCGATTCTGAGAAATGTGGCGATGCAGCACGTCGCTCCTTCCAAGGAATTTGGCAGCCGGACCGGCGTTTCCCCCCAATTTGGGCCGCTTTCTGCCTCTTTCTGAAACAGGAGATGCCACTTGTCCTTACGCTAAGCTCAAGGGAATAAAGGCTTTTCTTAATCCTTTGTTAATTTTCTCGGGCCGCATGCGGCGATTTTGTGTCGTTTCAGCAACAGGGTTCGGCGAAGGGCGAGGCAAAGCACGCGATCTCATCAGTTGGACGTTGCGCCGATGACCGCGTCTTGTATTTTCAAATCCGGAAGCAAGGGCGGTTGATCGTCCGACTTCTTGAACGTTGGGGATGGGGCAGGGAACGCTGTCCTTCAGCAAAATACCCAGACCCGTTTGAAACTTTTGACTGGAGGTCAGAAATGAACATCAAGAGCCTTCTTCTCGGCTCCGCTGCAGCTCTCGCAGCAGTTACCGGCGCACAGGCAGCCGACGCAATCGTCGCCGCCGAACCGGAGCCCATGGAATACGTTCGCGTTTGCGACGCTTTCGGCACTGGCTACTTCTACATCCCGGGCACCGAAACCTGCCTGAAGCTCAGCGGCTTCATCCGCGTTCAGGGCTCGTTCGGTCGTGACGCTGCTGACAGCCGTTACAACCAGGAAGACTTCACCTTCGGTGGCCTCCCGGGTCAGTCCACGTCGGACTGGGATGTCTTCTCGCGCGCTTACGTCGCATGGGATGCCAAGAGCGACACCGAGTACGGCACGCTCACCGGCTTCTTCGCTGCTGAATTCAATGCCGACAACGACACCGACTCTGGCGATAGCGACTTCATCGACGTTGATGAAGCCTACATCCAGCTCGGTGGCCTGAAGGCCGGTTTCTTCTACAACTGGTGGGATAAGGGCATCAACGGCGAAACCGACACGCTCGGCAACGTCACCGAGTTCAACTCGATTGCCTACCTCTATGACGGCGGCACCTTCCAGGCCGGTATCTCGATCGACGAGCTCGAAGGCTGGTCCACCAAGGCAAACGGCGTTGGCATCTCCGGTATCGTTTCGGCTTCGCTCGGCGGCGTTTCCTTCGACTTGCTCGGCGGCTACGACACCGAGTGGGAAGAAGGCGCGATCCGCGGCTTGCTCTCTGCAGACCTCGGCCCGGGCGTCTTCCAGCTTGCTGGTATCTGGGCTTCGAACCCGAACACCTACTGGGCTCAGTCTGAGTGGAGCGTTGCTGCTTCGTACCGCTTCAACGCAACTGACAAGCTGGCGATCACTCCTGGCGCTCAGTACTTCGGTAGCCTGCAGGATTCGCTCACCAGCTTCGGCGGCGACGATGCATGGCGCGCTGGCGTAACGGTTGACTACAAGATCACCGAAGGCCTCGCTACCCGCGTATCGGTTCAGTACGAAGATGAAGACAACGGCGACGACCAGGTATTCGGCTTCGTCCGCCTGCAGCGCGACTTCTAATCTGACTTAGTCAGGTTTGATATCAGGCCCGCAACTCACATTAGAGTTGCGGGCTGTTGCTGTTTAGCAACGTTTGCATGTCGTCTCGACACAGGACGATGTCCAGACACCAAGCGCCGGCTTGAAAGCCGTCGGTTTATCGGTCTCACTCCGGCGTCAGTCGGCAAGGGGATCGGCGAGTTGGGGAAGGATGCTGAAAAACAAGCGGGCGACTTCGACTTCCCGAACCTAAGTAGCGGGTACGAAGTCCACTACAGCTTTAGCCCGCGGGGTCCGAGCGGGGTGGTTAAGGACACCACGCTCGCCGAACTGCTTCAGCGTTATGCCGACATTCTGTGGGAGGAAGGCAACCACAAATACAATGTGAAAGCCTTCATCGGAGAACTCGACGAGATATTGCTCGCTGCTCGCTTCTCTACTTTCTCACAAGACATGCTCGACAACCTGATCGGCGCTTTACGCAAACGTCGCAACAGCAACGCAACCATCAACCGGAAGATGGCGGCGCTAAGCAAGTTGCTGCGGAAAGCGTACAAAATGGGCGACATCTATAGCTTGCCGGAGTTCAAGCGCCAGAAAGAAAGAGCGGGACGCCTCCGCTTTCTCGAACCGGACGAAGAAGAAGCGCTGTTTCGCGAAATCGGAAACCGCTCAGACCTCTATCTAAAACTATCCATATTCCTCGTCGATACCGGCGCACGTCTCGGCGAGACCATCGCTCTGAAATGGAATGACGTTCACCAGGGCCGGGTGACGTTTTGGGTAACCAAATCTGGCCGCAGTCGAACTGTACCCCTAACCGCCAGAGCCAAGCAGGCTCTTAATGCCCTGGTGGATCGATCTCCGGGTCCATTCGCGTCCATTGACCAGCAAAAGTATCGCGCCGTTTGGAATGACGCAAAAACAGCAGCCGGACTGGGAGACGAGGCCGATATCGTACCGCACGTCTTGCGCCATACTTGCGCGTCACGCTTGGTGAGAGGCGGTATCGATCTCAGACGCGTTCAGATGTGGCTGGGTCACCAGACCCTCGAGATGACGATGCGTTATGCTCACCTGGCATCCCACGATCTGGACATGTGTGTACCCGTCCTTGAACGCCATATTACATGAGCGAGTTCGCCCGGCCGTCAGTCTGGGGTTGACGATAACAGTCAGAACAGTCCTGATTCTGACTGGAGGTCAGAAATGAACATCAAGAGCCTTCTTCTCGGCTCCGCTGCAGCTCTCGCAGCAGTATCCGGCGCACAGGCAGCCGACGCAATCGTCGCCGCCGAGCCGGAGCCCATGGAATACGTTCGCGTTTGCGACGCTTTCGGCACTGGCTACTTCTACATCCCGGGCACCGAAACCTGCCTGAAGCTCAGCGGCTTCATCCGCGTTCAGGGCTCGTTCGGTTCTGAGGCATCGCAGAGCCGTTACAACCAGGCGAACCATGACTTCGACGGTGACGGCTTCAACGATCAGTCCACGTCGGACTGGGATGTCTTCTCGCGCGCTTACGTCGCATGGGATGCCAAGAGCGACACCGAGTACGGCACGCTCACCGGCTTCTTCGCTGCTGAATTCAATGCCGACAACGACACCGACTCTGGCGATAGCGACTTCATCGACGTTGATGAAGCCTACATCCAGCTCGGTGGCCTGAAGGCCGGTTTCTTCTACAACTGGTGGGATAAGGGCATCAACGGCGAAACCGACACGCTCGGCAACGTCACCGAGTTCAACTCGATTGCCTACCTCTATGACGGCGGCACCTTCCAGGCCGGTATCTCGATCGACGAGCTCGAAGGCTGGTCCACCAAGGCAAACGGCGTTGGCATCTCCGGTATCGTTTCGGCTTCGCTCGGCGGCGTTTCCTTCGACTTGCTCGGCGGCTACGACACCGAGTGGGAAGAAGGCGCGATCCGCGGCTTGCTCTCTGCAGACCTCGGCCCGGGCGTCTTCCAGCTTGCTGGTATCTGGGCTTCGAACCCGAACACCTACTGGGCTCAGTCTGAGTGGAGCGTTGCTGCTTCGTACCGCTTCAACGCAACCGACAAGCTGGCGATCACTCCTGGCGCTCAGTACTTCGGTAGCCTGCAGGATTCCGTCAACAGCTTCGGCGGCGACGATGCATGGCGCGCTGGCGTAACGGTTGACTACAAGATCACCGAAGGCCTCGCTACCCGCGTATCGGTTCAGTACGAAGATGAAGACAACGGCGACGACCAGGTATTCGGCTTCGTCCGCCTGCAGCGCGACTTCTAATCTGATCTGACCTCGGTCAGTTTAGAGAAGCCCGGCTTTCGAGCCGGGCTTTTTCGTTTGGCGCTTTCCATAAAGGAAATGCGATCTCAGGCGGGAGCGCAGGCGCGCGTTCGCTGCTACAGCGCCGCGCGTCCTATTAGACGCGCAAAGGTCGCCGTAGCACTTTGAATTGCTGCATGTTTTTATCCTTAAATCGAATAGGATTTAAGGAAACATGCAGTGGTGAACAAAGGCGGCTATGGCATGCCTGGGGCCGTCGAGATGCAGCAGCGGTGCATGGCCTTGTCCGGCGGCTGTCACGGTCGTCAAGTTGGGATGCCTGCTCTTCATCTCATCGACCGTGGTGCTTGACAGCAGCTTGGAATGTTCGCCGCGAACGACCATCATCGGAAGCCCGGTAAAGGCGTGGAACTGGGGCCAAAGATCCGGCAGCAACATGTCCGACGTCAGCGCCTGCAGTTGTGCCGCAATTGCTGGATCGAAGTCGACGACAGGAATGCCGCCTTCGTCGCGATAGATCGCCCTTGCCATCTGCAGCCATTCGACCTCGTGAAGGATCGGGAAATCGTCTCCGTGTATGGCTTTCAGGTAGTTGGGCGCTGCGGTCCAACTTACCGGTCCGGTCCCTGTGTTGAGATAGTCCCGGATCCCGAGCAATCCCCCGATTTCGATGACAGGCCCGATGTCATTGAGCACGGCCCCTGCTATCAAGCCGGGGGCCAGGCCGATCAAATGGTGCAGGATCAGCCCACCACGTGAGGTGCCGATAAAAATTGCCTTTTCAATAGCGAAATATGCGCACGCGGTGATGACGTCGGACGTTTCGACTGCAACCGTATAGCGACTCTTATCGCCGTCGCGTTCCGAATTCCCGCGGCCACGGTAGTCCAATGAGATAACGGGGTGCCCGCCTCCCGACGACGATGCAAGAAAGGTGGCAAGTTGGTGAAAGTCTCGGCTGTTGCGCGTGAGCCCTGGCAGGCAGATAACCGGAGTTGCCGCACGTGGCTGAGGCCCAGGTCCGTAGGCCCGCGCGTAGAGCTGCAATCCGCCAACCCCGGGGAAGCGATGTTCCCGAAACGCATCCGCCCCATACTCGTTCATTTCAGCCTCGCCCTCCATCTGCACCCGGGCGGATCGTAGCCATTGAAACGGAAACGGCAAGCAGGCGGTCCGGCGTTCAGGGAATGAAGGGACTCGCCGCTCGCGCTACCTTTTGGACCGCGAGATCGCCGGTCACAGGCTTTAAAACCACGTTTTCGCGCCGATACCGGAGCAGCGGAAACATTGGGAGGGTGCGAGGGGCCGCCGCCCCATCCAGTCTTTTCAGTAGGGCGAATTGCACTGCCGCCGCGGACCACCATAAGGCTGATACGTGTTGTCCCAGGCTCGATAGGACCGATATCGGGCGTAGCACCAGCTGGTATGTGAGCTGCCGCCGGCAACTCCCGGACGGTTGTAGTATCTTGGCTGGCTCAACAAGCCGCCTATGATCGCACCGGCCGCAAGTCCGCCGATGAACGCGCCGGCATCATTATCGTGGTCCCGATAGTATCCGCGGTAACCATCGCGATAATGGCCATGTCTGTCGCCGTAGTAACCGTGCCGGTTGTACCGATAGCCACGGCCGCAATAGGGGAAACCACATCCGCTAGCACTCTTCCGCGCTTCACCGCGCTCGTACGGGAATTGCGCCGGTTGGACATCGGTGGCTTGAGACGCAATCTTCGGGGCGATCGGAAATGCTTGTGCTGGCGGAACGCCACTCATTACTGTCACCACCGACAGGGCGATAACTGTTAACGTCTTCATTGCCTTCACCATTTTCTTCGGGGAGGATGGAACCTTCAAGAAGGGAAATGCGTGACATCGTACTTTGTGCCGCCTTCTGCTATCACGATTATTTGATCATCTCCATTTGTCAACGATAACGACGAACAACCAATCTGAACCTACAGCGCCGCGGGTCTTATCAGACGCGCAAAGGTCGCTGTAGCACTGTGAATTGCTGCATGTTTTATCCTTGAATCGCATACGATCTAACGAAACATGCAGTAGCGTTTCCCGTTGGCACGGGTTCATAGAAGCGCGCTATCTCTTTGTTTTTATGCGATGTCTGACGCACCACCGCTGCGCACTCTTGCTGGAATTGCGCTAAGGTAACTGTCGTCCCATTCTAAGGTCGGCGACTATGTCAGCGCCTTGACCGAGCCTGACCTTGTAGACCTGATAGTTTTCCATCACGCGCTGGACGTAGTTGCGCGTTTCCTGGAACGGGATGCGCTCAATCCAGTCGACGACCTCGTCGATCGGTTTGCCGCGCGGGTCGCCATAGCGGCTGAGCCAGTCCGGTACGCGACGCGGGCCGGCATTGTAGGCAATGAAGGTGAGAATATAGGAACCACCGAAGCTGTTGATCTGCTCGCCGAGATAATGCGCGCCGAGGGTGGCGTTGTATCCGGCATCGCTCGTCAGGCGCTCCTTGGAGTAAGCAAGGCCGTAGCGGCTGGCTACCCCTTTGGCGGTGCCGGGCAGCAGTTGCAGCAAGCCGCGCGCGTTGGCCGTGGAGACCGCCGCAGGATTGAAGGCGCTTTCCTGGCGCGCGATCGCGTAGGCGAGCGCCTTGCCCGAGCCATCGATGTTGGCGGTCGACGGGATGACGCCGACGGGAAAAGCGAGTGCAGCGACATCGATGCCACGGCCAAAGGCGGTCTTGCCGATCTGGAGTGAAAGCTGATGATTGCGGGTCTTTTCGGCGCGTGCCGAAAGGATCGCCAGTTCGCCGGGGCTCGTCAGTTCTTCCGCAAGTGCCCGATAGATGCTGTCGGCACGCCAGCCGTGACCTGCCGCTTCCAGCCGTGCGATGGCGCGAACCGCCTCGCGGTTTTCGAAACGGGCACGGTCTTCCGCTGAAGGGGCGGGATAGGTAACGTTGAGTGCCTTGTGGCCGAGCCGCGCAGCGGCGAGTTGACCGTAGAAGGTGCCTGGAAAGCGGGCGGCATTGGCGAAATAGTCCTTGGCATTGCCCGGTCCGCCCGCTTCCGCCGATCGGCCGAGCCAATACCAAGCGCGGGACGCCGAAAGCGGCCGGTTGGAAACATCAAGGATCCGTCGGAAATGCTGCGATGCTGCGGCCGGATCTTCCACGCCGCGCAGCGCGAACCAGCCGGCGTGAAACTCTGCATCGACGATATCGGTCGCCTCGGTTGCCTTGTGGTTTGCGGCAACTCGGTAGGCGCCGCGAAAATCCCCCTTGTCCAGCAAGCCGCGGCTGACGATCCGTTGTTCGGTCCACCATTCACCGGGATTGACCAACGCGTCCTGATCCCTAGGCATCGTGGCCAGCAGCTTGGCGGCCTCCGCATATTTGTCCTGCTTACGCAGGCTTTCGATACGGATGAACAGATAGGCCGGGTCCTTATGCCATGAGGCGTCGATCGCCGATATCAGCGCAGGGGCATTGGTGCTGCCGCGGCTGACGGCGGCCCAGGCGCGATAGAGCGACTGCGCCTTGCCGAGATCGCTGAAGCGTTCGGCCTGCTCGACGCGGTTGCGATAAAGCAGCATCGTCATCCGCCGTCTGTGGTCGGCAACCGTCAGCAGGCCGGAAAATTCCGACAGGATCTGCGTTTCCACATCCTTGTCGAGCCCCTGCTTGAACCAGAGCGCGCGCAGCCGCGTTGCTGCGGTCGCACTCTGCCCCTGTGCCACCAGCGCGCGGGCAAGGATGATCGTCCCTTCCGTGGTTTCGGGCTGCGTCTGCCCAAAGGCGGCAAGAATATCGGGGGCTGCCGGGTTCTCGCGGTAAAGTGCGCGCTCGGAATGGGCGCGAAGCGATTTGAGGCCCGGCCACCCCTGCAGTTCGCGCTGGGCGTCGGCGATCTCGTAGGAGGGGACGCCACGTTGCCCCGATACGGCGATTGCCCAAGTCAGAATATGACGATCGAGCGTGCCCTCGTGCATGCCGTTTCGAACGGTGATCGCCTTGGTCGGATCCTTGTCGGAAAGCGCATCCAGACCGACCTTCAAGCCGCCCTGAATGGGCGATACCGTCGCCGGGATCGCGCCGGTGATGTCCTTACCCGAAACGCGCCCGACCTTGTCGGAGATTGCGGGTTTGCTGCCCGGTACCGGCACTGTGTTCGAGGCTTCGGAGGAGAGGGCCGACGAGGCCAGAAGCGCTGTGCCGATCATGGCGGCGACAGGCAGAAGAATTGATCCGCGCATCAAGAGCCCCGTGTTTCCCCGTGTCTCACATTCATTTGCCGCCGGATTGCCTAACGAAAGGTTACCGGGGTTTATAGATCACAGCAATCGCACCGCCGCCACCTTAGCACCGGGTGGCGAGCCTCAAGGATTATGCGGCTTGAACGTCAAGCTTTTACGTGAAAACCGGCATGAAATGCCGTGTCACGGCGCTTGCCGCAGCCCCCTCACATGATTATGGTGCGGCAGTTTTTTAACCGTCGATTACGGCCAAAGCGTGAGTGTATGCTCGTCCTTTGAGCCGTCAGGAGTTGTGCATGTTCAAGGGTTCCATTCCCGCTCTCGTAACACCGTTCACCGCCGCCGGCGCGGTGGATGCGGAAGGTTTCGTCGCGCATGTGGAATGGCAGATAAAAGAGGGAAGCTCCGGTCTCGTGCCCGTCGGCACGACAGGTGAATCCCCGACCCTTTCGCATGCCGAGCACAAGCAGGTCGTCGAGCTCTGCATCAAGGCAGCCGCCGGCCGCGTGCCGGTAATCGCAGGCGCCGGCTCCAATAACACGACCGAAGCCATCGAGCTTGCGCAGCACGCCGAAAAGGCGGGTGCGGACGCGGTGCTCGTCGTTACACCCTATTACAACAAGCCCACGCAGAAGGGCCTGTTTGCCCACTATTCGGCGATTGCCGAGAGCGTGAAGCTGCCGATCGTCATCTACAATATCCCCGGTCGCTCCGTCGTCGACATGAGCGTCGAAACCATGGCCGCGCTTGCCAAGGCCCATTCGACGATCATCGGCGTGAAGGATGCCACCGGCAAGATCGAACGCGTATCCGAGCAGCGCATGGCCTGCGGCAAGGATTTCGTTCAGCTTTCCGGCGAAGACGCAACGGCGCTCGGCTTCAACGCCCATGGTGGGGTCGGCTGCATTTCGGTCACGGCAAATGTCGCGCCGCGGCTTTGCGCCGAATTCCAGCAGGCCACCCTTGCTGGCGATTATGCCAAGGCACTGGAATATCAGGACAAGTTGATGCCGCTGCACAAGGCGATCTTCATGGAGCCTGGCCTGTGCGGCGCCAAGTACGCGCTGAACCGTCTCGGCCGTATGAGCCGCGCGGTTCGTTCGCCGCTGCTTTCGACACTGGAGCCGGCAACGGAAGCCGCAATCGACTCGGCGCTCAGACATGCAGGATTGATGAACTGATGGCACCCAAGGGAAGCCAGCGCACGGTCAAGAAGATTGTCGCGGAAAACCGAAAGGCCCGCTTCAACTACGAGATCGTCGACACCTACGAGGCCGGCCTGGTTCTGACCGGCACCGAGGTGAAGTCGCTGCGTGAAGGCAAGGCAAACATCGCCGAATCCTACGCCACCGACGAGGGCGGGGAAATCTGGCTGATCAATTCCTATCTGCCGGAGTACCTGCAGGCAAACCGATTCAACCATGAGACCCGCCGCCGTCGCAAGCTGTTGCTGTCCAAGCGCGAGGTCAACCGGCTGCAGGGGGCCGTCAATCGCGAAGGCATGTCGCTCATTCCGCTCAAGATCTATTTCAACGATCAGGGCCGGGCGAAGCTCGAGCTGGCGCTCGGCAAGGGCAAGAAATTGCACGACAAGCGTGAAAGCGCCAAGGAGCGCGATTGGAACAGGCAGAAGAGCCGACTGCTGAAAGAGCGCGGCTGAACGCAGCCGCACTCTCGCCCCGACGCCCTGCCTAAAAATTTTTTTCGTTGTTTGGCGAGTGACTGGTTCGCTCAGATCCCAACGGGGTCGGCTACCGGCTCGACATGTTGCCGGGGAACGCGTTCCGATGGGTCACGGCCGATTTCGGCCCGCAGCGTGACGAGATCGATGAAGTGATCCGCCTGTCGGCGCAGGTCATCGGCGATCATCGGTGGCTGGGTCGACATCGTCGATACCACCGAAACCTTGCGACCCTTCCGCTGCAGCGCTTCGACGAGCGTGGTGAAGTCGCCATCGCCCGAGAAGATCACCAGATGATCGACGGTTTCTGACTGTTCCATGGCATCGATCGCAAGTTCGATGTCCATGTTGCCCTTGATCTTGCGGCGACCGAGCGAGTCCGTGAATTCCTTCGCAGGCTTGGTCACGACCTTGTAACCGTTATAGTCAAGCCAGTCGATCAGCGGACGGATCGACGAATATTCCTGGTCTTCGATGAGAGCCGTATAGTAGTAGGCGCGTAGCAGATAGCCACGCTTTTGAAATGCCTTGAGCAGTTTGCGATAGTCGATGTCGAAACCGAGGCTCTTCGACGCGGCGTAGAGGTTGGCGCCGTCGATAAAAAGAGCGATTTTCTCGCGAGGGTCAAACATCGTTATTCCTTTTTGGTGCGCATCACATTCGGGTAAGCGGCCCGTCGGCGGATGCGCGAAAATACGGCGATTACATTAATAATTGCTGATATTGCAAATAATGTAGTTAACCACTTGCATTATTCCAAGCGGCGGCACGCGAATATAGCTAGTTTTAGCAGTTGCTGCAGTTCGTCCACATCGGAAATCTGCAGTTTCTACCAGGCGTTTCCGGTTTGTATTAGAAAATGCAACTAGGGTGTGTGAATACAAAGTCCAGCCCGTCCGCGTCGCATTTTATCACGCAGTAAAGGATGATGTGAGCGCTCCGTGCAGGAAAAACTTGAACTTATGCTGTTTTGATTGTATCCGGGCGGCTAATTCCAGAAATCGGAGCCGACGAGGCCGTCATCCGGCGGCCGTTCCGGTCTCGTGTCGTTAATCCGTGCTGCGGCGATGATCGCCGCGCTTTGAGCCCAAAAGGACAGGCAATGGCCCGCGTCACCGTCGAAGATTGCATTGACAAGGTCGACAACCGTTTCGAACTCGTGCTGCTCGCCAGCCACCGCGCCCGCCTGATCTCGCAGGGCGCAGCGATCACCATCGATCGCGACAATGACAAGAACCCCGTCGTGGCTCTCCGCGAAATCGCCGACGAGACGCTCTCGCCCGGCGACCTCAAGGAAGACCTGATCCACTCGCTGCAGAAGCACGTCGAAGTGGACGAGCCCGAGCCCGATCCGGCTTCGCTGGTGCAAGCCGATGCCGACACGACTTTTGCCGAGACGGCGGAAGACGACGACCAGCCGGAGGCAATCACTTTCGACCGCATGTCGGAAGAGGAACTTCTGGCCGGCATCGAGGGCCTCGTGCCCCCGGAAAAGAGCGACGACTACTGAGATCCGTAACGGAACAAGCGTTCCCGCGTGTTTTCAAAGCAGTGCGCCACTCGTATGATTGGCGCACTTTTTTTATTGTCTTTTCCCATGGAGCCGCCAGCGAATGATGCGCCAGTACGAGCTCGTTGAGCGCGTTCAGAAATACAAGCCCGACGTCAATGAAGCCCTGTTGAACAAGGCTTACGTCTACGCGATGCAGAAGCACGGGCAGCAGAAGCGGGCAAGCGGCGACCCCTACATTTCCCACCCGCTGGAAGTGGCGGCGATCCTTACGGAAATGCATCTCGACGAATCGACGATCGCAGTCGCGCTCTTGCACGACACGATCGAGGATACGACCGCGACCCGGCAGGAGATTGATGATCTCTTCGGCGAGGACATCGGTGCGCTTGTCGAGGGCCTGACCAAGATCAAGAAGCTCGATCTCGTCACCAAGAAAGCCAAGCAGGCGGAAAACCTGCGCAAGTTGCTGCTCGCGATCTCCGACGACGTGCGCGTCCTCTTGGTCAAGCTTGCCGATCGTCTGCACAACATGCGCACGCTCGACCATATGACGCCCGAGAAGCGGGCACGCATCTCCGAAGAGACGATGGACATCTATGCGCCGCTCGCCGGCCGCATGGGCATGCAGGATATGCGCGAGGAGCTCGAAAACCTCTCGTTCCGCCATATCAATCCGGAGGCCTTCGAAACCGTCACCCGCCGCCTGGAAGAGCTGTCCGAGCGCAATGAAGGCCTGATCAAGAAGATCGAGGACGAATTGACTGAGCTGCTCCAGACCGAGGGGTTGAAGGGCGCGCAAGTCAAGGGGCGGCAGAAGAAGCCCTATTCGGTCTTCCGCAAGATGCAGTCGAAATCCCTGTCCTTCGAGCAGCTTTCCGACGTCTGGGGCTTTCGTATCGTCGTCGACGATATCCCGTCGTGCTATCGCGCGCTTGGCATCGTGCACACCCGCTGGCGCGTCGTGCCTGGCCGCTTCAAGGATTATATCTCGACGCCAAAGCAGAACGATTACCAGTCGATCCATACGACCATCGTCGGCCCGTCGCGCCAGCGCATCGAACTGCAGATTCGCACGCGCCGGATGAACGATATCGCCGAATACGGTATCGCCGCTCACTCGCTCTACAAGGACGGCGAGGGGGTCTCGACGGAAACCGCCCTGTCGCCGACCTCGAACGCCTATTCCTGGCTGCGGCGCACGATCGAGTCGCTCGCCGAAGGCGACAACCCGGAAGAGTTTCTCGAGCATACCAAGCTCGAGCTTTTCCAGGACCAGGTGTTCTGCTTCACGCCGAAGGGGCAGCTGATTGCGCTGCCGCGTGGCGCGACGCCGATCGACTTTGCCTATGCGGTCCACACCAACATCGGCGACACCTGCGTCGGCGCCAAGATCAACGGCCGCATCATGCCGCTGGTCACGCGCCTCAACAACGGCGACGAAGTCGAGATCATCCGTTCGGGCATCCAGGTGCCGCCGCCGGCGTGGGAAGAAATCGTCGTCACCGGCAAGGCGCGCTCCGCCATCCGGCGCGCGACGCGCGCTGCCATCCGCAAGCAATATGCCGGCCTCGGCTATCGCATTCTGGAGCGAACCTTCGAGCGCGCCAGCAAGACGTTTTCACGCGAAGCGCTGAAGCCCGCGCTGCATCGGCTTGGACATAAAGAGGTCGAGGATGCGATCGCGTCGGTTGGCCGCGGCGAACTGTCGTCGCTCGACGTGCTGCGCGCGGTTTTCCCCGACCATCAGGACGAGCGCGTCACCGTCAAGCCGAACGCCGACGATGGCTGGTTCAACATGCGCAGTGCCGCCGGCATGGTGTTCAAGTTGCCTGGCCGATCCAAGGAGGCGGGCGAGCCGGCGCAAGCGGAAGGTCCGGAAGCGCTGCCGATCCGCGGGCTCTCGGGTAACGCCGGCGTGCATTTCAGCGCGGCGGGTGCAGTTCCGGGCGACCGTATCGTCGGCATCATGGAGAAGGACAAGGGGATCACCATCTACCCGATCCAGTCGCCGATCCTGCAGAAGTTCGACGACGAGCCGGAGCGCTGGATCGACGTGCGTTGGGATCTGGACGAGGCCAACAGCAGCCGCTTCATGGCGCGCATCGCCATCAGCGCCTTGAACGAGCCGGGCACGCTGGCGGAGGTCGCCCAGTCGATCGCGACGAGCGACGTCAACATCCGCTCGCTTTCCATGGGGCGTGTGGCTGCCGACTTCAGTGAGTTGCAGTTCGATCTCGAGGTCTGGGATCTGAGGCAGCTGAACCACCTGATCACGCAGTTGAAGGAATTGCCGAGCATCTCCACGGTCAAGCGCCTCTTCGAGTGAAGGGGCGCCGCTCGACTTTCGCATAGCTGCCGAACCGTCACCACCGGCGCCGTTGCTTCCGCCTTCCGTCGGGGTCTCGCCTTGGCAGGCGGATCATGACCGGCACTTTCTTCTTCTTGCCTCCGTCTGTCTGGCCGTCCGTGAGGGTTGGCGATACTCGCATTCGGCGGTGAAGTTTGGGCCTGTGCGCGTCCGTTTTGCGCAGTTGCCTTCAAAACAGGCAGGTCGGGGCTTGAAAAACGGCAAGGCATGCTTGTTGCGCATGGCTGCTGTCTCTTCCTGGCTCTGGTGGAACAGTGACCTCTAAACTATCTTCTGCATGGGAGGTAAACGAAGAGGTTTGCCATGTTAAATCAGTTGAAGAAGATCACCCGCGCTCTGCGCGTCGCCACTCAGGAAGAGCGCGAGCTCGCCTATCTCAACGGTTCGGTCGATCGCATCGATCTCGAATACCGTCAGCGCCAGATCGATCGCGGCCTGTTCCGCAACGGCTACTAAGCCGCTGCCTGTTCCCGCATGATGGCGGGAATGGCGAGCCATGCGCCAGGCGAATGGCTCAATCGTGATCGCTGCACCACACGCCAGCGGGTTGCAAGCAAGGGGCATGACGCCTATCTTGCGGCCTTTAAACAGGCGGACACGCCGTCTTGTGCCGACTGGCGGTTTCAAGATGCGGTCATGACGGCATAATGTTATTCAGACGTAGAAAACCGGTCACGATATCCGAGAGGCTTCGCGCGCTTTTATGGCCGCGCAAGGGCTTTCGGCGTGGCCCGAGATACATGGCGCTGCGCATCCTGCGCCTGTCGTCGTCACCGCACTCGATTGCGGTCGGGGTCGCTGCAGGTGCCGCGTCCTCCTTCACGCCCTTCTTTGGGCTGCATATCATCATCGCGGTCGCGGTTGCCTCCGCGTTCTCCGGCAATCTGCTTGCGGCAGCGATCACCACGGCGCTTGCCAACCCGGTGACCATCCCGATGATCCTGACCGCGTCCTACGAACTTGGCACGGTCATCATGGGACCGCAGGCGTCAGGTCCCGCAACCGGCGCGGACGTCGCGCATATGGTCGAGCACCTCGAATTGTCGGCGCTTTGGGGGCCTGTGTTCAAGCCTATGCTCATCGGATCGGTTCCGCTTGCCGCCGCCGGCGCACTGATCTTCTATCCTCTTGCCTATCAGGCAGCCCGTCTTTTCCAGTCCCGCCGCAGGCGCGCGCGCGCGTCCGGTGCAAGGTCCACATCATGATCATCGGTATCGGCAGCGACCTCATCGACATCAGGCGCATCGAAAACTCGCTCTCGCGTTTCGGCGAGCGTTTCGTCAATCGTTGCTTCACCGAGGTGGAAATTGCCAAGTCCGAAGGTCGCAAGAACCGCGCCGCCTCCTACGCCAAGCGCTTCGCTGCCAAGGAGGCCTGTTCCAAGGCGCTCGGCACCGGAATAGCGCATGGCGTCTTCTGGAAAGACATGGGCGTCATCAATATGCCCGGTGGCAAGCCCACGATGCATTTGAGCGGTGGTGCTGCCGAACGGCTCCAGGCGATGGTGCCCAAGGGGCATCGGGCGGCAATCCATCTGACGATTACCGACGATTTCCCGCTGGCGCAGGCCTTCGTGATTATCGAAGCACTCCCCGTTGCCCCGCCAGAGGGAACGGTTTAGAGCATTCCGTTGAGAAATCCGGGCGTGCCCGATTGCAGGGGGCAGAGCGCCCTTGCAGCATGGATACAGAATTGCGCATCCGCCGGTGAGGCTGGAACCGAAAGCGCGAATGACAGTTGATTGAGCGGAGCGCCTATCCAGCGCGCCGATGACAAAGGAAGACAGCAGCGTGGCAGAAAAGACAGAAGCGAAGCAGAGCGGTCTCTGGGAGAATGTGAAGGTCATCATCCAGGCGCTGCTCCTGGCCGTGGTCATTCGCACCGTCTTCTTTCAGCCCTTCACCATTCCGTCGGGCTCGATGATGCCGACCCTGCTTGTCGGCGACTACATCTTCGTCAACAAGTTCGCCTACGGCTACTCCAAGTATTCGCTGCCGTTCTCGCCGGATCTGTTCTCGGGCCGAATCTTCGCCAGCGAGCCGGAGCGCGGCGACATCGTCGTCTTCCGCTTTCCGCCAAACCCGGACATCGACTACATCAAGCGTCTGGTCGGCCTGCCGGGCGATCGCATCCAGGTCCGCAACAGCATTCTCTACGTCAACGACAAGCCGATCGATCGCGCGCCTGACGGTGTCTTCCGCGCCGACGATCAGTACGACACCGGTGGCGACGTTCCGGTCTACCGCGAAACCATGGACAATGGCGTTTCCTATGACACGCTCGATCAGTTCCCGGATTCGCGCGGTGACAACACCCGCGAGTTCATCGTGCCCGAAGGTCATTACTTCATGATGGGCGACAATCGCGACAACTCGGCCGACAGCCGCTTCGACGTCGGCTTCGTGCCGGCCGAGAACCTTGTCGGCCGCGCGAGCCTGATCTTCTTCTCGCTCGGCAATGACACCTCGTTCCGCGAGATCTGGAAGTGGCCGGCGAACCTGCGCTACGACCGCCTGTTCAAGGCGGTCGAATGATGAAGGCGCGGTCGCTAAGCGCGGAGGATCGGGCCAAGCTCGAGGCCGTGATTGGCTATCAGTTCAGCGAGAAGGAACGGCTCGATCGGGCGCTGACCCATTCCAGCGCCCGCAATGCCAGGGGATCGAACTACCAGCGGCTCGAATTCCTCGGAGACCGTGTGCTGGGGCTTTGCGTCTCCGAGCTTCTGTTCCAGACCTTTCGTGATGCCAACGAGGGCGAACTTTCGGTGCGGCTGAACCAGCTCGTCAGCGCCGAGAGCTGCGCCCTGGTCGCCGACGACCTGGCGCTGCACCAGTTTATCCGCACCGGTTCCGACGTGAAGAAAATCACCGGAAAGGCGATGATGAATGTGCGCGCCGATGTGGTAGAGTCGCTCATCGCCGCCATCTATCTCGACGGCGGGCTGGAGGCGGCGCGTAAATTCGTGCTGCTTCACTGGAAAGAGCGGGCGACCCGTGCCGACGGCGCCCGTCGCGATGCCAAGACCGAATTGCAGGAATGGGCGCATGCCAAGTTTGGCATTGCGCCGACATATCGGACGGACAACCGCTCCGGCCCCGACCACGACCCGCGTTTCACGGTGACCGTGGAGGTTGCCGGCGTTGCGCCCGAGACCGGGACGGATCGATCCAAGCGCGGCGCCGAGCAGGTGGCCGCGACAAAATTGTTGGAACGCGAAGGCGTGTGGCGGAAAGTCTCCGCCGGAAATTGACGGAAAACATGACGGATATGGAAAAAGATACGGCCGCCGAAAGCGCGCCGACCCACTCTGGTTTCGTGGCGCTGATCGGCGCCACCAACGCGGGAAAATCGACGCTGGTCAACCGCCTCGTCGGCGCCAAGGTTTCGATCGTCAGCCACAAGGTTCAGACGACCCGGGCGATCGTGCGTGGCATTGCCATCCACGACAACGCACAGATCGTGTTCATGGACACGCCGGGCATCTTCAAGCCACGGCGCCGGCTCGACCGGGCAATGGTGACGACGGCCTGGGGTGGCGCCAAGGACGCCGATGTGATCATGCTCCTGATCGACAGCGAGCGTGGCCTGAAGGGCGATGCGGAAACGATCCTTCAGGGCATGAAGGAAGTCCACCAGCCGAAGATCCTGGTTCTGAACAAGATCGACCAGGTGCGACCGGAGGATCTGCTGAAGCTTGCAGCGGCGGCCAACGAGACGATCAAGTTCGAGCGCACCTTCATGATCTCCGCGCTGACCGGCTCGGGCTGCAAGGATCTGATGGATTATCTTGCCGAGACGCTGCCGGAAGGTCCCTGGTATTATCCGGAAGACCAGATCTCCGACCTGCCGATGCGCCAGCTCGCGGCCGAAATCACTCGCGAAAAACTGTTCCTGCGCCTGCATCAGGAACTTCCCTACGCCTCGCATGTCGAAACCGAGAAGTGGGAAGAGCGCAAGGACGGATCCGTTCGTATCGAACAGGTGATCTACGTCGAGCGCGAAAGCCAGAAGAAGATCGCACTCGGCAAGAATGGCGATGCGATCAAGGCGATCTCCACCGCGTCGCGGAAGGAAATCTCCGAAATCCTTGAGCAGCCGGTGCACCTCTTCCTGTTCGTCAAGGTGCGTGAAAACTGGGGCGATGATCCCGAGCGCTTCCGCGAAATGGGTCTTGAGTTCCCACGCTGATCGGCCAGTATTCTCAATACCGCTAACGCCGCTCGCCAGCCCTGCTGGCGGCCGGCTCCTCTCGGAGGGTGAACTTCGGGCTGCCGGGCATCTGCCGAAACGACAGGCGGGACTTGTCTCAGGTCAAGGCGCCGGTGCCCCAACCGTACGCTCCCTCAGTGACAAACGAGATTGGATAGGAACCGCTACTGCATGTTTCCTTAAATCCTATTCGATTTAAGGATAAAAACATGCAGCAAATCAAAGTGCTGCAGCGACCTTTGCGCGTCTAATAAGACGCGCGGCGCTGTAGGACGCCGGCTGTCTTTTTGCCAGCATCGGCCCGATCATCTCGGCACGGTTAGTCCAGACGTAGCCCGAGAAGTTCTCCGGCACCAGTTCAAGATCTTCCGCGCTATCGATGCCCGTGGTGAAATCTCCGCCGGCATAGGGGCCGAGCAGGATGATCTCGCTGCCGGCTGATTTCATGCGCTGTGCAAAACGGTCGGGCCAACCCCACAGCCAGGGCGCATAGTTTCCCGGAACGATCACCAGCGTGTTCTGGCAGGCGGCCGGAACGACGCCGGTCCAGCCATAGGCGATGTAGCGGGCGAGGCAGCCGACGACAGAGTTCCTGTCGTAACCACGCAGGCCCTTCACCAGCTTCAGCGCTTCCCGCGTCGGCTCGCCGCCGCCATAGACCCCAAAGACGGCTTGCCGCCATTCCGGATGTGTTTCGAGCAGGGCGGCGAGCGCTGCGCCTTCCTCGGCCCGGCGGCTCTTGAAATTGACGAGAAACTGGCGATCGGGCAGGGCGGTGAAAACCTCCTCCAAGGTCGGCATGTGGCCGGTGCCTTTTCCGCGGAACGGAAAGGTCTTGCCGCCGTCGGCGGTATAGCCGTAGCCGATGTCGAGCGATTTCAGCACCGTCATTGGCGTTTCCTCGGTGACCCCTTTGCCTTCAGTGCGGCAGTCGAACGTCCAGTCGTGGAAGACCGCGAACTGCCGATCGGGCGTCAGGTGGATGTCGAGTTCGACGACCGCAGCGCCGGAATCGAAGGCGGCCTGCATTGAGGCGACGGTATTTTCGAGGTGATCGTGCCGTGGCTTTTCGATGATCTCGGCCGTGCAGGTATCGTTCCCCACGCCCGCTTTCGGATAGGTCTGGTGGATGCCGCGATGCGCGAGAATCTTAGGCGGGCCCTCGGGGGGCGTTGCCAGCAGGGACGTGTTGAGGAGCCAGACGACGGCAGCAAAAAGCACGGCGACAATGACGAATCTTTTCATCCTGATTCTCCCTCTCGCGACCGGGATTGCTCGACAATGTGGCGCTACCGTGATGCTACGCGCTGGGCGTGTGGGCTGTGTAATGCGAACGATCTGTCAACCGGCCGCCGAATTGACCGGCACGCGCCCGCGTGTGAGTGAGTTGGCATTCCCCGTAGGTTCAGGAGAGAATTCATGCCGCAGCTCGTCGATGGAAAATGGGTCAAGGGTGACGTTGCTGCGAGCGAGATGAAGGGTGGCGCCTTTTTCCGCGAGCCGACCCGTTTCCACAGCTGGATCACGGCCGATGGCGGCCCCGGCCCGCAGGGGCAGCCAGGTCTTCCGGCGGAGGCCGGGCGCTTTCGTCTGTTCGTTTCGTACCTCTGCCCCTGGGCGTCGCGCACGATCGCTTTTCGCAATCTCAAGGGACTGCAGGACGTCATCGGGCTTACCGTCTCCGACCCGCTGCTAGGCGAGGATGGTTGGGTCTACGACGAGCCTGTGGACGCTGGCGGGCGTGTTGGTCTGATCCGTTATCATCACGAGCTCTATACGGCGAGTGATGGCCATTACACCGGCAAGGTGTCGGTCCCCGTCCTTTGGGACATGAAGGAAGGGCGCATCGTCAACAACGAATCCGCCGACATCATCCGCATCCTGAATTCGGCTTTCGACGACCTGACCGGCAACCGCCTCGATTTTTACCCTCAAGCGCTGCGTGCGGAGATCGATCACTGGAACGACCCGATTTACGAGCGCGTCAACAACGGCGTCTACCGCGCCGGGTTCGCCAAGTCTCAAAGCGCCTATGACGAGGCCGTCACGAGCCTGTTCGGGATGCTCGACGAGCTCGAGCGCCACCTGGCGGCCAATCGTTACATCGCCGGCGAGTACCTGACGGAGGCCGATATCCGTCTGTTCGTGACATTGATCCGGTTCGATGCGGCCTACCACGGCGTCTTCAAGTGCAATCTTCGCCGGATCGAAGATTATCCGGCGCTTTCCAACTATCTGCGCGAAATCTACCAGTGGCCCGGCATCGCCGAGACGGTGCGCATCGACCATATCAAGCGAGGCTATTACGGCATCGCCCACGTCAATCCGACCCGCATCGTGCCTGTTGGTCCCATGCTCGATTTCACCCGGCCGCATGACCGGCATTCCCTACCGGGTCGCGGGGTCGTCGGAGCTGAGGCCAATTCGGCCGATTTACTAAGCAAACAAATCTTTGAGGGGGCATAAAAAGCCCATTGCCAATCGTTTGAAGCTTACTAAGTTAGTGTAAGTTCTGATGGATAGGAGCCCGATGGCGGCTGGCATGGCGAATTTCCGGCAGCGCGCGCACGAGGAGCGCCGCATCTGTTCCGGATACCATGAGGCCACGCCAGAGCCGGTTTTCGCCGCTTCCGGAATTAGGTCGCGTCATGCCCCTGCGTTCCGCATCATTCTTCATGCGCGCCGCAACGCTTTCCCGGAAGCCCCGATAGAACCGGCCCCGTCGCCGCTCCTACGCAGCAGGACACAGGATGTGTCTGGCAGGGGTTGGATATGAATGCGGCATTGTTGAATTTGCTTCGCCGTCTGGTGCGCAAGGGCAATCTGACGGTGTTTTTTTCTGCGGGTGAGCAGGTCATTCTGGGTGACGGCTCGGGAAAGCCGGCAACGATCCGCATTGTCGATGCGGAAGCTGAAAAAGCGATCGCTATCGACCCGGGGCTTCGTTTCGGCGAGCTTTATATGGATGGCCGCGTCGTCATCGAGGACGGCGACATTTTCGATGTGCTCTCGATAGTAAAGGAAAACGGTCTGGAGAACGCCGCGACTGTTCCCAACACGCTGGTTGCTCTTCAGCATGTGTTGCGCCAGCAGGTGAAGAGCCGCATGCCGGTCAATCGCAACCGGCACAATGTCGCCCATCACTATGATCTCGATCGCAAGCTCTTCAATCTGTTCCTCGATCAGGACTGGCAATATTCCTGCGCCTATTTCGAGCCGCCGGGCATCTCGCTCGATGAGGCGCAACTCGCCAAGAAGCGCCATATCGCCGCCAAGCTGCTGCTTGAACCCGGGCAGAAGGTGCTTGAGGTCGGCTCCGGCTGGGGCGGGATGGCGATGTATCTTGCGGAATCCTCCGGCGTCGAGGTGACGGGCATCACACTCAGCGAAGAGCAGCTGAAGATCTCGCGCGAGCGGGCGGCCAAGCGAGGCTTGTCCGATCGTGTCCGCTTCGAGCTTCAGGACTATAGGACGATGCAGGGGCGGCAGTTCGACCGCATCGTGTCGGTCGGTATGTTCGAACATGTCGGCATCGGCAATTACGGCCGATTCTTTCGCAAGATCAGGGAATTGTTGAAGCCTGAGGGCGTGATGCTGTTGCACTCGATCGGGCAGGTCTACAAACCCTGGGCGACCAATCCATGGATCGAGAAATACATCTTCCCCGGCGGTTACATCCCGGCGCTTTCGGAGGTTCTGCCTTCCGTTGAAAAGACCCAGCTTCTCGTCAAGGATATCGAGATCCTGTCGATGCACTATGCCTGGACATTAAGGGCGTGGCGGGAGCGTTTCCTCGCGCGGCGCGAAGAGGCGGTAAAGCTGTTCGACGAGCGCTTCTTCCGGATGTGGGAGTTCTATCTCGCCGCGTCGGAGACGGCCTTCCTGCATGACAAGCACTTCATCTTCCAGCTGCAGCTGTCGCCGTCGCTCGATACGGTGCCTTTCGCACGCGGTTACATCGAGGCGAAGGAACGGGAACTGATGGAATTCGAAATGACCCGCCCGCCGCTTGAGCTGGTGGATATTTAACGCATGTCGCCCGAAAGTGCGCCGCGGTTTCGGTGCAACGACATCCTTAGAAAACACAGGTCGAGCGCACCTCTCCTGTGGAGTTCCGGTTTCGCCACGCAAGCCTTCACTTGGCCTTGAAGACCTGCGCCTTTATGGTCGCCGACTGAAAACAGGAAAGACGGATCCCACCATGGCCAGCCCAGCAAAACCCATCGCCGCCATCATTGCCAGCGAGATCAAGGCGTCGACCTCCCAGGTAATCGCCGCGGTGGAGCTGCTCGATGAGGGCGCGACGGTGCCGTTCATCGCGCGTTACCGCAAGGAAGTGACCGGCGGGCTCGACGACACGCAGCTGCGCACGCTGGCTGAGCGTCTGACCTATCTGCGCGAACTGGAGGCAAGGCGGGGTTCGATCATCGAATCGATCCGCGGACAGGGCAAGCTGACCGACGAACTCGAAGCCAAGATCGCCGCGGTGGAAACCAAGGCCGAACTCGAAGATATCTATCTGCCCTACAAGCCGAAGCGGCGCACCAAGGCGGAGATCGCCAAGGAGCGGGGCCTTGGGCCGCTTGCCGAAGCTATTCTCGCCGACCGGACGGTCGCACCGGCTGACCGCGCCGCAAAGTTTCTGACGGCAGATGTGCCCGATGTGAAGACGGCGCTTGACGGCGCGCGCGACATTATCGCCGAAGGCATGGCGGAGAATGCCGACCTGCTCGGCCGCCTGCGCAATCACATGAAGGGCGCGGCGTTCCTGCGGGCCAAGGTCGTCGACGGCAAGCAGGCGGCGGGTGCCAAGTTCTCGGACTATTTCGATCATTCCGAACGCTGGGCGACCACACCGGGTCACCGGGCGCTTGCCATGCTGCGCGGCTGGAACGAGGAGGTGTTGTCAGTCGATATCGTCGTCGATCAGGACGATACGTCTCCCGTCAAACCGGTCGAGCGCATGATTGCGGCCGCCTACAATGTCGGCGGACAGCTGCCGGGCGACAAATGGCTTTCCGAGGTTATCGGTTGGACCTGGCGCGTGAAGCTGTCGATGTCGCTGTCTCTCGACCTGATGCGCGAGCTGCGCGAACGGGCGGAAGAGGAAGCAATCCACGTTTTCGCCCGCAACCTGAAGGACCTGCTGCTGGCCGCTCCGGCCGGCTCGCGCGCGACGATGGGGCTGGATCCGGGCATTCGCACCGGCGTCAAGGTCGCCATTGTCGATGGTACCGGCAAGCTTTTGGAGACAACGACCGTTTATCCGTTCCCGCCGAAGAACGATGTCCGCGGCACGCAGGCCGAGCTGGCATCGCTGGTCCGCAAGCACAAGGTCGAGCTGATCGCGATCGGCAATGGCACCGGCAGCCGCGAGACGGAGAAGCTTGTCGCCGACATGCTTGCCCAACTGCCGGCGCCAAAGCCCACCAAGGTCATCGTGTCCGAAGCCGGTGCTTCGGTCTATTCCGCCTCGGAGACGGCCGCACTTGAGTTCCCCGGTCTAGACGTCTCCCTGCGTGGCGCCGTCTCCATCGCCCGGCGCCTGCAGGACCCGCTGGCTGAGCTCGTCAAGATCGAGCCGAAGTCGATCGGCGTCGGCCAGTATCAGCACGATGTCGACCAGTCGAAGCTCAACCGCTCGCTGGATGCGGTCGTGGAAGACGCGGTGAACGCCGTCGGTGTCGATGTGAATACGGCATCCGCACCGCTGCTTGCGCGCGTCTCCGGTCTCGGCAAGTCTTCGGCAGAAGCGATCGTCGCACACCGCGATGCCGCCGGACCGTTCGCCAGCCGCAAGGAACTCTTGAACGTCGCGCGTCTCGGCGCCCGCACCTTTGAACAGTGCGCCGGCTTCCTGCGCATTCCTGATGGCAAGGAGCCGCTCGATGCGTCGTCGGTCCACCCGGAAGCCTATGGTGTCGCCAAGAAGATCGTCGCGGCCTGCGGGCGCGATGTGCGCGCATTGATGGGCGACAGCGCGGCGTTGAAGCAGCTCGATCCGCGTGTCTTCGTCGATGAGCGTTTTGGCCTGCCGACGGTGAAGGACATTCTGGCCGAACTGGAAAAACCGGGCCGCGACCCGCGCCCGAGCTTCAAGACCGCGACCTTCGCCGAGGGCATCGACGACATCAAGGATCTGAAGGTCGGCATGCAGCTCGAAGGCACCGTGACAAATGTTGCCGCCTTTGGCGCCTTCGTCGACATCGGCGTCCATCAGGATGGCCTCGTTCATGTTTCGCAGCTTGCGGACCGGTTCGTGAAGGACCCCCATGAAGTGGTCAAGGCCGGCGACGTGGTTCAGGTGCGGGTGACCGAGGTGGATGTACCGCGCAAGCGCATTGGCTTGACCATGCGCAAGGACATCGGTGCCGATACGGGCCGCGAGGCGAGGGCGCCGGCATCGAACAACGGCAATCGCAGCGCGCCAGCGCGTCCGCAGAAGCCGCAGCAGCCGTCGCAGGGCGCCTTTGGTGCCGCGCTCATGGAAGCGATGAAGCGCAAGTAATACGGGTCGCCCAGAAGTCGTATCGGTTCCCGGGTTACTCTCCGTAAATTAGTCAATTGTAATATACGGATTGCTCCGCCATACTGATCTCGTGGCGGCACTTGTATCGTGTCGCGAGCAAGTGCCGATCATAACAATGCCGGTCAACGGCGGATGAGGTCAGCGGAAACTCCTTTTCCGCCGGGTTTCCCGGCGAAAGGAGGTGCGTCATGGGACGCAATATGATCCGTGGCCTCGCTCGAGCCGTCATATTGGCGGCCGCGGTGACGGCACTTCCAAACCCGGCAAGTTCGCAGGTGATGGCGAACTGTGCCGCGCGATCCGAAGTGATCGAATTTTTCATGCGACAGTATCAGGAAAAGCCTGCGGGGATCGGATTGATCAACCCGCATGCGGTGATGGAAATCTATGCCGCCGATAGCGGCACCTGGACCCTGATCGTCACGGATGTCACCGGCCGAAGCTGTGTCATCCTTGCCGGCAAAAGCTGGGAGGCACTGCCGCCCCAGCCGATACCGAAGGCATAGAGCATGTCGCGCAAAAGTGTGCAGCGGTTTTGCGATAACGACATGCGGCATAACAGGAAACTTTAAGTCTGTCGCCGCCTGTCGCAGACGATCGCCGGGCAGGGCGCCCGGCGTTAGATTCCGTGTCTTGCAGCCCTCACTGCGGCCGGCCGACGCTGGCATAGGCAAAGCCGTGCTTTGCAACTTCGTCGGGGCGATAGATGTTTCTGAGGTCGACCAGTACCGGCGCCTTCATCACGGCTTTCAACCGGCGGAAGTCGAGCGCGCGGAACTCGTTCCATTCGGTCACGATCACCAGCACGTCGGCCTCTGCGGCTGCCTCGTACGGATCCTTGGCGAAATCGAGACCGTCCATCAGTTTCTTGGCGTTTTCCATGCCTTCCGGATCATAGCCGACGACATGGGCGCCGGCGTCCTGCAGCGTCTGAACCACGGTGATGGCCGGGCTGTCGCGCATGTCGTCGGTGTTCGGCTTGAAGGTGAGGCCGAGGACGGCGACCTTGCGTCCGCGTACATCGCCGCCGGCAGCCGCGATAACCTTGCGGCCCATGGCGCGCTTGCGGTTGTCATTGATGGCGACGGTGGTCTCGACCAGGCGCACGGGGCTGTCGAAGTCCTGGGCGGTCTTGACCAGCGCCAGCGTGTCCTTCGGGAAGCAGGAGCCGCCGTAACCCGGGCCGGCATGCAGGAATTTTCCACCGATACGGCCGTCGAGGCCGATGCCGCGGGCAACGTCCTGCACGTTGGCGTCGACCTTCTCGCAGAGATCGGCCATCTCGTTGATGAAGGTGATCTTCATCGCCAGGAAAGCGTTGCCGGCGTATTTGATTAGTTCGGAGGTGCGGCGCGAGGTGAAGACCAGCGGCGCCTGGTTGAGGTAGAGCGGACGGTAGACCTCGGTCATGACGTCGCGGGCGCGCGCATCATCGTCGGCAAGGCCGATGACGATGCGGTCGGGGCGCTTGAAGTCCTCGATGGCGGCACCTTCGCGCAGGAATTCCGGATTGGAAACCACGGCGAAATCGGCGTCCGGGTTGGTTTCGCGGATGATGCGCTCGACCTCGTCGCCGGTGCCGACCGGAACCGTCGACTTCGTCACGATGACGGTGAAACCCTTGAGGTTGACGGCGATCTCGCGCGCTGCGGCGTAGACATAGGAGAGATCGGCATGGCCGTCGCCGCGACGCGACGGCGTGCCGACGGCGATGAAGATCGCGTCGCTGTCCGCGACCGCCGAAACGAGATCCGTGGTGAACGACAGGCGGCCGGACTGGACATTGCTCGCGACGAGATGGTCGAGGCCGGGTTCAAAGATCGGAATGCGCCCCTGCATCAGGGCATCGATCTTGCTTTCGTCCTTGTCGAGGCAAACCACGTCATGGCCGAAATCGGCAAAACACACACCCGAAACAAGGCCGACATAGCCGGCGCCGATCATCGTGACTTTCATCTGCTCTTCCTTTTGTTGCGAGAGCTTCGCTTATGCAAAGTGTGGCGACGGCAGTCGTCGCCGATGGTTGCCTCAGGCCTGCCGGGCCGGCGAGCCAGCCTTCTCGGAGCGACCGTAATATTCGTCATACCAGGCTGCAAAGCGCGCGACACCGTCTTCCACCGAAATCGACGGCTTGAAATCGGTGAGCGCCTCAAGCAGATCCGGAGACGCATAGGTGCGTGGCACATCGCCCTGCTGCATCGGCAGCATGTTGCGAAGCGCCGGGCGACCGACTGCCTTTTCGATCGTCTCGATGAAGGTCATCAGTTCGACCGGCTGGCCGCCGCCGATATTGACGACGCGGAATGGCGCCTGCCGCGACAGCGTGTCCTGCGCCTTTTCGGATGGCACCCGGTTTTCCTCCGAGGGGAGGACATGCGAAAGCCTGAGGATGCCTTCGACGAGATCGTCGATATAGGTGAAGTCGCGGCTCATGCGGCCTTCGCCGTAAATGTCGATCGGCCGGTCGTTGTGGATGGCGTCGATGAACTTGAACAGCGCCATGTCGGGCCGACCCCAGGGGCCATAGACCGTGAAGAAACGGAAGGCCGTCGTCGGCACCTTGTAGAGATGGGCATAGCTGTGCGCCATCAGTTCCATCGATTTCTTCGTCGCCGCGTAGATCGTCATCGGCTCGTCGGCCCGGTCTGTCTCGGCGAAAGGGATCTTTTCGTTGGCGCCGTAGATCGATGAGGTCGAGGCCAGCATCAGGTGCTTGGGGCCGATTTCGCGCGCCAACTCCAACATGTTCCAGGAGCCGATGAGGTTGGAATCGACATAGGCCTTGGGGTTTTCCAGGCTGTAGCGGACGCCGGCCTGGGCAGCCAGATGGATGATGACCTCCGGCTCGGCAAGCTCTGCGGCGTGGTTCAGCGCATCCCGGTCTTCCAGCATGCCGACGACCGCCTTGAAGCCGTTCGAGCGGGCGAGGATCGCGTGGCGCTGTTCCTTGAGCGTGACGTCGTAGTAGGGCGTCATTCCGTCGAAGCCGACGACGAAATGCCCTTCGTCGATCAGTCGCTTTGCAAGATGAAAACCGATGAAGCCGGCCGTGCCGGTGATGAGGTAGCGCAAGACGATATCCCCAGATTGCGTTGTCGCGCGTTCATACGAAGAAAGCAGGGCAATGGAAAGCCGAAACCGTCATTCCGAGGGGCGGTCGAGCCCTTGCTGAAGGGCGGAAAGGATCGACATCGCCTGGCCGGCATACTGGCTGATCCAACGATTGTGGATGGCCTGGATCGGCATGGCGTTGAGGTGGTTCCAGCGCTCGCGGCCCTCACGCTGAACGATCACCAGATCGGCGTCTTCGAGAACTCTTAAATGCTGCATGACGGTGCAGCGATCAAGGCTGTCAAACTGCTCGCAGAGCATGCCGGTCGTCTGCGGCTCATCCTTCAGGGCGTCGAGGATCTGTCGGCGCAGGCCGTTGGCGAGTGCCTTGAAAACAAGGTCATCTTTCGAATCGGTTGACATGTTATATTTTTATAACATATGCTGTGTCAGCACAATGGGAGAAGAGGTCATGTCTTTCGAATTTCGTGTGAATGGACGCATCGACCGGCCTGTCGCCGAGGTATTCGATGCCGTGGTCAATCCTGATCAGATCAGCAAGTACTTCGTCACCCTTGGCGGGGTCAGTGGGCCCTTGGTCGCCGGAACAACGGTTACCTGGTGGGGCAACGTGCCGATAGAGGTCGAGGCCGTGGAACCCCACGAGCGCATCGTCCTTCGCTGGGATGCGATGGTGGAGAAGGAGGAGGAGCCTTATCGCACCAAGGTCGAGATGCGCTTCCAGCCACTCGAGGACGGCGCCACCATGGTGACGATCGCCGAAACCGGCTGGCGCGAAAACGCGCGCGGACAGAAGAGTTCCTACATGAACTGCGAGGGTTGGTCGCAAATGCTGGCCTGCATGAAGGCCTGGCTCGAATACGGCATCAACCTGCGCCAGGGCTACTACGTCAGCGAATTGTCCGGGCAGCCCGCAACCGAGCCGCCGCTTTAAGGGAGATCACACGATGACGATTACGGGTGGTATCAACATCGCTATGAAGGTGCCGTCGCACCAATATGAGGCGGTCGTCGCCTTCTACCGCGACACGGTCGGTCTCGAGCCTTTCGACGAGAAGGCGCCGGCCAAGGGTTTTATCCTCGGTCCTAACAGGCTTTGGATCGACGAGGCGCCGAATTACAGCCAGGCGGAGGTGTGGCTCGAACTCTTCACCGACGACCATGAGGCCGCACTCGGCGGGCTTGCCGAAAAAGGCGTGGTGCGCTGCGATGCGGTCGAGGATCTCGGCGAAGGCTTTCGCGGCGGCTGGATCATGAACCCGGCCAACATTGTGCACATGCTGCGCACGCCGGACGCCTGGTAGGCGCCCGGCAGCGGGATTAGTAGGCGAACGGCTCGCCGGCGTTTGCCGGCGTCGACATTGGCGCGAGCGTCTCATTCATCGGCGCTTCCGCCTGCAGCACGACGACGCGCGAATCCTTCGGCACGCGGCTGTAGAGATCGATGATATCAGGGTTGAAGAGCCGGATGCAGCCGCTCGATACCGCCTTGCCGATCGACCAGGCCTCGGTGGTTCCGTGGATGCGGAACAGCGTGTCGCGGTCGCCCTGGAAAAGGTAGAGCGCGCGCGGCCCAAGCGGGTTGCGCACGCCCGGTTCCATGCCGCCGGCAAGCGGGCCGTAGCGTTCGGGTTCGCGCGCGACCATGCTGGAGGTGGGCGTCCAGCGCGGCCATTCGGCCTTGCGGCCGATACGGGCTTCGCCTTCGAATTCCAGGCCGGCCTTGCCGACCCCGATACCGTAGCGCATCGCCATGCCGCCGTCCTGGACCAGGTAGAGGAAGCGATTCTGCGTGTCGATCACGATGGTGCCGGGCGGCTCATGGGTCGCATAGGCAACCTGCTGGCGCAGATAGCGCGTATCGACCTTCCTGATATCGATGGCGTCGAGCGGAAACTTTTCGTCCGGCTTCGGTCCATACATCGCGACATAGTAGGGATCGGGTCCCTTCGGCTTCGCCGGTCCGCCGCTGGTCACGCAGCCTGCGAGCGTGGACGTGGCAAGAAGGAGGGCGAAGAGCTGCGCCAAGCGGCCGGCGCTGTTCCGGGACACACACATAATCGGGTCAATATTCCTGCTGATTGCATTTCGGGAGGGAGCGGACGTTGCCGCCGTGTACGGCCGTTCTAATGCCAAACATGGCCTCGGGGAGGCAAGAGCGCGACGGAATTGAGGCAATTGGTGAGTGTCACCGAAAGGCGACAGTGCGGAGGTCTGCGTGAAAGCGCTAGATCGCGATGCCAGACTGGCATCATCGCTTGATCCGCTTTCCATCGCGGGTGTATGCCTTTTTCATGCAATGGAGCGATCAGGCCATCATTCTCGGGATCAGGCGGCACGGCGAAAGCTCGGCCATCGCCGAAGTCATGACTGCGTCGCGGGGCCGGCATCTTGGCATGGTGCGGTCCGGCCGTTCGCGCACCATGCAGCCCGTCCTTCAGCCGGGAAATACCGTCGAATTGACCTGGCGCGCGCGGCTCGATGAGCATATGGGCGAGTTCCGCATCGAGCCGCTCGAACTCCGGGCGGCGCGGCTGATGGAGGCGGCCACGTCAGTCTATGGCATCCAGGCGCTGGGCGCGCTTTTACGCCTGCTGCCGGAGCGCGATCCGCATCCGCATCTCTATGAGGCGCTGGCCGTCATCGTCGATCACCTCGAGGATCCGGCCGATGCCGGTGAACTGTTCGTGCGCTTCGAACTTGCCGTTTTGAACGATCTTGGTTTCGGGCTTGATCTGACCGAATGCGTGGCGACCGGAACGCGCGAAGACCTGGCCTTCGTGTCGCCGAAGTCGGGCCGGGCCGTCTGCCGCGCAGCCGGCATGCCCTATGCCGACCGCATGCTCGCGCTGCCGGAGTTTCTCGCCGTCGAAGCGCGAAGTGCGGCCGACTATGACAGCCTTGCCGCCGCCTTCCGCCTGACGGCCTTCTTTCTCAACCGCCATGTCTATGAGCCACGCGGCCTCAAGGTTTCGTCCGCGCGCGATGGTTTCGTCAATGCGGCGCTCAAGGCATTGAGGCCTTCTTCTTCAGCCGCGTGATCGACAGCGCCGCGCGTCCGATCGGGCGTGTGAAAGAGGCTGTCACACCTCAAGGGAGTTTGCATGTTTCAAGAACTTTTCCCCGGCATGCCTGTATCCGGCATCGGCGTGCTTCCGCTGGATCGCGTTGCGCGCGACGGCGGCCTCAAGGTCATGCAGGATCTTTTGAAGGGCGACCTGCCGGCGCCGCCGATGTCGGCAACGCTCAAGTTTGGCCTGACCGAGGTCGAGGAGGGGCGGGTGGTCTTCAAGGGGCTGCCGACCGAGGAGCATCTGAACCCGCTTGGAACCGTGCATGGCGGCTGGACGGCGACGGTGATGGATTCGGCGCTGGGATGCGCAGTGTTCACGATGATGAAGCCCGGCGAGGCCTACACCACTGTCGAATTCAAGGTAAACCTGGTGCGGCCCTTGCTGCCCGGCATGGGCGAAGTCTTCTGCGAAGGCAAGATCGTCCACCGTGGCCGCACCATCGCCACGTCGGAGGCCTGGCTGCGTGATGCTGGTGGCAAGCTTCTGGCGCACGGGACGGAAACCTGCGCGATCTTCCCGATCGACAATCTGCGCCGATAGCAGCCGCCCTTTCCCCGACGCTGCAACGATCGTCGGCGCTCACATGGGCGCCGGCGGAAGTCGCATACGTGAGTGGGATGCCGTTGGCTGTGCCTCATAGCTGCTCGGCTGTCGCGACGCCGGCGCATCACGTGAATGAAACTTATACATTTCCGCGAAGAGATTGGGGCTCTCAACCGTCTATGCCTTTGGCGGTCGTGCAAAACTCTGTATGGTCGCGATCGGCCTGCGAATATTGCCGCCAGGGGAAAACATGATTGAAGTTATTGCCTTAGTCGCTTTTGTTCTGGCGCTCTCCGCCTTTTTCGGCGGCAGGAAGACAGCAGAACGGTTGGACAGCGAAGTCGCCGCGCTCAAGAAGGAGATCGCGCGATTGACGGCTGCGGCCGGGCTCGCAGCGCCGGAAGGCGATATCGCGTCGGAGCAGGCGGCAGCGCTTTCTGAACGCTCCGCCGATGCGGTGACCGACGATGATGAAGGCGTCGATGGGCTCTCGGCGAGCGCTCGCGAAGGCGCAAGGATCTTCGGCAATGCCGAACCGACCGAGCCCGAAACCGCATCCGACGAAGCCGTGGCCGCGAGCGTCGAGGCGACCTCCGTCGATGCAGCGCCATCCCGGCAGGTGGAAAGCCTGGAAAGCCGTCTCGGTGCCCGCTGGGCCGTCTGGGTCGGCGGCATCGCACTGGCGCTCGGTGGCGTCTTCATGGTCAAGTATTCGATCGACGCCGGTCTTCTGAGCCCTGCCGTCCGGCTGACGCTGGCCGCACTCTTCGGTTTGCTGCTGGCTGCGGCTGGCGAGGTCATTCGCCGTCGCGCCGTGCCCGTTATCGCCAACGAATTCCAGAATGCGATGATCCCCGGCATCCTCACTGCCGCCGGTGCCGTCACGTTGTTCGGGGTCGCCTATGCGGCTTATGACATCTATGGCTTCATCGGCACGGCGACGGCCTTCGTGCTGCTGGCGATGATTTCGCTCGCAACCGTCGGCCTGTCGTTGCTGCATGGGCAGGCGCTGGCCGGCCTCGGCTTGCTTGCCTCGCTGATCACACCGTTGCTGGTATCGAGCGATGAGCCGCGCCCCTGGGTTCTCTTCGGCTTCCTGTCGGTCGTGTGGCTCGCGACCTTATTGGCGTCGCGGTTGCGGCGCTGGATGGTCGTGCCGACGCTCGCCAATGTCGGCATCGGGCTCTGGGGGCTTGCCTATGTCACCGCGGTATCGCCCTTCGACGCGCTGCCGGTCGCCTTTGCGCTGCTGGTGATGATCCTGGGTGTCGGGCTGGTCTGGCCGGGTGCGATGGACACCGATGCGCCCAGTGAGCCGTTGCCTGAGCCGACGAACCGCCCGATTGCGGTTGCCGGCCCGTGGGAGAAGCTCTTCACGCCGGCCTATGCCGCCATCAGCGTTTCCGCGGCCATTGCCGCGACCGTGCTCGCTCTGATCTTCATCAGCCCGGCCGTCAGCGCCGTGGAATATCCCGTCAAGGAGTTCTTCGTCGTGGTCGCGGCCCTGGCCGCACTCGGCGCATGGCGGACGAATGCCGTCTATCCGGCCCTGCTGTCTGCCCTCGGCGCGATCGTCGGCATCGGCAGCCTGACGGCGCTGAGCGGCGTCCTTGCCTATCTCGACTCTTCGCTTGCCGGTGTTGCGCCGGAGATCGTTCTGCCCAGCCGAACCGCGACGCTGACGGCCTTGCTGCTGGCAACGCTGTTCGTGCTGTTCGGCGCATTCGTGCTCACCCGCCGCCTGCGCGAACACCCGCAGTTCGCTATCCTGTGGGCCGGCATTGCCGCCGTCGTTCCGGTTGCTCTGACCACGATGTCATTCCTGATGACCGGCAACTACACCTTCGATCTGCCGCACGGCCTTTTCGCGCTCGTTGTCGGTGGTGGTCTGCTGGCGCTTGCCGATTGGCTCTATCGCCGTGACGGCGAAGCAGAGGGCGTGGATATCGCCTCGAGCCTTCTGGTTACCGGCTCCTTTGCGCTCTTCGTGATCGCCTTGCATGCCTGGACCGATGGCCTCGTCACCACCCTGGCGATTGCGCTGCTTGGGACTGCCTATGCCGGCGCGACCCGTGTTCGGACCTGGCCAATCCTGCCCTGGATGACCGGCGCAGCGGCGATCGTCGTTCTTGGCCGTATCGCCTGGGAGCCGACGATCGTCGGCGCTGAAAACCTCGGCACCACGCCGGTGTTCAATGCGCTGTTGCCGGGCTACGGCATTCCCGCGCTCTTGCTTGTCGCCTCTGCCTATCTCGTCCGATCCTGGCCGGATGTGCGTGTGCGCAACCTGCTGCAGGCCCTGGCGAGCCTCTTCGTGCTGTTGACGCTGGCGATCCTCGTTCGCCATGCCATGAACGGTGGCGTGCTCGACAGCGCCGTACCGACGCTTGGCGAGCAGTCGATCTACACGTTGCTGGCGATCGGTGCCTCGGGTGTGTTCATGACGCTGGACATGAAGTCACCAAGCCCTGTCTTCCGCTACGGCGGCATGGGGCTTGGCGTGTTCTCGATGCTCTCGGTTCTCTCAGCGCATCTCTTCGGGCTCAATCCGTATTTCAGCGGCGAACTCTTGGGGGCCATCCCGTTCTTCGATCTGCTTTTGATCGGCTATCTCCTGCCGGGCATCGGTTATGCGGGCCTTGCCTGGTATGCGCGCGGCAAACGACCATTGCCCTACGTCATGGCGCTCGCCGTCAGTGGCGCGATCCTCGCTTTTGCATGGGCAACGCTTTCCGTCCGGCGCCTCTGGCAGGGGGAGAACATCGTGGACTGGAAAGGCTTCCTGCAGGGTGAGACCTACACCTATTCGGTCGTCTGGCTGGTGCTCGGCGTGCTGCTTTTGGTGTTCGGCTCGCGCTTCAATGCCAAGAGCATTCGCATCGCCTCGGCCGTGCTGGTCTTCATTGCCGTTCTGAAGGTCTTCCTGATCGACATGTCCAATCTCGAGGGCTTCCTGCGCGCGCTCTCCTTCATCGGGCTCGGCGGCGTTTTGATCGGCATCGGGCTGTTCTACCAGAAGATCCTTTCGGGCGTCGGCGTGACGCGGCAGTCGTCTGCTGCGCCGACACAGCCGCAATAGGTTGATGCCATGACTCGTAATTTTGCATTGGCGGCGGCATTCGCGCCGCATGCTGATCTCGCCGCCGTTCTCCTGCCGCATGCTTTTGCGGCAGATGACGGTTCGCATGATGCATCCCACCTGATCCGGGTCTGGAAGAACGCCGCCCGCATCCATGCCGAAGAGGGTGGTGACGAACGCGTGCTCTCCGCAGCCGTGTTGCTGCACGATTGCGTTTCTGTCGAAAAGAACTCGCCGCATCGCACGCAGGCCTCAAGGCTTGCGGCTGAAAAAGCCGCCGACATCCTGCGCGATCTCGGCTGGTCGGCTGAAGCCATATCGTCCGTCGCCCATGCAATTCTCACCCACAGCTTTTCGGCCAGCATCACGCCCGAGACGATCGAGGCGAAGATCCTGCAGGATGCAGACCGACTGGATGCGATCGGCATGGTCGGCGCTGCCCGCTGCTTCTACATCGCCGGGCGCATGGGCAGCGGCCTTTACGATCCGCTCGATCCGCTGGCAGAGGATCGAGAGCTCGACGACAAGGCCTTTGCCATTGACCATTTCGAGACCAAGCTGTTCAAGCTGGCCGATGGATTTCAGACGGCTACCGGTCGCAGGCTGGCGCTCGAACGCCAGCAACGGCTGCGCGATGTGCTTGCCATGATGCTGGATGAAATCTAAGCCTTTCAATCCATTACCGCCGTCCTGTGAATCAGATCGCGAACGGCCTGAATCTGTTTCTCAACGTGGAGCGTTTTCGATGAAGGTGACCGGACTGAACATTCATCCGCTGAAGAGCGGCCGGGCGATCCCGCTTGAGACGGTCACCGTCAATCTCGATGGTTTCGAGGGCGACCGCCGTTTCATGCTGGTGGAGCCGGATGGGCGTTTCATCACCCAGCGCGAGCTGCAGACGCTGGCACAGGTCGAGGCAAACCACATTGATGGCGGCGTGCAGCTGAAGATGGGCGACAAGGCACTCATCGTGCGCTTCGATCCTGACCAGCGGCTCGACGTGCGCGTCTGGGCAAGCGACGTCGATGCGGCAGTGGCCGACGATGCAACAAACGAGACGCTGTCGGGCTGGTTCGGCCGGCCCGTCAAGCTTGCCCATATGGATGCTTCGGCGGAGCGTTTCGTCGGTGCCGAGTGGGCCGGCACGGCAGCACCCGTCGGTTTTGCTGATGGCTTTCCGGTGCTGATCACCACCACAGGCTCGCTTGCCGATCTGAACCGTACACTTGCGGAGAAGGGGCAGGAGCCCGTCGGCATGGACCGGTTCCGCACCAACATCCTGCTCGATTGCGATGAGGCCTGGGACGAGGATTTCTGGGAGAGCCTGGAGATCGGCGGCATCCGCTTCGATTTCGTCAAACCCTGCGCCCGCTGCATCATGACCACCCAGGACCAGATCACCGGCGAACGCATCGGCGGCAATCCGATCCAGGGCCTCGCCGAAAAGCGCATGTCGGCCGACCGCCGCGTGGCGGGCGTGCTGTTCGGTTGGAACGTCGTGCCGCGCGGCGAAGGAACCTTGAAGCTCGGCGACGAGGCGCGGATTGTCGACCGGCGCCGGGAGCGCTGGCCGATGAAGGTGCGCGCTTCCTGAACCGGCGGAAGCCACCTACGATCTCCGCCTCAGAACCAGGGCGTTACGCCGAGCAGCTTTGCCCCGAGGTCCGAGAGGTTGGCGGGCGTGGCGTTGTGCTTTTCCCATTCGCGCGGATCGCCCGGAAAGGCGTCGCGCTTCGGATGGTCGAGCTCCCGCCAGAGCCGCACGCGTTCTTCGCGTTCGGCTCTGTTGTTCCACTTGGCTGGATGCATGGAGATGTACTGTGCCATGCGAACCCTGCCATCGGAATGGTTGGGCCGGACGCCGTGGGCAAGCAGGCTGTTGAAAATCATCAGGTCACCTGCCTCCATCTCGATATTGACGGTCGAAAGGCCTGACATGTCGGGGTGCATGGGGTCTCTGTCCGCCGGTTGGGTCTTTTCCCAGGTGGCGAAGTTTTCAAACAGCTCAGGAACACACTGAAAGCCGCCGACATCGCCATCCTGCTTCTGCAGGCTGAGCACGCCCTGGACGCCGATCGGCAGCGGACGGATCGAGGTGTCGACGTCCCAATGAATGAAACCGTTGGGATTTCCCTTGACCCTTTTCGGCGGGTTGAGGTTGGCGCGGTCGATCGTCACCCAAAGATCCTCCCGGTCCCAGATATCGACGAAGGCACCATAGATGCGCGGTTCCTGGCGATTGTCCCAGAGATATTGGTGATTGTAGATCTCCAGCATGCCGGTGTTGTTGAGTTCCTTCATCTTGTGTTCGCGGCGCTGCGGCGCGTACCAGGTCGAAGGGTCGGCTGGATCCTTCTCGTCGAAGCGCCAGAGCAGTTCGACGAGCCGCTCGACATTGGCTGCCGGCACGGCCTGCCGGACGATCACGTAACCCTTGGTGATCCAGTGCTGCCAGTCCTCCTCCGAGAGCACGCGCAACGGGAGGCGCTTCTTGATGTCCTTCAGTTGGGTTTCGGCGGCGGCTGTGGGGTGGCTGTCTCTGAGCATGCGCAAGGCCTCCTGTGCATCTGCGTCTTTCTGTCGATGCAGGCAGATTAGGCGTTCCGTGGCTGGCATGTTGCCTTCGTACGGCAAAGATTGGTACTAATCTGGCGTCATGATCCAGATGAGCGCAATATGAAGGCCGTTCTGCAGAAGATCCCAAGGCCCACGGAAGCATCCTCCATCCTTCTCGACCGACGGCTTGACGATTGCATCCCGTTTCAGTGGCATCACCATCCGGAATTCGAGCTGACCCTTACGCTGAACTCGCGCGGCCAGCGTTTCGTCGGCGACCACATCGGCACCTATGATGATGGCGATCTCGTGCTGGTCGGGTCGAACCTGCCGCACACATGGCATTCCGCGTCCAAGGTCGATGAGGGGGCGCCCCATGTGGCGCTGGTACTCTGGTTCCACCCGGAATGGGTGGAGCGGATGCAGGACGGCTTTGTCGAGCTCGGTGGCGTGCGGGCAATGTTCGATCGCTCCGCGCCCGGCCTGCAATTCTCGCAAGGAGCAGCCCGTCGCGTTCGGCCGCTGTTCGAGCGCCTGCGTACGCTCGAGCCTGAAGAGCGGTTGCCGGATGTCCTTGCGCTGCTGACGATCCTTGCGCGGGACGAGCATGTAACGCCATTGTCTAACCGGGTCGTCGCGCCCTCGGGCAGGGCCGTCGATCGTGGTCGCCTCGACCGCGTGCTCGATCACATCCACCTCACCTATGCCGAAAGCCCTTCGATGGACGAGCTTGCGGATATTGCCGCCCTCAGTCTCTCGGGCCTGCACCGCCTGTTCCTGCGCCATCTCGACATGCCGATCTCGGAGTATCTGATGCGGCTGAGGATCGGCGAGGCCTGCGCGCTTCTATCCGGCTCCGGAAAATCCATCGCTCATGTGGCCGAGGCGGTCGGCTATCGCTCGATCGCCAATTTCAACCGGCAGTTCAGGGTCCAGAAGGGTATGACGCCACGACTGTTTCGCCAGCGGTTTCAGCATGTCCGATGAGTGGCTTCCGGCCTCATCAATTCCGGTGATCGCGTCGTCAATTTAATTGGCTTTTATCTATTTTAGCGTCCGCGTAGGGTCGCGCTTCGTCATCAGGAGAAAACCCATGTCCGCCATTTCGGGAGCATCCGCGCCGTCGAGCGTTCGCCAGGAAATGCCTTGGCTGATTATTGTCGCCGGTTCGCTCGTTGCGATGCTCACCTTCGGTCCTCGCTCGGCGATGGGCTTCTTCCAGCTGCCGATGCTTGCCGAGACCGGTTGGGACCGCACGACCTTCGGTCTGGCAATGGCGTTGCAGAACCTCTGCTGGGGGCTGAGCCAGCCCTTCTTCGGCGCGATCGCCGACAAGTTCGGCACCTGGCGCGTGCTGACCATGTCGGGGCTTCTCTACGCCTCCGGCCTGTTCATCATGGCCCACGCCAATGCGGCGATCTGGTTGCACATCGGTGGCGGCGTCTTGATCGGCATGGCTGTCGGCTCCGGTTCGTTCGGCATTCTGCTCTCCGCATTCGCCCGCAACGTCACGCCGCACCAGCGCTCCATGGCCTTCGGCATCTGCACGGCGGCAGGGTCCGCCGGCATGTTTCTGTTCGCGCCTCTGAGCCAGGGGCTGATCTCCGCCTATGGCTGGTCGGACAGCCTTGTCTATCTCGGGGTGTTGATGTTGCTGGTGCCGTTGTTCGCCATTCCGTTGCGTGGAAACGCTTCCTCCGGCCGGCAGACGGAAGCGCAGTACAAGCAGTCGATCGGTCAGGCGCTGAAGGAAGCGCTCGGCCACAAGAGCTACCTGCTACTGGTCTCCGGTTTCTTCGTCTGCGGCTACCAGGTGGCCTTCATCACCGCGCATTTCCCTGCTTATATCGGCGACATCGGCATCGACGCCCGCTATGCGGTAATCGCGCTGGCGCTGATCGGGTTCTTCAACATCATCGGCTCGCTGTCGGCCGGCTTCATCGGCCAACATTATTCCAAGCCCTATTTCCTGGCGCTGATCTACATTGCCCGGTCGGTCGCGGTCACCGCCTTCCTGCTGCTGCCGCAATCGCCGACCTCGGTCATTGTCTTTGCAATCGTCATGGGCTTGCTCTGGCTTTCGACCGTGCCGCCGACAAACGCGCTCGTTGCCATCATGTTCGGGTGCTCGGCGGCATCGTCTTTCTCTCGCACCAGGTGGGTTCGTTCCTGGGCGTGTGGATGGGCGGATACCTCTATGACCGCTTCGGCTCCTATGATCCGGTATGGTGGCTAGGCGTGGCGCTCGGCCTGTTTGCGGCCGTCGTTCATTGGCCGATCGAGGAGAAAGCCGTTCCCCGGCCTGCCATGGCCTGAAGAAATCCGTGAACGGGGCGTCGCAAAATGCGACGTTCCGTTCTTGAATTCTGTCACAAAACTTTCTAAATCAATCCATGCGGCTTTGCCGCTTTTGTTTTGGTTCAATTATGCTCATTTTGAGCATAATTGAAGAGCCGCCCAGGAGAGGGGCGGAGAGGAGATCTCGATGACGCGCCTTGACACCCGCACGCAGGCCGTGGCGAACCCGGTTCTTGTAAGCGCCGCCCAGCGCTTCGGCGTCATCGAAAGACCCGAGCTTGCTTTCACACCCGCAGTCGCGCGCGAGACGGAGCATCTTTACGAGAAGGTGAAGGATTTCATTCCGGCGATCGAGTGGCCGGTCTATGCGCCTTACGTTCACGCCATCAACCGGCTGAAGAAAGAGCGCAACGCCGTCATCCTCGCGCATAACTACCAGACGCCCGATATCTTCCATTGCGTCGCCGATATCGTCGGGGACTCGCTGCAGTTGGCGCGCGACGCCAGCAAGGTCGATGCCGAGATCATCATCCAATGCGGCGTTCACTTCATGGCGGAGACCTCCAAACTGTTGAGCCCGGAAAAGACCGTGCTGATCCCTGATGGAAAGGCCGGCTGCTCGCTGTCGGAATCGATTACCGGCGCGGATGTACGGTTGCTGAAGCAGCGTTACCCCGGCGTTCCCGTCGTCACCTACGTCAACACCTCCGCCGACGTGAAGGCCGAGACGGATATCTGCTGCACCTCGTCGAACGTGCTTGCGGTCGTTGAGAGCTTCGCATCGGACACGGTGCTGTGCATCCCGGACGAATATCTGGCCATGAACGTCGCACGCCAGACCAACAAGAAGATCCTGACCTGGAAGGGCCACTGCGAGGTGCATGAGCGCTTCACCGCCGCCGAACTGCTGGCCTACAAGGAAGCCAATCCGGGCATCGAGATCATCGGCCATCCCGAATGCCATCCGGATGTGATTGCCGTTTGCGATTTCGCCGGCTCGACATCGGGCATGATCAACTACGTCAAAGACCACCGGCCGTCGAAGGTCCTGCTCGTCACCGAATGCTCGATGGCATCGAACATCCAGGCCGAGATCGAAGGCGTCGAGTTCATCAAGCCCTGCAATCTCTGTCCGCACATGAAGCGCATCACGCTGCCGAAGATTCTCGACAGCCTGCTCACCATGACGGAAGAGGTTCTGGTCGATCCGGCGATCGCCGATCGGGCGCGCCTTGCAGTCGAACGCATGGTCAACCTCAAGCAATAACACCTGCCGGGCGAAAGGCCCGGCATACAAGCATGCGCTGGAGGAGAGCCGCACCATGCTGAGAGATCATTTCCGTCCGCAATCCTTCAACGGGATTGACGATATCGTCATCGTCGGCGGCGGCCTTGCCGGCCTCTTCTGCGCGCTGAAGCTCAGCCCCCGGCCGGTAACCATTCTCGCCGCCGCACCGATCGGCCACGGCGCCTCGTCGGCCTGGGCGCAAGGGGGGATCGCTGCGGCGATGAGCCCGGGCGACACTTTCGAGAAACACGTCGCCGACACGTTGACGGCGGGGGCCGGCATCGTCGACGAGAAGATGACGCGCATGATGGTGGCCGAAGGTCCCGCGCGCATTCACGATCTGCTGGAATATGGCGTACCCTTCGACCGCGATCTCGAAGGCAAGTTGATCCTGTCGCGCGAAGCTGCCCACTCCGAACGCCGCATCGTGCGCGTCAAGGGCGACATGGCCGGCAAGGCGATCATGGAAGCGCTGATCACGGCTGTGCGCAACACCCCGTCGATCCGCATCATCGAAGGCTATGTGGTCGAAGAGCTGGTGCGCGAAGGCCGCTTCATCTCCGGCGTCATCGCCCGGCCGGATGCCGGCCAGGCGAAGAAGCGCGTTTCGTTTCCGGCGCGGGCCGTGGTTCTGTGTTCCGGTGGCATCGGCCACCTCTATGCGGTGACAACCAACCCTTGGGAAGCTTGCGGCCAGGGTCTCGGCATGGCGGCGCGGGCAGGGGCGATCATCGCCGATCCGGAATTCGTCCAGTTTCACCCGACGGCGATCAACATTGGCAAAGACCCGGCGCCGCTTGCGACCGAGGCGTTGCGTGGCGACGGCGCCCAGCTTATCAACTCGGCTGGGCATCGCTTCATGCTTGACATTCACCCGGACGGCGAGCTTGCCCCACGCGACATCGTCTCGCGCGGCGTGTTCGCCGAGGTCCAGGCCGGTCGCGGCGCCTTTCTCGATTGCACCAAGGCGGTCGGCAAGCATTTCCCGGACATGTTCCCGACAGTCTATGCCTCGTGCATCGGTGCCGGCATCGATCCGGTGACGCAGCCGATCCCGGTCGTACCGGCGGTGCACTACCACATGGGCGGCGTGCTGACGGATGCTGAGGGCCGCACCTCGATCGACGGTCTTTGGGCAGCCGGCGAAGTGACGTCGACCGGCGTGCACGGCGCCAATCGGCTGGCCTCCAATTCGCTGCTGGAAGCGGTGGTTTTTGCCGCCCGCATCGCCGAAAACATCAAGGGCACCCTGCCGACGCCGCAGCTTACCCAATGGGGCGACAATGCCGGCGAAAACGACGACCCGGTCACGGTCGAAGACAGCCCGCAGCTCACGATCCTGCGCAGCCTGATGAGCGACTGCGTCGGCGTGGTGCGCACGCGCGAAAGCCTGTTGCGGGCGATCCGCGAAATTTCGGCGCTCGAGCGCGACAACACCCGCATGCGCTTCACCAACATCATCACCACCGCCAAGCTGATCGCCGTCGGCGCCCTTCGCCGCACCGAGAGCCGTGGTGGCCACTACCGCGCCGATTGCCCGACGGAACAGCCGGAATGGCGGCGCAGAACCTACCTGACGCTTGCGGAAGCGAACCGTCTGGCGGCCGACGTCGCGGAAGCCGAAACGGCCTGAGCATGGCGCGCAATAGTCACTTGAGAATAGAGACAGGACCAACGACCAGATGACTGCAGCCCTTCGCCCCGAACTGCCCGCCCTCATGGTCGAGGATCAGGTGCGTGCCGCCTTGCTCGAAGATCTCGGTCGCGCCGGCGACATCACCACCCTGTCGACGATCGGGCCGGAACTGTCGGCAACGGCTGGCATGAACGCCCGCGATCCCGGGGTGATTGCCGGGCTTGAGCTGGCGCGGACAGCGTTCCGCTTCGTCGATCCGTCCATCGTCTTCGAGGCTCTGGTTTCGGACGGAGATCGTGTGACACCGGGAACGGCGATTGCCCGCATCTCTGGTCGCGCCCGCGGGCTTCTGTCGGCCGAGCGCGTTGGCCTGAACTTCCTCATGCATCTCTCGGGCATTGCCACCTACACCGCGAAATTTGCCGACGAGATTGCCCACACGCGCGCAAAGGTCTGCTGCACCCGCAAGACGATCCCTGGCCTGCGCGCGCTGGAGAAATACGCCGTGCGTCTCGGCGGTGGCTCCAATCATCGCTATGGCCTCGACGACGCCGTGCTGATCAAGGACAATCACATCGCCGTCTCCGGCGGCGTTGCCGGCGCCGTCCATGCGGCGCGCGCCTATTGCGGTCATCTGGTCAAGATCGAGATCGAGGTCGATGGCCTCGACCAGATGCGCGAGGCGCTGACTGCGGCACCGGACGTCATCCTGCTCGACAATATGGGACCGGTGCGCCTGCGCGAAGCCGTCGCCATCAACGCCGCCCATTGGCAGCTTGGCGACGAGGCCTATGCCGCAGACCCGCGGCGCACGCGCCTGGAAGCTTCCGGCAACGTCAGGATCGACACGGTACGTGCCATCGCCGAGACCGGCGTCGACTATATCTCGACCTCCAAGATCACCATGGCCGCTCCGACGCTCGACATCGGTCTGGACGTAGCGATCAAGCACTGAGGCGCTCCGACGCGTAAGCGCCGCGATAATGCTTGAAGCGCGCCGCATAGGGCCCTGAATCGATTCCGGTTTAAGGAGTTGTTTAGTGGCCGTCGGCGCAGTTGAGGCCGACGCTAGCGCTGCATGATGAAGGGGCAGACGACGCGTTTGTCGATGGTGATCTCCGTGCCGCAGTCATAGCGACAGATCTTGAACTGCCCTCGCATGTCCTGGCCGTTGAGGTTGCAGATCGTCACCTGGCCGCGGCCCATCTGGTTGTTCTTGAAATAGTCGGGGATCGCCTTGTTCCCCTGCGGGTTCGGCAGGAGAGGCTGGTCCGTCAGGAGGCTGGTGAGCAGCGCAAGCGCAAGCAGCATGTGTTCTTCCCTAAAGCATTTCCAGAAAAAGTGCGGAGCGATTTTCCGTTCGGAAATGCGTTAAAACAAAGAGGTAGAGTGCTTCTTTGACTCCGTTTCAACCGGAAGCGCTCTAGCCGGCCACAGAGCCGGCACCATATCCAATTGAACGAATGTAGCGCGCATTGGCCGAAGTGTTAGATGCAGTCCGCACATTAAACCCGCCGCAACGATGTCATCGCCAGCATAAATCCCCAGTCGTTTCTGCCTGCGCGTTTCATGCGGAGGATGAGCGGCCGCCCACCTTGAGGCCGGGTGCGGGCCGTTCGTCGAGGATTTGCCGGCGGAAGCGGAACAGCGCCGCAGGCCTGCCGCCGGTCGACGCCAGCGTCATGCCGGTCGGCTCGACCAGCTCCGCACCTTCGACCAGACGCCGAAAATTCTGCTTGTGCAGGTGGCGGCCGGAAATGGCCTCTACCGTTGCCTGCAGATCGGTGAGGGTGAATTCGGGCGGCATCAGTTCGAAAATGACCGGCCGATATTTGATCTTGCCGCGCAGGCGGGCGATCGCCGTTGCGACGATGCGGCGGTGGTCGTGGCGCATGGCCTGCCCGGCGGCAGCGTTGTCCTGCTCCCGGCTGCGGCCGTCAATCACCGCTTCGCGCACGAGACCGGCCTCGTAGAGCAACTCGTAACGCTCCAGCACCCGTTCCTCGTCCCAGGGGAAATCGTCGAGGCCGAAGGCAAGCCGGATGCGTGCGCGCCGCTGCGCGCTTGGCGCCATGCGCTCGTCGTCTGATGTGGCAAGCTCCCACCGCGAGAGCGCGGGCAAAATCAGCTGGTCGAGGATGGCAGGGCGGCCCTGCCGCCAATCCTCCCACGGCAGGTAGCCGTACCAGTCGCGCCAGTGCGCGCCGGCCTCGGCCAACCGCTCGGTGTTCTCGGTATCGGTTCGCGTCAGGGCGAGATAGCCGACCGAGACCATGTGCTTGCCTTCTTCGCCCGGCAGGCGCTGCCGTCCGCGGTCGCCGAAGGTGTAGAGCTGCTCGATATAGCCGAGCTTGAGCGCCGTGCGTTTTTCCACGCGGTCGCGCAGACTGGTCTCGAAGGTGCGGTGAAGAGCAGGGTCGAAGGGGCCGAAGGGCAGGCTGTCCCTCGCGTCGCCATCCGCCTCGTTGACGGCCAGGATGCGCGGGCTGCGGCTGACGACGGCAACGATGGCCGCGTTGAGACCGATTTCGACGGTGACGGCCCGCATCTCAGTCGCCAACATTGGCTCCCTCGGCTACAAGCGGCAGCACGAAGGGAACATTGCCGTCCGTGTCCGCACCGCGGCCGATCGAGCGTACGGCAGCGACCAGCCGCCCGCCGCGCGACAAGACAGTGTCGCCGATTTCGACAAGCCGCGTATTCGGCGTCGCATAGGGAGAGGCGAACCGCAGCCGCTCGACCAGTTCTCGGTCGTCCTGCTCAGGCTCCACCGCAAGGGCGGCGATAAGGGCAGCGGCCGGCGACCTCGAAACGCCCATCCAGCAATGAACGAGCATCGGCCGCGAACGGTCCCAGCCCTTGGCGAAGGCGACGATCTGCTGGACGTGCTCTTCCTGCGGAGCGATGAGCCCACCGGTACCGGCGAAGCTGATATCGTTCATTCCCAGCGTCAGGTGCCGCGCCTTGGCAATGACGGCCGGACGGTGGAAGTCCTGGCCCTTGGCGACCAGGCTCAGCATCTCGGTGCAGCCGTGGCGCACAGCCATCTCGGCGATGCGGGCAAGCGGCGATACGACGATCTGGGGCATCTCAGGCATCCACCTTCGCAGCGGCGCGTTCCGCCTCGAGCGTGGCAAAACGCTCGGTAAACAGACGCTGGGCCTCTATGGCCGGCAGGGGGGCGATCAGCAGGCTGTCGCGGGTGATGCCGCGCGGCTGCCCGAAGAACTTTCGCGCCTCCTCGGTCGAAAAGCCGGCAAGCGCAGTCGCCTCGAAATAGGCGGCAATATGATCTGCCTTCTTGATCCGGTCCTTCAGATCCTTGGCGCAATGGGCAGGCAGACCGAAGCGCAGGTGAATGGCGCTTTCCAGCCTCTTTTCGACCAGCTTGTAGCCGCCGCCGACCACGGCCTTGAAGGGGGAGATCATATCGCCGATCACATACTCCGGGGCGTCATGCAGCAGCGCCATCAGGCAGTCGTCGGCGTTGCACTTGTAGCTCCGGCGAAAGATGTCCTCGACGATGAGGCTGTGCTGGGCGACGGAGAAGGCGTGGTCCCCGGCCGTCTGGCCGTTCCACCGGGCAACGCGGGCAAGACCGTGGGCGATGTCGGTGATCTCGACATCGAGCGGTGACGGGTCGAGCAGGTCGAGCCGCCGGCCGGAGAGCATGCGCTGCCAGGCGCGTGCCGAGGTCACGCGCTTGCCTCGTCGGCGGTGGTTGGGAAGGCAAGCCCGGTCCATTCCGGCAGGGTCAACGTCACAGTCACGTCGCCCGCGAGCAGGTCGACGCCGTTGGCCATCGCTTCGCCGGCCTTATCGATGCGCACGATCGCGAGGGCCGAAGTGCCACGCACTGTGCCGAGCGTGCCGATCGACTTGCCGTCTGCCGTTATCGCTGTGCCGGTCGGCGGGAGCGCCGATGCACCGGCGACGATTACGACGCGACGGCGCTGCGTGCCGCGGTGCTGCATGCGCGAAACCACTTCCTGACCGACATAGCAGCCCTTGCGGAAGGAGAGCGCACCATTCTTGTCCATTAGCACATCATGCGGGAAGGCGTCCTGCAGCGCATAATCGGGGCCGGAAACGGCAATGCCGGAGACGATCCGGAGTTGGTCGAGGTCGGCATTAGAGGCTGAGTCCGCTTCGCTCTCACCATAGAAGCGGAAAACGGTGGCGCCGGCCTTCTCGAAGCGGTGGTCGCGAAATCCCTCGGCCAGCGGCTCGTCGAAGGCAATGACAGTGGGTGTGGAGGTGTCGAGCGACAGGGTCACCGCCGAGCGCAGCTTGTACATGGTCAGCCGCTTCAGAAGCGCTTCGGCCTGATCCGCAGTCGTTTCCAGCCTGAAGCCGTCGCCGTCGCGGGAAATCATGAAATCGAACAGGATCTTGCCCTGCGGCGTCAGCAGCGCGCCTGGCCTCGCCTCGTCAGGGGCGAGGGCATCGAGATCGGTGGTGATCAACCCCTGGAGAAGATCTTCCGCATCCTTGCCGGAAACGGAGACGATCGCGCGGTCGTCGAGGCGAACTCTGGGCATGGCTCGATTCCTGTTCACATTGCCGAACAGGTAGGATGTTCAGGGATGAACGGCAAGCGTATCGCCGGCGCTTAGAGCACTTCATCTTTAAACGGAAGCAATTCTGTTGGCTCAAAACGGCCGTTCCACACGAAGGATGGCGCTGAGCGATGCGGATCCATCGGGCAAGCCATCCGACACAGTGGGCGGCCGTTTTCAGCCAACCCTAAGGGCCGGATGAATTTCGGCCATTACCGGCGGCGGCCGTCTCGACCGCAGCTTCTGCTGCGCTCTTTGCCAGCCGCCTTGGTCCTGGCCGAAATTCCTTCCGGCAGAATGCTTCTGTTTAAAGATGAAGTGCTCTAGTCGCCGGCGATGAAAAATTTCCACTTCCCGTCGGGCATGATGCCGACACGATAGAAGTTGTAACTGCCGAATTCTTCCATGTCCGCGAAATCGCCTGCCGTCACCAGCCGGAAGAGGTCGACTTTCTCAGGGGCGGTCAGCGAGGCCAGCGGCTTTTCGGCGAAATAGGGCCAGACATAGGCTTCCTGTGGCGTACCTTTGTCGACCTGGACGAAGCTGGTCGAAAGAACGTCGAGCAGGATTGCCAGGATCTCGACGCCATCCTGGTCGCCCGACAGGCTTTTCAGGATCGCGATCGGATCTTCATCGGCGCTGACGCCAGTGACCTGGGTCTGGGTCGGGCCTTTGCCGAGCAGGGGCCGCAGCCGCTCGATATCGCCGGAGGCAGCCGCCTCGACGATCAACTCGCGCATGCGCGCCACAGGCGCCGGTATCTTGGAGACGTCGCTGAGCACTTCTACGGGTTCGACCGTCTTCGGCTCTTCGGCGGCCTGATCTTCCTTCGTTATGGTAACCGTCTTTTTGATCAGCGGGTCCGGCATCGGGATTTCGAGCGGGAGCTTTTCTTCCTGATCCGGTTCGTCGTCCACAGGTTCGGCTGGCGGAGGAGGAGTATTCTGGTCGCTTGCGACTGCGTTGGGCGCTTCCTGCAATTCGCTGAGCGCGAATGCGGGCGACATCATAACCGGAACGCAGAGAGCGACACCGGCCAGAAGCAGCGTAACAAGGCGAACCGGAGAGGTCCGGTTGGCATGGTTCCGGCTCATAAGGGCAGTCCTGATATTACTGAAGCGAGCGTTGGGGCGAAAATTCACCGGCGAGCATGCGCTCGCGAAGCGAATTGAGCATCGCTTCCGCACCTTCTTCACCATGAAGCCGAACGGTTTCCCGCATGGCTAGAGCGATGGCCGCATCGGCGATGATTTCTGGCTCGATGCCATCAGCCATGCCGTCCGCCCAGGCCTCGTTCTGGTGTTCCAGCGCTGCCTGCATTTTCTCGTGGACGATCATGTCATCGATGTCGGTCAGGCTTGGTTCCATCATTCGTTCCATGCGACTTCCATTGCTGCAAGTGGCTCACTTTAACGTCGTCCGGCTGAACCCCAACTGAACGACTGTGACCCGGTTGTCACTTCTTACCACTCTCTTAACGAACTTAGCAGCCTTTTCCCGAAACGACACGGGGTCGTGAGAAAAGAGGTTAATTTATTGCTAATTTCCAAAGCGAGCGACGATTTCTGACGCAAGTGTTGCTCCTTCGGCACGATATCGCTGTTCCGCGACGATCGCCGGCTGCGTGCAGGTAGTGTAGACAGAGGCAAAGGTGCGATACCCCCGGTTGAAGGCGGCGGTCATCCGCTCGCGCCTTTTTTCCTCGTTGGCCGTTTCCTTGTCGATCAGCTGCTGCATCGAGCGCCGCCAGACATCCTCGGGCTCTTTTACGCAGAGATTGCGCAGATAATGGACCGATCCAAGCACCTCGGCGAGGCGAATCAGCCGTTGGTCATAGGGTGTCGGCTTCTCCTCGACGACAGCAGGTGCGGGCGCTTGCGTCTGCGTCTTGTCCTGCGGAGGTGCAGCCGTCTTCTGCGACGCAGCGGCCGTCGCCGTGGCAAGCAGCAGTGTTGTCACAGTCAGGCGGATGATGGTCGGGCCGAATGTCATCATCCCTTCAAGTCCGAATCGACGGCTGTTTCAAGGCATCCGCCCGTCTTTGCGTTGGCTGCAGCCTGGGCGGCCAGTTTTTCCACGCATTCGCGAACACTGTCGGGAATGGGAAGCGCAAAGATCTTGTCCGGCGTGAACCATCCGAGGCCGGCTGCGTCGTCGCTGGCAACAGCGACAGCCTTCGCGTCCGCCTGCGCCTTGAAGACGGAGAGGAAGAAATGCCGACCCTCGGATTCTTTGCCCGGCAGATCGTAGGTTTCAAACAGCACGGGGTTGTCGGCACAAATGCCGGTCTCTTCCTGCAATTCGCGCAGGGCCGTCTGCTCCGGCGTCTCTCCCGGCTCGGCCCGGCCGCCGGGAAAAGCGTACATGTCGGCCGACGGCGGATTGGCGCGCCGCACAAGCAAGTAGCGGCCATCGCGTTCGAGAATGACGGAGGAGGCGAGTTCGGGCTGTTTCGGCATGATGGAATCAATTTCGATCGGTATCGTTGACCCATCCTACGTGAAGTGCCACATCCATGTCATGTGCGGACGTTTTGCGCTGACGGCGACCCCGGAAGAATTGATGGAGCTGTTCGGCCTGCTGGAAAGCGACGACTTTCCGGTGCGCTTCAATATTGCGCCGACGCAGCCGATCATCGTCGTGGTCGCCGCGGATCGCGCCGGGCCGGGCAGCAATCTGCCGGAGCGCAAGGCCCTTCTCGTTCGCTGGGGCTTCACGCCCGGCTGGGTCAAGGACCCCAGGGACTTTCCGCTGCTGATCAATGCCCGTGCCGAGACGGCGATCGAAAAGGCATCGTTTCGCGCCGCGATGCGCCATCGGCGCGTTCTCGTCCCGGCATCCGGCTTCTATGAATGGCATCGCCCCGCAAAGGGCAGCGGCGAGGCGTCGCAGGCCTATTGGATCCGTCCTCGAAAAGGGGGCATCGTCGCCTTTGCCGGCCTGATGGAGACCTGGTCTTCCGCCGATGGCTCCGAAGTCGACACTGCTGCAGTGCTCACCACCAGCGCCAATCCCGCGATTGCCCCCATACATGACCGCATGCCGGTGGTGATCCAGCCGGAAGATTTCGCCCGCTGGCTGGATTGCAAGACGCAGGAGCCGCGCGACGTCCTCGATCTGATGGTGCCGGCGTCGGAGGATTATTTCGAAGCGATCCCTGTATCCGACAAGGTCAACAAGGTGGCGAATGCGGGGGCCGATATCCAGGAGGCGGTCATCCCGCAACTGGTGCCGAAAGCGCCCGTGAAGGACGACAAGAACGGGGACAAGCCCGACGACGGGCAGATGTCCCTATTCTGAATCTCATGGGTACTTAGGCCGTCTGCTTCTTCAGCTTGGCGGTGGGCTTTGCCTTCACCTGCAGGGCAGCGGCCAGCACGGCCTTGAGACCAAGCGGACGGTACTGTTGAACCAGATCGGCGGGTGTCTTGGCGATGTCGGTGGTCTTGGCGGTCTTCACGTGCATGCACTCCTTGATGCTTTTCCTGGACCGGAAACGCCTCGTTCTCGCTTGCCTACTGCATGTTTCCTTAAATCGTATCCGATTCAAGGATAAGAACATGCAGCAATTCAAAGGGCTACAGCGACCTTGGCGCGTCCGATAAGACGCGCGGCGCTGTAGGCGACAACGACGCTCCTCCTCATTTTCTCCGGAGACAGGAACCGTGGCGCAGGGCCAAGCTGCACCGCGAATCTCTTTCCCGCGTGGCGATCCCAGATAAGCCAAATCGTGACAAATCCATGACCATGCCTCAGCTTGGATAGTTGGCTGTGCTTCGCATGCGGCTCACCACTTGACCGGCGCCATGCGACGCGCGATAAGTGTGGCCATGAAAACGGTTACCTGCATTATCTGCCGGAAGATTATTCGCTAGCGCTTCGCTGGCCTGGCCGTTTTCGTCTCCCGAAATCCAAGATGACAAACGTGCGGGCCTCCCGGGCGCCGTATTTCTGACGGTCGCATGCGTATTGGAGATTTGGAATGGGCGGAGTGCCGACACTTAAGCTGTACAACACGCTGACGCGGGAGAAGGTCGATTTCCGGCCGATCGATCCTGACAATGTCCGCATGTATGTCTGCGGCCCGACCGTCTACGACTATGCCCATATCGGCAATGCGCGTCCGGTCATCGTTTTCGATATCCTGTTCCGGCTGCTGCGCCATGTCTATGGGCCGCAGAGGGTGACCTATGTTCGCAACATCACCGACGTCGACGACAAGATCAACGCGCGGGCCCTGCGCGACTATCCCGGCCTGCCGCTGAACGAGGCGATCCGGCATGTGACCGAGAAGACCGAGACGCAGTTCCTCGAAGACGCCAAGTCGCTCGGCTGCCTTGATCCTGATGTCGAGCCGCGCGCCACCGACAATATTCCGCAGATGATCGACATCATCGACAAGCTGATTGCCAAGGGCCATGCCTACAAGGCCGGTGGCGAGGTGCTGTTCGATACCAGATCGATGCCGGATTACGGGCAGCTTTCCAAGCGCAATCTCGACGAGCAGCAGGCCGGTGCCCGCGTCGCCGTCGAGGTGCACAAGAAACACCCGGGCGATTTCGTGCTCTGGAAACTCTCGGCCGACAACGAACCGGGCTGGGAAAGCCCATGGGGCAGGGGGCGTCCGGGCTGGCACATCGAGTGCTCGGCCATGAGCGGGCGTTATCTGGGCGAGGTCTTCGATATCCACGGCGGCGGGCTCGATCTCATCTTCCCGCACCACGAGAACGAGATTGCCCAGTCGCGTTGCGCTCACGACACGGATGTGATGGCGAATGTCTGGATGCACAACGGCTTCCTGCAGGTCGAAGGCCGCAAGATGTCGAAGTCCGAAGGCAACTTCGTCACCATCTACGAATTGCTGCACACCGAAAAATTCGGCGGCCGGAAGTGGCCGGGCGACGTGCTGCGCCTTGCCATGCTGATGACCCACTACCGCGAGCCGATCGATTTCTCGATCAAGCGCCTGGAGGAGGCCGAGCATCTGCTGTCGAAATGGCCGGTGCCGGGCGACGCCAAGGGCGAGGTCGATCCGGCCATCGTTACGGCGCTGTCCGACGACCTGAACACGGTGGCGGCGGTTCAGGCGCTGCATGCGCTGGCGCAGAAGACCGCCAGCGATCCAAGCCTGAGGGGCAGCTTTGCCGCCAGCGCGTCGCTGCTCGGCATCGTGCCGCAGGCGGTCGAACTCGACGAGGCCGTCGTGCACGAAGTCGATGGCCGCGTCAGGGCACGTCTCGAATTGCTGAAGGCCAAGGATTTCGCTGCGGCCGACAGAATCCGTGACGATCTGCTCGCCCAGGGCATCCAGTTGAAAGACGGCAAGGACCCGGCGACTGGCGAGCGCCTGACGACCTGGGAAGTGAAGCGATGAAGACGGCCTGCCATCCCCTATTGCCCTTGGATGCCGACGGTGTCCGGGCAGGGGACGGCGGTCGCAGCTTGACGGCATGAGGAGAGGCGCATGAAGGAGGAGTTCGTGCAATGATCGATCATACTGGTATCTCGGTTGCGGATTTCGACAAGGCGAAGTCGTTCTACGACGGGGCGTTTGCGCCGCTTGGCGCCTCCCTCCTGATGATGGTGCCGGCCGAGCACACCGGCGGCGTCAAGGTCGGCGGTTACGGTCGCGAACGTCCGGTCTTTTGGTTGCATGAGGCGGCCGCAGGTCCGGGCAGGCACTATGCTTTTACCGCACGCAGCCGCAGCGAAGTCGATGCCTTCTACGACGCAGCTCTTTCTGCCGGCGGCCGCGACAATGGCAAGCCGGGACTGCGCCCGCACTACCACCCGGATTATTATGCCGCCTTCGTCTTCGATCCCGACGGCAACAACATCGAGGCGGTCTGTCATGTGTCGACTTGAGGAGACGTTGCGATGAGTCTCGACAACAGGCCGTATCATACCGGCGGCTGCCAATGTGGTGCCGTGCGTTTCCGCGTCGAGGGCGTTCTCGGCGACGCTTCCGTCTGCCATTGCCGCATGTGCCAGAAGGCGAGCGGAAACTTCTATCTGCCGTTGGTGTCGGTGCGTGGCGCTACCGTCAACTGGACGCGTGGCGAGCGCAAACGCTTCCAGTCGTCCAATTTTGGCTGGCGTGGATTTTGCGGTGATTGCGGCACGCCTCTAACCTATGAGGCGCCCGATGGCATGGCGCTGGCGATTGCTGCCTTCGACGAACCTCAGGGGATCGTGCCGACAATCCAGTGGGGCATCGAGGCTAAGCTGCCCTATGTCGATCAAGTGCCTGAATTGCCGGGGGAGGAGACGTTGGCCGATGCCGACGCCGTGGCATTCCTTGCCGATCTCGTTTCCTACCAGCATCCTGATCATGACACCGAAACCTGGCCCCCGGAGGACGAGAAATGACCGATACAGTGCGAACAGGCGGATGCCAGTGCGGCGCGGTCCGTTTCCGCATTCGGGGACAACTCGGCCGTCCGTCGATCTGCCATTGCCGCATGTGCCAGAAGCAGTTCGGCGCCTTCTTCTCGGCGCTGGTGACAGCGCCGAAGGATGGCGTCGAGTGGACGCGCGACGAGCCGAGCTACTTCCAATCCTCGGTCAATATCGATCGTGGTTTCTGCCCGAAATGCGGCACGCCGATGATCTACCGCCATCCCGGCGGCATGGAAATCGCCATCGGCACGTTCGATGATCGCAGCGATCTGGCCCCGCAGATACAGGTTAATTATGCCTCGCGGCTCCCCTGGGTCGAGACCATCTTCGACCAGCCGGTGCTGACGGATCCGGATTTCTATAGCAGGCAGGAGAGTGTCATTTCCTTCCAGCATCCCGATCACGACACCGAGCAGTGGCACCAACCGGGAGTGTTCCGATGACGATTTCGCGCATCTTTACCGGCGGCTGCCAGTGCGGAGCGATCCGCTACCGCGCCGAAGGCGTGCTGGCGGATGCGCATATCTGTCACTGTCGCATGTGCCAGAAGGCCGCCGGCAATTATTTCATGCCGCTCGCCAACATCGCGCGCGACAATTTCGACATCACCCGCGGGCAACCCTCATGGTTTCGCTCCTCGCATCTGGTGCGCCGCGCCTTCTGCCACGATTGCGGAACGCCGCTCTTCTATGACATGCCGGACGAGGATTTCCTCAACATCGTGCTCGGCTCGCTCGATGATCCAGACGATCTGCCACCGGTTTATCAGTCTGGGGTAGAATCGCGCATGGTTTGGTTCTCGCGGCTTGCGAAGCTTCCCGAAAGGCAGACCGACGACGGCACCGAGCTTTCCGCCACCCGGCACCTGCTCGTGCTCGAAACGAACCGCCAGCATCCCGATTACGATACGGTGCACTGGCCACCGATGAGAGACTGAAGATGACTGCTCAATTGCATACGCTCTACCCGGAAATCGAACCCCATGCGTCGGGTCACGTCGACGTCGGCGACGGTCATTCGGTCTATTGGGAACGGGTAGGAACGCCAGGCGCAAAACCGGCGGTGTTCCTGCATGGCGGGCCGGGCGGCACGATCTCGCCCAACCATCGCCGGCTGTTCGATCCCAAGCTTTACGACGTGACGCTGTTCGACCAGCGCGGTTGCGGCATGTCGAAGCCGCATGCGGAGATCGAAGCCAACACCACCTGGCACCTCGTCGCCGATATCGAACGTCTGCGCGAGATGGCAGGGGTCGAGAAATGGCTGGTGTTCGGCGGCTCCTGGGGATCGACCCTGGCACTCGCCTATGCGGAAAAGCACCCGGGTCGGGTGACGGAACTGGTGCTGCGCGGCATCTATACCCTGACCAAGGCCGAGCTCGACTGGTACTATCAGTTCGGCGTCTCGGAGATGTTTCCGGACAAATGGGAGCGGTTCATCGCGCCGATCCCGGAGAATGAGCGGCACGAGATGATGCGTGCCTATCACCGGCGCCTGACCAGCGACGACAGGGCGACGCGTTTGGCAGCTGCCCGGAGCTGGAGCATATGGGAAGGTGAGACGATCACGCTGCTTCCGGAACTGTCGACCAGCGGCCGTTTTGAGGAGGACGAGTTTGCCGATGCCTTCGCGCGCATCGAGAACCACTTCTTCGTCAATGCCGGCTGGATGGACGACGGCCAATTGCTGCGGGATGCCCATCGTCTGCATGGCATCCCCGGCGTGATCGTCCAGGGCCGCTACGACATGCCATGCCCGGCAAAATATGCCTGGCAGTTGCACAAGGCCTGGCCCGAGGCTGAGTTCCACCTGATCGAGGGGGCAGGGCACGCCTATTCCGAACCCGGTATCCTCGACCGGTTGATCCGCGCCACTGACAAATTCGCCGGCAAGACCGAATAACGACTGAGCATTATTGGAAACGAGCCATGACCAGGGAACGCATCTACCTCTTCGACACGACGCTACGGGACGGGCAGCAGACGCCCGGCATCGACTTTTCCGTCGAGGACAAGATCGCGATTACCACCCTGCTCGACGATTTCGGCATGGACTATGTCGAAGGCGGCTATCCCGGGGCAAACCCGACCGATACGGAGTTCTTCAAGCGCAAGCGCACGAAGAAGGCCTCCTTCGTCGCCTTCGGCATGACCAAGCGCGCTGGCGTTTCCGCCTCGAACGACCCGGGCCTTGCCGCCCTGCTCGAAGCAAACACCGACGCGATCTGTCTCGTGGCCAAGAGCTGGGATTACCACGTGGCGGTGGCGCTCGGCTGTTCCAACGAGGAAAACCTCGACAACATCCGGGCTTCCGTCGCAGCCGTTGTCGGCGCCGGCCGCGAGGCCATGGTCGACTGCGAGCATTTCTTCGACGGCTACAAGGCGAACCGCGCCTATGCGCTTGCCTGTGCGCAGACTGCCTTCGAAGCGGGCGCACGCTGGATCGTGCTTTGTGATACCAATGGCGGCACCCAGCCGCACGAGGTGCGCGAGATCGTTTCGGCTGTTATCGCCGCCGGTGTGCCCGGCGCCAGTCTCGGCATCCACGCCCATAACGACACGGGGCAGGCGATAGCCAATTCGCTTGCAGCCGTCGAGGCCGGCGTCCGCCAGATACAGGGAACGCTGAACGGCATCGGCGAGCGGTGCGGCAACGCCAATCTGGTGACGCTTATCCCCACCCTCGCGCTGAAAGAGATCTATTCCAGCAGGTTCGAAACGGCGATCGATTCCGACCGCCTGCAGGAACTGACGAAGCTCTCGCATGCTTTCGACGAACTATTGAACCGCTCGCCGGACATGCAGGCGCCCTATGTCGGTGCCTCGGCCTTTGCCACCAAGGCCGGCATTCACGCCTCGGCGCTTCTGAAGGATCCACGCACCTACGAGCACATCGCCCCTGAAAGTGTCGGCAATCTGCGCAAGGTCATGGTGTCCGACCAGGGCGGCAAGGCGAACTTCATCAACGCGCTGAAGCGGCGGGGGATCGTGGTTGGCAAAGACGATCCCAAGCTCGACAAGCTGATCGCGATCGTCAAGGAGCGCGAGGCGACCGGTTATGCCTATGAGGGCGCCGATGCGAGTTTCGCGCTGCTGGCCAGCCGCATCCTCGGGACGGTGCCGGATTTCTTCCACGTCGAAAGCTTCCGGGTGATGGTCGAACGTCGGTTCGACGCCAACGGTCATCTGAAAACCGTGTCGGAAGCGGTCGTCAGGGTCGTCGTCGATGGCGAAACCATGATGTCGGTGGCCGAAGGCCACGGGCCGGTCAATGCGCTCGATCTGGCCCTGCGCAAGGACCTCGGCAAATACCAGTCGGAGATCGAAGACCTGGAGCTTGCGGACTACAAGGTCCGTATCCTCAACGGCGGGACTGAGGCGATCACGCGCGTTCTGATCGAATCGACCGATGGCACGGGCGCGCGCTGGTGGACGGTCGGCGTCTCCGACAACATCATAGATGCCTCGTTCCAGGCGTTGATGGACAGTATCATTTTCAAGCTGTTGAAGAATCGCGACCATGTCGGACTGATCGCCGCCGAGTAAGCGCCTGCTTCAGGTGAGGGAGAGCATAGGCACCCCGCTGGGCGTCGTTGCTCTTGCCTAAAGTATGAGCAAAATTCACCATCCGTTCACGGAAATGAATTGGTGCATTGATGGTCATTGGAGTACGACGCCCCATGGAAGGGTTCGTCGGCCGGTAAGGCTGCACCTTCGATTGCGACCGGAGCGGGCGTCATCGCCAAGACAGCCTCCGGCGACTACATCAGGAAAAATGTCATGGCCGAGCCGAACGCGAAAGTACCCGCAGAAAACACCGATTCCGCCAAGGGCTTCGCCTTTGCGCTCACGGCCTATCTGCTCTGGGGATTCCTGCCTTTCTTCATGAAGGCGATCGCCCATATCCCGGCGCCGGAAGTGGTTGCGCACCGCATCGTCTGGTCGGTTCCGCTCGCGGGCCTCGTGCTGGTGTGGCTTGGGCGCACGGAAGACGTCAAGGTCGCCCTTCGTTCACCGCGCATGTTGCGCATGGCGGCTCTCACTGCCGTGCTCATCACCATCAACTGGGGTATCTATGTCTGGGCGATCGGTGCTGGTCGCGCGATCGAGACGGCGCTCGGCTATTACATCAATCCGCTTTTCTCGATTTTCCTCGGCGCTCTGTTGCTGAAGGAAAAGCCAAGCCCGGCGCAGATGGTGGCGATCGCGCTGGCCGCTGCCGCCGTTGGCGTACTCGCCTTCGATGCCGGCGGTCTGCCCTGGGTGTCGATCGGGCTCTGCCTCTCCTGGGGCTTCTACGCCTTTTTCCGCAAGACGCTGCCGATCGGGCCGAACCAGGGCTTCTTCCTCGAAGTGCTGCTGCTCAGCGTTCCAGCGATCGGCTACATCATCTGGCTCGAGGCGACCGGCCAAGGGCACTTCGGCGACACGGGCATGACTGACGTGCTGTGGCTGATGTCCTGCGGCATTGTCACCGCGATCCCGCTGATGATCTATGCCAATGGCGCCAAGCTGCTGCGGCTGTCGACCATCGGCATCATGCAGTATATCGCGCCGACGATGATCTTCCTGATTGCCGTCTTCGTCTTCCACGAGCCTTTCGGCACCGCAAAGCTGATCGCCTTCGCACTGATCTGGGCCGCATTGGTTATTTATTCCGGCGCCATGCTGGCACAGAGCCGCGCCCGTCGCGCCGAACAGGTCAGCCCGGCCGAATAAGACACTACAGCGCCGCGCGTCGTGTTAGACGCGCAAAGGCCGCTGTAGCACTTTGAATTGCTGCATGTTTTTATCCTTAAATCGAATGTGATTTAAGAAAACATGCAGTAGGCAAGAATGGAAAAAGGCGCGTCCGTCAGGCGCGCCTTTTCTGATTTTGGGGGTGTAACACAGGCCTAAAGGCGGGAGATGATCTCGGCTTCGCCTTCGCGGCCGTTTGCGCCGCTAGCGGCCGCAAGGATCGCCGGCACGATGTCCTCGGCCTTGTCGACGACAAGCGGCTGGACGAGGTGGGCCGTGTGAACGAAGCCTTCAGCGCGCATGTGCTGCAGCAGGTCCAGCATCGGCTTCCAGAAATCGTTCATGTTGCCGAAGACCATCGGCTTGCGGTGACGACCGAGCTGCGCCCAGGTCATGATCTCGACGATCTCTTCCAGCGTGCCGATGCCGCCCGGCAGGGCGACAAAGGCGTCCGCCCGCTCGAACATGGTGTGCTTGCGCTCATGCATGTCGGCGGTGACGATCAGCTCGTTGAGCTGGCCGAGCGAATGGCGCGTCGCTTCCTTGTCCATCAGGAATTCCGGGATGATGCCGGTGACCTCGCCGCCATTGGAATGCACGCCGCTGGCGACCGCTCCCATGATGCCGCGCGTGCCGCCGCCATAGACCAGACGCAGGCCATGGTCGGCGATCGAGCGGCCGAGCGCGCGGCCGGCTTCCATGTAAATCGGGTCGCGCCCGGGCTGCGAACCACAGTAGACGCAGATGGATCGAATCGTGCTGGTTTCAGTGCTCATCCGGTCAAAAAGCATTGCAGCGCAGCAAGGGTCAAGAAAAATGAGGGGAAAGCTTGGTTCGCGGCGCCTGCAGCAGGGGCGGCTGCTTGTCTGCTACACTAGGAAACGCTAGCAATTTCAGGGATCGATTGAAGAAATTGGGCGGGTAGCTCGCAGTTGCGCTATAATGACCGCGCAAGCCCCGCGCCTTAGGCCGATGAGAGGGCATGCGCGGAGCGTCGCTCCGCTCCTGTGGAGAGTGGCATGATCAAGAACAAGGCCGGCTGGGTGGCCCTTACTGTCCTTGCGGCAGCAACAGCGTTGATGGTTTTTGTAGTTCAACCGAATTTGCGTGACGGCAAGGAAGCCTCGGCCGATGGCACGGCAAACGCTCCGGCCCAAACCGGTGACGCGGCATCGTCGACCGGCGGGCCTCAGCCCACTTCGGACTCGGCGAAGTCCGATGACGCCAGCAAAATGGCGGAGCCGCAACAGGCGGCAAGCGCCGCTGACGCGAAATCACCGGTCGAGGATGCATCTATTCCCGGTTTTGACGTGCTGCGCGTCGAGCCCGATGGTTCGACCGTTGTTGCCGGCCACGCCGCACCCGGTTCCAAGCTGGAAATCCTCAACGGCGCGACGATCGTCGGAACGGCTGATGTCGGCGTGACCGGCGATTTCGCCGCCGTCTTCGACAAGCCGCTTCCGGCCGGGGACTACCAGCTGACCCTGCGCGCGGTCGGCGAAGACGGCGTTGCCAAGAATTCGCAAGAAGTCGCAACGGTTTCCGTTCCAAAGGACCCGACCGGCCAATTGCTTGCCATGGTCTCTAAGCCCGGCACTGCCAGCCGGCTGCTCACCACGCCTGACGCGCTGGCGGGCGTTGCGCAGACGGCTGACGCGCCTGCTTCGCAGCCGGCCGCGGCGACATCCGCCGATGTGGCGTCTGCAACGCCGCAGACGACGAGCGACGCAACGGCGGCAAAGCCAAACGGCGCTGCAGGGCTGCAGGTCACCGCCGTCGAGATCGAGGGCGCCAAGATGTTCGTCGCCGGTAGCGCAAAGCCCGGTGCCGTCGTTCGCATCTACGCGGACGACAAGCTGCTCGGCGAAATGAAGGCGGATGACAAGGGCCACTTTGTCGTAGACGGTCAGATCGACCTTGCGGTCGGCAGCCACATCATCCGTGCAGACATGTTGAGCGAGGACGCAAGCAAGGTCGTCATGCGCGCATCGGTGCCGTTCGACCGCCCGGCCGGTAGCCAGGTCGCAGCTGTTGCCGGCCCGGTTTCGGCCGCCGCGACAGCCGGCCTCGACGGGCTGCGTGCCGAAGCCGGCAAGGCGCTCGCGCTGCTGAAGGGGCTTTTCTCCAATGGCAAGGTGCCGACGGGCGAGCAACTCGCGGCAGCACGCTCAGCAAGCGAATTCGCACTGAAGTCGCTGGCCGATTTCAGGCTCGCCGACAATTCCGATCAGGCGCTCGCAGGCGAGGTCGCCCGGACAGCAAAGGCTGCTGCCGATGCGCTGGCCGTGCTGAAGGAGGCCCCGCAGGATGCCTCAAGTGTCGCTGCGGCCCTAACCAAGGTCGAAGCCTCGGTCGGTGCAATCCTTGCTGAACGCGGCAGTGTCACGCCGGCGGTTGCCAACACCATCGCATCGGGCGAGATCGCCGAGGCTTCCGGCGCGTCGAAGGTCAAGGGTGCCGGCAGCTCGATCACCAATGACGTCGCCGCTGCGCAGCCTTCCATGGCCTCGACTGAAACCCAGGCTCAGCCGGCAACGGTGGAGCAGGCGCCGCTGAAGGAAAGCAAGAGTTCCGTGATCATCCGTCGCGGTGATACGCTCTGGCAGATCTCACGGCGTGTCTATGGCGCGGGTGTTCGCTACACCACGATCTACCTCGCCAACCAGGCACAGATCGAAAACCCCGATCGCATCCGCCCTGGCCAGGTCTTCGGCGTTCCCGATCAGGCACTTTCCGATGAAGAATCGCGCGAAATTCACAAGAAGCACATGAAACACGAGCAATAGGCTGTTCATCGACATCATCGCATTGCGGCAGTGTCGACGGAGACCTATTTGTCAAAGAAGGCGGCGTCTTCAACGAGACGCCGCTTTTCATTGGATGGCGATGATGTGCCCCGATGTCCTTGCCCAAAGGTTCGAGGCGCGGAGCCGCAACTGCGCGACGCCGGTGGATTGGCATGACCGTCCGCCCGGGCGTGCGAAAGAGTGAAGGCGGATCAAGACGTGGCACCTCAGAACCAGACGAAGACGATTTCCGCCGATACGAGCAACCCGTTTCGAACCATCGTCAACCTGTGGCCCTACATGTGGCCTTCAGATCGGGCTGATCTGAAGCTTCGAGTCGTCTGGGCGACGATCATCCTGGTGATTGCCAAGGTCGTCCTCATCCTCGTTCCTTATTTCTTCAAGTGGGCGACGGATGCGCTGAACAACAAGCCGGATGCACTGGGCTTCCTGCCGCAGTTCCTGGGCGGCGCAGTCATGCTGGTGCTTGCCTATAACCTCGCGCGTTTGCTGCAGGCGGGGCTCAACCAGTTGCGCGACGCGCTGTTTGCCAGCGTCGGGCAGCATGCGGTCCGGCAACTCGCCTACAAGACCTTCGTGCATATGCACCAGTTGTCGCTGCGCTTTCATCTCGAGCGACGCACCGGCGGCCTGTCGCGCGTGATCGAGCGCGGCACCAAGGGCATCGAGACCATCGTTCGCTTCACCATTCTGAACAGTGTACCGACGCTGATCGAATTTTTGCTGACCGCCGTGATCTTCTGGTGGGGCTACGGTTTCAGCTACCTGCTGGTCACGGCCATCACCGTCTGGCTCTATATCTGGTTTACGGTCAAGGCGAGCGACTGGCGCATCGCCATCCGCCGCTCCATGAACGACAGCGACACCGACGCCAACACCAAGGCGATCGACTCGCTCTTGAACTTCGAGACCGTCAAGTATTTCGGCAACGAAGAAATGGAAGCCAAGCGCTTCGACAGATCCATGGAGCGCTATGAGAAGGCGGCGACCCAGGTCTGGACCTCGCTCGGCTGGCTCAACTTCGGCCAGGCGATGATCTTTGGCGCTGGCACGGCAGTCATGATGGTCATGTCCGCGCTCGCGGTGCAGCGCGGCGAGCAGACGCTCGGGGACTTCGTCTTCATCAACGCCATGCTGATCCAGCTGGCCATTCCGCTCAATTTCATCGGCTTCGTCTATCGCGAAATCCGCCAGGGGCTGACCGACATCGAACACATGTTCGATCTGCTCGACGTCGAAGCCGAAGTGGTCGACCGCCCGGATGCGCGGCAGCTCGCCATTGCAAACGGCGCCATCGCCTTCAAGGACGTGCACTTTGCCTATGATGCAGCGCGACCGATCCTGAAAGGCATCAGCTTCGAGGTGCCTGCCGGCAAGACCGTTGCCGTCGTCGGCCCGTCGGGGGCCGGCAAGTCGACGCTGTCGCGGCTTCTTTATCGCTTCTACGACGTGCAACAGGGCACGATCACTATCGACGGGCAGGACGTGCGCGGTGTGACACAGAAGAGCCTGCGCGCCGTGATCGGCATGGTGCCGCAGGACACCGTGCTGTTCAACGATACCATCGCCTACAACATCCGCTACGGACGCGTTTCGGCAACCGAGGAGGAGGTTGTCGCTGCGGCTGAGGCGGCACAGATCGCGACCTTCATCCAGTCGCTTCCCGAAGGGTTTCAGGCAATGGTCGGCGAGCGCGGCCTCAAGCTTTCGGGCGGCGAGAAGCAGCGTGTCGCCATCGCCCGTACGATCCTGAAGGCACCGCCGATCCTCATCCTCGATGAGGCAACTTCCGCGCTCGACACGCGCACGGAACAGGAAATCCAGTCGGCGCTCGACGTGGTTTCCCGCAACCGCACGACACTGGTTATCGCCCACCGGCTTTCGACGGTCATCAATGCCGATGAGATCATCGTGCTCAAGGATGGCGTCATCGCCGAGCGCGGCACGCACGGGGAACTGATCGATCGCGACGGACTTTATGCTTCCATGTGGAGCCGCCAGCGCGAGGCGACCCAGGCGGAAGAACAATTGAAGCGTGTGCGCGAGAGCGACGACCTCGGTATCGTCACGCGTGGCGAGCCGGCCCTATGACGGCCATGTCTTGTCGCTGATCGCGACGCGTTTTGTCGCTGTCGGGCGGGCAGCGTTGCCGCGGGCGGCATTTCGCGCTAGGTCACGTTCCACAGCAAATTTGGAGTAGAGTTCATGAGCTTGGTCAATACGGTGCGCAACACGCTGGTCCCGGTGCACAAGGAAGGCTATCGCTTCATCGCGATCTTCTTCGTCGCGTCGCTGGTGCTGGGCTTGCTGTGGGAGCCGCTGATGTGGATCGGCTTCCTGCTCACCGCCTGGTGCGCCTATTTCTTCCGTGACCCCGAGCGCATGACGCCGATCGACGACGATCTGGTGATCAGCCCGGCCGATGGCCGCGTTTCGTCGATTGCCATGGTGACGCCGCCGGAAGAGCTGGGTCTTGGTTCCGAACCGATGCTGCGCATCTCGGTCTTCATGAACGTCTTCAACTGCCACGTGAACCGTGCGCCGATGACCGGCACCATCAGCCGCATCGCCTACCGCGCCGGCAAGTTCGTCAACGCCGAACTCGACAAGGCCAGCCACGAGAACGAACGCAACGGCCTCGTCATCCAGACGAAGCATGGTGAAATCGGCGTCGTACAGATCGCCGGTCTGGTTGCCCGCCGCATCATCTGCTGGAAGTATGAAAACGGCTCGCTCGACGCCGGTGAGCGTTTCGGCCTCATCCGGTTCGGCTCGCGCCTCGACGTTTTCCTGCCTGATGGTGTCGAGCCCCGCGTCAGCCTCGGCCAGACCGCGATTGCCGGTGAAACCGTGCTTGCCGAATTCGGCTCGGCCAAGGGCCCGGTCATCAGCCGTCGCGCATAAGGAGCCCCTATGGAAGGTCCTCAACAGGAAAACCCAGCCGAACCGCCGAAAGTCGCGGGCGAGGCGAACGGTTCAAGCGATACCGGTCGCGGCCCTCGACTGCGCGAGATACCGCTGCGCCTGATGATCCCGAACATGATCACCGTGCTGGCGATCTGCGCAGGTCTCTCCGGCATTCGGCTCGCCTTCGAAAACCGCATCGAGCTCGCCGTTGCCATGGTGTTGCTTGCGGCCTTTCTCGACGGTATCGACGGTCGCGTCGCGCGCCTGCTGAAGGCGACGTCGAACTTCGGCGGCCAGATGGACTCCCTCGCCGATATCATCAACTTCGGCGTGGCGCCGGCGCTCGTTCTCTACGTCTTCATCCTGGATCAGGCCCGCTCGATCGGCTGGATTGCGGCGTTGATCTACGCGATCGCCTGCGGCCTGCGATTGGCCCGCTTCAACGTCATGGCCGAGCGCCAGTCCAAGGCAGCGTGGCAGTCGGAGTATTTCGTCGGCGTGCCTGCGCCGGCGGGTGCCATGCTGGTGCTGCTGCCGGTCTATCTCGGCCTGCTGGGCTTGGCACCTGAGCGCACCTTCGCGCTGATCGCATCGGGCTACACCGTGCTGATTGCCTTCCTGCTGGTCAGCCGTCTGCCGGTCTGGTCGGGCAAGTCGGAAAACAGCCGCGTTCGCCGCGATCTCGTCCTGCCGGTCATTCTCGTCGTCGTCTTTTATGTCGCGACGCTGATGACCTACACCTGGGAGACAATGGCGGTGACGGCGCTTGGCTACCTGATCACGCTGCCGTTCGGCGCGCGCTCGTGGCAGCGCAAGTATGGCGGCGACTGGCCCGCCCATCCCGCCCATGGCGGCGACGGCCTGCCGGGCGACAAGGTCGACTGAAGCATGTCGCAAAAGTGCGCGGCGGTTTTGCGATAACAACATGCGCAAAACGAGAGCTTAAAGCGCGGTAAGCGAATCCTACAGCGCCGCGCATCTTATTAGACGCGCGGCGCTGTAGCGCTTTGAATTGCTGCACATGCAGTAGAGATCGCGGCGCGCATTAACGCTGAATGTCAGCGCAAAATAAAAAGGCCACCGTGGAAACACGGTGGCCTTTTTGATCTCGGCTTTGTGGTGACGTCACTCCGGCAGGCGGTAGTCGACGATCTTCTTTTCGCGAACGATGTAAAGCTTGCCGGTCTCGGTCTGGTCCGGGCCGACCAGTGGCAGAAGCTCCGCCGCGACCTCGGAGGGGTGCGGCACGGTCTCCGGATCTTCACCGGGCATCGCCTGGGCGCGCATCGCGGTGCGGGTTGCGCCCGGATCGACGCTGAGGATGCGCAGCGGTAGTCGCTGTGTCTCTCCGGCCCATGTGCGGGCGAGCGCTTCGACGGCGGCCTTGGAGGCAGAGTAGGGGCCCCAGAACGGCTTGCACTTGTGGGCAGCGCTAGAGGAGAGAATGAGCGCACGTCCGGCATCGGACTTGATGAGCAACGGCTCGAGCGTGCGGATCAGGCGCCAGGTGGCATTGACGTTGATGTTCATCACCTTCTCGAACACCTTGGCCTCGACATGGCCGATCGGCGAGATGGTGCCGAGCACGCCGGCATTGGCGACCATGATGTCGAGTTTGCCCCAGCGCTCGTTGATCGCGCCGCCGAGCTTGTCGATCGCAGCCATGTCGGCGAGATCGAACGGAACGAGCGTTGCCGAGCCGCCGACCGCCTTGATCGCGTCATCCAGCTCTTCGAGGCCACCGACGGTGCGGGCGCAGGCGACGACGTGGGCGCCAGCCTTGGCGAGTTCGAGGGCCGTGAAATAGCCGATACCGCGCGATGCGCCGGTGACGACGGCGACCCGGTCTTTCAAATTGATCGTCATTTTATTGTCTGATTATCCGTTGCTGGCGAGAACCGAGAGTTTGCGGACATTGCTGGCGCCTTCCTGGTCGAGAAGGCGGGTCGGATAGTCCCCGGTGAAATAGTGATCGGTGAACTGCGGCGACTTGAGATCGCGCTTGATGCCGCCCACAGCCTCGTAGAGGCCGTCGATCGACAGGAACTCGAGCGAGTCCGCGCCAATGAAGCGGCACATGGACGCAAGGTCGGCATGCTGGTTGGCGAGCAGCTTGTCGCGGTCCGGCGTGTCGATGCCGTAGAAGTCCGGATGGAAGATCATCGGGCTGGCAACACGCACATGCACTTCGCGTGCACCGGCATCGCGGATCATCTGCACGATCTTGACCGAGGTGGTGCCGCGAACGATCGAATCGTCGACGAGCACGACGCGCTTGCCCTCGATCATCGCGCGGTTCGCCGAGTGCTTCAGCTTGACGCCGAAGGCGCGGATCTGCTGCGTCGGCTCGATGAAGGTCCGGCCGACATAATGGTTGCGGATGATGCCGAGCTCGAAGGGAATGCCGCTCTGCTGTGCGTAGCCGATTGCGGCGGGCGTACCGCCATCGGGAACCGGGACGACGACATCGGCCTCGACAGGGGCTTCCTTGGCCAGGTTCTGGCCCATGTTCTTGCGCGCCACATAGACGTTGCGGCCGCCGACGACCGAATCCGGACGGGCGAAATAGACGTATTCGAACAGGCAGAGCCGCTCCGGTTGCGGAGCCAGCGGCTTGCGCGAATCGATCGAGATCGAGCCGTCGGGCTGGATCTCGCAGATGATGATTTCGCCATTCTCCACGTCGCGCACGAACTTGGCGCCGATGATGTCGAGTGCGCAGGTTTCCGAGCAGAAGATCGGCTTGCCGTCGAGGTCGCCCATGACGAGCGGGCGGATGCCGTGCGGGTCGCGGGCGGCGATCAGCTTGGTGCGTGTCAGCGCCAGCATCGAGTAGCCGCCCTCGACCTGCGCGATCGCATCGGCGAAGCGGTCGGTGGTCGAAGCGTGCTTGGAGCGGGCGATGAGGTGGAGGACAACTTCGGTGTCGGAGGTCGACTGACAGATGGCGCCGTCCGAGATGATCTGGCGGCGCAGCGTCAGGCCGTTGGTGAAGTTGCCGTTATGGGCAATCGCGATGCCGCCTTCATGCAGCTCGGCAAAGAGCGGCTGGACGTTGCGCAGCGCCACTTCGCCTGTCGTCGAGTAGCGCGTGTGGCCGATGGACATGAAGCCCGGGAGCTTCGCGAGCGTTGCGGGATCGGTGTAGTGATCGCCGACGAGACCCATGCGCTTTTCGGTGCAGAACTGCTTGCCGTCGAAGGTGACGATACCGGCGGCCTCCTGGCCGCGATGCTGGAGCGCATGCAGGCCGAGCGCCGTCAGCGCCGCCGCATCCGGGTGCCCCAGGATGCCGAAGACGCCGCACTCTTCGTGCAGGGTATCGCCATCGAGTTCGTCATGGATTTCCGTGGATCTCAGATCGGTCATCACAGTCGCCTTTGCTCCGTGCCGGTGCGCATATCGTGATCAGGCCCGCCGTCTTCAAGCGATCTTAGCTGAAAACGGACACAAGCGTTATTCCCAAAAGGACAAAGCCCGCGCAGCGGGCTTTGTCGGCAGTTCTTCCATGTCTCAGCCGTTGGTGGCCGGGGCGTCGTCAACGGGCGCCTGGTCGGGCGAACCCGACGGTGCCTGTCCGGGCGTGCCGGCCGGGGTCTCGCCTTCGCCTTCGCCGGTCGTGTCCTTGCCGCGCAGGCGGTCGAGGATGGTGGCGTCGGCTTCCTCGGGCAGAAGCGCGATCAGCTTGTTGCCGAGATTGTCGAGAAGCGGCTTGGACTTCGCCTGCGTGACCCAACCCGGCTGCTGCTGCGGAGCGACCAGCCAGTTGAAGAACAGCATGGCGACGACCACGAGCAGGATGCCGCGCGCGGCGCCGAAGAGAAAGCCCAGCGTGCGGTCGAGCGCGCCGATGCGGCTGTCGATGATGAAATCGGCGACGCGCATGGTGATGAAGGAAATGATGATCAGCGCAACCAGGAAGATCACTGCCGCCGAGCCGATCAGCGCGACCGTGTCGCTGCTGGTATACTGCTTGGCATAGGGCAGGAGGTGCGGGTAGAGGAAGTAGGCCGCCGCCGCCGCGCCAACCCAGCTGGCAACCGACAGGACTTCGCGTGAGAAGCCTCGGACCATTGCCAGGATTGCTGAAAACAGCGCGACGCCGAGAACGATACCGTCGAGAATTGTAATGGGCATTTTGTCCTTACTCCGAACCCGGTTCGTCCGGGTCTCCTCAAGCCTATCCGCCGTCGGCCCTGCCTGATGTTCAGGGCATTGTTATGAGCCTGCTCAGAAGGCGTCCCGTGGAGCCGCTTGCAGCACCCGCACCTTCAATCTGCATCCTCTGCCGGTCTCAAGGCGTTTCGCGATCCCGCGATGCGCGCCACCAGATCCGGCAGGCTTTCCAACTCGCTCCACCGGCCATTGCCGTTCTTCGGCAATTCGGTCGAGGCAGCTGGCAGAACAGCCTGCGAGAAACCGAGCTTCTCGGCTTCCTTGAGGCGTTGAGCGGTATGCGCAACCGGCCGGATGGCGCCCGACAAGCTGACTTCGCCGAAATAGACGCAATCAGCCGGAAGGGCAAGCCCGGCAAGCGACGAAACCAGTGCGGAAGCCACAGCCAAGTCGGCGGCAGGCTCGGAAATTCGGTAGCCGCCGGCGATGTTGAGGTAGACGTCGTGCTGCCCGAGCCGCACGCCGCAATGGGCTTCAAGCACCGCAAGGATCATCGAGAGGCGGGCGGAGTCCCAGCCGACGATGGCACGGCGCGGCGTGCCGAGCGAGGTCGGCGCCACCAGCGCCTGCACCTCAACCAGGATCGGCCGTGTTCCCTCCATGCCGGCAAAGACGGCGGCCCCCGGCGATTTTTCGTTGCGCTCGCCGAGGAACAGTTCCGATGGATTGGCGACCTCGCGCAGACCCTTGTCCGACATCTCGAAGACGCCGATCTCGTCCGTCGGCCCGAAGCGGTTCTTCACTGTTCTCAAGATGCGGTAGTGATGGCCGCGGTCGCCTTCGAAATAGAGCACGGCATCGACCATGTGCTCGACCACGCGGGGACCGGCGATCTGGCCTTCCTTGGTGACGTGGCCGACGAGCACGACGGCGGTTCCCGTCTGCTTGGCAAAGCGGATCATCGCCTGCACGCCGGTCCGCACCTGGGTCACCGTGCCGGGCGCCGAATCGACGATGTCGCTCCAGAGTGTCTGGATCGAGTCGATGATGACGAGATCGGGGCGCTTGCCCTCGGCAAGCGTCGCGAGAATGTCCTCGACGTTGGTTTCAGCTGCCAGCAGCACGTCGCTGTCGGCAGCACCCAGCCGTTGGGCGCGAAGGCGCACCTGGGCCACGGCCTCTTCACCCGAGACATAGATGACACGGTGTTTCTGGCGCGCAAGGGCCGCTGCCGCCTGCATCAGCACTGTCGATTTACCGATGCCGGGATCGCCGCCGATGAGGAGGGCAGAGCCGCGAACGAAGCCGCCGCCGGTGGCGCGGTCGAGCTCGGATATCCCGGTCTGGATGCGCGGGGCGTCCTCGATTTCACCCGATAGCGTGGTGAGCGCAACCGGGCGCCCCTTCTTCGGCGCGCGGGACGGGCCGCCGCCGATGCCGGCTGTCGGGTCGTCCTCGATGATCGTGTTCCATTCGCCGCAGCCCTCGCACTTACCGGCCCAGCGGGTATGGATGGTGCCGCAGTTCTGGCAGACGAATTGTGTGCGGGCTTTCGCCATCGGCAACGACTTTCACAGTGCGGAGACTTTCGACGTGCCGTCTGTGGCGGCACTGCCGGTGATCGGAGAATCACTTTTGCCTTCACATAATGCCGCGAAACGCGGAACAAAAGGTGATTTTCGACGACGGACTGTAAAGTATCGGTGCGAAAGCCGGCTCAGACCGCGCCGATATAGTGGCGGTCGTAGCGATGGCCGAGGCTGGTCAGCATCTCATAGCCGATCGTGCCGCCGGCGCGCGCCACGTCGTCCAGTGCGACATGCCGGCCGAACAGCTCGATATAGTCGCCGGCGCGCACCGCGTTTTCCGGCAGGTCGGTGACGTCGAAGAGGCTGAGGTCCATCGTCACCCGGCCGACATGCGGCACCTTCTCGCCGTGCAGAAAGCCGAAGGCGCCCGAAGGCGTCGCCTGGCGCAAGGTCACGCCACCGCCCGAGACGGAGCGGTGATAGCCATCGGCATAACCGACGGCGACGGTGGCGATGCGGCTGTCGCGGTTGAAGCGGGCAGACGCTCCGTAGCTTGCGTGCCCGCCGGCGGCGACGTTGCGTACCTGAATGATGCGGGCTTCTGCCGTCACGACCGGCTTCATCGGATTGGCGACGTCATTGACCGCTTCGCCGCCATAGACGGCGATGCCCGGGCGCGTCAGGTTGAAATGGTAGTCGTCGCCCAGGAACACGCCGCCGGAGTTTGCCAGGCTGGCATCAACGCCTTCGAATGCAGCAGAGGCTTCGCGGAAGCGTTGCAACTGATAACTATTGAGCGGGTTGCCCGGATCGTCGGCGCAGGCGAGGTGGCTCATGATCAGGACCGGCGAGAAGCTCGCCGGGCGGGCCGGATCGTTGGCAAGAGCGACGGCTTCTTCGACCGACAGCCCCAGGCGGTTCATGCCGGTATCGACATGCAACACGCAAGGGTGGTCGCCGCGCTCGGACAGCGCCGCCATGAAAACGGCAAGCTGCTCCTCCGAGTTGATCACCGGCACGAGATCATTGTCGAAGAACAGCACCTCATTGCCGGGCCACATGCCGGCCAGAATGTAGATCCGGCCTTCCGGCACCAGCGGCCGCAGGTCAGCACCTTCTTCCGCATTGGCGACGAAGAAATCGCGGGCACCGGCGGCGTAAAGCGCTGGCGCCGCCTCGTCGATGCCGAGGCCGTAGGCATCCGCCTTCAGCACCGCAGCGGCACGGGCCTTGCCCGAGCGGGCATTCATCGAGCGCCAGTTGTCTGCCAATGCGTTGAGGTCGATCGTGAGCCGGTTGGAGGCGGAGAGGAATTCTGGACTGAGCATGCCTGGCACTCTGCGTGGACGATGAAGGACCAATACAGCCAACCACGCTTGCCCGCAAATGCCGTCCTGTCGGATGGCGGCATTCGGTTGGGCGGCGAGGGCGAAGAGCACTTTTATGCAAGACGCTGGTCGTGGCGGACGTTAGGATCGCCACATGCACACGATTTCGCAGGAACAGGCCATCGATGTCATGCCGCTGGAAGGCGCGGAGCGGACCCGATTCTGGCGGGACCTCCGGTTCGATGGCATGGAATGCCTGACCGCGACTTTCATTACGCACGAATTTGCGCCGCACGCGCACGACACCTTCAGCATCGGCGCGATCGAGGCCGGCTCGCAGATCAGCAAGATCAGGGGCGAACGATCGCAAGCGGGGCCCGGCGACTTCTATCTCATCAATCCAGACGAGATCCATGACGGTCACCCAGGTGGTAGCGGTTACCGCTATCGCATGGTCTATCCGAGTACCGAATTGCTGGTGAACATTCTGGAAGATGTCACCGGGCGGCCGTTCAAGGGAACGCCGTCCTTTTCCAAGCGCATGCTGTGCGATCCGGATCTGGCCCACTCCTTCTATCACGCCCACAAGGCGCTGGAGCACGCGACTGGCGCGCTCGAAGCCGAGGAACGCATGTTCGGCGTGCTCGCCACCATGTTCGAGCGGCACGGCAGCACGATCATCGTGCCGGTCGAAACGAAGGAGCAGTCCGCGGTCCAGCGGGCGCGCGACTATCTGACCGAGAACTACGCGCAGGATATCGGCCTGGAGGAGCTGGCCAAGGTCGCGGGCCTCAGCCGGGCGCATCTGATCCGCGCCTTCCGGCGCCAGTTTCACATCACACCGCATGCCTTCCTGACTGACAAGCGCGTGCGGGCGGCAAAGACACTGCTGCGGCACGGCTGGTCGGCGGTCGATACCGCCTATCAGTGCGGGTTTGCCGATCAGGCGCATTTCAGCCGACACTTCAAGGCTCGAACCGGCGTCACGCCCGGCGCCTTCCGCGCCGGTTGATCACTTTCGTTCAATACGCCCCGCTCGGGCCGGTTTAGGTGTGCTCCGTTCGTTATCGATCGGGAGGCATGAACATTGAGCGACACGGGATTCGGTCCAGACTTTCGAGCCGGAGCCATGGCGATGGCGCCGCTCATCGTGGCGGTCATGCCGATTGGGCTCGTCTTCGGCGCAGTTGCCGCCGGCAAGGGGCTTTCGGGCGCGGAGGTGACATTGATGAGCGCGCTGGTTTTTGCCGGCGGCTCGCAATTCGTGGCCATGGACATCTGGACGCATCCGGCCTCTTGGGCGGCACTCGCTTTCTCCGCCTTGCTGGTCAATGTCAGGCACGTGCTGATGAGCGCGTCGCTCGGCGCCAAGCTCCAGGGGTTCTCAGGCCCGACGAAATACGCCTCGATGCTGCTGCTTGCCGACGAGATATGGGCAATGGCGGAGATGCGCGCGAAAGAGGGCAGGCTGACGCCCGCCTGGTTCGCGGGAATCGCCGTGCCGTTCTACTTCGTCTGGGTGACGACAAGCCTTGCCGGCGCGTTGCTGGGGGCCTTCCTTGGCGATCCGAAGGTGACGGGGCTCGACTTCGCCTTTCCCGCGGTTTTCATCGTGCTGGTGATGGGTTTCTGGAAAGGCCGTGAGACCGGGGTTGTGCTTGCCGCAAGCGCCGCTGCCGCGGTGCTGACGCATCAGTTTCTGCCGGGTGTCTGGTACATCGCCGCTGGTGCTGCTGCCGGGGTTGCGGTCGCGCTTCTTGCCGGCCGTAGCCAGGAGGTGCACGCATGACCGTCGATCCGAACACGCTTCTGGCCATCGTCGCCATGGCAATCGCAACCATTGCCACCCGCATCGGCGGCCTGGTGCTCATTCGGTTTGTGACGATCGGAGAAACGCAGAAGCGGGCCCTGGAGGCGATCCCGCCGGCCGTGTTGATGGCGGTGATCGCGCCGACGGCGCTGGTCACCGGGCCGGCGGAAACGATCGCTACGGTGGTAACGGCACTCGTCGCCATGCGGTTGCCGTTGCTCGCCGCTGTCGCGGCCGGCGTCGTGACCGTGGCGATCTTCAGAATGTTGCTGGGGGCGTAAAGACGCCCCCCGACTTTCTCAGTGTTCTTCGTATTGGGTGAAGGACGGATCGGCCAGATCGGTAAAGCGGGTGAATTCCGACTGGAAGGCGAGCTTGACGGTGCCGGTCGGTCCGTGACGCTGCTTGGCGATGATCACGTCGGCCGTGCCCTTCACCTGTTCCATCTTCATCTTCCACTCGTCGTACTTCGGATCGAATTCGTCGCGAGGCTCGAGGTTCTTCACGTAGTATTCCTCACGGAACACGAAGAGCACGACGTCGGCGTCCTGCTCGATCGAGCCCGATTCGCGAAGGTCGGAGAGCTGGGGGCGCTTGTCTTCGCGGCTTTCCACCTGACGGGAGAGCTGCGACAGCGCGATGATCGGCACGTTCAGCTCCTTGCCGAGTGCCTTCAGGCCGGTGGTGATCTGGGTGATTTCCTGCACGCGGTTGTCGCTCGATTTGCCCGAGCCGGTCATCAGCTGAATATAGTCGACGACCAGGCAATCGAGGCCGCGCTGGCGCTTGAGGCGGCGCGCACGGGCGGAGAGCTGGGCGATCGAGATACCACCGGTCTGGTCGATGAACAGCGGAACTTTCTGCATCATCTGCGAGCAGGCGACGAGCTTTTCGAAGTCGGCTTCGGAGATGTCGCCGCGGCGGATCTTCGAGGAGGAGACTTCGGTCTGCTCGGAGATGATACGCGTTGCCAGCTGTTCGGACGACATTTCGAGCGAGTAGAAGCCGACGACGCCGCCGTTCTTGGCCTTGAACGAACCGTCCGCCTGAACCTCCGGGTCGTAGGCGGCGGCAATGTTGTAGGCGATGTTGGTGGCAAGCGAGGTCTTGCCCATGCCGGGACGTCCCGCAAGTACGATCAAGTCCGAGCGCTGCAGGCCGCCCATGCGGGCGTCGAGCGACAGGATGCCCGTCGAAATACCCGACAGGCTGCCGTCGCGCTCGAACGCCGCGCCGGCCATGTCGATGGCAAGCGCGACCGCATCGTTGAAGGACTGGAAACCGCCGTCGTAGCGGCCGGTTTCGGCGAGCTCGAACAGGCGCCGTTCCGCGTCCTCGATCTGGCCCTGCGGCGGCATGTCGAGCGGTGCGTCAAAGGCGATATTGACCATGTCCTCGCCGATGGTGATCAGCGAACGGCGCAGCGCCAAATCGTAGATTGCGCGGCCGTAGTCTTCGGCGTTGATGATCGAGACGGCGCCGGCGGCAAGGCGGGCAAGATACTGCGCGACCGTCAGGTCGCCGACCTTTTCGTCGGCCTTGAGGAAGGTCTTGATCGTCACCGGGTTGGCGGTCTTGCCCATGCGGATGATGTCGCCGGCAACCTCGTAGATGCGGCGATGCAGGGGTTCGAACAGGTGGACCGGCTTCAGGAAGTCCGAGACGCGATAGAACGCATCATTGTTGACGAGGATCGCGCCGAGCAGCGCCTGTTCGGCTTCAAGGTTGTTCGGCGCCTCGCGGTAATGCTGGTCCGATTGGTCCTTGCCGATAGGGGCGAGCTTTCGCGCTGCGTCGTTCATGGTCGTTCGTCTCTGCCTCTTCTGGTGTGCACCCGGTTTGCTGTCTGCGTCTCTGCGGGTCAAGTGCAGCAGTGCCACAGTCGCAGACCATGTGGCGCGGCCCATCGCATTTGCCCGTTGTTCGACTGATCCACAGGCCGACATCACGAAAGTGCAAAAAATAAAGTCCGCATGAAGAACGACGTTGACGCCGCGAATCGCTGCAATCGGCGACTGCGCCAATTCTAGCGCCGTTTGCCCCCTCTCAAAACGCCGTCTTGAAAATTGCCTTGGGATGGATTAGATAGGAGCAGAATAATTAGCATGCTACTAATATGGAAAAGGTACTATGTATCAGCCCATCGTCAATCGCGAACTGTTCGACGCCTTGTCGATGGTCAATCGTAAGCTGCGGGCTGTCTTCGATGCCAGGGTGAAGGAGCGTGGCCTGACCCTGGCTCGGGCGAGGGCGCTGTTTGCGCTAACCAAGAAGGATGGCTTGAACCAGCGCGAACTGGCCGACGAACTGGATATCGAGACGCCGACGATCGTGCGCCTGCTGGACGGAATGGAAAAGCAGGGTTTCATCGAGCGCAGGGTCGAGGTGTCGGATCGCAGGGCCAAGCAGATCCACATGACCGAACTTGGGCGCACCATCGCCGACGAGATCCTGAAGCTTGCCGACGAGATCCGGGCAGAAGTGCTGCAGGGCGTCGGTGAAGACGAGGTCGCGGCGGTGCTGAAGGTCGTGCGCACCATCGCCGATAACGTTCAATCGCTGGCGAAGGAATGACATCGATGAGTGCCGCCGCAAGGCCCGCAGCAAACGACAACAGGACAGCCCTTGGCGACGACGAGGCGGAGGCGCCCTCTGGCGAGCCAGCACAACAGCAAGTCACGGCCACCGCAACGATGCCCGTGCCACGGCCGATGAGCGTTGCCAGGTCCGCGACCTACGTCGTCTGCTCGGCGCTACTGTTCCTCACCCAGGGCCTCGGCATGAATCTGGCGCTCGCCAATCTTACCCAGCTGCAGGGATCACTTTCCGCCACCTCGATCGAGGCCGCCTGGCTTTCGGCAGCCTACATGGCGCCGAATGTCTCTCTCTCGATCGCGCTCGTCAAAATCCGGGCGCAATACGGACTGCGCCGGTTCGCAGAAATCGGCATTGTCGGCTTTGTTATCGTTTCGCTGATGAACGTCTTTGTTTCCGATCTGCAGTCGGCGATCGTCGTTCGCTTCATCAGTGGCATCGCGGCGGCCCCCATGTCGACGCTCGGTTTCCTCTATATGCTGGAGGCCTTCCTGCCGGCGCGCAAGCTGACGGTCGGTCTTGCCCTGGCGCTGACCTGCACGACCATTTCGGCACCGATCACCCGGCTGATCTCGCCGAAGCTGATCGAATACGGCCAATGGCATGGGCTCTATACGCTCGAGATGGCCCTGGCGCTGATGGCGCTGCCGATCATCTACCTGCTGCCGCTGACGCCGGTGCCGCACGCCAAAGTGATCCAGCGCACCGATATTCTGAGCTACCTGCTGGTGGCTGTCGGCTTCGGCTGTATCGCCATCGTGCTGACCATGGGGCGGCTCTACTGGTGGTTCGAAGCGCCGTGGCTGGGTGTGCTCCTGGCTGTGGCGATCGTGGCGCTGACCAGCGTGGTGCTGATCGAACTCAATCGTGAACTGCCGTTGATCGACGTTCGCTGGCTCGCCTCCAGGGAGATCCTGCATTTTACCGCGGTGCTGCTGGTCTTTCGCCTTGTCGCCTCGGAGCAGTCGGCGATCGCGGCAAACTTCTATCAGCTGCTCGGATTGCAGTTCGAGCAGGTCGCGACGCTTTATTGGGTCATTCTCGGCGCATCGATCGCCGGCGGCCTTTTGTGCGCCGCACTAATGAATCCTGACCACGCCGAGTTCGTGCATGTTCTGGCGCTGAGCCTGCTGGCTGGCGGTGCCTATATCGACAGCCAGGCGACCAATCTGACACGACCCGAGCAGATGTATATCAGCCAGGCCATGATCGCCGCCGGAACCGCTCTGTTCCTGCCGCCGGCCATGGCCAGCGGCTTCAAGGCGGCGCTGATGAAGGGGCCGAGCTACATTCTCAGCTTCATCGTCATCTTCCTGTTCACCCAAAGCATCGGTGGCCTGATCGGCACCGCGACCTTCGGAAGCTTCGTCACCCTGCGGGAGAAGTTCCATTCCAATGTGCTGGCCGAGCAGATCGTGATGTCGAACCCGCTCATCGCCCAGCGCCTCAGCCAGCTGGCCGCAAGCTATGGCCGGGTGATCGGCGACAGGACCTTGCTGAACGGCGAGGGCGTGGCGTTGTTGGGGCAGCAGGTTACCCGCGAGGCCAACATTCTCGCCTACAACGATGCCTTTCTGCTGGCGTCCGGCATTGCCCTTTGCGCGTTGGCCGGTCTGCTGGTGCATATCCTTTACAAGCGGATCGCGGCGCGCCTTGCGCCTCCCGCACCCGCCTTCTCTTCTTGACGAACAGAGTTGACGACCATGCTGAAATCCTTGCGCTCACCCACCACGATCATCGTCTTGCTCGCCGGCCTCTCGGGCCTCGCCCTGGTTCTCTATGCCTGGCGACTGCCGCCGTTCCCCAGTTCCGTCGAGATGACGGAGAACGCCTATGTCAGGGGTTACCTGACGGTCATGAGCCCGCAACTGTCAGGTTATGTCGCCGAGGTGCCGGTGCACGACTACGAGGAGGTCAAGGCCGGGCAATTGCTCGTCAGGATCGACGACCGGATCTACGCCCAGAAACTGGCCCAGTCAGAGGCGACACTTGCCGCCCAGAAGGCATCGCATGCCAATTCGCGTCAGCAGGAACTGTCGGCCAAGGCCGGTATTGCTGCCAGCGCAGCACAGCTGGACAGCGCGAAGGCTGCGTTCAACAGAGCGAGCGCATCTTGGGACCGAATCCGGCCGTTGGCGGAGAAGGGCATCTCGACACGCAGCGAAGCCGATCAATCGCGCGCAGCGTTCGAACAGGCACAGGCCGCCGTCAACCAGGCCGAAGCGGGGCTGGAGGTTTCGCGCCAAGCACTGGCCACCACGCTTGGCGCCCGTGCCGGTCTGCAGGCTGCCGTTGCCGGCGCCGAGGCCGCCGTCGAACTGGCCCGGATCGATCTGGAAAACACCCGGATCGTCGCTCCCCGTGACGGAAAGCTCGGCGAGATCGGTGCGCGCCTCGGCCAATATGTCACCGCCGGCTCGCAATTGCTCGCCGTCGTGCCGCATGATGTTTGGGTGCTTGCGAATTTCAAGGAAACGCAGCTCGACGGCATGAAGGCCGGCCAGCCGGTGACCATTTCGGTCGATGCGCTGCAAAGGAACACGCTGACCGGGCACATCGAGCGCTTTGCGCCTGCCGCCGGCTCCGAGTTCAGCATCATCCGCCCGGACAACGCCACCGGCAATTTTACCAAGGTCGCCCAGCGCGTGGGCGTCCGGATCGCCGTCGATCCCGGCCAGCCGCTTGCCGATCTCTTGTCGCCCGGCCTGTCGGTCGTCGTACGTGTGGACAAGGATGCAGCACCTGTGGCCGAGCTTGCCCACAGCTGAAGTCAAGCCGACAGCAAAGAAAAAGCCCGGGTCCAAGGATCCGGGCTTTCGCATTCAGAATGGCCTGTAAGGCTTATTCTTCTTCGCCTTCGAATTCGGCTTCCGGGTTGAAGAAGTCTTCCGGCTTCAGGGCATCTTCGTCAACGCCGTAGATGGCGTCGGCCGAGGTCAGGCTTTCGCCCTTTGACTGGCGCTCAGCTTCTTCAGCCGAACGGGCAACGTTGACTTCAACCGCGATTTCGACTTCCGAATGCAGGTGCAGCGTGACGTTGTGCAGGCCGATCGACTTGATCGGGTGGTTCAGGTCGACCTGGTTGCGGCCGATGTTGAAGCCTTCTGCAGCCAGCACTTCGATGACGTCGCGAGCGGCAACCGAACCGTAGAGCTGGCCGGTTTCGCCAGCGGAACGGACGATGATGAAGGACTTGCCGTCGAGGTTCTCGGCAACCTTCTGGGCTTCCGACTTGCGCTCGAGGTTACGGGCTTCGAGCGTCGAACGCTCGGATTCGAAACGGGCCTTGTTAGCAGCGTTGGCGCGCAGTGCCTTGCCGAGTGGCAGCAGGTAGTTGCGTGCGAAGCCGTCGCGAACCTTTACGGTTTCGCCCATCTGGCCGAGCTTTGCGATACGTTCGAGAAGAATGACTTGCATGTTCGTTTCCTTTCAGAGTTCAGTTTTCGTTGGTCAGTTTTTTTCCACCGGGGTGACTGCGATGGTGCGTCGCGTATCGGTCAGGCCCGTGAGGAGGAAGAAGATTGCCGGGATCGTGAACACGAGCACCGACAGGTATGCGATCCACAGCACGGGAAGCCGCCAGGACTTGCCGCGCGTGCGGAAATGGAAGGATGCGAAGCCGGCGAGCAGGAAGCCTGCACCGAAGGTTCCGCAGACCAGCGCGCCGATCGTGGCAGGCGCGCCACCCAAGAAGGTCAGGACAAGGCCGCCGAGAAAGATGAAGATCGCATTGCGGTGCATGCGCAGCGTCGACGGAATGTCTTCGCGGGGGCGCAGCGACCGGCCCGACATCTGCACGATGCGGGTGGCGACATAATAGGCGGAAAACAGCATCACCACCCAGACGGCGCCCTGGATGAGCGGCAGCGCCAGCGTGAAGATCGACTTGATCTGGGAGATCGCCGCAGCATCGGGGTTGTAGAGCGGTTCCTGCGCCTTCACCGCCTGAATGACGATGTCGACCATACGGTCGGACACATCAGAATCATATCCGACGATGAAGCCGACGATGATCATGCCCGCGGTCACCAGGCCGGCGAGGTGGCTGAGAATGTCGGAAAGCGGGTACCAGGCAAGCGCGCCATCAGGTCCGCCGAGCTCAGTGGCCGGGCGCGCCAGATTGGCGAGATGGCTGAGCCAGCCGGCCGGAATGAGCGTCACGACGAGAATCAGCAGCGCGAAATAGGGCGAGACCAGAGCGGCGGCAGTAGCGCCGGCGCTGACGATGGCCGTGATGGCGGCCGCATTGCCCCAGCCAAGACCGGCAATGAGAATGGGAAGCGCCGAAGCGGCATAAAGAACGATCGCAAGCGACGACTGCGTATTCGCGCCCATCGACAGAAGGGCAGCGGTAAAGCCGGCGAGAACGCCGGTCAGCAGCGATGTCTTGTTCAACTTGTTCACGTTCGCTGTCCTGCTTCGTGCAGTTAGGGGATGGCCAAAGGCTCAACCCCAACATGGGATTTCCGAGTGTTTCCACACGGGTTCCGATCCGCGCCCAACGCGGAAGGGAGAGGGCAAGGCGATCACCCAAGGGGAGCGCCTTGCCCTAGAGTCGGTTTCCGTTGAGTCAGGCGACCAACGGAACGTCAGCCGTTCTTACGAAACGACGTAGGGCAGCAGGCCGAGGAAGCGGGCGCGCTTGATCGCCTGGGCGAGTTCGCGCTGCTTCTTCTGGGAAACGGCCGTGATGCGGGAAGGAACGATCTTGCCGCGCTCGGAAATGTAGCGCTGCAGAAGACGGATGTCCTTGTAGTCGATCCGCGGAGCGTTTGCGCCCGAGAAGGGGCAGGTCTTGCGGCGACGGTGGAACGGGCGGCGAACCGGAGCGGAAGAAACTTCAGCCATTGTCTTTAATCTCCTAAAGCTTCTTGATTAAGCGCGGTCTTCGCGCGGACGACGCGGGCGGTCTTCGCGGTCGCCACGGTCCGGACGCGGACCACGGTCACCGAAGCCACGCTCCGGACGGTCGCCATCGCGGCGCGGACGGTCGTCGCGGTCGCGCTTCTGCATCATGGCAGACGGGCCTTCTTCGTGCTTCTCGACGGCAATCGTCATGTAGCGCAGGACGTCTTCGTTGATGCGCATCTGGCGCTCGATTTCATGAACGGCCGCTGCCGGAGCATCGATGTCCATGAGAACGTAGTGAGCCTTGCGGTTCTTCTTGATGCGGTAGGTGAGGGACTTGAGGCCCCAGTTCTCGACGCGACCGACCTTGCCGCCGTTTGCTTCGAGCACGCCCTTGTACTGCTCGACGAGACCGTCGACCTGCTGCGGCGTGATGTCCTGGCGGGCCAGGAATACGTGTTCATAAAGAGCCATTGTGGCTTACCTTTCTTGCGTTAATCAGCCCGGACATCGGCGGCTAAGCCTCAACGACTGTTCTTATTGGCTGACAGGCAGCCGGCAAGAAAGTGTTGTATCGAGACGGTCGAGAGCGGAGACACGGGAGGCCGGAAAGACTTGCAATCCTAACGGCTCCCCTCGAGGAAGCCGGCCCTCCGTTCAGCCACCAGCCAGAAGACCGGGCATTTCGAACAGCGCGCTTATACGCATATTTCATCGAAAGGCAAGGCTTGCGCGGTCTTTTCGCCACGCTTTGCCCTTTAAGCGGCTCCCTTGAGCTTCTTCCACTGGCGCAAACGACCTCGCGCATTGGCATAGGGCGAGGACGTGTTGAACTGGATCATCCGGCCGAGCGGCCATTTGCCGTACCACGCCTGTCCGTAGAGGGTCTGATCGTCACGCGCCTCGATCAGTGCGACCAATGCGTCCTTGCTGGCCGCGAGGCGAGACAGGAGTTCCGAAGGCGGGAGCGCTCGGTAGTCGCCGTAGAATTTCTGCGCGAGACGACCGAGCTCGTTCCACTTGTACCCCGTTTCCGGAAAGTCGACCGGCAGACCTTGCTCGTCCCATTCGATCCATTTGACCACCAGTTCGCCCCAACCGGTGAGGTAGGCGACGAGGTCGCCGACGCTCATCATCGTGCCCTTGGCGTGTCCATCGAGCGATGGTTCGGCGAATCCCGCCGGCGGAATGCCATCGAGTTCGCGCTCGAGCTTGGCGAATTCGGTCTCGATGGCGTTCAGCAATTCCGCTTTCGTCTGGGGCACGGCCATCTGCTGTTTCGCGCTCAGATCGGCATCGGATAGAGCCGGTGCAGGCGACGAATGCCGTTCATGACATCCTGCGACAGCGTCATTCCGGCAGCGCCGAGATCCGTCTTCAACTGATCCATCGAGGTTGCGCCGATGATGACGGACGCCATGAACGGGCGGGCGAGGCAGAAGGCGATCGCCAGTTGCGACGGGTCGATCCCGTGTTCGCGGGCAAGCGCCACGTAGCCGGCGACGGCCGGTTCCTGGTGTGGCGTGAAGCGACCGCCGAGATCGCCGTTGATCGCAAGGCGCGACCCAGTCGGCCTGGCGCCGTCAAGATACTTGCCGGTCAACAGGCCGGCGGCGAGCGGCGAATAGGCGAGCAGCCCGACGTCCTCGTGGTGTGAGAGTTCGGCAAGGTCGAGGTCGTAGGCCCTATAGAGAAGATTGTATTCGTTCTGGATCGAGGCAACGCGCGGCAGCCCGTGCCGCTCCGCCATGTCGATCAGCTTCATCGTGCCCCAGGCGGTGTCGTTGGACAGGCCGATCGCGCGTACCTTGCCTGCCTTCACCACGTCGCCGAGCTTTTCGAGGATAGCCTTCAGGTCGGCGGCCACATGGGCCTTGTTCTGCTTGGCGGGCTCATAAGACCAGGCGTTGCGGAAATGGTAGTGGCCGCGGTTCGGCCAGTGGATCTGGTAGAGATCGATGTATTCGGTCTTCAGCCGCTTGAGGCTGGCGTCGACCGCCTCGCCGATGCCCTCAGGGGTGATCGGGCCGCCGTTGCGGATGTAGGGGCGGCCGGAGCCAGCGACCTTGGTGGCGACAACGACGTCGTCACGGCGGCCGCGCTTGCCCAGCCACTCGCCGATGATGCGCTCGGTATTGCCGTAGGTTTTGGCGGAAAGCGGGGTCGTCGGGTAGAGTTCGGCGGTGTCGATGAAGTTCACGCCTTTGTCGAACGCATAGTCGAGTTGTTCGTGCGCCTCAGCCTCGGAATTCTGAGAGCCCCAGGTCATTGTGCCCAGGCAGATTTCGGAAACCTTGATGCCGGTCCGGCCAAGCGTGTTGTAACGCATGCAGTGATGGTCCTTGTGAAAGGCGAGCCTCGACCCGGGAGGAAAGGGGTGCCCGCGGCAGAATTGGGTGAAGGCCGCAAGCCCAGGGGACGGTCGATCGGGCAGGGCGGCGATGCGCGGCAAACTTACGCCTTGATTGGCGAAGATCAAGGGCAAAAGGCCGGCTGAAGCCCGCAAAGCCGGGCCCGCGCGCTTGACTCGCCGGTCAGGAATGTGAATGGAGAGGAAAACCAGGGAAGGGACAATCCCATGAGTATTGCATTCACGTTTCCGGGCCAGGGCAGCCAGGCTGTCGGCATGGGCAAGGATCTGGCGGACGCGTTTCCGGAAGCAGCGGCAGTGTTTGCCGAGGTCGACGACGCGCTCGGCGAAAAACTCTCCGAGATCATGTGGAACGGCCCCGAGGAAACGCTGACGCTGACGGCGAACGCCCAGCCGGCGCTGATGGCGGTATCGATGGCGGTGATCCGTGTGCTCGAAGCCAAAGGCCTCGATCTGAAGAGCAAAGTCTCGTTCGTGGCCGGACATTCGCTCGGCGAATATTCGGCGCTCTGTGCCGCCGGAACCTTCTCGATCGCCGACACCGCGCGCCTGCTGCGCATCCGTGGCAACGCCATGCAGGCGGCCGTGCCCGTTGGCAAGGGCGCGATGGCGGCCATCATCGGTCTTGAGCATGCGGACGTCGACGCGATCTGCCGCGAAGCTTCTGCTCTCGGCTCCTGCCAGATCGCCAACGACAATGGCGGCGGTCAGCTGGTGATCTCCGGCGAGAAGGCGGCCGTCGAAAAGGCTGCGGCACTTGCATCCGAAAAAGGCGCCAAGCGCGCGCTGATGCTGCCGGTCTCTGCGCCCTTCCATTCGAGCCTGATGGCGCCTGCCGCCGAGGCAATGCGTGAAGCGCTTGCCAAGGTCGAAAAGCACAATCCGTCCGTGCCCGTTATCGCCAACGTCCTGGCCGCTCCCGTCAGCAACGCCGAAGAGATTGCGCGCCTTCTCGTCGAGCAGGTCACCGGCCAGGTTCGCTGGCGCGAGACGGTGGAATGGTTCGCCGCCAACAACGTCACGACGCTTTATGAAGTGGGCTCCGGCAAGGTTCTTACCGGGCTTGCCCGCCGGATCGACAAGTCAGTCACCGGTATTACTGTCAACACGCCTGCCGATATCGACACCGCGCTCTCGGCGCTTCTGGCCTGAGTGCTCCAGTTATAAGGAATCAATCCGATGTTCGATCTTTCCGGCCGTAAGGCTCTTGTAACCGGTGCATCCGGTGGTATCGGCGAAGAAATCGCCCGCATGCTGCACGCTCAGGGCGCAATCGTCGGCCTTCACGGCACGCGCGTCGAAAAGCTCGAGGCGCTTGCCAACGAACTCGGCGAGCGTGTCCAGCTGTTCCCGGCCAATCTTTCCGATCGCGCCGAAGTCAAGGCGCTCGGCGAAAAGGCCGAGGCTGAACTGGGCGGCGTCGACATTCTCGTCAACAATGCCGGCATCACCAAGGACGGCCTTTTTGTTCGTATGAGCGACGACGACTGGGACAATGTTCTGGAGGTCAACCTGACCGCCGTGTTCCGCCTGACCCGCGAGCTGACCCATCCGATGATGCGCCGCCGCTTCGGCCGTATCGTCAACATCACGTCGATCGTCGGCGTCACCGGCAATCCCGGCCAGGCCAACTACTGCGCCTCGAAGGCCGGCATGATCGGCTTTTCGAAGTCGCTCGCCCAGGAAATCGCCACCCGCAATGTCACGGTCAACTGCGTTGCGCCCGGCTTCATCGAGAGCGCCATGACCGGCAAGCTGAACGACAAGCAGAAGGAAGGCATCATGGGAGCGATCCCGATGAGGCGCATGGGCACCGGTGCCGAGATTGCATCTGCCGTCGTTTATCTCGCTTCGAACGAGGCAGGCTATGTCACCGGCCAGACCATACACGTCAACGGCGGCATGGCAATGATCTGACGAGGTGTCCGGGGCCTGCATGCCACGCACGCGAAACGGGCGTGATCTTGGCCTGCAATGCTCCGGCACACCACCGGCCAAATGCCTGAAATTCAATGTTGAGCAAGCGATTGTCAGGCATTTTCGCACTTTGCGGCAGACTTAAACCGTGTTAATCGGGCCATGACTGTTAGCAGTCGACCGGCCCCGCCAGGTGTCCGGCAGCCTTGGCTGCCTTGGGTTTGCCGCGGTTCTGGTTGGATGGATTGCCCGTTGGACCGTCTTGGTCTATCAGGCTTATTGAGAGTACCGGTGCCAGAAAGGCGCCCAGAGAAACGAAGGTCGAGGAACTCCGACATGAGCGATATCGCAGAACGCGTAAAGAAAATTGTTATTGATCATCTTGGCGTCGACGCCGAAAAGGTCAGCGAAGGCGCAAGCTTTATCGATGACCTCGGCGCGGACTCGCTCGACACCGTCGAACTGGTCATGGCATTCGAAGAAGAATTCGGCGTCGAAATCCCGGATGATGCCGCGGATTCGATCCTGACTGTCGGCGACGCCGTCAAGTTCATCGAAAAAGCTCAGGCCTGATCTTTTGCGATCAAGCCATTGGCGGGCCGCGTTCAGCGGCCCGTAATCAGCCCAGGGGAAGTGGGCTGTCTCGCGCTGGGCGCGGGTTTTCGATCAGCAAAGCGGTCCCGCATTTCCCTCTGATCGTTGCTACAAGAACTTAAAATGGATGCACGGATCGGGTTCGTCACGCGTGGTCCGATCCGGCTCTGAAATTGAACAGTCAGGGTGGGTCGCGGACTATGAGACGTGTCGTTATCACCGGTACCGGCATGGTATCTCCCTTGGGTTGCGGAACCGAGGCAACTTGGGCGCGCCTGATCGCGGGCGACAATGCTGCGCGCAAGGTCACGGAATTCGAAGTCGAAGATCTGCCCGCGAAGATCGCGTGCCGCATTCCGTTCGGCGATGGCTCGAACAACACCTTCAATGCCGACGACTGGATGGAGCCGAAGGAGCAACGCAAGGTTGACCCCTTCATCGTCTATGCGATGGCCGCTGCCGACATGGCGCTGGCCGATGCCGGCTGGAAGCCCGAAAACGACGAAGACCAGATTGCAACCGGCGTCCTGATCGGTTCGGGCATCGGCGGTCTCGAAGGCATTGTCGAAGGCGGCTATACGCTGCGCGACAAGGGGCCTCGGCGCATTTCGCCCTTCTTCATTCCCGGCCGTCTGATCAACCTTGCCTCGGGTCAGGTCTCGATCCGCCACAAGCTGCGTGGTCCCAATCACTCTGTGGTCACCGCCTGTTCGACCGGCGCCCACGCCATCGGCGACGCAGGCCGCCTGATCGCGCTCGGCGATGCCGACGTCATGGTTGCCGGTGGCGCCGAATCGCCGATCTGCCGTATCTCTTTGGCCGGCTTTGCCGCCTGCAAGGCGCTATCCACGCAGCACAATGATGATCCGCAGAAGGCATCGCGTCCCTATGATGTCGACCGCGACGGCTTCGTCATGGGCGAGGGTGCCGGCATTGTGATCCTTGAAGAGCTGGAACACGCCAAGGCGCGCGGCGCCAAGATCTATGCTGAAGTCGCCGGCTACGGTCTCTCTGGCGATGCTTACCACATTACCGCGCCGTCCGAGGATGGCGACGGTGCCTACCGCTGCATGCAGATGGCGCTGAAGCGCGCCGGCCTGACGGCGGCAGACGTCGACTACATCAACGCCCATGGCACATCGACGATGGCCGACACGATCGAGCTTGGCGCCGTCGAGCGGCTGGTCGGCGAGCATGCCTCGAAGATCTCCATGTCGTCGACCAAATCGGCGATCGGCCACCTGCTGGGCGCCGCCGGCGCTGTGGAAGCGATCTTCTCGGCGCTGGCGATTCGCGACGGCGTCGCACCGCCGACGCTGAACCTCGACAATCCCTCCGTCGAGACCAAGATCGATCTCGTACCGCATGTTGCGCGCCAGCGCGAAATCAACGTCGCGCTGTCGAATTCCTTCGGCTTCGGCGGCACGAACGCTTCGCTGGTTCTGCGCCGCTACACCGGCGTTTGATATTGCCGAATTATCAACGGGGCGATGCATGTCACTGGCCCGTTGATCCTGCTTTTGCCGCATTGCTCGCTACAAGCATGTAGCAGGAGGACGTGTCGGCCCTTTTCAGGGATTGGCGCTGCCTGACGGCTATGTTCGCGCAAGGCACATCTGACAGTTTGTTGTATCGCTATTGCCGGGCGCATGCTGGCTGTCTTCGAGCGAAAACGCCGTTGACCGGCGGGTGCGCCGAGACCATTTATTCCACTGCCAATCCAAGGGGATGGCTGCGGCTCAAACGTTTTGTTTTATACCTGCCACGGTCCAGGCCGAAATTCGCACCGCGGCAGCTAGAATGAGGATGCGAATTTCGGGTTCGGGACAATCGTGAGCGACTCAAACGAGAACGGCGCGGCGCAATTCGGCCGCAGCGACACCGGGAACAACGGGCCGATCATTCCGAAATCGGCCAGCGAAGCCTTGCGCCCCGAGAAGGCGCCGCAGCCGCCTACGAAGCGTTCGCGCAAGGCGCGCAGCCAGGTCGTGATCTTCCTGAATTTCGTCATGACCGTTATCGTCTTCGTCGCGCTCGCAGCGGCCGGGACCGTCTATTATGCGATGCATCAGTACGAAAAAGCAGGCCCGCTCGAAGCCAACAAGAACTTCATCGTCAGAAGCGGCGCCGGTATCAGCGAGATCGCCAGCGGCCTCGAGCGTGGCAACATCATCACCGATGGCCGCGTCTTCCGGTTCGTCTCGGAGGCTTACCTGGACAACGACACACTGAAGGCCGGCGAGTACGAGATCAAGGCTGGATCATCGATGCAGGAGATCATGCAGCTCCTGAAATCCGGCAAGTCCATTCTCTATTCCGTGTCGCTGCCGGAAGGTCTGACCGTCAAGCAGATGTTCCATCGCTTGTCCGATGACGAAGTCCTCGTCGGCGACCTGCCGCAGGAGCTGCCTGCCGAAGGTTCGCTGAAGCCTGACACCTACAAGTTTACGCGCGGCACCAAGCGCGTCGAAATCGTCCAGCAGATGGCGGCTGCCCAGAAGGCGCTTGTCGACCAGATCTGGGAAAAGCGCGATCCGAACCTCCCGGTCTCGACTGTCGAGGAGTTCGTGACGCTTGCGTCGATCGTGGAGAAGGAAACCGGACGCGCCGACGAGCGCCCGCGTGTTGCCTCGGTCTTCATCAACCGGCTCGACAAGGGCATGCGCCTTCAGTCCGATCCGACGATCATCTACGGCATTTTCGGCGGTGACGGGAAACCGGCGGACCGGCCGATCCTGAAGTCGGACCTCGATAAGGATACGCCCTACAATACCTATATCATCAAGGGCCTGCCGCCGACGGCGATCGCCAACCCGGGCCGCGCCGCACTTGAAGCCGTTGCCAATCCGTCGCGCACACCGGAACTCTACTTCGTGGCCGACGGCACGGGCGGCCACGTCTTTGCCGTGACATTGGATGAACACAACGCCAATGTTCGCCGCTGGCGCAAGGTCGAAGCCGAAAAGGCAGCCGAAGCGGCAAAGGCCGCCCAGGACGCGGCAACGACGGCACAGCCTCAGTAACAACGGCCTGCATTGTGGACGGACTTGTCACGGCGCGGATATCCCTTGCGGGATACCGCGCCGTCGCCTTATTGCTTTTCCAGAAAATGCCACGGAGGTGAGGATGCCGCTCCAATCGATGACCGGCTTTGCCCGGAGAGAAGGCAGCAGCGGCCGGCATCGCTGGGCCTGGGAATTGCGCTCCGTCAACGGCAAGGGCCTCGATGTCAGGCTTCGCCTGCCGCAGGGACTTGAGCGGTTCGAGCCGGATGTGCGCCGGCTCACTGCAGAATTTTTCTCAAGAGGCAATCTGCAGATCAGCCTGTCCGTCAGTGGAGCGGAGAGCGCTGTCGAAGCGGTGGTGAACCAGGCGGCGCTGACGGCTGTCCTGACCTTGCGCGAACAGCTCGGAGACCTCGTCGATCCCGCACCGCTCAAGTTCGACACGCTGCTGGCGATCCGAGGCATTGTCGACTTCCGTGAGCCCGAGGAGAGTGAAGCGCAACGCGCGTCCCTCGACGACGATATCATGACGGGCCTCAAGCTTGCTCTCAGCGATCTGCGCAGCATGCGCGCCGAAGAGGGCGGGGCGCTCTGTCAGATCCTGCTGGCGCAGGTCGGCAGCATCGAAGCACTGACGGCAACAGTCGAGAATGATCCCTCGCGCAGCCCGGGGGCAATTGCCGAAAGGCTGGCGCAGCAGGTGGCGCTGGTGATGGGCAGCGGCTCTTCGCTCGATCGCGACCGGCTGCATGCCGAAGTGGCACTGCTTGCGACCAAGGCCGATTTGAGAGAGGAGCTGGACAGGCTTGGCTCTCATATTGTCGCTGCCCGCGACCTCTTGTCGAAAGGCGGGCCGGTCGGCCGCAAGCTTGATTTCCTGGCACAGGAATTTAACCGCGAATCGAATACGATCTGTTCCAAATCGAATGCGGCAGTGGTCTCCGCCGCCGGCATCGAGTTGAAAGTGGTGATCGATCAGTTCCGCGAACAGGTTCAAAATCTGGAGTAACGCATGAAACCGGCGACCCCTTCGCCCATCAAGATCGCCCGCCGCGGGCTGATGCTGGTCATTTCCTCACCCTCGGGTGCGGGAAAGTCGACGATCGCGCGCAATCTGCTGGAAGCCGATCCCGATATGAGCATTTCGGTAAGCGTGACCACGCGTCAGCGCCGTCCGAGCGAAATTGATGGACGGCACTATCACTTCAAGTCTATCCGCGAGTTCGAAGGATTGCGGGCGACCGACTCGCTGCTGGAATGGGCTGAGGTTCACGGCAATTTCTACGGCACACCGCGCGACGCCGTCGAAGCGGCGATGGCTGCAGGCCGCGACATGCTTTTCGATATCGACTGGCAGGGCGCACAGCAGCTTCAGGAGAAGATGGCCGGCGACGTCGTCTCGATCTTCATCCTGCCGCCGTCGATGGCCGAGCTGCAATCGCGGCTGCATCGTCGCGCCGAGGACAGCGAGGAAGTGATCGCCACGCGTCTGGCCAATTCACGTGCAGAAATCGAGCACTGGCGCGAGTACGACTATATCGTTCTCAACGACGATCTCGACCGCGCCTTCTCGGCGGTACGCGCCATCGTCGAGGCCGAGCGCCTGCGCCGAGATCGCCGCCCGGGCCTGTTCGAATTCGTCAATGGACTTCTGACGGAAAACCCGTTCTGACCGGAGGCATGGCCGGCAATGCCGGCCATCCGTAGATATTGCTATCGCGAGTACGTTTGCCGCTCCCGCAAAGCCGCAGCGCCCTTTCGGGCGACATGCGCTAGAGCGTTTCCGGTTTAAGCGGAGTCGCAGAAACGCTCTATCTCCTTGTTTTTATGCATTTCCTGACGGAAAACCGCTTCGCACTTTTCCTGGAAATGCTCTAGAGGCAGTTTGCCAGCCGACAGAATTCTTCCACGGAGAGCGTTTCGGCGCGCCGCTGTGGATTGATGTCGGCTTTTGCCAGCAGCGTTTCGCCACCAAGCGGCTTCAGGCTCTGGCGGAGCATCTTGCGGCGCTGGCCGAAGGCGGCGTGCGTCACTTTCTCCAAAGACGACACCGCGCAGGGGATCGGATTGGCGACCGGCTCCAGATGCACGACCGAGGATGTCACCTTGGGCGGGGGCGTGAAGGCCTGCGGCGGCACGTCGAAGGCCATGCGGGCGTTCGTTCGCCAGCCACACAGAACCCCCAGACGCCCGTAATGATCGTCGTCAGCGTCGGCCACGATCCTCAAGCCTACCTCGCGCTGAAACATCAGTGTCAGCGACTGCCAGAAGGGCGGCCATGTCTTTGGCAGCAGCCAATTGACCAGAAGCTGCGTGCCGACATTATAGGGCAGGTTGGCGATGATCTTGACCGGGCCACCACCGGTGATCTCCTCAAAGTCAATCTTGAGCGCGTCACCCTCGATGACATCGAGACGGTTCGGATAGTGGCCGGAGATTTCGGCAAGCGCCGGCAGGCAGCGCGCGTCCCTTTCGATCGCCACTACCTTCTTTGCGCCAAGTGCTAGGATTGCTCGCGTCAGGCCGCCCGGGCCTGGGCCGACTTCGATGACTGTCACGTCCTCGAGCGGGCCGGCCGTCCGGGCAATCTTCTGTGTGAGATTGAGATCGAGCAGGAAGTTCTGCCCGAGCGCCTTCTTGGCGTCGAGGCCATGGCGTTGGATGACATCCCGAAGCGGCGGGAGCCCGTCGAGAGCGGCCATCAGACGATAACTCCTGCGGTATTGTTGGAAAGTTCTGCCGCGAGCTTCAAGGCTGCGAGCAGGCTGTCGTCCCTGGCAATGCCCTTTCCGGCGAGGCTGAAGGCGGTGCCATGATCGGGCGACGTGCGGATGAAGGGGAGGCCGAGCGTGACATTGACGCTATCGTCGAAACCAAGTGCCTTGGCGGGGATGAGCGCCTGGTCGTGATACATGCAGATCGCCACGTCATAGGTCGCACGCGCGCGGTCGTGAAACATCGTATCGGCGGGCAGAGGCCCGGTTGCATCGATGCCTTCGGCGCGCAGCCGTTCGACGACCGGACGGATAATGGCATCGTCTTCGGCGCCCAGCGCTCCACCTTCGCCGGCGTGGGGATTGAGCCCGGCGAGTGCCAGCTTCGGCCTGTCGAGGCCGAAGCGCGTGCGAAGATCCGCCGCGGTAATGGTGCAGGTTCGATAGATCAGATCTGCCGTGAGCTGGGCGGGCACGTCTTTCAGCGGGATGTGGATGGTCACCGGCACGGCACGAAGCTTGGGGCCGGCCAACATCATCACCGGCAACAGGGGCTCGCCGGTGGCCTTCTCCGCGAGATCAGCAAGGTATTCGGTATGGCCGGGGAAGCGGAAGCCGGCTTCGTAGAGCACGGCCTTGGCGATCGGGTTCGTGACGACGGCTGAAGCCTCGCCATCCATGACCAGCTGTACCGCTGTGTCAATCGACCCCGTTACGGCCGGAGCGTTGGCAGAATCGGCCTCGCCAGCAATGACGGGAGAAGGGCAGCGCACCGGCAGAACGGGCAAGGCGTCGGCAAAAATGGAGACGGCATCCCGGCAATCGGTCTCGCGGATCGCAACCGTATGCCCGAGCAATGCTGCCCGCGCCGCGAGAACTGTGGGGTCACCGATGAAAAGGAATGGCGGGGTCGCGCGTTCACGGCGGCCAAGCCAGGTGGTCAGGCTAAGGTCGAGTCCGATCCCGGCAGGATCGCCCATGGTCAGGGCAAGGGGCCCGCCGGTCGTGTCACGCATTTTTGCCCGCTGATCTTACTTGTTGACGATCTGCGCCTTCTTGCGCAGTTCTTCGAGGTACTTTTCGCTGTTCGGGTCTTCACCGCCGGCCTTCTTCTTGCCGATGTCCTCGGCGCGGAAGACGATTTCGGCTGCGGTGTCGTCATTGACCTGGCGCTTCTTGCAGATCGCCAGGAATTCGACGCCCTTTTCGGTCACGCGTGTTCCCGTCGTGTTGCCGTCGCCGGCCTTCTCGACGAGCGGCTTCCACTCGTCCGGCAACTGCTGGACAAGCATGCGGCCGAGATCGCGGATAGAAACGTCACGGTAGTTTGCCGCGAAAACCTTGGCGGTATCGCATCCCGGGAACTGACCACGCGCTGCGTTGGCTTCCGCCTGACGCTTGCCGGTGATGGCGCCGCGCTTCTTCTCCGGAATGACGAAGATGACCTGCTTGAGATAGTATTCCGTTGTGACCGGCTTGGTGCCTCCGCCTTCCATCATGCGCTTGACGAGATCAGCGCCTTGCAGGCGACTTGAGTTGCCGAAACGGAAGTTGACGGCGCGAGGCCAGCTCATCTGCACCGCGATGAACTGCTTGAAATGGTCGGAACCAACGCCGGCTTGATCGAGAATCTTGCCGAGCTGCTCCGGCGAGAGCTTGTTGCCGGCTGCAAAGCGCGCATAGGCCGCGTCCACGTCCTGCGTACTGACCGACTGGCCGATCCGCGCGATCTCGCCACGCTTAAGCACCTCGTCGACGAGCTGCTTCTTGGCTTCTTCTGCGCCACCAGCCTGGCGTTGCAGGCGAAGGAAGGCGACGCGCTTGGCAACGTCGCCGGAGGTGATCACGGTGTTGTTGACCGTTACCGTCACCTGGCTTGCAGCTTGCGCGCTGGCGCAAACGGCAATGCTCAGGCTGCCGGCCAAAGCCAGTGCCGAAAGCGTCCTCAAGATCGACATTTTCCCGCCCATCATCTTTTCCTGTCCTTCGCGCGGGCGAAGCCTGGTGCTTCGATCCGCAGCCCGGCTCACGCCGTTGTTCTATCTTGTCGGAGGGAATGCATAATACATGCGGCCAAACGATGACAAGACCGTTTGGCCGGCCCGACAGCGGGCAGAGGGGCAAACATGTGGCGAATGCCCCTCGGATCGAAGCGTATCAATAGTAGTCCAGCTCTTCGAACTTCGTGTCGCCGACATTGACGTCGCCAAGCGTACGGAAGCTGATGCGGGCGCCGATCGACCAGTCGTTCGCAATCGTGTTGTCGGTATCGCGTTCCTGCTTGTAGACGAGCGAGAACAGCGTGTCTTGATCGTCATAGGTGATGCCGAAGCCATTGCGCGAGATGACATCGTTGTTGATGTCGTAGGTTATCGCGCCGAAGACGGACCAGTAATCGTGGAACCTGTAGGCCGCCGCGGTCTGGATTTCGTCCTGGTTGTCGAGCGAGCCGTAAAGCGGCTGCGCCTCGATGCGCGTATAGGTCATTGCCGCCTGCCAGGTAAGGCCAAGATACCCCACGGTGGCATCGGCGCGACGCAGCGCCAGGTCCTCTTCATCGAGACGGCCGGAAAGGCTGGCCATAAGGCCAGACGGCGCATCGACACCGAACATGGCGACGTAGTCGGACCGTGTGCTCTCGAGGCCCGAATTCGCTCCCGCCTGGACCAAGTCTTCCGTTGCGAACGAGTTCAAACCGCCAAGCTGGTAGGATTGGCCGACGATGCCGCGCAAGCCGTAGCCGCTGTCGAATGTCCCGGTATAGCGAAGACCGACGTTGGCGCGCGTGCCGCCTTCGATGCGGTCGAAGCCGGAGTACTTGTCGCGATCAAACAGGTTCGTCGCGTCGAAGACAAAGCTCTGCGCATCTTCGTTTGGCAGGCCACCGGGATGCTGCTCGTCGGGACGGGCATAGATCTGGGCGATCGGCTCGAGTACGTGGCTGCTGTTGTCGCCGACGAAGAGGATCGGATAGCGCGCTTCGAGGCCCGCCGTCAGCATCCGCCGCGTCGCGGCGTCGCTGTTGTCATAATCCCCGGCATAACCAGGCCCCGGATCCGTCATGTTCAGGCCGAGCGCATCACCGCGCGCGGCAAGCAACGGCGTCAGCACGAACCCGCCCGGAGCAATGTAGGTACGCTTCCATTCGAGTTCGGCCGTGAGGCGGTGCGACGTGCCCTCGAGACCTAGGTACCTGTTGACGTCTGGAACGGCGTCAAGGTCAAGCCGGTTTCGCTTGATGTTGGTGAGGTTCACCGTCGCCGAAAGTTCGCCTCCCAATACCGGCTCTGGCGCCTTGTAGGAATAATCCAGAACCTGCGCGGTAGGCTGCTGGTTTTCAGCGATGCTGTTCGGATCTGCGTCCTGGATATCGAAATAGAAGGCGCGCAGGTCGAAGAAGTTCCGCTTGCCAAGCCCGGTCAGATACGCCTGGTTGACGTAGGTCGTTCCGTCGAAAGTCGACAGTTCGTAGGTCTTGGCGAAGTTGTTGTCGGATTGGACGAGGACGTTCCAGCCGAAGCTCCAGCGCGGATTGATCTCGAATACGCCCCTGGAAGCGACCATGCCGCGGTTCGTTTCAAGCGCGTCGACCGTACCAGGCGTGAAGCGGCTCTTGTCGAGCTGGCTGATGCCGGCGAAGCGCAAGGTGTGAAGGCCGTTGTGGAAGCTCTGGCGAAACTCGCCTTCGAGCAGGAAGCCTTGGCGGCTCAGGCCCGTCACGGTGGCGGTCGCGTCCATATAGGGCGAGATCGCCCAATAGTAGGGGACGCCCACGCCTGCGCCGAGCTTCTGTGTGTACTGAAACTGCGGGAACAGGAAGCCGCTCTTGCGCTTGACCGTATGATCAGGCAGTTCCATCACCGGAATATAGGCGATGGGCTTGCCAAAAAGCTCGAAACGGGCGTTTTCCAGCCGTATCGTCCGCGTACGTCCATTCTGGACGACGCGCTGGGCCTTGATGTGCCACAGCGAACGGTGATCGGGCTTCGTCGTGCAGGGCGTGCACGCGGTGTAAACGGCCTCGTTGAGGATGAATTCTTCGCCGTTCCGCCGTTCGCCGCTGGTCGCAGCAAGCCGTGTCAGATCGGTCGTCTCTATCCGCAAGGCATCAATGAAGCCGTTGCCGAAGTCATCGGTGACGTCCATCTTTTCGGCATAGACGACATTGCCGCCCGGCTCGATCAACTGGATTTCACCGGTGGCATGAATGCGGCCCGATTTCTGGTCGTATTCGACCTGTCGGGCCACCATCTTGTAGCCGCCGTAATCGATCTGCACGTTGCCGCGCAAGATGACCTTTTCGGCGTCCTTGTTATAGACAAGCTCATTGGCGGACAGAAGCAGCTTGGCATCTTCCGGCATGTTCGGGCGCAGCGAATCAAGGCGCTCCGACGTCTGCTGCGCGAGCGCGGGTGCACTCATTCCCATGGCAAGTGTCTGCAGCGCCACTCCTGCGAGCAGGGCAGCGTTGATCAGCTTTGTACGTTTGCGGTTGCCTACCGCCACTAGCCATCCTCCTGATTTAAAAGAATCGTCGAGCCCAGCGCCATCGCTACAACAACTGGCAACCAGGCTGCAACGAAGGGAGGTACAATACCGCTGCTCCCGAATGCTTTGACAAGCACGGTGACGACATAAAGCACGAAGCCCGACAGGATTCCACCGAGAATCACCGAGCGCGATTGGTTGAACCGGCTAAATTTCAGCGACACGCACGCAGCGATCAGCGTCATGGCGACAAGCAGCAGCGGCAGTGACAACAGGGAGTGGAATTGGGTTTCCATGCCGTTTGTGGAAAAGCCGAAGGAGCGCGCCACCTCGATCTTCCGCGGAAGGTCGAAAAACTGAATGGAATCAGCCTTTGCAAGCCTTTCCTGAACAAACTCTGGCTTCAGATTCGTGCGGAGTTGTGCCGTTTGCAGACGGCGAGGCAGCTGTCCGCTGCTTGTTTCCGTTACGCCATTAAGAAGCCAGTAACCATCTTCGAGTTTAGCGGAGGCGGCATCCTGTCTCAGAATGATCGAACCCTGTGGATCAAAGTGGATGACGGTGACGTTCAGAAGTGTGGTGCCGCCATCCTGAACCGAGCGTGCGCCGATGATCGTATCGGTGCCTTCATAGATCTGTCGCAGCCAGGGAATCGAGCCGGCATCCGAGGTGCGCGATGACCCGAGGGCAGCAAGCAGGGTCTCTTCCTTCTTCGTGCCCCAGGCTGCGAGCGGGTTTAGCGCAAGCACGGCGAGTACGCCGAACAGGAAGGCGCCAAGCACGAACGGGCGCAGGAACTGCCACACCGAAATGCCCGCGGCGCGGGTAACCACGAGCTCGTAGCGGCGGTTGAGCGAGATCAGAGCCGCCATCGCCGAGAAGAGTGCCACGAAGGGCACGGTTTGTTGCAGGATGGTCGGGATCCGGAACGCGCTGATCAGCAACGCGCCGGTGACCGAATAATGCGGAAGGTTGGACAGGCGGCTCGCCTGTTCGCTGAAGTCGATGATGAAGACCAGCGAAAAAATGCCGACCAGAAACCAGAAGGTCGTGACAGCATAACGGGTCAGAAAGTAGCGGCCGAGTGTGGTGAAAATCATGATGCGTTGCTCCCGTCAGATGAGGGGCGCACGAGGCGAAGGCGAACCATCAGCTCGGACAGCTTTTCCTGCCAGGTCATCGGAATGTCGAGACGCCGGTTGCTGGCGAGTTGGTGAATGGCGAGCGCTCCGGTCGCAAGGGGCACGATATACATCAACGGAACGAACCAGACGGAATCCTCGGCGCTGTTGCCCGCATAGAACGTCATCCATCGGATGACGAGGGCAGAGCCGAGTGCGCTGACCATCGGATGGACGCGCGCCTCGCGGTGCGAGCGTGCATCACTGCAGAAGACAAGCGCGATCAGGCCGAACACCAGCGGGAACGTCCATTCCGTCAGGCGGCGGTGCAGTTCGGCGGTGAAGGCAAGCGGGTTGCCCTGGTAGACAGAATCATTGGGATCCGGATTGAAAAGATTGGGAAGGTCGCGATCCTTGGCGCGTATCGTCGCTTCGCGGGTCGCCTTCGTCATGTCGGCCAGATCGAAGGCGTAGGAATCGAATTTGATGATCGACACGCCGCCGTCCGGCAGTTTGCGTTGGACTTCGCCGTCCTTCATGACCAGCGCCGAGCTTTTCTCGTCCACGGCACCTTCGCGCGCATAATAGACGAGCTCGAAAGCCGGGTTGCGCGAATCGGCAACGAAAATCCCCTCAAGCACACCACCGCCGCGCCGGCCGCCAACCTGGACATAGAGGCCGTCAGTAATCTTGCGGAAGGCGTTCTCCTGGACGACCGAGGAAAGCAGGTCGGCGTTGGCCGTTGCTAGCATCTTGCGCACAGCGACGCGCGAATAGGGCTCGACAAAATTGTCGACCACGAACGACAGGACGCTAAGGCCAGCGGCGAGATAGATGATCGGCCGGATGATGGTCATGCGCGAGCTTCCGGCCGCGTTCAGCACCGTCAGCTCCGAATCGGTATTCATCGTCGTGAGCGTCTGGGTTACGCCGATCACCAGGGCGAAAGGCAGAATGATCGGCACGACCGACGGCAGAATGAGCGTTGCCAGCTTCAGGAAGGCGAAGACGGACTGCCCGCTATCGGTAACCAGGTTGACGTTGGTCAGGGCCTGCGTCGTCCACACGATGCCGAGCAACGGCAAAAGCGTAGCGAGGAACATGGTCAGGGCACGCCGGAAAATGTAGCGTTCGATCAGCTTCATGTCCGTTTCCGGTCCAAATCCATGCTCATGTTTCTGTGCCGCACCGCCGCATCGAAACGCCTGTTGCTGCCGCCGCCATCAGCGGGAACCGAGCTTCCGTCTCACGTCCGGCGCTGCTCAAATCGTAAAGCAACTGGGATAATTTAAGACGAAGAACCTCGGTTAACCGCATGTAAACATCTGCGGGCATCTTGCCAAGCCGTTGAAAAGCGAGAAGGGTGCCGACCACAGCTTTGACGGTGGTAGACGCAGCGAATGTTTGTCACTGTCACCCCCCGGTAACAGGGCGGGTCGTGTAAGACCGAAAAATGCCCGGAGTTTTGTAATGTCTATGAAATTTGAGTTCACCTTCGCCAAGTCCCATCGCCCGGCGGGTGGTGTTGCGGTCCTCCTGAAAGCCGCCGCAGGACAGGCGGCGGGCGCCGATGTCGCCGATCCGGAAGGCGTGCTGGCCAAGGCGGCGAAGGTCAAGAAGTTCAGCGGCAAGGCATTCTCCACCCTCGATATCATTGCCCCGCATGGCTCGCCCGCGGACCGGATCGTGGTTCTTGGTCTTGGTGACACCGATGCATTGACCGATCACGATTGGCTGAAGGCAGGCGGCGCGGCAGCCGCAAAATTGCGTGGAGCCGACAAGGCCACGATCTTCATCGACGTCCCCGACCTCGATGTCACCGGCAAGGCGGCGGCCGACTTTGCGCTCGGCATGGAAATGAACGCCTACAGCTTCGACGGTTACAAGACGAAGAAAGCGGACGACGATGCCAAGCCGGCAGGCAAGCCGGTCAAGGTGACGATCGTTACCGGCGCGGTGATTGCAGCGAAGAAGGCTTTTGCGACGGCGCAGGCGGTCGGCGAGGGCGTATTTCTCGCCCGCGACCTGGTCAACGAGCCGGCAAACGTCCTCGGTCCGCTGGAGTTCGCCGCCAAGGCGAAGGAGCTGGAAAAGCTCGGCGTCGAGGTGGAAATCCTCACCGAAAAGGAAATGAAGAAGCTTGGAATGGGTGCGTTGCTCGGCGTTGCCCAGGGCTCGACGCGTCCGCCGCGGCTGGTCGTGATGCAGTGGAAGGGCGGCAAGTCCAAGGATCGCCCGGTCGCCTTCGTCGGCAAGGGCGTCGTGTTCGACAGCGGCGGCATTTCGATCAAGCCCGCGGCCGGCATGGAAGAGATGAAGGGCGACATGGGTGGTGCTGCCGCCGTCACCGGCTTGATGCACGTGCTCGCTGCCCGTCACGCCAAGGTCAACGTCGTCGGCATCATCGGGCTTGTGGAAAACATGCCGGATGGCAGCGCACAACGCCCAGGCGACATCGTCACCTCGATGTCAGGGCAGACGATCGAGGTCATCAACACCGATGCCGAGGGACGTCTCGTTCTGTGCGATGCACTTTGGTATTGCAACGACCGCTTCAAGCCGCAGGCCATGATCGACCTTGCGACGCTGACAGGCGCCATCATGGTTGCGCTCGCGACCCATCACGCCGGCCTGTTTTCGAATGATGACCGCCTGGCCGGCCAGCTGTTGGCCGCCGGCATTGCCACGCAGGAGCGCCTCTGGCGCATGCCGCTCGGCAAGGAATACGACAAGATGATCGACAGCAAGTTTGCCGACATGAAAAACACCGGCGGACGTCATGGCGGCGCGATTACGGCGGCGCAGTTTCTGCAGCGTTTCGTCAAGGATACGCCCTGGGCGCATCTCGATGTCGCCGGAACCGCCATGGGCTCGCCGACCGACGAAGTCAATCAATCCTGGGGCTCCGGCTTCGGCGTTCGCCTGCTCGATGAGCTGGTCCGCGCGAGCTATGAGTCCTGAGCGGCATCGTGAGCCGCGGTGAAGGTCGTGGAGAGATCGGTGTGATCGAGGTCCTTTTCTATCACCTGACGGAATCGAAGCTCGAGGACGCACTTCCACCGCTGCTCGATAAAAGCGTCGAGCGCGGCTGGAGGGTGGTGGTGCAGACGGTCGATGCCGAGAGGCGCGATGCGCTCGATACGCATCTCTGGGTTTACAGGGACGAAAGTTTCCTGCCGCACGGGACAGATGCCGGGGAACTCGCTGCCGAGCAGCCGGTTCTCCTGGTGGCGGACGAGGGCAATCACAATGCCGCAACCGTTCGCTTCGTCGTCGACGGTGCCAACCCGCCACCGGTCGATACTTACGAGCGGATCGTCTTCATGTTCGACGGCTACGACCAGGAACAGCTCGAAGCCGCTCGCGGTCACTGGAAGCGGCTGAAGGGTGAGGGCCACAACCTCACCTATTGGCAACAGAACCGTGACGGACGCTGGGAAAAGAAGGCCTGAGCGACGCAAGAACGGCTTCAAGAAGACAAAGCCCGCGGCAAACCGCGGGTTTTGTTTTTCGATCCTGTCCGGACGCCTAGTCGTGGAAGGCTTCGACGAATTTGCGTCGGCCGAGCATGAAGGCATCGGCGACATGGCGCAGCGGCGCCAGATCGACGTCCGACGTCTTGGCCCTGATGATTTCGGCGAAGCGCTTGTAGAGCATCGGATATTCCTGCTCCGGCTCCTCATGCACAATCTTGCCGTCGACCGAGAGCTTTGCGCCACCTTCCGAAAGCACCATTTCGCCTGATGCGGTCTGCGCGACGATGTCCCAACTCTGTTTACCGGTCTGGCGCCAGTCGAACTCTGCCGAAACCGCCAGCTTGTTCGCGTCGGTGAAGGCGATCGTGGCGGCGATCGGGGCGTCGCGGTTCTCCGGGAATTCCAGCGTGGCTGCGGTTATGAACAGCGGCCGTGGCAGGATATGCGTTACGATCGACAGCGCATTGATACCCGGATCGAAGATACCGAGGCCACCGGCCGCCCAGATCCATTCCTGATTCGGATGCCAGTGCCGCACGTCCTCCTTCCAGATGATCTTCACATCGTGGATTGCGGTCGCGGTGAGAAACGACTTCGCTGCCTCTACTGCCGGTGCATAGCGCGAATGCCAGCTTGCAAACAGTGACAGCCCTTTAGATGCAGCCAGAGCCTCCAGATCCGCGACTTCGCTCAATGTGGCGCCTGGCGGTTTTTCGAGGAAGACATGTTTGCCGGCCTCAAGGGCCGTGCGCGCGGCCTCATACCGGTATTGCGGTGGCATGCAGAGCGATACCGCGTCGATTGCGGGAACGGCCTCCAGCATCGCTTCGATCGACTTGAAATTATCGATGCCATCGACCGTGCCGTGGCGGCTCGCCGCAGCAATCAGGTGGTAGTCGTCGTTCTTGGCAATGGCCGGCAGGTGCTGGTCACGAACGATCTTGCCGACGCCGACAAGCGCGATTTGAATTGGAGGCATGGTGTTTCGCTCATATTAGTATGATTTATTGTCGGTTCTTGTAGCAGATTGCGCGGCGCGGGCAAGCACTGCCGAAGAGACGCGAGCCCGGTTTGCTGAACGCCAAACAAACGGCAACGGACGCATTCTTTCTGGCCTCCTGTGCCCTACAGCGCCGCGCGTCTTATCAGACGCGCAAAGGTCGCTGTAGCACTTTGAATTGCTGCATGTTTTTATCCTTAAATCGAATAGGATTTAAGGAGCATGCAGTAGCTTCTACAATCCATGATGCCAATCCACATGTGCAGCAAACGCGACACGCGCGGTGACCGGCAGAACGAGGAGAGATTATGCACCACGAAATCCGCCATGCCAGCCGCCACGAACTCGATGCCATCATCGATTGGGCGGCCCGCGAAGGCTGGAACCCGGGGCTCGACGATGCGGCGGCATTCTGGGCGGCGGATCCGGAAGGATACTGGGTGACGGAGCGCGAGGACAAGCTCGCAGCCGCCATATCGCTGGTGCGCTACGACGAGAACTATGCCTTCCTTGGCTTCTACATAACGGCACCGGATTTCCGCCGGCAGGGTATCGGCGGCCAGATGTGGCAGCACGCCTTGGCGGCGGCGGGACAACGCATTGTCGGTCTCGACGGTGTCGTTGCCGAGCAGGAGAACTACCGGCAGTCTGGCTTCGTTCTCGCCCACGCCAATATCCGCTATGGCGGCATCGTCGACGCGGTCGAGCCTCCGGGTACGGACCTGGTGGAGGTTGCGCCGATCCACATGCCGATGCTGATCGACTACGACCGTCGCTTCATGCCAGCCCGGCGCGACACTTTTCTCACCGAATGGCTGAGACCGGGCCGTACGCGACGAAGCGTCGTGCTGCTCCGGGACGGTGCGATTGCCGGCTACGGCACCTTGCGCGCCTGCCGGCAGGGCTACAGGATCGGTCCGCTCTTTTCCGAAAGCGAGACGGCAGCCGACCTGGTGTTTCGAAAGCTGGCTGCGACGGTGAAGGGCGAGGAGATCCACCTGGACATTCCCGAGCCGAATGCCTCGGCGCGTGCGCTCTGCGAGCGCTACAACATGAAACCGGTTTTCGAAACGGCGCGGATGTATCGAGGCGTCGTGCCCGATCTGCCGCTCGCCCGCATCTACGGCATCACCACCTTCGAACTCGGCTGACCGGCGACGTGCCGGGACAGCCATTTCGAAAGTGTCGGATCAGATGGCCATCGCCTCTTCGTACTCGGACGAGAGCTCGAGCCATTGTTCCTCGGCATGCGCAAGTTTGTCGACTGCGTCGGAGCGTTCCTTGGCCTTCTGCGCGGCCTTCGCCGGCGACTTTTCGTAAAGCGTTGGGTCGGCGAGTTCAGCGTCGAGCGCTTGAATCACTTTCTCCAGCTTTCCCGTCAGCGATTCGATTTCGTTGATCTTTTTTCTGAGAGGTGCCAGCGATGCGCGCTTGTCCGCGTTGGCCTTGCGCTGGTCCGCCTTTGACAGGGAATCGTCCGCTCCGGCTGCCTTGGGTTTGTCCTCCTTGGCCTTAGGGCCGCCGACGATCAGGCTCCGATAGTCTTCCAGGTCGCCGTCGTAGCTCGTCACCGTTCCGTCCCGCACGAGCCACAGCCGGTCGGCGGTCGCCTCGATCAGGTGGCGGTCGTGCGAGATCAGGATCACGGCGCCGGAATAGTCGTTGAGCGCGGTGATCAACGCATTGCGGCTGTCGATATCCAGATGGTTGGTCGGCTCGTCGAGGATCAGCAGGTTGGGCGCGTCGAAGGCAGCCAGCCCCATCAGCAGGCGTGCTTTCTCGCCGCCCGAGAGGTCCTTGGCAGGCGTTTCCATCTTCTCGGTCGCCAGGCCCATCTGCGCCACGCGGGCGCGCACCTTGGCTTCCGGTGTTTCCGGCATGCGACGACGCACATGTTCGACGGCGCTTTGGGTCGGGATCAGATCATCCAGCTGGTGCTGCGCGAAGAAGCCGACCTTGAGGTTCGGCGCGATCTTCAACTCGCCGGATTCTGGCGCCAGCCGCCCGGAGATGAACTTGGCGAAGGTCGACTTGCCGTTGCCGTTCGAGCCGAGCAGCGCGATGCGATCATCGGTGTCAATCCGCAGGTTGAGGCGCTTGAGGATCGGGTTGCCGGGCTCGTATCCGACGGTTCCGCCGGTGACGGCGATAATCGGCGATGCGGCCTCTTTCTCCGGCTCTGGGAAGGAGAAGCCCTGAACGTGATCCTCGATCACGGCCGCAATCGTACCCATGCGCTCCAGTGCCTTGACGCGGCTCTGCGCCTGGCGGGCCTTGGTGGCCTTGGCCTTGAAGCGGTCGATGAAGCTCTGGAGGTGCTTTCGCGCCGCGTCGTTCTTGGCCTTCGCCTTCATCTGCAACTCGTCGGCTTCCGCCTTCTGTCGCTCGAACTGGTCGTAAGGCCCGCGATAGTAGGCGAGCTTCTTCTGGTCGAGATGCACGATGGCGTTGACCGCCGTGTTCAACAGATCGCGGTCGTGGCTGATGATGATGACGGTGTGCGGATAGCGGCGAATGTAATCTTCGAGCCAGAGCGTACCTTCGAGGTCGAGATAGTTGGTCGGCTCGTCGAGCAGCAGCAGGTCCGGCTCGGAGAAGAGAACGCCTGCGAGCGCCACGCGCATCCGCCAACCGCCGGAGAAGGAGGAGGCAGGGCGCAGCTGCGCTTCGTGATCGAAGCCGAGGCCGGCGAGAATGCTCGCCGCACGCGCCTCCGCCGAGTGGGCGCCGATATCGGCGAGCCGGGTCTGGATTTCTGCAATACGGTGCGGGTCGGTCGCGGTCTCCGCCTCGGCGACCAGCGCCGTGCGTTCCTTGTCCGCCTTGAGCACGATCTCGATCAGCGGTTCCTCGGTGCCGGGCGCTTCCTGTGCGACCTGGCCGATCCGCGCATTCTTGGGCAGCGAAATTGTGCCGGCTTCCGAAGCGAACTCACCGGTAATGATACGGAACAGCGTCGACTTGCCGGCACCGTTTCGTCCGACTAGCCCGGCCTTCGTGCCCGCCGGAAGCGTCACGGATGCGTTTTCGATGAGGAGACGGCCCGCGATGCGGGCGGAAAGGCCGGAAATCTGGATCATTGCGGCCTTTTGCCCGGACTTGAGCCGGAAGGCAAGAGGTGCGTCGCGACTGCAGTTTCGGCCCGGCGCGTGGATGTCTGGTTCGCGGATTTCAAGGGGCCATTGTTATCAATTCATGAACAACGCGTTCCGACAATCGATACTACACATCCTCATCGTGAGGGACCATCTGTTTAAGCGAAGGGCAGCGAAAGCTCTTCCGACGCCTCGATCGACTGAACGCCATCGGCAAGGCCACCGCGTTCCAGGAAAGACCGATCCGGCCAAACGTAGTTTTGATGAAACCCTCGTTCAAGCGAACGAGCCTCCCAGGAGCAAAGACGATGAAAACCACGATCCACACCGCACTCGCCGCAGCTCTCGTTGCAACAGCCGTTCTCGGCGGCGCCTCCGCCGCCTTTGCCGGCGGCAGCTATTACGAAGGCATCAGCCCGACCCCGCTGTTTACCGAACGCGCTCCCAAGGCCGCCGGTAGCTCCGCCTTGAACATCCGCGGTTCGGAAGCCGGATATGTCGACCGTACGTCCACCGGCTCGGTCCACAATTACGATGCCAGGCCGCAGGTTGTTCAGGGCGGCGAAGGCGAATACTACCAGGGCATCTCCCGCTAAGGCGCATTCCGTCTCCGGTCATGGGGCTTCCAGCCCCATGACGCTCCATCCCCATCAAGGAAAACTCCCATGAAAAAGTCCATCGCAACGCTTCTCGTTGCAGCGGCAACGTTGGCCGGCGCATCCACCGCCTTTGCCGGCGGCAGCTACTATGAAGGCGTCAGCCCGAAGCCGCTCTTTACCGGTCGTGCAGACGCTTCGGCAGGTGCCGGCGTGTCCGCAAACACCGTCGACGGTGGTGATTACTATGCCGGTATCGAGAACAAGGCGGTTGACGCCGCGGCGACAGGCGCGATTGCCAACGGCAATGCGAAGGCCTTCGGCAAGACCGGTCAGGACAGTCAATAACCCACGCCAAACGGACGACCAGATAACCCGGTCCCGCCAAGCGGGGCCGGGTTATCTCGTTTTGGCGTTGCCAATGAGGTGATTTGCCATGACAGAAAAAATTCACGTCGCTGAGCGGCTCTTCGAACTCTACCACTGCGTCCACCGCCTGGTGAACGCGTCCATGAGTGAAGAAGGCGTCTCGCTCGCGCGCAGCAAGTTCCTGTTCTATCTCAGCGAACTCGGGCCATGTCGCTGCGCCGACATCGCTTCGGCACTCAGCTTTGCCCCGCGAACCGTCACTGAGGCGATCGACGGACTTGAGCGCGACGGGATGGTCGTCCGCGAGCCGGATCCCGAGGACCGGCGAGCAAAGATCATCTCGATTACCGACCTCGGCCGGGCCGGCCTCGAAGCGGCGCTCCGGCCACGTCGTCAGATGATCGAAGAGCTTTTCTCGGCGCTCGATGACAATGAGCGCACGGATCTTCATCGCCTGCTCGGTCGGCTGGGTGACAAGGCTTGCGAAATCGGCACGAGCCGGATGGCCGTGCATGAGCGGCAGTCAGAAGCGGCATGAACCCTGGAGATCGCGACGCGCTTTAGGCAGCGTGCGGCGAATAGATCTTCGCCCGTTTGCCGCCAAGCTCCGGCGTATAGGCAAGAATTCCCGAGCGCGATCCCGTTCGGGCGGCCGCAAGCGCCAGTTCGGCCTGCTGCATGACGTCGGCTGGCGTCGCCATCGGCTGGGCCGTCGCGATGCCGGCCGAGAGCGAAAGGGTTTCGGTCGTGAAAGCACGGCCGGGCAGGGCGACGCGCAGCGCCTCCACCGATTGCTGGATGCGCTGCGCAATTGCTTCGGCGTTCTCCTCTGTGACGTCGCTGCAGAGGAACGCAAATTCCTGGCCGCCGACGCGTGCGACGAAGTCACTCTTCTTGATCGACTTGCGAAACAGCGTCGAAAGTTTGCCGAGCGCCTTTTCTGCCGCGCTGCCGCCGTGCTGCTCGGCGATACCGCGCAACCCCTCGACTGACACGACAAGCAGGGCAACCGGCTCGGTTATGCCTTCGGCTTCCAGCATTGTTCTCAAACGCGCCGCCAGGGCCAGGCGATTGGGCAGGCCGGTGGCGGGGTCGCGGGTCAACGGTTTGCGGCTTTCGGCGAACTCGCCTTCCAGCGCTGCAAAGCGCTCGGCGCTTACCTGCAAGGCTGTTTGAAAAGCCTGTTCTTCATTCATCAGCAGGCCGGCCGCATCCCGCAACCTCGCTGCGTCGTCGGCAAACTCCGACAGGCCGGCAACCGGGTCGGCGACCAGGCGGTCTTTGAAGCGGTCGAGCTGGCTTCTGAAGGCGTGTTTCTGCGCCAGGCTGTGCCTCAGCTGCAGAGCAAGTTCGCTCAGGGCCTCCTGTGCTGCTGCCCTTGCCCTGTCGGCGGCAAGTGCCCCGTGAGCCACCAGATGATGCTTGAGGGCGAGTTCGTCGAGGGCGTCCTGCTGCGGCGTGGCGCCGAGCGCCGCCAGATCGCGCGAAAGCTGCGGTAGCCGGCCGGACAAGGCTTCATAGACAAGTTCATAGTTGCGTGGCAGTGCCGCGATGCCAAGCTGAGACATGGATTGCGCCACCTTCAAAATGATGGTGGTGCTTTTCGTCTGCGATCGGCCGGTGTTCGCGGCAACTTGCCTGGTCATTCCGTGGTCGTCCTCGATGCCTGTATGGGATCCGAAAACACTATGGCGGCGCTGCGTTTAAGGGAGTCTGAAGATACCAGGCGCGATACCAGATCTGCCCGGTATGGTTGTCGAAATCCCACCGCAGGAGGGACTGGCGCAACCGATTGGAGCGGAAAGTCGAAAGTTGCTGTTTTAGTTCATGTTTATAGTTGACGGAGCTTGTCAACAATTATATCCCGCCTTGCTAAATCGGGCGGGAGGCTCGAATGCAGAGTGATGGTTTGACAATGCCCCCTTCATTCATCGCGGATCTTGCGGCGTGGGGCGAGCGTCCCGCTCTGGTTCTTCCCGGTCGGCGTTTCGTCAGCTACCGCGACCTGCACGAAAGGGTCGACCGTCAGGTCGCACTTTTTCCGCGCACCCGCGCGCTGATAAAGCTTGAGCCCGAACTCTCCGAACATGCCATCATTGCCTATCTCGCAGCGCTTAAGGCCGGACATGTGGTTGCCATGCAGGCGCCGCGCGCCGCCGGCACTGCGGCCTGGACGGACATGTTCGAACCGGACTGTGCCTATTGCCGGATCGACGGCCGTTGGCGAACCGAACATCTGGGGGGCAGTGACAAGCCGTTGCATCCGGACCTCGGCCTCCTGCTGTCGACCTCTGGCAGTACCGGGTGCGGCAAGGCGGTGCGGCTTTCGGCTGGCAATGTTTCGGTCAATGCCCGCTCGATTGCCGAATATCTGGAGCTTGGCGCCGACGATCGCAGCTGCTTGATCCTGCCGCTGCATTACTCCTATGGCCTTTCGGTGCTGAACGCCCATCTGACTGTCGGCGCCAGCCTTTACGTTCCCAGCGGCTCGATCCTTGATCCAGGATTCCTTGACGGTCTTGCGGCCAGCGGCTGCACCAATCTTTCCGGCGTGCCCTATTCCTATGAACTCCTGGAAAAGGTCGGCTTTCGCGACCGTGCGTTCCCGCAACTGCGTTTCATGACGGTTGCCGGCGGACGTATGGCGCCGGAGCGCGTTCGTGCCTATGACGAGCATCTTCGCGCCCAAGGCGCCGCTTTATTCGTCATGTACGGTCAGACCGAAGCGACGGCCCGCATCGCCTATGTTCCCCCCGCGCGGCTCAAGGGCAATGAAGACCGGATCGGCGTCGCCATTCCCGGTGGCATGCTATCGATCGCGGATGATGAGGGGCGAGCGATTGCCGGTGCCGGTGTCGCCGGCGAACTTGTCTATCGCGGCCCCAATGTGATGATGGGCTACGCCTCGTCGCGGCAGGACCTGGCCCGCGGCGCAGACCTTGACGAACTGCATACGGGCGACCTGGCGGTCCGCGAAACCGATGGCCTTTTCCGCATCGTTGGACGCATGAAACGCATGTCCAAGATCGCTGGCCTGCGCATCGGCCACGATACCCTCGAGCACGCGCTCGAGCGGCGCGGTGTTGTGGCGGCAATCGTCGGCGATGACGAAGGGCTGCATGCCTTCTTTCAGGGCGAAGGCCGACTCGAGGACGTGCGCCGCCTGCTCGTTGCCGCGAGCGGCCTGACACTTGCCCACATCATGGCCACGCACGTGCCGGAAATCCCGAGGTTGCCATCGGGCAAAGTCGACTATGGTGCCCTGAGCCTTGCAGCAAAGCAGGCGATCGCCGCCGGCCACGGCGATCGCGAAGGTATCGAAAGCCTCTTCCAGCAAGTGTTCTATCCTGCACGGGTGAAGCCGGAGGATAGCTTCCTCTCGCTCGGCGGAGATTCGCTGCGTTTCGTGCAGCTCTCGATTGGTCTCGAAAAGGCGCTTGGACAGGCTCCGGAGATGTGGGAGGCCATGCCGATCGCAACACTTGCGGCGCTGGAAAAGCGAGAAACGGCGACGGCAAGGATCGGAATGGATCTGATCATCCGTGCCTTGGCTATATTGCTCGTCGTTCTTCACCACGAAACCCTGTGGCCGCTGCCGGGCGGATCGGCTGCCATGGTTATCCTTGCCGGTTTCAGCCTCGCCCGATTCCAGATGGGGCCGCTTCTGGCCGGTGGTGGCTTGGCTATTCTGCGACCACTCACGCAGATCCTCGTGCCCTATTATCTCATTGTCGGCGCCTATGCCGCCGTTTGGGGCGAAGTCCCCTGGGCATCGATCTTCCTTGTCGGCAATTTCGGTTTCGCCGATCCGGAGACCCGTGGCATGGTGCCCTACCTCTATTGGTTCATCGAAGCCTATTGCCAGATGATGCTGGTCTTCGTGGCGCTGTTCGCGATCCAGCGCTTCCGGCGGCTTGCTGCTCGGCAGCCCTTTGCGATGGGCATGCTGTTGCTCGGCGTGGCGCTGATCGCCAGGCTGGCCTTGCCGATACTCTGGCCGATCGGCAACCGGCAGATCTTCACCTTGCCATGGATCTTCTATCTCGCTGTGATCGGCTGGTGCGCCGCGATCGCCGAAACGCATCTGCAGCGACTGCTTCTGGTGGTCGCGGGAGCTGGCGCCTTCCTGTTTTTCGGCCTTTACGAGGGCGTCTGGATCGGCACGAAGATCAAGTATCTGCTGTTGATCGCCGTGCTCGTTGCTCTGGTCTATGCGCCGCGCGTCAGCGTTCCGCGCTGGGCAGCGCAGCTGGTGCTGCCGCTATCGGCTGCCGGCTTCCATATCTACATCCTGCACCGTTTCGTGCCGGAGCTGTTGATGACGCCGCTGCAACCGCATCTCCCAACGGTGCTCTTTTCCACAGTCTCGATCGCAGGCGGCATCGCGCTTGGCCTCGCCGCCTGGCTCTTGCAACGCCAATTGCTCAAGGCGGCTGTGAACGGAAGGCCCAAGCCCGGACTGTCGCTTAATCATCTGCGGCCGAGTGCCAGATGGGCTGTTTTAGTTCGCCCACTTTTCGCCTTCGGTCCACAAAAAGAACGCGAGATCCAGCACAATTGATGGACGCCCAAGCGCTGTCAGCGTCGCGTGCACCTGGCCGCGGTGATGGGTCTGGTGATTGAAGACGTGGGCGAGCGTTGGCCCGAGCTTCTGCGTGACGATCACTGGTGAGCTCAGCGTCGTGTAATTGAAGGTGGCGGCAAACCGCGCCTCATCGAGCCCGTAGATCCAGGCAATCATTCGCGCATCTTCCCGTTCGCGTGCGCTGGTAAGGCTGGCGAGATCTTCATGGAGCATCGTATCCAGCGCTGTCGGCGCGTCGCCTTCGCCGGTGAAACGTTTCATCCAGATCCGATCCGCGGCAAGGATATGATTGAGCGTCGCAAGCGCTGACCCGAAGAATGCACCCTTGCTCTGCCTCAGTTCGCTGTCCGGAAGTTCTGCGGCCGCTGCGTAGAGCCGGCGGTTGGCCCAGATGTTGTAGTCGGCGAACATGCGAAAATGATCGAGCATCTGTTTCTCCTTAGTGGTCGCGAAGTTAGCGCAGATCCGCATTCCTGTGGCGAATGCCACCCATGAAATTTAATCATTTGATCGTTCGATCCGTCTGGCGTCGAATGAGGTGAGACGATCCAATTTTCGCCGGGAGATCACGTGAGCAGGAAACTCTATTCGCTTTGCGGTGCCGACAGGGCCCGACCTTTTTCACCGCATGTCTGGAAGACCAAGCTGTCGCTTGCGCATAAGGGGCTCGACTTCGACGTCGTTCCGATCGGCTTTACCGAGATCCCCAAGGTAGAGGAAGGCGCCACCAAGCTCGTGCCGCTTCTGCGCGACGGCGACCGGCTGGTACAGGACAGTTTTGAGATTGCCGTCTATCTCGACGAGAACTACCCGGATCGGCCGTCGCTGTTTGGCGGACCGGGCGGCATGGCCATGGCCCGCTTCATCGAGGGCTGGTCGCAGACGACGCTGCATCCGGCAATCGCTCGCATCATCATCAAGGATATTCACGACAGGCTCGATCCGGTCGATCGGGTCTATTTCCGCGAAAGTCGCGAGGCGCGCTTCGGCACTTCGCTCGAAGCGGTGGCTGAAACCGGAGGCGCGGCCCTTGCGACCTTCTCCGACAAGCTTGAGCCGCTGCGCCATATGCTGAAGTTTCAGCCCTATCTCGGCGGCGAGCGGCCACTCTTTGCCGACTACATCGTCTTCGGTGCGCTGCAATGGGCGCGTATCGTTTCGCCGCAACGCCTGCTTTCCCAAGGCGATCCGGTCACAGACTGGTTCGAGCGTTGCCTCGACCTGCACGATGGCATCGGCCGCTCTGTGACAGCGGCGTGAAACCCGCAAGGCTCGCGGCGAATCGTGAGTGAACCCCCTTGTTTTGCGCGGAATTGGCGGCTAATGAACCGCCACTTCTCAAGAAAACAAGGGAATTGAGCCAATGGCGATTGAACGTACCTTTTCGATGATCAAGCCGGACGCAACGAAGCGTAACCTGACCGGCGCCATCACCAAGATGCTCGAAGACGCCGGCCTGCGCGTCGTTGCTTCCAAGCGCGTCTGGATGAGCCGCCGCGAAGCTGAAGGCTTCTACGCCGTTCACAAGGAACGTCCGTTCTTCGGCGAACTCGTCGAGTCCATGTCTTCGGGCCCGACCATCGTTCAGGTTCTCGAAGGCGAAAACGCCATCGCCAAGAACCGCGAAATCATGGGCGCCACCAACCCGGCAAACGCTGATGAAGGCACGATCCGCAAGGTTCACGCCCTTTCGATCGGCGAAAACTCGGTTCACGGTTCGGACGCTCCGGCAACGGCTGCTGAAGAAATCGCATACTGGTTCTCCGGCACCGAAATCGTCGGCTGAATTCAATATCTGCATTTCCGGCCATAACGGCTTGAAATCACTCGATTGAACCGGAGCGGAAACGCTCCGGTTTTTTCATATCGGGCACTTTGCCGTTTCAAAATGCTCCGGCGCCTTGCCGTCCCGGAAGACCGCCGGATTCTTGTCGTATGCCGGACCCTCGACCAGTGGCTTCGCCGGCAAGATATCTTGGTCGACATCGGAGGTGACGGTGGTCTCCAGTTTCTGCAGCGTTTCGCCCGCAGGTCCTTTCACCTCGATCGTCACCGCATAGGGCCTTTCCTTTTTCACACAAGTCAGATCGGGACTTTCCAGCACCACTCTGTCGAGCTTTGGAAAGAGCTTGCGCGTCACCTTGAGCGACTCGCCGCCCACCGGGTTCTCGAATGTCGCGATGACAATGCTACCCTCGGGCACGGGCTCCGTCTTCTGGAGCGTGATCGTGTAGACGGCATAGGCGAGGCGGTAGTTGAAGATGAACATCTTGCCAGTCAGCTTTAGCGGATCGGGGCCGGTCTCCCGTTGGCAGCCGGCGATCAGCATCACCGTCATCATGGCCGCAAGCGTTGCAATCGTCCGTATTATCATTGTGCCTCCTCCTTGCTGCGGCGATAGTGACGCTTGGCCTTGCTGCGGTTGCCGCAGACGGCCATGTCGCACCAGGTCCGGCTGCGGTTGCGGCTCCTGTCCAGAAATAGCCAGCCGCAATTGGGGCAGATCTTCAGCCGATCGGGTTCGGGATTGGCGACGAGGCTGAGTGCGGAATGGGCCGTAGCGGTGTCGAGCGCGACGGCGTCTCCACCGTTGCCGGCACCACGCAACACCGCGGCGATCGCCTCGAGCAGGTCGGCCATCAAGTCTACCCGCTGCTCGGCCTCCGCCTGCGCCCGAAAATGCCGATCCGTTGCCTCGCGCAACGTCAAGAGCCTGGTGCGGTTCGGCTCGGCAACGGGCAACAGCGTGCCAAAGCGTTGGCTCTCGGCGCAGAACCGGTTGGCGGCTCCGGCGAAGCCGTCGAGCGCCGGGACGTCGGCAAAGCGATCGATCCGCCTCGCGGGATCAAAGCGCAGGATGACGGAGTTGGCGACATCCAGCGCCAGCGCGCCGCCGGCAAATCGGTGTGCGGTCCAGGTGAAGGTCATGAACAAATCCTAACTGGTAAATGTGATTTTACCAGTTATATTGATGTTGTCACGCTCCCGGATGCGCCATGCTCTATTTCCTGCAGCAGATCGCCAATGCCGTCCCTATCGCCGCGCTCTATGCTGCGCTGGCATTCGGCTATGCCATCGCCTTTGCCGTGACCCGCCGGGCCGATCTCACCTACGGTGCTCTCTTTGCCTTCGCCGGCCAGATGTTCGTGCTGTTTGCCAATTTCGGCTGGAACCAACTGTGGCTGGTGCTGCCGGTAGCGCTCGGCCTCGGCGCCGCAGCGGGCCTCACACTCGGCGTCGGGGCAGGGCTTGTCGCCGGGCGCTATGTGATGCGCCCGCTTGCATTCTCGTCGGCCAACACTGTCGTCGTCGCGTCGCTTGGCTGTCTTCTGGTGCTGATGGAGACCGCGCGGCTGGCGTCGGAAACGAAGAGCCTGTGGCTGCCACCGTTTCTGAACGGCAACATCGTCTTCTGGTCCGATGCCAAGTTCCCGGTGACGCTGACGGTGATCCAGTTGCTCAACACGCTGTTGATGGTGGCGCTGGTCGCGAGCGGTCACTGGTTTCTGGCGCATAGTCGCGCCGGGCGGTCGTGGCGAGCGGTGTCAGAGGATCGTGGCGCTGCTGCCCTGTGCGGCATCGATGCGGCGCGTGTCTATATCGCCGCCTATGGCGCCGCGTCGCTGATCGCCGCCTGCTGTGGCATCCTGGCCGCGTCCTACTATGGCAACATGGATTTCGGCACCGGGCTAACCTTCGGGGTCAAGGTGCTGTTCATCGCGGCGATCGGCGGCCAGACCTCGCCGCTTTGTGCCGCGCTCGGTGCAGCAGCGATCGGCCTGCTCGAAACGCTCTGGGGCGCGTATGGCCCGATCCTCTGGCGGGATTTCGCGATCTTCGGCTTCCTCGTCATCGTGCTCGCGGTGACGCGGCAGGAGAAAATCATCCCCTGATGTCAGCGTTTCCAGCGATCACGCGCCGTGTCGTCGGCATCCTTGGCGCTGACCCAACCGCCGGCCGTTCCGTCGCTCGAGTGCTCCTTCTTCCAGAAGGGAGCGGAGGTCTTGAGGAAATCCATGATGAAGTTGGCGCCATCGAAAGCCGCCTGCCGGTGCGGCGAGGCGGTGATCACCAGCACGATGTTTTCGCCGGGATTGATCTTGCCGTAGCGATGGATCGCCGTTGCCGCTTGCAGCCCGAAGCGTTCGACCGCCAGCCTGCAGATGCGTTCGATTTCGGCTTCGGCCATTCCAGGATAATGCTCTAACTCGAGAGCGGTCAGCGTGCCCGCTTCGTCGCGGCAGAGGCCCGAAAACGTCACAACCGCCCCGATGTCAGGGCGGCCGGAAGAGAGCTTGGAAACCTCGGCCGAAAGATCGAAGTCCTCGCGCTGCACGCGCACGGTGACGGCCGCGCCCATGGCGTCAGCCACCGGTCATCGGCGGGAAGAGAGCGATCTCGCGCGCGCCGGCGATCGGTTCGCCATGCTCGACATGCTCCTGGTTGATCGCTGCGCGGATGACGTTCTGGTGCTCGAGCGCCGTCTCGTATTCTTCCCCAAGGGTTTTCAGATGCGCAAGCAAATCGGCAATGGTGACGACGTCGGCCGGGACTTCCAGCGTTTCCTCACCCTTGCCAATGCGTTCGCGCACCCAAGAGAAGTAGACGAGATTGACGGTGCTCATTCGTTGACCACATGTTTCAGGCCGGCGCGGAAATAGTCGTAACCGCTGTAGAGCGTGATCGCCGCGGCAATCCACAGCAGAACGATACCGGCCTCGGTCGTATAGGGCAGGATCTTGTCGCCAGCGGGGCCGGCCAGCAGGAAGACGATCGCCACCATCTGGATCGTCGTCTTCCACTTGGCGATGCGGGTAACCGGGACGCTGACCTTCAGCGCTGCCAGATACTCGCGCAGACCCGAAACGAGGATCTCGCGGCACAGAATGATGATGGCGGCCCAGATCGACCAGCCGGCAATCGTGCCGTCGGCGGCAACGAGCAGCAGGATCGAGGCGACCAGCAGCTTGTCGGCGATCGGATCGAGCATCTTGCCGATGTTCGAGGTCTGCTTCCAGATGCGGGCGAGATAACCGTCGAAGAAGTCGGTGATCGAGGCGATGGCAAAGAGAGTGACCGCCGTCCAGCGCGCAAAATCCGAACTGTGCAGCCGGCCTTCGACGAAGAAGCAGAGCACGATCAGCGGCACGATCAGGATTCGGAAATAGGTGAGCAGGTTGGGGATGCTGTAGGCGACGGGCGTGGGCATGGATTCGGGTTCTCTGTCTTCCTCGGAGGTACAGAATGACTTTGCGACCCTCAGGTCAACAAATCATTGTGCGAAGGTTGTCATAATTGGCGCATCTCACCTGAACGCCCGGTGAATTGCCACTGCATAATTCCTTAAATCGGTATCGATCGGGGGGCGAAACGATGCGGCAAGGTTGAACCATTACAGCGTCTTCCGCGTGTCCTCTTCGACATGCTGCGCTGCAACGGTCATTTTGCCGCGTCCTCATGGAAATGCTCGTAGACCAGCCGGGCGACCGCTTCGGAAATGCCGTTGACCGCCATCAGGTCGTTCATGCCGGCGCGGGAAACGGCCTTGGCGGTACCGAAATGGGTGAGCAATGCTCGCTTGCGCGTCGGCCCGATACCGGCAATCTCGTCGAGCGGGTTCTTGACCATCTCCTTCTTGCGCCGCGCGCGGTGGGAGCCGATGGCAAAACGGTGCGCCTCGTCCCGTAGGCGCTGGATGAAATAGAGCACCGGATCTCGCGGCGGCAGGGTGAAGCTGTCGCGCCCGAGCGCGAAGAAACGCTCGCGCCCGGCGTCGCGGTCGACACCCTTGGCGACGCCGATCGCCGTCACGCAGTCTTCGACATCCAATTCCCTCAGGATCGTGCGGACAGCCGTCATCTGTCCCTGGCCGCCGTCGATCAGGATGACGTCCGGCCAGGCCGGGAAGGCTGCATCTTCGGCGACCTCGGCAGTCCGGTCCGGTTTGCCTTCTTCCTTGAGCAGGCGCGAGAAGCGGCGGGTCATCACCTCGCGCATCATGCCGAAGTCGTCGCCGGGCGTGATGTCGGTCGATTTGATGTTGAACTTGCGATACTGGCCTTTGACGAAACCTTCAGGGCCGGCGACCACCATGCCGCCGACGGCATTGGTGCCCATGATGTGGGAGTTGTCGTAGATCTCGATCCGCCGTGGGGCGCGTTCGAGCTTGAACGTTTCGGCAAAACCTTCGAGCAGTCGCGACTGCGACGCGGTTTCAGCCAACTTGCGGCCATGCGCCTCGCGGGCGTTGGCAAGCGCGTGATCAACAAGATCCTTCTTTTCGCCGCGTTGAGGCACCTGGATCGACACCTTGTAGCCCGACTTTTCGCTGAGCGCCTGGCCGAGCAGTTCCTGCTCCTCGACTGCCTCGCACAGCAGGATCTGCCGCGGACAGGGCTTGTCGTCGTAGAACTGCGCGAGGAAGGCCGAAAGCACCTCTGCCGTCGGCAGCGATGGGTCCGCCTTCGGGAAATAGGCGCGGTTGCCCCAGTTCTGCCCGGTGCGGAAGAAGAACACCTGGATGCAGGAGGTTCCGCCCTCGTGGTGGATCGCAAAGACGTCCGCCTCTTCGACGCCGGCCGGGTTGATGCCCTGGTGGCTTTGAACGTGGCTGAGTGCTGCGAGCCGGTCGCGATAAAGTGCGGCACGTTCGAAGTCGAGGTTTTCCGCAGCCTCGCCCATCGCCGCCGCAATCGTCGCTTTCACCGCCTGGCTCTTGCCGGAGAGGAAGTCCTTGGCCTCGCGCACAAGTTCGGCATAACCCTCATTGCTGATTTCGCCCGTGCAGGGCGCCGAACAGCGCTTGATCTGGTGCAGAAGACAAGGACGCGTGCGTGTCTCGAACACACTGTCGGTGCAAGTTCTCAACAGAAAGGCGCGCTGCAGCGAGTTGATCGTGCGTCCGACGGCGCCCGCCGATGCGAAGGGGCCGAAATAATCGCCCTTTCGGCTGCGTGCGCCGCGATGTTTGTAAAGGGCGGGCGCACGGCTGTCGCCGGTGACCAGAATATAGGGAAAGGACTTGTCGTCGCGCAGAAGCACGTTGAAACGCGGCCGGAGCCGCTTGATCAGGTTGGCTTCAAGCAGAAGCGCCTCGATCTCCGTGCGGGTGGTGACGAACTCCATGTTCGCCGTTTCGCGAATCATCCGCGAAATACGGTTGGAGTGGCCGCGCCCCTGGGCGTAGTTGCCGACGCGCTTCTTCAGGCTGCGTGCCTTGCCGACATAAAGGACGTCGCCGGCCTCATTGAACATGCGATAGACGCCAGGGCCGTTCGGCAGCCGCTTGACGAAGGCCTGGATCAGTTCGGCGCCCTTGAGGCCCACGACCTCGTTGCGATTCTCCGCCCACTCGATCGCCGGGCCTGCGGGCACGCCTTCAGGCGCCTCGATCAGGTCGTCGTCGTCTTCGATGTCATTGCCGTCATAAAGGATGCCGCCGTCAGTCGGCACGCGTCCGTTCATTCCACTATCTCCCTGATATCAGGCGTTTCCCAGGCGAGGTGCTGGCCGCCATCCAGCGCGATCATCTGTCCGGTAATCGACGGCGTGTCGAAAAGGAATCGGATCGTCCGCCCGAATTCGCCGAGCGCCGGACCGCGCTTGAGGATCACCGCATCGACCTGAGCCTGGAAATCGCGAGGATCCTGCCGCTCGTTCGGCAGTGTCGGCCCGGGGCCGATGCCGTTGACGCGAATATCCGGCGCGAGTGCCTGAGCCATCGTTTGTGTTGCCGTCCACAGTGCGGACTTGGACAACATATAGGAATAAAAACGCGGGTTTGGAGACCAGACGCGCTGGTCGATCACATTGACGACGAGGCCGGAGACGCCGCGTGGCAGCTGGCGGGCAAAATCGCGGGCGAGCAGGGAGGGTGCTTTTACATGCAGGGCGAAATGCCGGTCCCAGACGGCTTCGTCGAAAGCGTCGAGGCTATCCTTCTTGAACAGCGAGGCATTGTTGACGATCAGGTCGATCGGTCCGAGCGCTTCGTTGGCTTGCGCCATCAGCGCCAAGGTTTCCTGTGTGTCGGTAAGGTCCGCCTTCACGGCAACGGCTGCGACCCCGGTTTTGACAAGCGAAGCCGCAAGCGCCTCCGCCTCATCGAGCGAGCCATTGGCGTGGATTGCGACCGCGAAGCCGTGCGCCGCGAGGTCTTCAACTATAGCCTTGCCGATCCGTTTGGCGCCACCGGTTACGAGTGCCGCCTTCAGTGATTTCTTCACGTTTCATCCCGCTTTTCGAATCTTCGCGCCAGCGGACGAAGATATAGGCAAGAAACGCCGCCCTGAAACTCTCCCTGACGATTCATTTCGCAAAAATTAATGGAATTCGCGTAAATTGTATTATTTTGAAGCCATATAGTATATCTTTCGTTAATCTTGAAAGATGGTTAATAAAACTCCTGTGGCGTGAAAGCAACATCAAACTTTGGGCGTGATTGTGCCACCAAAATTTCACATTTTGGCTCTTGTGAATCCTCATTTGCTGGCCAATTTCAGCTCAACCGGGCGGGTTAATTGAAAGTTGTCCGATGTTTCATTGCGGGATCCCAACCCTCGAGGCATCGGTTCGTAAAGGAGAATATTTATGCGTACGTTCACCACCACCCTCATGGCTTCGGCCGTATCCCTCATCGCCTTCCAGGCCGCCCACGCTGCAGACGCGATCGACGAAGTTCCGGCGGCTCCGGCGGCTGAATACACCGAGCCGGCTGCGAAGAACTGGTCGGGCGCTTATGTCGGTGGTACCGTTGATTGGCGCCATGGCGAAGCCGACGCGACCGGCAACAACCCCGCGGTTGGATTTGGCGGCGGCCTCTATGGCGGCTACAACGTTCAGAGCGGCCAAATGGTTTACGGTGGTGAAGCCGATATCGGCTACGCCGGCAACGATTCTCATTCCAGCAACCGCAGCGTTACGCAAGGTGTGAACGGCTCGATCCGCGGCCGCGTCGGTGTCGATCTGAACCCGGTCCTGGTTTACGGCACGGCCGGTCTCGCCGTCGGTAACGCCAAAGTTAGAACTCAGGCTGGCGCCGACGACAAGACCATGGTCGGATGGGCGGCTGGTGCTGGTGCCGAAACCTTCGTGACGGACAACATCACCGCCCGCGTTGAGTATCGCTACACGGACTACGGCTCGAAGGACTTCCATATGGGCGGTACGAGCGTCTCGACCGGTTACGATGAGCAGAGCGTTCGCGTCGGTATGGGTGTGAAGTTCTGATCGGCTTCTGCCGGATCAAAGAAAGAAGGCCGGGGTGACCCGGCCTTTTTTTATGCTTTGAATTTGGAATAATCCGGAAAGTGCTTTTCGAACTTCGCCGGCCAGTTCTTGAGCTTGGCGCGACCCCGCTGCCATTCGCCGCTGAAGCGCAGCTCAATGTAGCGCAGCAGTGCCGCGAGCGCGAAATGCCCCGCATGCAGCTTGGCTCCGGTCTTGGGTAGGTTTTCGTTCAGATGGTCGAGGCCGCGTTCGATCTTCGTCCATTGCATGTCGATCCAGGGCTGATGGACCTTTTCCGGCGGGTGGATGCGCTTCTCGTAGACGATCGCCAGCAGGCAGTCACAAATGCCGTCACACAGCGCCTCGAGGATTTCGATATCCAAGCGCTTGCCGGCATTCTTCGGGTAGAGCTTGCCTTTCGTTCCCCGGTCGATGAAGTGCATGATCGTGCGGCTGTCGTAGATAGACTTGCCATCGCCGGTAATCAGCGTCGGAATCTTGCCGAGCGGATTGCTGCCGATAAGCTCTGGCGAGTTGGCATTGGTATCGGTCAGCACGCTTTCAACCGCAAACCCGGCATAATGCGCGGCCATGCGGACCTTGTTGGAGTAGGGGGATGTGGGCGAGTAGAGTATTCTCATCGAGCATCTTTCACTTTCGCGCGCACCGCCCGAAATCGAGTACGGAAGGCCACACGCAGTTTCAAAACATAGGAGCGGCTCCCGCACCCATTGGCAAGGTATCGGCCTAGGATGCTGGAGGCAGTGTCACGGTGTCTCTTCGGCAGGCCTGGCGATCCACTTCGGGGCAGGGCCGGAAGCTCAGCGCCTTGTCGAAGCAGATCCTGATTTCCTCCAGCCGCTTGCCCTCGCAGGTAACAGCGACGGCGTTTGTCGTCATGCCCGGATTTCTGGCCACGAACGCGGCCTCGATGGCGCTGACGGACATCGAATTTTCGCGACGCGCAGCACCGAGTTCCGCCGGCAATGCAACGCGCTCGCGCGCTGCACGTGTCACGGCGAAATAGTCCTGCTGGCTGAGGCCCGAGCAGGTGCCATGTTTGCGCCATTGATGGCCGATCAGCCCCATCGAAGGAATGAGATCGAGATACTGGCGGCCGAGCGCTTCCGGCACACGATCGGATTGGCGCGTCGGGCAGAAATCGGGGTACCCTCGCTCATCCTGCGGCCACAGCCCATGTACGATCAGCCCGCGGTTGCTGCCGATCTTGCACTGTCCGATTTTGCCTGATGGGTCGTTGTCATCGCACCAAGTCGGCGACCAAGAGAGTGAGAGGACGTAGAAATCAAAGCCCTGGCCGACGGGGAGGGCGACATCCGTTTTTGTGTGGCCTGCAGTTTGCAATGGCGGCTTCTTCTCGGCGCTGTCTTCGCTGCAGCCGACAAGTGCCAACACAACGAAAAGCGCCGGCAGGAGCCGGCGCTGTCGGCAATACCTCGGCATGGTCAGCGAAGCGAAGCGCAATGTGCGCCGTAGACATACCAGGGATCGAGGCCGCCGACGCAGAACTCGATGCTCCGGCCGATGCCGGCAAAGCCCCAGTTGCGCTCGATGAGATAATAGAGCGGCCGCTGGTCGCCATCCGTCATGACGGCAGTCGCGCGGCAATACTCGCGCTCGACGCGGTGCGTGTAGTCGCGTAGTTCCAGCCGGTTCTGGCCCATGTTGCGGATCTCGGCGATCGAGAGATTGGCGTGCAGATAGTTCGCCGCCTTGTATTCGAACCGCGAGGTGATGAAGCCGAGAACCGAGGCGTCGCCACAGACGCCCGCGCTATAGGACGTCGGCTGGTCGCGGTAGGTCCCGAGATAGTCGGCCGCCGAAGCGGCGGGCGCTGTCGTGGCGGCGAAGGAAAGCGAGGCCAGAAGCGTTGCGGCGAGCTTGCGAGTCATGGGCGTCTCCCTGGATCGTCTCGCAAGATTGCGGCTTTAAGAGCCTTTCAGTCAAGGCCCCGAGTTGCTGCATCTTCCCCACGCAGCCAGAAGCAGCGTGCCGAAGCGAAACGGTCTTGTCCGAGCCGGGTTTTCAAGAAGGGCAACAGCACGTCGAGTTCACTCTTGAGCGTGAAGGGTGGGTTGACGATGATCAGGCCCGAACCCGACAATCCCGTGGTGTCGCGGTCGCTGCGCACGGCAAGCTCGGCGCAGAGCATTTTCGGGATGTTGAGCGCCTTGAGTGCCTCATGGAAGGCCTTGATCGGCGCATTCTTCTTCAGGGGGTACCACAGGCAGAAGGTGCCGCCGGCAAAGCGTCGATAACCCCTGGCGAGGCCGTCGGCGAGCCGTTCGTATTCTCCCTCGATCTCGAAGGGCGGGTCGACCAGGATGAGGCCGCGCTTTTCCTTGGGCGGCAGGTGAGCGCCAAGCGCCAGCCAGCCGTCAAGCTCGGTGATCCGGCTCTGGAAGTCGCCGTCGAAGAGCCGGTGCAGCGTCTCGTAGTCATCAGGGTGCAATTCCATCGCCGACAGACGGTCCTGCGAGCGAAAAAGCATGCGAACCAGCTTCGGAGAGCCGGGATAACGCGTCAGCTCCGAACCGGTGTTGAGCTCGCGAACGGTCGCCAGATAGGGTTCGAGAATAGCTGCGACCGGCGCTGGCAGATCACCCTCGAGCAGCCGGCCGATGCCGTCGCGCCACTCGCCGGTCTTCTGCGCTTCTTCGCTCGACAGATCGTAGAGACCGATGCCGGCATGGGTGTCGAGAACCCGGAACGCCTTCTCCTTTTGCTGGAGATAGGTGACGAGCCGTGCCAGCACCGCATGCTTGAGAACATCGGCGAAATTGCCCGCGTGATAGATATGCCGATAGTTCATGAGGGCCGCCGATGGCTGTGATCAATTGTTTCGATGGATGCGCGTTTGGCTCTTTGAGCCCGATTGTCGATGCCATATAGAAAAGCCATGAACGTTGCGACCCCCATCAAAGCAGAAAAGTCGATCGGCCACTCCGTCTGTCCGCACGACTGTCCCTCGGCTTGCGCGCTGGAAGTGGACCTGACGGCCGAAGGCCGCATCGGCCGCGTGCGCGGTGCCGCCGCCAACACATACACCGCTGGCGTCATCTGCGCCAAGGTCGCGCGCTATTCCGAGCGCATCTATCATCCTGACCGGCTGATGGTGCCACAGCGGCGCGCCGGAGCGAAGGGCAGCGGCAACTGGCAGGAGATTTCCTGGGAGGCGGCACTCGACGAGATCGCCGACCAGTTCGTCAGGGCCGAGCAGAAGCATGGGGCCGAAGCCATCTGGCCCTATTTCTACGCCGGTACCATGGGGCAAGTGCAACGCGATTCCATCGACAGGTTGCGCCACGCCAAGCGCTATTCCGGCTTCTTCGGCTCGATCTGCACCAATATGGCCTGGACCGGTTTCTCGATGGCAACCGGCTCGCTGCGCGGCCCCGACCCGCGCGAGATGGCGAAGTCCGACTGCGTGGTGATCTGGGGGACAAACGCGGTCGCCACCCAGGTCAACGTCATGACCCACGCGGTGAAGGCCCGCAAGGATCGCGGCGCCAAGATCGTCGTCATCGACATCTACGACAATCCCACGGTCAAGCAGGCCGATATGGGCCTGGTGCTGAGACCGGGCACGGATGCGGCGCTCGCCTGCGCGGTGATGCATGTCGCCTTCCGCGACGGTTATGCCGACCGCGCCTACATGGCCGAATTCGCCGATGACCCGACCGGGCTCGAAACGCATCTGAAGTCGCGCAGCCCCGAATGGGCGTCGGCGATCACCGGTCTGTCCGTCCAGGAGATCGAGGCGTTCGCGAAACTCGTCGGCACGACGCCGAAGAGCTTTTTCCGCCTCGGTTACGGCTTTACCCGCCAGCGCAACGGATCGGTGGCGATCCATGCAGCCGCCTCCGTTGCCACGGTTCTTGGATCGTGGAAGCACGAAGGCGGCGGGGCGTTTCATTCCAACAACGACATCTTCAAGCTCGACAAGCGTGAGCTTGTCGGCACCGCATTCCACGATCCTGATGTGCGCATGCTCGACCAGTCGCAGATCGGGCGGGTGCTGACCGGCGATGCCGAGGCGCTGCGCCATGGCGGCCCGGTGACGGCGATGTTGATCCAGAACACCAATCCGGTGAACGTCGCCCCGGAACAAAGGCTGGTGAAACGCGGGTTCCTGCGGGACGACCTGTTTGTCGCGGTGCACGAACAGTTCATGACCGACACGGCGCAGCTTGCGGATGTCGTGCTGCCGGCGACGATGTTCCTGGAACATGACGACCTTTATCGCGGCGGCGGCCATCAACACATCCTGATTGGGCCGAAGGTGGTGGAGCCGCCATCGACCGTGCGCACCAATCTCTTCGTCATTGAGGAACTGGCGAGGCGCCTCGGCGTCGCCGATCATGCCGGCTTTGGGTTGAGCGAGCGCCAGCATATCGACCGGCTGCTTGCCAACTACGGCATCGGCTATGACGAGATGAAGCGCGAGAAGTGGCTCGACTGTCAGCCGGCGTTCGAGGACGCGCATTATCTCAAGGGCTTCGGTCATCCCGACGGCAAATTCCGCTTCAAGGCGGACTGGACCGGCACGCCGGCGCCGAACCGTCCCCCGAAGTCGATGGGTCTGCAGGGGCCGCATGCGGCACTGCCTGAGTTCCCTGATCATGTCGACCTGATCGAGGTCACGGATGCGAAACACCCCTTCCGTCTCGCTACCTCGCCGGCGCGCTCTTTCCTCAATTCGACCTTCGCCGAGACCCCGTCGTCGATCCAGAAGGAAGTCCGCCCGATGGTAATGATGCATGCGGATGACGCCGCCTCACTTGGCGTCGGCGACGGTGATATCGTCAAGCTCGGCAACCAACGCGGCGAAGTGCGCCTGCATGTGGTGGTCGGCGGCGGCGCGCGGCGCGGCGTGGTGATCGCTGAAGGCCTGTGGCCGAACGGCGCCCATCTCGACGGGGAGGGCATCAATGTGCTTACTGGCGCCGATGCAGTTGCGCCCTATGGCGGCGCGGCTTTCCATGACAACAGGGTCTGGGTGAAACCGGCACCCTGACTCTAGCCACCGGATGCCTTCATGAGCGGCGACCATCAACATGCGGATGTCAGCAACACGCCAGTCTCGCGTCTCTGGGGTGCGCTCGGGCTGACGGGCGGCTTCATGCTGGCCGAGGTCGTCGGCGGCATTCTGACCGGCAGCCTGGCGCTGATCTCGGATGCGATGCATATGCTGACCGACGCGGCGGCATTGGCCATCGCGCTGGTCGCCATCCATGTCGGCCGCCGGCCGTCGGATCTGCTGCGCACCTACGGCTATGCCCGCTTCGAGATTCTCGCGGCGGCCTTCAACGCCCTGCTGCTGCTCGCCGTCGCCTTTTACATTCTCTACGAGGCCTGGCAGCGCCTGTCGCTGCCGCAGGAAATCCAGTCGGGCGGCATGCTGCTGATTGCCGTCATCGGTCTTGTCGTCAACCTGATCTCCATGCGGCTTCTGACCAGCCACAAGGACGAGAGCCTCAACGTCAAGGGCGCCTATCTCGAGGTCTGGTCGGACATGCTCGGGTCGCTGGCGGTGATAACAGGCGCGGCGATCATCTGGTTTACCGGCTGGCAATGGGTCGATTCGTTGCTCGCCGTTGGTATCGGCTTCATGGTTTTTCCGCGCACCTGGGTGCTGCTGAAGGACTGCGTCAACATTCTGCTGGAAGGCGTGCCGCCTGGCATGCGCCTGGCCGATATCCATGCGGCAATCACGACCGTGCCCGACGTTGCCTCGGTGCATGATCTGCATCTCTGGGCGATCACCCAGAGCCAGCCGTCGCTGACGGCGCATGTCGTTCTGGCGGAAGAGGCCGACGGCGAGACGGTGCGGCGTGCGATCGAACAACGGTTGCGCGACGAGTTCGACCTGCACCACACGACCTTGCAGATGGAACGCGAAAGCTGCGCCCCTTCGGAACACATTCACTGACGGTCGACTGCGACCACATCCTTTCCTCTCCCGACCAAGGACCCCGCCATGACGAACCACCACGATCCCCGTGTCAGGATCATCGAGCGGCGCACGCTCTCGGACGGTTTCATTCATCTGGAAGAAATCACCCTTGAGCAGGACATGTCAGGCGGCGGCACGGCGACGCTCACGCGTGAAGTGCATGATCACGGCAGCGCCGCGACCATCCTGCTGTTCGATCCGAGGCGTGAGAGCGTCGTGCTCGTCCGCCAGCTGCGCGTGCCGGTGCTGCTGCAGGGCGATCCCGCCTATATGATCGAAGCGCCGGCCGGCCTGCTCGACGACGATACGCCTGAAGTCGCGATCTGCCGTGAGGTGCTGGAGGAGACCGGCTACCATGTCGACAAGGCCACTCACCTCTTCGATGCCTATATGAGCCCCGGCGCGCTCACCGAGCGCACCAGCTTCTTCGTTGGGCTTGTTGATGTCACAGAAAAGGCCGGTGATGGCGGCGGCCTGGCGCATGAGGGCGAGGATATCGAGGTTCTCGAAATTCCCTTTGATGAAGCGGTCGCCATGATCGCGACCGGCGAGATCTGCGATGCCAAAACCATCATGCTGCTGCAGTGGGCCCAGCTGAACCGCGGCAAGCTCACGGCATAAGACCTTGTTTTATAAGAGAACAATACATTACGGATATTTCACTTTTTGATCGTTCTCGGGTAGGCTACAGCGCTGATGTCTTCATCAATGACATGGGCAACCCATGACGTCCTCCCTTACGGAACGTGCAGCCAACGACGATCAGCAGATCGAGGTAGGATGGAGACCCTTTCTGCGCCGTAACCGGCGCTATCTGCAGGCACTTGCGACATTGCTGGTGATCGCCCTCTTCGGGTTGGCGATCTTTCATCTGACCTCCGAAGTGCAGTACGGCGACGTGGTCCAGGCGCTTGCAGATACCAGCTGGACCTCTGTCGCCGCGGCGGTGTTCTTCACCGCCTTGAGCTTTTTCGCGCTCACCTTCTACGATGTCGGCGCGCTTGATTACGTCAGGCGCAAGCTGCCCTATGCCGATGTCGCGTTGACGGCGGCCTGCGCCTATGCGGTCGGCAACACGGCCGGCTTTGGCGCCTTGAGTGGCGGCGCCATCCGCTACCGGTCCTATTCGCGGCTGGGCATCGAGCCGGAAAACATCGCCCGGATCATCGCCTTCGTGACGCTCGCCTTCGGCCTTGGGCTTTTGACGGTCACGTGCCTGAGCCTGCTCGCCGTCGGCGAATATGTGGCGCCCTTGACGGGTCTTAACCCCTTCTGGCTGCGGATGATCGCGGTTGCCATTCTCGGCGTCGTGCTCGCTGTCTTCGTCAAGGCGCGTGACGGTCATGAGGTCAGCCTCGGGCGCTTCACACTGCGCCTGCCGGATTCGCGCACCTCCTCGCGCCAGTTCCTCGTCACGGCGCTGGATCTGGCGGCATCGGCGACGGTGCTCTACGTGCTGCTTCCGGCGGGCACAATCGGTTGGCCCGCCTTCCTGGCGATCTATTCGCTTGCCGTCGGTATCGGCGTTCTCAGCCATGTTCCGGCCGGGCTCGGCGTCTTCGAGACGATCATCATCGCCACGCTCGGTCACAGCGCCGATGTCGACACGATCCTCGGTGCGCTGGTTCTCTACCGTGTCATTTATCACGTGCTGCCGCTGCTGATCGCGATCGCGGTTGTCATCGGCACCGAGCTTCGTCAGCTTTCCGGCCATCCCGTCGCCTCCAGCGTGCGCCGTATCGGCGGCCGTATCACGCCGCTTCTCCTGGCAACACTCGGCATCGTGCTGGCGATCATGCTGGTGCTGTCGAGCGTCACGCCGACGCCGGATGAGAATCTCGCCTTCCTCGAGGGTCTGCTGCCGCTGCCGATCGTCGAGGGCGCGCACTTTCTGGCAAGCTTGCTCGGCCTTGCGCTCGTCATCGTCTCGCGCGGGCTCGCACAGCGGCTCGATGGCGCCTGGTGGGCGTCGGTCGCAATCGCCGTTGCCGCACTGCTGCTTTCGCTGATCAAGGCGATCGCGCTGGTCGAGGCCGGCATGCTTGCCTTCTTTCTCGTCGGTCTCCTCGCCAGCCGCCGTCTGTTTGTTCGGCCGGCTTCGCTCTTCGGCCAGGCGCTGACGCTGCCGTGGTTGACGGCACTCGGGGTGATCTGCCTGGGTGGGCTGGTCGTCCTGCTGTTCGTCTATCGCGACGTCGAATACAGCCATGAACTCTGGTGGCAGTTCGAATTCTCTGCCGAGGCGCCGCGCGGCCTGCGTGCGCTTCTGGGTGTGACGATCGGCGCCAGCGCTGTTGCCATCTGGAGCCTGATGCGCCCGGCGGCCTCAGGCGCGGAGCCGGCAACCGACGATGCCATGGAGCGGGCATTGGCGATCGTCGAGGCGCAGGACATGTCCGATGCCAATCTGGTGCGCATGGGAGACAAGAGCCTGATGTTTTCCGCCGATGGTCGCGCCTTCATCATGTATGGCCAGCGCGCCCGCTCGTGGATCGCGCTGTTCGACCCGGTGGGGCCGGTCGATGCCTGGCCGGAACTGATCTGGCAGTTCTTCGAGAGGGCCCGCGCCAGCGGCTGCCGCGCGGTGTTCTATCAGGTTTCGCCACTTGGGCTCGCCTACTATGCCGATGCGGGACTTCGCGCCTTCAGGCTCGGCGAGCTCGCCCATGTCGATCTCGCCCGTTTCGAGATGAAGGGCGGCAAGTGGGCCAATCTGCGCCAGCAGGTCAGCCGCGCCCAGCGCGACGGGCTGGAGTTCAAAATGGTGGCTCCAGCAGACGTTCCGGCGATCATGGGCGAATTGACGGCGATTTCCGATGCATGGCTTGCCCATCACAATGCCAAGGAAAAGGGTTTTTCGCTTGGGGCTTTCGATCCTGAGTATCTGGCCGAACAGCCGGTCGCGATCCTCACCTACGAGGGACGGATCGTCGCCTTCGCCAATATCCTGGTGACGGCAACCAAGCAGGAAGGCACCGTCGATCTCATGCGCTTCTCGCCGGATGCCCCCAAGGGATCGGTGGATTTCCTGTTCGCGAAGGTGATGGAATATCTGAAGGCCGAGGGGTACCGGACCTTCAATCTTGGCATGGCGCCGCTGTCTGGTATGTCCTCGCGCCAGATCGCGCCGGTCTGGGATCGGGCAGGGCGAACCTTCTTCGAGCACGGCGAACGCTTCTACAATTTCAAGGGACTTCGCGCCTTCAAGTCGAAGTTCCACCCCCATTGGCAGCCGCGCTATCTCGTGGCGAGCGGCGGCATCAATCCGATCCTTGCCTTGATGGATGTAACATTCCTGATCGGCGGCGGCCTCAAGGGAGTGATGAAGAAATGATGCGGATCCCGATGATCTGGAAGCCTCTGGCAGGTGCCGCCCTTCTCGCCATCGCGACGGTTGCACCGGCTTTAGGGCAGGAGACGGCGGCGACCTACGACACCGGCATGATCCCGGCACCCCATATCCTCGTCCCGAAGGACAAGGCATCCGCCCTTGTTGTTCTGCTGTCCAATGCGGATGGCTGGAGCGACAAGGAAGATGCGGTCGCTCGCGCCCTTGTCGACGACAAGGCGGTCGTCATCGGTATCGACCTCAAGGCCTATCTTGCCTCGCTCGCCAAGGACGACGGCGACTGCATCTACACGGTGTCGGATATCGAAGCGTTGAGCCAGCAGGTCCAGCGCGTCCTCAAGAGCGATGCCTACCTCCCGCCGATTGTGGCCGGGGTCGGAGCGGGCGGGGCCATGGCGCTGGCCATCGCCGCACAGACGCCGGCTGCGACCATCGGCCAGACGCTTGCGGTCGATCCGGAGGAAGGCGTTGCGCTGACGAAGCAGCTCTGCACGCCGGCGGAGAAGACCTTGAAGGCCGATCGCATGGTGTACGGCCTGACGGACGGTGCCCTGCCGGACCCGATCTCCGTCGTCTTTACGCCGACGGCATCCGACGACGGCCGAAGCCATGTGGCTAAACTCATCGAAAAACACCCTGATATCACGCAGGAAGACAGCGACGACGAAGCCTATGCGGCGCTATCAGGTCATCTGACGGATCTGATCGACAGCGAGAGCGCGGCAGACAATCCATTCGGCTTGCCCCTGACGGTGCTCGATACCAAGCCGACACGCGACACCATGGCGGTGATCTATTCCGGCGATGGCGGCTGGCGCGATATCGACAAGCAGGTCGGAGACGTCCTGCAGCAGCAAGGTGTCCCTGTCGTCGGCATCGATTCTCTGCGTTATTTCTGGTCCGAGCGCGAACCGCAGGCGACGGCCGACGATCTCGCCAAGGTGATGAGCTACTATCGCAAGCGCTGGAACGTCCGCAATGTTCTCTTGATCGGTTACTCCTTCGGTGCCGATATCCTGCCACGCACTTTCAATCTGCTCCCGCCCGCAGAGCGCGCCCATGTGCGGCAGGTCACGCTGATGGCGCTATCGCATCAGGTCGACTACAAGATTTCGGTGCTTGGCTGGCTCGGCGCGGCCGGGCAGGGCGATGGCGGCGATCCGCTCGACGATATCAAGCACATCGACCCCTCTTTGGTGCAGTGCATTCACGGCACCGAGGAAGAAGACGACGCCTGCCCTGACCTGAAGGGCGCGGGCGTCGATGTCGTCGCGATCGAAGGCGGTCACCATTTCGACGAGGACTATCCCGCCTTGACCCGGCGTGTGCTCGACGCGCTCGACCGGCGGTTGGCTTCGGCAAAGTAGTGGTGGTTTATACGGCCGGCGAAATCAGAGTTGAAGACGCGGGCACGGGACTGATGCCCTGCGTGACGACCCGTCCGTCTTCCATCCAGGCTTTGCCTTCCGCCAGCAGCCTGAGCGCCATCGGATAGGTGCGGTGCTCGACCGTCAGCACGCGAGCGGCAAGGGTGTCGGCCGTGTCGCCGTCGACAACCGGTACGACCGCCTGCGCGACGATCGGACCCTCATCCATGCCCTCGGTGACGAAATGCACCGTACATCCCGCCACTTTCACGCCGGCGTCAATGGCGCGCTGATGGGTGTGGAGACCCGGAAAGAGCGGCAGAAGCGACGGATGAATGTTGATGATCCGGCCTTCGTGGCGCTGGATGAAGTTCGCCGACAACAGCCGCATATAGCCGGCAAGGCAGATAATATCGGGAGACAGCCGCTCGAGTTCGGCAAGGACCGCCGCCTCGTGCGCATCCTTGCTGTCGAAATCCTTGCGAAGGAACGCATAGGTTGGGATGCCGAGCGCTGCAGCCTTGGCAAGGCCTCCGGCATCGGCCTTGTCGGCAATCACTGCGACGATCTCGGCCGGAAAACCAGGCTCGGCGGCAGCTTTGGCCAGCGAAAGCATGTTGGAGCCGCCGCCCGAGATCAAGACGACGACTTTTTTCCTGCCTGCCGTCACGTCGTTCATCATAGGGCGAGGCTGCCCTTGTAGATCGTGCCATGCGCGCCTTCGGCGCGGGCAACCATGCGGCCGAGCGTGAAGACGGTTTCGCCCTCGGCTTCCAGCACGGCTGCAACGTCCTGCGCCTTTTCCGCCGGAACGACGGCGATCATGCCGACGCCGCAGTTGAACGTGCGCAGCATTTCGTTGGCCGCGACGCCGCCGGTCTGGGCAAGCCAGGAGAAGACCTTCGGCGCCTTGATGGCGTCGAGATCGATCTCGGCTGCAAGATGCTTCGGCAGCACGCGCGGAATGTTCTCGGGGAACCCGCCGCCGGTGATATGCGCCAGCGCCTTGATCGAGCCGGTTTCGCGGATCGCCTTCAGGAGCGGCTTCACATAGATGCGCGTCGGCGTCATCAGGAGATCGGCAAGCGTGCCTTCACCAAACGGGGCAGGTGCATCCCAGGCAAGACCCGACAGCGCGACGATCTTGCGAACGAGAGAGTAACCGTTGGAGTGAACGCCTGACGATGCAAGGCCGAGGATGACGTCGCCTTCACCAATGTCACCCGCTGGAAGCAGCTGGCCGCGTTCGGCCGCACCGACAGCGAAGCCGGCAAGGTCATAGTCGCCTCCGGAATACATGCCCGGCATTTCCGCGGTCTCGCCACCGATCAATGCGCAACCGGATTGGCGGCACCCGGCGGCAATGCCGGCAACGATTGCGGCACCCTGATCGGGATCGAGCTTGCCCGTGGCGAAATAGTCGAGGAAGAACAGCGGCTCGGCACCCTGGACCACCAGGTCGTTGACGCACATGGCAACGAGGTCGATGCCAACGGTGTCGTGCTTGTTGGCGTCGATGGCAATCTTGAGCTTGGTGCCGACACCGTCATTGGCGGCAACGAGCACCGGGTCGGTGAAACCGGCGGCCTTCAGGTCGAACAGGCCGCCGAAGCCGCCGATCTCGCCGTCGGCACCCGGGCGCCGGGTCGAGCGCACATGCGGCTTGATTTTCTCCACCATCAGATTGCCGGCATCGATATCCACGCCTGCGTCACTGTAGGTGAGGCCGTTCTTTCCCGACTGGCTCATGCTGGTTCTCCAAGGCTGGTCGCGCGACAGGTATTTTGCGGATGCGATTGGCACGATGGGCAAGGGAGTGCAAGCCGACAGCCTGCCTTCTCGGCCTTTTTTCAACATTTTGCCCATATCCCACCGGCAAGAACGGTATGGAGGGTTCAATTTACCGGGCTGAGAAGCACGCGGACTTGACCGGTGCGCGCCACGCCACCTATCTCCTCATACAGAATATGATGCGGTAAAGGCATGCTTGGCGTGTTACGGGGAACACCATGGACATAAAAGTCAGCGGTTCGGGACTACAGCGCCAGGTTATCTTCTGGCTGCTGGTGCTCGCCGCCTTCATCGCCTTCCTGATGGTTTTCAGCTCGATCCTGCTGCCGTTCCTCGCGGGCATGGCACTGGCCTATTTCCTCGACCCGGTCGCCGACCGCCTTGAGCGCCTCGGCCTCAGTCGGCTGATGGCGACGGTGGTGATCCTCATCGGCTTCGTGGTGATCTTCGCCCTGTCGCTGATGATCATCATCCCGGTGATCTTCACCCAGGCCGCCGACTTCATTCAGAAGATGCCCGGTTACATCTCCAAGCTGCAGGCGCTGTTGACCGACAGCCAGTCGACGCTGCTGCCACAATGGCTGGCGGACCAGATGACGGCGATCAAGCAGAATTCAGCCAAGCTTTTGGAGCAGGGCGCGAGCTTCCTCGGCACGTTGTTCCAGCAGCTCTGGAACTCTGGCATGGCGCTGCTCGACATTCTGTCGCTGTTCGTGATCACGCCGGTCGTCGCCTTCTATCTGCTGCTCGACTGGGACCGGATGGTCAACCGGGTCGATAGCTGGGTTCCGCGCGACTATGTCAGCGTCGTCCGCCAGATCGCCCGGGACATGAACACGACGATCGCCGGCTTCGTTCGCGGCCAGGGCTCGCTCTGCATCATCCTCGGCCTTTACTATGGCATCGGCCTGTCGCTCGTCGGTCTCAATTTCGGCCTGCTGATCGGCCTCTTTGCCGGCATGATCAGCTTTATCCCCTATGTCGGATCGATGGTCGGTCTGGTGCTGGCCGTCGGCGTCGCGCTTGTACAGTTCTGGCCCGATTATCTCTGGATCGGGCTTGTCGCTGCCATCTTCTTCAGCGGCCAGTTCCTCGAAGGCAACATCCTGCAGCCCAAGCTGGTGGGCAAGAGCGTCGGCCTGCATCCGGTCTGGCTGATGTTCGCGCTTCTTGCCTTCGGTGCCCTCTTCGGTTTCGTCGGGCTTCTGGTTGCGGTTCCCGCGGCCGCCGCCATCGGCGTGCTTGTTCGCTTCGGCATCCAGCGATACCTTGATAGCGATCTCTACCATGGGCATGGAAAGGTCGCGGCGAAGAAGGCAAAGGGCAGTCAGCCCGGCTGATAGTCCCATCCTTGTCCCGAGTACAGCATGACAAAACGTCCCTTCGAACAACTGCCTCTGGCATTCGACCACGACCCGGCAACGGGTCGTGAGGATCTGCTCGTTTCCGATCGGTTGAGCGCGGCGATCGCGATCGTCGATCACTGGCCAGACTGGCCGTCGCCGGTTGTCATCATCGCCGGCCCGATCGGTTCCGGAAAATCGCATCTCGCCAGCATCTGGAAGGAGAGGGCGGGCGCGCGGGCGATCCACCCGGTTGCGGACTCGGATGTGGCGTTGATCGCCGCCAACGGTCCTGTGCTGTTCGAGGATGCCGACCGTCAGGGGTTCGACGACACCACCCTGTTTCATGTCATCAACAGCGTTCGCCAGCATGGCACGGGCCTCTTGATGACCTCGCGCCTGTGGCCGATGTCCTGGCCGGTCGTTCTTCCGGACCTGCGCTCGCGCCTGAAAGCAGCAACCGTCGTCGAGATCGGCGAGCCCGACGATGAGTTGTTGACGCAGGTATTGATCAAGCTCTTTGCCGATCGCCAGCTTTTCATCGACGAAAGGCTCGTCGGCTATATCGTCCAGCGCATGGAACGCTCGCTCGAGGCTGCCCAGACGATCGTCGAACGCATCGACAGGCTGGCACTCGCCCGCGGCGTCAAGCTGACCCGATCGCTTGCCGCCGAAGTCCTGGAAGAGCTTGGAAATCAACGCCATTCCGATTGATTGTCACAGTTCCGTCGTCAAACTGTTATAGTTCCTGCATGCGAAGAAATGGGGTCTGACCGGTAATGGATAATGCGACGTCTGCGGTGAATGAGAACAAACAGGCCGCGGAGGAGCTAGACCTGCTCTCCAGCCCGGAACGGTTCATCAATCGCGAATTTTCGTGGCTGCAATTCAATCGCCGCGTGCTTGAGGAGACCCTGAACACGGCGCATCCGCTCCTGGAGCGTGTCCGCTTTCTGTCGATTTCGGCCGCCAACCTTGATGAGTTCTTCATGGTGCGCGTCGCCGGCCTCGAGGGCCAGGTGCGGCAGGGGCTCGCCATGCGGTCGCCTGATGGCAAGACGCCGGCCGAACAGCTCGAAGACATCCTCAAGGAAATCGACAACCTGCAGATGGAGCAGCAGGCGTCGCTCGCCGTCCTGCAGCAGTATCTGGCCAAGGAAGATATCCTCATCGTCCGCCCGGCGTCCTTGTCGGCGCAGGACAAAAGCTGGCTTGCCAACGAATTCGACCAGGCGATCTTTCCGGTGCTGACGCCGCTGTCGATCGACCCGGCGCATCCGTTCCCGTTCATCCCGAACCTCGGGTTCTCGATGGGCCTGCAGCTCGTCAGCAAGACCGGCCGTGAGCCAATGACGGCGCTCTTGCGCCTGCCGGTGGCGCTCGACCGCTTCATCCGCCTGCCCGATTTCAAGAACGTCATCCGCTACATCACGCTCGAAGACATGGTCAGTCAGTTCATCGAACGGCTGTTCCCAGGCTACGAGGTCAAGGGCTCGGGCACGTTCCGCATCATCAGAGACAGCGATATCGAAGTCGAAGAAGAGGCCGAAGATCTGGTGCGCTTCTTCGAAACGGCGCTGAAGCGTCGTCGTCGCGGATCGGTGATCCGCATCGAGCTCGATTCGGAAATGCCCGCTTCGCTGCGCCAGTTCGTCGTTCAAGAACTCAGCGTTCCGGAAAACCGCGTCGCCGTTTTGCCGGGGCTTCTGGCGCTGAACACGCTGTCGGAAATCACCAAGGCGCCGCGCGACGATCTGCGCTTTGAACCTTACAATCCGCGCTTCCCCGAGCGCGTGCGCGAACACGCCGGCGATTGTTTTGCCGCGATCCGCGAAAAGGACATGGTGGTCCACCACCCCTATGAGTCCTTCGACGTCGTGGTGCAGTTCCTGCTGCAATCGGCGCGCGATCCGGAAGTGGTCGCCATCAAGCAGACGCTCTACCGTACCTCGAACGACAGTCCGATTGTGCGCGCGCTTGTCGACGCTGCCGAAGCCGGAAAGTCCGTGACGGCGCTGGTCGAACTGAAGGCCCGCTTCGATGAGGAAGCCAACATCCGCTGGGCGCGCGACCTGGAGCGCGCCGGCGTGCAGGTGGTCTTCGGGTTCATCGAACTCAAGACCCATGCCAAGATGTCGATGGTGGTGCGTCGCGAAGAGGGCCGGTTGCGCACCTATTGCCACCTCGGCACCGGCAACTACCATCCGGTCACGGCGAAGATCTACACTGACCTGTCATTCTTCACCTGCAACCCGGTCATCGCCCATGACATGGCGAACATCTTCAACTTCATCACCGGTTACGGCGAGCCGGAAGCCGGCATGAAGCTGGCGGTTTCGCCGCACACGCTTCGCCCCCGCATCCTCAAGCATATCGAGGAGGAGATCGAGCACGCCAAGGCCGGCCGGCCTGCGGCGATCTGGATGAAGATGAACTCGCTCGTCGATCCGGAAATCATAGACGCGCTCTACAAGGCAAGCCGTGCCGGGGCTGAAGTCGACCTGGTGGTACGCGGCATCTGCTGCCTGAGGCCGCAGGTGCCGGGGCTGTCCGACAATATTCGTGTCAAGTCCATCGTCGGCAGATTCCTTGAACATTCCCGCATATTCTGCTTCGGCAACGGTCACGGCCTTCCATCGGAGAATGCGCTTGTCTATATCGGCTCGGCGGATATGATGCCGCGAAATCTGGACCGGCGGGTTGAGACGCTTGTGCCTCTTATCAACCGGACTGTGCACGAACAGGTACTTTCGCAGATCATGCTGGGCAATCTCATCGATAACCAGCAGAGCTACGAAATTCTTCCCGACGGTACGTCTCGCCGGATGGAAGTCGGCAAGGACGCCGAACCTTTCAACGCGCAGCACTATTTCATGACCAATCCCAGCCTCTCCGGCCGGGGTGAAGCCCTGAAGTCCAGTGCACCGAAGCTGATTGCCGGCTGGAAGAGCAGCTGGCACAAGTAAAACGGAATTGCATGGTCGAATCTGAAGCGCAGGGGCGTCTGCCCGGCATCCGCCCGGTTTCCGTTGTGGATATCGGCTCCAACTCCATTCGCCTTGTCGTCTACGAAGGCCTGAGCCGCGCTCCGGCCATGCTGTTCAACGAGAAGGTCATGTGCGGTCTGGGCAAGGGCATCGATGCCACCGGACGCATGGACGAGGAGAGCGTCGAGCGCGCTCTCCGGGCGCTGCATCGCTTTCATGCGCTGTCGCAGCAGGCGCGTGCGACCTCCATGTATGTTCTGGCCACCGCAGCCGCTCGCGAGGCGAGCAACGGACCTGCCTTCATCGAGAAGGCCGAGGCGATCCTCGGCCACAAGGTGCGCATCCTCTCCGGCGAAGAGGAAGCCTATTTCTCCGCCATGGGCATCGTCAGCGGCTATCACGACCCTGATGGAGTGGTCGGTGACCTTGGCGGTGGCTCGCTGGAACTTGTCGAGGTCAGCGGCACAAAGATCGGCAAGGGCATCACCCTGCCGCTCGGGGGTATCCGCCTCTTCGAGCATAGCGGCGGCTCGCTGCCGAAGGCTCGCACCTGGGTGCGCAAATTCATGAAAAGCTCGCCGGTGCTGAAGACCGGCACCGGCCGCACCTTTTATGCCGTCGGCGGCACCTGGCGCTCGATCGCCAAGCTGCACATGGAAATCCGAAACTATCCGCTGCATATGATGCAAGGCTACGAGATCTCCTACGACGAGGCGATGGCGCTGCTGCCGGAGGTGATCGAGCCGAGGAACATCAAGCCATCGGCCTATGCGACGATCTCCAAAAGCCGCCGCAGCCTGCTTCCCTTTGGCGCGATCGCGATGCAGGAAGCACTGTCGATCATGAAGCCGGAGCGGATTTCGTTCTCGGCGCTCGGCGTGCGCGAAGGCTATCTCTTCTCTCTGTTGAACGAGAGCGAGCGTGCGCAGGATCCGCTGCTGACCGCCGCCGGCGAAATCGCCATCCTGCGGGCGCGTTCCCCCGAGCATGCCCGCGAACTTGCCGACTGGACCGGCCGCATGGTGCCGTTCTTCGGCGTCGAGGAAACCGAAGAGGAAAGCCGCTATCGCCAGGCTGCCTGCCTGCTCGCCGATATCAGCTGGCGCGCCCATCCGGACTATCGCGGTCTGCAGGCGCTGAACATCATCGCCCACTCGACCTTCTCCGGCATCACCCATGCGGGGCGGGCCTATATCGCGCTCGCCAACTACTATCGCTTCGAAGGCCTGAACGACGATGGCGCGACCGGCGCACTGACCGGCATTACCACGCCGCGACTGCTGGAACTGGCGAAACTGCTCGGCGGCCTGCTGCGCGTCGCCTATCTGTTCTCGGCGTCGATGCCGGGCGTGGCGAGGAATCTGACCTTCCGCAAATCGTCCCTGCCGGATGTCGATCTGGAGATCGTCGTGCCTGCGGCCTATTCGGAATTTGCCGGCGAGCGCCTCGACGGACGGCTGCAGCAGCTCGGCAAGCTGACCGGCAGAAGATTGGCGTTCCAGTTCGAGAGCTGAACGCACTCAGATCTTTGACGAAGGGGCGCGCGGACGCAAATCCGCGCGCCCTTTTTTGATTATTCGGCTTTCAAGAATTCGCCGACTTCGAGCAGAACGAACTCGTTGTCGTCGGCCTTATCAAGCGCCCGGCCGGCCGAGAACGGCAGGTTGTTGTCATTGCCGACGATGATGTGCGTGTCATCGACGCGATCGACGTTTTCGATCGTCACGAACGGCATGTCGTAATAGCCGTCACCACCGCCCTGGCGCTTCTTGTTGTCGGGGTCGGCGATCTTCAGGAGGTCGATGTAACCGATCTTGCGGACGGCCTTGCCGACATTGCTGTCATCGAAGGCAATCTTGTAGACACGTTTCACCTTCGAGCCGACGGCAAAGCAATCCGGCTTCGGATCCTTCGGATCGGCGCAGGCCTTGTCGAGCGTGCCCGCGCCGTTGTCGCGTTCGATCACCAGTGCCGTCTTGTCGTCGAGCATGTTGAAGTCGCCGATTGCCTCGCCGCCTTCGGCCAGCGGATAGAGCCAGCTGCGGCCCGTCCAGGCCTTGGCTGCGACATCGAGTTCGATGACGCGTAGTGTCGGACGGCCATCGGCCTGTTCCACGGTTTCGCTGTCGGTCCAGATCGGCCCTTCGAGCAGACCGTAGAGCTTGGAGCCGTCCTTCGACAGTGCCATGCCTTCATAGCCGCCGGAGCGCTTCAGGTTGAAGGCGGGTGTCTTCTTCGACGGATCGCCCTGCAGTGTCAGGGTCGGATTGTCGGGCGACATAACCGGCTTGCCGTCAACTGTTGTCGCGATGACGTCGGTCAGCTTGCCGTCGACATCGAATTTCAGGATATAGGGACCGAATTCTTCCCCGACCCAGAAGCCGTCGGCGACCGGCTGGATCGACTCAACGTCGAAGTCAGCGCCGGTCAGGTAGCGCTTGTCGGAACCTTCCATGACGATCGGGAAGGGGGCCTTGCGGTCCGGGTCGGTGAGGAACAGTGTTTTCAGCGCCTCGACCTTGCCGGCGTCCCAGTCCATCTTCACGTGGTGCAGCATCAGCATGGCATCGGTTGAGTTCAGCTTGTTGCCGAAGCCGTTGTCGGAAAGGCTCCAGAAGGTGCCGTCTTCCATGGCCCTGATGCCGGAGAAGCCCTGCATCGGCTGGCCGTTGAACGGCAGTGAAAGGCCGGTCGGGCGCACGCCATCCTTGCCGGGCACGGTGCCGAGCGCGTCAGCGCGCTTGCGGTCCGCCGTGGTGAATTTGCCCGATGTCTTCAGGTATTCCGGTGCGTCGGACGGTGCTGCCAGGATCGTGTTTGCCGGTAGGATCGCATGTGCCTTCAGGGTTGCGGGAAAGGCCTTTTCCTCGGCCAGGACGGTCGTCGTCATCAAAAGTGTGAGCGCCGCAGCGGCGAGAAGCGTTTTGGTCATGAAAGTCACCGTGGGTTGGATGCCAAAGTACGGGAACCCGATAGGCGGCTTTGATGACGGTTGGGTGATGCTTGGCTTACAGGCTGGTGAAGCTTTGATGACAGACGAAAGGCGCTGCGCCCGAGGGGAGAAACTCGCCGAGTTCGAATTGTTGCGCGTGACCGGACACTGGTTCCGGGCCGCAACGACCCAGCGGCGCCGGTGCTTCAGCCGGCGAGCGCCAGGCTCGCCCAGCGCCCGGGCGTTACACCGTAGGCACGTTTGAAATGGCGGGTGAAATGGGCCTGGTCGGCAAAGCCGGTTTCGAGCGCGGCACCTGCCAGGCTGTGACCGGCGGCAATCATCCGGCGCGCCTGCTCCAGCCGCCGCATCAGAAGGTAGCGGTGCGGGCTGGTGCCGAGAACCTTGCGGAACTGGCGGGCGAGGGTGAAGCGATCAAGGCCGCTGACGGCCTCGAGTTCCTGCGAGCCGACCGGGCGATCGAGGTTGGCTTTGAGATAGTCCGTCGCCTCGAAACCGCCCGCTTGGCCGACCTGCCGGCAGCCTTGCTTGTCGTGCCGGCATGGCGGCACAAGCCTTCTGCAATGCGTGTAAGAATGTCGTCGAGCGCGAGTTCGTCAATACCGCCGTCGAGATCCATGACGGCCTCGCCGATCGCCTGGCGCAGGGCCACGTCACCAACAACCGGGGCGGCTATGATGGGCAAGGCGCCGCCACTGTCGCCAAGCGCCGCGATCAATCGCTCCGGCTGCAGATACATCATCCTGTAGCGAAGCGTCGCTTCCGTGCCCGCGCTGCCATCGTGCAGTTCGTCGGGGTGAATGATGATGATGCTTCCAGGCGTGCTGTAGCGGCTCTCGCCACGATACTGGAAGGTCTGGATGCCGCCAAGCGTCACGCCAAGCGCATAGGTGTCGTGGCGATGCGGCTCGAAGACCTTGCCGTGCAGCCGGGCCTCGATGCGCTCTATGCCGTCCACCGGTGCCGCGACGCGGATGCCATCGCCCGGCGATCCGCACAATCGTTCAAGATTGATCGCTGCGTCCTCGGTTAAGGCCTCCTTGGGCACGCCCTGATGTCCTGAAATGGAGATACCCGTCATGTTCGACACCAAGTTTGCGATCGTTTTGCGCGACGATCTGGCCACCTGGCAGAAGCTGAACGTCACCGCGTTTCTGGCAACCGGCATCGCCGGGCAGAAACCGGCGATTATCGGCGAACCCTATCGCGACGGCGCCGGCCACATCTACAACGCTCTGAGCGTTCAGCCGATCATCGTGTTATCGGCAGATGGTGCGACGCTTGGCAATATTCAACGCCGTGCGATCGAAAGGGAAATACAAACCTCTGTTTATGTCGATGCGATGTTTTCGACCGGCCACGACAGTGCCAACCGCGCGGTCTTCGCCGAAACGCGACCCGACGGCGCGAAGGTCGCCGGCATCGCCATTCATGCCGACAAGAAGCTGGTCGACAAGATCACCAAGGGTGCAAAACTGCACGGTTGACGGCTAATTGACAGCCACTGGCGGTGCAGGCGTGCCCCCGGCCCGAAGCGCCAGGACGCCGAGCTTCTGCCCGCGTCCCTTCACGGCGTGCTCGCCAAGATCTTCCACGCGGACATAGTGCGGCAGCCGCATCTTGCGGGCGAGGTCGGTGGAAATCAGCACCTGATGGTTCAGTGACTTGCACAGGCCTTCGAGGCGAGCGGTGGTGTTCACCGTGTCGCCGAAATAGGTGATCTTGTGTTTGTCGACGCCAATTTCCGCGGCGACGATGGTGCCGCCATGAAGCGCTGCCCGTAGGCGCGGAACCTCGCCGAACTCCTTGCGCCAACGGTGGGCGCCGGCTTCGATCTCTTCGAGAATGTCGAAAACGCAGTGCACGCAGGCGGCGTTTTTGACAGCACGGTCGAAGGGCCAGGTAATCACGGCCGCGTCGCCGACATAGTCGTCGATCGCGCCGCGATAGCGCAGTACGGGGTCGGCAAGTGTTGCAAACAGCTTGCTGAGATATTCCTGCATCCTGAGATCGCCGTATCGCTCGGCATAGGCGGTGGAGCCGGCAAGATCGATGAAGAGGAAGACGCGCTCCTCCTGCATCGGCTTGCGATAGCGCCCGGTCAAAAGGCTCAGAAACACGTCACGGCCCAACAGTTCGCGCACGCGAAGCGCGAAAACGATCGAGCCCGAGACCGCCAGGGCGAACAGAAGCGCCGTGCTTGAGGGGACGACCGCGTCCTTCCAATCCGCGTCTATTTGCCCGCTCATCTGCATCAGGAAGCCGGCGACGCCGTAGCCCAGCTCGATAAACACCAGATAGACGGCGATCGAAGCGAGGAAGAAAGCGGGCGTCGAATAGGAATGGATCTTGCGGTTGAGACGCCGGAGAATGATGCGCCGTTCAAAGGCGAGGATCGGGACGCAGACGCACAATGCGTACGTGGCGCCGATCAATCCGCCGCCACCGTCGAAGGCGATCGTCGCATAGATGGCGCCGGCGCTACTGACGATCAACAGCAGCAAAATTCCCTCGAACATGGAGAAACGCCAGCGCATGCGGAAGAGCCTCGAACCCGGACAACGAAGAAAAAACGCGTCGGACACCCTGGTTGTCGCGTCACGCGTCAGCGCTCTGATGTCTGCTCGACGCGATTGCGAATCAGTCCCGCTGCAGGGCCTTGGCTAGAGCCGGATTCGGGCGGAAAGTTGTTGTCCGCCCGTCCGTTTTTCAGTCACCGATTTCCATCGCTTCGATCTTCTTGTCGACGAAGCGCAGAGCCACTTCACCATTGATCAATTTCAGTGCCGTATCGCCGAACAGCTCGCGCCGCCACCCCTTGAGCGCGCCGACATCGGCGTTCTCGCCCTCGGCGGCGATCTTGTCGAGATCCTCGCTGTTGGCGATGATCTTGGCAGCCACGCCCTGCTTCTCGGCGATCAGCTTCAACAGCACCTTCAGCATTTCGGTGGCGGCGGCTGCGCCTTCAGGTGTATGGCTCTGCCGCGGCAGCCGTGGCAGGTCGGTCTTGGGGATGGCGAGCGCTTCGTTGACCGCCTCGATCAGCGCAGCCCCGGCGCTCGATCGTTCCCAGCCCTTCGGAATGGTTCGCAGCCGCGCCAGCGCCTCGGTGTCCTTCGGCTGCTGCTGCGCGACTTCATAGATCGCATCGTCCTTGATGATACGCCCGCGCGGAACGTTGCGGTTGCGTGCCTCGCGTTCACGCCAGGCTGCGACCTTCTGCAGCACGGCAAGCTCGATCGGCTTCTTGACGCGCATTTTCAGGCGCTGCCAGGCATCGTCCGGGTGCAGGTCGTAGGTATCGCGGGCTTCGAGGATCGCCATTTCCTCGGAAAGCCATAGCGAGCGGCTTTCGCGCTCGAGCTGCGCATTCAGGTACTGATAGATGTCGCGCAGATGCGTGACATCGGCCAGCGCGTAATCGAGCTGTTTCTCGGTCAGCGGCCGCCGGCTCCAATCGGTGAAGCGCGAGGACTTGTCGATCTGCTCGCCCTTGATGCGGTTGACGAGCTGGTCATAGGAGACGCTGTCGCCGAAGCCGCAGACCATGGCCGCAACCTGGGTGTCGAAGATCGGATGCGGAATCAGATTGCCGAGATGGAAAATGATCTCGATATCCTGGCGCGCGGCATGGAAGACCTTGATCACGTCGGGGTTGGCCATCAACGCGAAGAACGGCGTGAGATCGATGCCCTTGGCCATCGGGTCGACGATGACGGCCATATCCGGGTTTGCCATCTGGATCAGGCAAAGCTCTGGCCAGAAGGTGGTCTCACGCAGGAATTCCGTGTCTATCGTAATATAACTTGAGCGGGCCAGCTGCTGGCAGGCGGCCTCTAGATCTGCGGTTGTTTCAATCATCGGATTTAAATCACTGTGGCAAAAATGCGGCTAGGTTTTTCGTGTAGCCCTTCATGCCATCCGTCACAATCGAAAATCTCAAACCACCTTGAAATAACCGGTCATGCCGGTCTTCTGGTGCTCGATGATGTGGCAATGGAACACCCAATCGCCAAGATTGTCGGCGACGAGCGCGATTTCCGCCTGTTCGTCGGGCAAAAGCAGGATGGTGTCCGTCGGTGGTGGCAGGAAGGTCCGCTTGTTCGAATTGAGAATTCGGAAGCTCATGCCATGCAGGTGGATCGGATGGGCATGCGGCGTCCGATTGGCGATCTGCAGGACATAGCTCTTGCCGAGCTTCATCTCCTCGATCGGCGCGATCGGATCGGGCGTGTCGCCCGGCCACGGTACCTTGTTGATTGCCCAGAAGGTGTAGCCGAGCGAGCCGCAGATCGACGGCGTCGCCTTGTGTTCTGCCGTGGCCGTCAGATCGATCGGAACGCGAGTGGCAACCGACAGGTCCGCCTCGGCGATCGGATTGGCGGGAAGGGCAGCCACATCGCGGATATCGCGCTTCAAGGATTGGCCCGTTGCGCGGAAATTGGCGATCGTCCAGGGATGCGAGCCACGCAGATTGCCGAGCTTCACCGTCGCACCTTCGTTGTCGGGCATCCTGACGACGAGGTCGATGCGCTGGCCCGGGCCGACGTCGTAGCGGTCGAGCGGGAAGGGCTTGTCGACCGGATTTGCATCTAGCGCGACGACCATGGCCTCCGCCCCCTCCAGGCCGACCGTATATATCCGCGTGACATCCGTCGCCGCGATACGGACCCGCACGAGGCCGCCGGCCGGCGCGTCGTAGCTCGGCTCCTGCTGCCAGTTTGCGGTGCGAACCGTGCCGTAGGTGCCGCCGCGCGCAGCGTCCCTCGGTTTGAACGGGTCGATGAAAACGCCGCCTTTGCCGAGCCGCCAGTCGCGCAGGTTCAAGACGATCTCGGCGTCGAATACTGGATCATCCGGGTTCTCGACGACGATGACGCCGGTCAGCCCGCTTCCCATCTGCGTCAGCGTATTGCAGTGGGGGTGATACCAGAAGGTGCCGGCATCCGGCGGCGTGAAGATGTAGTCGAAGGGATCGCCCGGATAGACATAGGGCTGGGTCATCTCGGGCACGCCGTCCATGGCATTGGGTATGCGAAGTCCGTGCCAGTGGACAGTCGTCGGTTCGTCGAGCTTGTTGATCAGTCTTGCGGCATAGGGCTCGCCCATGCGCATCCGCAAGACAGGCGGCATGCCGTTAGTGGTCGCATCGCCCAGCCCGTAGGTCATCACCTTGGGTGTCACGCCATCTGAGGCGATCTGTGCCTGCGTCAGCTGTGCCGTCAGGACCTGCGGATCCGGTGCCGCACCGGCGCGTGCCGCCATGCCGGCTCCGAATGCGAAGGCGCCTCCCAAAGCGGCAGAGCCCTGGAGGAACGTACGGCGGCTGATCAGGGACATTTTGGCAATCTCGGCAACTGGATAGGACGACTGCTCGGTTTTTAAACCTGATCGCCGCAATCAGCAATTCTTTGCCGCAGGCACATCTTGCCGCAGGTTGGTATCAGTCGTCTTTGCGGGCGTGGTTGCCGCCGGCGAGCTTGTTGAAGAACGATGAGGTCCGCAGCAGGTTGCGGAAAGGCATGACGCGCGCTTCCGCGGGAACGCCGCTGCGCGCTGTCATGCGCCTGACCGTGTAGAGCATGAAGAGGAAGAGGATCGCGGCGGTATAGATGAACAGCGCCTGCGGACCGAAAATTTCGAGCAGGAAAGAGGCAAACAGCGGGCCGATGATGGCGCCGAGCGACCAGAAGAACAGCATGCCCGCCGATACCAGCGCATGCTGACCTTCCGCCGCATGGTCGTTGGCATGGGCCGAACAGAGCGAATAGAGCGGCATGGCGAAGGCGCCGAAGAGGAAGATACCGGCGAAATTGAGCCACTCATCATTGCCGGCGCCAAACGCAAGGAAAAGTCCGGCGAGCAATGATCCGAGGGTGGCGATCAGGATGATCAGGCGCCGATCGATCTGGTCCGAGTAATGGCCGAGCGGATATTGCAGCACCACGCCGCCGATGATGCCGGCGCTCATGAAAGTGGCGATTGCCGTCACCGAGAGGCCGATCCCCTGCGCGTAGATGGGGCCTAGCGAGCGGAAGGCGGCGTTGGTGAGGCCGACGACGATGCAGCCGACGGTCGCGAGCGGCGAGATGTTCCAGAGCGCCTTGACGTCGAAGCGGATCGCTTCCGGCGCCACCGGGCTCGACCGGTCGGCAAAGGAAATCGGCACGAGCGACAAAGTCAATGCCATCGAGATGATCGCGAAGAGTTCGAAGCCGCCGATACCGACGCCGGGAATGATATATTGGGCCGCGGTGACCGAGCCGAGATCGACCAGACGATAGACGGAAAGCGTGCGCGCGCGGTTAGTATTGGTGACGCTGGCATTCAGCCAGCTTTCGACGGTCGCAAAAAGACAGGCGAAAGCGATACCGGCGACGAGCCGCATCAGGAACCACATGAACGGATTGATGATCAGCACCATGGCGATCGCCGCCGCCGACGCGATCGCTGCCATCGCCGAGAACGTGCGGATATGGCCGATCGAGCGCAGGATGCGCGTGACATAGACGCAGCCGAGCGCGAAGCCGATGTTGTAGCCGGCGCCGATGACACCGATCAGCGAGGTCGAAAAGCCTTCTTCCAGCGCCCGCAGCGAAATGAAGGTGCCTTGTAGTCCGTTGCCACCGATGAGGATGCCTGCGGTGACGAGAAGCGGAATGAGCGGACGAATTTGCGACATGGGGCAGGCGACTTCCGAATGGTGCTCGCGAGTCGGATAAGGCGGACCCATTATGTGTAGCGGCGCATTCCCGTGGCGCACAGTCGCGAATTGTGACGATATCCGTTCTTTTCGCGCCGTTTGGGCGAATGCACTTGTCTCAAGCCCATGAATAGGGTCGAACTTGTCCCGGTTGAGCGGCGCTTCCCTCGGGGAGCGCGGAGGTCTCGGCTTGACAAAGCCGGCGCATCATGCGCTTTTCCGCCCGATTTTGATCATGTTGCCGCGCGCCGTTCCGGCGAGCCTGCGCGGCGCTTTGCAATTCCGGGATAACACCATGCACCGCTACCGCAGCCACACCTGTGCCGCCCTCCGCAAGTCGGATGTCGGCTCCACCGTTCGCCTTTCCGGCTGGGTCCACCGCGTCCGCGACCATGGCGGCCTGCTCTTCATCGACCTGCGCGATCATTACGGCATCACCCAGGTCGTCGCCGATCCCGATAGCCCTGCCTTCAAGGCCGCCGAGACCGTCCGCGGCGAATGGGTTGTCCGTATTGATGGCCTCGTCAAGGCCCGTATGGACGACACCGTCAACAAGGGCATGCCAACAGGTGAAATCGAGCTCTACGCCCAGGAGATCGAGGTTCTCTCGGCCGCCAAGGAACTGCCGCTGCCGGTGTTCGGCGAGCCGGACTATCCGGAAGACGTGCGCCTGAAGTACCGCTTCCTCGACCTGCGCCGCGACACGCTGCACAAGAACATCGTCAAGCGCACCCAGATCATCTCGTCGATGCGCCGCCACATGGGCGACGTCGGCTTCACCGAATACACGACCCCGATCCTGACGGCGTCGTCGCCGGAAGGCGCACGCGACTTCCTCGTGCCGTCGCGCATCCATCCCGGCAGCTTCTACGCGCTGCCGCAGGCGCCGCAGCAGTACAAGCAGCTGCTGATGGTCGCCGGTTTCGACCGCTACTTCCAGATCGCGCCGTGCTTCCGCGATGAAGACCCGCGCGCCGACCGCCTGCCGGGCGAATTCTACCAGCTCGACCTCGAAATGAGCTTCGTCGAGCAGGAAGACGTCTGGACGACGATGGAGCCGGTGATCCGCGACATCTTCGTCGAGTTTGCCGACGGCAAGCCGGTGACGGAAAAGTTCCCGCGCATTCCTTACGACACGGCGATCCGCAAATACGGTTCCGACAAGCCGGACCTGCGCAACCCGATCGAGATGCAGGCCGTTACCGAGCACTTTGCCGGTTCAGGCTTCAAGGTCTTCGCCAACATGATCGCCTCGAACCCGAAGGTCGAAGTCTGGGCCATCCCGGCCAAGACCGGTGGTTCGCGCGCGTTTTGCGACCGCATGAACGCCTGGGCCCAGAGCCAGGGCCAGCCGGGTCTCGGCTACATCTTCTGGCGCAAGGAAGGCGAGAAGCTCGAAGGCGCCGGTCCGCTTGCCAAGAACATCGGCGAGGAGCGCACCGATGCGATCCGCACCCAACTCGGCCTCGATGATGGCGATGCCTGCTTCTTCGTCGCCGGCGACCCGTCGAAATTCTACAAGTTTGCAGGCGAAGCCCGCACGCGGGCAGGCGAGGAACTGAACCTCGTAGACCGTGACCGCTTTGAATTCTGCTGGATCGTCGACTTTCCGTTCTACGAATGGCTGGAAGACGAAAAGAAGATCGACTTCGCCCACAACCCCTTCTCGATGCCGCAGGGTGGCCTCGAGGCGCTGAACAGCGAAGATCCGCTGTCGCTCAAGGCCTACCAGTACGACATGGTCTGCAACGGCTTCGAGATCGCGTCCGGCTCGATCCGTAACCAGCTGCCGGAAGTCATGGTCAAGGCGTTCGAGCTGACCGGCAAGTCGCAGCAGGAAGTGGAAGAGCAGTTCGGTGGTCTCTACCGAGCGTTCCAGTACGGCGCGCCTCCGCATGGTGGCATGGCCTTCGGCATCGACCGCGTCGTCATGCTGCTGGTCGGCGCCAAGAACCTGCGCGAGATCTCGATCTTCCCGATGAACCAGCAGGCTGTCGATCTGCTGATGGGCGCGCCGTCCGAGGCGACATCAGCCCAACTGCGCGAACTGGCGCTTCGCCCGATCCCGCAGAAGAAGGACTAAGGTCCGAAGCGATCAAAGAAGCAACGGACCCGGCAGCGCTCGCTGCCGGGTTTTTTCATTTCGGCAATCCAAGGGCTTACGGCTGGGCATAGAGCGCGTCGCGAACGCCCCGGGTGAACTCGGTGCCGTCCGATTCCTCGGTCTGACCCACGCCAACTCGCAGCCGATGGCGCTAGCCCGTTGATCCTAGAAATCCATTCCGGGTCCGCCCGGCAGTTGCGCGGCGCCATCCTTTTTCGGCTTTTCGGCGATCATCGCCTCGGTTGTGACCAGGAGCCCGGCGACTGACGCTGCGTCCTGCAGAGCGGCGCGCACGACCTTGGCCGGATCGATGACGCCCATTTTGAACAGATCGCCGTATTCGCCGGTCTGAGCATTCCAGCCGTAAGCGAAATCGGTTTTCTCACGCAGCTTGCCGACGATGATAGAGCCTTCGGCGCCGGCATTCTCGGCAATCTGGCGCACGGGCGTCTCGATTGCACGCCTGACGATCTCGACGCCGACGCGCTGTTCCGCATTGGCAGTCTTGATATTGTCGAGCGCGTTGACGACCCGAAGCAGGGCGACGCCGCCGCCCGGCAAGATGCCTTCCTCGACGGCCGCGCGCGTCGCATGCAGCGCGTCATCGACACGGTCCTTCTTTTCCTTCACTTCGACCTCGGTCGAGCCGCCGACGCGGATCACGGCAACACCGCCCGAGAGCTTAGCAAGCCGTTCCTGCAGCTTCTCCCGGTCGTAGTCGGAGGTACTCTCCTCGATCTGCGCCTTGAGCTGGCTGATGCGGCCACCGATGTCGGCCTTGGTGCCGGCGCCATCGACGATGGTGGTGTTTTCCTTCTCGATCATCACGCGTTTGGCGCGGCCGAGCGTTTCCAGCGTGACATTCTCAAGCTTGATGCCGACGTCGTCGGAAACCACCGTCCCGCCCGTCAGCACCGCGATATCCTCAAGGATCGCCTTGCGCCGGTCGCCGAAACCCGGTGCCTTGACGGCGGCGATCTTGAGCCCGCCACGCAGCTTGTTGACGACCAGCGTCGCCAATGCCTCGCCTTCGACGTCTTCGGCGATAATGAGCAGCGGGCGGCTCGCCTGGATGACCGATTCGAGGATCGGGATCATCGCCTGCAGGTTGGAGAGCTTCTTTTCGTGGATGAGGATGTAGGGATCTTCGAACTCGACCCGCATCTTCTCCTGGTCGGTGATGAAGTAGGGCGAAAGGTAGCCCCGGTCGAATTGCATGCCCTCTACGACTTCGAGTTCGATCTCGGCGGTCTTGGCTTCCTCAACGGTGATCACGCCTTCGTTGCCGACTTTGGCCATCGCCTCGGCGAGATATCGGCCGATCTCCGTATCGCCGTTGGCGGAGATGGTGCCGACCTGGGCGATCTCCTCATTATTGGCGATCTTGCGGGCGCGGACCTTAAGTTCGGCGACGATGGCGTCGACGGCGAGATCTATGCCGCGCTTGAGGTCCATGGGGTTCATGCCGGAGGCAATCGCCTTGACGCCTTCTTTCACGATCGCCTGCGCGAGCACGGTTGCCGTCGTTGTCCCATCGCCGGCAACATCGCTGGTGCGTGACGCCACCATGCGCAGCATTTGCGCGCCCATGTTCTCGAACTTGTCTTCGAGCTCGATCTCCTTGGCGACGGACACGCCGTCCTTGGTGATGCGCGGGGCGCCAAAGGACTTTTCGATGACGACATTTCGTCCCTTTGGCCCGAGCGTCACTTTCACGGCATTGGCAAGAATATCGACACCGCGCAGCATGCGATCGCGGGCATCGCTACTGAACTTGACTTCCTTGGCTGTCATAGTCGGCCTCCCTCAACACGAAACTCGCAGTCACGTGGCCAGCCATCACGAGATGGCTCCTGACGTCTTGGTCATTACATCTGCCTCGTCGGGCGTCTCCTCAGCGCCCCAAAGTTCATTCCTCGCCGTCATCCGGCGTCAGGATGTCGATCAAAGCCGCAACGCGCCCGGCCGGCAGATGTCGTCCTTCGCCGATCAGCGCTTCGTCGTTGTTGACCCAGGCGATCGCTTCGGCGAGTTCGGCCGCACTGGCCCCGGTAGCCAGCAGCTCTGCCATCAGCGTTTCGTCGACCGGGCCAAGAATGGCGGTGATATCCGCGTGTTTCAGTCCCATGGCGTTCTCCTTCCGTGTGATCGGTCAGGAATGCGGGATGGAGTCTTGTCTTCAGACAGATGTAGATAGGCGACTGCTCGCGGGCATCAAGCAGATACGATCATAACATGGAACGCACGCGCGCGAAAAAGCCCGGCGGAAGTCGCTATACTTGCCATGGCCCGGTTCGGGTCACTCCGGTCGGAGCGAATTGTCGAGAAAGTACCACTGGTCGAGATTTGCCCGGATAACCGGCTCGATGGCGTTGTTCAGCATCAGGATATCGTCAAGCTGGCGTGCCCCGGGGCGCTCTTCGGGCGGGAGCCGGATAGGCGCCAGCGCGCGGCATTCGAAGCGGAAACCCTCGGTGCGCAGATTGTACCACGGGCAAATGGTGGCGCCGGTCATGCGTGCCAGACGAATGGCAATGGCAAAGTTTCCTTCGAGATGCGGCTTGCGGTCGAAGAATGGTCCGCGAATGAAGCCGCCAAAACCTTCGTCGCAGAACGTGCTGACGACGCCGCCATTCTTCAGGATCTTGATCGCCGGCCGAATGCCCTCGGCGCCCGGCGGCAGGAACCGCAAGCCCGCCTTGCTGCGGACGCGCTCGGCGATCCAGGCTTTGGCGCGGCCCTTGGGCGGGAGGTAGAAGGCATGGGGGTGGACATTGATGCTCTGCAGTACAGTCGGACCAACTTCCCAGTTGCCAAGATGCATACCGACGATGATGACCGGGCCGGCCTTGGCCGCTTCGCCGATAATGTCGAGGCCGTGCAATGTCAGGCGGTCACGGTTGTTTTGCAACCGGTTCACGACGGAGAATTCGGTCATCAGCCGACCCTGTGCCCGGCAGTTCTCGCGAAAGAGCGCCGCCTGCTCGGCCTCGTTGAGATCGGGTCGCAGTGCGCGGATCGTTTCTTGCGCACGCCGTGATGCCACCTTGTGGAAACGCGGCACGGCAAACAGACCAAGGGCTGCACCAAGGTTGGAGCAGGCGTCCATCGGCAGGAGTTTCATCCCGAAATGCCCGGAGAGGTGCGCGAGGTTCCAGAGATTGTCCGTCACCCAATAGCGCCAGAAGGCGCGGAAGCCTTCGCGGCCGGAAAGGGCATCCACAAAGGAGGGCCGCCCTTCGCTGGCGAATGTCCACGCCTTTCGCTTGGCGATTCTTTCGGCCTGGCTCGGCTCTTCAGTGGTCATGGGATGCTTTCTGCCGTCGATGAAGGGTCACCGGAAGCCCGCCCTTTGGCCGCAGCGTCAGGCGGCAGATGGGCTCGACCTTGTGGCCGTCGACGACGGTCACCCGGAACTGCTGTGCAATGATCGCCAGGCACAGGATTGCTTCGGTCAGGCCGAAATGCAAGCCCGGGCACACGCGTGGTCCGCTTGCAAACGGAATGTAACTATAGGGCGTCGGGCGACGTCCGCCCATGAAGCGGTCCGGGCGGAAATGGTGCGGGTCCTCAAACAGGCTTTCCGTTCGGTGGAGAAGCCACGGGACGATCAGAACGAGCGATCCGCGTTCAGCGGCGATATCGCCGATCATTTCGGCTTGGCGCGTTTGGCGCGCGAGAATGGGGACGGGCGGATAGAGGCGAAGGGTCTCTTCAATGATGGCCTTGCACCATTCGAGTTGCGGTACGTCGTCGATCGTCGGAACGCGATCGCCGCAGACACGGCCAATCTCTTCATGGAGCGCCTTTTCCACCCATTTGGCGCGAGACAGCAGATACCAGGCCCAGGTCAGCGTGGCGGCTGTCGTTTCATGGCCCGCCATGAAGATGGTCGCCGCTTCGTTGCGCAGGGCAACCAGGTCGAGTTTCAACTCCGGGTTTCGTTGTTGTCGACGGATCAGCAGCTCAACCATCGAATTGTGATCGCCGCGACCTTCCAGGTGATCCTCGACCACCTTGTCGATGATCTGATGGATACGCTTGACCGAGCGGCGAAGCGTCGGCGTTCGCAAGATCGGTAGCCCGTCGTCGAAACCGAGGAAGTAGCCGAGGTTGATCGAATCGACCAGCGATTGGTAGCTCGTGAAGCTGTCGGTGACCGCCGCAGCACTGTCGTCGCCGAGCTGGTTTCCAAAAACGCTGCGGGCAATGATTTCGGCGGTCAGTCCAGCCATTTCGTGCAGGGCGTTGACTTGCGTGCCGTCCGGCATCCCGTTCCAGCGCTCGACCAATTCGGTGGTCGTGCGCTCCATCACCGGACCGAAGGCCGGCACTCTTTTGGCATGCACGATGTCGGCGACCAGGGGACGCCGCTGTTTCCAGGTTTCGCCGTCCGAGATGAAGAGGCCGTCGCCCAAAAGGAACTCGAGCGCCCGGCGCATCTGCGGGCTCTTGCGCTCGAAGTTCTCATGACGCTTGACGACGACCTGACGGATGAGGTCGGGCGAGTTGACCAGAATGACCTGCCGGCCGATCAGCCGGATCTGGGAAACCTTCTCGGTAAAGTCGTTGTTTCGCCAGATGGATAGGAAATCTGTTCTCGCCTGAAGCAGAAGTCTGAGGGGCTTGCCTGGTGGGCCTGCATAATATTCGGCGCGCGCAGGCTCAAATTTTTCTTCCGACAGCTCTTCCCTGAACTTTACCGGTTGATGGAACCACCCAGCCATTGACGTCCGATCTGTCGAAAAAAGAGAGATGATTACTTCTGCGTTCGGCGTTCAGTTCAGCTGGTTGTTCGCAAGAAAACGGCTCTCCAAACAGGAAATCCGCCGCTTGTATTCTTAGCTGTTCTTCCTTGGATCGAAGTCGTCAGCGTGGATTTGTTTGGCTGTCGGTATCGGTATGCGGTCGAAAAAGTCGCGCAGAAAGAGGTGTCAGGCAAAGCGCCATTCAGGTCTTACGCTTGCAAGTCATGCTGAAAAAAGATGCAGTCGCCCGCGAGAGGCGCGCCAGTAATAGTGGCTGCGCGGACATGGGGAAGCAAGGCAGGCGAAATAAAACGGCGCACGGAAATGCGGGTTTTCAACCGAAAAGCGCGGGGCAACAGCTATTCCAGTACGCGCCGGCCGGCTTGATCGTCCGTTTAACCGGCAGCGCCGGCACCGGGCGCCGATGCTAAAACGCCGGCGACTTCGATGACAACAGTGTCTTGCGAAGTCGCCGGCGGCGATTGTCAGACTATGACTTTAGCGATCAATCGTTCGCCGTCACCTTGACGCCCAGCACCGAAGGGATGGTGTTCGGCGCGCCCATTGCCGCACCCATGATCATGGGGAACGGCACCGGCTTTTCCGGTGCGGCGCTGATCGTCAGGCTCTTCGGGCCGTCGAGATAGGTGTTGACCGCGGACGATACCTGATTCTGCAGTTCCGGCACGTTGAGCTGCGCCATCATCAATGGAACGAGGCCCTTCAGCGATTGGGCCAGCTGATCGCCGGTAACGCCCTGCTGCGAACCCGCATAGTCGAGCGCCTTCTTGGTGATGGAGGCGTCGTCGAAGCGGACCTCGGCGCTGTTGAAGGTCAACTGCTGCATCAGCCCCATCATAGCAAGGCCCATGGCCTGATTGGCCTCTTCCTTGTTCGGGTTGGCTTCTGCGGTCTTCATGGCTTCCTGGAGCGACTTCATGAAGGCAAGCGTGTAGCCCGAGATGTCGACGGCGAGGTTCAGCCGCCCGACATTCTTGAAGTCGAAGGCATATTCTTCCAGCGCGACGTTGCCGCTTTCGATTTCCCAGCTGCCCTTCATGGTCACGGCGCCATCAAGCTTGGTCAGGCCGAGCTTCTCGATGGCGTCCTTGGTCTTGGGGTCTTCGACTTCGGAAAGGTCGGCCTTGAGGCCGGCAGCCGTTGCGTCGAAGTCAAAGCCGGCATCGTTTTCCTGGCGGGCGAGGTTTGCTTCGCTGCTTTCGAGCGAGAAAACTTCCTTGCCTTTGGCGCTGACCGTGATCGGGCCGGTGCTGGCGCTCTCGTAGAGCAGGATATCGTTGATCGTGCCGCCGGCCGGGTTGGCGGGGATCGACAGACCCGAAACGAGAATATCCTTGACGGCGAAGCTGCCCGCGTCCTGCGTGACATTGACGTCGGGGAAGGAGACGGTCTCGGCATAGTAGCCGCCGCCTTCGGTTTCTTCGACGCCTTCAAAAGTGATGTCGCCGATCTTCAGCGCGTCGCCGGGCTGGCCCGCGAGTTTGACCTGGACGCCCGAGGCCGTGACGGTGTCGCCGCTGACTTCGGCCTTGTCGAAGGTGAGCGTGGTGCCGTTCGAGTTCGTCGCCGCATCGAGCTTCTTCATCATGTCCGCACCATCAAGCGCGAAGGCCGGGCCGGTCAGGGTCAGGAGTGCGGCGCTGGCCATCATCAGGCGGATCTTGCGCGTATGCATCATTGTGGAGTTCCTTCGTGAAAATATTTGATTGTTTAGCTGTGTTGAAGAAGCGGTGTCGCTAATCTGGTTCATATCGGCAAGCTGCGTCAACTGAGGTGGACAGCCGTGTCGGCCGACGAAATATGCCGTGCCTATGGCTCCATCTCCCCTCAGTTCGCGTCCCGCAATGTCCCCCTCGCAAATCATCCAAATCAACAGCAGCCGAACCTAATACGAAACAGGGCGAAATTATATTCGCTTGATGAAATCACACAGCTTCCGCGCCCGGATGCTTTCCAGGGCGTTACTGGTGGCGATCGCTCATCCATGGCATAACCGTCTAAGCGTTGCATGAACATTGCAGCGCCCGGTCTGCGCCGTTCAATAGCGCGCCGGCGGCGACTTGTGGTTCTCCACAGCGCGATCCCCTGAAATCCTTGATGTTCCGGGTTTGTTGCGCTAGCAAGAACATATGGGACAAAGCCTTACTCCCCCGTCTGGCGGGGATGATCATATTCAGCCGGTTGACCTGAAGGCGGCGCTGGAAGAGCGTTACCTCGCCTATGCCTTGTCGACCATCATGCATCGCGCGCTTCCTGATGTCCGCGACGGCTTGAAGCCGGTGCATCGACGCATCGTTCATGCCATGAGCGAGATGGGGCTCAGGCCGAACACCTCGTTCAAGAAATGCGCCCGCATCGTCGGCGACGTCATGGGTAAGTTCCACCCCCATGGCGACGCCTCGATCTACGACGCACTGGTGCGCCTGTCCCAGGAATTCGCGATCCGGTATCCGCTGGTGGACGGGCAGGGCAACTTCGGCAATATCGACGGCGATAACGCCGCTGCCATGCGTTACACCGAAGCGAAGATGACCGACGTCGCCTCGCTTCTGCTTGAGGGCATCGATCAGGACGCGGTGGATTTTCGTCCCACCTACAACGAGGAAGACCAGGAGCCGGCGGTGCTTCCCGGCGCCTTCCCGAACCTGCTTGCCAATGGTGCGACCGGCATTGCCGTCGGCATGGCGACATCGATCCCGCCGCACAACGCCCATGAACTGTGCGACGCAGCGCTGCATCTGATCCGCCATCCCGAGGCGACCGTCGAGGATCTGCTCTACGATCCTGCCAATCCGCAGCGGGGCGGGATCGAAGGGCCGGATTTCCCGACCGGCGGCATCATCGTCGAAAGCCGTGCGAGCATGGCGGAGTCCTATCGCACCGGTCGCGGTGGCTTTCGCGTGCGGGCGCGCTGGGTTTCGGAAGAGCTCGGTCGCGGCGGCTACCAGATCGTCATCACCGAGATCCCCTATCAGGTCCAGAAGTCGCGGCTGATCGAGAAGATCGCCGAACTGCTCGTTGCGCGCAAACTGCCGCTGCTGGAGGATATCCGGGACGAATCGGCGGAAGATATCCGCATTGTGCTGGTGCCGAAGAGCCGTTCCGTCGATGCCGGCATCCTGATGGAATCGCTCTTCAAGCTGACAGAGCTTGAAAGCCGCATCCCGATCAACATGAACGTGCTGTCGATGGGACGCGTGCCGCGCGTCATGGCGCTCAACGAAGTGTTGACGGAGTGGCTTGCTCACCGCCGCGACGTCCTGCAGCGTCGTTCGCGCCACCGCCTGGCTGCGATCGAGCGGCGCCTCGAGATTCTTGGCGGTTATCTCGTCGCCTATCTCAATATCGACGAGGTTATTCGCATCATCCGCGAGGAGGATGAGCCGAAGGCCGTGATGATGGAGCGGTTTTCGCTCACCGACCTCCAGGCCGAGTCGATCCTCAACATGCGGCTGCGCTCTTTGCGCAAGCTGGAAGAATTCGAGATTCGCACGGAGTTCGACGCGTTGTCGAACGAAAAGGCCGAGATCGAGGCGCTGCTCGCTTCCGAGGAGAAGCAGTGGCAGACTGTCGCCTGGGAAATCGGCGAGGTGAAGAAAAAGTTTGCCAAGGCGACCGAGATCGGCAAGCGGCGCAGCACCTTTGCGGATGCGCCGGACGCCGACATCGAAGCCATCCAGCAGGCGATGATCGAGAAGGAACCGATCACCGTCGTCATCTCTGAAAAGGGCTGGATCAGGGCGCTGAAGGGCCACATCTCCGATACCTCGACGTTGCAATTCAAGGAGGGGGATGCGCTCAAGGTGGCGTTCCCAGCGCAGACGACCGACAAGATCCTCGTCTTCACCACGGGCGGCAAGGTTTATACGCTCGGCGGCGACAAGCTGCCCGGCGGTCGCGGTCATGGCGAACCCTTGCGCATCATCGTCGATATGGAAAATGACCAGGACGTGCTGACGGCATTCGTGCACGACCCGGCGAGAAAGCTCATCGTGGCCTCTGTTGCCGGTAACGGCTTTGTCGTGACGGAAAGCGATATCGTCGCCAATACCCGCAAGGGCAAGCAGGTGATGAATGTCGCCAACAACGATGAGGCGAAGTTGGTTGTTTCCGTCAAGGGCGACCATGTCGCCGTTGTCGGCGAAAACCGCAAGATGCTCGTTTTCCCGCTGGCGCAGATTCCGGAAATGGCGCGGGGCAAGGGCGTCCGGCTGCAGCGCTACAAGGATGGCGGCATCTCCGATATCCGCTGCTTTGCAATCGCAGACGGCCTCGTCTGGGAAGACAGCGCCGGCCGCGTCTTCACCAAGGGCAAGGACGAACTGATTGAGTGGCTGGCCGATCGCGCCTCTGCCGGTCGCGTCGTGCCCAAGGGCTTCCCGCGCAGCGGCAAGTTCAGCGGCTGATCCATCGCTGCCTGCGCGGCTTGGCTGCGCAGGCCGATACCCATCTGCTTCTAAAGCAATCTGAAATTTAGTAGAATGCCCCGTTTTCGGCGCTTGAAAGCAACGTGCGGTCGTGGATCAATAATCGTCCAACAGGATGAAGACCATGCCAAATTCTGCTGCCCTTGACGACATTCTGCTCGCACTCGCGAATCCGGTTCGCCGGCGGATATTCGAGATATTGCTCGGCGGAGAAACGCGGGTTGTCGAGGTGGCCGCCGCCGTCGCCGTGACGCCGGATGCACTCGAGCAGCACCTGCGCATCCTTGAGGAAGCCAGCCTGGTTTCGCGTCTACCTGCCCGTGATGGCGAGGCCGTGTGCGGCAATCCCGCACCTCTTGATGTCGCTGCCGCCTGGATCGACATGAACCGTGCGCTTTGGTCGATGCACAGCCAAGTGGCGTACTCTTTGGAGGGCGGTAGAACGTCAGCCTGACGAACCTTCGCTGACAATCGTTATTTCGCCGCCTTGCGGACGGCCGCTACCTATTCGGGGCAGGGCAGAGCCGCGCGGACGGGGCGGCTGCGCATCTGCCAGAGAGAGTGGCCGATAAGCGCAAGGATAAGGACGGCGCCGCCGGCAAGCGTCTGCGTCGTCGGGCTTTCGGCGAAGACAAGCCAGACCCAGATCGGTGCCAGGATGGTTTCGAGCAGATAGAACATACCCACTTCCGGTGCCGACAGGAACCGCGGCCCTGTTGCCAGACAGAAGAAGGCAAGCGGGATCATCACCAGGCCGTTGAACAGGATGTATTGCGGAGCCGCGATCGCGAAGCCGCCGGCAGGCAAGAGCAGAAGCGCGACTGCGGCCGGAAAGATGGCGGTCACCAGCGGCACCAAAGCCATGTCGCGGCCGCTTGCCCGGCTGATGGTGATGGCGCTGGCGAGCAGGAAGGCGGAACTTGCCGCCATCGCGTCGCCGAAGATATGGCCACTTTCAAGCCCGTCCTGCACGATCAGCCCCACGCCGATCACCATGGCTGCCATCGTCACGAGCGTTGCGTTGGAAGGGCGTTCCTTCAGGAAGATCCAGGAAAGCAGTGCCGCGAACATCGACGTGAAGGCAAGAATGAAGACGACGTTTGCCGTTGACGTGTTGAAGACGGCCAGCAGGAACGTGCACGAGTTGATGCCGTAAAACAGACCGACGACCAGCCCGGTCTTGCCCGGAATGAGTGAGATCTTGCGGCGAAGCAGCCGATTGAGCACGAACCATGCCAGGAGGCCGATGAAGAAAGTCGAAAGGCTGCGCACCGCGAGCAGCGACCAGACCTCGCCGCCGGCGGATCGGATGAGCGGAATGTCGAAGGAGAGAGCAAGGCCGCCAAGGCCGGTGATCGCAAGTCCGCGCCGGTGCAGCGCGGCATCAGTGGAAGGGTTCAATTTTCAATCCGTTTCCGTCGAGGGCATTTCTGAAGGAGCGTCAGGACCATCGTAGCGCTCCCAGCCGCGCGGCATAAGATGCTCCTGCGGCAAAAATTTCGTCTTGTATCCCATCTTGCGCGACCCCTTGACCCAATAGCCGAGATAGACATGCGGGAGGCCGCGCTCCTTGGCGCGCCGGATATGATCGAGAATCATGAAGGTGCCGAGCGAGCGCTCCTCATGCGCAGGGTCGAAGAAGGAATAGACCATCGAAAGCCCGTCACCCATGCGGTCGGTCAGCGCTGTCGCGATCAGCGGTCCGCGCGCTCTCTCGCTGATGCCGTCGCCTTCGGTCCTTAAGCGATACTCGATGATCTTGGTGTGCACATGGGTGTCTTCGACCATCATCGCATAGTCGAGAACCGACATGTCGGACATGCCACCCTTCTGGTGTCGTCGGTCGAGATAGCGGCGGAAGAGGTTGTACTGTTCGCTCGACGGCTCGGCCGGATATTCCGATGAGATCACGTCGCTGTTGGTCGCGAGCACGCGGCGCATCGACCGGCTCGGCGAAAATTCGTTGGCGAGAATTCGAACGGAAATGCAGGCGCGACAGGTTTCGCAGGCGGGCCGATAGGCGATGTTCTGCGAGCGGCGGAAGCCGCCCTGGGTCAGGAGGTCGTTGAGCTCCGGTGCGCGCTCGCCCACCATGTGGGTAAACACCTTTCGCTCCATCTCATTCGGCAGATAAGGGCAGGCTGCCGGTGCAGTGAGATAGAATTGCGGAGACGGTGTGGTCTGTGTGTTCATCGAGTGCGGCGGTCACTCTTCGCGCGGTTGTTCATGACAGTAGCATGGCGGAAGAATGGAAAACGTCAACTCACACGTTTGGGGCGGTCGCCCCTTGCGCGCGGATTGTTCGTCGTCGATTGCTTCGGCAGGGTTCAGTAGGTGTCGCGACGGACCGTTACGGTGCCAATCAGCAGATCGTGCAGCAGGCGGCTGCGATCTGTAAACAGTCCGATCAGCAGAATCAGCGGCGTCAACAGCGCGTTGGCGATCCAGAAGATGACGAGATGCACGATCGCCGTCAGGAAGTCCATTGGTCGTCCGTCAGTGCGCGCAATCGCCAGTCCCATCATCCGCATGCCGGGCGATGCCTGCTCGCGGCCGCCCACGGTCACGCCGAAATAGAGCATCGCTACCAGCGCAAAAAGCACGGGATAGAGCAGGAAGCCGAGGCCGAGCGTCAGGATGCCGAGGAAGAACACAACGACGGCGGCCGGGATCCACAAGAGCGCGATGATGACATAGTCGAGAATGAAGGCGAACACCCGCCGCGACAGCACACCCTGATAGGCGCGCCAGTCATTGCTCGGCAGCCGCAGTTCTTCGTTGTGCATCGTCATCTCTATAGGCCCCGCATAGTTGTAAGCTCGATATGGGTTGGCATTGCGTGCAAAACAAGGATTGCCCGCCACGCGCCGCCTGCAGTTTGCAAAGGTGAGGGCGTTACCGCCCCTTGGCCAGGATCCTTGCGACCTCGATGGCGAAGTAGCTGAGGATGCCGTCGCAGCCGGCGCGCTTGAAGGCGAGCAGCGTTTCGAGCATCACCTTCTCGCCGTCGATCCAGCCATTGGCGGCCGCCGCCTTGACTTGAGAGTATTCGCCCGACACCTGGTAGGCGAAAACCGGAAGGCCGAAGGCCTCCTTCATGCGCCAGCAGATGTCGAGGTAGGGCAGGCCGGGCTTGACCATCAGCATGTCGGCGCCTTCCTCGACGTCGAGTGCGGCGTCGCGGATCGCCTCGGTGCCGTTGGCCGGGTCGATATAATAGGTCTTCTTGTCGCCCTTGAGCAGACCGCCGGTGCCGATCGCCTCGCGATAGGGACCGTAGAAGCCGGAAGCGAATTTCGTCGCATAGGCCATGATGCCGACATTCTGGTGGCCCGCCGCGTCGAGCGCCTGGCGGATCGCACCGATGCGACCGTCCATCATGTCGGAAGGCGCGATGATATCGGCGCCGGCGTCGGCCTGGCCGACAGCGGCCCTGGCGATCGTCTCCACCGTCTCGTCGTTGACGATTTCGCCATCGCGCAGGATGCCGTCGTGGCCGTGGCTGGTGAACGGGTCGAGCGCCACGTCGGTTATGACGCCGATCTCGGGCACGGCCTTCTTGAAGGCGCGCGTCGCCTGGTTGATGAGATTGTCGGCGGCAAGGCTGTTGGAGCCGGTCTCGTCGCGCAGCGACAGATCTATATTGGGAAAGGTGGCGATTGCCGGGATGCCGAGATCGGCGGCTTCTTTCACCGCTTCCACCGCCGTGTCGATGCTCATGCGGTTGACGCCAGGCATGGCATCGATCGGCTGCACGATGTTGCTGCCCGGCACGATGAAGATCGGCCAGATCAGGTCGTCGACCGTCAGGCGGTTTTCCTGCACCAGCCGGCGCGTCCAATCGGCCTTGCGGTTGCGGCGCATGCGGCGGTGTCCGGTAATCCTGTCCACAAGATTCGTCCTGTCGTTCATCGCGCCGCGCCTTTCCTTGGAAACTGTGAGGTGGCATGCGCTTTATCATGTGGGGGCCACGCTTGGAAACCGCGCCGCGCACGACCGGCCTGCGGCATTTCTTCCCCGTCGCCAATCGACAAAGGGGGGGAGGGGCTTCCTTCGTGCTGGCGGATGGCGTCGACCCGCCCTATCTTGCCGCCCATGCTTCATGATTCTGCCCATGTGCCGAAACCATCGCTGACCGAGATCCTTTTCGGTCTGTTCCTGCGGCTGGTGTCGGCCTCGTGCTTCTGGTTCGCGCTGAACTATTGGGCCATGCTGATCGGCTTCTCCCATGGCGGTGCCGGCCGTTTCGATCTATTGACGCCGGAGTGGCGGGCAGCGGCTACCGCGCTTGCCGTGGTCTACCCCGTGGCTGCCCTCGGGCTGTGGCTGCTGGTCTCCTGGGGACCGGTGGTCTGGGTGGTAGCGGCAGCGATCGAAATCGCGATGTACGAGTTCTATCCCGTCAGTTTCGGCGCCCGTCCGTTGCTGATTGCGCTGCACGGGGCCGTCGCCGTTACCTTCATCCTTTTCAGGGCCGCGCTGTTCTATCAACGCTACCGGCAGGCGAGACAGGTAAGAGTTGATTCACCCTGAGACAGACTCGCCGAATGGTAAGCTCATGTTAAGGCTGCGGTTTAAGTAGAATTTTAGACGTATTCGATAGGGTCTCACTCAAGGCGGGAAGACAAACAGACACCGCCAAACAAAACAGTGAGGCAGTCAAATGAACACGAAGATGAAGCCGCAGGTCGCTGCGCCCCGAGACCCTCAGGAAGAAACCATCCGCGGTCTCTACATGGAATCCCTCCACCTCGTCGAGCGTCTGCACCGCCGTCTGCTCGACGTTATCAAGGACGAGTTCGACCGTCAGGGTCGCGACGATGTCAACGCCGTCCAGGCTCTGTTGCTGTTCAACATCGGCAACTCCGAGCTGACCGCCGGCGAGCTTCGCTCCCGCGGCTACTACCTCGGCTCGAACGTCTCCTACAACGTCAAGAAGCTCGTCGACCTCGGTCTCATCAACCACCAGCGCTCACGGGTCGACCGTCGTTCGGTCCGCATCAGCCTGACGGAAGACGGTCAGGAAATCGCCGAAACCGTCGCCAAGCTCTACGAGCGTCACATCGGCTCGATCCAGAAGGTTGGCGGCATCGGTTCAGATGAGTTCACCCAGATGAACAAGCTGCTGCAGCGCCTCGATCGCTTCTGGAACGACTCGATCATGTACCGCCTGTAATCGGCGTCGCTTACCTCCAGTTCAATGGCCGGACGCAATCCTTGCGTGTCCGGCCTTTGCCGTTTTTCGGTCCCGGCGATGTTGCCGAAAGGCCGCAGTGGGCCCAAGCAAGAGGCGTGCCACATGCCTTCGGCCGCCGCCCGAGACACGAATTGGCCATATTGGTGTGACAGCGACGAGAGCATGCGGTAGGTGCGCCCACGTGTTTTCATCGATGTGGTTTCGTTTCGCGTACGCCTGCCGGATGAGGGACCTCGCTCGCGGTATCGTGAAATGCGAGGGCAGGGTGGCTCGTTGGTTGACCTTTGTTAACCACGATCGTGTTAGGGCTCCGGCAACATGCGTGCCTGCGCATAGGGCGCGTGCCAACGCATTGGGATGGTAGGAATATGTCGAAAAAGAATGGAATTGATGCATTCTCGCGCCGTGCATTTCTGCGCTCGGCCGCAACCTTCGGTGCCGTCGCTTGCGCGGGAGCCGCGGGCGCACAGGACGCCCTGAACGAGATCATCAATTCGCCACGCCGCGGCTCCTGGGACGACCAGTACGACGCCAAGGCATCGCGCACGGCGACCACGGTCGTGTCCAATACGCCGGTCTTCGGCCCGGAGACGATCAGCCATGTCCAGCAGGCGATCTTCGACTATCAGAACATCGTTTCGTCAGGCGGTTGGCCGATGGTGGCAACCAGCCTCAAGCTCGAGATCGGCGTTACCGATCCTTCGGTGCAGCAACTGCGCCAGCGCCTGATGGTTTCCGGCGACCTGCCGCGTTCGGCCGGCATTTCGTCGCAGTTCGATTCCTACGTCGACGGCGCCGTAAAGCGCTTCCAGGCCCGCCACGGCCTCCCGGCGGACGGCGTCATTGGCGAATACACGCTGAAGGCCATCAACGTTCCGGCGACCACCCGTCTCGGCCAGTTGCAGACCAATCTCGTGCGCCTGCAGTCGATGTCCGGTGACCTCGGCCGCCGCTACGTGATGGTCAACATCCCGGCTGCCTACATCGAAGCTGTGGAGAACGGCCGCGTCGCGCTGCGCCACACCGCCATCGTCGGCAAGATCGACCGCCAGTCGCCGATCCTCAATTCCAAGATCTACGAGGTCATTCTCAACCCCTATTGGACCGCGCCGCGCTCGATCATCCAGAAGGATATCATGCCGCTGATGCGCAAGGATCCGACCTACCTGAAGCGCAATGCCATCCGCCTGTTCGATGGCAGCGGTGGCGAAGTGTCGCCAGAAACGGTCGACTGGAATGCCGAGAAGGCGCCGAACCTGATGTTCCGTCAGGATCCGGGCAAGATCAACGCGATGTCGTCGACGAAGATCAACTTCCACAACGAGCATCAGGTCTACATGCACGATACGCCGCAGCAGGGCCTGTTCAACAAGCTGATGCGTTTCGAATCGTCCGGCTGCGTTCGCGTCCAGAACGTTCGCGACCTTTCGAGCTGGCTGTTGAAGGAAACACCCGGCTGGTCGCGCCAGCAGATGGAAGCCACGATCAAGACCGGCGTCAACACTCCGATCACGCTGGCCGAAGAAGTTCCGGTCTTTTTCACCTACATCACCGCCTGGTCGGCGACAGATGGCGTCGTCCAGTTCCGCGACGACATCTATCAGCGCGATGGCGCGACAGAACTTGCACTGCAGACGCCCTATGGCGTCGAGCAGTCCTCCGGCTCGGTCGAGCAGGACGCTCTGCCGCAATAAGCAAAGTCGGGACAATAATTTGAAAAAGCCGCGCTTGCCTTGGCAGTGCGGCTTTTTCGTTGGTCCATGGCTGCGATGTTTAGGCGCGGCAGATGGGGGAAATGACGCAAACCGCACAGCGGATATTGCTCTCGCCGTGCGAGGAAGCTAAAGAACTGCCACCTTTGAGAGGAGCCTCGCCCGATGCTTGCACAGAACAATGATGCCTTCTTCACCCGCTCTCTCGCCGACAGCGATCCGGAAATCTTCGGTGCGATCGAAAAGGAGCTGGGTCGCCAGCGCCACGAGATCGAACTGATCGCCTCCGAGAACATCGTTTCGCGCGCCGTGCTCGAGGCCCAGGGCTCGATCATGACCAACAAATATGCCGAGGGCTATCCGGGCAAGCGCTATTACGGCGGCTGCCAGTTCGTTGATATCGCCGAGGAATTGGCGATCGAGCGTGCCAAGAAGCTCTTCGGTGCCAAGTTCGTCAACGTGCAGCCGAACTCCGGCTCGCAGATGAATCAGGCCGTGTTCCTGGCACTCCTGCAGCCAGGCGACACCTTCATGGGTCTCGACCTCAATTCGGGCGGTCACCTGACGCACGGCTCGCCGGTCAACATGTCCGGCAAGTGGTTCAACGTGGTTTCCTACGGCGTTCGCGAGAGCGATCACCTGCTTGACATGGACGCCGTCGCCGAGAAAGCGCGCCAGCATAAGCCGAAGCTGATCATCGCCGGCGGCACCGCCTATTCCCGCATCTGGGACTGGAAGCGTTTCCGCGAGATCGCCGACGAAATCGGCGCCTATCTGATGGTCGACATGGCGCACATTGCCGGCCTCGTTGCCGGTGACCAGCATCCGTCGCCGGTTGCGCATTGCCACGTTGCAACGACGACCACACACAAGTCGCTGCGCGGCCCGCGCGGTGGCATGATCCTGACCAATGACGAGGATATCGCCAAGAAGATCAACTCGGCGGTCTTCCCGGGTCTCCAGGGTGGCCCGCTGATGCACGTCATCGCCGCCAAGGCCGTTGCCTTCGGCGAAGCGCTGCAGCCGTCCTTCAAGGACTATGCGGCCCAGGTCGTCAACAACGCCCGCACGCTTGCAGAGACGCTCAAGGCGAACGGCCTCGACATCGTTTCCGGCGGCACCGACAACCACCTGATGTTGGTTGACCTGCGCAAGAAGAACGCGACCGGCAAGCGCGCCGAGGCAGCCCTTGGCCGCGCCTATGTCACCTGCAACAAGAACGGCATCCCGTTCGATCCCGAAAAGCCGTTCGTCACGTCGGGTGTCCGTCTCGGCACTCCGGCCGGCACGACGCGTGGCTTCAAGGAAGCCGAATTCAAGGAAATCGGTGAACTGATCGTCGAAGTGCTCGACGGCCTCAAGGTCGCCAACTCCGACGAAGGCAATGCTGCCGTCGAAGCGGGTGTGCGCGAGAAGGTGATGAAGCTCACCGAACGCTTCCCGATGTACGGCTACATGTGATCGGCTCATCATGCGCTGCCCCTATTGCGGTTCCGAAGACAGCCAGGTGAAGGACAGCCGTCCGGCAGAGGACGGCAACGCCATTCGTCGTCGCCGTATCTGCCCGGATTGCGGTGGTCGCTTCACGACCTTCGAACGGGTGCAGCTGCGTGAGCTGATGATCATCAAGAAGACCGGTCGGAAGGTGCCTTTCGACCGGGACAAACTACTGCGGTCTTTCGAGATCGCACTGAGAAAGCGCCCTGTAGATCGCGACCGCATCGAGCGGGCAGTTTCCGGCATCGTGCGACGGCTCGAAAGCTCCGGCGAGACCGAGATCCCTTCGGAAGAGATCGGCCTGCAGGTGCTGGAAGCGCTGAAGAGCCTCGACGATGTCGCTTTCGTCCGCTACGCATCGGTCTATCGGGATTTCTCCCACGCCGAAGATTTCGAGAAGGTCATCGCCGAGATCAGCGCCAAGATTGCGCGCGACCCCGGCGAATAGGAAAGCGCCCGGATCGCCATGGCCAATCCCACCCGTGAGGACGAGAGGTTTATGGCGGCGGCGCTGCGGCTGGCACGCCATCATCTCGGACAGACATCCACAAACCCATCGGTCGCCTGCCTGATCGTGAAGGATGGCATTGTCGTCGGACGGGCGGTAACCGCCAGCAGCGGTCGTCCGCATGCGGAAGCCCAGGCGCTTGCCGAAGCCAGAGAACGGGCGCGGCGCGCGACCGCCTATGTCACCCTCGAACCGTGCTCGCATCACGGCAAGACGCCGCCCTGCGCCGATGCGCTTGTCGCCGCCGGCGTTGCCCGTGTCGTCATCTCGATCCTCGACCCCGATGAACGCGTTGCCGGCCGCGGCGTCGTGCGTTTGCGCGATGCTGGAATCACGGTCGATATCGGCCTACTGCCGGAGGAGGGGCATCGCGCGCTCGAAGCCTATCTCATGCGGCAGGTCAGCAAACGTCCGCATGTGACTCTCAAGCTTGCCATTTCTGCCGACGGCATGATCGGCCGCAAAGGGGCTGGACAGGTCCGTATTACCGGTCCGATTTCCAGGGCGCAGGTTCAGATCCTCAGGGCGCAAAGCGACGCGATCCTGGTGGGCATCGGTACGGCGACCGCCGACGATCCGGAATTGACCGTGCGTCTTCCCGGACTTGAAGACCGCTCGCCCGTCCGCATCGTTCTCGATCGACGCTTGGACCTTTCTCCCGGATCGAAGCTCGTGCGCTCAGCACGCGATGTCCCGCTGATTGTCGTCTCCGGCGAGCCGTCGGGGCAACCGGAACTGGAGCCGGCTGGCGACCGGGCTGGCCGCCGCGCGGCGTTGGAGGCCGCCGGTGTCGAGGTGCTGGAAACCGGATCGGTCGCCGATCTGCTGACAGCGCTCGGTTCTCGCGGCATTTCCTCGCTGCTCGTCGAGGGTGGTGCCGTTGCCGCTCGTGCTTTCCTGGAGAGTGGCCTCGTCGATCGCATCCAGATCTATACCGGTCCGCAACAGATTGGCGAAAACGGTATCGCGTCCCCATTTGATCGGAAGTCCGTTCCTGCCGGCTTCACGCTCGTCAATTCCGCACGATACGGCGACGACCTTTTCGAAGAATACGAAAGAGAGAACTGATGTTCACAGGCATTGTCACTGATATCGGTACCGTTGACGCCGTTACGCCGCTGAAGGAAGGCGTGAAGCTGCGCGTCGCCACCAATTACGATCCGAAGACCATCGACATGGGGGCGTCCATCGCCCATTCCGGCGTTTGCCTGACGGTCACGGCTTTGCCTGATGGTGGCAGCAACGAGCGCTGGTTCGAGGTCGAGGCATGGGAGGAGGCGTTGCGGCTGACGACCATAGCCGGCTGGAAGAAGGGCACACGCATCAATCTCGAGCGGTCACTGAAGATCGGCGATGAACTCGGCGGCCATCTCGTTTCCGGTCATATCGACGACAAGGCCGAGATTCTCTCGATCGAATCTGAAGGTGATGCTGTCCGGTTCCGGTTGCGTGCACCAGCGCATCTGGCCAAGTTCGTTGCGCCCAAGGGGTCCGTCGCACTGGACGGCACGTCGCTTACAGTCAACAAGGTCGATGGCGCCGAGTTCGACGTGCTGCTGATCCGGCATTCGCTTGAGGTGACGACCTGGGGCGAACGCCAGGCTGGCGATTTCGTCAATTTCGAAGTCGATACGATGGCGCGCTACGCCGCCCGCCTTGCGGAGTTTCCCGCGCCGAAGGCTGAATAGGCGATCGCAGCCGCCGAGACCCGACAAGGTGCACCACCTCGAATGTGGAGATGGTGCACCTTTTTAGGTTGACCGCGCGCGGTTCAACGCACGTATAGGGTGAGGCTTCCGTTGGCACTCTGCACAGCGCCCGCTATATTGCCCATTTCGACGTTCTTGGCCTTCAGCGCGGCGGCTAATCCAGCGTTGCTGTTGACCGCCGCTTGCAAGGCGGCGCGCTGTTCTGGCGTCGCATGCTCGATCCACATGCGTGTCTGATCTTGTTCGCTCAGCGTACCGACATCGACGATGGTGAAGTTGTCTCCCTTGAACTCTTGCACCGTCTTCTCGATTTCAGCCGGCCATTCCATTTTGGCGTCTTGAGCGTGGGGGATAGCTGCGAAGGCGAGGGAAGAGAAAGCAGCAATGATTGATAGCTTGGCAATGCGATTCATGGTCATGCTCCCTGGTTGTTTGCGGCGCAGTAACCGGTAACCTGATACCCGAACATATTACCCAGTGCGGGTTTCTGGCGGGCCTGCTGGGGATGCGCATGGCAGTCGCCAGCGGGCTGTATTACGGGTGACTTACCCGCAGCGAAATTTGTTGGACGTCGACTGATCAGGTGGTGTTGCCTAAGGTTATAATTCGCCTCCACCCGAGGCCCAGCAACCTTACTTGCGATCTAGGCGTTTGGCAATTCAGGATTGTTTACGTTGCCAAATTCGCAGGCATTTGCCCCAAATGGGCCGTGGCACCAGCAAGCGGTCGTTGCCGTTCAAACATGATCACATGGGTTCCGTGATAGGACGTGCGCCAGAATTCCTTAAAGCCATGCTTTTCTGCGACGCGGATCGAAGCATTGTTGCCGACATCGATGATGCAGGTCTTCCGCAACTTCGGAAACTGTCGGTCGGCCCATTCGAGCGCGGCGGTAACAGCCTCGGTTGCAAGCCCCTGGCCATGTGCCTTGGGCGAAAGCGCCCATCCGGTTTCCATGGTTCCTTCGAGCGATGGCGTGATCAGCCGATGAACGTCATGAAAACCCGCTTCTCCGAGAAAGGTGCCGGTCGCTCGATCCTGGATGGCGAAGAAGCCGAAGCCGAAATAGTGCCACATGCCGACCTGGCGCAGGAACCGCGTCCAGGACTGCTCTCGCGTGTAGGGAACGCCGCCGACGAAACGCGTTACCTCACTGTCGGCAAACAGGGCGGCATAGGCCGTGAAGTCGTCACGTCGATAGGGACGCAGGACCAGGCGTTCGGTCTCGATGATAGGAACACTGTGCATGTTTTATCCACTGCTATTGGTTTGGAAAGGGGATCAGATGCCGGGCTCGCCGTCCCAGTAGTCGACGGCACTTTCAGGCCTGCCGGTGAACTGGAACCGGCGTTCGCCGCCGGCCGTGCGCGTCCTGGCGTGAAACTTTCCGGAATCCGGGTATTCGCAGATCTCGGTTGCGGCCATCGTCGAGATGGAGAGATATTTGAGCGGCACGGTTCCGGTGTTGATCAGGTGGTGTGCCGTCTCGGGGCCGCCGGCAGGTGCGCCCAGGATGTCCCCAGGCCCGACAGCGTAGCGCTCGGCGCCGAACCGATAGGTGCCTTCGCCTTCGAGGATGACGAACAGTTCCTCTTCCACATGATGGTTGTGGAACGGGCAACCGGATTTGCCCGGTGGCACTTCGCCATAGCCGATGCCTAGGTCTTTCAGCCCCAGCCGGCCGCCGAAAGACGCGTCGCGTGACTCGAAAAACGTGCCTTCCGACCAATGGTCGAGGGCAAGATCCCTCGGGTTGATGATGGGTTTGTTGGTGTCCGCCATGTATTCCTCCCTGGCGCTATCGGCGTCGCACGGGGCGACCTTAGTGGCTCCTCCGTGTCGCGCTTGATTTTTGGTCTGCCGACAATCGGTCAGGTGTCCGGCGGCGGCCATTCGTTCTTACGGGAAAATTTGCATTCGAAACGTGAAGAAAGGCGCGTGGCAATTCTGTCTTCAGGCAGGGGCATGGGCGCCTCGCGAATGGTTGAGGAGCGCGTGGTGAACCTGGCCGAGGTGGGCGGCGACATTGACGCAAAGGCTGCGGATCTCTTCCGTTGCCGCCAGCAGATCCGGCACCATGATCGTCATCATGCCGGCCGATGATGCCGAGCGCACGCCGTTATGGCTGTCCTCAAGCGCAAGGCAAAGCTCGGGCGGGACATCGAGCCGCCGAGCAGCCGTCAGGAAAGGTTCGGGATGCGGCTTGCCCAGTTGGTAGTCGCCGTGAGCGACGACGACAGGGAAGCGGTCGAACAATCCATGAAGGCCGAGGTTTCGCTCGACATCGTGATGCTCTGACGATGTGGCGATCGCAAAGGGAATGCCGAGGTCTTCCAATAGGTCGATGAGTTCGACCACACCCGGCTTCAACCGCAGTTCGGTCGTTGTCAGGGTATGGAAGGTGGCGGACGCCTGCCGCCAAAACCCGTCGAGATCGAAGTCTGCTCCGAAATGTCTGCTGAGTGATTGTCGCGTCGCTTCGCCGGAAAGCCCTATGGTCGCGAGATAAAGCGACAGCGGCATGATCTGCCCGAGCGCCTGCGCAGTCGTAAGCATCGCGTCGCGATAGAGTGCCTCGGTATCGAAGAGCAGGCCGTCCATGTCGAAGACGACGGCCTGAGGCATACTGGGCAGACGAATAGATATCGACGGATCGACATCATGCATTAGGGACAACCTTCGCTCGACTTCCATTGTCCGGGCCGGCTTTCTCTCCGGCCAGGCGTTGTGTAAGGTTTGATTATTGTCATTGTCGGCAACGCCTGGCTACCCCCTCAAGCGTGACACAAGCGTACCGCCCCATCTGGAGCGGGCAGGGCGCTACCGGCGTGCGACGCGGCAAAAGGGCGCCGAGAGCGGAATTTGCTTGCCATTCGACGCCGGTCATGGTTTGACCGCCGCCTCAGCCGGTCGCACCGGCGCAGAAATCTCAAGACAGGTGACCCATGGCGAAGACCAAGGCTGCCCACATCCTGATTGTGGAAGCACGCTTCTATGACGATATGGCCGACGCGTTGCTCGATGGCGCCAAACATGCGCTGGATGCAGCCGGCGCGACCTATGATATCGTGACAGTTCCCGGCGCACTCGAAATCCCGCCGGCAATCGCCATGGCGCTCGATGGCGCGGACGACGGCGGCACGGGCTACGACGGCTTCGTCGCGCTCGGCATGGTCATTCGCGGCGAGACCTATCATTTCGATATCGTCGCGAACGAATCCTCGCGTGCGATCATGGACCTCGCCGTCAGCGAAAGCCTTGCCATCGGCAACGGCATCCTGACGGTCGAAAATGATGATCAGGCCTGGGCGCGGGCGCGCCGGTCGGAAGGCGACAAGGGCGGCTTTGCAGCGCGCGCTGCGTTGACGATGATTGAACTGAAGAACAAATTGGGCACGGAACAGTGACGAACACCCCCTCGGATCAGCCGTTGAAACAGGCTAACCAACGCGGCGCGGCGCGTCTCGCGGCCGTGCAGGCGCTCTACCAGATGGATATCGGCGGCACCGGCGTGCTCGAAGTCGTCGCTGAATACGAAATGCACCGCCTCGGCCAGGAACTGGACGGCGATACCTATCTGAAGGCTGATGCGTCCTGGTTCCGCTCGATCGTTGCAGGCGTCGTGCGCGATCAGCGCAAGCTCGACCCGCTGATCGGCTCGGCATTGCAGGACGACTGGGCGCTGTCGCGGCTCGATTCCACCGTTCGTGCCATCTTGCGCGCCGGGACATTCGAGATGCTGGAGCGCAAGGACGTGCCTGTTGCGGTGATCGTCACCGAATATGTCGAAATTGCCAAGGCTTTCTTCGGAGACGACGAGCCGAAGCTGGTGAACGCCGTTCTTGACCGAATTGCCCGGCAGGTTCGCGGCGAACCCAAGAAGTAGCGCGGCCATGGTTGCGGCTGCCGTCGATGATATGGGCTCTGCCCTTCGCGAAGCGCGCCGCAACGTTTTCCTTCTAACGGCGGCGCAGGCGATCCTTGGCGTCGTCGGCCCGATCTGTTTTGCCGTCGGCGGCGTTGCCGGCTATCAATTGCTGGCAGACGACAAGTCGCTGGCGACAGCACCTCTGACTGCCTACAACGTCGGCATGGCGCTCGGTGTCATTCTCGTGGCAACGCTCTCGCGCCTCATCGGCCGACGCTTCGCCTTCATGGTCGGCACCGGGATTGCGTCGGTAGGCGCCGCAATCGCCGCGGTTGCGCTGTTCCGCGAGAGCTTCTGGCTCTTTGCCTTCGGTCTTGCCATTCTCGGCTCCTCCAACGGGTTTACACAAAAGCTGCGCTTCGCGGCCGCCGATGCTGCGCCGTCCTTCTACAAACCGAAGGCGATATCGTGGATCCTGGGCGGCGGCATCGTTTCCGCGATTCTCGGCCCACAGATCGTCATTTTCGCCGGTGATCTCTTCGCGCCCGTTGCCTTTGTCGGGGCCTTCATCGCCTTGCTGCCGGTCTGCCTGCTGGCCGCATTCTTCTTCGCGCCATTGCGTCTGCCGGAGCAGGGGACCGTGGCTAGCGAGCATCATGGCCAGGCCGCCCGCTCGCTCAGTGAGATCGTTCGCAACCAACGCTTCATCACCGGCATGGTCTGCGGCATATCCAGCTACGCGCTGATGACATTCATGATGACCGGTGCACCGGTCGCCATGGTCGTCGGCTGCGGCTTTTCCACCGAGCTTGCCACGCTCGGCATCCAGTGGCACGTGCTCGCAATGTTTGCGCCCAGCTTCTTTACGGGGTGGCTGATCACACGCTTCGGCGCCGAGCGCATCGTCGCCTGCGGGCTGCTGCTGCTCATGGCCTGCGCGGCCGTCGCCCACATGGGTCTGGAACTCTGGAACTTCTGGGGCGCTCTGGTGCTTCTCGGTCTGGGCTGGAATTTCGGTTTCATCGGCTCGACCGCCATTGTTGCCGGCAGTTATCGCCCACAAGAGGCCGACAAGGTGCAGGCCTTCCACGACATCATCCTCTTTACCACCGTCGCGCTCTCGTCCTTTGCCTCTGGCAAGGTTCTCTCGGTCTATGGCTGGGATATGCTGAACGCCGTCGTCTGGCCGGTGACATCAGTCTGCCTTCTTCTGCTCTTCTTGCTGATGCGTACTCGTCCCAGCGTTGCGGCCTGAGCCACCGCTTTTCTCCAAAATCTTCCGTTCGCAAAGGTCCGCCGGTAGTTAGTTTTCCGGGGCTTGACGATCTTTCGTTGCAACCGCACTCTGGCCGCGCCGTGAGGGGTGCTGCTTGAGGAGGTGGTGCGTGATTCGCGGATTTGAGGGGCCTGCGGCCGGGAGTGAGTCCGCGGGTTGAAACGGAGGGTAATGCGAAATGACCATTTTGTTGGGCGTTATCGCATGCGGGTTGCTCGCGGTGGCTTATGCCATCTGGGCAACACGGTCGGTGCTTGCCGCCGACCAGGGGAACGCCCGCATGCAAGAAATCGCAGGCTACATTCGTGAGGGGGCGCAGGCCTATCTCACACGTCAGTACAGAACCATTGCCATCGTCGGCGTCGTCGTTTTCATCGGCGCCTGGGTTCTACTTTCTTCCGCAGCCGCGTTCGGCTTTCTCGTTGGGGCAGTGCTTTCGGGCGCTGCCGGTTTCATCGGCATGCACATTTCCGTTCGCGCAAACGTGCGCACCGCGCAGGCGGCTTCGGTCAGCCTCGCATCCGGCCTCGATATTGCCTTCAAATCCGGCGCGATCACCGGCCTTCTCGTCGCAGGCCTCGCCCTGCTCGGCGTATCGGTCTATTACCTCATCCTGACAGCAGGTCTGGGTCACGAGCCCGGTTCGCGTGAAGTGATCGACGCGCTGGTGGCGCTCGGCTTCGGCGCATCGCTGATCTCGATCTTTGCCCGTCTCGGCGGCGGCATCTTTACCAAGGGTGCTGATGTCGGCGGCGACCTCGTCGGTAAGGTGGAAGCCGGAATCCCGGAAGATGATCCGCGCAACCCTGCGACGATTGCCGACAACGTCGGCGATAATGTCGGCGACTGCGCGGGCATGGCGGCCGACCTGTTCGAAACCTACGCTGTCTCGGTGGTCGCAACCATGGTGCTGGCTTCAATCTTCTTTGCCGGCACGCCAGTGCTCTCGACCGTGATGGCTTACCCCCTGGCGATTTGCGCGACCTGCATCATCACCTCGATCATCGGCACCTTCTTCGTCAAGCTCGGCAGCAACAACTCGATCATGGGCGCTCTCTACCGCGGCCTGATCGTGACGGGTGCGCTGTCGATCGTCGGCCTGGGTGCGGCCACATCGCTGACGATCGGCTGGGGTTCGATCGGCACCGTCGCGGGCCAGGATATTACCGGCTGGAACCTGTTCCTGTGCGGTATCCTCGGCCTCGTGGTCACCGCATTAATCGTGGTCATCACCGAATACTACACTGGCACCAACAAGCGCCCGGTGAACTCCATCGCGCAGGCGTCGGTCACCGGTCACGGCACGAACGTCATCCAGGGCCTTGCAGTCTCGCTGGAATCGACGGCATTGCCGGCGATTGTCATTGTCGGGGGCATCATTTCGACCTACCAACTGGCCGGCCTGTTCGGCACCGGGATTGCCGTAACCGCGATGCTTGGCATTGCCGGTATGATCGTTGCACTCGACGCCTTCGGTCCGGTGACGGACAATGCGGGCGGCATCGCGGAGATGTCGCATCTGCCGCCGGAAGTGCGCAAGTCTACCGACGCGCTCGATGCCGTCGGCAATACGACGAAGGCCGTAACCAAGGGCTATGCCATTGGCTCGGCCGGGCTCGGCGCGCTGGTTCTGTTTGCGGCCTACGCCAACGACCTCAGCTACTTTGCCGCCAATGGCGACAAATATCCGTACTTCGCTGATGTCGGTCAGATCTCCTTCGATCTCTCGAACCCCTATGTCGTTGCCGGACTGATCTTCGGCGGCCTCATTCCCTATCTCTTCGGCGGCATCGCGATGACGGCCGTCGGGCGTGCGGCAGGTTCGATCGTCGAGGAAGTGCGCCGCCAGTTCCGCGAAAAGCCGGGTATCATGGCCGGCACGGAAAAGCCGGACTATGGTCGCGCGGTCGACCTGCTCACCAAGGCGGCGATCCGCGAAATGATCGTTCCGTCGCTGCTGCCGGTTCTGGCGCCGCTCGTCGTCTATTTCGGCGTGCTGTTGCTGTCCGGCTCGAAGGCATCCGCTTTCGCGGCACTTGGCGCGTCGTTGCTTGGCGTGATCGTCAATGGCCTGTTCGTGGCGATCTCGATGACCTCGGGCGGCGGCGCCTGGGACAACGCCAAGAAGAGCTTTGAGGACGGTTTCGTCGACAAGAACGGCACTCGGCACCTCAAGGGCTCCGAAGCGCACAAGGCGTCGGTGACCGGTGATACTGTCGGCGATCCCTACAAGGATACGGCAGGCCCCGCGGTGAACCCGGCAATCAAGATCACCAACATCGTGGCGTTGCTGCTTCTGGCAGTCCTTGCCTGATCCTATCCCCAAAACGCAAAAGGCCCGCGGAACATCGTTCCGCGGGCCTTTTCTTTGCGATCGGGTGAACTTAGTTGCCGAAGTCCTTGAACAGGCTTCGCGCTGCAGCCTGTCCGGCGCCGGGGCCGGTCAGCAACTGGCCGAGGAAGCTCGTTTCCTTGCCGCCGGTCGGCGTCGTACGCGTCAGCATGTCGAAGACCTTGCCGTCCTTGAGCGTGTAGTGCGCGAGCTGGCTGACCGTGCCTTCCTTGTCGAAATAGACGGCAAGAATCGACTGGTCGACGAGCTGCGGCTTCATGAACGCGACAGGCCGTTTGCGGGTCTGCGAGATGTAGTAGAATACCTCGTTGTCGAAGGTCGCGGTCGTCGACGGTGTGCCGAGCGAAAGCATGACCTGTTCACGGCTGGAACCGACCGGAACGAGATTTAGCGTTTCCTGGTCAACCACATAACCCTGGTGGAGAACTTCACCGACATTAGCGGACTGGCAGGCGGAGAGAGCAATGGTGCTAACAGTCGCTACGGCCGCAACTCGGCCTAGGACCTTCAAATTTGTTCTGAAAAACCGCTTCGTCAACGACAGCTCCCTTTGGAGTAACGATGGCATATCCGCCATTGCAATTCGTGCATGCTTCGGTAAACCAGCTTCGGCTATCATGCAACAACGTCATGGGCGCTTGCGCGCATTTCGAGAAAGCCAAAGCTGGGCTTTGTGATGATTTTTGGACTGTTCAAAAGAAAAAGCGGCAATATTGCGATTGTCGAACGGCAATATGCATTGTTGACCGCGGCGGCACGTCAGCCGCACCTCTATACGGACCTCGACGTGCCCGACACGGTGATGGGGCGTTTCGAGATGCTGTCGGCCGTGCTGATCCTTTATTTCCGGCGCACGCGCGGGTCGGCGCGCGCCGGCCAGGAGATCGCTCAGGAGATCGTCGACGCCTTCTTCGAGGATGTCGACCATTCGATCCGCGAGCTTGGCGTCGGTGATGCCGGCGTGCCGAAGAAGATGAAGAAGCTGGCCGGAATGTTCTATGGCCGGCTCGAATCCTATGCGGCGGCACTCGAAGGTCGAGATGCGTCCTCGCTTGCTGCGGCGCTGAAGCGTAACTTCTATCCGAAGGGCGATCAGGGTGAGCCGGGGATGGATGGCCTGGCTGCCTATCTCCTCTCTGTCGAGGAGCGGCTCGCGACTGAACCGGAAGAGCGCGTCGAAACCGGCCAGTTGCGCATCCCCACCGCCGGAGAGTAAGAGACGCCATCGATGCCCGTGCGCCCTTGAACCTGGCGTGCGGCACTATCCGCGAAGAGCGTGCCGGCAACGGCGCCCGCGCGAGGAAGGATCTGATCATGAAAGACGATAGCCGACCGGCATTCTCCTACCCGGTGAAGGTCGGGCATATCTCGGCCAATGCCGTGACCGTGCGGCTCTCGGCAAACGAGAGCGAACGGCAAGCGCTTGCCGAACTCTGGGATGTGCGCGAAGTCCTGTCGCTTTCAGCGGATCTGCAGATCGCGCGCTGGAAGAAGGACGGTGTCAAGATCAAGGGTGACGTTACCGCTCGGATCGTGCAGTCCTGCGTCGTGACCCTCGAGCCAGTCGAGGCCGATATCAAGGAATCCATCGATTCTATCCTCGTACCGGAAGGATCGAGGCTCGCCCGCCAGGCCAGCAATGATGGCGGTGAGATGATCCTCAGCCCCGACGGCCCCGATATCCCCGATACCTTTACCGGCGACACGATCGATGCCGGCGTCGTCGTCAGCGAGCATGTGGCGCTGGCGATCGAACCTTATCCGCGCAAACCGGGCGTGACTTTCGGTGCGCGCATCGAAAGCACGGCGGCCGACGACGAGAAGCCGAACCCGTTTGCAGCGCTGAAGGACTGGAAAAAGGACTGAGGCCGCCAAAGCCTCCCCTACAATTCGGTTGTCACGCGGGCGAAAAGCAGTATTTTGGCCCGACTCCGGCCAAATGAGCCGCCGCAGCGACCTGCCGCGTGCCTGGCTCAAGCGTCAGAAGCAATATGTATCGTCGTTGCGTTCGAAAGCGTGCGCCACGGCAGCACGTGTTGTGTGGCAGGAAAAAAGGATAAGACACGCGTGGTCAGAATTTCTCTTGACGTGATGGGCGGCGACCATGGTCCTGAAGTCGTCATCCCGGGCGCCGCACGGGCGCTTGAACGTCATCCGGACATAAGGTTTGTCCTGTTCGGCATAGAAGCGCAATGCGCTGATATCTTGGCCAAACACCCCAAGCTCAAGGCCAATAGCACCTTCCACGATTGCGAGATCGCAGTCGCCATGGATGAGAAGCCGAGCCAGGCGCTGAGGCGCGGCCGCGGCAAGTCGAGCATGTGGCGGGCGATCGATGCGATCAACGCCGGTGAGGCCGACGTCGTCGTCTCGGCCGGCAATACCGGCGCGCTGATGGCCATGTCGGTCTTCTGCCTGCGCACGATGCGGGGCATCCAGCGCCCGGCGATCGCCGCGATCTGGCCGACGCTCAAGGGCGAGAGCATCGTGCTCGACGTCGGCGCCACCATCGGTGCCGATGCGCAGCAGCTCATGGATTTCGCGCTGATGGGCGGCGCCATGGCACGAGCGTTGTTCGAGATAGAACGCCCGACCGTCGGCCTGCTCAATGTCGGCGTCGAAGAAATCAAGGGCCAGGAAGAAGTCAAGGAAGCCGGGCGCCTCATCCGTGACGCCAATATCGAAGGCTTCGATTATTACGGTTTCGTCGAAGGCGACGATATCGGACGCGGCACCGTCGACGTAGTTGTCACCGAGGGCTTCTCCGGCAATATCGCGCTCAAGGCCGCCGAAGGAACGGCGCGACAGATCGCCGAATATCTCCGCGCGGCCATGTCGCGCACGCTGATGGCCAAGATCGGCTACATCCTGGCCAAAGGTGCCTTCGACCGCCTGCGCGAAAAAATGGACCCGCGCAAGGTTAATGGCGGCGTCTTTCTCGGCCTCAATGGTGTCGTGATCAAGAGCCATGGTGGCGCCGATGGCGAGGGCTTTGCGGCCGCTATCGACGTCGGCTATGACATGGTGAAAAATGGCCTGAAGGCGAAGATCGAGATCGATCTGGCGAAGTACCATGGCGCCGAGCCGCCGAGCGCGCTTCCCGCCGGCATGAATGATGAGGTTTGAATAAATGATCCGTTCCGTCGTTCGCGGCTTCGGTGCAGCGTTGCCGAAGCGCATTGTCACCAATCAGGAGCTGGAATCCAAGGTCGATACGTCAGACGAGTGGATCGTGCAGCGCACCGGCATCCGCCAGCGCTACATCGCCGGCGAAGGCGAAACCACGGCGTCGCTTGGCGAGGCCGCTGCACGCGCAGCACTGGACAATGCCGGGCTGACGGCGGCTGATCTCGACCTGATCATTCTGGCGACGTCAACGCCAGACAACACCTTTCCGGCAACTGCGGTCAACATTCAGAACCGGCTCGGCATGCACCATGGCGCGGCCTTCGATCTGCAGGCGGTCTGTTCGGGCTTCATCTACGCGGTAACGACGGCGGACGCCTATATCCGTGGTGGGCTGGCAAGGCGTGTTCTGGTGATCGGTGCCGAGACGTTCTCACGCATTCTCGATTGGTCCGATCGCACGACCTGCGTGCTCTTCGGCGATGGCGCTGGCGCGATCATCCTGGAAGCCCAGAAAGGCGAGGGCACGATTGCCGATCGCGGCGTGCTCACTGCCAAGTTGCGCTCCGATGGTGCGCATCGCGAAAAGCTTTATGTCGATGGCGGACCATCGACAACGGGTACCGTCGGCCATCTCAAGATGGAAGGCCGCGAAGTCTTCAAGCATGCCGTCGGCATGATCACCGACGTGATCGAGGCCGCCTTCGAGGCCACGGGAACGACGGCGGAAGACATCGATTGGCTCGTGCCGCACCAGGCCAACCGCCGTATCATCGATGGTTCGGCCAAGAAGCTCGGCATCCCGCTCGATAAGGTTGTGGTAACAGTCGATCTCCATGGCAACACCTCTGCCGCGTCCATTCCGCTGGCTCTGAACACCGCGGCGGCGGACGGCCGGATCAAGAAGGGCGATCTCGTTCTGCTTGAAGCCATGGGGGGTGGCTTCACATGGGGCTCCGTTCTGATACGCTGGTAAAAAATGCTGAGGCAACGCAGGCGCTTGACCGCAAAAGGCAAGGGCAATAGTCTTCGGTCGCTGATCGGCGTGCCAGACATCGGTGGGGGAAGATGAGCGGAAAAACAGTAACACGAGCAGACTTGGCTGAGTCGGTTTTTCGCAAGGTGGGTCTGTCTCGTACAGAGTCTGCCGAGTTGGTGGAAACCGTCATTGACGAAATATGCAACGCAATCGTGCGTGGCGAGAGTGTGAAACTATCCTCCTTCGCGACCTTTCAAGTTCGCGATAAGAACGAGCGCATCGGCCGCAACCCGAAGACCGGTGAGGAAGTGCCGATTTCGCCGCGGCGGGTGATGACCTTCAAGGCGTCTAACGTCCTGAAGCAGCGGGTGTTGAAATCGCATCTGAGCCGCAAGGCCAAGCTGAAGCCGGCCTCTCCCGTATCGTAAGCGGAGGTCGGCAACCACAATGTGGTTGAAAACCCATCCATAAGCCGTTGAAATGGAGCCGATTCGTGCGATCATCGCACGACATCGGTTCATTGCGCTTAGGCTTGCCCTGAGTCGCATGACATGGAATGGGAACGAAATGGAAAAAAGCCCCGACGCTTTTCGCACCATCAGCGAGGTCGCCGACGATCTCGATCTGCCGCAGCACGTCCTGCGCTTCTGGGAAACACGCTTCCAGCAGATCAAGCCGATGAAGCGTGGTGGCGGCCGGCGTTATTATCGCCCTGAAGATGTCGACCTGCTGAAGGGCATCCGTCACCTGCTCTATGATCATGGCTACACGATCAAAGGCGTGCAGAAGCTGCTGAAGGCCAACGGCAACAAATTCGTGGCGGCGATCGCCAGCGGCGATCTGGCGACGGTTGAGGCCCTGGCCGCCTCGAGCAACGAGGAGCCGCTACCGCCGAAGGCCGGCTTGTCCGACGAGGATCAGATCGTCGGTCGCGCCAAGGCGCCAGCCAGCCGCCGCTTTTTCTCCTTCGGCGGCGGCAATGACGACGTTCCGGAAATCTCTCTCGGCAAGTCCTCCTCCGTCGGCAAGGAAGATCGGGCGCTGCTTCAAGAGGCGCTTTACGATCTCCTGGAATGCAAGCGTTTGCTTGATCAGGCGCGGTAACTGGCGCCTGCTGATTCGGCAGCGAAGGTTGCGCGTCGGCGAGGCAGAGGCGCAGGCCGCGAAAGTAGAGGGGCTGTGCAGGTCACGCCGGAGGATTGCGGCAACTACGCCGGTCCCGAGCTGATGAAGCACGCCTCGATCCTGTCGCATAGTCGAATCACTTCACCGATGCAGGTGCGCGCTAAGGGTGTTCTTTGGGTGTCCTTTGATGGACTGCACAACTCCTTAAATTGACGGTGATTCAAGGGGGCTGCGGCGGGCCTTTAGCCGTGACTCATTCGACGTACACCCGTCGGCGTTCGCCTGAGAGCGAGAGCTGATCGCAAAGGGACCCCAGGGCCTGAGCTATTTTGCGCGAGGTCCTGATGGTTCTGGAAGATCGCGGATAGGCGGAAAGCGGTCCTGCATGTCAGGCAGCGTTCAGATCCGCAATCTCGCCGAACTGGACCAATAGGCGAGGGCTACTCATGTCGCCGCTTTCTTCGTCCACCTGGACAGCATAGGCGGCGACGCCGACATGCCTCGGCGCCATAGCCGCCGCAACCTTCTCTGCCCCAGCCGCGGTCGTGGCGGCACGCATCTCGCCGGGCGCGAGCCCACCGCGAACGCGTTTAAAGGGCATGATGATAAATTTCTCTGACATGGCAAAGCCTCCAATTTGTTCTACAAATGTTCTGATGCTGGTCAGAAGTCAACGGCTTAATTCTGCGGGAGACCAATCGCTCGTTTGCGCTGCAGAAAGACGGGCCTAGCTGGGTTGCCAGCCCTGTGAAGGGAGGGGCGAAGCGGCGGTGTGGCGACAACCGTTGCCGGCAGTGACCGCCGCGTTCACATGGAGTGTATTCTAGACCGACAATCGCAAAGTTTTGACCTGTGGGACTTCTCGTCCCATTTTCCACTTATCCACGCCGTTTGTTCCTTTTTCCTGCCGGGCCCGAAATTCCCGCTTGCGCTCTAAGCGTTGAGAATATAGGGATTTCCTCGGTCCGGAGCGTAGCGCAGCCCGGTAGCGCACTTGACTGGGGGTCAAGGGGTCGTGGGTTCGAATCCCGCCGCTCCGACCATTTCAATCACCAAGCCCCCAAGGGGTGATTGATAAATTCCTTCGTTTGTTGATTTTCCGTTGTCGCCAACTAGGCGGCTATACGGCGCCGCCAACTCACCCGTCTGAGCGTCAGAGGCCGAAAATCCGATACCTGGTCTTACGCCTGGCATCGTTCCAGCACATGCGGAATAGCATCAATCGGCTGTAGAGGGATGCGGGAGGAAGCTTGTCTTTGAGCTTGTAGCAGCCGATCGTGTATTGCCAGCGAGCTCGAATTTTTGCTGTGATGGATGTCACCATGTATTTTTTGTCCGAACCGGATCCCTCGGTGAATTCGTAGACAGGGCCGTCGGTGTAGGCGACGAGGTCGCGAACGACGAACTCCGTGACGACATAGGAGCTGAGCGCCCAGACCGCGCCTTCGTGCCACCGCTTGAGAACGATCTCGTCGGCTGCAGCAGACCGGAAGACGCCGTAGATCCACTCGGACGGATACATGAGATTCCGCGGGGCTCGGCCGCGTACGTAGCGTTCCTTGAAACGGAAAATGTCCTGGTTCGGCTTGGCGTGTTTTACTTTTGTGCCGTCGACGCGCTCGACGTTGCCCACGGCCAGCATTTTACTTGGATCCGCATCCAGCGATGCGACGAGTTCCTGCAGGAAGTCGGGTGTTGACGTGTCGTCGCACGCGCGAAGGCAGAAGTATTCGCCTTCGCATGCGCCTATTCTGAACGCCTTGGCAAATTGCTCGAGCGCGCTCAGAAAATTGGCGTTCTGAATAACGGAAAATCGCGGATCCCTTGCGCAAAATGCTCTGGCGATCTCTAAGGTGTCGTCGGTCGAGCCATTTTCCAGGATAAGTGCCCTGAAATCGGACAGGGATTGGTCCGCAATGCTCTGCAGACTTCGCTCAAGCGTTTTTGCGCCGTTGTGGACCGGAAAGACGACGACGATCTTGGATTTTTCAGGCATGGCTACACGTGTTACCGTCTGGGCTCAGTTGGAGCAATTGGCGTAATGAAGCCAAGGTCGAGCAACTGCTGCGAGCCGGTAAACTTCAATGAGTCGTCGGACTGTAGCTGCAGCGTCCCTTTTTTCGCGATGACATCCGTCATCTTCGAATACGCAGCCGCATTGTCGAAATATTGCCCGTCGCGTGCAGCCTCCGTTATTTCCTTCTCGTAGTCTGAGAAAAACTTGAAGTGGAGCAGGGCGCCCATCATGCTCGCGAAGTTTCTCCGATATGGAAGCGGTTGATGTATGCTGGGGCCGAAGCGACAGTCATCGTCCCAGTATATCAGGGGGTACTTGATGAGTTCGAGGTCTGCGTCGAATTCTCGTTTGCGCGCTCCGCCCTTGATTGAAATCGCCCGTTTGGTTGTAGACAGCGTGTACCCGGAGCTATCGAGGTGGTCCGCGATTTCCCAAGGCGCGCGCGAGCTCAGCAGATTGGCGTCCGCTTTAGATAGGTCGATGGGATACATATCGAGCATGGGCGCCGGCAGTCTCAGCGCGCCTGCCTTTTCAAGACAGTGTATAACAGACCAGAGTGTCCTGGTTTCGAACCCGTCATAGACGAGGAATTCATCGGAATCGACATTGACGTACCACCTTGGGCCGCCATAGAGGCCCAAAAGTGTCTCGCGCCATGCTCGGCCGCGGCGTGCGTCCTTGTAGCGGACAGGCGAAACCCACAGGTCCACATCGTCCTGTTTGAGGAGGAATTCTCTTGTTCCGTCCGTGGAGACGTCGTCCACGCAAATGAAGCGCGTTACACCTAGCTGCCGATAGTGCGAAAGGAATGCGGGAACCAGCTTTGCGTCGTTGTGCGTCAGGAAAACAAGCGGAAGTTCGTCGGGATATAGTGACGTTTGGCCGTGATGACTGACGCAACGCAGGCTAACGGATGTCGCTTTGCGCCGTTCGCGCCGTTCGACCTTCAGCGTTTCATACCAAGTGGAGAGACGCTCCAGTACCCCCCTGTCAGCGATCGAAGTCGCGTCGGCTTGAGCCCTGAAGGGATAGTTGATTTCGGCCATTCCCGCCCCAGTATAGCTTCCAGATATTATTTCGACTTAGATGAAAAGCTACGGTTTCGCAATGTTTGCGGTATGCCTACATGTCGTCATGCAGGTCGTCGTCCCAAAACCGTGTTATGTAATCAGGCGGTTACCCTGATACGTCGTCGTTCCGCCAGCTTCCAATAGAGCATCTCGGTTTGGTCGAGCATCGCGTCGAGCGTGAAGCGCTCCTTGAGGCTGTCGGCTGCCGCCGCGAGCTTCCTGAAGGTGGCTGGCGTAGCGGACGCAGCCATAGTCTTGGCAAGCTCCGAGATATCGTCGGTATTCTGCACGATGAAGCCGTTGTGACCATCCTCGATCACGGTTCGTGCGCCGCCGATATCGCTGGCAATGATCGGCTTTCCGGCCGCCGCCCCCTCCAGCATGACGTAGGACATCGCCTCGTAGCGGCTCGGCATGACCAGCACATCGAAGGCAGGGGCCGCTTGCGGACCTGTGAATGCGGATGTCAGATGCATCCGGTTCTGTAGGCCGCTCTCGGAAATCGCGGTGCGAACCGTGCCTTCGAGCTCGCCGGCGCCAACCATGACGAGATGACTGTCTTTCACCGTCGCGGCGATGTTCTTAAAGGCGGCAACGAGCCGTTCGGGTGCCTTCTGCGCGGTCAGCCGGCCGATGAACCCGAAGACAAATGCGTTCGGCGCAATGCCGAAACTAGCCCTTATGGTCGTTGCCATATCCCGTGAGGGCGGAGCAACGCCATTGACGATCACCGACATCCGCTCCTCCGGCATGTATAGCGAAACGGCGTGGGAGCGCTCGTCGTCGGACACACAGATGAGATGGTCGGTATAGAACCAGGCGAGACCCCATTCGATCGCGCCATAGATCAGCCTGCCGCCGCGTCCCAGTGTCGGATCCAGCGTACGGAAAGCGTGCGGCGTGTAGATGCGCGGCAAATGGCGACCGGGCAAGCGCAGGCGCGTCAACGCTCCGGCCTTGGAGCTGTGGCCGTGAACGATATCGAAAGGGCCATGATCGCGCATAATACGACGCAGCGTCAGGAAGGCTGGGATGTCGGTGGGCCCTGGGGCACGCTTCATGTCGACGGCGTGAACAGCGGGAAGGCCAATAGCCTTCAGCTCGCGCACGAAACTTTCCTCGGCTCGCACCGGTGAGTAGACCGCCTCGACGTGATGCCCGCGGAGATGCATGCCGCGGCAGAGATCGATGAAATGCCGGCCCGATCCGCCACCGCTCGGCTCGAGGACTTCGAGCAGGCGCAGCGGCGCGGCGGCGGGGCGATTTGGCAAAGGATATTCCATGTTCATTGCTGCCATCCGGCCCGCATTGTTCGACGATGGCGGTATTCGAGGGCGGCACATCCCCAGATGATGCCGAGAAGCATGTAGAAATGACGCCAGTGATCGGTATCGATGACATTGCCGACGCCCACATGACCGATCAGCGCGACCCAGGCGATCATCAGATAAACCTGCCAGGGGCGCTCGAGCAGCAGGAAGCGGAAACCGAGCGACAGCGTCCAGATGATAAGCGTGACGTAGCTGACGAAACCGAGCCAGCCGTAGGATGTCAGCGACTTCAGCCAGACGTTATGTTCGTCCTCGGGAAAGATCGTGCTGAAGACCATCGGACCGATGCCGAGCGGTTTCTCCATCGACATCAGGAAACCGATGCGGTGACGGTCGAAGCGGCCGAGGTGGCCGCCGTCATAGTCCTGCACGAGCTGCGAGCGGCTGGAAAAGAGCGTTGCCACCTGCTCCGATTGCAGCGCGGCCAGCAGGGCGCCGACAACAAAGACACCGCCGACCAGGGCGACGACGAGGATGCGCAGGCGGAAGAGGCCGTTGCGCTCCTTGAGCAGCATCACGAAGACGAAGGCAACCACGCAGAAAAGGTTGAGCGCCCATGCAGCACGCGAGAACGACAGGAACACGCCGAGCGCCAGCACCAGAAGCGCGGCGATCTTGGGCGGGGCCTTGTGGATCGGCTGCGTCAACAACCCGTGGATTAGATAGAGTGCGGGAACCGACAGGAATGGGCCGAACACGTTCGGGTCCTGGAAGGCGCCTTTGGCCCGGTCGTAGAGTGTGAAGTTTTCAGCGCCCGGGATTGCGCCGAAGTAGCCGAGAATACCAAGCAGGGCGGTCAGGACGGCAGCCGTGACCCAGGCGTTGAAGATCAGCCGGAGCCGCTGATAGCGATCCTCGATGATGGCGGCGTAAAAGACCGCCGACAGCGCCAGAAATCCGGAGACCGCCATGTACATCGGCCCCTTGGTCAGGTCGACCATCGTCATCAGCGACAGGATCCCGCCGATCATGAACAGGGTGAGCAGAGTAAGAAGCGGCGCGACATAGCGCGAGATTTTCAGGCCGAAGAGCGCCCAGAGCCCAATGAGGACCACCAGGAATAGCTCGTAGGGCGCTGGTTCGGCAATCACGAAACCCGACAGAAACACCACAAGCGCAACCAGCCATGAGCCGAAGAGCGAAAGCGCGGCGAGCTGGGGTCTAAAGACGATCGGCGGTGGTGTGTCGACGGTGCTCAATAGGCATTTTCCGTGTTGAGCAGCCGGAACGGTGTCAGGAACAGGATCTTCAGGTCGAAGAGCAGCGACCAGTTCTCGATGTAGTGGAGGTCGAAGGCCGTGCGCAGGCGGATCTTGTCGTCACTGTCGATCTCGCCGCGCCAGCCGTTGATCTGCGCCCAGCCGGTGACCCCGGGCTTGACGCGGTGACGGGCGAAATAGCCTTCGACGACGTCGGAATAGGTGCGGTTCTGCGTCTGCGCTAGCACGGCATGCGGGCGCGGGCCGACGAGCGAGAGCTCGCCCTTGAGCACGTTGAAGATCTGCGGCAGTTCGTCGATCGAGGACTTGCGGATGAAACGCCCAACCGGCGTGACGCGGGGGTCGCCCTTCGTCACAGCGTTGCGGGCGCTCGGGTCGCTCAAATGCGTGTACATCGAGCGGAACTTGTAGACCTCGATGGTCTCGTTGTTGAAACCGTGGCGCTTCTGCTTGAAGATGATGGGGCCGGGCGAGGTGGCTTTGACCGCGATCGCAGCCCCCAGCATCACCGGCCACAACAACACCAGGGCGACGATGCTGAAGAAGATGTCGAAGCCACGCTTGGCGACGGAATCCCAGTCTGCGATGGGTTTGTCGAAGATATCCAGCATCGGCACTTCACCGACGTGGGAATAACTGCGCGGCCGGAAGCGCAGGTTGTTGGCGTGCGCTGCAAGACGGATGTCGACCGGCAGTATCCAGAGCTTCTTCAGGAGCTGCAGGATGCGTTTCTCCGCCGTCAACGGCAGCGAGATGATCAACATGTCGATGCGCGCCAGGCGCGCGAATTCCACCAGCTCGTCGACCGTTCCGAGCTTGGGGTAGCCGGCGATGACATTCGGAGACCGACGTTCGTCGCGATCGTCGAAGATGCCACAGATCCTGATGTCGTTGTCGGTCTGATGTTCGAGTGTGCGGATCAGATCCTTGGCCGGCTGGCCGCCGCCGACGACGACGGCACGACGCTCCATCGTTCCGTTGCGGGCCCAATGCCGGATGGAATAGGCAATGAATGCGCGTTCTGCCACGAGGAAGAGCGCACCGGCGACGAACCAGCCGCCGAACCACACACGCGAATATTGATGACCGGACTTTAGAAAGAAAAGCGCGATGGCAATGCCGCCGAATGCGATCGCCCAAGAGGCGAGGATACGCGGAGTAAAGCGCAACCAGGCGCGAAGAGCAGGGACCTGGTAGGTGTCGGCGATCTGCATCGCGGCAACGGCTAGTGCGGAGCCACCAACGAGGATCGTCAGGTAAAGCGGCAGCTGATCGAAGCCGGGCTGCACATAAAGCGCATTGATGGCATAGCCGATGGCGAACAGTGCGCAGAACTCGAAAAGACGCATCAGGCCCATGATCATGGCGGGCGAATAGGTGTCTGCGCGGAATTGTTCGGCAATCTGTCGGGCGAGGGGGTTGAGTTCCGTCGACGGTTCGTCACCGGCTTTTTCGTCCGGCGCACGGGTACGGATCTCCGAAATCTTCTTGCGAAGCGCTTCGGGGTCGAAGGCTTCCGACCGCTTAAACTCGTTCATGGCTTCCTTCCGGCACTGAAGTCCGCACGGGATAGCAGAAAGCCACTAAGAAACGCTTACGTTGCAACCTGAGGCCTTATCGGAGCCGATTGGTCCCGGCACAAATCCCGGTAGAGCCGCAGCACCTCCGCCGTCATGACCGAGGCCGCGAAGCGGGACTTGAATGTCTTCGGGTCGGGCATCACGCGCGCGGACCAGTCCTTCTCGACGATTGCAGAAGCCATGATCGTGGCAAGTGACTGCGCGTCTGCCGCTTCGGCAAGAGCTGCGCTGTGCTTGCCGAGGATTTCCGGTATGCCGCCGACGCGGCTGGCAATCACCGGCTTTTGCGCCGCGAGCGCCTCGAGCACGATATAGGGCATGGATTCTGCCCGGGATGGAATGACGATGTTTCGTGCCAGCGAAAAGGCTTCGCGGGCGTTCATGGCAGGGCGCATGGTGATCCGTCGCCCGAGGCCCTGCTCGAACGTGAGGTCGCGGTATTCTTGCTGCTGTGGGCCGTCGCCGACCATCAACGCCGAGAGCGGCCGCCCGACAAGCCGTTCCGTGCGGGCAAAGGCATCCACAAAAAGATCGGGACCCTTCAGGTCCCGCATCATGCCGATATAGAGGAAGTCGACCGCATCCGGCCGCGCCTCTACGGCCTCGAACTCGCGATCGTCGATGCCGTTGTAGATCAGCTCGTAGTGCTCGCGCGGCTCGCCGACCTTGGAAAAATAAGTCTGGCGCTCGAAGTCGCAGACGAAGACGAGCGCGTCGGTCAGGCGTTCCTGAAGCCGCTCCAGCGGGAAGACGATCCGCCCGACAAACGACTTCGGGCTGTAGTGGAGACTGCCACCGTGCGGGGAATAGAGGCGGGCTACGCGATACCTGTTGACCCGCAAGGCTGAACCGATGAGGCGGGCTATGGCGCCACCTTTGGCGCCGTGCCCATGCAGCACATCCGGTTGCAAACTTCTGATTTCCTTGTAACAGCGCCAGAGCGCGGCAAAATCCCTTGGGCCGATCGAGCGATGGATCGGCATGCGGACGAGGCCCAGCGCCAGATAGGGCCGGATTCCGTCGAAGAGCGAATCCTCATAGGATCCGCCAGTGGTACTGTCGCAGAGGATGCCGACCTCATGACCCGCCGCCGCGTGCGCCTCCGCCAGCTCGCGCACATGGCGGAAAATACCACCGACGGGCGATCTGAAGCAGTGAATGATGCGCAAGGGACGCTGCGGCTGCATCGAGATCAGAACAGCCGTTCGCGAATGTAAATCGTATCGCCAGCCAGTACGGCATCGGTAATCGGCACGCGACCGGTGATGATCCGGCCGTTGATTTTACGCGTGACGTCGGCGCTGGCCTGGTTGGCCCGCGGCGAGAAGCCGCCGGCAACCGCAATCGCGTTCTGTATCGTCATTCCCGGCACATAGGCATATTGTCCTGCCTGGCCGACTTCGCCCATGATGAAGACCGAGCGATAGCGATCGACTTCGATGGTGACATCCGGATCGCGCAGATAGCCCTGTTTCAACTTTGCGGCGATCATGCCTTCGAGTTCGGGCAGCGTGTGGCCGCGCGAGGCGACGGTGCCGATCAGCGGAAAGGCAACATAGCCTGCCTGATCGACCGTGTAGGTACCACTTAGGCCTGCCTGCTCGAATACGTTGATGCGCAGCCGGTCGCCGCTGTCCAGCCGATAGGGCTGGATCGTTGCTTCGCTGAACGCTTTGGGTGCCGGCTGATAGCTTGTGCAGCCGCCGAGCAACATCGACAGTGCTGCCACCGTAATAGCGAGACCCGTCTTCATACCTGCGGTTGACATGCTGCTCTTCGGCTCCGGAAACGACCACCTCTCTCGCCGTTATCGATCCGTTAGGGTTAATAGCTGGTAAACTCGCGGTAGAATTTTCAACGGGGGACCTGCGGCAGAGGAGGGGCGAAATCGCCCAGAGGTTGAGCAGCCATTAACCCTTGCGTTACCATGTTCATTTACCTTCCAGCGAGATTTTAAGGTTCGGAGCCAGAAGCATGTCGGGAAACGGCAGCGGACAACAGGATGTGGATATCGATCTCGGCGGGCTGTTCCGCGCCGTGTGGGATCGACGCGTCAAGGTATTGCTCGCCACTGCGTGTGTTGCAGCGCTCGCTTTCGGCGCCGCGAAGATGATCGCACCGGACTATCAGAGCGAGACGCGCGTCCTCATCGAATCGCGGGAGCCTGAATTCAGCGGCTCCAACCAGAACGCGCAGACAGGGTCCGACCGCGTCTTCGACGAATCCGGCATTCTGAGCCAGGTTCAGGTGCTGCGTTCGGCCGACCTGATCAAGCAGGTCGCGCGCAACATGAAGCTACACGAGCAGAAGGAGTTTGATCCTTCGGCCGCACCTTCGGCGGTTTCCGACCTGATGGTCATGCTGGGCCTGAAGAAGAACCCACTGGAAATGCCGCCCGAAGAGCGGGTGCTGAAGGAGTTCACATCGAAACTGCAGGTCTATCAGGTCGAGAAGTCGCGCGTGATCGCGATCGCCTTTACCTCGAAGGATCGACAGTTGGCGGCTGCGATCCCGAACGAGATGGCAAAGGTATTCCTTTCGCTGCAAAGCGGCGCGAAGCTCGACACCAATTCTGAAGCCAGCCGTTGGCTTGAGCCGGAGATCGCCAATCTGCGCGAGAAGGTGCGGGATGCCGAAGCCAAGGTGGCGGCCTATCGTTCGTCGTCCGATCTGTTGCCAACCGGCGAGACCACGAATTTCGCAACCCGGCAACTCACGGATATCTCGACCGAGCTGACCCGCGTGCGTGGCGAGCGGGCTAATGCCGAGGCGCGCGCCGAAGGTGTGCGGGCGGCGCTGGCGAGCGGCCGCGAGGCTGATACCATCGCCGACGTCGTTGGTTCGCCGATGATACAGCGCCTCAAGGAGACGGAAGCAAACCTGCAAGGGCAGGTGGCTGACCTTTCGACCACGCTTCTGGACGGCCATCCGCGGCTGAAGGCCCTGAAATCGCAGGTCGAAGGTATCAGGGCGCAGATCCGCTCAGAAACCCGCAAGATCCTCAGCAGTCTGGAAAACGAGGCGAAGGTCGGCGAGTTGCGCGAGCAACAGCTGACGCAGCAGCTCAACGCGCTCAAGGCCAAATCGGCCCAGGCCGGCGAGGAAGAGGTGGGCCTGCGTGCACTCGAGCGCGAGGCGACCGCCCAACGGCAACTGCTCGAGACCTATCTGGCGCGCTATCGCGAAGCGACGTCGCGCACGGTCGAGAATGCAACGCCCGCCGATGCGCGTGTCATTTCAAGCGCGGTCGTCCCCACCGGCGCCAGCTTCCCGAAGGTGATGCCGATCACCATCGTTGCGGCACTTGCGACCTTTCTTCTGAGCTGCATCATCATCATGCTCGGGGAGTTGTTCAGCGGTCGTGCACTGCGGCCGGTGTCAGTCGGTGCCGAGCGGCCGCCGGCACGTTCGCGGCCGGCCATTGCCGCCGTCGCTGCTGCTGATGGTTTCGATGAGAAGAAGCTCAACATCTCGCCTGCATTGAACGACGCCATCGATCTGCCACCGTTGGCGCCACTGGCCGAGGACGAGACGGACGATGTTGTCGACGACCCGAGCGGCGAGACGGCCGAACCGGATTTCTCGATCGAGGCGGTTGCCGATCACCTGCGTGAAAACGCAGTGCGGATCGCAATCTCTGTTTCGCCCGGTGGCGACGAGGGGTCGACGGCGACGGTGATGCTGGCGCGTCTGATCGCGGAGGAAGATCGCAAGGTCGTGTTGATCGACCTCACAGGTTCGGCCTGCCCGACCCGCCTGATGGCGCGTTCGGCGCAACTGCCTGGCATCACCAACTTGCTGGCCGGCGAGGTGGCGTTCACCGAAACCATTCATGCCGATCGGTTCTCCGACGCGCACATCATTCCGCAAGGCGATGCCGATCCGCGGCTCGCAATGCGCGGCATCGAGCGCCTGCAGATGATCATCGATGCGTTGACCAATGCCTATGATCTGGTGCTGGTCGAATGCGGACCGGCCGACGAGGGAGCCGTCGACAAGATTGCCCGCCGCGACGGCGCGGAAATCATCCTGTCGGCGCCGGCGGTTAGCGAAGAGAGAATCATTGAAGTCCTGACCGGCTTCGGCGAGGCCGGCTACCGGGACATCGTGTTGATGACTGGGCGGGGTGAACCCGGCCCGGATTATCCCGACCGCCACGCGGCCTGAGCCGAGGCGCGCTAACGGCGCTGCTTATTCGCTATCGATCTCGCCGGTCTGTCGATCGGTCTTCCGCTTGCGGCTCCGCACCCGCTGGAAGAATGAATAGGCGGCCCTGTTGGCCTTGATCGCCACTTTCGCCTGCACCAATGCCCGGTGGTAGCCGGCTGCAAACCGGCCGCGCACCGTCAGCGGCAGGACGATGTCCCTGAGCGGCGTCTCGACTGTACACCACGAGCGTTTGTAGGGCTGGTCTCCGACGCCGAAGTCGAAGAGCGCCGCGCCCTCGCCGCAAAGCCTTTGGATCATTCTGTAGAACAAGAGCTCGCCCGGGCTGGCGTCGCCTGCCAATTCCTCGTCGATGGAGCCGAATTGACAGATGACATGATCGGCCTTTCGCGACAGACTGGCGACGGCCACAATCCGCCCGCCATGTTCGCCTTTAAGGCGGATGGCATTGAGTTCGAGCAGTCGTTCGTCAGCTGCGCCGCAACTGCCCGCGACTGCGTGAAAGAACGTTCTGGTCGGGGCGCCCTGAAAGACATCGGGAAGTCCGAGAGCTGCAAAACGAGTGGCCTTCTGGCGAAAAAAGACGTCGAGCAACGACCGCGCTTCGCAGGGATCCTGCGCAATGACGTAGTCGTACCCCCCGAGAGCCTCGAGCCGCCGCTCGGAGATCCGCATCTTCTTGCGCCGCCGTTTGGCATTGACCTGTGCCAGCGTGCGTTCGAAGCTCGAAAACAGCGGCAGCTGAAACGAGGAATTCTGGTTCTTGATGCCGGGTAGGTTCGCAAACGGGCTTGCGGTTCCGCGCCAGGCAAGCGGCGTCTTTTCGAGCGCCACGAGATCGACTTTATGGCGCAGCCGATGAGTGAGTTCGCGCGCCAGTCGGTCAGCGAAGTCGTTTCGGGGAAGGGTCAGCGCATCTGCCGCGAAAAGTCCGGTATTGAGATTGCTGTGGGGCGCACCGACAAACCGCGCCGTGTTGAACAGGCGACCGGGCACGAATTCAAGAGGCAGGATGAACAGCAATTCGCCATCAAGGGCGCCGCGAACGACCTGCAACTCGCTGTCATGAGCCTGCGCCCATGCCGCGCACCAGTCGTAGCCTTGATGCAGGGAGTTGAAAGACAGCGCTTCCAGCGACCGCCATTCCTGCTCCAGCGGCGCCATCGTATCATGGATGGAGATCTCGAATCGGCTCATGGCGGCATCAGACCGGGACGCAGCGTGTGCGTCTCGATGGCCCGGCCGGCCGATGGTCAGATCTGTGTTCGTCATCGGCAAGGCCGTCCGGATGCTGGTTGCGGCTGCCATTCAACGGCAACTCCGCTACAATCCGTTTAATTCCTGAAATATGACTGCGACCTCCGGGCAACAACCGGCGAATGCAGTTAGCAAAGCATGAAGCCCGGATTGCTACCCACCGAGAAAACCTGTTGCAAGAGCTTGCGCCCATTGCAGGCGGTTTCGCTGCGCGGCAAGCCTTGCCATCGTCTCGTGCTGGTAGGGAACTGTGCGGAACGTGACACTCCAATCATTGCCAACGCTTTCGACGATGGCGTAGCGCGCATCCGGCGAGCCGACTTCAACCTTGTGGGCGACCGGGCTGTCGGCGTCATATCCAGGGCAACCAACGCTGCCGGGGTTGACTACGAGCCGGCCGTCCGCAAGGCGGATCGCTCGGGGAGTGTGCGTGTGTCCGCAGAGAATGACTGGTTGCTTGATGCCTGTAGCGAGGACTTCGATGGCGCTGCGCGCTGCCAGATGGACCACGCCCTCCGCCGTCAATGCTTCGAGCCAGTACGCCTCGTCGCTCGCAGGCGTGCCATGGCAAAGAAAGAATGCATCGCGATAGACGAGGGTGGCCGGCAGGGTCGCTAGCCATTCAAGATGCCGAGGCTGCAATTCCGCATGGGCCGCGCGGTCGGACAACCCCATGCCGGTGGGATCGAGCGTCAGCAGGTATCGGTCATGATTGCCAGAGATCGAGGGGATGTTGCGCGCCATCAGGATATCGGCGGTGCGCGCCGCATTGAGCGGACCGCTGACATGGTCGCCGAGATTGACAATATCGGCGATCCCCAGCGCGTCGATATCGGCAAGCACCGCCTCGAGTGCAAGGTCGTTGCCATGGATATCGGAAATGATCGCAACCTTCATCGAGGTCCCCCTTGGCTCAGCGGTCTTTCGCCGGCTTTTCCATCCACTTGATGATCAGCATCGCCGGCAGCACCCAGAGCAGGCCGGTAAAGAAGAAGTACATCAGATGCACCCACCACGGCGCAGCGCCGAGCAGCAGTGACGCGAAGGTGACGGCGGCGAGCGCATAGACGATGACGAGGATGATGATCAGGATCGTACCGATCAGCTTTCTGAGACGTACGGGCATTTCAATTCTTTCAAATGGCGCGAGATCCGGCCGCGACGGCATGCCGCAAAGGGTTCGGCCTTGTTTTGCATGCCGCTCTGGTGCAAATCAACGGCTTTCCGGCAGGCGCGGCGATGAACCGCTCGCCGCCAACCCCGCGATACCAGAGGGAAAGCCATGGCAGGCGTCGAATTGGCGACAGAACAGATGCTCCGAAGCGAGATTGGCAGGACCGATCGCAACCGCCGGCAGATCCGCGGCTGGCTCGTCGTCGTTCTCTTTACGCTTTTTGCGCTGGTGCTTGTCGGCGGCGCGACGCGCCTGACCGAATCCGGCCTTTCGATCACGGAGTGGAAACCTATCCACGGTGTGATCCCGCCGCTGACGGCCGAGGAGTGGGAGGAGGAGTTCCAGCTCTACCAGCGCATTCCGCAATACCAACAGCTCAACAACGGCATGACCGTCGGCGAGTTCAAGACGATCTTCTGGTGGGAATGGGCGCACCGGCTGCTGGCGCGCACCATCGGCATCATCTTCGCCGTGCCGCTCGCCTTCTTCTGGCTGACGGGTCGGGTCGAACGCCGGCTGCGCTGGCCGCTGCTCGGCATTCTGGCGCTCGGTGGCTTCCAGGGTTTTATCGGCTGGTGGATGGTTTCGTCCGGTCTGGTGGAGCGGACCGAAGTCAGTCAATACAGGCTGGCGACCCACCTCGTCATCGCCTGTTTGATCTTCGCCGCCTGCATGTGGATCCAGCGCGGCCTTTGTCCGCATTCCGATGATGCGGCGCCGACGGATCGTTCGCGTCGGATGGCCGCCATCATCGCAGTCATGAGCCTGTTCCAGATCTATCTCGGCGCGCTGGTTGCCGGGCTCGATGCGGGCTTCAGCTACAATACCTGGCCGCTGATGGATGGCGCGTGGATCCCGTCCGATCTTTTCCTGCAGCACCCCTGGTGGATCAATGTCTTCGAGAACCCGAAGACCGTGCAGTTCATCCACCGGATCGGCGCCTACGTGCTGTTTGCGCTGGCGTTGATGCACGTGATCGCCTCGGTGCGGGCGGCGCCGGAATCGACCCATGCGCGCCGCTCGGTATTGCTGTTCGTGCTCGTCTGCGTCCAGGCGATCATCGGCATCACGACGCTCCTGCTGCAGGTGCCGGTCGGCTGGGGCGTCCTGCATCAGGGCGGTGCGCTGGTGGTGCTCGGCTTTGCCATCGCCCATTGGCGCGGCTTCATCGGCGAATATCCGAAGCCGACTGCAATCGAGTTGCGCAACTAAAACCCACAATCGCAAAGAAAAACCCGGCGAACGTCTCGCCGGGTTTTTTCGTTTGCAATTGCTGTAACCGATCAGGCGGACAGCATCAAATCCATGTTCTGGACAGCGGCCCCCGAGGCCCCTTTGCCGAGATTGTCGAGCAGAGCGACGAGGTTCACGTGAGTTCCGCCAGGCGTGCCGAACACGAACAGCTTCATCGTGTCTGCTCCTGCAAGTTCCGTGGCGTCGATGCGGCCGAGCTTTTCGCTGACGGCCAGCGGGACAACGTCGACGATCGATTGGCCGGCATAGTGCTCGACGAGCGCCGCATGAATGTTCTCGATCGTCGCGCCGGAGGCGAGATCGTCGAGATAGAGCGGAACCTGAACGATCATGCCCTGCGGGAATTTGCCGACGGATGGCGCAAATACCGGTGCGCGGTCGAGCAGGCCATGCATCTTCATCTCCGGCACGTGCTTGTGCTTGAGCGTCAGCCCATAGAGGAAATGTGGCGCGCTGATGTGATCCGGGTTCGCCTCGTCTTCCATCTGCGCGATCATCTGCTTGCCGCCGCCGGTATAGCCGGAAACGGCATTGACCGTGACCGGGTATCCATCGGGCAGGATGCCGGCCTGACGCAGCGGCCGGATCACGCCGATTGCACCCGTCGGGTAGCAGCCGGGATTGGCGACGTGGCGGGCATCACGGATCTTGGCGGGCTGTGTCTTGTCCATCTCCGCAAAGCCGTAGGCCCAGTCGGGAGTGATGCGATGCGCGGTCGACGTGTCGATGATGCGTACCCGGTTGTTGCCGGCAACCATGGAGACGGCCTCGCGCGATGCGTCGTCCGGCAGGCAGAGGATTGCGATGTCGGCATTGTTCAGAAGATCTTCGCGCATCGCGGCATTGCGTCGCTCGGCTTCCGGTATCGACAGGAGTTCGAGATCGCTGCGGCCGGCCATGCGGGTGCGGATCTGCAGCCCGGTGGTGCCGTGTTCGCCATCGATGAAGATCTTCGGTTTCATGATTTTCCCGTTCGTCCAGAAGGTTACGAGTCATTCCGGAATCAATCTGACACAGATTTGATTCAGTTTCTCAACGCCCCGTTCGCGCGTGAAGCGCCCGCCCGGTGGCGCGGTGGTGTTCATATATAAGCAGCGGCCGGAGCCCGCAACTGGGCGGCCCGCGCAAGCAACGGGCCGGCGACGCCGCGCCGCGCATTCCACGCTTAACCATGAATTGTGATTTACAACCCAGAGGTTGCCTTGTCGTCGGTAATTCTGCATCTGAGGCGCTGTCATAAAACTGTCATATGGGAGCAGAGGGTGAAATACGTGATCGAGCAGGCCGGGCGCGTGCTCAGGCATCCGCTGCCTATCTCGCTGGCGTTCCTGACGCTGCTCCAGGCCTTACACTATTTCGATACGCGGTGGCGGTTCGTGCCCTTCCTCGTCGCCGTGACGCTGGCGATCGCCGCACTGCTGTTCCTCTTGTCGCGCCGGCCGACTTTTTCGCTCTGGGCAGCGGGATTGACGGTATTGCTCATTGCGGCGATGTCGGAGGTCAAGTTCCGCCTCAAGGGTTTTTCCCTGCACGTTTTCGATTTCGCCTTTACCGGCCTTGATCGATCTGCGCTTTCCTTTCTGGTCGGCTCCTACTTCAATTTGTTGATTGCCGGACTGGCTGCGCTGGCCGCAGCATTCGTGTTCCTGGTCGTGGCATTCAGGAGCGACCGCCGGTCGGTTCGCTCTTTTGTCGTGCGCGCTTGCCTGTTTGTCATAGCGGCAGTCGGTGTTGTCGCTCTTTATCCGCAGAAGAACGGCGAGCCAGACTACGTCCATTACATCTCCGGTTATGACGCCTCGTCCTTCTTCGTGTCGATCGGCGATCTTGAGTTTCCGCTCGGGCGGATCGTCCTTGCCGGTCGACTGGAAAATGTCGAAGCGGAGGGGAAGCTCAGCGATGACATCAGCTGCGGCGTGGCGGCCAGCCAGCCCGACCTGTTTCTCGTTCTCAGCGAGAGCCAGACCAGCCCCAGCTATTTCCCGCAGGTAACGGTCCCTGAATGGATGAGTGCGTCGTTCCAATCACAGGACGGCCGGGTGCATCCGATGCAGGTCGAGACGTTCGGCGGCGGCACATGGGTCACGAATTTCTCCGTGATGACGGGGCTCTCCGGAGCAGATTTCGGCTGGCAGAGCCCCTATGTGACGCAGATCCTGGAAGGCCGGGTCAAGGCGAGCCTGCCGAGCCTCATGGCACGCTGCGGCTATCGCACCATCGCCGTGATGCCGATGCAGGCGAGCTTCGTCAATGAAGGGCCGTTCCTGACCTCGATCGGATTCCAGGAAATCGTCGATTTCGACGCAATGAAACCGGAGTCGCACTTCGTGCGCGATCGTTTCTATTTCGATGTCGTAGAACGAATTGTGCGCGAGCACCGCGAAAAGGATCGGCGACCACTGTTCATTGCCATGCAGACCCTTTTCCCGCACGGCCCTTACGACATGACGCTGGTGCCGCAAGACGCCTTGCCGGACAAGGCTTTCGCTCCGGATGCCCAGGTTGACGAATACCTGCGGCGTGTTGCATTGTCCAAACAGGACCTGCAGGATTTTCGGCGCGAGCGTGAACGGATGCCAGGCCCCAATGGCACGATCGTGCTCGATTTCGGCGATCACCAGGCGGTTGCCACCAAGGACTACCTTGCCGCCGGTACCCCGGGAAACAATGTCTTTTCCGACCTGGGATCGATTGCCTACAAGACCTATTACACTGTGCACGGCTACGGGCGCGATATCGATATGCGGCCTTTCGCCATACCGTTGGACGTCGGCTTCCTTGCCGCAAGCCTGATCGAGGCTGCGGGCTTGCCGACATCGCCGACGTTCGAGGCGTTGGCACGACTACGCGATGCTTGCGAGGGGCGCTATCACGCGTGTCCTGATCGAGCGCTCGTCGATCAGCATCTCCGTCAGCGTCAGGACGCCGGTCTGCTCAATCTCGATTGACGGAGCAGGAAATCAGCGAAGCGTCGAACGCTCCGCCAGCTTTTCGGCGTGCAGGCCGAGCATGTACATGGCGACCGTCGCGCCGGCGATGGCGGTGATGTCCGCGTGGTCATAGGCAGGCGCGACTTCGACGACATCGCTTCCGACGACAGTCAGGGCTCCGAGCTTGCGTAGAACCGAGAGTATCTTGGCGCTGGATGGGCCGCCGGCGACCGGAGTGCCGGTGCCGGGCGCATAGGCAGGGTCGAGGCAATCGATGTCGAAGGTCAGATAGGCTTTGCGTTCCCCGACCTGCTGAATGATGGCGTCGGCAATGTCTGAAACACTCATTTCCTCGATGTCGTAGCCATAGAGAATGCGGATGCCGCAGTCTTCGGGCGCATGGGTGCGGATGCCGATCTGGATCGATGCGTCGGTATCGATCAGGCCCGCCCGCGCCGCACGGCCGACAAACGAGCCATGATCAATACGACCGCGTTCATCCGGCCAAGTGTCCTGGTGCGCGTCGAACTGGACGAGGGCGAGGGGGCCATGGATGGCCGCATGGGCTTTCAGGATCGGATAGGTGATGAAGTGGTCGCCGCCAAGCGTCTGCAGATAGGCGCCGCTCTTCAGGATCTTTGCCGCTTCGCGCTCGATCGTCGCCGGCGTTTTCGAGTGGTTGCCGTAGTCGAGCAGGCAGTCACCGTAATCGATGGTTGCCATTTCAGCAAAGAGGTCACGTTCGAACGGGTATTGCGGATCGTTGTCGAAGATCGCCGAGGCGCGGCGGATGGCCTGCGGCCCGAAGCGGGCGCCGGGACGATTGGAGGTTGCGGCGTCGAACGGGATGCCCCAGACGACGGCATCGACGTCCTTCAGCTGCTTTGAGTATTTGCGCCGCATGAAGGAGAGAATGCCGGCATGCGTCGGGTCCGATGCCGCCGATGTGAGTGAGCGCGCCGTTAGCGCGTGATCGATCGTCCTGTTCGCCATATCCCGTCTCCCGTGTATGGCGGAACGTTGGACAATCGTCGCCGGCAAGGCAAGTCCCTGCCGGCGAATTCTACTGCATAGTTCCTTAAATCGATTCCGATTTAAGGATAAAAATATGTAGCAGGTTCAAAGTGTTACAGCGTCCTTCGCGCGTCATATTTGACGCGCGGCGCTGTAATGCTGTCAGGACGCCTTGGCTTCGAAGGTCGGCGCGAAGTCACCCAGCGCCTTGGCCTCGGTAATGCGCGCGCCGATGTCCTCTTCGATGATGGACTCGAGCTGCGCGAAGCTGTCGATCACGTAGTAGATCGGCTGGACGATATCGATGCGATAGGGGGTGCGCAGCACCGTCATCAGGTCGAAGGGGCGAAATTCACTCGCCGACGGCTCCATCGCCGTGCGGGTCTCGTTCGGCGACGACACGATGCCGGCACCGAAGCAGCGCCGACCTTGCGGCGTGTTGATCAGTCCGAACTCGACAGTGAACCAGAAGATCCGGAACATATGCCAGGAATAACCCTTGCCAAGTGCGACGGCCTTTTCGCCGAAGCGGCGGACGAAGTTGGCGTAGCTCTGGTTGGTCAGGAGCGGGCAATGGCCGAAGACCTCGTGGAAAATATCAGGCTCTTCGATATAGTCGATGTGTTCGCGCCTGCGGATGAAGGTTGCGAGCGGAAACTTGCCCTCAGACAGAAGTTCGTAGAACCGCGATGGCGGGATCAGTGCCGGTACGCCTTCGACACCGAAGCCGGTGGTTTCCTGCAGGCGGCGGTTGACGTCCTGCAACTGCGGCACGCGGTCAGGGCCAAGGCCAAGTTTGCGCGCGCCCTCCAGATATTCGTCGCAGGCCTTGTCGGCGAGCAGTGCCATCTGTCGCTGGTAAAGTTCGCCCCAGATCGCATCTTCCTCGGGCGTGTAGTGGTAGCTGCCATCGGGCTCCGGCAGTTTCGCGGTGTAGCTGCTTTCCTTGGGCATGACGTCTCCTCATTCGTCAAAACATCCGGTTGTTGCAATTGTATCGCGAATGGAGCGAGTATTTGTTTCACAGTTGCCGGCGGAAGCCGCTGATGCGGGAGGAAATTTCAAAATGTCGTCGGATTTGAAGGAAACTTCCCAGCCATTGCGCAAGCTGCTGAGGCTGATTCAGGCCGACAGCGGCCAGTCGCTGTCGGAGCTCGCGGAAAGCGCGGGCATGTCGCAAAGCTCCGCCTGGCGCCGGCTGCAGGAACTGGAGGCCGACGGCGTGATCCGCAAGCGGGTGGCGCTGCTCGATCCGTCGAAACTGGATCTGAAACTCTGCATCATCGCCCATGTGACGCTGGAGGATCATCATGACGAGGCCATCGCCTCTTTCTCGGCGGTTGTCCGCGATCGGCCGGAGATTATGGAGTGCTATGCGCTGTCGGGAACCTTCGACTACATGCTGAAGATCCGCGCGAACGACGTCGACAGCTATGACGCCTTCATGACGCGCTATCTCATGCGCAATCCGCATGTGCGCACGGTGGTTTCAAGCTTCGTGCTGCGCGAGTTGAAGTCGACGACCGAGCTGCCGATCTGAAACAAAAAAAGGCCGGGCGAACCCGGCCTTCCAAAATGCAGTGTCTTCCAGCGATTAACGCTTGGAGAACTGGAACGAACGGCGGGCCTTGGCCTTACCGTACTTCTTACGTTCGACGACACGGCTGTCGCGGGTCAGGAAGCCGCCCTTCTTCAGGACCGGACGCAGGCCCGGTTCGAAGTAGGTGAGCGCCTTGGAGATGCCGTGACGAACGGCACCGGCCTGGCCGGAGAGACCGCCACCGGCGACCGTCGCGTCGATGTCGAACTGGCCATCACGGGCAGCTGCGACGATCGGCTGCTGCAGGATCATCTGCAGAACCGGACGAGCGAAGTAGTCGAGGTACGGCTTGCCGTTGACGGTGATCTTGCCCGAGCCGGGCTTGACCCATACGCGGGCGACAGCGTTCTTACGCTTGCCGGTCGCGTAGGAGCGGCCCTGTGCATCGACCTTCTTGACGTGAACCGGAGCTGCCGGTTCCGCAGTCGTGGCGATTTCCTTGAGAGCGGAAAGGTCGGCCATTAGGCGCTCCTTGTGTTCTTGCTGTTCAGCTTGGCGACGTCGAGGACGGCCGGCTGCTGTGCTTCATGCGGATGGTTCGTGCCTGCGTAAACGCGCAGGTTCTTCATCTGGCGACGGCCGAGCGGGCCGCGGGGAACCATGCGCTCGACGGCCTTCTCGATGACGCGCTCCGGGAAGCGGCCTTCGATGATCTGGCGCGCGGTGCGCTCCTTGATGCCGCCGGGGTAGCCGGTGTGCCAGTAGTACTTCTTGTCGGTGTACTTCTTGCCCGTAAGCACGGCCTTCTCGGCGTTGATCACGATGACGTTGTCGCCATCGTCAACATGCGGCGTGAAGGTGGCTTTGTGCTTGCCGCGCAGGCGGTTCGCGATGATGGAAGCGAGGCGACCGACAACGAGGCCTTCGGCATCGATGATGATCCACTTCTTCTCCACCTCTGCAGGCTTCTGAACGAAGGTTGCCATAACAAAACTCTTTCTCTGGACCCGAACGGCGAACCGCTGGGCGTTTCTTGTTGCTTGGTTTTGACTGAAACTCAGCCAAAAGAAGAAAGCGGCCCGAGAGGGACCGCGATCTGAGGGTGCTTATACCCAAGCCCTAAACCGGCGTCAACAACGTGAATTTTGCAAGGTCGAAATAAAGTATTGCGAAAACAATGACTTAGCAATGTGGTACATTGATACCTCAATTTACTGAGGCGGAATCGAATAGGTCGCTGTCGCATGCGCCACGAGATCGTCGCTGCTGACCATTGCGATAGCGGCGTCAAGAACGGCCAATCGCTTACCGAGCTTGAGGATGCGGCAGGTGCATTCGAGCGGCCGCGGCTCCGGCTTGCGCAGGAAATTGATGTTGAGATTGGTGGTGACGGCAAGCGCCACAGGTCCGATATGGGCGATCAGCGCGATATAAGCCGAAACGTCCGCAAGCGCGAAAAGTGTCGGGCCCGATACGGTGCCGCCCGGCCGGATATGACGCTCGTTCGGATCGAGTCGCATCGTCGCAAATCCGGGGCCGGCCTCGGTGACATGGAACACTTTGCCGTCCGTGTGGACCTGAGGAAAGTCCGTGTCGAGAAACCGGTTCAGCTCCTCGACCGTCATGATGGGCTGGATCTTCATCGGCAGGTATTCCTTTGCGCTAACATCGACACTTAGTGAAGCCGACATGCGTTTTTGCGCAAGGCGGAAAAAGGTCTAAGTCGCGACAGCTACCACTGACTTGAAAGGTTGCAGGAGGCGGCGTACCACGGATGCCCATTTACGGGGATAGACAGGACAGCAGGAGAAAAGCATGGCGGACGTTGTTTCATTTCGGAAGGAAGAGCCGAGTGCATTGCTGGTGCGCGAGCTTTCGGGACCGGTGCTTCGGCTGACGCTCAACAACCCGCCAGCCAATGTGCTTTCGATCGAGCTGATGGAGGCGTTGCATACGGCGCTCGATGCCGTTGCCCATTCCAAGGACATCAGAGTTGTCGTGCTGGCGGCATCCGGCAAGCTGTTCTCCGCGGGCCACGACCTCAAGGAAATGACGGCACATCGGGCCGATGCCGACGGGGGCAGGGCCTTCTTCGAAACGACGATCCGCCTTGCTGCAGATTTGATGATCAAGATCACGCGGCTGCCCCAGGCGGTCATCGCCGAGTTCGACGGCCTGGCGACGGCAGCCGGTTGCCAGCTTGTTGCCAGCTGTGATCTGGCGATCTGCACCGACAGCTCCACCTTCTGCACGCCGGGCGTCAATATCGGCCTGTTCTGCTCGACGCCGATGGTGGCGCTGTCGCGGGCAGCACATCGCAAGCAGGCGATGGAAATGCTTCTGACAGGCGAGACCATCGATGCATCGACCGCCAAGGATTTCGGCCTGGTCAATCGCATCGTGCCCCAGCAATATCTTCGCCAGGTCGTCGACAAATATGCAGCCGTCATTGCTTCGAAATCGCCGCAGGCGCTGAAGATCGGCAAGGAAGCGTTCTATCGCCAGGCGGAAATGAGCCTTCCCGAGGCTTACGATTATGCGGTCGGCGTCATGGTCGAAAATATGCTGGCAGGCGACGCCGAGAACGGCATCGGCGCCTTCCTCGGCAAGCGGATGCCGGAGTGGGATAGGGAATAATTGGGATTGGGAATAGCGGTCAGGCCAGTTTCAGGAGCAGGGCGCCAAGCGCGATTACGCAGGCGGCGGCGATGCGCCAGATGCTGACGCGCTCCTTCAGAAACACCACGGAGATAACGACAGCGAACAGGATCGCGGTCTCGCGCAGCGCTGCGACGGTCGCGACCGGCGCCTTCGTCATCGCCCACAGTGCCAGGCCGTAGGCGCCAATGGAGCCGGCGCCGCCGATGAGGCCGCGCCACCAGTTCTTGTAGACGTGGCGGGCGACCGGCTTGATGCCCCGCCGGGCAAAGGCCCAGGTAAACAGCAACACCGGCGGAAGCAGCGCCATCCACAAAGTGTAGGAGATCGCGTTGCCCGACACCCGCGCGCCGATGCCGTCGACAAAGGTATAGCATGCAATCACGCAGGCATTGAGTAGCGCCAGGATGATCGCGTGTTTGCCGCCTTTTCGCGATTCGAAGGCGAGCGTCAGCACGCCGACGCTGATGGTCAACACACCCGCCATGGCGCCGGTTGTCAGCTGCTCGCCGATGATGACGCTGCTGGTGGAGGCGACGATCAGTGGCGCGACGCCGCGCATCAGGGGATAGACTAGCCCGATATCGCCGGCACGGTAGGAGGCAGCGACCAGCTGGAAATAGGCAAACTGGAAAAGCGCCGAAACCAGGATGAACGGCCAGGCTTCCGGCTGCGGCAATGGCAGGAACGGCAGGAAAGGAATGGCCACGACTGCCGCGCCGAGTGCGATCATTGCCGCATCGAGCGATTTCTCCGAGCCCGCCTTGACCAGCGCATTCCAGGTCGCGTGCAACAGCGCCCCGAAGAGGACGAGCGCAATGACATCAAGGGGCAAGGTGAAACCTCAGTGGAGAATGGGGCAGGCCGTTGCCAGCGTTGTCGCGCCACTGTACGGGAAAAGCAACCGGAAATTGGCGGGAGGATGCCTGTGCGGCGCTACAGCCGTTCCGCCGCCGCCATCGGGCGCTCGATTGACACCCGCCGCCACCGTGCGAACTATACACGCGTATAACAGATGAGTTCGGATCAGAACATGAACCACGACGCCTACCCGGATTATTACCTCGCCGACATCCTGCGTTCGACAAAGACGATCGCCCTCGTCGGTGCATCGCCGAACGCCGAGCGGCCGAGCCATCGGGTCATGGCCTTCCTGTTGCGCAAGGGCTATCGCGTCATCCCCATCAATCCGGGTCATGTCGGCAAGACGATCCTCGATCAGCCCGTCGTCGGCAGGCTCACCGACGTCAAGGAGCCGATCGACATGGTCGACGTCTTTCGCGCGGCCCATGCACTGCCGGCGCTCGTCGACGAGATCCTGGCGCTCGAGACCTTGCCGAAGGCGATCTGGGGCCAACTGTCGGTGAGGCACGACGCCGCTGCTGCCAAGGCGGAGGCCGCCGGTATCAAGGTCGTCATGGATCGCTGTCCGGCGATGGAGTATCCGCGTCTGATCGGCTGACACGGCATCGGCCACAGCGATGTTTCGTGCAACCGTCAGTTTTGAAAAAATCTTTCTTTGACCACGCGTGGCGGCTCTGGGATAGTGCCGCCGCTCCAGCGCATGAAGCCGAAATCGAAGCTGTTCTTCGACGCGCACGATGCCTGGAATCAAAGGGATAGGGTGCGTTTGGCGCCTCCATGGGAGGTGCGGCGCGGTCATGGGAGGGACGAATGACGAAAGACAATCCTGGTTTCAGCACGCTCGCAATCCACGCCGGAGCGCAACCAGATCCGACGACGGGCGCCCGGGCGACGCCGATCTACCAGACGACCAGCTTCGTCTTCAACGACACCGACCATGCGGCAGCACTCTTCGGCCTCCAGCAGTTCGGCAATATCTACACCCGCATCATGAACCCGACGCAGGCGGTGCTGGAAGAGCGCCTCGCCGCATTGGAAGGCGGCACTGCGGCGCTGGCGGTTGCTTCCGGGCATGCGGCCCAGCTTCTCGTATTCCACACGATCATGAGCCCGGGTGACAATTTCGTCGCCGCCAACCGTCTTTACGGTGGCTCGGTCAATCAGTTCGGCCATGCCTTCAAGTCCTTCGATTGGCAGGTTCGTTGGGCGGATCCGGGCGATCCTTCGAGCTTTGAGGCGAAGATCGATGCGCGCACCAAGGCGATCTTCATCGAAAGTCTCGCCAATCCGGGTGGTACCTTCGTCGATATCGCCGCGATTGCCGAGGTCGCACACAAGCATGGCCTGCCGCTGATCGTCGACAACACGATGGCGACACCCTACCTGCTGCGTCCGCTGGAGCACGGTGCGGATATCGTCGTGCATTCGCTCACCAAGTTCATCGGCGGTCATGGTAATTCGATGGGCGGCGTCATCGTCGATGGCGGCACCTTCGACTGGTCGAAGTCCGGCAAGTACCCAATGCTGTCGGAGCCGCGCCCGGAATATGCAGGCGTCGTGCTGCATCAGGCCTTTGGCAATTTCGCCTTTGCGATTGCTGCTCGCGTTCTCGGGCTTCGCGACTTCGGGCCGGCGATTTCGCCGTTCAACGCCTTCATGATCCTGACTGGCGTCGAGACGCTGCCGCTGCGCATGCAGCGCCATTGCGACAATGCGCTCGCCGTTGCCAAGTGGCTGAAGGGCCACGACAAGGTGTCCTGGGTCAACTATGCCGGGCTTGAGGACGATCCGAACAATGCGCTGCAAAAGCGCTATGCACCGAAGGGTGCCGGCGCCGTCTTCACCTTCGGTCTCAAGGACGGCTACGAGGCAGGAAAGCGCTTCGTCGAGGGGCTCGAGATGTTCTCTCACCTTGCCAATATCGGTGATACCCGTTCGCTCGTCATTCACCCGGCCTCGACCACCCATCGTCAGCTGACCCCGGAGCAGCTGGTTGCGGCGGGGGCAGGTCCCGATGTCGTGCGCCTGTCTGTCGGTATCGAAGACGTTTCCGACATCATCGCCGATCTCGAGCAGTCGCTCGCAAAGATCTGATATTGATATGAAAAAGAGGGGACGGACCTTCCGTCCCCTTATGGAGTTGGTGCGTGATGGTGAAGATGCAGAAATTCGACTTGGCGGCGATCGAGCCCGAAGTCGGCGGGCCTGCGGCCGATCGGCTGATTTCCGGCACGCCTCGGTTCCGCACCTGGAACGTCGAGGAGGCCGATGGCGGGATTTATGCCGGCGTCTGGGAATCCACGCCCGGAAAGTGGCGCATCGCCTATGACGAATGGGAGTACTTCCATATCCTGTCGGGCTACTCGGTCGTCACCGACGACGGCGGCGCAGTGGTGCACCTGCGCGCCGGCGACAGCATGATCCTCCAGCCCGGTTTCAAGGGAACGTGGGAGGTCATCGAGACGACCCGCAAGGATTACGTCATCCGCCTCTGATCGACCCGTTATCCCTTTGCGCCCGGCTCGGTACCGTCCGATGCCCGGGTGAACGCTTCGGCAAACGAGGCTTCCGAGATTCCGTTCAGCGCCCGCCGCAAGGCTTCGGCCTCCTGTTTACCGAGAGCATTGTCGAAGCGCGCCTGCGCCTTGCGCCAGAGATCCGTCGTCTCCCGCTGCTTCTTGGCGCCGAAGGGCGTCAGCTGAACGCGCTTCACTCGCCGGTCCGACGCGTCGGGCACAAGCTCGACATAGCCGTCGCGGATGAGTGGCTTCAGCGTGTGACCAAGCGCCGACAGGTCCATCACCAACAGATCCGCGAGCGTGCGCAGCGACGCATTCTTGCTATGGGCGATCTGGCTCAGCAGCGAATACTGCGTGCCGCGCAATCCGCTTGGTGCGAGCACATCCTCATAGAGCTGTCCTAACTGTCGCGAGGCGCGCTTCAGCGCACTGTTGGTGCAGAAGTCCCAGATTCCCTTCGGCGTGTCGTCCATCGTTTCCTCCGTCGGGAGCTGCGGCGCCCATTTTCGACTTTGGTAGCGCCACTCTTGCGCAGCGTCCAGTTTGCTGTATATTTAGTGGCATATACCACTAGATTGAAATCCAAACAAGGAAACCGACAATGCGTGCAGTGGAGAAAAGGGGTAAGGCGCTGGTGACGGGCGCGTCGTCGGGCATCGGCGCGACCTATGCGGACCGCTTGGCGCAACGCGGCCATGACCTGGTTCTGGTGGCACGCGATAAAAAGCGTCTCTCCGATCTTGCCGCCAAGCTGTCGGCGCAATACGGTGTGACGGTCGACGTGCTCAAGGCGGACTTGACGCTACGGGATGACGTAAGGCTGGTCGAGAAGCGCCTGCGCGAAGACGAGGCAATCGAACTCCTTGTCAACAACGCGGGGATCGGTCCGAAGGGACCGCTGCTCACTGATGACCTGGACTATCTCGAAGCCATGATCGAGCTGAACGTCGTCGCCGTGAACCGGTTGGCGATTGCCGCCGCCCAGACATTCGCGATGCGCGGCAAGGGAGCGATCATCAACATCGCCTCCGTCGTCGCGCTGGTGCCCGAGCGGTTCAACGGCACATACAATGCCTCCAAGGCGTTTGTGCTTAACCTGACGCAATCGATCAACGTGGAAGCGGCAGACAAGGGCGTCAGGGTTCAGGCGGTGCTGCCCGGGCTGACCCGCACCGAGATCTTTGACCGGGCCGGCGGCTCGATCGACCGGCTCGACCCTTCGATGGTGATGGACGTCACCGATCTCGTCGACGCGGCACTTGCCGGTTTCGACCAGGGAGAACTGGTCACCATTCCATCGTTGCCCGACGCTGCCGACTGGCACGCCTTCACAAAGGCGCGCATGGTGCTGTCGCCCAATCTTTCGCATGACAGGCCGGCGGCGCGCTACGGTGTCGAACAGACGGCCGCCGCCGTCTAAACCCCAACGCATTCGCCTCTGCAATTGGGATCAAACGGCTTCGGCGGTTGCGTCGAAGCCGTTTGCTTTGCGCAGACCGGGCAGGGGTGTCCCTTCACCAAACGAGATCGAGCCGCTCCAGGCCATGGAAATGGAAACTGTCCTTCACTTCCGGCGGGTGTTTCAGCCGCATCCCGGGCAAGCGCTGGAACAGGATCGGCAGCGACAGCTTGAGTTCGAGCCGGGCGAGCGGCGCTCCGATGCAGAAGTGCAGGCCCGCACCGAACGAGACGTTGACGCCCTCGTCGCGCGCAGGCTTGAAGCGGTCAGGGTCGCTGAACTTCCGCGGATCGACATTGGCGGCACCAAGAAGCAGGCCGATCTTGTCGCCCTTGCGAAGCGCAATCCCTTCGTCGAGTTCGATATCCGACAGCGCATAGCGTTGAAAGATATGCAGCGGTGCGGCAAATCGGAGGCACTCCTCGATCGCAAGATCGGTCGTCGCCTCCGTTGCGAACAGATCTCCCGGCGCGTGGTCCGACTGCAGGATCGTTCTGACCGCGTTGCCGATCTGATGGACGGTCGCCTCGTGGCCGGCGTTGAGAAGCAGGGCGGCCGTCGAAACCAGCTCTGCCTCGGACAATCGCTCTCCATCTTTCTCCGACGTGATCATATGTGTCAGCAGATCGTCGGCCGGCTTGCGGCGCTTCTCGGCGATGATGGTCTTGAGGTAGTCGGCGAAGTCGGCGGAGGCCTGGTTGGCGTCGAACTCGGTCTCGTGGCTCCGATTGAAGACGTACATTCTCACCATGCGATGCGACCAATCGAGCAGGTTTGGCGCGGCGTCGACGGGAATGCCGAGCATCCTGGCGATGATCGTGACCGGGATCGTTTCGGCATAGGTCTTCAGTAGCTCGACTTCGCCGTCCTGCTCGAAACCGTCGATGATCGTATGCGAAAGCCGTTCGATGTCCGGCCGCAACTGTTCGATCTGCCGGGAGACGAAGGCGCGGTTGACGAGGGTGCGAAGCCTGGTGTGGGTCGGCGGTTCGAGCTCCAGTAGCGAATGCTCCTCAAGTGCGTCGAAATCCTTCAGATGCGGCTTCGGTGCCGGCATGCCGAGTTCTTCGCGTGTCGCCACGTGTAGGATCTGCCGGCCAAAACGCCGGTCGCGTAGCAACGCGTTCACCTGGTCGTAGCCCGCGAAATACCATTGTTCGCGCTCGCTCCAGTAAAATGCCGGGCAATGGGCGTGAATTTCCGCGTAAGCCGACAGTGGCGCACGGTAGAAATCCGGGTCGTGCACGTCGATCGAAACGCTTCGCTTGGCGCTGTCGATGATGATGGCGGGCTTGGGCGGCATGATCTGGCTCTTTGCAAGGCGGGTGCGACAGCTATTTCTAAGGGCGACCGGGTTCGCCCCGCAAGAGTACAAGTTGCAGAGCCCTGACCGATCGACAGCGCGACTGAGTGGTTGTCGCAACGGGTCATCGGCTTGCGGTATCAGCGCGTTGACAAGATAGCTCACCGCGAGTCAATGTTCTGACGCTGCGTAGGGCGCATCGGTGCAAGGTCGAAAGGGCAACGCCCACCTACGGTAGATAGACCTTAGTTGCGCCCATGCCGAACCTCGAAAACCTCAAGAAGCAGGCCCGACCTGGATGATCGGGAAATATTGAAGGCAGACTTCAAGCTCGCCGACGCCCAGGAACTGGTCGCACGCCAGATGGGTTTTGACGGCTGGCAGGCGCTCAAATCAGGAGCCCTGACAATGACCATGCAAGCAAAACAAGCAGCACCGCGCCCTGTTCTGCAATCGACTTCGGCACAATTGTTCGTCGCCGATATCAAGGCGTCTTGCGACTTCGTCACCGACAAACTCGGTTTTGCCGTCGACTTCGTCTACGGCGATCCACCCTTCTATGGCCAGGTGAAACGCGACAATGCGCTGCTCGCATTGCGCCTGGTCTGCGAGCCTGTCTTCGTCGGCGACATCAGAGAGCGGGAGCATCTGCTTTCCGCCTCCTTGACCGTCGCCACATCGGATGAGCTCAAGCGCCTGTTCCTCGACTATCAGGCCGCCGGCGTGCGTTTTCACCAAACATTGCGGACCGAGCCTTGGGGTGCGCGGAACTTCATCGTCCTTGATCCCGACGGCAATCTGATCCTCTTTGCCGGTCCGGCGGATTGAAGGTCGCGTTTGCGCAACGGCGGGTGGCCCGGCGGCCGGCCGTCATTCTCCAGCCCTCAAAAATGCGGGAAACAGTCTACCTGTGCCTTGAGGTCTGAGCGGCGCCGATGACTGTGGAGCAGTTCGAAAAAGCGCCACTGCCGCCATTTCGAACGGAACAAGTTTTGGTCTGGAGCCTTTTTCAGTGGCGTCCGGCGACCTATTTGCGCATGATGCGGCAGCAAGCAGGGAGCGGCATGGCAAAAAACCAGACCAGTCTATCGGCGGGCATCGTAGCGGCAATCCGCAAGCGGCGACCCACCGTCGTCAGCCGTGAGGCGGCGGTCAACCGCGGTGATATCGTCATCGCTTCCTACAACATCCACAAATGTGTCGGCACCGATGGCCGCTTTGATCCGGGCCGCACGGCCCAAGTGATCGGCGAACTCGGCGCCGATATCGTCGCCCTTCAGGAAGCCGACCAGCGGTTCGGTGAGCGGGCAGGGCTCCTCGATCTGGAACATCTGCGGCGCGAAGCGCATCTCGTATCCGTTCCGATCTCGGGCTTCTCCACCAAGGGGCATGGCTGGCACGGCAATGTGCTGCTTCTGCGTGAAGGTGCGGTTTCCGACGTACAGCAACTGAAACTTCCGGGTGTCGAGCCGCGCGGAGCGCTCGTTGTCGATCTTGACCTCAGGATGGGGCCGCTGCGCGTGATCGCCGCCCATCTCGGATTGCTTCGTCATTCCCGCGCGCAACAGGCCGAGGCGATCATCGAGGCGGCCTCCGATGCGGGCGGGCGACCCACGCTTTTGATCGGCGACCTCAACGAGTGGCGCATGGGCAAACGGTCGTCGCTGTCCTTCCTTAGCCCCGTCTTCGACCCCTCGCATGCGACCGTCGCGAGCTTTCCCTCTCGCTTTCCGCTGTTGCCGCTCGATCGCGTTCTCGGCAACCCGCACAGCCTGGTGACATCGGTCGCAGTGCACGATTCTCCTCTGGCCCGCATCGCTTCCGATCATTTGCCGGTCAAGGCATCGATCGATCTGAAGGTCGGCAAGCGGGAAGACCATAACAACGAACGGATTGAAGTGAGCCGGGCCGGATCGGCCTGAGACACTTTCTGGCGGGCAGGTGATGTTGTCCTTTGTCATTGTTGCCGTTGTCGCCATCGGCGGCGCGTTCGGTGCGGCGATTTTCTATGTCTATGGCCGCTTCGGTCGGCGTCCCCATGGAGACCCGTCTGCTGCACTCCCTGTCGCTGACGCCGATACCGAACTCGATCGGGCCATAGGCCCGCTGCTTCGCACCCGTTCCGGAAAGAACGGCATATCGCTGGTCTCTGACAACATCGAAGCTTTCGTCGTCAGGGCGCATGCGGCTCGCAGGGCCGGCCGCGGCCTCGACCTGCAATACTACTACTGGAAGGATGACTTGACCGGTCTCTTGCTCACGCGTGAAATCCTGACGGCTGCCGACCGCGGCGTCCACGTCCGCCTGCTGCTCGATGATATCAACGCCGGCATCCACGACCGGATGTGCATCGCGCTTGATGCCCACGAGAACATTGAGGTCCGGCTCTTCAATCCAAGCCGTGCCCGCACCGATCGTATCCGCCGGGGTTTCGAGATGGCCATCCGCGCTTTCAGCGCCACACGCCGCATGCACAACAAGCTGTGGGTTTCCGATGCGCGCCTGGCCATCGCCGGCGGGCGCAATATCGGCGATGCCTATTTCGACGCGGCCGAGCTTTCAAACTTTCGTGACCTCGATCTCTGGATGATCGGGCCGGTGGTCGATCAGGCAACGGCAATGTTCGATCGCTATTGGAACAGCACGTCCGTGCTGCCGATCGCCAAACTGCGCACCCCCCGCAAGCAATATCTGCCGGCGCTGAGGGAGGCGCTCGATGCCCATGCGCGCACGCCTGCCGCCCGTTTCTATCTGGAGCGCGTGACTGACGCGATGGCCGAAGAGACGTTCTATAGCGGCTCGAGAAGGCTGTACTGGATCGACAACGTTCGCCTTGAGGCCGACCCGCCCGAGAAGGCGCTGATGCAAAAGCGGCAGAACTGGCTGCTGCGCGAACTCTTCCCGCTGATCCAGGCGGCAAAGAACGATCTGCGCATCATTTCGCCCTATTTCATTCCCGGCACGGCCGGGACGCGCGAACTGACGGCGCTTGTGAAAAAGGGCATCCGCGTCGCGGTGCTGACAAATTCACTGGCTGCGACCGACGTCGCGGCCGTTCATGGTGGCTATGTGAAGTACCGTCGAAACCTCGTTCGCGCCGGTGTCGAGCTTTTCGAACTGAAAGAGCAGGGCGATACGGTCGAGAGTCATCGTATGTCGCTGTTTGGCCGGCGCAATGCGAGCCTGCACAGCAAGGCCTTTGTGGTCGATGGTCTGAACGGCTTCGTCGGTTCGATGAATTTCGACCCGCGGTCGGCATCGCTGAACACCGAAATGGGCGTTGTGTTTGTGGATGCAGCACTTGCCGGCGAACTCGCCACGATGTTTGAGGACGAGACGGCCCCGTCCGTCAGTTATCGGCTAAGCCTTGAAGGTGCGCGGCTCGTCTGGCGTGACCGAACCAACGGGACCGAGCGGCGGCTGCGGCGCGAGCCCGACGCCAGCCTGCTGAGGCGCGTTATCGCCGGGATCATCCGTATCCTGCCGATCGAATCGCAGCTTTGAGGTCCGCCGTGGCGGGCGCGCCGTTTACCGTCCGTTTACCCAGCGGTGGCGAATGCTGTGCGGAAAGCGCAAAAGCCAGGGCGTTGGCAAAGGCGGCGGCGAAAAAATGTTCTATCAGCAATCACGTGTGGAGGACCGCTGTTCTTAGGCTGGAAGGGCGCCGCCGATTAAGGTTATCGGAGGTTGGCGACTTGAAGTGAAGGGTGTTGACACTCTATGTAGGGGCAGAAGGCTAATCCTGTGATTCCCGGTTCGCAAAGGCATTGCGGGCCCGATTGATGAAGGTTCGATATGAGAAATCCAGTTGATACCGCCATGGCGCTGGTGCCGATGGTTGTGGAGCAGACCAACCGCGGCGAACGTTCCTACGATATCTTTTCGCGCCTTCTGAAAGAGCGCATCATCTTCCTGACCGGTCCGGTCGAAGATCAGATGGCAACGCTCGTCTGCGCCCAGCTTCTTTTCCTCGAGGCAGAAAACCCGAAGAAGGAAATCGCTCTCTACATCAATTCGCCGGGTGGCGTCGTTACCGCCGGTATGGCGATCTACGACACCATGCAGTTTATCAAGCCGGCGGTTTCGACGCTGTGCATCGGTCAGGCCGCCTCGATGGGTTCGCTCCTGCTGGCTGCCGGCCACAAGGACATGCGTTTCGCCACCCCGAACTCGCGCATCATGGTGCATCAGCCGTCCGGTGGCTTCCAGGGCCAGGCCTCTGATATCGAGCGTCACGCCAAGGACATCCTCAAGATGAAGCGGCGCCTGAACGAGGTTTACGTCAAGCATTGCGGCCGGACCTACGAAGAGGTTGAACAGACGCTCGATCGCGACCATTTCATGAGTTCCGACGAAGCGCTCGACTGGGGTCTGATCGACAAGGTCATCACGTCGCGCGAAGCGATCGAGGCTGCAGAGCAGGCGTGATAACGCGCTTTTGTGTCACGATAGATGCAATTGTGACACAATTGTAATGGTGAAAGGGCTTTATCGAGGGGGTAAAGCCGCTAAGATGACCCCTTAATGTTCTATTGAGCTGTGAAGACATAGGGTTCAGAGTTAGGTGGGAGAGTCGTTGCGGCCGAATCTTGGGCAAAATGCCCTGATACGGTGAGTACTCCCGGAAGCCCTCTTAATGCGGCGCAGGTCTTTGCGCGGGGCGAATTGAGTGGTCCGTGATATCTTTTCCGAAGATGTCCGGCGTGCTGGAAGGAAATGGAAATGAGCAAGGTCAGCGGTAGCAACGGCGGTGACTCGAAGAATACGCTTTATTGTTCGTTTTGCGGCAAGAGCCAGCACGAAGTCCGCAAACTGATTGCCGGACCGACGGTCTTCATCTGCGATGAATGCGTCGAGCTCTGCATGGACATCATTCGCGAAGAGAACAAGACCTCGATGGTCAAGTCCCGCGATGGCGTTCCGACCCCCCAGGAAATCATCAAGGTCCTCGACGAGTACGTCATCGGCCAGCAGCAGGCGAAGCGCATTCTTTCGGTCGCCGTGCACAACCACTACAAGCGTCTGGCCCATGCGGCCAAGGGCAGCGATGTGGAGCTGGCGAAGTCGAACATCATGCTCGTCGGCCCGACCGGTTGCGGCAAGACCTATCTCGCACAGACGCTTGCACGCATCATCGACGTGCCCTTCACGATGGCCGATGCGACGACGCTGACGGAAGCCGGCTATGTCGGTGAAGACGTCGAAAACATCATCCTGAAGCTGCTGCAGGCTGCCGACTACAATGTCGAGCGCGCCCAGCGCGGCATCGTCTACATTGACGAAGTCGACAAGATCTCGCGCAAATCCGACAACCCGTCGATCACCCGTGACGTTTCCGGTGAGGGCGTGCAGCAGGCGCTCTTGAAGATCATGGAAGGCACTGTTGCTTCGGTGCCGCCTCAGGGTGGCCGCAAGCATCCTCAGCAGGAATTCCTGCAGGTGGATACCACCAATATCCTGTTCATCTGCGGCGGCGCCTTCGCCGGCCTCGATAAGATCATCTCCGCCCGTGGCGAGAAGACGTCGATCGGTTTCGGCGCGACGGTTCGCTCGCCGGAAGATCGCCGCGTCGGCGAAGTTCTGCGCGAACTCGAGCCGGAAGATCTGGTTAAGTTCGGCCTGATCCCGGAATTCATCGGCCGTCTGCCGGTTCTGGCAACGCTCGAAGACCTCGATGAGGACGCGCTGATCCAGATCCTGTCCGAGCCGAAGAACGCTCTGATCAAGCAGTACCAGCGGCTGTTCGAGATGGAGGACGTCGAACTGACCTTCCACGAGGACGCGCTGCGCGAGATCGCCCGTCGCGCCATCGTGCGCAAGACCGGCGCCCGTGGCCTGCGCTCGATCATGGAAAAGATCCTGCTCGACACGATGTTCGAGCTGCCGACGCTCGAAGGCGTTCGCGAAGTCGTGATCTCCGACGAGGTGGTGAAGGGTGCGGCGCGGCCGCTCTACATCTATTCCGAGCGCTCGGAAGAGAAGGCGAACGTTTCGGCCTGATCGCAGGCCCACAGATCGGACCTGAAAAAGCCCGCCTCGTGCGGGCTTTTTCATGGCCTTGCACTTAGTTGTTGAGATGGCTTGCGCGGGGGACGATTTAACAATTCGGTTGTTGCTAAAGTGTCTTAACAACGCAATGATGTGACGATTCAGTAGAGGGCCTCGGCCGTTGCATATCCTTGAAGCCTCGTTTTCCGTCGCAAGGTACGCAACAGCAATAAAGCGTAGTCAGAAGGACCCGGCCACTGATGGTGGATGTTGCGGCGAGCCTTGAAAAGGACTCTCTAGCACTCCACTTTCATGTGGAAAATATGACAACCGGGAGTGCCGCTGTGGCTCCCGGGAACGGGCCCGAAATCGGGACGGAAAGGAAATGACATGACGAGCAAAACGTCTCCGGCGACTGAAAGCGCGACCTATCCGGTCTTGCCGCTTCGCGACATTGTAGTCTTCCCGCACATGATCGTGCCGCTCTTTGTCGGCCGTGAAAAGTCCATCCGTGCGCTTGAAGAAGTCATGGGGACCGACAAGCAGATCATGCTTGCCACCCAGATCAACGCGACGGACGACGATCCGGAAGCCTCGGCGATCTACCAGGTGGGCACGATTGCCAATGTCCTGCAGCTCCTGAAGCTGCCCGACGGCACCGTCAAGGTGCTGGTCGAAGGGCGCACGCGCGCCAAGATCGACAGCTACACGCCGCGCGAAGAATTCTACGAAGCGTCCGCACAGGCGCTCGACGAGCCGGAAGAAGATCCGGTCGAGATCGAGGCGCTCAGCCGCTCGGTCGTCTCCGAATTCGAAAGCTACGTGAAACTCAACAAGAAGATTTCTCCGGAAGTCGTCGGCGTCGCGAGCCAGATCGAAGATTATTCGAAGCTTGCCGACACCGTCGCATCGCATCTATCGATCAAGATCGTCGAAAAGCAGGAAATGCTGGAAACCACCAGCGTGAAGATGCGCCTGGAAAAGGCGCTCGGCTTCATGGAAGGTGAGATCTCCGTCCTGCAGGTGGAAAAGCGTATCCGTTCGCGCGTCAAGCGCCAGATGGAGAAGACCCAACGCGAGTACTACCTCAACGAACAGATGAAGGCGATCCAGAAGGAACTCGGCGACGGTGAAGACGGCCGCGACGAGATGGCCGAAATCGAAGAGCGCATCGCCAAGACCAAGCTTTCCAAGGAAGCGCGCGAAAAGGCCGACGCCGAGCTGAAGAAGCTGCGCCAGATGAGCCCGATGTCGGCGGAAGCAACCGTCGTGCGCAACTATCTGGATTGGCTGCTTGGCATGCCGTGGGGCAAGAAGTCCAAGATCAAGACCGATCTGAACCATGCCGAGGAAGTGCTCAACGTCGATCACTTCGGCCTCGACAAGGTCAAGGAGCGCATCGTCGAATATCTCGCCGTCCAGGCCCGTTCGACGAAGATCAAAGGCCCGATCCTGTGCCTCGTCGGCCCTCCGGGCGTCGGCAAGACTTCGCTTGCCAAGTCGATCGCCAAGGCGACCGGCCGCGAATACGTGCGCATGGCGCTGGGTGGCGTTCGTGACGAAGCCGAAATCCGCGGTCACCGCCGCACCTACATTGGCTCGATGCCCGGCAAGGTCGTCCAGTCGATGAAGAAGGCGAAGAAGTCCAACCCGCTCTTCCTGTTCGACGAGATCGACAAGATGGGCCAGGACTTCCGTGGCGACCCGTCCTCGGCTCTGCTGGAGGTGCTGGATCCAGAACAGAACTCGACCTTCATGGATCACTACCTTGAAGTCGAATACGATCTGTCCAACGTGATGTTCATCACCACGGCGAACACGCTGAACATTCCGGCGCCGCTGATGGACCGCATGGAAGTGATCCGTATTGCCGGCTACACCGAAGAGGAAAAGCTGGAAATCGCCAAGCGGCACCTGCTGCCGAAGGCGATCCGCGATCACGCGCTGCAGCCGAAAGAGTTTTCGGTCACCGACGGTGCGCTGATGGCGATCATCCAGACCTACACACGCGAAGCCGGCGTTCGTAACTTCGAGCGCGAACTGATGAAGCTCGCCCGCAAGGCGGTAACCGAGATCATCAAGGGCAAGGCCAAGGCAGTGGCAGTCACTGCCGGCAACATCCAGGACTACCTTGGCGTACCGCGTTATCGTCACGGCGAAGCCGAACGCGACGATCAGGTCGGTGTGGTCACAGGTCTTGCCTGGACCGAGGTCGGCGGCGAACTGCTGACGATCGAAGGCGTCATGATGCCCGGCAAGGGCCGCATGACCGTCACCGGCAACCTGCGCGACGTGATGAAGGAATCGATTTCGGCGGCGGCATCCTATGTCCGCTCGCGGGCGATCGACTTCGGCATTGAGCCGCCGCTGTTCGACAAGCGCGACATCCACGTGCACTTGCCGGAAGGCGCGACGCCCAAGGATGGCCCGTCGGCCGGTGTTGCCATGGCAACAGCGATCGTCTCTGTCATGACCGGTATTCCGATCTCCAAGGACGTGGCGATGACGGGTGAGATCACCCTTCGCGGCCGCGTGCTGCCGATCGGAGGACTGAAGGAAAAACTGCTGGCGGCCGTTCGCGGCGGCATCAAGAAGGTGCTGATCCCCGAGGAAAACGCCAAGGATCTCGCCGAGATCCCGGACAACGTGAAGAACGTGCTGGAGATCATCCCCGTTTCGCGGATGGGTGAAGTGCTCGAGCACGCTCTGGTCCGCGTCCCGGAGCCGATCGAATGGGACCCGGCAAATGAGCCGGCAACCGTCGCCGCGGTTGATTCGCAGGACGAAGCGGGCGCTTCCATCGCCCACTGATTGACAGGACCGGGCGGGTGCAATTGTGTTCCCGTCAGGCCCATTTGGCAGAAAAACAAGGAAGACCGGCCTCTGGCCGGTCTTTTTTGTTGTAAAAGCATGCTGCAAGCCTTGCATTCCAAGGGATTAGGCGCAATTGGGAATGGCAAGACGCGGGCGATGCGCAAGCCGCCGCGGCTTAAAAACACAGTCGTTTCGAACCATTTTGAAAGGGGTGGAAACATGAACAAAAATGAGCTCGTGTCTGCCGTTGCTGAGAAGGCCGGACTTTCCAAGACCGACGCATCTTCCGCAGTTGATGCAGTTTTCGAGACCATCCAGGCTGAACTTAAGGACGGTGGCGACATTCGCCTCGTCGGTTTCGGCAACTTCTCCGTTTCGCGTCGCGAAGCCTCCAAGGGCCGCAACCCGTCCACGGGCGCTGAAGTTGACATCCCGGCACGCAACGTTCCGAAGTTCACGGCCGGCAAGGGCCTGAAGGATGCCGTTAACGGCTGATAGGTTTGCTTGACGGCCGGATACGAGGCCGGCCGTCCAAGTCTTGAAGGGTTCGGTTCACGCCGGACCCTTTTGCGTTTCGGCTGCCCTTGCAGCAGCGCGGTCTTTGGTCTACGGCTCAGCCCTGTTCTCAGGGCGGGGTGAAACTCCCCACCGGCGGTAAGGGCTCAGCGCCGCGCGTCAAATATGACGCGCAACGGACGCTGTGACACTTGAAAGCTGCTGCATAATTTTCTCCTTAAATCGGATTGGATTTAAGGAATTATGCAGCAGGCCCAAGCCCGCGAGCACTTCAGGCGCTGTCGTGTCGGAAGGTTAGCAGATCCGGTGCGATTCCGGAGCCGACGGTCACAGTCCGGATGAAAGAGAATGATCGTGGGTGCGACGGGCGGGCGGTCCGTCGTCGCATCCTGCGCTCATGTGTCCTGATTTGTGTAGGTCCCTGTTTGCGGATGAAGGACATGAGCGAGACGACCCAAGCACTTTTCACCTCCCGTGCCATGGCCGGTGCGGCCTGGATGATACTGGCCGGCGTCGCCTTTGCTCTCCTGAATGTCGTCACGCAATGGATGACGATGCAACTCGGCTTTTCCGCCACCTCGACTGCCTTCTGGCAATATGCATTTGCACTCGTCTTCTCCCTGCCGTTCCTGTTTCGCGCCGGCCTGTCGGCCATGCGCACCGATTACCCCTGGCGTCACGTCATTCGCGTTGCCTTTGCGGCGCTCGGCGTAGGGGCCTGGGTTTCGGGCCTGGCTTCTGTTCCGATCTGGCAGGCGATCGCGCTGGTGATGACATCGCCATTTTTCATCATTCTTGGTGCGCGGCTCTTCCTGGGCGAACGCGTTGGTCCGGCACGCTGGGCAGCGGCGGCAGTCGGCTTTGCCGGCGCCACGATCATCCTGCAGCCCTGGTCGGAAAGCTTCACCTGGGCAGCGCTGCTGCCGGTTTTCTCGGCGCTGCTCTGGGGGGCGGCGTCGCTGATCACCAAGAGCCTGACAGGCATCGAGCGCCCTGAGACGATAACGGTCTGGTTGCTCGTGCTTCTGACGCCGATCAATGGTGTGCTGGCGCTGTCGGCAGGGTTTGTCGTGCCGAGTGGAACTATCCTTGCGCTATTGGTGCTGGCGGGGCTTTTGACCGTGGTGGCACAGTATCTGTTGACGCTTGCCTATACCGTCGCAGACGCAGCGTATGTGCAGCCTTTCGACGATCTCAAGCTACCGCTCAACGTTCTCGCCGGCTGGCTCGTCTTCGGTTATGCGCCGAGCGGCTATCTGTGGCTGGGGGCGGTCCTGATCCTCGGCGCCTCGCTTTTCATCATGCGCAACGAGATGAAACGCGAGCGCGCGACCGCGTAAGACAACGCTGCACAACAAAGGCGCGGGACTGTCATGCGCCTGTCATCGCCATCCCGCAGAACCCCCTTGTTTTGAATATTCGACATGGGGGATTTTTCATGACCATTTCATCATGCAGAACGGCACTTGCCGCCATACTTCTTGCGTCCGTTGCCTTTCCGGCTGCCGCCGAACCGGTGTTCAATCGTATTGCGTCCTTCGCCGTTGCCGACAATCTGCCGGAGGGCGATGCCCGCAAGGACGCGACATCCGCGGAAATCATTACCGCCACCGAAGACGGCAATACGCTGATCTATTCCGATAGCCCGGGCAAGCGCATCGGCCTTATCGATATCACCGACGCCAAGGCGCCGAAGGCGGCCGGTATCGTGTCGTTCGATGGCGAGCCGACCTCGGTAACCGTCGCCGGTACCAAGGCCCTGATCGCGGTCAACACACGCGAAAGCTTCACCAAGCCTTCCGGCTTTCTCGCTACCGTCGACGTTGCCTCGAAGAAGGTCGAGTCGACCTGCGATCTCGGCGGCCAGCCGGACTCCGTCGCGGTCAACAAGGACCGGACCATTGCTGCGATCGCGATCGAGAATGAGCGCGATGAAGAGGTCAACGACGGCAAGATCCCGCAGATGCCTGCCGGCGACCTGGTGATCCTGTCTCTGAAGGATGGTGGTGCCGATTGCGCGACGATCAAGCACGTGACCCTCACCGGTCTTGCCGAGGTTGCAGGCGACGACCCGGAGCCGGAATTCGTGTCCTTCAACGGCAAGGACGAGATTGCGCTGACGCTGCAGGAGAACAACCACATCGTCATCATCGACGGCAAGTCGGCGACGGTAAAGACGCATTTCTCCGCTGGCGCGGTCGACCTTAGGGACATCGACGCCAAGCGTGACGGCGCTATCGCCTTCATGGACGAGCAACCGGGCCGCAAGCGCGAGCCTGACGCCGTCAAGTGGCTCGACGACAATCGCATCGTCGTCGCCAACGAAGGTGACTATGAGGGCGGTTCGCGCGGCTTCACCATCTTCGATACGGCCGGTAAGGTCCTGTTCGAATCGGGTGCGAGTTTCGAACACGAGATCGCTTCGATCGGCCACTATCCCGAGAAGCGCTCGTCGGCCAAGGGCGTCGAGCCGGAAGGCCTCGAGGCTGCCAAGTTCGGCGAAGACAATCTGTTCTTCGTGCTTGCCGAACGTGCATCCGTCGTCGGCGTTTACAAGGACACCGGCGCCGAGCCGGAACTGCTGCAATTGCTGCCGTCGGGCATCTCGCCGGAGGGTGCCGTCGCGATCCCGTCGCGCAATCTGCTTGCGACCGCCAACGAGGTCGATCTCGGCGAAGACGGCGGCGCTCGCTCGCATGTGATGATCTACGAGCGTGGCGAAGGTGAAGCCGCCTATCCGCAGATCCGTTCGGCGGACAAGGATGGTCTGCCGGTGGGCTTCGGAGCCTTGTCGGGCCTCGCAGCCGTTGCCGACAAGCCGGGCTTCCTGCGCGCAGTCAACGATTCGGTTTATGCATCGCAGCCGACCATCTTCACCATCGATGCGACGCAGAAGCCGGCGTTGATCACCGAGACGCTTCGGATCACCCGCGATGGCGCCCCGGCACAGAAGCTCGACATCGAAGGCATCGCCAATGATGGGGAAGGGGGCTTCTGGCTCGCTTCGGAAGGCAACGCCGACAAGCTCTACAGCCACGCGCTGCTGCGTGTGAACAAGAAGGGCGAGATCAAGAAGGAGATCGCCCTGCCCGAAACTCTGCGTGCAGGCGAGAGCCGCTTCGGCTTCGAGGGTGTAACGGTTGTCGGCGAAGGCGACGATCAGGTTCTCTGGATGGCCGTCCAGCGCGAATGGAAGGACGACGAGAAGGGCTTCGTCAAGCTCGTCTCCTACAAGCCGTCGAGCGAGGAATGGGGTGCTGTGCGTTATCCGCTCGAGAAGGCGGATGGCGGCTGGGTCGGCCTGTCGGAAATCTCCGTCCACGGCGATTATGCCTATATCATCGAGCGAGACAACCTGATCGGCCAGGCAGCCAAGCTGAAGAAGCTCTACCGTGTCGCCCTTGCCGACCTGAAGCCGGCAGCCCTTGGCGGCGAGCTTCCTGTCGTCAAGAAGGAAGAGGTTCGCGACCTCCTTCCCGATCTGAGGGCCCTGAAGGGTTACGTCGTCGACAAGGTCGAAGGCTTCACCGTCGATGCCGCCGGCAACGGCTATGTCGTCACCGACAATGACGGCGTCGACGATTCCTCCGGCGAGACACTGTTCTTCTCCATCGGTGCCATCGACGCGATGTAATCGTCGGGCCAGGAGAAAAACGAAAGAGGCCGGGACATGACGTCCCGGCCTCTTTCTGTTTCGGCTATCTGTAAAGGCTGGGGGAAGGGCGGGCCTAGCGAGCGACCGCAATCTGTGCTGCTTCGGCCTCATCCTTGCGCTTGCGAATTTCGTCGGTCTTGTCGACGAGTTTGCCGACGATATCGAAGAGCTGACCGAGCTCCTTGTCGTCGAGCGCGGAGAAGATCTCCTCGATCAGCTGTTTGCGCGGGTGTTCGGCTGCCTCCAGGATCACGCGTCCCGTGTCGGTGATCGAGACGATCTTGGCGCGGCGATCCTCGGGATCGGGTTTGCGCATCACCAATCGGTCGCGCTCGAGGCCGTCGATCGCTTCGGTGACGGTGCGCGGCGCAAAGTTCAGCGCGCAGGCGATATCCGTCGAGCGACAGGGGCCGAGCTTGCTCAGGAAGAACAGGAATTTGCTCCGCGCCAGCGAAACGCCTTCCTCCGTCATCGACTCGTTCACGAGCCGGTGGACGCGGTGATAAAGCTCAAACAGTCTGTCGGAAACTTCGAATGTCTTCTTCATGATCATCGTTGGAAAATTGTGAGGTGCCATGTCAAATGGCAGCAACATTATTGATAGTTACAATTGCTACATTTGTCGACTAAAACCTCTGCAATTTCACGGTAACGACCTCCGCAAGCAAGAAACGGCCTCCGTTTCCGGAGGCCGTTTCACTTGTAGTGCCAAGAATTTCACCCGTTCGGACTATGCTGCCCGGCGCGATGAGCCGGTCCAAGGCGCGTAACCGTGGCCCGAATCCTGGGCCAATGTGAAGCGAGCGATCAGTTCGCGAAGACGGCCGGCCTCCTGTGCCAGCGTCGCGCTTGCGGCGTTCGCCTCTTCGACCATTGCGGCGTTCTGCTGGGTCACCTGGTCCATCTGGTTGACGGCGGTGTTGACCTCGGAAAGCCCGGCGGACTGTTCCTGTGCCGAAACGGCGATCGCGTCCATGTGCTGGTTGATCGTGACGATAAAGCCTTCGATCGTGCGCAGAGCCTCGCCGGTTTCACGCACGAGTTTGACGCCGCTCTGCACTTCCACCGCTGAATTGCGGATCAGGTCCTTGATCTCCTTGGCGGCATTGGCCGAACGCTGTGCGAGTTCGCGCACTTCCTGGGCGACGACGGCAAATCCCTTGCCGGCATCACCGGCGCGCGCTGCTTCCACGCCGGCATTCAGCGCCAGCAGGTTGGTCTGGAAGGCGATTTCGTCGATGACGCCGATGATGTTGGAGATTTGGCTCGACGAATGCTCGATGCGGCCCATGGCGTCGATTGCGCCGGAGACGATGGCGCCGGACTTGTGGGCGCTTTCGTTTGCCTGGCTGGCAATGGCGCGGGCTTCGTTGGTGCGCTTGGACGAGCTGCCGACATTGACCGTGATCTGGTCGAGGGCGGCTGCCGTTTCTTCCAGCGACGCGGCCTGCTGTTCGGTGCGACGTGACAGATCGTCGGCGCTCTGGCTGACTTCGCGTGCACCGCTGTCGATGCTGCCCGAGCTGGAGGAGACGGCAGCCAGTGTATCGGCCAGCTGGGCAACGGCCTGGTTGAGGTCGTGACGCAGCTGTTCGAAATCCGGTGCGAAAGGTTCGTTGAGCTGGAAGGCGAGATCGCCGGCCGCCAGGCGGCGAAGACCGGTTGCAAGGCCGGCTGTCGCTTCCTGCAGACGGAGCTGTGCGGCCGCCTCGGCCTCTTCGGTCACGCGGTGACGCTCGGCCTCTGCCTGCGAACGCTGGACCTTGGCATCTTCCTCGAGCTGAAGATTGGAGATGGCCGCCTCGCGGAAGACCTCGACGGCGCGCGCCATCTCGCCGATCTCGTCCTTGCGCACGCCATAGGGAATGGCGGTGGCCGTATCGCCATTTGCGAGACCTGCCATCGAGCGGGTGATGATCTGGATTGGACGGGCAATGCCGCGGATTGCGTAGAAAATAGCGCCGAGGACGATGAGAGCCGCAACCGCGATGACAGCCATTTCGATCATACGGATCTGGTCGTGCGTGGTGGAGCTGTCAGCAACGGCAGCGTCGGCGCCGGCCAGATTGAGCGCGCGCATTTCCTTGATCGCCTGGTCGACCTGCTGTTCCCTCTCGCGCATCTCGACCTTGAACACGCTTTGCGCCTTCATATTCTCGAGATTGTTGGAGAGCTTGACCATGCCGGCGGAAACCGAGAGGTAGGCCTCATAGGCGCTCTTGACCTTTTCAAGTGCTGCCTTGTCGGCGTCGTTGACCATCAGGGCGGCGTATTCGTCCGAAAGCTTGTTGAAGCCATCTACGGTTTCGCCGATGACCTTCTCGGCCGCCTTCTTCTCGAAGGGGGTCAGCGAGATCAGGTGCCGGGCAAACGACATGCGTGTGTCCGAAAGCTGGGTTTCCAGTGCGCGCGAGAGCGAGACACGCGGCAGCCACGTGGTGGCAATCTCGTTGTTGCGCTCGTTCATCATCTTGATGCCGCCAAGCGAGGCGACGGCCAGAACGGTGACGATGAGGCCAACCATCAGGAAAAGGGCAATAAGGGTGTGTGATATCTTTAGGCGCGACATGAATAACTCCGGAGGAACGGCGTCCGTAAAAGCTTGTGCATGAATAAGTCGTTCCGGCTCTTGATCGTCATGACGGAGCGGATGCCGAAGCAGGGAGTCATTCCTGTGCTTGGCCGCACGCAAAATGCAGCCGAGCGGAACCTAGCCAACAAGTTCTTACAAAAGCGCTAATCGATTAAAGTGAGTATAATCTGATATTTGCACATAGGGGCGCGCGCTTTTGCGGCAGAACGTTTCAAGTCGAAACTCCAGTCATTACGTATGAGCGCTGGCTTTACTTAACTGCCCTGAAATAACGGCGAGTGACGGGCGCATCCGCGTGGATGACGGTGTCCGGCGCATTGACGGGTGCTGCTCCCACGGGCCATGGTCGGCCATGTCCTTCCGCTTCGTTCACACCGCCGATCTTCATCTTGATTCCCCGCTGCGCAGCCTTGCGCTTCGAAATGCCGAGCTCGCCGACATCGTGCGCGGTGCGACCAGGCAAGCGCTTGTGAGGATCGTCGATCTTTGCCTTGCCGAAGAGGTCGATGCCTTGCTGATCGCCGGCGACCTTTATGATGGCAGCCAGACCTCGATGAACACCGCGCTGTTTCTCGCTGGCGAACTGCGCCGGCTCGACGAGGCCGGCATCCGGGTCTTCATCATCCGCGGCAATCACGATGCCCAATCGCAAGTGACGAACGAGCTGACGCTCTCGCCATCGACACACGTCTTCAAGGGCCGCGGCAAGGCAGTCCTCGCAAAGACGCTGGAGAGCGGCCGCGATGTCTATATCCATGGTGTGAGCTTTGCGAACGCCCATGCGTCGGAAAGCTTGCTGCCGTCCTTTCAGTCACCGGTCGCCGACGCGATCAATATCGGCATGTTGCACACGAGCCTCGCCGGCGCTGCCGGCCATGACCTCTATGCTCCCTGCAGCGTGGCGGATCTCCAGGCGCACGGCTTCGACTATTGGGCGCTCGGCCATGTCCATCAGCGTCAGGTCCATGCCAGCGAACCTTTCGTCGTCATGCCGGGCATGCCGCAGGGGCGCGACATCAACGAAGCCGACAGCAAGGGCGTGACGTTGGTGACGGTGACCGACGAAGGGCGGGTTTCGATCGAGGAGCGGGCAATCGGCCTTGCCACCTTCGAGCGGATCAGCCTTGACCTCACCGGCGTTTCCGAGTGGGGCGATATGCTTGATACGGTCGGGAACGCTTTCTTGCAGTCGCGCGAGACGACCGCTGCCGACAATGTGATCTTCCGCCTGACACTGACTGGCGCGACGCCGCTTTCCTGGCGCATGCGCCGTGATGGCGATCTGCTCCGGGCCGAGATCGACAATGTGGCTGCGGGCAACGGCGGCTGCTGGGTCGAGAAAATCGAGCTCGATTGCCGCAGTCCTGGTGCAGAGGCGGGGGCGGTTATGGCTGATCCGGTCGACGAACTGGCGGCCCTTGTCGGCAGCGATGTCCTGCCGGCCCACGGTTTCCGTCAGGAAGTGCGCTCTGCGGTCGAGGAATTGCTGCAGCAGTTACCGCCGGACCTGCGCCAGGTTCTGGCGCCGGATGAGGCGGCGGTCGAAAGACTGGCGTTCGATGCCGGTGTCTCCGGTGCTGCGGAGGTGCTCGCACACCTTCATGGCAATGCAGGCGAGGGTTCACGCTGATGCGGCTGCGCGAACTCGACCTGGTGCGGTACGGCAAGTTTACCGAGCGGCGCCTCGACTTCGGTCCGGCGATATCAGGTAGGCCAGACCTGCATATCGTTTACGGCCCGAACGAGGCCGGCAAGTCGACGCTGTTTTCGGGCTTCCTCGACCTGCTCTTCGGCATCGAGCATTACAGCTCCTACGGCTTTCTGCACGCCTATCAGACGATGCGGGTTGGCGGCACGATCGAGGCGGCCGGCCGCACCCATCAGGCCTTCCGGATAAAGCGCAAGACCAACACGCTGGTCGGTGCCGACGATCAGCCGTTGCCGGACAATCTGTTTTCCGCCGCGCCCGGCTCGATCGACCGCGCGACCTACCGCATGATGTTCTCGCTCGACGACGACAGTATCGAGCAGGGAGGGGAGGCGATCCTGAAGAGCGAGGGCGAACTCGGCTCCCTGCTCTTTTCCGCCAGTTCAGGTCTGCCGGACAGCGCTGCGATCCTGTCTATCCTGCGCGCCGAGGCGGATGCCTTCTATCGACCCCAGGCACGCAAGCATCAGCTTTCCGAGCTGAAGGCCGAACTCGATGCGTTGAAAGTCGAGCGCAACGGGCTGGACGTCAATGCGCGTGAATATGCATCGCTGCGCAAGACGCTTCTTGCCGCCCGCGAGCGCCACGACGCGGCCATGGCGCGGCGCGTCGAACTGCGAGTGGAGCGCGATCGCCTGCGAGCGCAGATCGATGCCTTGCCGCTCTTCCGGCGCCTGTGTGGCTTGCGCATTGATCTGGCAAAGGCGCCGGCCTTGCCGCCAGCGCCGGCCGAGTGGGCCGCAGAACTGCCCGCACTGCGACGGCGCGACATCGAAATTGCGACCAGGTTGCGTCAACTCGCGGACGAAAGTCGCCGTCGGCAGGAAGAGCTGGAGGTCCTGCCGCATGACAAGGCGGCCCTCATCCTGGTGGAACGTTTGAACGCGCTGCAGGAGACGGCGCTCGATGCGCGTTACGTCACAGCCGCGCGCGACATGCCCGCACGGATCGACGAACTGTCGCGGACAAATATCGAAATTTCTGCCTGCCTCGTTAGGCTCGGCGAGCGCGGCGACCAGGATCCGGCATCGCTGCTGTTGCCGACGGCCACAGGCGCTCGCCTGCAGGAACTCTCACGGCGGCATTCCGCGTTGCAGGAGCGTGCGGCATCGGCTCGACAGGAGGCGGATGGGGCAAAACGGATGGAGCGGGAGGCGACAGACGAGCTGGCGCGGCTGCAGGCCGAACGCAGCTCGGCCATCGATCCGAGCGCGTTTGTCGAGCGCTTGCGGCGTGTTCGGCAGGATGATTGCTCCCTGCGCCTGCAGGCCACCCGACAAGTGCTCGAACGCCTGGATGCAGAGCTTGCCGACAAGCTGGCGGCTTTGAAACCCTATTCAGGCAGCGCCGATGATCTGCTTGGCCTGACTGTGCCCGCTGCCGGCACGATCGAGACCTGGCGACGCGACACGGCGGCGCAGGACCAAAGGCGCCTGCGCCTTGCCGACCGCGTCGCGAGCGAAACTGAACAACTGGCCGGAGAGGAAGCTCGCCTCGCGGCCCTGATTGCTTCGGGCGGCGCCCTTGACGACCGGGCGTCCATCGAGATTCGCCAGCAGCGACAACACGCCTGGGAGCGGCACAAGGTCCGGTTGGATGCGACGACTGCGGAAATCTTTGAGGACGCGTTGGGTCGCGACGACGATGCGACGGCATTGCGGCTCGCCGAGGCAGCAAAGGTCGCGGATATGCGCTCGCTCGCTTTGTCGATCGCCGAGCGCCGGGCGCGTCTTGATGAGCTTGGGCGACAACAATGCTCGCTCGCCGAGGAGGCGTCTGCACTTGCACAGGCGGTCAAAGCAACAGCCTCTGCAAGCGGTTTACCTGACGTCACGCAGTTGACGCAGCTGGAAGCCTGGCTCGTGTCCCGGCTCGCGGCGCTCGATGTCCGCACACAACAGCGTTCTACGCGGCTGGAGCTCGATCGCGCCCAGGCCGACGAGAATGACGCGCGCGATGTTCTGAAGGATTCACTTGCCGAGATCGGTGTGACCGAGCGTTTGCCGCAACGGCTCGACGATCTCATGGCCTTTGCCGAGAATGCTGTCGGGCAGGCCCAGGCGGCTTTTTCTGCCGGCAAGGCGGCGCGCGAGGCGGTCCGACGTTCCAGTGACGCGCTGGAGCAGCGTAAGTCGATCTTGGCGCAAGCCGAGGACGCCCTGTGCTCCTGGCGGGAGCAATGGGACGATCTGCTCTCAACCACCTGGCTTGCCGGTCGGCCGGAACAGCTGCTGCCGGATCAAATCGCCCCCATGCTCGCGGTCTTGCAGGATCTCGACAAGCTGGTGCAGCGCAAGGCCGATCTCGATCACCGCGTCGCCGGCATGCGCAAGGATCAAGTGGCTTTTGAAGCGGCGATCGCAAATCTTGCCGGTGTGCCCGACACCGGAGATACGCTTGCGATTTTCGCCGCCATGAAGGCGCGTGCCGCAGAGGCTGAAAAGCAGGAGGATCGGCGCGCTACGCTGTTGACGGAGCTTGCCCGCCTTGAGGAGGAGAAACGCAGCGTTGCTGCCGAGCAGGATCTTCACATTGCCCGCAAACGTCTGGTCCTCGACTTCTTCGACTGCGAGACATTGGATGAAGCCGGCTTGCGGCTCGACGCTTCCCGCGAGCAGGAACGGCTGCGCCAGCGCATTGCCGAATCGGAGGCCGACCTTGCGCAGCGCCTTGGTGTCGCCCGCAGCGAAGACGCCGAGGCGTTGCTGGCTGCGCTTGACGACGAAGCGGTGCGGCTGGAACTGGCTCGCGTCGAGGCGCTGCTTGAAGAGAGCGACCGTGATGTAAGTGAATTGCACGCCGACATGCGGACGAAGGAAGGGGCGCTCGCCAATATCGCCGGCGACGACGCTGTCGCAGCACTCGATCAGCGTCGCCGCACGCTGCTTCTGGAGATCGAGGCCAAGGCGCTCGGCTATCTCAAGCTGAGAGCCGGCCTGATCGCCGCCGAGCAGGCACTCCGGCTCTTTCGCGAGCGCCATCGCAGCGGCATGATGCGGCGCGCCTCGGAAACCTTCAGCCGCATCAGCGGTGGAGAATATTCCAGCCTGTCGGCGCAGGCCGACAAGGGTCAGGAATTCCTGATTGCCAACGCCGCAACTGGCGGGTCCAAGCTGGCGCGCGATCTTTCCAAGGGGACGCGCTTTCAGCTTTATCTGTCGCTCAGGATCGCCGGCTATCACGAGGTCGCCGCGGCGCGCGAAACCTTGCCCTTCATCGCAGACGACATCATGGAGACGTTTGACGACGGCCGCGCCGGTCGCGCCTTCGAGCTGATGGCGGATATGGCCCGCGTCGGGCAGGTGATCTACCTGACGCACCACGAGCATCTTTGCGATATTGCCCGAACGGCGTGCCCGGAAGTGACTATCCACAGGTTATGATGCCGACATGCCGTCGGCGAATGATCGTGACGGAAACCCGGAGGAACGGCAGATGGAAATCATACCCAGCGGATCGCGAGCGTCGACACGACCCTCGGCCGACTACTTCACCGGGACAGTCAGGCAGGATCCCGTCATCGAGGCAGCAGAGCCGGCCCGTGTGCGCGCCGTCAACGTGACCTTCGAGCCCGGCGCGCGGACCGCATGGCATACGCATCCGCTTGGGCAGACGCTGGTGGTGACATCGGGCAGAGGCCTGGCGCAGGTCTGGGGCGAGCCGGTGCGTGAGATTCGTACGGGAGACGTGGTCTGGTTTCCGCCAGGCGAAAAACATTGGCACGGTGCCGCGCCTGACACGGCCATGGTTCACCTCGCCATCCAGGAAGCGCTCGACGGCAAGGCGGTCGACTGGCTGGAGCATGTCACCGACGAACAGTATCGCGGCAGCTAGCTGATTCTTTTGCTCGTCTGCTGCTTTGCGATTCGTGACGAATCTGTCGCCAGCGCGTTCACAGCGCACGTGGCGTAAGGATCGCTTTCAACAAATTCGGTTGCATCGCGCGAAAGGCGCAGGTCGCTCTATCGTCGAAGCCTGTGCGGGCGTTTGCCTTGGGTCACGGTACCGACAGCTCGATCTGATGAACGCCTGAACACAGGAAGCGCAGAATTTTGGCCACGGACAGTTCGACAGTGAAAACATGAACGCAAATGCGCTTGTTGAGTCGGCGGTGGAAGTTCCAAGGAAAAAATGGTGGGCGATGAGAGACTCGAACTCCCGACATCCTCGGTGTAAACGAGGCGCTCTACCAACTGAGCTAATCGCCCTTCAGCGTTCGGACCGGATGTGTCCGCCGCGTCGGTGGCCGTGATCTAGGCGTAACCGAAAAAAACCGCAAGAGCATTTCCGTCGTTTTTTTGATTTTTTTTGCACGAGGCGACAAAAGTGCAGGAGTTGCCGGGTTTTCACATTGTGGAAAAAAGCGGAGAGCGGCGACTGTGGAAAAAGGTGATTGGCCACGCGACGACTTTCATCCGAATCCATCAGTCGCTGGCATGTATCTGTGCATTGTCTTTCCTCACGCCAGAGCCGGCTGCTGCGCAAAGGGCAGGGGCCCTCTCTCTTAAGGGGAGGTCGAGGGCGGCTTTGACATTGCCTGTGGATCAAAATTGGCTCCGTTATGGATTTGTCTCCAAACACGCTTGACACCCAAATGCGAACCGCTTAGTTAGCCGCTCATCGAACGGGCAAGCCCGCTCGGTGCCGGGGCGGAAACGCTCCAGCCACTTCAAGATGATGCGGGTGTAGCTCAGTCGGTTAGAGTGCCGGCCTGTCACGCCGGAGGTCGCGGGTTCGAGCCCCGTCACTCGCGCCATTCTTGACATGGTTTGACTTGAGGCATTCTCACGAAGCGCCGATGGTGGTAATACTGACCCCTTGGGTCATATGCGCGGGTGTAGCTCAGTCGGTTAGAGTGCCGGCCTGTCACGCCGGAGGTCGCGGGTTCGAGCCCCGTCACTCGCGCCATTTACCTCTTGATTCCTCCGATACAACGTCACTGCAAATTCTGTTTTTTGCAGTGCGGCAATCTGTCCTTCTGGCGTCGCTTTTACCGTAAAGTCTGCCCGTGCCTGCAAATCAGCGCTTTGCCGCGACACGTCGTCCAATCCTGTGCCGCGAACCGGTTTAAATGGCCCTCGAAGGCTTGCGCGCAAGCGCGGGCTGCGCTAACCACTCTGGCGTTGCAACATATTTTTCGGCCTGCGAGATTTGTTGTTTGGCGCTCTCCCATGCGCCCTCCCGCAGGCAGGGACGGATAACAATGACTGAACTTCTCGGTTCCTATGTTCCGATCGCGATTTTCATTGGAATCGCACTTGTGATCGGCGTGGCACTTTTGATTGCCCCCTTCGCCGTCGCGTTCAAGGCGCCTGATTCGGAAAAGCTGTCGGCCTACGAATGCGGTTTCAATGCGTTCGACGACGCTCGAATGAAGTTCGACATTCGTTTCTATCTTGTGTCGATCCTCTTCATCATCTTCGACTTGGAAGTCGCCTTCCTCTTTCCGTGGGCCGTCTCGTTCCACCAGCTGGGCTGGTTCGGATTCTGGTCCATGATGGTCTTCCTCAGTGTGCTGACGATCGGCTTTATCTATGAATGGAAGAAGGGAGCGCTGGAATGGAACTAGCATCCGGCACCACGCTCGTTGCGCCCAAGCCGAAGGGGATCATCGATCCCTCGACCGGCAAGCCGATCGGCAGCAATGATGCATTCTTCGGCGAGATCAACAATGAGCTCGCCGACAAGGGTTTTCTGGTTACGTCGACCGACGAGCTCATCAATTGGGCGCGCACTGGTTCGCTGATGTGGATGACCTTCGGTCTTGCCTGCTGCGCCGTCGAGATGATGCAGATGTCGATGCCGCGTTACGACGCCGAGCGCTTCGGCTTCGCGCCGCGCGCTTCACCGCGCCAGTCCGATGTGATGATCGTCGCCGGCACCCTGACCAACAAGATGGCGCCAGCGCTCCGCAAGGTCTACGACCAGATGCCGGAGCCGCGTTACGTGATCTCGATGGGCTCGTGTGCCAATGGCGGCGGCTACTATCACTATTCCTATTCCGTCGTGCGTGGCTGCGACCGTGTCGTGCCCGTTGATATCTATGTGCCAGGCTGTCCTCCCACAGCAGAAGCGCTGCTTTACGGCGTGCTTTTGCTGCAGAAGAAGATCCGCCGGACCGGCACGATCGAACGCTAAGGGTAGGGGGTCCTTAACATGAGTGAAGCCCTGAACGAGCTTGCCTCCTATCTGCGCGAGACGCGCAGCCAGCTGATTTCGGATGCCGCCATCAACTACGGCGAACTGACGCTGACGACGACGGCTGCAAACCTGATCGAGCTCTTGACGTTCCTGCGCGACGACGTGCAGTGCGCCTTCATCAACTTCGTCGATGTTTGCGGTGTCGACTGGCCTCAGCGGCCGGACCGTTTCGATGTCGTCTACCACCTGCTGTCGCCACGCCAGAATTTCCGCGTGCGCATCAAGGTTGCGACCGGTGAAGGCGAGCCTGTGCCGTCGGCCACCAGCGTCTTTCCGGGCGCCGACTGGTTCGAACGCGAAGCCTACGACATGTATGGCATTCTGTTTACCGGCCATCCGGACCTGCGTCGCATCCTGACGGACTACGGTTTCGAAGGGCATCCGCTGCGCAAGGACTTCCCGGTCACCGGGTTTGTCGAGGTTCGCTATGATGACGAAGCCAAGCGCGTCATCTATGAGCCCGTTGAACTGAAGCAGGAATTCCGTAACTTCGACTTCCTCTCCCCGTGGGAAGGGACGGAATACGTCCTGCCCGGCGACGAGAAGGCGAAAGCACGGTGAGACTAAGTCGGCCCGCGGCGACCCTTTGAGGGCGCCGTCCGGCCTGGAGCAATCGGTATGACCGAACATAACGTCCGCAATTTCAACATCAACTTTGGTCCGCAGCATCCGGCGGCGCACGGCGTTCTTCGTCTGGTGCTCGAGCTTGATGGCGAAATCGTCGAGCGTGTCGACCCGCATATCGGTCTGCTGCATCGCGGCACCGAAAAGCTGATCGAAACCAAGACCTATCTGCAGGCGATTCCCTATTTCGATCGGCTCGACTACGTCGCGCCGATGAACCAGGAGCATGCTTTTGCGCTTGCAGTGGAAAAGCTGACCGGAACCGAAGTTCCGATCCGCGGCCAGCTGATCCGCGTTCTCTATTCGGAAATCGGCCGTATCCTGTCGCATCTTCTGAACGTGACCACGCAGGCCATGGACGTCGGCGCGCTGACGCCGCCGCTCTGGGGCTTCGAGGAGCGCGAAAAGCTGATGGTGTTCTATGAGCGTGCCTGCGGCGCGCGCATGCACTCGGCCTATTTCCGTCCCGGCGGCGTGCACCAGGATCTGCCGCATGAGCTGGTCGAGGATATCGGCAAGTGGATCGACCCGTTCCTCAAGACCGTCGACGATATCGACGAGCTTCTGACTGGCAACCGCATCTTCAAGCAGCGCAACGTCGACATCGGCGTCGTCAAGCTGGAAGACGCCTGGGCCTGGGGTTTCTCGGGCGTGATGGTTCGCGGTTCCGGCGCTGCCTGGGACCTGCGCCGTTCGCAGCCCTACGAATGCTATTCGGACATGGATTTCGACATTCCGATCGGCAAGAACGGTGACTGCTTCGATCGTTACCTCATCCGCATGATCGAAATGCGCGAGTCGGCCAAGATCATGCGTCAGTGCGTGAACCGTCTGCTCGGCGATGCCAAGATTGGCCCGGTCTCGTCGATGGACGGTAAGATCGTTCCGCCAAAACGTGGTGAGATGAAGCGCTCGATGGAAGCGCTGATCCACCACTTCAAGCTCTACACCGAAGGCTACCACGTGCCGGCCGGCGAGGTTTATACAGCCGTTGAAGCGCCCAAGGGCGAATTCGGCGTCTATCTCGTCTCCGACGGTAGCAACAAGCCCTATCGCTGCAAGATCCGTGCCCCGGGCTACGCGCATCTGCAGGCGATGGACTTCCTCTGTCGCGGACACCAGCTTGCCGACGTGTCAGCCGTGCTGGGCTCCCTCGATATCGTGTTCGGTGAGGTGGATCGCTGATGCGTTTCGCGCCCCTGGCAATGGCAGGATTTCTTATGCTTGCGACGGCGGCATCCGCACAGGATTCCGTCAACAGCGAAGCGTCTGCCGCGATGCGTGGGGGCTCGATGGCCGATCTCGTGGCCAAGGGCTACGAGATCAAGGCGGCCGTGGCCAACGGCACGCGCTACATCGTATTTTTACAAAAAGACCAGTCAGCCTATGCCTGCGAATTCGTTTCGGTGACGAAATCGCGGTGTGGGTCGATTAACTGATAAGGTGTCGTGAAGAATGTCTGTTCGTCGACTAGCCGAAGACAATGTTCAGCCGGCCGCATTCGCGTTCAATCGCGAAAACGCCGCTTGGGCAAAGAAGACAATCCAGAAGTATCCGAAAGGCCGTGAGCAGTCCGCGGTCATTCCGTTGTTGATGCGGGCGCAGGAGCAGGACGGCTGGGTAACGAAGGCCGCGATCGAATCGATCGCTGACATGCTCGGCATGGCCTATATCCGCGTGCTCGAAGTTGCGACCTTCTATACCCAGTTCCAGCTGAAGCCGGTCGGAACGCGCGCTCACGTGCAGGTCTGCGGCACGACGCCGTGTATGCTGCGTGGCGCCGAAGACCTGATCCGGGTCTGCAAGAGCAAGATCGCCCACGATCCTTTCACCCTCAACGAGAGCGGCACGCTTTCCTGGGAAGAAGTGGAATGTCAGGGCGCCTGTGTGAATGCGCCGATGGTCATGATCTTCAAGGACACCTATGAAGACCTGACGCCCGAGCAGCTCGAGCAGATCATCGACCGCTTCGATGCAGGCAAGGGTGCCGAAGTCGCCACCGGTCCGCAGATCGATCGTGTCTTCTCGGCGCCGGAAGGTGGCCCGACCACGCTCATGACGCCGGACGCGCCGGCCAGGAAGGCTCCCGCGAGCGCGAAGAAGGTCAGCGATGCGCCTGTTGTCAGCGTTCCGCCATCGAACGCTGCACGGGCAAAGACCGCTGCCAGCGAAACCAACGCCGCCGTGAAGACGCCGGCGACGGCGAAGAAGGAAGCGGCGGCAAACGCCAAGGTCGAGGGCGACACCGCCGACAAGTCGAAGCCCGCCAGGGCGGCCGACGTTTCCGGCAAGCCGTCGCTTGAAGACAAGAACCGCCCGGCAGGCATCGCTAGGCCGGCGGCTGTCGACGACCTCAAGCTGATCTCCGGCGTTGGCCCGAAGATCGAAGGCACGCTGCACGAACTCGGCATCTACACGTTCGCGCAAGTCGCGTCGTGGAAGAAGGCCGAGCGCGAATGGGTCGACAGCTATCTCAATTTCAAGGGCCGGATCGAACGTGACGATTGGGTCAAGCAGGCCAAGGCGCTCGCCAAGGGTGGCGAAGCCGAATACATCAGAGTTTTCGGCAAGAAGCCGCGGTAAAGAGGTGAACCATGCTCAGAGATGAAGATCGCATCTTTACCAATATCTACGGCCTCAAGGATAAGTCTCTCAAGGGCGCGATGAGCCGCGGCCATTGGGATGGCACCAAGCAGATCCTCGAAAAGGGTCGCGACTGGATCGTCAACGAGATGAAAGCTTCGGGTCTTCGCGGTCGTGGCGGCGCAGGCTTCCCGACCGGTCTCAAGTGGTCCTTCATGCCGAAGGAAAGCGACGGGCGTCCGCACTATCTGGTCGTCAACGCCGACGAATCCGAACCGGGCACCTGCAAGGACCGTGACATCATGCGTCACGATCCGCACACCCTGATCGAAGGCTGCGTCATCGCCAGCTTCGCCATGGGTGCGCACACCGCATACATCTACGTGCGCGGTGAATATATCCGCGAGCGCGAGGCGCTGCAGGCTGCGATCGACGAATGCTACGACGCCGGCCTGCTCGGCAAGAACAACAAGCTGGGCTGGGACATGGACATCTACGTCCACCACGGCGCCGGCGCCTACATCTGCGGCGAAGAAACCGCGCTGCTCGAAAGCCTTGAAGGCAAGAAGGGCCAGCCGCGCCTGAAGCCGCCGTTCCCGGCGAACATGGGTCTCTACGGCTGCCCGACGACCGTCAACAACGTCGAGTCGATCGCAGTTGCCCCGACGATCCTGCGCCGCGGCGCTGGCTGGTTCTCGTCGATCGGCCGTCCGAACAACGTCGGCACCAAGCTGTTCATGCTCTCCGGTCACGTCAACAAGCCGTGCACGGTCGAAGAAGCGATGGGCATCACCTTCCGTGAACTCGTCGACAAGCATGCCGGTGGCATTCGCGGCGGCTGGGACAACCTGCTGGCGGTCATTCCCGGCGGCGCATCGTGCCCGGTGGTCAAGGCGGAAGACATCATTGACTGCCCGATGGATTTCGACGGGCTTCGTGAAGTCAAATCGTCCTTCGGCACGGCGGCTGCCATCGTCATGGATCGCTCCACGGACATCATCAAGGCAATTGCCCGCATCTCGGCTTTCTTCAAGCACGAGAGCTGCGGCCAGTGCACGCCGTGCCGCGAAGGCACCGGCTGGATGTGGCGCGTGATGGAACGCATGGTGCAGGGCCGCGCCCAGAAGCGCGAGATCGACATGCTGTTCGACGTCACCAAGCAGATCGAAGGTCACACGATCTGTGCTCTGGGTGATGCGGCCGCCTGGCCGATCCAGGGCCTGATCCGCAACTTCCGTCCGGAGATCGAAAAGCGCATCGACGAATACACCCGCAACGCGACGTCGCACGGCGCGGTGCTGGAAGCGGCGGAGTAACGGGCCATGGCCGGCACACGCAAGGATGGACAGGTGAGGGGAGAGGCCGAGAGCGGCATTCCGTCCGCACGTCCGCTTGGCAGTGATCCGGCCGATCCGTTCGGCATGGCCGAATGGATGAAGACCATGCCCAAAGTGCCGCTGCATCCGCTGATGGCGCATCCGGCAGGCGCCGTGGCAGCTGCCACCGCGCTTGGTTTCGGTCTGTCGAGCCACATCGCCGGCGTTATGTTCGGCGCGATGCAGGGCGCCGTCGAAGCGCTGCAGAAGGGCTCGGCCTTGGCTGGCCAGATGCAGGCAGACGCCCCGGCTGAGGTCGTTCCGACCCAAGCAGCTCCGGTTCAGGCAGAAGCAATGCCGCAAGAGACGGTGAAGCCGGTAGTCGCCAAGAAAGGCGCGGTATCAAAGCCGAAGGCTGAGAACAAGCTGGCGGAGCGCGTGAAGGCGCCGGCAGCTTCGCGGTCCAAGACCCGCACCGCCGACGACCTCAAGCGGATTTCCGGCATCGGCCCGAAGCTCGAGCAGGTCCTGAACGGCAAGGGCATTCGCCGGTTCGCCGATATCGCCGCCTGGAGTGACGCCGACATTGCCCGCTTCGACGACGAACTGGGCTTTGGCGGACGTATTCTGCGCGACGACTGGGTAAAGCAGGCAAAGGCGCTGAAAGGCGCAAAAGAATAAGAGGCGGTGACCGGCAGAGGTCGCCACCGGCAAGCAGCATGGCTGTGTTGGAATTGTCCGTCGCCTCAAGGTGGACGGATGGAAGACAGGATTGAGTACGAAGATGGCAAAGCTGAAAGTCGACGGAAAAGAGATCGAGGTCCCGGATCATTTCACGCTGCTTCAGGCGTGCGAAGAAGCCGGCGCCGAGGTTCCGCGCTTCTGTTTCCATGAGCGGCTGTCGGTCGCCGGCAACTGCCGCATGTGTCTGATCGAGGTGAAGGGAGGGCCACCAAAGCCCGCCGCCTCCTGTGCCATGGGTGTGCGCGACCTTCGTCCGGGTCCGAACGGCGAGACGCCGGAAGTCTTCACGACCACACCGATGGTCAAGAAGGCGCGCGAAGGCGTCATGGAATTCCTGCTGATCAACCATCCGCTCGATTGCCCGATCTGCGACCAGGGTGGCGAATGCGACTTGCAGGACCAGGCGATGGCCTTCGGCATCGATAGTTCGCGCTACCAGGAAAACAAGCGCGCTGTCGAAGACAAGTATATCGGCCCGTTGGTCAAGACGGTGATGAACCGTTGCATCCATTGCACGCGCTGCGTCCGTTTCACCACGGAAGTGGCCGGCATTGCCGAACTCGGCCTGATCGGCCGCGGCGAAGACGCCGAGATCACTACCTATCTTGAACAGGCCATGACCTCCGAGCTTCAGGGCAATGTCGTTGACCTCTGCCCGGTCGGTGCGCTGACCTCCAAGCCGTTCGCCTTCACGGCGCGTCCGTGGGAACTGAACAAGACCGAATCGATCGACGTGATGGACGCGCTCGGTTCGGCCATCCGCGTCGATACCCGTGGCCGCGAAGTGATGCGCATCATGCCGCGCGTCAACGAGGACATCAACGAAGAGTGGATCTCCGACAAGAGCCGCTTCATCTGGGACGGCCTGAAGACTCAGCGTCTCGACCGTCCTTATGTCAAGAAGGACGGCCGTCTGCAGGCTGCAACGTGGAGCGAAGCGTTCCAGGCGGTCAAGGCTGCCGTTGCAGCGACCTCCGGCGACAAGATCGGCGCCATCGCCGGTGACCTTGCTTCCGTAGAAGAAATGTACGCGCTGAAGGAACTGCTTGCTTCGCTCGGTTCCGAAAACGTCGACTGCCGCCAGGATGGTGCAGCGCTCGATCCGTCGCTCGGCCGCGCCAGCTACATCTTCAACCCGACCATTCAGGGGATCGAGAGCGCCGACGCGCTGCTGATCATCGGCTCGAACCCGCGCTTCGAAGCATCCGTTCTCAACGCACGCATCCGCAAGCGTTACCGGATGGGCAATTTCCCGATCGCCGTCATCGGCGAGCGGGGTGAACTGCGCTACGAATACGAATACCTCGGTGCAGGCACCGACACGCTGGCCGAACTCGTGTCCGGCAAGGGCAAGTTCGCTGCGACCTTGAAGAAGGCGCAGCGTCCGATGATCATCATCGGCCAGGGCGCCGTTGCAGGGGAGGGCGGTGCCGCCGTTCTCGCCGCTGCCGCCAAGCTTGTCGGCGCAGTGACGGCCGACTGGAACGGCTTTGCCGTTCTGCACACCGCAGCGTCCCGCGTCGGTGGTCTCGACCTCGGCTTCGTCCCGGGCAAGAACGGCAAGACGGCCGCCGAAATGGTTTCGGCCACTGACGTTCTCTTCCTGCTCGGCGCCGACGAGATCGATCTTGCTGGCCGCAAGTCCGGCTTCACTGTCTATATCGGTTCGCATGGCGACAATGGCGCCCACGCTGCCGACGTCATCCTGCCCGCCGCCACCTACACCGAAAAATCCGGCACCTGGGTCAACACCGAGGGCCGCGTGCAGATCGGCAACCGTGCCGGCTTCGCTCCGGGCGACGCCCGCGAGGACTGGGCGATCATCCGTGCGCTCTCCGACGTTCTCGGCAAGAAGCTGCCCTTTGATTCGCTTGGCGAATTACGCTCGAAGCTTTACGCCGCGCAGCCGCATTTCGCCGATGTCGACGCGATTGCCGTCGGCAGTGGCGACGAAATTGCCGCACTTGCTCAAAAAGCCGGTGAGATGGGCAAATCCGTGTTTGCGTCTCCGGTCAAAGACTTCTATTTGACGAACCCGATAGCGCGCGCATCCGCCGTCATGGCCGAATGCTCGGCTTTGGCACGCAACAACTTCAAAGCTGCGGCGGAATGAGCGCGAGGGAATAGAGTATCATGGACGCTTTCGTTTCGACCTATGTCTGGCCTGCGATCATCATGGTCGCCCAGTCGCTGCTGCTGCTGGTCGCGCTGCTGCTTTTCATCGCCTACGTTCTGCTGGCCGACCGCAAGATCTGGGCTGCTGTCCAGCTTCGCCGTGGTCCGAATGTGGTGGGCCCCTGGGGTCTTTTCCAGTCCTTTGCCGACCTTTTGAAGTTCGTCTTCAAGGAGCCGGTGATTCCGGCTGGCGCAAACAAGGCAATCTTTCTGCTCGCGCCGCTCGTCTCCGTGACGCTGGCGCTCGCCGCCTGGGCGGTTATTCCGCTCAATGCCGGCTGGGTGATCGCGAATATCAACGTCGGCATCCTCTTCGTGTTCGCCATATCTTCTCTTGAAGTTTATGGCATCATCATGGGTGGCTGGGCGTCGAACTCCAAATATCCCTTCCTCGGCGCGCTTCGTTCTGCCGCGCAGATGGTGTCTTACGAAGTCTCGATCGGCTTCGTCATCGTCACCGTCCTGTTGTGCGTGGGTTCGCTGAACCTGACTGATATCGTCAATGCGCAGAGCAACGGCATCGGTACGAACTTGGGTCTGCCCGCATCGTTCCTCGACTGGCACTGGCTCGCACTGTTCCCGATGTTCATCGTGTTCTTCATTTCGGCGCTGGCTGAAACGAACCGCCCGCCCTTCGATCTGCCGGAAGCGGAATCCGAACTCGTCGCCGGCTTCATGGTCGAATACGGCTCCACGCCTTACATGATGTTCATGCTCGGCGAGTATGCCGCCATCTGCCTGATGTGCGCGCTGACGACCATTCTCTTCCTCGGCGGCTGGCTGCCTCCGGTTGACGTCTGGTTCCTCAACTGGGTCCCGGGCATCATCTGGTTCGTTCTCAAGGCATCCTTCGTGTTCTTCATGTTCGCGATGGTGAAGGCTTTCGTTCCGCGTTACCGCTACGACCAGCTGATGCGTCTCGGCTGGAAGGTCTTCCTGCCGATTTCTCTGGCAATGGTCGTGATCACTGCATTCGTTCTCAAGCTGACGGGAGCTGCATGATGCTGGCTTTCGCTCGGTTGCATACCGCTGGCCGCTCCCAGGCCGGCAAGTCTGGAGGTAAATGATGGCCGGTCTTTCGCAAGCCGTCAGCTCGCTGTTCCTCAAGGAATTCGTCGGCGCGTTCTTTCTGTCGATGCGCTACTTCTTCAAGCCGAAGGCGACGTTGAACTACCCCTTCGAAAAGGGGCCGGTCAGCCCGCGCTTCCGTGGCGAACACGCCCTGCGCCGTTATCCGAACGGCGAAGAGCGCTGCATCGCCTGCAAGCTCTGCGAGGCGATCTGTCCTGCCCAGGCCATCACCATCGAGGCCGGCCCGCGCCGCAACGACGGCACCCGCCGCACGGTGCGCTACGACATCGACATGGTGAAGTGCATCTATTGCGGTTTCTGCCAGGAAGCCTGTCCGGTCGACGCCATCGTCGAGGGACCGAACTTCGAATTCGCCACCGAGACGCGTGAAGAGCTGTACTACGACAAAGACAAGCTCCTCGCCAATGGCGACCGTTGGGAGCGGGAAATCGCACGCAACATCGCAATGGACTCGCCCTATCGCTGAGGCCGATGCGTGGTGTCGCCCTTCAAGGCGGCACATGTGAAACAGTTTGGGGCAAAGGCCGGACATCAGTCCGGCTTTGCCAGTGGAGTGGGGGCTGCAAGAGCCTCACGCCGTGCAAGACGAAAAAGGCACCGATCATGGGTCTGCAGGTTCTTTTTTTCTATCTCTTTGCCTTCATCGCGGTGGCATCGGCATTTATGGTCATTGCGGCCAGGAACCCCGTTTATTCGGTGCTGTTCCTGATCCTGACCTTCTTCAATTCGGCGGGCCTGTTCCTGCTGGCTGGCGCCGAGTTCCTGGCGATGATCCTGCTCGTGGTCTATGTCGGCGCGGTTGCGGTGCTCTTCCTGTTCGTCGTCATGATGCTCGATATCGATTTCGCCGAACTCAGAGCCGGCGTGCTTGAATATGCGCCCGTCGGTGCGCTGATCGGTCTGATCCTGGCTGCCGAACTGATCATCGTCGTCGGCGGCGCGACCTTCTCGCCGGAGATTGCCAAGGGCATCTCGATGCCGATCCCGGCGGTTGCCGACCGGACGAACACCGCCGCACTCGGCGACGTGCTCTATACCCACTACGTCTACTTCTTCCAGATCGCGGGCCTTGTGCTGTTGGTCGCCATGATCGGCGCCATCGTCCTCACGCTGCGCCACCGCACGAACATCAAGCGCCAGAGCATTCCGCAGCAGGTTGCCCGCACGCCCGAGACCGCCGTCGAGGTGATCACGGTCAAGCCCGGGCAGGGCATTTAATTCGGACGCGAGGTCGAGGAACCAAAAAATGGAAATCGGAATTTCCCACTATCTCACCGTCAGCGCCATCCTGTTCACGCTTGGTGTCTTCGGCATCTTCCTGAACCGGAAGAACGTCATCGTCATCCTGATGTCGGTCGAACTGATCCTGCTTGCGGTCAACATCAACATGGTCGCCTTCTCGTCGTTCCTGAACGACATCACTGGCCAGGTCTTTGCTCTGTTCATTCTGACCGTCGCGGCCGCGGAAGCCGCCATCGGGCTTGCAATTCTCGTCGTCTTCTACCGCAACCGCGGCTCGATCGCTGTTGAAGACGTCAACATGATGAAGGGCTGATTGGGCTATGGATACCATCATCAAGGCTATCGTCTTCCTGCCTTTGATTGGCTTTCTGGTCGCCGGCCTTTTCGGCACTTCGATCGGCGCCAAGGCTTCTGAATATGTCACCAGCGGACTGATGATCATCGCCGCCGCATTGTCGTGGTACGTCTTCTTCGACGTCGCGATGGGCGAGCAGGAACTGATCAAGGTTTCGGTGCTGCGCTGGATCCAGTCCGGCGGCTTCGACGTCGAATGGGCGTTCCGCGTCGACACGCTGACCGCAGTCATGTTCGTGGTCGTCAACACAGTGTCGACGCTCGTGCATGTCTATTCGATCGGCTATATGCACCACGATCCGCATCGTCCGCGTTTCTTCGCCTATCTGTCGCTCTTCACCTTCGCGATGTTGATGCTGATCACGTCGGACAACCTGGTGCAGATGTTCTTCGGCTGGGAAGGCGTGGGTCTCGCATCCTACCTGCTGATCGGCTTCTGGTATAAGAAGCCGTCGGCGAACGCGGCGGCGATGAAGGCGTTCATCGTCAACCGCGTTGGCGACTTCGGTTTCTCGCTTGGCATCTTCCTCGTCTTCGTGCTGTTCGGTTCGGTCAACCTCGAAACCATCTTTGCAGCAGCCCAGACCTACCTGCCGGCCGAAGGTGCCGCAGCAGGGGAGGCGGTTGTTACGCTGTTCGGCATGCACCTCGACAAGGCAGATGCCATCACGGCCGCATGCCTGCTGCTCTTCATGGGCGCGATGGGCAAGTCGGCTCAGTTCCTGCTGCACACCTGGCTTCCGGACGCGATGGAAGGCCCGACCCCGGTTTCGGCCCTCATTCACGCCGCAACCATGGTCACCGCCGGCGTCTTCCTTGTCGCTCGCATGTCGCCGCTGTTTGAGCTGTCGCCGACTGCACTGACGGTCGTCACGCTGATCGGCGCGATCACGGCCTTCTTCGCCGCAACCGTCGGTCTGGTCCAGAACGACATCAAGCGCGTCATCGCCTATTCGACCTGTTCGCAGCTTGGCTACATGTTCGTGGCCCTCGGCGTCGGCGCCTATGGCGCGGCCATCTTTCATCTGTTCACGCACGCCTTCTTCAAGGCTCTCCTTTTCTTGGGTGCAGGTTCGGTCATTCACGCCGTCGATGGCGAACAGGATATGCGTTACATGGGTGGCCTGCGGAAGCATATTAAGGTCACCTATTGGATGATGTTCATCGGCACGATCGCGCTCACCGGCGTCGGCATCCCCGGCACCGTCATCGGTACGGCCGGCTTCTTCTCGAAGGATGCCATCATCGAATCGACGTTCGCTTCGCACAGCATCGTTTCGGGCTTTGCCTTTGCGATGCTGGTGATCGCCGCTCTGTTCACCAGTTTCTATTCCTGGCGCCTGACCTTCATGACCTTCCACGGCAAGCCACGCGCTTCGTCGGATGTCATGCATCACGTCCATGAATCACCTCAGGTCATGCTGGTGCCGCTCTACATCCTGGCTGCCGGTGCTCTGCTCGCAGGCTTCCTGTTCCACGACCACTTCTTCGGCGAGGGCTATGCCGAGTTCTGGAAGGGTGCGTTGTTCACCTCGGCTGAAAACGAAATCCTCCATGAGTACCACCACGTTCCGCTGTGGGTTAAGTGGAGCCCGTTCTGCGCCATGGCGCTTGGTCTCTTCACGGCCTGGTACATGTACATCCGTCGGCCTGAGCTGCCGAAGTACCTGGCGGAACAGCATCGCGGCCTCTACCAGTTCCTGCTCAACAAGTGGTACTTCGACGAGCTATACGACTTCCTGTTCGTACGCTCGGCCAAGCGCCTCGGCGTCTTCCTGTGGAAGGAAGGCGACGGCCGGGTCATCGACGGCCTTGGCCCTAACGGAATTGCGGCACGCGTGCTTGATGTCACCGATCGTGTGGTCCGGCTGCAGACCGGTTACCTCTATCACTACGCGTTCGCCATGCTGATCGGCATTGCTGCGCTCGTTACATGGATGATGCTCGGGAGTTCCTTCTGATGACCGATTGGCCCGTACTTTCCGCGGTCACCTTCATGCCGCTCGTCGGCGTCCTGCTTCTCTTGCTGACAAGAGAAGACAGCGCCTACGGCCGCCGCAACATCCTGAACGTATCGCTGCTGACGACGCTCTTCACGTTCGCCGTGTCGGTCTATATCTGGTACCAGTTCGATAGCTCGAACCCGGGTTTCCAGATGACCGAGAAGCACGAATGGCTCGGCACCGGGATTTCCTATCATCTCGGCGTCGACGGCATCTCGGTGCTCTTCGTCGTTCTCTCTGCCTTCCTGATGCCGTTCTGCGTGCTCGCAAGCTGGTTCTCGGTCGAAAAGCGGCTGAAGGAATACATGATCGCGTTCCTGATCCTGGAAACGTTCATGATCGGCGTGTTCGTGTCGCTCGACATCGTGCTGTTCTACGTGTTCTTCGAAGCCGGCCTCATTCCGATGTTCCTCATCATCGGTGTCTGGGGCGGCAAGGATCGCGTCTATGCGAGCTACAAGTTCTTCCTCTACACGCTGCTCGGCTCGGTGCTGATGTTGCTCGCCATCATGGCGATGTACTGGCAGGCCGGTACCACCGACATCACTGAACTTCTCGCCTACAACTTCCCGCGTGAGATGCAGACGTGGTTATGGCTCGCCTTCTTCGCTTCCTTCGCGGTGAAGATGCCGATGTGGCCGGTGCACACCTGGCTTCCCGACGCGCACGTTCAGGCGCCGACGGCGGGTTCGGTCATCCTGGCCGCCATCCTCCTGAAGCTTGGCGGTTACGGCTTCGTGCGCTTCTCGCTGCCGATGTTCCCGCTGGCGTCCGACTATTTCGCGCCCTTCGTCTTCACGCTGTCGGTCATCGCGATCATCTACACCTCGCTGGTGGCGATGATGCAGACCGACATCAAGAAACTGATCGCCTATTCGTCCGTCGCACATATGGGTTACGTGACGATGGGTATCTTCGCGGCCAATACGCAGGGTGTTCAGGGTGCGATTTTCCAGATGCTGTCGCACGGCATCGTCTCCGGCGCGCTCTTCCTTTGCGTCGGCGTCGTCTATGACCGGCTGCACACCCGCGAGATCTCGGCCTATGGCGGCCTCGTCAACAACATGCCGAAATACGCCGTCGCCTTCATGGTGTTCACCATGGCCAACGTCGGCCTACCCGGCACATCAGGCTTCGTCGGCGAAGTGCTGACGCTCGTCGGCGTCTTCCGCGTCAATACCTGGGTTGCGTTCTTTGCAACGAGCGGCGTTATTCTCTCGGCTGCCTACGCGCTCTGGCTCTACCGCCGAGTGATCTTCGGTGCGCTGGAAAAGGAAAGCCTGAAGGCTCTGCTCGATCTTTCGGCTCGCGAGAAGGCGATCCTTTACCCGCTGGTGATCCTGACGATCTTCTTCGGTGTCTATCCGGCGCCGATCTTCGATGCGACCGCAGCCTCCGTGGATCTGCTCGTCAACAACTACTCCGCAGCCCTGCAGGCAGCGCAAAACGTTGCGCTTTCGGTGCAATGACCACAGGACGTGATTGGACATGACTGCTGAAATCCTCCTCGCTAGCCTGCAGCTCTCGATCCCCGAGTTGATCCTCGCGGTCGGCGCGATGGCGCTCTTGATGATCGGCGTGTTCGCCGGTGAAAAGTCGACCTCGACCGTCACCGGCCTTGCGGTTGCCCTTCTCATCATCGCCGGCCTCTGGCTCGTCCTGAAGACGGGCGAGGGCGAAGCTTACGGCGGCGCCTTCCTGTCCGATCCCTTCGCCAAGTTCATGAAGGTGCTGGCGCTGATCGGCTCGATCACCGCCATGGTGATGACGGTCGGCCATGCCCGTTCCGCGCAGATCGATCGTTTCGAGTTCCCGGTGCTGCTGGTGCTCGCCACCCTCGGAATGCTCCTGATGATCTCGGCCAACGACCTGATGTCGCTGTACCTGTCGCTGGAATTGCAGTCGCTGGCGCTCTACGTCGTAGCCGCCATCAACCGTGACAGCATCCGTTCGACGGAAGCCGGCCTGAAGTATTTCGTCCTCGGCGCGCTGTCTTCGGGCATGCTGCTTTATGGCATGTCGCTGGTCTACGGCTTCACCGGCCACACCGGCTTTGACGAGATTGCCGCTGCATTGACGACTACGGGCACGCCGTCGCTCGGCCTGATCTTCGGACTGGTCTTCATCCTTGCCGGCCTTGCATTCAAGATTTCTGCCGTTCCGTTCCACATGTGGACGCCGGATGTTTATGAAGGTGCGCCGACGCCGGTCACCGCATTCTTCGCCGCGGCCCCGAAGGTTGCCGCCATGGCCATCTTCGTTCGCATCGTCATCAACGCGTTCGAGCCGGTCGTTGTCCAGTGGCAACAGATCGTCGTCTTCATCTCGATCGCTTCGATGCTGCTCGGAGCCTTTGCGGCGATCGGCCAGAAGAACATCAAGCGCCTGATGGCCTATTCCTCCATCGGTCACATGGGCTACGCGCTCGTCGGTCTCGCCGCCGGCTCTATGGCGGGCGTTCGCGGCGTTCTGCTCTACATGCTCATCTACATGGTCATGACGCTCGGCACCTTCGCCTGCATCCTCGCCATGCGCCGCAAGGATGGCGAGAACGTCGAAAGCGTCGACGATCTCGCTGGCCTGTCGCAGACCAACCCCTTCATGGCCACGGTCCTTACCATCCTGATGTTCTCGCTCGCCGGCATCCCGCCGATGGCAGGCTTCTTCGGGAAGTACTTCGTGTTCATGGCGGCTATCGAAGCCCATCTCTATGCGCTTGCCATCATCGGCGTGCTCGCTTCGGTCGTCGGCGCCTACTACTACCTGCGTGTCATCAAGGTGATGTGGTTCGACGATGCCAAGGGCGAGTTTGCCCGGACGGCCGGCGAGCTTCGCCTGGTTTTCGGTCTCTCGGGCCTGTTCGTGCTTGGCTACGTCCTGATCGGTGGTCCGCTCGGCAACGCCGCTGAAGTCGCGGCTCGGACCTTCTTTTGATAGGCCTTGAAGGCGGCGGCCGGGTTTCGCTCGACGATTTCCGGCACGTCGCTCTCAATGAAGTCGGTTCGACCAACAGCGAATGCCTGGTGCGGGCGCGCGAGGGGGACAGGGGAAATCTCTGGATCACCGCCGCCCGCCAGACAGGTGGACGTGGTCGACGCGGTAGGGCCTGGTTTTCAGAGCCCGGCAATCTCTATGCTTCGCTCCTCTTGATCGAGCCGGCTCCGATCGAGCTGCTGCACTCGCTGCCGCTGGCAGTGGCAGTGGCGGTTCACAGGGCCATCCGACAGGTAATGCCGCTGGCCGGCGCTCCGGTCGAGATCAAATGGCCGAACGATATCCTCATCGACGGCAAGAAGACTTGCGGCATCCTGCTTGAAGGCGAGAGTCTTGCAGACGGACGTCGCGCGCTGGTCATCGGCTGCGGCATCAACATCGCCGTCATGCCCGACGAGGCACTCTACCCGGTGACTTCGCTTCGCAACGAAGGGGCGTCGGTATCGCCGGACGACTTGTTTGCCCACCTTTTCCTGACCATGGCCGAAACGCTCTCCGTTTGGGACCAGGGCAGGGGTGTGGCACACATCATAGACCAATGGCGGGCGGCAGCGCGCGGCATCGGCGAGACCATTACGGTGAACCTGCCGGATCGGTCGCTTTCCGGCCGCTTTGCCGGTATTGATCAGGACGGCCGGCTGATGCTCGATACGGGCTCGGACACGATGCAGACGATCGCCGCCGGCGACGTATTTTTCGGATAATCAAAACAAGGGCGCATCAAAAACATGGCGCAAGAAGAAGAACTGGTGTTCTTGCCGCTCGGCGGCGTCGGTGAAATCGGGATGAACCTCGGCCTCTATGGCTATGGCAAACCCGGTCATCGACAGTGGATAATGGTCGATTGCGGCGTCACCTTCCCGGGGCCGGAGCTGCCGGGAGTGGATCTGGTTCTGGCCGATATCAGTTTCCTGGCGGAAGAACGCCGCAATCTCAAGGGCATCATCATCACCCATGCCCACGAGGATCACTATGGTGGTCTCAACGATCTTTGGCCGGGGTTGAACGTACCGGTCTATGCCTCGCCGTTTACCGCGGGCATGCTTGAGGCGAAACGCGACTTCGAAAGGAGCCGCGGCGAAATCCCGATAACGATCTTCAAGCAGGGCGACCGCATCAATGTTGGCCCGTTCGAAATCGAAGCGGTCGGCGTCAACCACTCGATCCCCGAGCCGATGTCGCTGATCATCCGCACGCCGCTTGGCGCGATCGTTCACACCGGCGACTGGAAGATCGATCTTCAGCCGTCGCTCGGGCCCCTGACCGACGAGCAGCGCTTCCGCAAGATCGGTGACGAGGGCGTGCTGGCGCTGGTCTGCGATTCGACCAATGCGCTTCGTGACGGGGTCTCGCCGTCCGAGCAGGAGGTTTCGGCAAGCCTGACGCAGATCATCTCCAAGTCTGAAGGACGTGTGGCGATCACCACCTTCTCTTCCAATGTCGGGCGCATCCGTTCGATTGCGGAAGCTGCGGAAGAGGCGGGCCGCGAGGTGTTGCTTCTCGGCAGCTCGATGAAGCGCGTCGTCGCCGTCGCCCGCGATCTCGGCCTGATGGAAGGCATCAAGCCTTTCCTCGCCGAAGACGAGTTCGGCTATGTGCCGCGCGACAAGGTCGTGGTGATCCTGACCGGTAGCCAGGGCGAACCCCGTGCCGCACTTGCCAAGATCGCCCGCGACGAGATGCGCAACGTCGCCTTTTCCGCCGGCGATACGGTCGTGTTTTCGTCGCGTACCATTCCCGGTAACGAGAAGGCGATCAACGACATCAAGAACGGCCTGATCGAGCAGGGCATTCACATCATCACCGACAGTGAAGCGCTGGTGCATGTGTCGGGCCACCCGCGTCGCAGCGAGCTGCAGCAGATGTACCAGTGGGTCCGTCCGCAGATCCTCGTGCCGGTGCATGGTGAGGCCGCACACCTGACGGCGCATGCCGAACTTGGCCTGCAGTCGGGTATCGCCAGCGTTCCGCGGCTTCGCAACGGCGATATGCTGCGGCTGGCGCCAGGTCCGGCCGAAGTCATCGACACTGCGCCGCATGGCCGGATCTACAAGGATGGCTCGCTGATCGGTGATTTCGAGGAAATGGGCATCGGTGAGCGGCGCAAGCTCTCCTTTGCCGGACATGTCTCAGTCAACGTCGTGCTCGACAACCGCTACGATTTCCTCGGTGATCCTGACCTCGTTGCCATCGGCTTGCCCGAGTTCGACGACGAGGGCGAGGACATGGAAGACACGCTCTATGACGCCGTGCTCGGTGCTGTCGAAAGCATCCCGCGTGCCAAGCGCAAGGATCTGGCCATGCTGCAGGAGGCGGTGCGCCGCGCCGTGCGTAGCACCGTCAACCAGATCTGGGGCAAGAAGCCCGTGGTGACCGTGTTCGTCACCAAAGTCTGATTTCCTTCAGGCTCCCGGCGCTGTAGACGTCCGGGGGCTTGAAAACAGCCCGAAGGTTGGAGGATCGCGATGCTTGGACGTGTAAACCATGTGGCAATCGCCGTGCCGGATCTGGCATCCGCTGCTGAGGGCTACCGAGTGACGCTCGGCGCTTCGGTGACCGAGCCGCAAGCCTTGCCCGAGCACGGTGTCACCGTCGTTTTCGTCGCGCTTCCCAACACCAAGGTCGAACTGCTGGAGCCGCTCGGCGATGCCTCGCCGATTGCGGCGTTTCTCGCCAAGAACCCGTCCGGCGGCATGCATCACATTTGCTACGAGGTCGAGGACATCATTGCTGCCCGTGACACGCTGAAGGCGTCCGGCGCGCGGGTTCTCGGTGACGGCGAGCCGAAGATCGGCGCTCACGGCAAGCCGGTGCTTTTTCTGCACCCGAAGGATTTTCAAGGCACGTTGATCGAGCTTGAACAGGTGTGACAGTTGACCGCGCGATGCCGGTTTGTGTGATCGCGCCGGTGGCGTTATAAGCGGGCTACAGCGCCGCGCGTCAAGTTTGACGCGCTCAGCACGCTGTAACACTTTAAACTTGCTGCATAATTTTCTCCTTAAATCGATGCCGATTTAAGGAATTATGCAGTAGAATATCGCGAGGATCGTTCCGTTGAGGGCCAGTAGCCAGTTCGGGACAGGTCTTCATCAGGAGCCGGAAATGCCGCTTTTTTCAACCTTTGCCATCTACTTCATTATCTGGTGGCTGACGCTGTTTGCAGTGCTGCCGCTTGGCGTGCGCACGCAGGCGGAGGAAAACGAGGTGGTGCCCGGCACTGTCGAAAGCGCGCCGGCGCGGTTCCGTGCCAAACGGGTCATCCTGCTGACAACTGCAATCGCGGCGGTCATCCAGCTTGCCTGGTACATTGTGTCGGTGCGGCTCGGCTACGGCATCGACAGCATTCCGCGCTTCTATCCGAAGTTCTATTGAGCCAAGCATCGGCAAGCATGTGGGCGCTCGGCGTCTAGGGATATCGAGTGATCGTGTCCGCTTCCTCACAATCCCCAGTTAAGTATTATCGATTTACCGCTGCACAGGCCCGTAGAGTTCTCTCGGGTGCCTCTCTGCGCGAAACCCGGGCAATCCTACGATTGACCGCCCCGAAATTGACATAGTTCAAGAAAGCCCGGGTGCTCCGATGAGGGTTCGCTTGGCGAAAGGCAAAAAAAAACAAGGCTAAAAGCCTTGTTTTTCAAGTATCGCGTGATCTTTAATCCGTTTCCGGCGGCAGCGACGAAGCGCGCCTAAGATCTTATCCTCCCAAGACTTGACCGCGAAAGTCGGCAAGAATTTAGACTTCATGCCTGTTTTGTGAGCCGAAATTAGCCCAAACATTGGGCGATGTCACCTTATTTTTTTGCATTTTTGCTACAGTTGGATAAAATTTCTCCGTTGACAAGCATCGTCGCAATACTGTTACTACCGTGCTCTTTTGACGCAGCTTTTGGCTTGTCGGTTCTCCTTCGAATCTCTCGATCCACTCTGTGTGGTTCCTTCTGCAAGCAGGGTTTTCATCCGGGCGCGAAGCGGCTATGAACGCAGGGCTCGGAAAGGTTCCTGCCGACTTGTCGGTGACGGAAATTTGAGAGCCGACCCCAAGAAGCAATGGTCGCCTTTGCCTGTTTTCGGCGAGACCGGCGTACCTGAGCTCAACGTCATTTCGCCCGAATCCGTCGATAGTGCGACGTTCATCAAGTTCTGGAACCCGTCATGCGCCTGTCCCGCTTTTTCATGCCCATCTTGAAGGAAAATCCGAAGGAAGCGGAAATCGTTTCCCACCGTCTTATGCTCCGGACGGGCATGATCCGGCAGCAGTCCTCGGGGATCTATACCTGGCTGCCGTTCGGAAAGCGGGTTCTCGACAAGGTCAATGCGATCGTTCGCGAAGAGCAGAACCGCACCGGCGCGAATGAGCTTTTGATGCCGACGCTGCAGTCCGCCGAGCTTTGGCAGGAGAGCGGCCGTTATGACGCCTATGGCAAGGAAATGCTGCGCATCAAGGACCGCCAGGATCGGCCGATGCTCTATGGTCCGACCAATGAGGAAATGATCACGGATGTCTTCCGTTCCTACGTGAAGTCCTACCGCAATCTGCCGCTCAATCTCTACCATATCCAGCTGAAGTTCCGCGACGAGATCCGTCCGCGCTTCGGCACCATGCGCTCGCGCGAGTTCCTGATGAAGGATGCCTATTCCTTCGATCTCGACCGCGAAGGTGCCGAGCACGCCTATAACAAGATGTTCGCCGCTTACCTGCGCACCTTCTCGCGCATGGGGCTGCGTGCCATTCCGATGCGTGCCGACACCGGACCGATTGGCGGCAATCTCAGCCATGAATTCATCATTCTCGCCGAAACCGGTGAATCCGAAGTGTTCTGCCACAAGGACTTCCTCGGCTTCGATATTCCCGGCGAAGACACCAATTTCGATGATGTCGCTGGTCTGAAGACGATCTTCGACAAGTGGACCTCGCGCTACGCGGCCACGTCCGAAATGCACGACGAAGCGGCGTTCAACGAAGTCGCCGAAGGCGATCGCCTGTCGGCACGCGGCATTGAAGTCGGCCATATCTTCTACTTCGGCACCAAGTATTCCGAGGCGATGGGCGCGAAGGTTCTCGGTCCGGATGGCAAGGAACACGCGGTCCATATGGGCTCCTACGGCATCGGCCCGACACGGCTGGTTCCGGCGATCATCGAGGCGTCGCATGACGACAACGGCATCATCTGGCCGAAGTCGATCTCGCCGTTCGATGGTGTGATCATCAACATGAAAGCGGGCGATGCCGCTTGCGACGCAGCCTGCGAGACGCTCTATTCGAAGCTCGGCGCCGCAGGATTCGATGCGCTGCTCGACGATACGGACGACCGCGCCGGCGCCAAGTTCGCCTCTGCCGATCTTATCGGCGTACCTGTCCAGATCATCGTCGGACCGCGTTCTATCGCCAACGGCGAAGTCGAGCTCAAGGATCGCAAGACCGGTGAGCGCGAGACCATGACTGTCGAGGCAGCCCTCAACAAGCTGATCGCGACGAAGTAAGTGAGGCAAGGGGAGGCAGGATGACCGCCGTGACGGAAGATCAGGTGCAGGCCGCTGGCCAGTCTGCAAAGTCCGCCAGCCGCCCTTTTTCCGCCTTTGAGCGCATGGTCGCCTGGCGCTATCTGCGTTCGCGGCGCAAGGAAGCCTTCATTTCGGTGATCGCCGGCTTCTCCTTCATCGGCATCATGCTCGGCGTCGCGACGCTGATCATCGTCATGGCGGTGATGAACGGTTTTCGCACCGAGCTCATCTCGCGCATCCTCGGCATCAATGGCCACATGATCGTGCAACCGATCGACGGTCCGCTCAACAATTACCCCGACCTCGCCACCCGCTTTTCCGGTGTGAAGGGTGTGACGATGGCGATCCCGCTGGTCGAAGGCCAGGTTCTGGCCCAGGGCGTCGGCGATTCTTCGACCGGTGCGCTCGTGCGCGGCATCCGCGCCGATGACCTCAGCAAGATGAAGTCGGTCTCCGACCATATTCAATCCGGCGATCTCGTCGGCTTCGCCGCCGGCACCGGCGTGGCGATCGGTTCACGTATGGCTGAGCAGCTCGGCATTCAGGTGGGCGGCACGATCACGCTGACATCGCCGAACGGCGACGTCACGCCGATGGGCATGAACCCGCGGGTCAAGGCCTATACGGTCTCGGCAATCTTCGAGATCGGTATGTCGGAATATGATGCGTCGATCATCTTCATGCCGCTTGAGGAATCGCAGCTGTTCTTCAATGCCGAAGGCTTGGCCCAGCAGATCGAGATCTTCGTCGAGCACCCCGATATGGTCGACGATTTGCGCAAGCCGGTCGAGGACGCTGCCGAGCGGCAGATCTTCATCACCGATTGGCGCGACCGCAACAAGACGTTCTTCTCGGCGCTCGAGGTCGAGCGTAATGTGATGTTCATGATCCTGACGTTGATCGTTCTGGTCGCGGCGCTGAACATCATTTCCGGACTGATCATGCTGGTGAAGGACAAGGGGAGCGACATCGCCATCCTTCGCACGATGGGCGCGACCTCCGGCTCCGTCATGCGCATCTTCTTCATGACTGGAGCTGCCATCGGTGCGGCGGGAACCGTTGCCGGCGTGCTGCTCGGTGTCGTCGTCTGCCTGAACATTGAGTCCATTCGCCAATTCTTCTCCTGGATTTCAGGCACGACGCTGTTCAGCCCCGAGCTCTATTTCCTCAGCCAGTTGCCGGCAGATATGAACGCCGACGAGACGATCCTCGTCGTCGTCATGGCCCTCAGCCTGTCGTTCCTTGCCACGATCTTTCCGGCATGGCGCGCCTCGCGCCTCGATCCCGTGCAGGCCCTGCGGTACGAATGACAAGGACATCATCTGAATGAATGCGCGCGTGGCACTGCAGCTTTCGGGCATCGAGCGTAATTACGGGCAGGGGGACACCTTCCTCTCGATCCTCAAGGGCGCGGACTTCACGCTGAAAAGCGGCGAGACCGTTGCGCTTGTGGCGCCGTCAGGCACTGGCAAGTCGACGCTTCTGCATGTTGCGGGCCTGCTGGAGCGGCCGGATGGCGGAAAGGTCGTGGTCAACGGCGTGACCTGCGACGGTCTCAACGACGACAGGCGCACCGCTATCCGTCGCAACGAGATCGGTTTCGTCTACCAGTTCCATCATCTGCTTCCGGAGTTCACCGCTCTCGAAAACATCATGATGCCGCAGCTGATCGCCGGCCTTGGCAAGGCTGAGGCCGCCGAGCGTGCGCGGGCGCTGCTCGACTACATGCGTATCGGCCACCGCGCCGATCACCGCCCGTCGGAGCTTTCAGGCGGCGAACAGCAGCGCGTGGCGATCGCCCGCGCCGTTGCCAATGCTCCCTTGGTATTGCTGGCCGATGAGCCGACCGGCAATCTCGATCCGGAAACTGCGGGATACGTCTTCGAAGCGCTCGAAGCATTGGCTCGCCAGTCCGGTCTTGCAGCCCTGATCGCCACGCACAATCACGAGCTGGCATCGCTTATGGACCGGCGGGTGACGATCGAGGACGGCAAGGTCGTCGAGCTGAAATAACGCTCGCGTCAAAGCCCGTTTCCAATGGAGCGCGCGATATCAATGTGATGCGAAACCTTTAGTTTAAGGCACGATGAGGCCACCTCGATAGTCGAGTTCGTAGGCTTCGTCGCCGTCGACAAAGATGACTTCACGTCCGGAAAAGTGCCCGGTGTCGCCGCGGCTGTTGTCGATGTAGTAGCCGTAGGCGTGGCGATATTCCATTCCACCGAGAAAGTGCCGCTTCTCGCGATACATGGTATCGAGCGCGGCTTTGATGACGATGCCGGCGCGTTCCGCATCGATCAGATCGGGCCGGATGACGCGGCCGAAATAATTCATGGCCCAGCGGGTGTCGTCCTCGAACCAGACGGTTTCCTGTCCTGCGAAATCGGTCCCACCGAAGTAACTGTCGAGATACCGCCACCGGTCGCGTTGGTAGCCGATATCGCGCGAGCCCGCGCGCGATGGCGGGCTTGTTATCCCGCCACCGACATATGTCTTCGATTTGGCTTCCACGATGAAGTCTTTGAGCTGCTCGATGCTGGCCATGAGAACACCTTGTTTGTTCCCTGGCAGCATGCCGCGACATTCCGTCGATGTAAAGAACAAAAAGGGAACAAATAGCTCGATTAGATGCCGCAGGCGTGCTGGCCGCGGTCGTCGTTCCAGTCATCGAGAAGCACAAGCTCGCCTTTGGCGCTGACGGGCTTGTCGTTCGATTTGCCCTTGCCCGTCAGCACATTCAGGTCGCAGTGCGAGGTATTGTCGAGATTGAGCGTGTCATAGGACGAGTAGGTGTAGCCGCCGACGACAAAGTCGAAATTGCGATAGGCGATCGTCAGCTTCTGTTCCCAACGGTCACGCCCGACCGAATCGTTGTGGGTGGTAATCACCAGCGAACCATTCGGAAGCGCCGTGACGGACGGTGCCTGGCCGGCCATGCCGTATTGCCCCCAGACCTTGTTCGGAACGGCCGACTTGAGCGCCAGCGGGCCGTCTTCGCCGGCGAGATAGATATAGACGGCATTGTTCTCGTCTGTCCCGTCATCGGGCTTCACCAGCAGCGCCAGATCGCCAGCACCATTCTTGTCCCAGTCGCCTGTCGCGGCCGGGACAATGCGGCCGGGATCAATCGCCTCGGCGGCAAGGGCGAGGGAAGGAAGCAGAAAAACGAGAGGCAGGGTCAGGCGTGCAGTCATGTCGTTGTGCTCCGTGTGGTTGGTCCAGTCATAGGCGCGATGGACGGAGCGCTCAAGGTTTCGGTTAATTACCTCAAACGCTCTTTGTTGATGCGGTTAACCATGCGCGGTGGAAAGCGGGCGGTGTGCTCAACAGCGATTGACGAGAGAACAAAAAAAGAACAAAGTGGATACATAACGGAAAAGGAGCCATGTTATGACTGATTTTGTTCGTGACCTCGCCGCCTTCACATCGATGGGCCTGTTTGTCGCCAGCGTTGCCTTCATCGCTCTCGGACTTTGATCCCTGGGCATACTCAAGATGCTGCGCGACCCCGATGCGGGGTCGCTCGATATTATCCCGGCACAGCACCCCCGACACCAGCACCGTTGAAAAGAACGCCGGCCCACGATGCAAAACTGGACATGGCGGGTGATAAACGGGATATCCTGACACCCTGACAGGAATCAGGATGTAGAGATGGCGGATCACGGCAGCGGGGAACGGAACGATCAGACGACTGCGGATCCGCAGTTCGTGCATTTGCGTGTTCACTCGGCTTTTTCGCTGCTCGAAGGCGCACTGCCTTTGAAGAAGGTGATCGGCAAGGCTGTGGCCGATGCTCAGCCGGCGATCGGTATCGCCGACACCAACAATCTTTTCGCAGCCCTTGAATTTTCCCAGAAGGCGGCCGAGGACGGCCTGCAGCCGCTGACCGGCTGTCAGTTGTCGATCGACATGGAAGACGACGGTGACGGCGAACGTCGCAGCCATGCCCAGCAGCTCGCCAAGCTGCCGGCCATCGTCCTGATCGCCGCGACGGACGACGGCTACACACGACTGGTCGATCTGGTAAGCCGCGCCTATCTCGGCGGCGAAGGCAGCCAGGTCACGAGGATCACGCGGTCGTGGCTCGTGGAGGCCGGCACCGACGGGCTGATCGCCCTTTCGGGCGCAGGCGGCGGCCCGATCGACATGGCGGTGAAATCCGGCTCGACGGCCTTGGCCGAGGCACGCCTGGAAGCCCTAAAGGATCTCTTCGGCGATCGGCTCTATATCGAGCTGCAACGGCACGGAAACTTTGACCGCCGACATGAAAGCCGGATGATCGATCTGGCGTACAAGTTCGATGTGCCTCTGGTTGCGACCAACGAGGCGTTCTTTCCCTCGCCATCCGACTATGACGCGCACGACGCGCTGATGGCGGTCGCTCACAACGCCATGGTTTCCGACGACAGTCGGTTCCGGTTGACGCCGGATCATTATCTCAAGAGCCGGAAGGAAATGGCGGCACTTTTTGCCGACCTGCCCGAGGCGCTCGAAAATACCATCGAGATCGCGCGGCGCTGCTCGTTCATGCTGAAGACGCGCGGGCCGATCCTGCCACGCTTCACCGGCGCCTCGGACGATCCGGAGGAGGCCGAGCGTGCCGAGTCCAGCGAGTTGCGCCGGCAGGCGGAAGAGGGGCTCGACGATCGGTTGCGCAAGCTCGGCATGGCGCCCGGCTATACAGAGGAAGAGTACCGCGAGCGGTTGGCGTTCGAACTCAGCGTCATCGAGCGCATGAAGTTCCCCGGCTACTTCCTGATCGTTGCCGACTTCATCAAATGGGCCAAGCAGCAGGACATCCCCGTCGGCCCGGGACGCGGTTCGGGCGCGGGCTCGCTCGTCGCCTATGCGCTGACGATCACCGATGTCGACCCGATGCGGTTCTCACTGCTGTTCGAACGCTTCCTCAATCCGGAACGCGTATCGATGCCCGACTTCGACATCGACTTCTGTCAGGACCGGCGCGAAGAAGTCATTCGCTACGTCCAGGCGAAATACGGCCGCGAGCAGGTGGCCCAGATCATCACCTTCGGTTCGCTTCAGGCGCGCGCGGCGCTGCGCGACGTCGGCCGCGTGCTCGAGATGCCCTATGGCCAGGTCGACAAGATCTGCAAGCTCGTGCCCAACAATCCGGCCAACCCGACGCCGCTGTCAAAGGCGATCGAGGAAGAACCGCGCCTGCAGGAAGAGGCGGAAAAGGAACCCGTCGTCGCCCGTCTTCTCGACATCGCGCAGAAGATCGAGGGTCTCTATCGCCATGCCTCGACCCACGCAGCCGGTATCGTGATCGGCGACCGGCCGCTGTCAAAGCTCGTGCCGATGTATCGCGATCCGCGTTCCGATATGCCGGTGACGCAGTTCAACATGAAATGGGTCGAGCAGGCCGGCCTGGTAAAATTCGACTTCCTCGGCCTGAAAACGCTGACCGTGCTGAAGGTCGCCGTCGACTTCGTCAAGCTGCGCGGCATCGAGGTCGATCTCGCCAGCATTCCGCTCGACGACGAGAAGACCTACGAGATGCTGTCGCGCGGCGAGACGGTCGGCGTGTTCCAGGTGGAAAGTGCCGGCATGCGCAAGGCGCTGATCGGTATGCGGCCAGACTGCATCGAGGACATTATTGCGCTGGTGGCGCTTTATCGTCCGGGCCCGATGGAGAATATCCCGGTCTACAACGCCCGCAAGCACGGCGAAGAAGAGATCGAATCGATCCATCCGAAGATCGACCATCTGCTCAAGGAAACGCAGGGCGTTATCGTCTACCAGGAGCAGGTGATGCAGATCGCCCAGGTCCTGTCGGGCTATTCGCTCGGCGAAGCCGACCTTCTGCGTCGCGCCATGGGCAAGAAGATCAAGGAGGAAATGGACAAGCAGCGCGCCCGTTTCGTCGACGGCGCGGTCAAGAACGAGGTATCGAAGCCGCAGGCCGATCTGATCTTCGATCTTCTCGCCAAGTTCGCCAACTACGGCTTCAACAAGTCGCACGCTGCCGCCTACGCCATCGTCTCCTATCAGACGGCCTATATGAAGGCGCACTATCCGGTCGAGTTCCTGGCGGCGTCGATGACGCTCGATATGGCCAACACGGAGAAGGTCAACGACTTCCGTCAGGATGCCGGGCGCCTCGGCATCCAGGTGATTGCGCCGTCGGTCCAGTCCTCCTTCCGGCATTTCCAGACCGGCGACAAGCGCATCTACTACTCATTGGCCGCCATCAAGGGTGTCGGCGAATCGGCAGTCGAGCATATCGTTGCCGTTCGCGGCGACCGCGAGTTTGCGAGCCTTGAGGATTTCTGCCTGAGGATCGACCCGAAGCTGCTCAACCGGCGTGTGTTCGAAAGCCTGATCGCGGCCGGCGCCTTCGATTGCTTCGGTTACGACCGTGCCGAGCTGGTCGGCGGTCTCGATCGCATCCTCGGCTTTGCCCAGCGCGCGCAGGAAAACAAGACGAGCGGACAGAGCGATATGTTCGGTGCGGGGGCCGCGACCGGACCGGAACGGATCTCGCTTCCCACCTACACGCCGTGGCTCGCCTCAGAAAAGCTGCACCGCGAGTTTCAGGTGCTGGGCTTCTATCTCTCGGCCCATCCGCTCGACACCTACAACCCGCTGCTCGCCAAGATGCGCGTCCAGACCTTCGGCGATTTCGCCGGAGCGGTGAAGAAGGGCGCAACGGCGGGACGTCTCGCCGGCACCGTTACCTCCAGACAGGAGCGCAAGACCCGAACCGGCAACAAGATGGGCATCATCGCTTTCTCGGATTCGTCCGGTCAGTTCGAGGCCGTGCTGTTTTCGGAAATGCTGCACCAGTATCGCGACCTGCTTGAGCCCGGCAAATCGCTGGTGATGACGGTTCAGGCGGAGGAGCGGCCGGAAGGCATCGGCCTTCGCATCCAGACCCTGCGCTCGCTCGAGGAAGAATCGCTGCAGATGCAGAAGGCGCTGCGCGTTTATGTGCGCGATTCAGGACCACTGAAGTCGATCGCCGCCCATTTGAATGCGAGGGGCGAGGGTCTCGTTTCCTTCATCGTCATCAAGGATAACGGCCAGCGCGAGATCGAGGTCGAACTCAACGAGAAGTTCAGGATTTCGCCGGAGATTGCCGCAGCACTTCGCTCGGCTCCGGGTGTGGTCGACGTTGAACTCGTCTGACCGCGCTGCATGATTGCTTGAGCCGGCGGCGTATAAAGATACGGAACGTCAGGCGCGGCTGCAGCGCAGCTTTTGAGTATCGGATCGACTGCGCAGGGCATCAGCCCCGCGGGGATGCGCGGGTGATTGTGATGAAATCGGTCCCGTCGCCGGTTTCGAGCCCGCTCTCCATGTCCGAAATCGACAGCGACGAACCGTCTGCAAGCAGGCCGCCGATCCGTTCGCGGACGTCGTCGGAGACCGTCAGGCGCCCGAGCGTGCGCTGGACGGCATTGAAGGCTGATGCGTCGGCGTCGGCGGCGATCCCGAGGCGCTTCTTCACCGATGACGGCAGATGGTTTTCGAGCGGTACGCCGTACCACTTGCCTTCGCTCTTTCCCTCGTCAATCTCTTGAAATTGCAGGAAATGCGTGCCGAGCGCCTGCTCCGGCTTGTCGATCGTGACGCCTGCCTCGAAAATCGGCTTGAAACCCTGGCGGACAAGGATCACCCCGTTGGGGGGAACGTCGCGGCCCGCTTTCCTGAAGATCGCCTCAGTCAGCTCCGGCGTCAGCTTGCCATCGACGGTCGATCCCTCGGCAGTCTGGAACGCGTTGATGGCGGCGGTCGTGTCCGGGCCGATGTGGCCGTCCGGCACGCCGGCGACATAGCCGAGTTGGTTCAGCGCCGACTGGACTGCACGCTTGATATCGCGCTCGCCGCGTCGGGTGATCAGCATGCGGATCGGCTCGCGGTCTTCTGCTTTGATGACTGAGTTGGCGGTCGATGCCTCGGTCATCGCCACTTCGACCGGCATGGTCTCGGTCTGGCTGATCGCCGGGCGGAGGGGCACATCCGACAGCGGTGCGGGGTTCTCGCCGGGCGCCGGGTTGCGCTGGAAGAGCACGGCGCTCGACACTTCGGTGGGGCTGACCTGCCGATCGGTTATCAGGACATGCACGCCGCGCGACGTCATCTTGAAGAGGCTGGCGGCAAACTTGCTCGGCAGGCGCACGCAACCGTGCGAAGCCGGATAGGCCGGCACGTGATTGGAGCCATGCAGCGCAATGCCTGACCAGGTCAGTCGCTGCATGAAGGGCATCGGCGCATTCGAATAGATGTTGGATTTGTGGTGACGGCGTTTTTCAAGGATCGAGAAGATGCCCGTCGGTGTGGAATGGCCGGCCTTGCCGGTAGAGACTGCCGACGTTGCGATCACCGCGTCGCCGTCATAGACGACGAGGGATTGCTGGTTCTTCGAAACGATGATCTGCAGCGGTGCGTTGCTGCCGGCAAAGCCGACCGCAGGCGAAAACAAGAAGACGACGACGCTGGCCGTGAGAGCGAAACGCAATACCATACACTCATCCCAACACGTAAACTGGCCGACAAGCTTACGCTGAAATCTTTAAAGAATTTGTCCCGATCGACCTACAGCGCCGCGCGTCTTATTAGACGCGCAAAGGTCGCTGTAGCACTTTGAATTGCTGCATGTTTTTATCCTTGCAGGATACGTCAAGCCGCCGCCGATAACGCACTAGTGATCGCGCTTGCGGCTGCCAAAGGTGTAGCCGGTTTCGACGCTGGCCTTGCCGAACTTGTCGCGCAGCTTGTTGATGGCGTCCTCGGCGGCGGCACGACGGGTTGCGGCTGGATCGACCAGATCGGGGGGATCTGCGAGATCGGGGCTGGAAAGATCGCTGACTCCGATGCCGATCAGCCGGTACTTCGTGCCGTCAACTTCCTTCTCCAGAAGCTGCAGCCCGGTGCGGAAGATACGGTCTGCGAGCCGCGTCGGACTGTCGAGGCGGCGGTTGCGAGTCCTGGTCTTGAAGTCGGCAGTCTTCAGCTTCAAAACGACGGTCTGGCCGGCGAGTTCGGATTTACGCAGGCGGTGGGCGACCTGTTCGCTCAGCCGACGCAGATGCGTGACGAGATCGTCGTAGCGGGCGAGATCGTCGTTGAATGTCGTCTCTGACGATACGCTTTTCGCCTCGCCGTCGATCTCGACCGTTCTTTCGTCGAGGCCGCGCGACAGGCGGTAGAGCCTCTGGCCCATGGTGCCGTAGCGGCGCATGAGGTCGGCTTCCTCCATCGTCTGAAGCTGACCGATCGTGCGAATGCCATCGCGCTCCAGCGTGGCGGCGAACGCCTTGCCGACGCCCCAGATCAAGGTCACCGGCCTTTCTCTCAGGAATTCGAGCGCCTCGGCCTGGCCGATTACCGAGAAGCCGCGAGGCTTCTGCAGATCGGAGGCAACCTTGGCGAGGAACTTGCAGTAGGAAAGGCCGACGGAGACGGTAATGCCGATCTCCTGTTCGACACGGCGGGCAAAGCGGGCGAGGGTGCGCGCGGGGGGATCGTGGTGCAGCCGTTGGGTGCCGCTGAGCTCCAGGAAGGCCTCATCGATGGAGAGCGGCTGCACCAGCGGTGTCAGCTCCTGCATCAACGTGCGGACCTCGCGGCCGACGCGAACGTATTTTTCCATCTCGGGCTTGATCACGACCGCCTGCGGGCAGGCCTCAAGCGCCTTAAACATCGGCATTGCCGAGCGCACGCCGTGAATGCGGGCGATGTAACAAGCCGTCGAGACGACGCCGCGCTTGCCGCCGCCGATAATCACTGGCTTGTCGGCAAGCTCCGGATTGTCCCGCTTCTCGACGGAGGCGTAAAACGCATCACAGTCGATATGGGCTAGAGTCAGGTCGTAGAGCTCGGCATGACGCAACAGACGGGGGCTGCCGCAGGCAAGGCAGCGTCGCGCCGTCGCGGTCTGTTCCCTGAGGCAGTCACGGCAGAAGCCTGGAGTTTGAGAACCACTGTCGAGCATATCTGGAACAAATGTTGAACATTGGGACTTTACGCTCTACGCTAACGAGTCTCAAGGGAGGCCGCGTTGGAAATTGCCTTGCATGTCAGGTTGCCGACGCCAAGCCGCTGGTCGGATTTTGCGCGTCGTCTTGCAGGTCTCGATCTGCTGGTCCGGGTGCCGCTATCGCTGGAAATGCGCGCGAATGGCATTCGCAGCGTCGACCCAGTCGCTAGCAATGTGAACGCAGTCCGCCGGTTGAGGCGCGAGCGCCCGAAACTCGGCGTTCGCCATCAGATTGATCAGCAGGCAGGATGGCGCGTGCTCCTGCACCGATTGCAGGTTGCGCGCGATATCGTCGATGAAAACAACGGGAAGCGCCCGTCCGGCATGCAGGCGCTGAACGATCGGCCCTTTGGGTTCCTCGGATGCGAGCAGTGGATAGGGAAGATCGAGCCGGTCGAGCAGAGCACGACGCGCGGCCGCATGGCGCGGTGGCATGGCCGTCAGGAAGACGATGTCAGCCTGCTTGGACAATTCACGGAGAGTCTCGACAACGCCGGCAGTCGGCGTCTGCCAGCGATCCTGCGTGGCGTAGAAGGCATCGAGCATGTCCTTGACGTCAGCCTCGCTCGCTGCCCGCTCCGTTGCGCGATGGATGATGTTGCCGGTCAGCCGGAAGGAGCGCGGCAAGAGGACGTGGTCGCGGCTTTCGAGAAAGGACCGGAATGGATCCAGGAATTCGAGCACGACTTCATCGATGTCGCTGATAACAAGCGGGCGGTTGCTAAGGCGGATTTCATCTTCGAAGACGGTGTTGCTCAAGCTCAGCTGTCCTGCAGATCGGCGGCGCCGGAAAGCTTCTCATGCGCACGCACGACATCCTGCGGGGCTGTCCCTGTTGCATCGCAGAAAGCGATCAACGTTGGTTCGTGGTCCATAAGAAAGGCGATGAGCCCACCCATGCAGCCCGGCTCGCCGATCGCGTTGCGCAGGGAGGACGGGTCCGTGCCGGTCAGCGCCAGAAATCGGGACAGCAGGTCCGGCTCGCCGGCAAGCCAGGAGAGAATGTCGATGGCGATTTCGTCGGCGCTCTTCAATGTCTTGGCCTCCTACTGTTTTTACGCCCGGAATTACCTATTTTTCAACCAAATAGGTTTATCGGTGAACTTGAGGAAATGGGTCGAGTCGTTGGTTCTGCAACTTAGATGTCTTGAGAAGACTTGCAAGAAGACGACGGACAGCAAGGGATCGACATGCCCAAACAGGTAATGATTGTTGAGGATAACGAGCTGAACATGAAGCTCTTCCGAGACCTGATTGAGGCTTCCGGCTACGCGACGATCCAGACGCGCAACGGTATGGAGGCGCTCGAGCTGGCGCGGAAGTATCGCCCCGATCTGATTTTGATGGACATTCAGCTGCCGGAGGTCTCCGGGCTCGAAGTCACGAAGTGGTTGAAGGAAGACGATGAGTTGCACGTCATCCCGGTGATCGCCGTGACTGCCTTCGCCATGAAGGGCGACGAGGAACGTATCCGTCAGGGCGGATGCGAAGCCTATGTTTCAAAACCGATTTCTGTGCCAAAGTTTATTGAGACGATCAAGACCTACCTTGGCGATGCCTAACTGGCGGGAAAATTGATATGACTGCGCGCATTCTTGTTGTCGATGACGTGCCTGCCAACGTTAAGCTTCTCGAAGCGCGTCTGCTCGCTGAGTATTTCGATGTGCTGACGGCGGGTGATGGCCATACGGCGCTGACGCTCTGCGAGACGACACCGGTCGACCTGGTGCTTCTCGACATCATGATGCCCGGCATCGACGGCTTCGAGGTCTGCGAACGTCTGAAGGCCAATGCACGCACAGCACATATTCCCGTCGTCATGGTGACGGCACTCGACCAGCCGTCCGATCGGGTTCGCGGGTTAAAGGCCGGCGCCGACGATTTCTTGACGAAGCCGGTCAACGATCTTCAGTTGATGTCGCGGGTGAAGAGCCTCGTCCGCCTGAAGAACGTCAGCGACGAATTGCGGCTGCGGGCCCAGACGGCGCAGACTATCGGCCTGCAGGAACTGGCCCGTCAGGACCGTCCGGACGAGCCGGGCAATATCCTCCTGGTCGATGGCCGCGGCTCCTCTCAGGAGCGGCTGCAGCGCACGCTCAAGCCGATTGCCGATGTCTCTGTTATCTCCGACCCGCAGGCGGCGCTGTTCGAGGCGGCCGAGAACAATTTCGACCTCGTCATCGTCAACGCCAACTTCGACGATTACGATCCCTTGCGATTGTGCTCGCAGTTGCGATCGCTGGAGCGCACACGTTTCATTCCGATCCTGCTGATCACGGAGCAGGGCAATGACGAGATGATCGTGCGTGCGCTCGATCTCGGTATTACCGACTACATCATCCGGCCGGTTGATCCCAATGAGCTTGTTGCCCGCTCGTTGACCCAGATCAGGCGCAAGCATTGCAACGACATGCTGAGAAAGAGCGTGCAGCAGACGATCGAGCTGGCGGTCACCGATGGCCTGACAGGGCTGCACAACCGCCGCTATCTCGACAATCATCTGAAGCTGCTGCTCGATCGTGCGGGAGCACGCGGTCGCCCGTTGTCGATCTGCATGACCGACATCGATCGGTTCAAGCAGGTCAACGACACCTATGGTCACGATGTTGGTGATGAGGTGTTGCGCGAATTTGCCAACCGCATCCGCTCCACCGTCCGCGGCGCCGATCTGGCCTGCCGCTTTGGCGGCGAAGAGTTCGTCGTGGTCATGCCCGACACACCGCCGGAGATGGCGGCCGCCGTTGCCGAGCGGTTGCGGCATATCATCGAGAGTCAGCCATTCTCGATACCGCATGCGGACGGCGCGCTGGTCATCACCGCGTCCATGGGCATTGCCGGCCTGAAACTGGAAGGCGACACGACAGAAGCTTTGCTGAAGCGCGCAGATATGGCGCTCTACCAGGCGAAGAACGAGGGTCGCAACAGAGTGGTGGCGGCTGCAGCCTGACGGAAAGAACCGAGCCTGTCACCACCTGCTGGTGGCTTGATGAAATTCCGGATCCCTCTTGCGATATGCCTTTAAAGTTGTATTCACCGCCGCAACGATGCTACCGAGGGGTTTGGTAGCGGCGGCGCGCAAGCATTTACATGTGCCGATGTGATACGGAATTAACCATGCGCCGAGCGACACCGCTTCGCGCATTAAGAATTCATTGATTTTTTTCTATTTTCAGGTGATGCTGATAAATGCGGGGGCATAGCTTCCATCAGCTTCGGTTACCCCATGATGCTCAGGTCCGCCGCATCTCCTGGGTCGTGGGGTCGGTCGGTTGGCTTTTGACACCTGCGGAATCCTCGTGCCGCGGTCAGTAGCCAGCCGACCCCCATTCAAAGCGCTGTTCCGGAAGGGACAGCGCTTTTTGATTCTTGCCTGTGCGCACACGCAGGCGGGACGGCCTCCGAACAGTCGGCGGCCGCTTCTTGGCGCACCAACGGAAAGGGGCGCCAAACCTTGCGGTTGGCGCCCCTTGATCCCACGAAACGTCAGATCTTACTTGATCTTGGTTTCCTTGAACTCGACGTGCTTTCTGGCGACCGGATCATACTTGGTCTTGGTCATCTTGTCCGTCATCGTACGGCTGTTCTTGGTCGTGACGTAGAAGAAACCCGTGTCGGCTGTCGACAGCAACTTGATCTTGATGGTGGTGGCTTTTGCCATGGTCGTCCTGCCTTTATGAAATTGAAAGCCGTGGACAACCGGTTGCGGGCCACGGGCAAGGTTGGCGCGAAACTACAAATCGCGGCCGAAAAGTCAAGACCGTTTTGGATTCAAAACGATCCTTACAACCGAAAGCGCGACGTAAAGGCCGAAAAACCCGGCAATCGCCCAGGCAAAACCGTTGTTGCCAGCCACATCCATCGATGCGCCGATCACCTGCGGCCCGGCCACCGTGCCGACCGCATAGGAGAAAACGAACGCCGCATTGGCCGCGGCAAGGTCGGAGCCCTGCAGGCGCGAGCCGAGATGGCTGAGGCCGACCGTGTAGAGACCAGAGACGCAGCCCCCCCAGAACAACAGAATGATCGCCATCAGGAACCAGCTTTCCACCAGCATCGGCAGACAGAGGGCGCCAATGAGGCCGATAACGGTCATGGCCGTCAGCAATGTGCGCTTATCCTTGATCTGGTCTGACAGCATGCCGAGCGGAATCTGGAAGATGAAATTGCCGATGCCCATCACGGTCAGCAGCAGCGCCGCCTGTGATTCGGTGAACCCCGATCGTGTCCCGTAGACCGTAAAGAGCGACAACCCGCCCGATTCGACCGCGCCGAAGATGAAGACGGCGGCGGTCGCGGTCGGCACCAGGAAGATGTAGCGCATGAAATGGCGGTCGGGCTTTTCGTCGATGACAGGGCTCTCGTCCCGCGCGAGGAAGATTGGCACGGCCGCGAGCAGAATGACACCGGCGCCGACCACGAAGGGCAAGACACCCTCGCTGCCGAGGATCGAGAAGAGCAGCGGCCCGCTCAGGAAGCCGAGGGATAGAACCGTGCCGTAGATGCCGAGGACGAAGCCCCGTTTCGCTGGCGGGGCGGTGGCGTTGATCCAGAATTCGGAGAGGATGAAGAGTACGGTAATGGCGCCATGGAAGACGACCCGCAGCGGAAACCAGAGCCAGAAGTTGGTAATGTAGTAAAAGCCGAAGGCGCTGATTGCGGCGAGCAGGACGGCCCAGAGCATCGTCGGCGCAACACCGTGGCGATGGGCGAATTTGGTCGTGAAGGAAGCCGCGACCATGGAGGCCACGCCGGCCATCGCCGAATTGAGACCAATCAGCGTCGACGAGATGCCGCGGTTCTCCATGATGCTCGAAAGCAGCGGTAGGCCGAGGCCGATGGCGATGCCGACGGCGCTGATGGCGGAGACCGCCGCGATCAGCGACGGCCAGTGAATTTCCTCAACCGGTGCTGGGCACCCGGGCGTCGGCTGTGACATGCGACGGTGGTCCTTAGAGAAGCGTGCGGATGAGCCGCCCACGGCGCGCGAAATAGAAGGGCACGGAGCGCTCATAGGGTAGCGTCGGGTCCGTGTTAAGGCCGCTTCTCAAATCCGAAAGGATGATTGCGGTTATCTCCGGTATCCGGAGCGAGGGGAGGTCGTTGACATCGATCCACTGCAAATCCTGGAGCTCCCGGCTTTCCAGAACCCGTGATGTATCGACTTCGGCTTCGTCCGCGAAGATCGCGAAGAAGCGTGTATCGAACCGCCTCGAGTGTCCCGGAGGAGTAATGGCCCGAGCCATATAGCGCAAGTTTGCGAGATCTGGAAGAAAGGGCAGTGGCGCTTCCGCCTTTGCATGCGGCGTGCCCAAGGGAACACCGGCTTCCTCGTAGAGTTCTCGGAGCGCCGCCAGCGCCAGTGCTCTTGCACGAGAGTCGCTTACGGGTGCCCCCCGGACGCTTTTCAGCGCCTGCAGGACGGCGGGGTTGAGATCACTGGAGAACGCGAGGCGATGGTCGGTCGGGTCTCGGCGCCCGCCGGGAAAGACATAGAGATCGGGCATGAAGACATGCGCACTGCTGCGCCGGCCCATCAGCACGCGTACGCCGTCGCCGGAGCGGTCGAGCAGCATGATCGACGCTGCGTCACGCGGCCTTGCGCGCCGCTCAGGCGTGTCGGGGGCCAAGGTGACGCTTTCGCGTCCTGACGTCATGCGGAGGGATCTCGCACAGGCAGGACGTCCTCGGGCGTGTCCTCCTGTCCACCGAAGCCGTGCATCCTCAGCGCCCATTGCAGGCCGATGACAGCGCCCTTGATCGGCTGCAGCAGCGCAAGCGAACTGATCAGCGTAATCGGCGTCCAGATGGCAAGGTGCTGCCACGTCGTCAGCGGCAGGATCAAGTCGGTCATCATGTAGCCGCCAAGCACCAGATGGCCGACGATGGTGACGACGATATAGGGTGGAAAGTCGTCGGCGCGCTGGTGGTCCATACGCTCGCCGCAGGCCGCGCAGGCATCGACGGCTTTGACATAGCTGCGGAAGAGCTTGCCGCTGCCACAGGCCGGGCACGTGCCGAAAAAGCCGCGACGCATGGATCGACCGACGGGACGTTCATCGGCTGCATGACCACCGAGGTGAAGCGTTTCCTTGTCCGTTGCCATCATCTGCATTCTCTCCTTGTCGAAGCCGCCGGCCACATGTCGTGGCCTAAAGCGCATCGCGATCTTTCAGATCCGCTTGCTGCGCTTTAAGCTCTTGTTTTTGCGCATGCCGTCATCGCAAAAGCGATGAACACTTTTGCGCGACATGCTCTAGCGCTTTCCGCGCGGCGGTCGTGTACCCGGCGTCTTGCGCGGGCTCGAGCGATCACGACGCCCCGATTTGTGGAAGGAGCGCGTGGCGGTCGGCATTTTCCGTCCTTCGCTGATCATCTCGAAGCGAAGCGCGCCGGCAAGCGGTACGGCTTCGACCAATTTGACCTGCACCTGATCGCCGAGACGAAAGCCGAGACCGGTCTTTTCGCCGGAAAGGGCCTGATGCGCTTCATCATAGATGAAGTAGTCTCGTCCGAGCGTAGATATAGGTACGAACCCGTTGGCGCCATAGGCCGGCAGGGTGACAAAAAGTCCCGCCTTGGTGACGCCGGCAACACGGCCTTCGAATTCCTCGCCGATGCGGCCGTTCAGATGATGGGCGATCAGCCGGTCGACAGTATCGCGCTCGGCGGCCATGGCCCGGCGCTCGAAGGTCGAGATCTCAGCGGCGATATCGTCGAGCACCGCCTCTTCCTGCGGCGTGAGACCGCCTTCGCCAAGACCGAGCGAGGCGACCAGCGCTCGGTGCACGATCAGATCGGCGTAGCGCCGGATCGGCGAAGTGAAATGCGCATATTTCAACAGGTTGAGGCCGAAATGGCCGATGTTCTCAGGGCTGTAGATCGCCTGGCTCTGGGAGCGCAGCACCATCTCGTTGACCATGGTTTCGAACGGCTTGCCTTCGGCCTTGGACAGGATGCCGTTGAAGTGGTTCGAGCGCATGTTGCCGCCCTTGACCAGCGCGATGTCGAGCGTGGCCAGGAACTCGCGCAGGCTCTCCTGCTTGGCCAGCGACGGCTGGTCGTGCACCCGGTAGATCAGCACCTGGCGCTTCTGCTCGAGCGTCTCGGCGGCGGCGACGTTCGCCTGGATCATCATTTCTTCGATCAGCTTGTGCGCGTCGAGGCGGTCCGGCACGAAGACGCGATCGACGGTGCCGTCGGGCTTCAAGATGATCTTGCGCTCGGGCATGTTCAACTCGAGCGGCTGGCGGCGGTCACGACCGCGCGTGAGCGTGCGATAGGCCTCCCACAGCGGCTTCAGGATCGTGTCGAGGATCGGGCCGGTCTTGTCGTCGGGATTGCCGTCAATGGCGGCCTGGGCCTGCTGGTAGGAAAGCTTGGCCGCGCTCTTCATCATGATGCGATGGAAGGTGTGGCCCGCCTTGCGGCCCTCCTTGGAAAAGCGCATGCGCACGGCGAGCGCCGGCCGGTCGACGCCTTCCTTGAGCGAGCAGAGGTCGTTGGAGATCCGCTCCGGCAGCATCGGAACGACTCGGTCCGGGAAATAGACCGAGTTGCCGCGCTTCAACGCTTCGAGGTCAAGTGCCGATTTCGGCCGGACGTACCAGGAGACGTCGGCAATCGCGACGGTGACGATGACGCCGCCCGGATTGTCCTCCGACGGGTCCGGCTCCGCGTGAACAGCATCGTCGTGGTCCTTCGCATCGGCCGGGTCGATGGTGATCAGCGGCAGCGAGCGCCAGTCTTCCCGATGCGCCATGGTGGCCGGGCCGGCGTCTTCCGCTTCGTTCAGAGCGCGTTCCGGAAAGACGTGCGGGATGCCGTGGGCATAGATGGCGATCATCGAGATCGCCTTTTCCGAAGCGACCGAACCGACGACGTTTTGAACCTGAGCGCGCGGCAGGCCGTAGCGGCCAAGGCGCGTCAGTTGGACTTCGATGAGATCGCCGTCCTTGGCGTCGCCGACGAAGTCCGGATCAACAAGGATTTCCTCGCCGCGCTTTTCGATCGGCATCAGGCGCCCGCCGCCACCCGGCGTGGCGCGGAAGACGCCGAGGACGGCGTCCCGGCGCTTATCGAGCACCTTGATGATGCGTGCGGTATAGGCTGGGCCGCCACGGTCCTTGGCCGGGAAGATCTTTGCAAGCACGCGGTCGCCGAGGCCGCCGACCGGCGTCTTACCCTTGTCCTTGCCGACAGTCGACTGCTTGATCAGCACTGCCGGTGCGACGCCATCGTCATCCAGCCATTCGGCCGGGCGGCCGATCAGTTCGCCGTCAACGTCGCGCATGGTGATATCGAGCACGGTAACCGGGGGAAGGGCGCCCGGACGCACGAGCGACTTGCGCTTCTTCTCGACCAGCCCGTCTGCTTCCAACGAACGCAGCAGCGCCTTGAGTTCGACGCGCGTGTCGCCCTTGAGACCGAATGCTTTGGCAATTTCTCGCTTGGAGGCGCGTTCCGGATTCTCGGCGATGAAGCGCATCAGCACATCGCGCGGGGGAACCGCACCGTGGATGATCGAGGTTTTCTCCGACGCCGGCGCGGCCTTTGCCGCGCGGCCCTCTTTCCTGCCGGAGCCTTTTCCGGATCTTTCGGTCGGGTCGCGCGGTATTCTGGTCAAGGTCAGTCCTTCTTGGCCTTCGCGGCCGTCTTTGGTTTTGCCTTGGCAGGCGCCTTGGCCTTGGTCGTCTTCTTGGTGGCGCCGTCTGTCGCAGCCTTGGAAGACTTCGTCGTCTTTGCCTTCGTCGCCTTGCCCTTGCCGGTGCCGCTCTTGGCTGCACGCTCGGCAATGAGGGCGAGCGCCTCTTCGACCGTTACCGATTGCGGATCCTTGCCTTGCGGCAAGGTCGCGTTGATCTTGCCCCAGTTGACATAGGGCCCGTAGCGGCCGTCGCGGACGGTGATTGCGCCGCCTTCCGTATGGTCGCCCAGTTCCTTCAGCGCGACCGCGGCGCCACGGCCACGACCGGCACCGGCCTTGGATTGCTTGTCGGCAATCACGGAAACGGCGCGGTTCAGACCGATCGAGAAGACGTCTTCGATCGATTCGAGGTTCGCATAGGTGCCGTCATGCAGCACGAAGGGTCCGTAGCGGCCAAGACCCGACGAGATCATCTTGCCGGTTTCGGGGTGCGCGCCGATATCGCGCGGCAGCGAGAGCAGGGCGACGGCCTTCTCATGGTCGATGGAGGATGGCGTCCAGCCCTTGGGCAGGCTCGAACGCTTGGCTTCCTTGCCGTCGCCGCGCTGGACATAGGGACCGAAACGGCCGCTGCGCAGCGTGATTTCCTCGCCGGTGTGCGGATCCTTGCCGAGCGCCTGCGGCTCGTTCGAGACCGAAGCCTCGGCATCGCTGTTGCCGTCGGACGAAAGCTGGCGGGTGAAGTTGCACTCGGGGTAGTTCGAGCAGCCGACGAAGGCGCCGTACTTGCCGAGTTTCAGCGACAGCTTGCCGGTGCCGCAAACCTGGCAGATGCGCGGATCGCTGCCGTCTTCGCGCTTGGGGAACACCAGCGGTGCCAGTTCCTCGTTCAGCGCGTCGAGCACGTTGGTTACGCGCAGTTCCTTGGTTTCCTCGATCTGCGCGAAGAAATCCTTCCAGAAGTCGCGAAGAACGTCCTTCCAGTTGACCTCGCCAGCCGAGACCTGGTCGAGCTTTTCTTCGAGCGACGCCGTGAAGTCGTACCCGACGTAGCGCGTGAAGAAGCTTTCGAGAAACGCCGTGACGAGCCGTCCCTTGGCCTGGGGCACGAGCTTGCGCTTGTCGTTGGTGATGTAGTCGCGGTCGAGCAGCGTCGTTACCGTCGCGGCATAGGTCGATGGACGGCCGATGCCGAGCTCTTCCATCTTCTTGATCAGCGTTGCTTCCGAGTAGCGCGGCGGCGGCTCGGTGAAATGCTGCGAAGCATTGATCTTCTTCTTTGCCAGGCTTTCGCGCGCGTTGATCTCCGGCAGGCGACCATCTTCGTCGCCGTCATCGGTCTGCTCGCCGTCTTCCTTGGCGTCCGTATAGGCGGCGATGAAGCCGTCGAAACGAATGACCGAACCGGTGGCGCGCAGGCCAGCCTTGTTGCCACCGTTATCGGCGGTAATCTCGGCGGTCGTACGTTCGATCTCGGCAGACGCCATCTGGCTGGCGATGCCGCGCTTCCAGACAAGATCGTAAAGCTTCAGCATATCGCCGTCGAGGAAGCGGCGGACCTGGTCGGGCGTCCGGTTGAAGTCGGTCGGGCGAATGGCCTCGTGCGCTTCCTGGGCGTTTTTCGCCTTGGTAGAGTAGAGGCGTGGCTTTTCCGGCAGGTAGCGGTTGCCGAACTGGCTGCCGATCGCCTCACGTGCGGCCTCGATCGATTCGGGCGCCATCTGCACACCGTCGGTACGCATGTAGGTGATCAGACCGACGGTTTCGCCGCCGATATCAACACCTTCATAGAGCTTCTGCGCAACCTGCATGGTGCGGGAGGCGGAGAAGCCGAGCTTCGATGACGCAGCCTGCTGTAGCGTCGAAGTGGTGAATGGCGGCGAGGGGTTCCGCTTGACCGGCTTTGCCTCGATGCTGTCGACGACATAGGTTGCGCCATCGAGCAGGGTCTTTAGCCGGTTGGCTTCCTCGCCGTTGCCGACCGCACGTGGAGCCAGTCGCTTTCCGTCCGCCGAAACGAGCCGTGCCTCGAACTCGTCACCGCGCGGCGTCTTCAAGAGCGCCGACAGGTTCCAGTATTCTTCGGAGATGAACCGTTCGATTTCCGCTTCGCGATCGCAGACCAGCCGCAGCGTGACGGACTGAACGCGGCCGGCAGAGCGGGCGCCGGGGAGCTTACGCCAAAGTACCGGCGACAGGTTGAAGCCGACGAGATAGTCGAGTGCACGGCGCGCCAGATACGCATCAACAAGCGGAATATCGAGGTCACGCGGATGGGCGATCGCGTCAAGCACGGCCTTCTTGGTGATGGCGTTGAAGGCCACACGCTTGACCGGCTTGTCACCCAACACCTTTTTCTTCCTGAGAAGATCGAGCACATGCCAGGAGATCGCTTCGCCTTCGCGATCCGGGTCGGTCGCGAGGATGAGGCCGTCCGCTGCCTTCACGGCATCGGCAATATCCTTCATGCGTTTGGCCGACGCGGCGTCGACCTCCCAGGACATCTCAAAATCTTCGTCAGGACGAACCGAGCCGTCCTTGGCAGGCAGATCCCGCACATGGCCGAACGAGGCAAGAACCTTGTAGCCTGGGCCGAGGTACTTGTTGATCGTCTTTGCCTTCGAAGGCGATTCCACCACTACAACATTCATCGTCATTTTTCTGAGACAACCGGGTTTGGTCCTGCGTCAGCGCGGTTTGCACTGAGCATCGCCGAATATCGATGCCCCGAAATGGACAGGGATTCGAGCGGGGTCAAGGGGTTTCATTCAAAATAGCGACAGGGCTGCGTTATGCAGCCATTGCGAGAATAGATAATTATATCTCTTTCCGATTGAGTCGCTCGTGTTTTCTTCGTATCTGCGAATGTGCTTTTGTGTTGCCGGTTGCCGACTGGATCGTGCGCAAACAAGAAGTTTTATTGCTCCGCATTGAGCGACACCAGTCCGCCAGCATGGCGGCTGAGGCGTCCGGCAAGGTCAAGCTCGAGCAGCACGAGGTAGACTTCCGCTGCAGGCTGTCCAGTGTGGCGGATGACATCGTCGATTTCGGCCGGTGTCGGGCCGAGCGCGTCGATGATCGTTGCCCGGTCGCCGTCAGCGAGCGGCACCGGCTGTCTCGACGGGGCTGCATGGCCGGGCTCTTCGGCCCCTGCCGCCAAGGGCAGCCTGTATTGGCTGAGAGGCGCAAGGGCGTCGAGAACATCGTCCGACGTCGTCGTGACGATCGCGCCCTGTTTGAGCAGACCATTGGTTCCGTGGCAGCGTGGGTCGAGCGGCGAGCCGGGAACGGCAAATACCAGTCGGCCGAAATCGGCGGCGTAGCGGGCCGTGATCAGTGAGCCCGAGCGGTTGGCTGCCTCGACGATCGCCACGCCGAGACTGATGCCGGCGATCAGACGGTTGCGCCTCGGGAAATCGCGAGCCCGCGGCTCCCAGCCGAACGGCATTTCGCTCACGGCCAGGCCCTGGCCTGACATGATATCGTTGAGCAGCCCGACATTTTCCGGTGGATAGGGTCGGTCGATACCGCCCGCAAGCACCGCGATCGTTCCGCTTTCCAGGCTTGCTCGATGGGCGGCGGTGTCGATGCCGCGCGCCAGCCCTGACGTGATCACATAACCGGCACGACCGGCATCGCGCGCGATCATCGCTGCGAACTTGGCACCGCTGACCGAGGCGTTGCGCGAGCCGACGATGCCGAGAGACGATCGTGCCGCGGCGTCGAGGTTGCCTTTGACCGCCAGAAGCGGTGGAGCGCCATCGATCTGGCGAAGGGCGAAAGGATAATTTGGTTCGCCGATACCGACGAAGGTCGCGCCGAAGCGGTGCGCTATTTCGAGCTCCCGTTCCGCTTCGGCGATAGTGGCGACGCGGAACGTCCGCGCCCCGGCGCCGCGCCGCGATAGTTCGGGCAAGGCGTCAAGTGCGGCGTCAGCCGTGCCGAAGTGATTGATGAGATCGCGGAACGTTACGGGGCCGACATTATCGCTGCGGATCAGCCGCAGCCAGGAAATCTTCTGTCGTTCGGTCAGTGCAACTCCGGTTCGCTTTGCACTGACGTTCAACATTATCCCTTGTCTCCGATCCTGCTTTCGGTGCCCGCGATGAGCCGCTGGATATTGGCGCGATGTTTCACCCATGTAATCAGGGTCATGACCGCAAACAGCAGGGCGACTTTCTCGTGTCCTGTCAGGTAGAGTACAACCGGAATGACTGCAGTTGCAACCAGCGCCGATAGCGAAGAGTAACGGCTAATTTTCGCCATCGCCAGCCAGATCGCCGCAAAGACGAGAACCATCCAGGGCACGAGGCCCAGCAGCACGCCGATATAGGTAGCGACGCCCTTGCCGCCCTTGAAGCCGAGCCAGACCGGGTAGAGATGGCCGAGGAAGGCGGCAAGACCTGCGGCGATACCGGCTTCGACACCCCAAAGCGATGCGATAGCGGCTGCCGCCGTGCCTTTCAGGGCGTCAAGCAGCAGGGTTGCCGCGGCAAGCTTCTTGTTGCCGGTTCGCAGGACATTGGTGGCGCCGATATTGCCCGAGCCGATCTTGCGAACGTCACCGAGGCCGGCCATGCGGGTCAGGATCAGCCCGAAGGGGATCGAGCCGAGCAGATAGCCGAAGGCAAGGCTCAAGGCTGTCGAAGGCAGTCCAAGCTGCCAGGAAAAAAGATCCACCGATTCCTCCCGCGCGACTGCTGTCGCTTATGCCGAATGCACAAGCTTGCCGGCAACATAGGTTTGCACAACCCGTCCGGTAAAGCGCGCATTTTCGAATGGCGTGTTCTTCGATCGTGAAACGATCGCTTCCTTGTAGAGGACCCAAGGCTCTTCGAGATCGATGACGGTGATGTCGGCCTTGGCACCCGGCTTCAGCGAGCCGGCATCAAGCCCGAAGATCGCCGCCGGACGCGTCGACATCGCGTCGATGAGGCGCATCAGCGGAACCTGGCCGCTGTTATGCAGGCGAAGCGCTGCGGCTAGCATCGTCTCGAGCCCGATCGCGCCATTTTCCGCGTCGGAGAAGGGCAGGCGCTTGGTGTCGACATCCTGCGGATCATGCGAGGAAACGATGATGTCGATGGTGCCGTTGGCAAGAGCTTCCGCCATCGCGACGCGGTCGTCCTCGCGGCGCAGCGGCGGCGAGAGCTTGAAGAAGGTCCGGTATTCACCGATGTCGTTCTCGTTGAGCGTCAGATGGTTGATAGAGATGCCGCAGGTGACGTTGGCGCCGCGGTTGCGGGCGGTCAGAACGGCTTCGGCGGATTCGGGAACCGAGATGTTGGCGGCGTGGTAGGCGGCCTTGGTGAGGCCGGCGATACGCAGGTCGCGCTCGAGCGGGATGATTTCCGCCTCGCGCGGCACACCGGCAAGACCGAGCCAGCTGGCAAGCAGGCCCTCGTTCATCACGCCGTTGGCGCCGAGATACTTGTCGCGCGTTTCGAGCGCGATCACCGCGCCGAACTCGCGGGCATAGGTCATGGCGCGGCGCAGCATCAGCGTATCGTGAATCGCCTTGCGTCCGTTGGTGAAGCAGACCGCACCTGCCTCCCGCAGCAGACCGAACTCGGTCATCTCTTCGCCGGCGAGACCCTTGGTCATCGCGGCCGCCGGATAGACATTGACGAGCGCCTTGTCGCGGGCCGTCTTCTGCATGAATTCGACAAGCGCGATGTCGTCGATGACAGGATCCGTGTCCGGCATCGAAATGAAGGAGGTCACACCGCCGACGGCTGCTGCGCGCGAAGCCGATTCGATCGTTTCGCGGTGCTCGGCGCCCGGCTCGCCGACGAAGACGCGCGCGTCGACGAGGCCCGGAACGGCCGTTAGTCCGTCGCAATCCTTGACGAAGGCGCCAACAGGCGTTCCCTGATTGAGGGCATCCTTGCCTGCGGCCAGGATACGGCCATCATCACCGACGATGATCGTGCCGGTTTCGTCGAGGTTGCGGGACGGATCGACGATGCGAAGGTTCCTAAGAACGAGCGGTCTGGTCATACGCGCGGCCCCTGGTTCTGCGAAAGAAGAAGCGTTTCCATCACCGCCATGCGCACGGCGACACCCATTTCAACCTGCTGCTCGATTACGCTCTGCGGCCCATCGGCGATTTCGGACGCGATCTCGACGCCGCGGTTCATTGGGCCCGGGTGCATGACGAGCGCGTCGTCCTTGGCTGCCTTGAGCTTTTCGGCATCGAGGCCGTAGTAGTGGAAATATTCGCGCACCGAAGGCACGAAGGAGCCGGCCATGCGCTCGCGCTGCAGGCGCAGCATCATCACCACATCTGCATCCTTCAGTCCCTCGGCCATCGAGTGGTAGACCTCAACGCCCATGTCGGCGATCCCAGAGGGAAGCAGCGTTGCCGGTGCGACGACCCGCACCCTCGCGCCCATCTGGTTGAGCAGAAGGATGTTGGAGCGGGCGACACGCGAATGCAGCACGTCGCCGCAGATCGCCACGATGATGCGCGAGAGCTTGCCCTTGATGCGGCGGATCGTCAGTGCATCGAGCAGGGCCTGGGTCGGATGTTCGTGCTGGCCATCGCCGGCATTGACCACGGAGCAGGAAACCTTGTGGGCCAGAAGTGCGGCCGCACCCGCGGACGAATGGCGCACGACCAGCACGTCGGGGTGCATGGCGTTGAGCGTCATCGCCGTATCGATCAGCGTTTCGCCCTTTTTCACCGACGAGTTGCCGACCGACATGTTCATCACGTCGGCGCCGAGCCGTTTGCCCGCTAGCTCGAAGGAGGATTGCGTCCTGGTGGACGCTTCAAAGAAGAGATTGATCTGCGTCATCCCTCGAAGGGTGGACGTCTTCTTCTCTCTCTGACGGGAGATCTTGACGGCTTCATCGGCACGATCGAGCAGGTAGGTGATATCCTGCTCCGTAAGACCTTTGATGCCGAGCAGGTGGCGATGCGGGAAAGTGGTCATGGGCCGCCCTTGCGCTCTGGAATGTGGCTCGCTCTATAAGACGTGACCCCCGGCACGGCAAGCGTTGCGCGGGCCCTTCCGCAGAAAACTTGGGTGCGGCATCCTATCTTTCCCTGGCCCCGTTTCGTGGTCGGCAAAGTTGCGCTAGAACCGGCCCATGAATCAGATGAACCGGACCGAACAGAAACTCGCCGAGCTGAACCAGCCCAAGCCCTGGTCCGGCATCAATGCCTATCGTTCCGATCCGCTGGTCGTGGACATCACGTCGGGCATGCCGAAGGCCCTGCGCGACGAGTTCGGTACGCTCGGGCGCTACGTGACCTCGCCGGAGGCGCAGGAACTCGCGCGCATGGCGAACGAAGGCGTACCGAAGCTGAAGACGCATGGCCCACGCGGCGAGCGCCTCGATGTCGTCGAGTTCCATCCGGCCTGGCATGCGCTGATGCGACGCTCCATGACCTCGGGCCTGCACGCATCCGCCTGGGAGAACCTGCCTGACGAGCGCAATCAGTCGCACAAGACGCGGGCGATCCGTTTCTACCTGACGGCCCAGCTGGAATGCGGCCATCTTTGCCCGCTGACGATGACAAGTGCATCGCTTGCCGCGATCACCGCCTCGCCCGCCGTGCAGAAGGAATGGGCGCCGAAGATCCTGTCGCGCAAATACGATTCGTCCAACAAGCCGTGGATGCAGAAGTCTGCCGTTACCGTCGGCATGGGCATGACGGAAAAGCAGGGCGGCACCGATGTGCGCGCCAACACTTCGACCGCAGAGCGTGTCGGCGAGGGTATCTACCGCCTGAACGGCCACAAGTGGTTCATGTCGGCGCCGATGAGCGACGCCTTCGTCATGCTGGCGCAGACCCGCGACGGGCTCGGCTGCTTCCTTGTACCGAGGCTGCTTGAAGACGGGAGCGCCAACGGCCTGCGCTTCCAACGCCTGAAGGACAAGCTCGGCAACCGCTCCAACGCATCCTCCGAAGTCGAGTTTTCCGACACATTCGGTTTCGTGCTCGGCGCGCCCGATGCCGGTATCCGCACTATTCTCGACATGGTGACGCTGACGCGTCTCGATTGCGCGCTGGCGTCCGCCGGCATCATGCGGGCATCGCTCGCCGAGGCCGTCCACCACACGCGTGGCCGCAAGGTTTTCGGCAAGCCGCTCGTCGGCCAGCCGATGATGACCCGGGTCCTCGCCGATATGGCGCTCGACGTCGCCGCCGCCAGTGCCCTGTCGTTCCGCCTCGCCGATGCCTTCGACAAGGCGCACGGCAGTGCCGAAGAGGCGGCCTATGCGCGCATCATGACGCCGGTCGCAAAATACTGGTGCTGCAAGATCGCCCCGGCGCTGATCTATGAAGCGATGGAATGCCTCGGTGGCAACGGCTACGTCGAAGAGCGGGCGCTGGCGCGGCATTATCGCGAGGCGCCGGTCAACGCGATCTGGGAAGGCTCGGGCAACGTCATGGCGCTGGATGTGCTTCGCGTTCTGCTTAAGCGCAAGGATCTCTTCGAACAGCTGTTTGCCGTGCTGAGCCGCGATCTCGGGCCTGCCGGTCGCAAGACGATCGACGTGCTGCGTGCGGCGATGTCGCTCTGCGAGCGCGACGAAGGGGCCGCCCGCATGCTGGTCGAGCAACTGGCTCTGGCAGCGGCGGCTGCCGAACTCTATCGGCTCGGGGCCGGCCGCATCGCCGACGCCTTCCTCGAATCGCGCCTTGCCGCCGGCTGGCGGTCCACCTACGGCATGCTCGATTCGCGCTTCGATTCGGCCTACATCCTCGACCTGCTCTATCCGGCCGCCACATAGGCGGTCACCGACAGCACCAGCGGGATCGTGAAGAAGGAGACGACGGTCTGAACCGTCGCCACCGCCGCGTAGAGCTCTGCGTCGCCGCCCATCTGTTTGGCGAGCAGATAGCCGTTCATCGCGGTCGGAACGGCAGCGCCGAGCGCAATGACGCACAACGCATCGCCGCGGATGCCGAGCAGGAAGCTGGCACCCACCATGAACACCGGCATCGTGATCAGCTTCAGGAAGACTGCCAACATCGCCGATCCACTCGGCTTCAGTGCGTCCGACACCCGCAATCCGGCACCGACCATAACGAGCCCGAGGCTGAGCGAGGCGCTTGCCAGCATGTCGATGGTCGTCATCACCGGCCCGTAGACAGTTATGCCCATCCGGTTGAACACGATGCCCAGCACCGATGCGACGATTAACGGATTGGTAGCGATCTTGGCAAAGAAACGCCGGAAATCCCGGTTGCCGCCCCCGAACCAAACCAGCACGCCGACGTTGTAGAGATTGATCGGGATGATCACGAGGGTCATCACCAGCGCCGTCAGCGTCAGCCCGATCGGTCCATAGAGTTTCTGTGCGATCGCCAGTGCCATGAAGCCGTTCCACCGCGTCGCCGTCTGGAAGACCGAGGTGAAGGAGGCGCCCGAAACCTCTCTGTTTCGAAACAGCGGCCAGAGGAAGAGGACAAAGATCGACATCAGGCTGACACTGCCGATCGTGGCGATCGCCCTGGCGTCCGCCTTCATGCCGGAAAAATCGGCCTGGGCCAGCGTGGAGAACAAGAGGGCGGGGAAGAGAATGTAATAGCCGAACTGTTCGAGGCCCAGCCAAAGGTTCTGATCGACCAGCGTCGTGCGTTTCAGCCATGCGCCGAGCAGCACCAGAAGGAAGATGGGAAGGATACTTTCAAAGACGATGATCATGACGGGGCCTGAGCGGGAGAGGAGCCCACCGTTACTGCATAATCCCTCGAGCCGGAATCAATTTAAGACGAAATCGCGCCGTGCGTTTCAAGCTTTGCAGCGCCTTGGCGGGTCGGGCTGGCTGCAGTCGGACAGGAGCCTGTGAAAATTAACCTTAACAAGTGGTTTACATTGCGTGACCGCCGGCGAGCGTGGACAGTGGTTGGGTAACGCAAAGAGATCCGGAAGGGAGCGGTTCGGTGAGAACTGGTCTTTTGATCATCATGATGATGTTTTTCGCCGGACTGGCGCTCGATATCGTGGTTCCCGCAATGGTTCTGCTTGCCTTGGTACTGGCAGACCGCGCGATCTATCCATTGTTCTATCGACGCATATCGGAAAGGGGGGCCGCATGAAGTGGTTTCTGATCCTGTGGGCATGCCCCGTCATGTTTTTGGCCGCCTGGTACGGCCTTTCCTACTACGACATGAGCTTCGGATTCTTCATGCTGACGCGCCAGACCCATGACCTGGTCTTCCAGGTCTACGGCAACGTGCTCGGCATTCCGCCGGAAAGCATTCCGCCGCTCGTCGCCCGCGCCATCATTGTCGACAGCTTCATCGTTTTCGGCATCATCGCCTTCCGCAAGCGTCGTGAGCTTGCAGTCTGGTATCGCCGCTGCTTTGGTGCAGTGGCCGCTCAGTCGGCCGAAGCGCCGTCCCTGGCAAGGGACGCCAGCCTGTCGAGCGCCCCTTGAAGAATGAAGGATGCGGCAGCCGAGTCGATGCGCTCGGCCCGCTTCTTGCGTGATACGTCCATTTCAATCAGCACCCGTTCGGCCGCGACGGTCGAAAGCCGCTCATCCCAGTAGACGAAGGGCAGGGGCGTCTTCTCGACCATGTTTCGCACGAAAGCGCGGGTCGCCTGACACCGGGGCCCTTCGCTGCCGTCCATGTTGACCGGCAGGCCGATGATAAGGGCCGCAACCCGTTCCTTCTCGGCCACTGCCAGAAGCGTCACCGCATCGATGCCGAATTTGACCCGCCGGATCACCTCGCGCGGCGTTGCGATCCGGCGTCCAAGGTCGGACACCGAGATGCCGATCGTCTTGGTGCCGAGATCGAGGCCGGCGATGGCCTGGTTGGGCTGAAGCTGGCTCGCGAGCTCTTCGATGGTCAGAATTGTCATTTGATTTGCCGATTCGATCTTTGCAGGTGTTCGATCCGTTCCATATAGCTGGTCCAAGGCGCAAATCATCTGGGAGAATGTCATGAAGATCAAATGGCTCGGCCATTCCGCTTTCCACATCGAAACGGCAACGTCGAAGATCCTGATCGATCCCTTCTTCACCGGCAACCCGGCCTTCCTCGACAGCGAGCGCAAGGAGGTGACGACCGGGCTCACCCATATTCTGCTGACGCACGGTCATGGCGATCATGTCGGCGACACCGTCGCAATCGCCAAGGAAACGGGAGCCGTGGTCGTTGCGAACTTCGATCTCTGCATGTGGCTTGGGCGCCAGGGCGTTTCGGCGATGGAGCCGGGCAACACCGGCGGCACCATTCATCTCGCCGGCTTTTCCGCCACTTTCGTCAATGCGCTGCATTCTTCGGCACAGATTACCGAAGACGGCGTTTCGCATTCGCTCGGCAGTGCTAACGGCCTCGTTCTGCATTTCGAGGATGAACCGACGCTCTACCATATGGGCGACACGGACATCTTTTCGGACATGGCTCTGGTAGAGGAATTGCACCAGCCGGAGATCGGCCTCGTTCCAATCGGCGACCGGTTCACCATGGGAGGCGCCGTGGCCGCACTTGCCTGCCAGCGCTATTTCAAGTTCTCGACCGCCATTCCCTGCCACTACGGATCCTTCCCGATCATCGATCAGACGCCGGAAAACTTCGTCGTCGGCATGGACAGCGCCTCGACCAAAGTGGCAACACCGGCCGTCGGTGGCGTAGTGACCGTCTGACGGCGAAGGCCGTCAGCACCGCGGCAGGCGAGCGATCGGGCGATTCCCCCGTTGCGCGCCTCGCCGCGCACCATTATAGCGGGGGAAAGTTCCAGATACCGGAGACGACCATGTCCGTAGACCTTGCCACCGTGAAGCGCGTCGCGCGCCTCGCCCGCATCGCCGTCAGTGAAGATGAAGCCACGCGAATGGTGGGCGAAATCAACGGCATCCTTGGTTTCGTCGAGCAACTCTCCGAAGTGAATGTCGATGGCGTAGAACCGATGACGTCGGTGACGCCGATGGACATGAAGAAGCGCCTTGACGTCGTGTCCGATGGCAGCAAGGCCGACGATATCGTTGCCAATGCTCCCAATACCGATCGCAACTTTTTCCTCGTCCCGAAGGTCGTCGAATAATCCGACCACCTGCCGCCCCGGCGTCCCTGATTGCGCCCGGCGTCCCTGATTGCGAAAGTCCGATTTCATCATGACCGAACTCACCAGCCTTACGATCGCCGAAGCCCGCACCAAGCTTGTCGCCAAGGAAATCACCGCCGTTGAACTGACCGACGCCTATATCGCGGCGATCGATTCCGCCAATGAAGCGATCAATGCCTATATCGCCGTCACGCCGGACAAGGCGCGCGAAATGGCCAAGGCATCGGACGCGCGCATCGCGGCCGGCAAGGCCGGCGCGCTCGAAGGCATTCCGCTGGGCATCAAGGATCTGTTCGGTACCGAAGGCGTGCACACGCAGGCCTGCAGCCACATTCTCGATGGTTTCGCCCCGCGCTACGAATCGACCGTGACCCAGAACCTCTGGAACGACGGCGCCGTGATGCTCGGCAAGCTCAACATGGACGAGTTCGCCATGGGCTCCTCCAACGAAACCTCTTACTACGGTGCCGTGAAGAACCCCTGGCGCGCCAAGGGCTCCAACCTCGATCTGGTCCCGGGCGGCTCGTCGGGCGGCTCGGCCGCTGCCGTCGCCGCGCATCTGTGCGCCGGTGCGACCGCAACCGATACCGGTGGCTCCATCCGTCAGCCGGCCGCCTTCACCGGCACCGTCGGCATCAAGCCGACCTATGGCCGCTGCTCGCGCTGGGGCGTCGTCGCCTTTGCGTCGTCGCTCGATCAGGCCGGCCCGATTGCCCGTGACGTGCGCGACGCCGCGATCCTTCTGAAGTCGATGGCAAGCGTCGACGCCAAGGACACGACCTCCGTCGATCTGCCGGTGCCGAACTACGAAGCTTCGATCGGACAGTCGATCAAGGGCATGAAGATCGGTATTCCGCGCGAATACCGGGTAGACGGCATGCCGGAAGAGATCGAAGCCCTGTGGCAGCAGGGTATCGCCTGGCTTAAGGATGCCGGTGCCGAGATCGTCGACATCACGCTTCCGCACACCAAATACGCGCTGCCGGCTTACTACATCGTCGCTCCGGCCGAAGCGTCTTCGAATCTTGCCCGCTACGATGGCGTCCGCTACGGCCTGCGCGTCGACGGCAAGGACATCGTCGACATGTACGAGAAGACCCGCGCAGCCGGCTTCGGCCAGGAGGTCAAGCGCCGCATCATGATCGGCACCTATGTGCTTTCTGCCGGCTATTACGACGCCTACTACCTGCGCGCCCAGAAGGTTCGCACGTTGATCAAGCGCGACTTTGAACTCGCTTTCCATGCGGGCGTCGACGCGATCCTGACGCCGGCGACACCGTCCTCCGCGTTCGGCATCGCCGACGAGGATCTCGCATCGGATCCGGTCAAGATGTACCTCAACGACATCTTTACGGTGACGGTCAACATGGCCGGCCTGCCGGGCATCGCCGTTCCCGGCGGCGTCGATCACAAGGGCCTGCCGCTTGGTCTGCAACTGATCGGCAAGCCGTTCGAGGAAGAGACCCTCTTCAAGACCGCCCATGTGATCGAGCAGGCAGCCGGTCGTTTCGCGCCCACCAAGTGGTGGTAAAACGCTAACGGCGCAGCACCGCAAGCGTGCTGCGCCGCGATCGCCGCGACTGGTGTGTCAGCCAGCGTCCTTGACGCGTCACACATGACGCGCGACGCTTCAGTGACGCGGAGAGGGGGGCCGCGCCATGCCCGTGATCCGTCATGCTCGAGAGGATGAGGTTGGTGCTCTCACGGCCGTAGGCCTTCGCGCCTGGGAAGGGGCGATTGTCGGCCTTGCCGATGTCGGTCGGATGAGGCGCCTGGCGGAGAACGCCTTTGGCGATTTTCTTGCCAATCATTGGCTCTCCGTTTCGCTGATCGAAGTTGATGGCCGGCCGCGTGGCTGGGCCGCTCGCGAGAACTTCGACGAGATGATCTCCGATCTGTGGATCGAGCCGGAAGCCCAGAGGCGGGGGCTCGGCGGTCGTCTGCTCGCCGACATTGAGCTTCGCATCTCAAACGACGGCTTCGACGCAGCGAAAACCAAGACGCACGCCAAGAACACAGCAGCCATCGGCTTCTTCCGCAAACACGGCTACGGGGTCACCTGGCTGTCGACCTCCTATGCGCCCAAGCTTGATCGCGATGTCGAGTACATCGGGCTGGGCAAGCCGCTTGCTGTTACCGATCTCGGCCTTTACGGCCGCTAGGTGATAAGAGATACGATCCCTAATCGCGGCATACCGTAAGGGCTGGAGAAAATGCCGGGCGATACCCGGCATCCTCATGGTTTCGCCGATCAGCGATTGTTGAGTTCCGACCGGACCAGGCGCAAGCCCCGCTCGGTGATGCGATAGGGTTTGCCGGCCGATGACGAGATCGCTTTCTTGCGCTTCAGCTTGCGGAAGAGTTCGAGGTCGAAGCCCGGATAGACCCATCCGTCGCGCGTGAAGCATCTGATGTCGATGATCGTCTTGTCGTCGCGGGTAATTTCGATACGGCCGCCTTGGGCCAAATGATGAAGAATGCGCTGCTCAGCGCGTGAGATATCCATATCTGAATGTTCCGGAATAGCGTTCGTGAGAACGCAGAAAAACGTTCCGCAAATCTTGGGAAAAGCGGGGTTACGTTTCCGGCCCGTGCGCGCAATCTATGAGAAAGCGGGCAGGGGCCCTTACCGGGACTCAGACGATGTGAACATCAAAACTCCATTCGAACGAACGCTTCCTAGAAGAGACCGACGAAAGCGTCAATATATCCGCTCGCAAAGATTGCGCAGGCAACCGCCACAATCATCTGGAACAGGACGATCAGAATGAGATGTGTTCGAAACGGCTCCTTGCGTGTCTTGTGCCTGAAGACCTGGCGACCGGCCATCGCACCGATGCTGCCGCCGAAAAATGCCGATTGCAGCAACGTCCGCTCGCTGATGCGGCGCCAGCCTGATCGCGCCGCGTGCTTGTCGTACCAGAATTGGCAGAAGCTCGTGATGTTGATCGCGACAAGGAAACACAGGAGACTGGCAGCGGTGAGGGCCATGTCCACCTTTTGCCATAGCGACCGCTAAGCGGCGGTTAAACCGTGCGCCACGTCATCGCGGGGCGGCTGATCGCGCCTAACAACTTGCACCATTGCGGCAATTGCTCTACCGAGAAACCAAGAATTCAGGCTTCAAAGAAGAGCATGATATGAGCATTGTCGACGTCCGCACTCCCGATTCCAAACGCTTCATCCCTGGCGCCACTGGCGACTGGGAGGTTATCATCGGCATGGAGGTCCATGCCCAGGTGCTTTCCAATTCGAAGCTGTTCTCGGGTGCATCGACCGAATTCGGCAAGCCGGCGAACGCCAACGTGTCGCTTGTCGATGCGGCCATGCCTGGCATGCTGCCCGTCATCAACGAGGAATGCGTCAGGCAGGCGGTCCGCACCGGCCTCGGTCTCAAGGCCGTGATCAACAACCGCTCGATCTTCGACCGCAAAAACTACTTCTATCCCGACCTGCCGCAGGGCTATCAGATCTCGCAGTTCAAGGATCCGATCGTCGGCGAAGGCAAGATCATCATTTCCGTCGGGCCTGATCGCCAGGGCCAGTTCGAAGACGTCGAGATCGGCATCGAGCGCCTGCATCTCGAGCAGGATGCCGGCAAGTCGATGCACGACCAGCATCCGTCGATGTCCTATGTCGACCTCAACCGCTCCGGCGTGGCGCTGATGGAAATCGTCTCAAAGCCCGACATGCGGTCGTCCGACGAGGCCAAGGCCTACATGACCAAGCTGCGTTCGATCGTGCGATACCTCGGCACCTGTGACGGCAACATGGACGAAGGTTCGATGCGCGCCGACGTCAACGTTTCGGTCCGTCGCCCCGGCGAAGGTTTTGGCACGCGCTGCGAAATCAAGAACGTCAACTCCATCCGCTTCATCGGTCAGGCGATCGAATATGAAGCGCGCCGTCAGATCGGAATTCTGGAAGACGGCGGCTCTATCGACCAGGAAACGCGCCTGTTCGACCCGAACAAGGGCGAGACACGCTCCATGCGGTCCAAGGAAGACGCGCACGACTATCGCTACTTCCCGGACCCGGACCTGCTGCCGCTCGAATTCGACCAGGCCTTCGTCGATGCGCTGAAAGCCGACCTGCCGGAACTGCCTGACGACAAGAAGGAACGCTTTGTCAGCGCCATGGGCCTGTCGGTCTATGACGCCTCGGTGCTCGTTTCCGAAAAGTCGATTGCCGACTATTTCGAGGCTGTGGCCGAAGGCCGTGACGGCAAGATCGCTGCAAACTGGGTCATCAACGACTTGCTCGGCGCCTTGAACAAAGCCGGCAAAGCTATTGAAGAGACTCCGGTTTCCCCTGCCCAGCTCGGCGGCATCATCGATCTCATCAAGGCGGAGACGATTTCCGGCAAGATCGCCAAGGACCTCTTCGAAATCGTCTGGAACGAAGGCGGAAATCCTGCCGAGATCGTTGAAGCGCGTGGCATGAAGCAGGTAACAGACACCGGCGCCATCGAGAAGGCGGTCGACGAGATCATCGCCGCCAACCCGGACCAGGTTGCCAAGGTGCAGGCAAAGCCTTCGCTCGCTGGCTGGTTCGTCGGCCAGGTGATGAAGTCGACCGGCGGCAAGGCTAATCCGCAGGCCGTTCAGGCACTGGTCAAGGCCAAGCTCGGCATCGAGGAATAAACGATGTTCTTCGTCCGCACGGCGAGCGAGCGCGATCTGGAAAAGGTTCGCGCGCTGCTCGTCGAGACGTGGCACGCGACCTATGACACCTTCTATGGCGTCGAGAAGGTCAACGAACTGACGGGCCGCTGGCATTCGCTACCGGCGCTCAAGGTCCGGCTAGAGCGCAAGGACGCGGAATTCCTGGTTGCCGACGATGGTCGCAGCATTGGCGGCATGGGCTATGCGTCCATGTCAGATACGTTGAAGAAGACCGTGGTGCTCCACCAGCTTTACGTCCTGCCGAAACTGCAGAGGCAGGGCATCGGCCGCGACATTTTCGCCGAACTCGAAACCTGCTTCCCGGATGCCGAGCGCATGCGGGTCGAGGTCGAGCCGCAGAACCTTCATGCCCTCGCATTCTACCGGACTCACGGCTTTTCCGAAGTCGGTCAAACCAGCGATTGCGGCGACGACCAGTCGGGGCTTCTGGCACTCATCCTCGAAAAACCGTTGGTCTGACGCCGTCGTTCCTCTGAGGTTAGCGGCCGTCGCCTTCCTCCGGGGAAGATCGCGCGGTTAGGGTTGGCTGTCGCGAAACGCTAGCCTTCTGATGATTGATGCTCGGTGCTGATGGTGACGCCCGGAGGAAAACATGCACGCGCTGACTGACTTGGATATCCGCAAGGCCGAGCGGGCTGATCTACCGGCGATCATCGCGCTCTTTGCCGCCGACGACGTTGGCGGACACGGTGACACGGTCGAGCCGGAGGCTTTCGACGACTATCTCGCGGCCTTCGCGCGCATCGAGGCATCACCGCTTCAAACCCTTTATGTCGCCCGCCTCGGTGAAGAAGTGGTCGGCACTTTCCAGGCAACATTATTGACCTCGCTTCCTGGACGCGGCCGGCCAAGACTGCTGATCGAGGCCGTGCAAACCCGTAAAGACATGCGCGGCCGTGGCATAGGCGCACGCATGATACGTCATGCGATCGAGCGTGCGCGCGAGGAGGGGGCAGCAAAGGTCCAGCTCTCCTCTAATGCGACGCGCACCGACGCGCATCGCTTCTACGAACGTCTCGGTTTTGTACGCAGCCATTTCGGGTTCCACATGCCGCTGAAATGACTGTGTTTGCCTCGGAATCACTGGACAAGCCTGGAGTGGCGGGGCATAAGCGGGGACATAGTTTTGGTATCCGGCCGCCTTCCCAACGGTCGGTTGAGGACGGCATCCATGAAGCTCCTGCTGCAGATTTTCACCTGGTGGAACCAACAGACGATCGGAACGCGGTTTCATACCTGGCGTAACGGTCAACGTGTCGGCGAAGACGAGCTCGGCAACGTCTATTATCAGGGCGGTAAGGACTCCGAAGGCCGGACGCGCCGTTGGGTGATTTACAACGGTTATGCCGAAGCCTCTGCTATTCCGGCCGGCTGGCACGGCTGGATGCATCACCGCACCGACGTTTCGCCGGCTGACGAAAAATACGTCGCTCGCGAGTGGCAGAAGCCACATCGTCCGAACCCGACTGGTACGGCCAACGCTTACCGGCCGCAGGGTTCGATCGCCGGTACCGGTGCGCGTCCGCGCGTAACGGGTGATTATGACGCCTGGACGCCGGGCTCCTGAGACGCTTGTCGTCGGACAAGGCGCGCCGCCCGCGAAATGGTCCGATGACCACGGGGCGGCCACATTTCATGTTTAGCGCCTGATATCCATCAACGGTGAATGCGAAGCGCGCGGGAGACAGGCGGGAATGGCGGGTTCTTATCTGCGGAAAACAATCGGCCAGATGTCGAGCCGGCTCTGTGTCGCTGCGCTTGCCGCGCTGCCGATGATTTCCTCGGCCGGTACGGCCGAGGCCGCGCGGGTAAACAACGCCGTCGCCGTGTTTTCCGGCATCGACAAGATCACCGGCCGCATCACGACCTTTGACGTCTATATCGGTGAGACCGTCCAGTTTGGCGCCCTGCAGGTAACGCCGCGCGTCTGCTATAACAGGGACGACACGGAAGCTCAGAAGATCACCACCTTCGTCGAGGTCGACGAGATTACGCTTGACCGCAAGATCAGGCGGATCTTTACCGGCTGGATGTTTGCCGACAGCCCCGGCCTCAACGCCGTCGAGCACCCCGTCTATGATGTCTGGCTGCAGTCCTGCAAAGCGACGTCGGACCTGCCGCCACCGGATACTGCCTCCAAGAGGTAGCCTTGCCTGGCAGGCGCCCTTGAACGCGGCTGCGATATGCCCTCAATTTTTCTGTGCCAACCCGCTCTTCGGTGCGCCGGAACGAGCGTGCACAACGGGCGGCGGTGGACCATCTCGTGATGGTTTCGCTTCGCGGACGTCCGCACCGGCCATGCCGTGACAAGCCGTCCGTAATGTCTTGGAAGTCCAGTAGAATAGCTCCCGCAAATAAATTTGGCAAAACAAAGCGATAGAGCGGTTGCGCGACTCCTTTTGTGAGCGGGCGATGCTCTGGCGCGGACATCCCTGGGCACTTTGAAGGGTCTGAGACGGGGTGGAAATGGGCGTTTGCACCGGGGGCTCAGGTCGACGATGAGCTCAAAACGATAGATCCGGAGAGTTCATCGCATTGGCGAGCATGATCTCATACTCCGCCTTCGGCACGTCGATCGCACCGAAGGACTTGAGATGCTCGGTCGTGAACTGGGTGTCCAGCAATTCAAAGCCCTTGGCGCGCAGGCGCTCCACCAGATGCACGAGGCAGATCTTGGACGCGTTGGTGCGTCTGGAAAACATGCTTTCGCCGAAAAATGCCGAGCCGAGTGAGACGCCGTAGAGACCGCCGACCAGCGCATCGTCCTCCCAGGCTTCGACGCTGTGCGCGTAGCCCATCGAGTGAAGCGTGGCGTAAAGCGAGCGGATCTTGTTGTTGATCCAGGTGGTCGGGCGATCCGGCGCCGGCGCGGCGCAGCCTTCCATCACGGCCTCGAAGGCGGTGTTGAAGCGGATGTCGAAGTGGCTCTTGCGGATTGTCTTTGCAAGACTGCGCGAGACGTGAAAGCCATCGAGCGGAATGACGCCGCGGATTTCCGGCTCGACCCAGAAAAGCTCTGGATCGTCAGCCGAATCGGCCATCGGAAACAGGCCTATGGAATAGGCGCGCAGCAGCATGTCCGGTGTTACGTCGGGTTGCTTGCTGCGCGTCCCTTTCAATGCACGGTCCTATTCGGACGTCGTGGCCAGATGGTGCTCCAGCCAATGGATGTCGTATTCGCCGTTCGCGATATCCTGATTGTTGATCAGGTCCTGGAACAGCGGCAGCGTCGTCTTGATACCATCGATGACGAATTCGTCGAGCACGCGACGAAGGCGCATCATGCATTCGACACGGGTCCGGCCATGGACGATGAGCTTGCCGATCAAGCTGTCGTAGTAAGGCGGGATACGGTAGCCCTGATAGGCACCAGAATCGACGCGAACGCCGAGACCGCCCGGTGCGTGGAAATGCGTGATTGTGCCCGGCGAGGGGACGAAGGTGCGCGGATCTTCGGCATTGATACGGCACTCGATCGCGTGGCCGGAAAACACGATGTCTTCCTGCTTGACCGAAAGCCCGCCACCCGATGCGACGCGGATCTGTTCGTGCACCAGGTCGATGCCGGTGATCGCTTCGGTGATCGGATGCTCCACCTGGAGGCGGGTGTTCATTTCGATGAAATAGAACTCGCCATTCTCGTAGAGGAACTCGATCGTGCCTGCGCCGCGGTACTTCAGCTTTTTCATCGCATCGGCGCAAACCTGGCCGATCTTCATGCGCTGCTCGACGTTGAGGGCAGGGGAGTTTGCCTCTTCCCACACCTTCTGGTGGCGCCGCTGCAAGGAGCAGTCACGCTCGCCGAGATGGATCGCATTGCCTTCGCCGTCGCCGACGATCTGGATTTCGATGTGGCGCGGCTTGCCGAGATACTTCTCCATGTAAACAGCGTCATTGCCGAAGGCCGCAAGCGCCTCGGAACGAGCGGTTGACACGGCCTCGTCGAGGTCAGCCTCGGTCTTGGCGACTTTCATGCCGCGGCCACCGCCGCCGGCGGTCGCCTTGATCAGAACCGGGAAGCCGATCTTGCGCGCGGCTTCGAGGGCGTTCTCAGGCTTCACTTCGCCGTCGGAGCCCGGAACCACGGGGATGCCAAGTTCCTGCGCCGTCTTCTTGGCGGTGATCTTGTCGCCCATGATGCGGATATGTTCCGCCGTCGGACCGATGAAGGTGATGTCGTGGGCGTCGAGGATTTCGGCGAACTTGGCGTTTTCCGACAGGAAGCCGTAACCCGGGTGCACGGCGTCAGCGCCGGTGATTTCGCAGGCGGCGACGATCTGGTGAATGTTCAGATAGCTATCGCGCGACGGCGGAGGACCGATGCAGACGCTTTCGTCGGCCAGACGCACATGCATGGCGTCGCTGTCAGCCGTGGAATGGACGGCCACCGTCGCGATGCCGAGTTCCTTACAGGCGCGCAGTACGCGAAGGGCGATTTCGCCGCGATTGGCAATGAGAATTTTCGAGATCATCGCAGCGCCGCCTTATTCGATTACGATCAGCGGCTCGCCATACTCGACGGGGGCTGCGTCCTGGACGAAGATTTCGGTCACCTTGCCCGAACGCGGGGCAGGGATCTGGTTCATGGTCTTCATCGCTTCGATGATCAGGACCGTCTGACCTTCCTTGACCACGGTACCGACCTCGATGAACGGGCGGGCGCCTGGGGCCGGCGCGAGGTAGGCCGTACCGACCATCGGAGCCGTTAAGGCGTTTTTGGAATTGCGGCTGGTCTCGGCCGGAGCGACAACTGCAGCGGGCTGCGCAGCGTGGACGGCCGGCTGGGCCTGGTAGGTCGGCATCGACATGGCGACCGGCGTGCCGGCGCGCGATACGCGGATGCGGAGGTCTTCCTGCTCCACTTCGATCTCGGTGAGATCCGTGTCGTTCAGGATATTGGCGAGATCGCGGATCAGCGCCTGGTCGATACCGGGTTTCTTGTCAGCCATGGGATATGAGCCTCGTGTTCTTTTTATTTCGACGTTTCTGTCAGGTTCTTTAGCGCATGCAGCGCCAGAATGTAACTCTGCGCGCCGAAACCGCAGATGACGCCTTTGACCGCCGGGGCGATCATCGACTTGTGGCGGAATTCTTCACGCGCGTGGATGTTGGAAAGATGCAGTTCGACCACCGGGATGCCGATTGCGCGGATGGCATCGTGCAGCGCGATCGACGTATGGCCGTAGGCTGCCGGATTGATAGCGACGCCCGCCGCCTTTTCGCCGGCCTCATGCAGCCAGTCCACAAGCGTGCCTTCGTGGTTGGATTGCCGAAAATCGACCTCCAGTCCCAGCGTCTTGCCTTCCGTGGTGCACATCGCCTCGATGTCGGCGAGTGTCTGGCCGCCATAAATCCCCGGTTCGCGCTTGCCGAGCGCATTGAGGTTGGGGCCGTTCAGCACGAAAATTTTGGTGGGCATGCGGGATTCCGGTCCAGTGATAGAGGGTTACCTATAGACTGATGGTCCCGCGAGGAAAAGCCCTTTGGGTCCTCGCGGGATTTGTCCACAGTTGGGACGGGACGGCCAATGCAGGCGGTCAGCAGGCGGTCTTGCCGCAGCTGCGCATATTGGACACTTTGGTGCTGATTTCCTCGGCACCGACGGCTCCGAACACCGCCTCGTTGCCAATCACGTAGGAGGGCGTGCCGGTGATGCCGAGATCGTTGGCAAGGGTGTAGGCCTCGCGTACCGCGGCATCATGCGGCTCTTTTTCCATCTTGGCGCGCAGCTGCTTTTCGGTGACGCCGAGCTTGCCGGCAACGGCAATCGCCGTTTCCTCGGTTGCGCGGTCCTCGCCGCCGAGCAGGGCCCGATGGAACTCGCCGTACTTCTCCGGCGCGGCGAGACGGAATGCAGCGCTGACCTTGTGGGCAGCCAGCGAATCCGGGCCGAGGATCGGCAATTCCTTCAGCACGAAGCGGATGTTCTTGTCCTTCGACAGGATCTCGTCCATGTCCGTCAGCGCACGTTTGCAATAGCCGCAGTTGTAGTCGTAGAACTCGACGACGGTGACGTCTCCATCAGGATTGCCGAGTACCATGTCGTAGTCTGAGTTGAAGATCGCCTTCTTGTTTTCGGCGATCGCACCTTCAGCTGCTTCCTGCTGCTTGGCGCGCTGCTTTGTAGCCAGCGCCTCCTGGACTTCGAGCATGATTTCCGGATTGGCGAGCAGGTATTCCTTGATGAAGGCGCCAAACTCTTCCTTCTGTTTCTGGTCGAGCGCGAGTGCGCTTTGCGGCAAGCTGACCCCTGCCATGAACGCGGCGAGCGTTCCGGCGGCAATCATTTTCGTGCTGAAATTCATTTCTACCTCGTTGTCTCTGCCTGCCCTGTCTGTCGTCCATGTCGCGATACGGCGTCAATGCGCGCTTGTAAAAGACAACAGGAATCTCCAACACCGCAACACGCGGGCAGCATAGGGTGGGCTCCGGCGAAACGAAACGGCAAAATCGGCGGAAATACGGCGCTCGCGCACTTGTGAAGCTTTAAACGATCGGGCAAGGGGGCGGCATGTAGTACCAATCTGTGCTGATATTGACCCATTGCGTCGGAGCGATCTTGGTTTCTGGCGAGGAGACACCATGTGGTCCGGTGAGGATTGTCGACGCTATCCGGAGGCCAGAAGCGCCCGGCCCTTCGGGCGGGCCTTGTGCCGGCCACGGCAGCTTCACAATCCTCGACCGATGCCAAGGCATCGCTCGGCGGTACGCTCCCGCCCGGATGACCGCACACGGTCCCAAACAATAGGTCAATATCAGCGCAGGTTGGTATAGGCCGCTTCTTGAGGATATTACCTTGGTAGAATTGTCGAACCGCAGTGCTATCGAACCCTTTCATGCCATGGACGTGCTGGCCGAGGCAACGCGCCGACGCGACGCCGGCCATCCGGTGATTTCGATGGCTGTCGGCCAACCGGCGCATCCTGCGCCGAAGGCGGCTTTGGATGCGGCGCGCAAGGCGCTCGAGCATGGCCGGCTCGGCTACACCGACGCACTTGGCACCTTGTCTCTCAGAACCGCGATCGCCCGGCACTATCAAAAGCGCCACGGTATAGCGCTTGACCCGCAGCGCATTGCCGTGACCACCGGGTCGTCAGCCGGGTTCAATCTTGCCTTCCTCGCGCTTTTCGACCCCGGCGATTGCGTCGCAATCGCGCGACCCGGATATCCAGCCTACCGCAACATTCTCGCAGCGCTCGGCCTGACGGTCGTGGAGGTCGAGGCCAATGCCGAGAGCGGCTTCACGCTGACGCCGGAAAACCTGGCGCGTGCTGCCGCGAAGATCGGGCGCCCGCTGAAGGGCGTGCTTCTGGCGAGCCCGGCCAATCCGACAGGAACGGTCACGGGCAAAGCGGGGCTCAAGGCGCTTGCCGACTACTGCCGCGCCGAAAACATCGCCTTCATCTCCGACGAAATCTATCATGGGCTGACCTTCGCCGGTGAAGAGGCAAGTGCACTGGAGGTGACCGACGACGTCTTCGTCATCAACTCCTTCTCCAAATACTACTGCATGACCGGGTGGCGTATCGGCTGGATGGTGCTGCCGGAACTGCAGGTTCGCGGCTTTGAGCGTATCGCCCAGAGCCTCTACATTTCGCCGCCGGAGCTGTCGCAGATCGCGGCGGAGGCGGCGCTCGGTGCGCAGATTGAGCTCGATGGCTACAAGGCGGCCTATGCGGCCAATCGCGATATGCTGTTGAAGCGCCTGCCGGAGATCGGCTTTTCGATCGCGTCACCGATGGATGGCGCTTTCTATGCCTATGCGGATGTCAGTCGCTTCACCAATGACAGCATGGCATTTGCCCGGCGGATGCTGGCGGAAATCAACGTGGCGGCAACGCCCGGCTTCGATTTCGATCCGCTTGAAGGGCATCGTACGATGCGGTTCTCCTATGCCGGATCGATAGCCGACATGACCGAAGCGATGGAGCGGATCGCCCGCTGGATCGCCTGATCCTCTGTGGTTTCATCGAGTTGCGGCCTTTTCCAGACTCTTTTTGCGAAGCCCTTGATTCAAACTCGCAGCGAATACACGCTTTCGATTGTCTCCAAACGGAAACGAAAAAAGCCCGGACCAAGGTCCGGGCTTTTCTGTTCGTCCGAAGTTCAGGCGCGGCTTAGAAGAAGCCGCGGCGCTGCCACCATCCGCCCTTCTTGGGCTTGGACTGGTCTTCTTCGGTGCCTTCGTTCTTGTTCGTGACCGTCGAGGTCAGCACCGGTTCCGATGCGATCGTCGAAAGGTCGCGGTTCGCTCGAGCAGGCTTGCCTTCTTCGAGGTCAGCGGCCGTTTCTTCGATTGCTGCCGGCACCGGCTCAGCCGCTTCCGGCTGTGCTTCGACCGCGGTCTGTGCTGCCTCGTCGGCACTGACGACAGGCTCCTCAGCCTTGACGGCCTTCTTGCGTGTACGCTTCGGCTTGGCGGCCTTCTCGACGACCGGTTCCACTGCTTCCGCGACGGTCTCGGCTTCGGCAACGACGGCTACCGCTTCGACCTCGGCTTCTACGGGTGCTTCCGCGTCGCCTTGCTCGCCCGCTTCGCCGTCGCCGGATGCAGCAGCCTGCTCCTCGCCTTCGACTTCACCTTCGCCGAGTTCTGGTCGGTTGCGACGGCCACCGCGCTTGCCGCGACGGCGACGCTTGCGCTTCTGTTCGCCATCGGCGGTCAGCGCATCCGTATCGTTTTCGTCCTCGTCGGCATCGCTTTCGGATGCGTCATCGGCATCTTCAGTCGCATCGGCGTCCTGTGCGGTCGCACCTTCCGCCTGCTGGCTGCCCTTGCCGCGACGGCGGCGACGACGCTTGCGCTTGCGGCCGTTCTGATCGTCGGCCTGGGCCGCAGCCTTCGGCTGCTCCTGGCGCTGTTCGACGACGACTTCTTCTGCTTCTTCCTCGTCGAGATCCTCTTCGATCACGATGTCATCGTCTTCTTCGGGCTCGGGCTCGAAGTGCAGAATCTGTTCGATCTTGACCGGGTTTTCGACCGGCTCGCCGCGATCGATCGCGAAATGCTGCGCGCCGACATGGGCGTCAGCCTCGATGATGATCGAGACGCCGAAGCGCTGTTCGTAATCCATGATCGTGGCGCGCTTCTGGTTGAGCAGATAGAGCGCGATATCGGGGATCGTGCGAACGGTGATGTTGTGGGTGGTGTTCTTGAGCAGATGCTCTTCGATACCGCGCAGGACATGCAGCGCGACCGAAGACTGCGAGCGGACGTGACCCGTGCCGTTGCAATGCGGGCAGGTCTGCATCGTCGATTCGAGCACCGAAGCGCGAATGCGCTGGCGCGACATTTCGAGCAGACCGAAGTGCGAGATGCGGCCGACCTGGATGCGGGCACGATCGTTCTTCAGGCAATCTTTCAGCCTCTTCTCGACAGAGCGGTTGTTCCGCTTTTCTTCCATGTCGATGAAGTCGATGACGACGAGGCCAGCAAGGTCGCGAAGCCGCAGCTGACGGGCCACTTCTTCGGCGGCTTCCAGGTTGGTCTGAAGCGCCGTGTCCTCGATCGAATGCTCGCGGGTCGACCGACCGGAGTTCACGTCGATCGAAACCAGGGCTTCCGTCTGGTTGATGATGATGTAGCCGCCCGACTTCAGCGTCACCTGCGGCTGCAGCATCCGGTCCAGCTGCGCCTCGATACCGGAGCGCGAGAAGATCGGATGCACGTCGCGGTACGGCTGGACCACCTTGGCGTGGCTCGGCATCAGCATCTTCATGAAGCCCTTGGCTTCCTTGTAGCCTTCCTCGCCGGAAACGACGATCTCGCTGATGTCCTTGTTGTAGAGGTCGCGGATCGAGCGCTTGATCAGGCTGCCTTCCTCGTAGACGAGGCAGGGGGCCGTGGAGTTGAGCGTCAGCGTGCGGACGTTTTCCCAAAGGCGCATCAGATATTCGAAGTCGCGCTTGATCTCGACCTTGGTGCGGTTGGCACCGGCCGTGCGCAGGATGACGCCCATGCCCTGCGGCACTTCGAGGCCACGCGCAATTTCTTTCAGGCGCTTGCGGTCCTGCAGGTTGGTGATCTTGCGGGAAATGCCGCCACCACGGGCCGTGTTCGGCATCAACACCGAGTAGCGACCGGCGAGCGACAGGTAGGTCGTCAGCGCTGCGCCCTTGTTGCCGCGCTCTTCCTTGGCGACCTGAACGAGCAGGATCTGGCGACGCTTGATGACTTCCTGGATGCGATACTGCTTGCGCGGCTTGCGGACGTGACGATCCGGAACCTCTTCCATCGCGTCTTCGGCGCCGACCGACTCGATAATTTCCTTTTCGCCGTCGTGGTTGTCGTCATCATCGTCGTCGTCATCGCGACGGCGGCGGCTGTCGACGTCTTCCGAGACCGAATCGGTGTCGACCATGGCGGCCATCTCGCCACCATTGCTTTCTTCGCCGGCATCGGCCTCTTCGGTCGCTGCAGCTGCAGCGGCCTCTTCGGCGATTCTCGCCTTGGTGCGGCGTGGGCGCTTCGGCTTTGCCTTGGGCTTCTCGGCGGGCGCATCGACCTCGACGACAGCTTCGGCTGCCGTCTCGGTGACGACTTCCGTTTCAGCGGCGATTTCCAGATCGACCGGAACGCTGAGCCCGCTCTGGGTCGGCGTTGCCGTCTCAACGTGCTCGACATCGTCGTCGCGGCGCGCTTCTTCGGCTTCCGCCTTCAACAGCGCCTGACGGTCGGCGAGGGGGATCTGGTAGTAGTCGGGATGGATTTCGGCGAAGGCCAGGAATCCGTGGCGATTGCCGCCGTAGTCGACGAAGGCCGCCTGGAGCGAAGGCTCCACTCGCGTTACCTTTGCCAGGTAGATGTTGCCGCGGATCTGTTTCTTGTGTTCCGATTCGAAGTCGAATTCTTCTATGCGGTTCCCGCGAACGACAACGACGCGCGTCTCTTCAGAGTGAGACGCATCGATAAGCATTTTCTCTGCCATCTAAGTTGTGCTCCTCGGCGCGACAACGGAACGGGCGGCAGACGTTCTTCCATGGGAAGACTGCCACTCGCGTCAGAGGTTGCGCCGGATGTGAAAGGTCCTGTCTGGTGCAGGTGATGGTGCAGCAGCCAGATGGCAGCCGGAACGGTTACGTTCCGGGGCCTCTTTACTTCTGACCGATACCGCTGAGTCAACATCAATGACCAAACAAGAATGCCAATGTCAAAGGCCTCATAAAGACCCGATGAATGCGCCCGCTTGCGGGCTTGCCGGTGAAAAATCACCGCTAAGAACTCCGGCCACCGCCGGAAATTTACGATCCAGTGTACGGGGAGGAAATGCAGCGACGGCGGATGAACACCTTGCGGCCGCGGAAAGATGATACGGTTGCAACCGGCAATTCCGGCTCGATCACTCCCTGGCGCCAAGCTCTGGAAAGCTCCGGCTGCCCGGCCCACGATTCTATCCCGTCAACACTTTCTCCTTGTGATGCTTTTATGTTTTCTATGTCACATTGGCAAGGGAAAAGCCTGTGCCGCCACAATAATGATCGATTCGCTTGCCCCGGTAGAGTAGGTCGGGGAACGGCGAATCATATGCCTTGGCCGCGTTGCGTAAGGAGCGCTGTCAAGCTTTGGTTAACCATAAGGGTTCATTGATCAAGGGATGTCGCGGTATGTGTGGGCGGACGCCCGGCGCTTTGACCGCTCGAATTTCGTGGATTGACGGAGAGACCGGGTGAAGCCTTCGGCTAATCATATGCACGCTTCACTGTTGTCGACACTGCTGCGCGGCGGCGCGCGCGTCGCGGCTTCAGTGTTCGTTGCAGGCGTCTTGATGATGACCGGACCGATAGCATACGCCGCCGAGTCGGCACCGTTTCTGGCATTCGGCGCACGGGTTGCCGGTGACGACGCGCGCACACGTGTCGTGGTCGAGTTCGACCGCAAACCCGACTTTTCCATTCATTATGTGGCAAACCCCGTGCGTGTCGTCGTCGATCTGCCGGAAACCGCCTTTGGCCTGAAGGCCGAGAGCCTCGAGCCGCGGGGATTGTTCGAGGCCATCCGCTATGGCGGCATGGGCGCCGGCAGTTCTCGCCTCGTGTTGTCGGCAAAGGGGCCGGTAGCGGTCACCCATGCCGAAGTCATCGAGCAAGAGGGCGGTAAGAGTTATCGCCTGGTCATCGATGCCGAGAAGGTCGACCAAACCCGGTTCGACGCGCTTCTTGGGGATCAGCAGTGGACGGGCTCGGTGGTCTCGGCAAAAACGGATCGGCCGACAATTGCACCTGCGCAAAAGACCGGTGCATTCGTGATTGCGATCGATGCCGGCCACGGCGGTATCGACACCGGCGCGATCGGCAGCGGCACCAAGACCGAGGAAAAGCATGTCACGCTTGCCTTCGCGCAGGAGCTTGTCGCCACGCTCAACCGCGAAGGCGGCATCGAAGCTTTTCTGACCCGCGACAAGGACGTTTTCCTGTCGCTGCCGCAACGCGTGCAGATCGCCCGCAACAAAGGCGCCAATCTGTTTATTTCGATCCATGCCGACACATTGAGACAGAAGGACATTCGCGGCGCCACCGTCTATACGATTTCCGACAAGGCGTCCGACCATCTGGCGGCCGACCTGGCGCAGCGCGAAAACCTTTCGGACGAGATCGCTGGCGTACCGCTCCAGAGCGAGCCGGCCGAAGTCGCCGATATCCTGATCGACCTGACGCGCCGCGAGACCCAGGCTTTCTCGGTCAACATGGCACGCACTGTCGTGTCGTCCTTCGAGGGGCAGATCAACCTCATCAACAATCCGCACCGTCACGCGGGCTTCCGTGTCTTGCAGGCGCCGGATGTTCCGTCGATCCTGCTCGAGCTCGGATTCATGTCGAACAAGGACGATGAGAAGCTGCTGCTCGATCCGGAATGGCGCAAGAAAGTGTCCGGCCTGCTCGCCGTTGCCGTGAAGCGCTACCGCGAACAGGCTGTCGCAAACGGCGGCTGAGATCCGGTCGCGATGATCTGTTTGACGGCGCAGCATACGATGTGATTTGTGTCGCCTCGGTAACAGCGATATGCTTTTCAACAGGATGCGCACTCGATAATCGGAAACAAGCCCTATTTTACGCACAATCCGGGACCTAACCCGAATTGCGCCCGGATTTGTTGGGAAACAGTGTTGATGCCCGGTGGCCCTCGCCATATGAGGAACTGGGTGGGCGCGTGTAGCCGCAATGCCAGACGATTTCTGATAGAAGCGTTTGGCCAGGCCGACGAAATGCGGACCGTTGGGACGGGAAGCGTCTCGATTGGCTTTTGCGGCCTGGCGATTGGACGATAATAAGGTACCGGTATCTGACTGATGATCAGACTGATTGGATATTTCTTCGGCATTGGTGCGTTCTTGCTGCTCGGTGTCGCCGCGGCCGTTGCCATCTATCTCGGCAGCGTCACCAAAGATTTGCCGGATTACGAGGTATTGGCGAAGTATTCTCCGCCGGTCACCACGCGCTTTCACGCCGGTAACGGCGCGCTGATGGCGGAGTACGCCCGCGAGCGGCGTCTCTATCTGCCGATCCAGGCGATCCCGGACCGTGTCAAGGCGGCATTCATTTCGGCCGAAGACAAGAACTTCTATCAGCACCCGGGCGTCGACATCACCGGTCTCGCGCGTGCCATCACCGTCAATCTCCAGAATTTCGGATCGGGTCGCCGCCCCGTCGGCGCGTCGACGATCACGCAGCAGGTGGCCAAGAACTTCCTGCTTTCGTCGGACCAGACGATCGACCGCAAGGTCAAGGAAGCGATCCTCTCCTTCCGTATCGAGCAGGCCTATAGCAAGGACCGTATTCTCGAACTCTATCTCAACGAGATCTTCTTCGGCCTCAATTCCTATGGCATCGCCGGTGCAGCACTCACCTATTTCGATAAATCGGTGACAGAACTGACCATCGCAGAAACTGCGTACCTTGCGGCTCTGCCGAAGGGTCCGGCCAACTACCATCCTTTCCGCAAGGTGGATGCTGCGATCGAGCGACGCAACTGGGTCATCGACCGTATGGTCGAGAACGGCTACGTCACCAAGACCGACGGCGAAGACGCCAAGAAGCAGCCGCTCGGCGTCAATCCTCGCCGCGGTGGCGCACATCTCTTCGCATCCGATTTCTTTGCCGAGGAAGTGCGTCGGCAGATCATTCAGAAGTACGGCGACAACGCGCTTTATGAAGGTGGCCTTTCGGTCCGTACCTCACTCGATCCGCGCATGCAGATCGCCGCGCGCAAGGCGCTGCAAGACGGGCTGCTCAGCTATGACGAACGCCGCGGTTTCCACGGTCCGGTCAAGTCGATCGAGATCGGCGGCGACTGGGGCGAGCCGCTCGGCAAGGTCGTGTCCTTGGCCGACGTGCCGGAATGGAAGCTCGCTGTCGTGCTTTCGGCCGATGGTCAGGGTGTCGAGATCGGCATCCAGCCGGACAAGGAAGCCTCCGGCAAGATCATCGCAGAACGCGTGACCGGTCATATCTCCGCAAAGAACATGCAGTGGGCCTATCGCTCGGCCGCTGGCGAACGCAAATCCGCCAAGTCGCCTGAAGGTGTGCTGGGCCCGGGCGACGTCGTCTATGTCGAGCCGTTGGCAGAAAAGGGTGAATACCGCCTGCGTCAGCCGCCGAAGGTCCAGGGTGGCCTCGTCGCGATGGATCCGCAGACCGGCCGCGTGCTGGCGATGGTCGGCGGCTTTTCCTACGGTCAGTCGGAATTCAACCGCGCGACCCAGGCGATGCGCCAGCCGGGTTCCTCGTTCAAGCCGTTCGTTTATGCTGCTGCGCTCGACAACGGCTATACGCCCGCATCCGTTATTCTCGATGCGCCGATCGAAATCGTTGCCGGTGGCCAGGTCTGGCGCCCTGAGAACTATGGCGGCGGCTCGGCCGGCCCGTCGACGCTGCGCCTCGGCATCGAGAAATCGCGTAACTTGATGACGGTTCGCCTTGCGAACGACATGGGCATGAACATCGTTGCCGAATATGCCGAACGCTTCGGCATCTACGACAAGATGCCACCGCTGCTGGCGATGTCGTTGGGCTCGGGCGAAACGACGGTGCTGCGCATGGTTTCGGCCTATTCGGTTCTTGCCAATGGCGGCAAGCAGATCAAGCCTTCGCTGATCGACCGGATCCAGGACCGCTACGGCAAGACGATCTTCCGTCATGAAGACCGGACCTGCGACAACTGCAACGCGGCTGATTGGGGCAACCAGGAAGAACCTGTCTTGACCGACAACCGCGAACAGGTTCTCGACCCGATGACCTCCTACCAGATCACCTCGATGATGGAGGGGGTGGTCCTGCGTGGCACCGCCGCCGGCAAGATCACGCTCGATCGCCCTGTTGCCGGCAAGACCGGCACCACCAACGACGAGAAGGACGCCTGGTTCGTCGGCTACACGCCTGATCTTGTCGCCGGCCTCTACCTCGGCTTCGATAATCCGGCCCCGCTCGGTCGCGGCGCGACAGGTGGCAGCCTTGCCGTGCCGATCTTCAACAATTTCATGCAGGAAGCCGTCAAGGGTTCGCGCCCGGGCAAGTTCGTGGTGCCGGAAGGCATGAACATGATCGCCGTCAACCGCAAGACCGGCATGGCGGCCTACGAGGGCGAGCCGGACACGATCATCGAAGCCTTCAAGCCTGGCACCGGCCCGGCCGATACCTTCTCGGTCATCGGCGGCCTCGACCAGTACGTGCCGCCGGAGGAAATTTTGAAGAATTCCCCGCAGGCAAACCAGGCTGTCACATCCGGTTCCAACGGCCTGTTCTAGGCCCTTTCCCAGTCTCCCGATGCCCGCCGCCTTTACATCAGCGGCGGGCATCGCTATTTGACGCTCACGTTAAATCGGGTTCACAAGAAGCAGGATCATGCGCAGCGAAATCGAGAACATTGTCGACGAAATCAAGCAGGCCATAAGCCTGCTGAGGAGGCATCTTTGACTGGGATCAGGCGGTAAGACGACTGGACTGGTTGAATAACAAGGCGGAAGATCCGTCGCTCTGGAATGATGCGGCCGAAGCGCAGAAGCTGATGCGCGAGCGCCAGCAACTCGACGATGGCATCAACGGCCTGCGCCGTTTCGAGCAGCAGCTCAGCGACAACATCGAACTGATCGAGCTCGGTGAAGAAGAGGGCGATGCCGCCATCGTTGCCGACGCCGAACAGGCGTTGCGCGAACTGCGCAATGAAGCGGCCAAGAAGCAGGTCGAGGCGATGCTGTCCGGCGAAGCGGACCAGAACGACACCTATCTCGAAGTGCATTCCGGTGCCGGCGGCACCGAGAGCCAGGATTGGGCCAACATGCTGTTGCGCATGTACACCCGCTGGTCCGAGCGCCAGGGATACAAGGTCGAACTGATGGAAATTCAGGACGGCGAAGAGGCTGGCATCAAATCGGCCACACTGCTCGTCAAGGGCCACAATGCTTATGGTTGGCTGAAGACCGAATCGGGCGTCCACCGCCTGGTTCGCATCTCGCCCTATGACAGCAACGCGCGTCGCCATACGTCGTTCTCTTCGATCTGGGTCTATCCGGTTGTCGACGACTCGATCCAGATCGACATCAACGAGAGCGATTGCCGTATCGACACCTATCGCTCGTCGGGCGCCGGCGGCCAGCACGTCAACACCACCGACTCTGCGGTGCGCATCACGCATATGCCTTCCGGTATCGTCGTACAGTGCCAGCAAGAACGTTCTCAGCACAAGAACCGGGCCAAAGCCTGGGACATGCTGCGCGCCCGCCTTTACGAGTCCGAGTTGAAGAAGCGCGAAGACGCGGCCAACGCCGAAGCAGCATCGAAGACCGATATCGGCTGGGGCCACCAGATCCGCTCCTACGTGCTGCAGCCCTACCAGCTGGTCAAGGACATGCGCACCGGCGTCGAAAGCACGGCGCCGGGTGATGTACTGGACGGCGAGTTGAACGAGTTCATGGAGGCAGCCCTTGCCCACCGCGTCAGCGGTGGTGCTGATGCCGTCGTGGATGATTTGAACTAGTCTGGCACTGCTCGGCGCTCGTGTGCCGGCATGACGTAGGACGTACGGGACGAAGAAGGCCGGGTGTTTTCATCCGGCCTTTGTTTTTGGCTTAGAGCGTGGCACGCAAAGTGCGCGCGGTCATTGGAGATCGCGATGCGCTTCAGTTCGATGCCCGCTCGACCTTGATGTCGCCGAGATCGTCGATCAGGACCGTCCAACTCTCCGGCTCGCGGGCGGCAGGGTCGGTCTTCAGATAAACGGTCGCGAACATGCCGGGCTGCGCGGTCACGCCTGTGGATGTTTCCGGCCGTATGTCCGTGACATAAGCCCTCAGCGACGAGAATTCCTCGAGTTCGGCGGATGAGACGACTTCCGGCCCAGCGGGCGTCGCCTCGATCTGCTGCAGGTGAATATGTGCGGTGCCGTCCTGTTGCCGCAGCGCGATCAGCTTGTAGTAGCCGCGCCGTGCGCCTTCGGCACTCTTCGGCTTAGTGGTTGCTTCCGCCTGCGTGCCGTTCGGGTCCAGCGCCGAAAGCCGATCGCCGCTTTCTTCCCAGTAGCCTGTGCTGGTGACAAAGGTCACTTCGGGCGAAACCACGCTCGCATCCTCGGCATGGGCGTTCGCGCCGGCCATGGCGAGAAGAAGCGCAAGGAGGAGAGGCTTGTGCATTGCTTTTGATTTCCCGTTCGAACTGCGACGCGGCGCTGGCTGCAAAATTGGTCCTTCGCCGATGATCCGGCGATCGCGGAAATCATACCATATCGCGCGTTCAGAACGTCGGCTCAATTGGAAAATTGCTCGGCCAGGATGCGGTCCGACCAGGAATGATCGGGATCCGAGAGAATGCGGGCGGTCATGTTTTCCGATTCGGCGATACGCACCTTCGCCACCGACTTGACCTCCTGGTGGTCGGCAACGGCGTTGACCGGGCGCTTGTCGGCCTCGAGGATTTCGATCTCGACGGTGACATGGTTTGGCAGCAGGGCGCCGCGCCACCGCCGCGGACGGAACGGGCTGACGGGCGTCAGCGCCAGAAGAGGGGCTTCCAGCGGCAGGATCGGACCATGGGCCGAGAGATTATAGGCGGTGGAGCCGGCGGGCGTGGCCAGCAGCAATCCGTCGCAGGTCAATTCCTCGAGCCGGGTCTTGCCGTCGATGACGACGCGCAGCTTGGCTGCCTGGTAGGATTGCCGGAACAGATAGACCTCGTTGATGGCGAGCGCCGTGAATGTCGCGCCTTCACCGTCAGTGGTCTGCATCTCCAGCGGGTGAAAGGCATTCTCGACGGCATTGCAGATGCGCGCCGTCAGATTTTCGGTGCTGTAGCGATTCATCAGGAACCCGACAGACCCCCGGTTCATGCCATAGACGAGCTTGCCCGAATTCATCGTCTGGTGCAGCGTCTGCAACATGAAGCCGTCACCGCCGAGCGCGACGATCACGTCGGCCTTGTCGGCCTCATGATCGCCGTAGATGGCCTTCAGATCAGCCGCCGCCTTTTGCGCCTCTTCCGCTGGAGAGGCAAGGAATGCGAGGGAAGTGAACGTGCGAGCCATGAATTTTCAGTCCGTTCAACATGTTGAGCATCGCCGCGGTGGCCGAGCCTAGGCTTCGTTTCTGGCACGGCCTGACCCTAAACGCATCTGAAAAATTGGGAGAATTCGCAATTTTGCTTTACACGCTGTGAGATTATGATAACTCCCACCGCTGAAAGTGCCCTTATAGCTCAGTTGGTAGAGCACCTGATTTGTAATCAGGGGGTCCCGGGTTCGAGTCCTGGTGGGGGCACCACTTTTTCAATTACTTGCTGGATTTTTGACCGCCTCATGAGGCGGTCGTGTGCTTTTTGGCGAAATCACCGCTATTGCGGCCAGGCACCACGCGACTTGTCGGCCGGTTGGCACAGCGTTTCAGATATCGAACGTCCCAGCGCCCCGGGGCGTGATCTCTCTGCATTTTTGCAGGGCGTTCAGCAAATTGTCGGCGAGGTAGTCTATCAGGGCGCGCGTCGCCGGCAGCATGCCGTGGCGTGAGGGGAAGACGAGGTGGACGACGACGTCGCCCGAGCTCCATTCTGGCAGCACCGGGGCAAGCACGCCGGCGCGGAAGGCGCGTTCGCAGATGTGGTCGGGCAGCAACGCTACGCCCATGCCCTCGATCGCTGCGCGCTCGAGGATGAGGAAATCGCTGCAGCCGATGATCGGCCGGTGCGAAATTTCGGTGGTGTTGCCTTCGCTATCGACGAGGCGCCAGACGTCGGTGGCGTGCTGCTCGTTCATCGACAGTGTCGGCATCTCGTTGAGATTTTCGATGGTGACGTCGTCGAAGCGGGTGAGCAGGGTGGGGCTCGCCGCCAACCTCTGGCGCACTTCTCCGAACCTGCGAATGATCAGCTGATTGTCGGTGTCCAGTTGATCGCGGGCGCGCAACGCCACGTCGATCCTTTCCTCGATCAGATCGATCCGCCGGTTGGTGGCAGTAATCAGCAGGCGAACGCCGGGATAACGGCGATGGAACGCAGGCAGGATGTCGGCGAGCATCGGCGTGAAGCCGAGCGGGCAGGCGAGCCTGACCGTACCGGTCGGCTCGGCCTTGACGGCGGCGATCTCGGCCTCTGCCACGGCAACGCCATCGAGCAGGCTCTGGCAATGTTCGTAGAAGACGCGTCCGATCTCGGTAACGCGAAGCTTGCGCGTCGAACGCTCCAGCAGCCGGACGCCGAGCTGCTCTTCGAGGCGCGCCACGTGTTTGCTGAGCTTGGATTTGGGGATATTCAGATCACGCGCCGCGGCACTGAAGCCGTTGTTGCGCACGACGGCCGCGAAGAGGGCGAGGTCGTTCAGGTCCTGCATCTATTTCCGTCTCCCATCGCCGATCGCGGTCTCACTGTTTCTATCCGGAAACAGTATGTCAAATAACCGCTGACTTATCGCGCGATTGTTTTCCAATCATATGTGATGCACCGCAACGCCAACACAAAGGTGCTTCACATGAACGTCCTTCACATCGACTCCGGTATTCTGGGTGATCACTCCGTTTCCCGTCGCCTGACGGCGGCGATCACCGCTCAGATCAAGGCAGACCGTCCGGATGCCAAAGTTGCCTACCGCGATCTCGCCACCAGCCGGATCCCGCATCTGACCGGCGCACAGATCATGGCGCCTGCCGATCTCGCAGGTGTTGACGCCGACCTGGCTGCCGAAGTCAAGATCGGCCGCGAGATGCTCGAAGAATTCCTGGCTGCCGACACTGTCATCGTCGGCGCGCCGATGTACAACTTCTCCATTCCGAGCCAGCTCAAAGCCTGGATCGACCGTCTCGCCGTGAACGGCAAGACCTTCCGTTACACCGAATCTGGCCCGGAAGGCCTCGCCAAGGGCAAGAAGGTTATCATTGCTTCGACCCGCGGTGGCCACTATTCCGCCGGCCCGGCTTCGGCGATGGATCATCAGGAATCCTACCTGAAGACGGTCTTCGGCTTCTTCGGTATCACAGACGTCGAATTTGTGCGCGCCGAGGGCCTGAACCTCAGCGCCGACTCCAAGCAGTTCGCGATCGCCGAGGCAGAAAAGACCATTGCCGAAGGCACTGTCCTTCGTCTGGCCAGCTAAAACAAGAGTTCATCGGATCACGTCAGTGGTCCGATGAAGGGGCGTTGGCCCCATTGCGGACGGTGCCGGTTGAGCATGCAGCCGGCATTGTCCGTTTTCGTGTCAGCGGATCTGTATTATGATGCGCTCATGAAAGACCGGCGGAGAAGGCCCTTGGCTGTCATCGCTGCGGTGGTCGCGCTGGTGGCCGCCGATGTCGGGTATGCGTCGCCGCCGGACACGCGCTGCACCTGCCGCAATCGCGATGGCTCGAAATACGAGCTCGGGCAGATCGCCTGCCTGCGCGTCGGCGGCATTTCCTATCTTGCGCGCTGCGAGATGAACCTCAACGTCACCACCTGGAAGAAGCTTCGCGACGGATGCCCGACGGCGAGCAATCAGAGCCTATGGCTTCGAGTTGACGAAGATATAGCGACGCGTTTCTGACGACAGCAACGGCGTGCATCGCAGCTGCTACACGGGGATCGGTTCCCCAGCGTCGAGGTAGACACCCGCGGATGCTTCCGGTATCGCCAATCAATGGCTCTATTCGGCGGGCTAGCCTCTCCGGCTTCAAGTAGCCGGAGAGCTTCACAGGTGTTTGGCGATCTTAACGACCGGCCGTCTTATTTGCTCAGGAACTGACGCGCCGCATACATGGCGATCGCTGCCGCATTCGACACATTCAGCGACTTGATTGCGCCGGGCATGTCGAGGCGGGCGAGCGCCTTGACGGTCGACCGTGTCTTCTGCCTGAGACCCTTGCCCTCCGAACCAAGCACCAGCGCGACCTTGTCGCCGGCGAAGGTGCCTTCGAGCGGGGCCGGTCCTTCCGAATCGAGCCCGATCGTGTGGAAGCCGAGGCGGTGCAGTTCGTCGATCGTGTCGGCGAGATTGGTGATCTGGATATAGGGGATCATTTCCAGGGCGCCGGAGGCTGATTTCGCAAGAACGCCTGATTCGGTCGGGCTGTGACGGATGGTGGTGATCAAGGCGCCAGCATCGAACGCAACGGCCGAACGCATGATCGCGCCGACATTGTGCGGATCGGTGACCTGGTCGAGCACGAGAATGAGCCTGGATTCGCTGAGTGCCTCGAGCTTGCGCAGCGGCAGCGGCTTGGTTTCAAGCATCACGCCCTGGTGAATGGCGTCGGGCCCGAGGATCTTGTCGAGGTCCTGCGGCGCCACGGTCTCGACCGGGAAGGGAAGTTCGGAGAACTCGCCGAGCTCCAGACGCGTCGCAGCGTTCTGGGTCACGCACAGGCGAACGATCTTGCGCGCCGGGTTGTCGAGTGCCGCGCGAACGGTATGCAGGCCATAGAGCAGCACCTGTTCGGGTGCGAGCACGGGCGGCTTCCAGTCGCCCGGCTGCTTGCGCCAGCGATCCTGCTTTGGCGTCGGAATTTCTCCGCGCTCGCGCTTGGCGTCGCGGTGGGCGCGTCTGAGAGTGGCGTAATGGGTGTTCTTGGCGCTCTTGTCGCCCGTATCATCTTTGCTCATGCCTGCCTTATAGAGCGCTTCGCTTGGCCTGGGAACGGAATTCGATAGTGGTGGACAAAGCGGACCTGTGGAGAATTTCACAAATTTTCCGTTCTGGCGTGTTGACAGGAGCAAGGCGGGCCGTCATATACCCGGCGCAGATCGAGAGGCGGCAACGACAAATCGCTGGATGTCTCACGATCTCAAATGCTTGGTCGACTTGATCCCGACAGAATAATGGAGGGATGCCCGAGTGGTTAAAGGGGACGGACTGTAAATCCGTTGGCTCAGCCTACGTTGGTTCAAATCCAACTCCCTCCACCATTCTGCTTCTGGATCGAAGGCCCGCGGGTATAGCTCAATGGTAGAGCAGCAGCCTTCCAAGCTGAATACGCGGGTTCGATTCCCGCTACCCGCTCCAGCAGCGCGCTGACGTTTTCTCCTTTTTAATGCGACGCTTCAACTGCTCATCGTAAGCTGTTGTTTGTTCTTTCGTCACGCGACGAAGTGATTCGGGAATCTGCCCGGCTTGCATCTTCGATGCGCCATTCTTACATGAGGTAGGAAAAGGCGGCCGTGGCCGGTCCGGGCGTACGCAATTAAGTCTTGCGCAAATCCCTTGAAACCCTTAAACGGCTCCACAAACCGGCCCCGCCGGCTGATCAATCATACTTGACCACAGGAAACGTACCCATGGCAAAGAGCAAATTTGAGCGCAACAAGCCGCACGTTAACATTGGCACGATTGGCCACGTTGACCATGGCAAGACGTCGCTGACTGCAGCGATCACGAAGTACTTCGGCGAGTACAAGGCGTACGACCAGATCGACGCTGCTCCGGAAGAAAAGGCCCGTGGTATCACGATTTCGACGGCTCACGTTGAGTATGAGACGGCGAACCGTCACTACGCGCACGTCGACTGCCCCGGCCACGCCGACTACGTCAAGAACATGATCACCGGTGCAGCGCAGATGGACGGCGCGATCCTGGTTTGCTCGGCTGCTGACGGCCCGATGCCGCAGACCCGCGAGCACATCCTGCTTGCTCGCCAGGTTGGCGTTCCGGCCATCGTCGTGTTCCTCAACAAGGTCGACCAGGTTGACGACGCCGAGCTTCTCGAGCTCGTCGAGCTTGAAGTTCGCGAACTGCTGTCGTCCTACGAATTCCCGGGCGACGACATTCCGATCATCAAGGGTTCGGCACTTGCTGCTCTTGAAGATTCGGACAAGAAGATCGGCGAAGACGCGATCCGCGAGCTGATGGCCGCTGTTGACGCCTACATCCCGACGCCTGAGCGTCCGATCGACCTGCCGTTCCTGATGCCGATCGAAGACGTGTTCTCGATCTCGGGCCGTGGTACGGTTGTGACCGGTCGCGTTGAGCGCGGCATTGTCAAGGTTGGCGAAGAAGTTGAAATCGTCGGCATCCGCGACACGTCGAAGACGACGGTTACCGGCGTTGAAATGTTCCGCAAGCTGCTCGACCAGGGCCAGGCCGGCGACAACATCGGCGCGCTGATCCGTGGTGTTAACCGTGACGGCGTTGAGCGTGGCCAGATCCTGTGCAAGCCGGGTTCGGTCAAGCCGCACAAGAAGTTCATGGCCGAAGCCTACATCCTGACGAAGGAAGAAGGCGGCCGTCATACGCCGTTCTTCACGAACTACCGTCCGCAGTTCTACTTCCGCACGACGGACGTGACGGGTATCGTTACGCTTCCGGAAGGCACGGAAATGGTTATGCCTGGCGACAACGTCACGGTTGCCGTTGAGCTGATCGTTCCGATCGCGATGGAAGAAAAGCTGCGCTTCGCTATCCGCGAAGGTGGCCGTACCGTCGGCGCCGGCATCGTTGCTTCGATCGTCGAGTAATCTCAGGATTATTTCGCTTCAAAAAGGCCCCGCTGGAAACAGCGGGGCTTTTCGTTTTGAGCCCGACGCAGGACGCCGGCGATGAACTCGCTCTTTCCGCTGGCGTAGATGTCCCAATTGCCTCTTGCCTGGATGATCAGTTTCCGTTTGAGCAGTTCGTACTGTCGCGCGACTCCCGTGTGTCGGCGCAGGTAGTCGCGAAACAGGATGCGCGCTTGATGCGCGTGGTTGTCAGGCCCGCATATATAGAGGCGGGTACCATAGGGCGCCCCGCTCATGGTGAGTGTCCATAGGCCATTGCCGTAGGGATCTCCGTGGAAGTGATAGCCGGCCGTAGCCGCGCTTTCGAGCGCTACCGGAATGTCGCCTTCAGATTGAAGGACGGCGTCGATATCTATCTTCGGCTTGGCCGCCAGTCCGGGTACGGCTGTGCTGCCAACGTGTTGAATGTCGGCAATGAGTGGCGCCAGGAGGCCTGCGATGACGCGGCGACGCGCTGCAAAATCCTCTGGCCAGAACGGATCATATTCAACCAGGCGGATATCAGTCATAGGTTTGCCTTGTCGCACTCGACCGATTCGCAATCCTATCTGTTGGCTTCGAAACGGTGCTCGAAAATCGCAGAGGAGGAGGTGGCATCATTGAAAACAATGCGTTTTCGCTAGGTCATATGGCGGGCGAGCGGCCGTCTGGGCGGAGGGGGGAAGACTTGATTGAGGATTTTTGCTCTTTTCCGTCAAAGACGCTTGTCATCGCCCGATAAACTGAATAATAAGCCGCTGACTTGATGCGCTGACCGGTTCGAGAATGACCGGCTGAAGCGATCTAGGGGTATAGCTCAGTTGGTAGAGCGGCGGTCTCCAAAACCGCAGGTCGTCGGTTCAAGCCCGGCTGCCCCTGCCATTGCCTTCGCCTTTGCAAGCGGCTCAAAGCCGGGTAAGGTGGAAGGAGGTCGGATAAGCCGACCATCGAAATTCACAGAAAAGACCGAATGCCTCTTGTGATTTGTAGAATCGGTCTTTATGTAGGGTCCAAACAGACACGCGGTGCGTGGGGCTGAATCATCGGCTTTACGCGCCGTAATGGCGTGAGCATTACATGGCATCCAAAACGAATCCGTTTACGTTTCTGCAGCAGGTTCGCTCAGAGGCGTCGAAAGTAACTTGGCCATCCAGGCGCGAGACGATGATCTCGACGCTGATGGTTTTTGTCATGGTCTTTTTTGCCGCTGCCTTCTTCTTTGCTGCGGACCAGTTGATGGGTTGGCTGATTGGCCTAGTCCTCAACGCTGGCGCTTGATTGGGTGGAGGGTAGTATGGCTGCACGCTGGTATATTGTTCACGCCTATTCGAATTTCGAAAAGAAGGTAGCTGAATCGATCGAGGAAAAGGCCAAGCAAAAAGGTCTTTCGCATCTGTTCGAGAAGATCCTTGTTCCGACCGAAAAGGTTGTCGAGATTCGCCGCGGCCGCAAGGTTGATGCCGAGCGCAAGTTTTTCCCGGGTTACGTCCTGGTGCGCGCCAACCTGACGGATGAGGCCTTTCACCTCATCAAGAACACGCCGAAGGTCACCGGTTTCCTCGGGACCGACAGCAAGCCGGTTCCGATTCCGGATCATGAAGCCGATCGTATCCTCGGCCAGGTCCAGGATGGCGTCGAGCGTCCGAAGCCGTCCGTCTCCTTTGAGATCGGCGAGCAGGTTCGCGTCTCGGATGGTCCGTTCGCCTCGTTCAACGGCATCGTTCAGGATGTCGACGAGGAGCGGTCGCGCCTGAAGGTCGAGGTTTCGATCTTCGGTCGTGCGACCCCGGTCGAACTGGAATACGGCCAGGTCGAGAAGGTCTGAGAAGATCAAAAGAGATTGGGCAAGTCGTTTAGGCCTGCCCTGGCGGAGAAATCCGCATGCGCGTGGAAGGACGTCGGCCTTAGCCGGGACGAAGGGTCCGCACCACGCAACCGCAGCCGCCGATCCCTGATCGGCTACATGCCGGGAAACCGGCGCAACAGTTCCTCGTTTCGATCCGTCGCGACGAGGCAATGAGAGGCAGAGAGAAATGGCTAAGAAAGTTGCAGGCCAGCTCAAGCTGCAGGTGAAGGCAGGGTCGGCCAATCCGTCCCCGCCGATCGGTCCTGCACTCGGTCAGCGTGGCATTAACATCATGGAATTCTGCAAGGCGTTCAATGCCGCCACGCAGGAAATGGAAAAGGGTATGCCGATCCCGGTCGTCATCACCTATTACCAGGACAAGTCGTTCACCTTCGTCATGAAGCAGCCGCCGGTCAGCTACTTCCTGAAGCGTGAATCGAAGATCACGTCCGGTTCGAAGACCCCAGGTAAGGCCAAGGCTGGCTCGATCACCAAGGCTCAGATCCGCACGATCGCAGAGGCCAAGATGAAGGACCTCAACGCGGCCGATATCGAAGGCGCAATGGCAATGGTCGAGGGCTCTGCCCGCTCCATGGGCCTGGAAGTGGCGGGCTAAGACCATGGCGAAGATTGCAAAGCGTGTACAGAAGTCCCGCGAGGGCATCGACCCGACGAAGATCTACGGCCTCACCGAAGCCGTATCGCTGGTCAAGGAACGTGCAACTGCCAAGTTCGACGAGACTGTTGAAGTCGCGATGAACCTTGGCGTTGACCCGCGCCACGCCGACCAGATGGTTCGCGGCGTCGTCAACCTGCCGAACGGCACGGGCCGCACGGTTCGTGTTGCCGTGTTCGCACGTGGTGCCAAGGCTGATGAAGCCAAGGCTGCCGGTGCAGACATCGTCGGCGCTGAAGAGCTCGTCGAAATCGTTCAGGGCGGCAAGATCGACTTCGATCGTTGCATCGCGACCCCGGACATGATGCCGCTCGTCGGCCGCCTCGGTAAGGTTCTCGGCCCGCGCGGCATGATGCCGAACCCGAAGGTCGGAACGGTCACCATGGACGTTGCCGGTGCCGTCAAGGCATCCAAGGGCGGCGCCGTCGAATTCCGCGTCGAGAAGGCTGGTATCATCCACGCCGGCATCGGCAAGGCTTCGTTCGACGCCAAGGCTTTGGAAGAAAACATCCGCGCCTTCGCTGACGCGGTCGTCAAGGCGAAGCCTGCTGGCGCCAAGGGCAACTACGTCAAGCGCGTAGCGATTTCGTCGACCATGGGCCCGGGCCTGAAGATCGACCCGGCAACGCTCAGCGTCGCCTAATGAATTTCGGGCTTCGGCCCGAGCAATAATTTCCGGCCCTTCGGGGCCGGAAATCCGGATCTCGATCCGGAACTCCTGTCCGAGATTGCGGGTGGTTTTACCTTAATCACTTCGGCCTGCATGAGACGGGTAAGATCTGAATTTCACGATGACGCCGGAGGCGTCGAAATTCGGTTCGAGCCTCGCTTGCCTTGTGTCAGACCCGGCTTTCCGGGAACGCCAAGGGACAGGATCCTCAAGCGTTACTTGGGATCTTTTTTGAGATCCCTGGTGACAAAGGCAAACCCGGCAGGGGCTGCAGTTCATGCAACCCTGTCAACTGGAGACAGACAGTGGAAAGAGCGGAAAAACGCGAATTCGTCACGGAGCTGAACGAAGTCTTCAAGGCTTCCGGTTCGGTTGTCGTGGCCCACTATGCTGGTGTCACAGTTGCGCAGATGAACGACTTCCGTTCGAAGATGCGCGCTGCTGGCGGCACCGTCAAAGTCGCGAAAAACCGCCTGGCCAAGATCGCTCTTCAGGGCACCGAGTCGGAAGGGATGACAAATCTCTTCAAGGGTCAGACGCTGATCGCATTCAGCCAAGACCCGATCACGGCTCCTAAGGTCGTCATGGATTTCGCCAAGACCAACGACAAGCTCGTTGTTCTCGGTGGTTCCATGGGAACAACCACGCTCACCGCCGAAGCAGTCAAGTCGCTTGCGACCCTGCCTTCGCTGGACGAGCTGCGCGCAAAGCTGCTGGGCCTTCTCAATGCCCCGGCAACCCGCGTTGCTACGGTTGTTGCAGCACCGGCAAGCCAGCTTGCCCGCGTGTTCGCCGCCTATGCCAAGAAGGACGAAGCCGCCTAAGGCGGATTTTCGCTGTTGTATTTAAAACCAGTTCGAACCGAACAAAAGGAAAAGTAAAATGGCTGATCTCGCAAAGATCGTTGAAGACCTCTCCTCGCTGACCGTCCTGGAAGCTGCTGAGCTTTCCAAGCTGCTCGAAGAGAAGTGGGGCGTTTCTGCAGCTGCTCCGGTAGCTGTTGCTGCTGCTGGCGGCGCCGGTGCTGCTGCTCCGGTCGAAGAAGAAAAGACCGAATTTGACGTTATCCTCGTTGACGCTGGCGCCAACAAGATCAACGTCATCAAGGAAGTCCGCGCCATCACCGGTCTCGGCCTCAAGGAAGCCAAGGACCTGGTCGAAGGCGCTCCGAAGCCGGTCAAGGAAGCCGTTTCGAAGGCTGAAGCTGCTGACCTCAAGAAGAAGCTCGAAGACGCTGGCGCCAAGGTTGACGTCAAGTAATTCGGCATTTTGCAAGGGGAGGTGGCCATTTCGGCCGCCTCTCTTTGACCGTTTTTAGAACATATTACCCAAAAGCCTGTCGCAAAACGGCTTTTGGGTAATGGGTTCTTCAAGAGGATGGTCTCGAACGGAATTCAGCACAGCAATCCGCGCTGGGCGTTTTCCGCAAGTTAGACGAGATTGAACTACTCATTGATTGACGGGGTCGACTGGCCATCGGTTCCCGTCCGTTGCAGGCCCGGATGCAAGATTGACAAGGAGCGACGATGGCTCAGACCCTTTCGTTTAACGGTCGCAGGCGCGTACGCAAGTTTTTTGGTAAAATTCCAGAAGTCGCAGAAATGCCGAACCTCATCGAGGTTCAGAAGGCATCCTACGACCAGTTTCTTATGGTTGAAGAGCCCAAGGGCGGACGCCCTGATGAGGGCCTTCAAGCCGTTTTCAAATCGGTTTTCCCGATCAAGGATTTCTCCGGCGCTTCGATGCTCGAGTTCGTGTCCTACGAATTCGAACAGCCGAAGTTCGACGTCGAAGAATGCCGTCAGCGCGATCTGACCTACGCAGCACCGCTCAAGGTGACCCTGCGCCTGATCGTGTTCGATATTGACGAGGATACCGGCGCGAAGTCGATCAAGGACATCAAGGAACAGAACGTCTACATGGGCGATATGCCGCTCATGACCGACAACGGTACCTTCATCGTCAATGGCACCGAGCGCGTTATCGTTTCGCAGATGCACCGCTCTCCGGGCGTGTTCTTCGACCATGACAAGGGCAAGAGCCACTCTTCCGGCAAGCTGCTCTTCGCTGCCCGCGTGATCCCGTATCGCGGTTCCTGGCTCGACATCGAGTTCGATGCCAAGGATATCGTCCACGCCCGTATCGACCGCCGCCGCAAGATCCCCGTGTCTTCGCTTTTGATGGCGCTCGGCATGGACGGCGAGGAGATCCTCGACACCTTCTACACGAAGTCGCTCTACCAGCGCGACGGCGCTGGCTGGCGCGTGCCGTTCCAGCCGGATGCGCTGAAGGGCCAGAAGGCGATCACCGAGATGGTCGACGCCGATACCGGCGAAGTGGTTGTCGAAGCTGGCAAGAAGCTGACGCCGCGCCTGCTGCGCCAGTTGCAGGACAAGGGTCTCAAGGCCCTGAAAGCGACCGATGACGACCTCTATGGCAACTACCTTGCCGAAGACATCGTCAACTTCTCGACCGGTGAAATCTACCTCGAAGCAGGCGACGAGATCGACGAGAAGACGCTTCCCGTCATCCTGTCGGCCGGCTTCGACGAAATCCCGGTTCTCGACATCGACCATATCAATGTCGGCGCCTACATCCGCAACACGCTGACCGTAGACAAGAACGAGAACCGTCAGGATGCTCTGTTCGATATCTACCGCGTAATGCGTCCGGGCGAACCGCCGACCATGGATTCTGCGGAAGCCATGTTCAACACGTTGTTCTTCGATGCCGAGCGTTACGACCTCTCGGCCGTCGGTCGCGTGAAGATGAACATGCGTCTCGACCTTGAAGTGGCTGATACCGTTCGTATCCTGCGCAAGGAAGACATCCTGGCTGTCGTCAAGATGCTGGTCGAGCTGCGTGACGGCAAGGGCGAAATCGACGACATTGACAACCTCGGCAACCGCCGTGTTCGTTCTGTCGGCGAACTGATGGAAAACCAGTACCGCCTTGGTCTGTTGCGCATGGAGCGCGCGATCAAGGAACGCATGTCGTCGATCGAAATCGATACCGTCATGCCGCAGGACCTGATCAACGCCAAGCCGGCTGCCGCCGCCGTCCGCGAATTCTTCGGCTCCTCGCAGCTGTCGCAGTTCATGGACCAGGTGAACCCGCTTTCGGAAATCACCCACAAGCGCCGTCTTTCGGCACTTGGCCCGGGTGGTCTGACCCGCGAGCGCGCAGGCTTCGAAGTCCGTGACGTTCACCCGACGCACTACGGCCGTATCTGCCCGATTGAAACGCCGGAAGGCCCGAACATCGGTCTGATCAACTCGCTTGCAACCTTTGCCCGCGTCAACAAGTACGGCTTCATCGAAAGCCCGTACCGTAAGATCGTTGACGGCAAGGTGACGAACGACGTCGTTTATCTCTCCGCAATGGAAGAAGCGAAGTACCACGTCGCCCAGGCAAACTCGGTTCTCGATAGCGATGGTGCGTTCTCGGAAGAGTTCGTCGTTTGCCGTCATGCCGGCGAAGTTATGCTGGCACCGCGTGACAACATCAACCTGATGGACGTTTCGCCGAAGCAGCTCGTTTCGGTCGCCGCGGCGCTCATCCCGTTCCTGGAGAACGACGACGCCAACCGCGCACTGATGGGCTCGAACATGCAGCGTCAGGCCGTGCCTCTGCTGCGCGCCGAAGCTCCGTTCGTCGGTACCGGCATGGAACCGGTCGTTGCCCGCGACTCCGGCGCTGCCATTGCAGCCCGTCGTGGCGGTGTCGTCGACCAGGTCGATGCGACCCGTATCGTTATCCGCGCCACCGAAGACCTCGATCCGTCGAAGTCGGGCGTCGATATCTACCGTCTGCAGAAGTTCCAGCGTTCGAACCAGAACACCTGCGTCAACCAGCGCCCGCTGGTCACCGTCGGTGACGTTCTGAACAAGGGCGACATCATTGCTGATGGTCCGTCGACCGATCTCGGCGATCTGGCACTCGGCCGCAACGCGCTCGTCGCGTTCATGCCGTGGAACGGCTACAACTACGAAGACTCGATCCTGTTGTCCGAGCGCATCGTGCGTGACGACGTGTTCACCTCCATCCACATCGAAGAATTCGAAGTGATGGCGCGTGACACCAAGCTGGGTCCGGAAGAAATTACCCGCGACATTCCGAACGTTTCGGAAGAAGCGCTGCGTAATCTCGACGAAGCCGGCATCGTCTACATCGGTGCTGAGGTTCAGCCGGGCGATATCCTGGTCGGCAAGATCACGCCGAAGGGCGAAAGCCCGATGACGCCGGAAGAAAAGCTTCTGCGCGCCATCTTCGGTGAAAAGGCTTCCGACGTGCGCGACACGTCCATGCGCATGCCCCCGGGCACGTTCGGCACCGTCGTCGAAGTTCGCGTCTTCAATCGCCACGGCGTTGAGAAGGACGAGCGCGCGATGGCGATCGAGCGCGAGGAAATCGAACGACTGGCCAAGGACCGCGACGACGAACAGGCGATCCTCGATCGTAACGTCTACGCACGTCTCGTCGACATGCTGCGCGGTCACACCGCGGTTGCAGGTCCGAAGGGCTTCAAGAAGGGCACTGAGCTGTCCAACCTCGTCGTCAGCGAATATCCCCGCTCGCAGTGGTGGATGTTTGCCATCGAAGACGAGAAGGCTCAGGGCGAGATCGAAGCGCTTCGCGCCCAGTACGACGAATCCAAGTCGCGCCTTGAACAGCGCTTCATGGACAAGGTCGAAAAGGTCCAGCGCGGCGACGAAATGCCTCCGGGCGTCATGAAGATGGTCAAGGTCTTCGTCGCTGTTAAGCGCAAGATCCAGCCGGGCGACAAGATGGCCGGCCGTCACGGCAACAAGGGTGTCGTGTCGCGTATCGTGCCGATCGAAGACATGCCGTTCCTGGAAGATGGTACGCACGTCGACGTCGTTCTGAACCCGCTCGGCGTGCCTTCGCGCATGAACGTCGGCCAGATCCTCGAAACCCATCTTGGCTGGGCTTGCGCCGGCATGGGCAAGAAGATCGGCGCGATGCTCGATGCCTACAAGGCAGGTGCCGATATCCAGCCGCTGCGCGACACCATCGACAGCGTCATCGGGTCGGGCCCGAAGGGTGAGCCGATCAAGCAGTACGACGACGAGTCGATCGTACGGCTTGCCGAGCAGACCCGTCGTGGCGTTTCGATCGCGACGCCGGTCTTCGACGGTGCTGTCGAAGCTGACGTCAACGAGATGCTGGAGCAGGCGGGCCTGAAGGTAACCGGTCAGTCGACGCTTTATGATGGCCGTACCGGCGATCAATTCGACCGCCAGGTGACCGTCGGCTACATCTACATGCTGAAGCTGAACCACCTTGTCGACGACAAGATCCACGCCCGTTCGATCGGTCCTTACTCGCTCGTCACCCAGCAGCCGCTGGGCGGCAAGGCGCAGTTCGGCGGTCAGCGCTTCGGGGAAATGGAAGTCTGGGCGCTCGAAGCCTACGGCGCCGCCTACACCCTGCAGGAAATGCTGACGGTGAAGTCGGACGACGTGGCCGGTCGTACGAAGGTCTACGAAGCGATCGTCCGTGGCGACGATACCTTCGAAGCGGGCATTCCCGAGAGCTTCAACGTTCTCGTCAAGGAAATGCGCTCGCTGGGCCTCTCGGTCGAACTCGAGAACACCAAGGTCGACGAACTCGGTGCAGCGCAGCTGCCTGACGCAGCCGAATAAGAAACATCAAGGTGCGTGCCGCGTCGCGGCGCGCACCGCTTCCTCCGCAAGGCTTCATTGGCAAGCGAGAGGAACGGGGCCGCATCAAATGCGGTTTTAGCTGTTTATGGGGCAGAGGGGCCGGCGCCCGGGATTTGTCGGCACTCTCGCCAAGCTCAGGGCGTTAAGCCCGTAAAGGAGACAGGCATGAACCAAGAGGTCATGAATCTTTTCAATCCGCAGGTGCCTGCACAGACTTTCGATTCCATCCGGATTTCGATCGCCTCGCCGGAGAAGATTCTTTCCTGGTCTTACGGTGAGATCAAGAAGCCGGAGACGATCAACTATCGTACGTTCAAGCCGGAACGTGACGGTCTCTTCTGCGCTCGTATCTTCGGTCCGATCAAGGATTACGAATGCCTGTGCGGCAAGTACAAGCGCATGAAGTACAAGGGCATCATCTGCGAAAAGTGCGGCGTTGAAGTTACGCTGTCGCGCGTTCGCCGTGAGCGCATGGGCCATATTGAGCTCGCCGCTCCCGTTGCCCACATCTGGTTCCTGAAGTCGCTGCCGAGCCGCATTTCGACGCTGCTCGACATGACGCTGAAGGATGTCGAGCGCGTTCTCTACTTCGAGAACTACATCGTCACCGAGCCCGGTCTGACGTCGCTGAAGGAAAACCAGCTCCTCAGCGAAGAAGACTACATGCTCGCCGTCGACGAGTTCGGCGAAGATCAGTTCACCGCGATGATCGGTGCTGAAGCGATCTATGAAATGCTCGCTTCGATGAACCTCGAGAAGATCGCTGGCGATCTGCGTTCGGATCTGGCCGAGACCACCTCGGATCTGAAGCAGAAGAAGCTGATGAAGCGGTTGAAGATCGTCGAGAACTTCATGGATTCCGGCAATCGCCCGGAATGGATGATCATGAAGGTCGTTCCGGTGATCCCGCCGGACCTGCGCCCGCTCGTGCCGCTCGACGGCGGCCGTTTCGCGACGTCGGATCTGAACGATCTCTATCGCCGCGTGATCAACCGTAACAACCGTCTGAAGCGTCTGATCGAACTGCGCGCTCCAGGCATCATCATCCGCAACGAAAAGCGCATGCTGCAGGAATCTGTGGACGCGCTGTTCGACAACGGCCGTCGCGGTCGCGTCATCACCGGCGCCAACAAGCGTCCGCTGAAGTCGCTGTCCGACATGCTCAAGGGCAAGCAGGGCCGCTTCCGTCAGAACCTGCTCGGCAAGCGCGTCGACTACTCCGGCCGCTCGGTTATCGTGACCGGTCCGGAGCTGAAGCTGCACCAGTGCGGTCTTCCGAAGAAGATGGCGCTCGAGCTGTTCAAGCCGTTCATCTACGCTCGCCTCGACGCCAAGGGTTATTCCTCGACCGTCAAGCAGGCCAAGAAGCTCGTCGAAAAGGAAAAGCCGGAAGTCTGGGATATCCTGGACGAGGTCATCCGCGAGCATCCGGTTCTGTTGAACCGCGCACCGACGCTGCACCGCCTGGGCATCCAGGCCTTCGAACCGACCCTGGTCGAAGGCAAGGCCATCCAGCTGCACCCGCTCGTCTGCACGGCCTTCAACGCCGACTTCGACGGCGACCAGATGGCCGTTCACGTGCCGCTGTCGCTCGAAGCGCAGCTCGAAGCACGCGTGCTGATGATGTCGACGAACAACATTCTGCACCCGGCTAACGGCGCGCCGATCATCGTTCCGTCGCAGGACATGGTTCTGGGTCTCTACTATCTGTCGATCCTGAACCAGAACGAGCCCGGCGAAGGCATGGCGTTTTCTGACATGGGCGAGCTGCATCACGCGCTCGAAACCAAGTCCGTGACACTGCACGCCAAGATCCGTGGCCGTTTCAAGACCGTCGATGCCGAGGGCAACCCGGTTTCGAAGATCTACGAAACCACGCCTGGCCGCATGATCATCGGTGAACTGTTGCCGCGCAACGTCAACGTGCCGTTCGAGACCTGCAACCAGGAAATGACCAAGAAGAACATCTCCAAGATGATCGACACGGTCTACCGTCACTGCGGTCAGAAAGACACGGTCATCTTCTGCGACCGCATCATGCAGCTCGGCTTTGCCCATGCTTGCCGCGCCGGCATTTCGTTCGGCAAGGACGACATGGTCATTCCGGACACCAAGGTGAAGATCGTCGGCGATACTGAAGCGCTCGTGAAGGAATACGAGCAGCAGTATAATGACGGCCTCATCACCCAGGGCGAAAAGTACAACAAGGTCGTTGACGCCTGGGGCAAGGCTACCGAGAAGGTCGCCGACGAAATGATGGCCCGCATTAAGGCTGTGGAGTTTGACGACAACGGCCGTCAGAAGCCGATGAACTCGATCTACATGATGTCGCACTCCGGCGCCCGTGGTTCTCCGAACCAGATGCGTCAGCTGGGCGGCATGCGCGGCCTGATGGCCAAGCCGTCGGGTGAAATCATCGAGACGCCGATCATCTCGAACTTCAAGGAAGGTCTGACCGTTAACGAGTACTTCAACTCGACCCACGGTGCCCGTAAGGGTCTGGCCGACACCGCCTTGAAGACCGCGAACTCGGGCTACCTGACGCGTCGTCTCGTCGACGTGGCGCAGGATTGCATCGTCAACTCCGTCGATTGCGGCACCGAGAATGGCCTCACCATGACGGCGATCGTCGATGCCGGTCAGGTTGTGGCTTCGCTTGGCGCTCGTATTCTTGGCCGTACGGCTCTGGACGACATCGATCACCCGGTCACGGGCGTTCGTCTCGTCGACGCCGGCCGGATGATCCTGGAACCCGACGTCATCGAGATCGAAAAGGCTGGTATCCAGTCGATCCGCATCCGTTCGGCGCTGACCTGCGAAATCCAGACGGGCGTTTGCGGCGTCTGCTACGGCCGCGACCTGGCACGTGGTACGCCGGTCAACATGGGCGAAGCGGTTGGCGTTATCGCTGCACAGTCGATCGGTGAACCGGGCACCCAGCTCACCATGCGTACCTTCCACTTGGGCGGTACGGCGACCGTGGTCGACCAGTCGTTCCTGGAAGCGTCCTACGAAGGCACGGTACAGATCAAGAACCGCAACATGCTGCGCAACTCTGACGGCATCCTTGTCGCCATGGGTCGTAACATGGCCGTCCAGATCCTCGACGAACGTGGTGTCGAGCGCTCCTCGCAGCGTGTCGCCTACGGTTCGAAGATCTTCGTCGACGATGGTGACAAGGTGAAGCGCGGTCAGCGTCTTGCCGAGTGGGACCCCTACACCCGTCCGATGATGACGGAAGTGGAAGGTACCGTTCACTTCGAAGACGTCGTCGACGGCATCTCCGTGCTCGAAGCGACCGACGAGTCCACCGGCATCACCAAGCGTCAGGTTATCGATTGGCGTTCGACGCCGCGCGGTACCGACCTGAAGCCGGCGATCGTCATCAAGGACAAGAACGGCGCGGTCCTGAAGCTGTCGCGTGGTGGTGACGCCCGCTTCATGCTTTCGGTTGACGCCATTCTCTCGGTTGAACCGGGCACGAAGGTTTCCCAGGGTGACGTGCTGGCACGTTCGCCGCTGGAAAGCGCCAAGACCAAGGATATCACCGGTGGTCTGCCGCGCGTTGCCGAACTGTTCGAAGCACGTCGTCCGAAGGATCACGCCGTCATCGCTGAGATCGATGGTACGATCCGCTTCGGCCGCGACTACAAGAACAAGCGTCGCGTTCTGATCGAGCCTGCTGAAGACGGTGTTGAGCCGGTCGAATACCTGATCCCGAAGGGCAAGCCCTTCCATCTTCAGGATGGCGACTACATCGAAAAGGGCGACTACATCCTCGACGGCAACCCGGCGCCGCACGACATCCTGGCGATCAAGGGAGTGGAAGCACTCGCTTCCTACCTGGTCAACGAAATCCAGGAAGTCTACCGACTGCAGGGCGTTGTGATCAACGACAAGCACATCGAAGTCATCGTTCGTCAGATGCTGCAGAAGGTGGAAATCACCGATGCCGGCGACTCGACCTACATCGTCGGTGACAATGTCGATCGCATCGAGCTCGAAGACGTCAACGACGGCCTGATCGAACAGGGCAAGAAGCCGGCATACGGCGATCCGGTCCTGCTCGGCATCACCAAGGCCTCGCTGCAGACACCGTCGTTCATCTCGGCGGCGTCGTTCCAGGAAACCACCAAGGTGCTGACCGAAGCGGCGATCGCCGGCAAGGTCGACGGCCTGCAGGGTCTGAAGGAAAACGTCATCGTCGGCCGTCTGATCCCGGCTGGTACCGGCGGAACGATGACGCAGATCCGCCGCATCGCGACGGCGCGCGACGAGATGATTCTCGAAGAGCGTCGCAAGGGTACGGGCGCAGATGTTGCCACCCCGATGCTCGCCGATCTCGCGAAGGAAAACGCAGCGGCCGAATAATGGGAGGAGGGCGTTCTCGCCCTCGTTTCCTCAAATCAGAAAAGCCGCCCGGAGCGATCCGGGCGGCTTTTTCATTGTGGTAGGCTGGAAGGGGAGGCGACGTTGGGGCGTCGACGGCCTCAGCTGAAACGGATGATCGCAACTTCGCCTTCGAGGGCGCCCTGGTAGGCCGAGGCATGCGGCTCCTCGTTCGGCACGTCTGTCAGTGTGCCGATCTGATCGAGGTCGGCCTCCAGGAAGCCTTCCTCGGCGAGCGCGTTCAGCGCCTCGCGCACGGCCGTATCGTCGTCGGGTGCGCGCAACATCACGTGAATGTCCACGCCTTCGTCGTCTCCGTCGGTCTCATAGGCCTTGCCGATGATGATGAAGACCATCGGCTCGTCCGGTGCATTGTCGTTGTCAGGCGTGACGCTCATTGAATATCCTTTCGAGTGCGCGGCCGACTTTAGCGCCCTTTTCAGTGCAGCGCGAAAGAAATAGCTGCGAGGCCACAGGCTTTGGCGACTCGGCAGAATCATGGCGGTGGAAAACCGTCACAAACTGGTTGCCGATTCCTTAACCCTGTTCGAAGCTGTCTGTGTTCAAGTGCAGACAGGGTCGCCAGGACCCACCCCGACACCCGCCAAAGCCTTGTTTTCCGGGCATGGCGGGTCTGTTGGCGGGAGAATATTTGTTAATTGCCCTTGACTGTCGGCCTTGAAATCAGTACACCCCGCCGCATCGGAGCCCATGTGAGGCTGGCTGGTTCGGAACGTCGCGTTCTGGAGTTCGCCTCAAACAAGGTTCGAAACGCACGCTGACTACAAAAAATGCTGCACGCATGACGCGCGAAATGCTGTGTCCTCTGCTTTTTGTAGGGCCATCCGCGACAAAGCGGATCGGTCCTCGTTTGCGCATTTTACAGGTGTCCGTATCGCCGGAGACGGCAACGATCCGCCCGCAAGGGTAACGAGACAAGATTTTGCAAGGGATGGTTACATGCCTACCGTAAACCAGCTGATCCGCAAGCCGCGTCAGGCACAGGTAAAGCGCAACAAGGTTCCTGCTCTGCAGGAAAACCCGCAGAAGCGTGGTGTTTGCACCCGCGTCTACACGACGACCCCGAAGAAGCCGAACTCGGCTCTGCGTAAGGTTGCCAAGATTCGCCTGACCAACGGTTTCGAGGTCATCGGCTATATCCCGGGTGAAGGTCACAACCTTCAGGAACACTCGGTTGTCATGATCCGCGGCGGCCGCGTAAAGGACCTTCCGGGTGTCCGTTACCACATCATCCGTGGCGTTCTCGATACGCAGGGTGTCAAGAACCGCAAGCAGCGCCGCTCCAAGTATGGTGCGAAGCGTCCGAAGTAATTTCGGGTTTCACGAATTCGGCGCTGCGCGAGGTTCTCCGCGTGTTAAGGCGCCAGTCAACAGTTGAGAGACAAAACGTATGTCACGTCGTCACAGTGCAGAAAAGCGCGAGATCAACCCGGATCCGAAGTTCGGCGATCTGGTTGTCACCAAGTTCATGAACGCCATCATGCTTCATGGTAAGAAGTCGGTTGCTGAAAGCATCGTTTACGGTGCCTTCGATGCCGTTCAGGGCAAGCTGAAGCAGGAGCCGATCGCCGTGTTCCATTCGGCCCTCGACAACATCGCTCCGCACGTCGAAGTCCGTTCGCGCCGCGTTGGTGGTGCAACCTACCAGGTTCCCGTCGACGTTCGTCCGGAACGCCGTCAGGCGCTCGCCATCCGCTGGCTGATTGCTGCTGCCCGCAAGCGCAACGAAACGACCATGGTTGATCGCCTCTGCGGCGAACTCATGGACGCTGCGAACAACCGTGGCAGCGCCGTCAAGAAGCGCGAAGACACGCACAAGATGGCCGACGCCAACCGTGCATTCTCGCACTACCGCTGGTAATCGACGACCAATTTCGAAAGGGAGTCCCTATGGCTCGCGAATACAAAATCGAAGACTACCGCAATTTCGGTATTATGGCGCACATCGACGCCGGCAAGACGACGACGACCGAACGTATTCTCTACTACACCGGTAAGTCCCATAAGATCGGCGAAGTCCACGACGGCGCCGCTACCATGGACTGGATGGAGCAGGAGCAGGAACGCGGCATCACTATCACGTCTGCTGCGACCACGACCTTCTGGAAGGGTCGTGATGGCAAGACCCGCCGCTTCAACATCATCGACACCCCCGGCCACGTTGACTTCACCATCGAAGTCGAGCGTTCGCTGCGCGTTCTCGACGGCGCCATCGCGCTGCTCGACGCCAACGCCGGTGTTGAGCCTCAGACGGAAACCGTCTGGCGTCAGGCTGAGAAGTACAACGTTCCGCGCATGATCTTCTGCAACAAGATGGACAAGACCGGCGCTGACTTCTACCGCTCTGTCTCGATGATCAAGTCGCGCCTCGGTGCGATCCCGGTCGTCATGCAGCTGCCGATCGGCGCTGAGACCGAGTTCAAGGGCGTCATCGACCTGATCGAGATGAACGCTCTCATCTGGCGCGACGAATCGCTCGGCGCCCAGTGGGACGTCGTCGAAATTCCTGATGACATGAAGGCAGAAGCGCAGAAGTACCGCGAACTTCTGATCGAGACCGTTGTCGAGATCGATGAAGCTGCGACTGAAGCGTATCTCGAAGGCAACCTGCCTGATAACGACCAGATCCGTGCGCTCGTTCGCCGCGGCACCATCGACGTGAAGTTCCACCCGATGTTCTGCGGCACCGCGTTCAAGAACAAGGGCGTTCAGCCGCTTCTCGACGCCGTTGTCGACTACCTGCCGTCGCCGATGGACATCCCGGCGATCAAGGGCATCGACGTCAAGACCGAAGCCGAGACCGAGCGCCACGCTGACGACAGCGAGCCGCTTTCGATGCTCGCCTTTAAGATCATGAACGACCCCTTCGTCGGTTCGCTCACCTTCGCCCGTATCTACTCCGGCAAGCTCGAAAAGGGCACGTCGGTCATGAACACGGTCAAGGAAAAGCGCGAGCGCGTCGGCCGTATGCTTCAGATGCATTCCAACAGCCGTGAAGACATCGAAGAAGCCTTTGCTGGCGACATCGTTGCTCTGGCTGGCCTCAAGGAAACCACCACTGGCGATACGCTCTGCGACCCGCTGAAGCCGGTTATCCTCGAGCGCATGGAATTCCCGGAGCCGGTTATCCAGATCGCGATCGAGCCGAAGACCAAGGGCGACCAGGAAAAGATGGGCCTCGCGCTCAACCGCCTGGCTGCAGAAGACCCGTCGTTCCGCGTCAAGACCGACGAAGAGTCCGGCCAGACGATCATCGCAGGCATGGGTGAACTCCACCTCGACATCCTGGTTGACCGCATGCGTCGCGAATTCAAGGTCGAAGCAACCGTCGGCGCGCCGCAGGTTGCCTACCGCGAAACCATCACGCGTCAGCACGAAGAAGACTACACGCACAAGAAGCAGTCCGGTGGTACCGGCCAGTTCGCGCGCGTCAAGATCGTCTTCGAACCGAACCCGGATGGCGAAGACTTCAAGTTCGAGTCCAAGATCGTTGGCGGTGCTGTTCCGAAGGAATACATCCCCGGCGTCCAGAAGGGCATCGAAAGCGTTCTGTCTTCGGGTCCGCTGGCTGGCTTCCCGATGCTGGGCGTCAAGGCGACGCTCATCGACGGTGCCTTCCACGACGTCGACTCGTCGGTTCTGGCGTTCGAAATCGCTTCGCGTGCCTGCTTCCGTGAAGCAGCCAAGAAGGCCGGCGCTCAGCTCCTCGAGCCGATGATGAAGGTCGAAGTCGTAACGCCGGAAGATTACGTCGGTGACGTTATCGGCGACCTGAACTCGCGCCGTGGCCAGATCCAGGGCCAGGAAGCACGCGGTGTTGCCGTCGTCATCAATGCGAACGTCCCGTTGGCGAACATGTTCAAGTACGTGGACAACCTGCGCTCGATGTCTCAGGGCCGCGCCCAGTACACGATGACCTTCGATCATTACTCGCCGGTCCCGTCGAACGTCGCACAGGAAATCCAGGCAAAGTATTCCGGTCAGAAGTGACCGGAATACCCTTTCGCTGAAAACAGATAGATAAGGTTTCCCCGACAGGGGACAGGAAACGGAGAGCCGAAAATGGCAAAGAGCAAATTTGAGCGCAACAAGCCGCACGTTAACATTGGCACGATTGGCCACGTTGACCATGGCAAGACGTCGCTGACTGCAGCGATCACGAAGTACTTCGGCGAGTACAAGGCGTACGACCAGATCGACGCTGCTCCGGAAGAAAAGGCCCGTGGTATCACGATTTCGACGGCTCACGTTGAGTATGAGACGGCGAACCGTCACTACGCGCACGTCGACTGCCCCGGCCACGCCGACTACGTCAAGAACATGATCACCGGTGCAGCGCAGATGGACGGCGCGATCCTGGTTTGCTCGGCTGCTGACGGCCCGATGCCGCAGACCCGCGAGCACATCCTGCTTGCTCGCCAGGTTGGCGTTCCGGCCATCGTCGTGTTCCTCAACAAGGTCGACCAGGTTGACGACGCCGAGCTTCTCGAGCTCGTCGAGCTTGAAGTTCGCGAACTGCTGTCGTCCTACGAATTCCCGGGCGACGACATTCCGATCATCAAGGGTTCGGCACTTGCTGCTCTTGAAGATTCGGACAAGAAGATCGGCGAAGACGCGATCCGCGAGCTGATGGCCGCTGTTGACGCCTACATCCCGACGCCTGAGCGTCCGATCGACCTGCCGTTCCTGATGCCGATCGAAGACGTGTTCTCGATCTCGGGCCGTGGTACGGTTGTGACCGGTCGCGTTGAGCGCGGCATTGTCAAGGTTGGCGAAGAAGTTGAAATCGTCGGCATCCGCGACACGTCGAAGACGACGGTTACCGGCGTTGAAATGTTCCGCAAGCTGCTCGACCAGGGCCAGGCCGGCGACAACATCGGCGCGCTGATCCGTGGTGTTAACCGTGACGGCGTTGAGCGTGGCCAGATCCTGTGCAAGCCGGGTTCGGTCAAGCCGCACAAGAAGTTCATGGCCGAAGCCTACATCCTGACGAAGGAAGAAGGCGGCCGTCATACGCCGTTCTTCACGAACTACCGTCCGCAGTTCTACTTCCGCACGACGGACGTGACGGGTATCGTTACGCTTCCGGAAGGCACGGAAATGGTTATGCCTGGCGACAACGTCACGGTTGCCGTTGAGCTGATCGTTCCGATCGCGATGGAAGAAAAGCTGCGCTTCGCTATCCGCGAAGGTGGCCGTACCGTCGGCGCCGGCATCGTCGCTTCGATCGTCGAGTAATCGGCGAACGGGCGGAATGAGGCGAGGCGCATTGTTATGCGCCTCGGACATAGCCGCCCAGCATGATTTAGTTGGTCGCACGGCTTGCCGACGACGCCGAAATAGTGCAAATGGCGCGCAAGCGTGATTTGCATGGTGCGTCGGCATAGTGCGATCGCGAAAGTACAGGCCGGCCACGGCCGCTCAAATAGGAAGGGGCAGGGGAAACCTTGTCCCTCCGATCTTTGAAAAATTAGCGGACTGGCCGAACATCAAACGAAGTTCAATGCGCGTTTCTCCACGGAAACCGCAACTAACATGAACAAGGATAAGTCGTATGAACGGCCAGAACATCCGCATCCGCCTCAAGGCGTTTGATCACCGGATCCTCGATGCCTCGACACGCGAAATCGTCTCGACGGCCAAGCGCACCGGTGCCAGCGTGCGCGGTCCAGTACCGCTGCCGACGCGCATTGAAAAATTTACGGTCAACCGTTCGCCGCACGTCGACAAGAAGAGCCGCGAACAGTTCGAAATGCGTACCCACAAGCGCCTTCTCGATATCGTAGATCCGACTCCGCAGACCGTTGACGCGCTGATGAAGCTCGACCTCGCTGCCGGCGTCGACGTGGAAATTAAGCTTTAATAACAAGGAAGGTACGTGGGCTTCGGTCCAACGGCTTCCAGAAACGGGCGACCCGGCGTTCCGCAAGGATCAGAGGGAGACCTTAAACAAGAGATGCGAAGGGGTTCGCCCCGACGTTAACTCTCAAGAGGAATGAACCGATGCGTTCAGGTGTGATTGCACAGAAAGTGGGAATGACGCGCGTCTACAACGACGCCGGCGAGCATATCCCGGTAACAGTATTGCGGCTGGAAAACTGCCAGGTGGTAGCCCAGCGCACGGACGACAAGAACGGCTATACCGCTGTCCAGTTGGGCGCCGGCACTGCCAAGGTCAAGAACACGCCGAAGGCGATGCGCGGCCACTTTGCTGCCGCCAACGTCGAACCGAAGGCGAAGCTCGTCGAATTCCGCGTTTCCGCGGACAATCTGATCGACATCGGCTCCGAACTGACCGCCAACCATTTCGTTGCGGGCCAGCTCGTCGACGTCACCGGTACCACGATCGGTAAGGGCTTTGCCGGCGCCATCAAGCGCCACAACTTCGGCGGTCTGCGTGCAACGCACGGCGTTTCCGTATCGCACCGTTCGCATGGTTCGACCGGTTCCAACCAGGATCCGGGCCGCGTCTGGAAGGGCAAGCGCATGGCTGGTCACATGGGCCAGACGCGCGTCACCACGCAGAACCTCGAAGTCGTATCGACCGATGAAGACCGCGGTCTGATCCTGGTCAAGGGCGCTGTCCCCGGCTCCAAGGGTGCCTGGATCGTCGTTCGTGACGCCATCAAGTCGGGCACCCCGGAAGGCGCACCGCGCCCCGCGGCCGTGCGCGCCGAAGCATCGAAGTAAGGGAGCCGAATAATGGATCTCACCGTCAAAACCCTCGAGGGCAAGGACGCGGGAAAGGTTTCCCTTTCGGACGCCATTTTCGGTCTCGAACCCCGTGAAGACATCATCGCCCGCGTCGTTCGCTGGCAGCTCGCTAAGAAGCAGCAGGGCACACACAAGGCCAAGGGCCGCGCGGAAGTTTCGCGCACCGGCGCCAAGATGTACAAGCAGAAGGGTACGGGCCGCGCCCGCCACCACTCCGCTCGTGCTCCACAGTTCCGTGGCGGTGGTAAGGCTCATGGCCCGGTTGTTCGCAGCCACGCCCATGACCTGCCGAAGAAGGTTCGTGCACTCGGCCTTCGCCACGCTCTGTCTGCCAAGCTGAAGGCTGAAAACATCATCGTTCTCGATGATCTCGTTGCCGCAGAAGCAAAGACGAAGACCCTGGCTGGCGTATTCGCCTCGCTCGGTCTGACCAATGCTCTGATCATCGGCGGCGCTGAAATCGAGAACAACTTCAAGCTCGCCGCTCAGAACATCCCGAATGTGGACGTTCTGCCGGTTCAGGGCATCAACGTTTACGACATTCTGCGCCGTGGCAAGCTCGTGCTTTCCAAGGCTGCCGTGGAAGCTCTGGAGGAGCGGTTCAAATGACGGATCTTCGCCACTACGACGTGATCGTGTCTCCCTCGATCACTGAAAAGTCGACGCTGGTTTCCGAACAGAACCAGATCGTCTTCAACGTCGCCAAGGGTGCTTCGAAGCCTGAAATCAAGGCTGCTGTCGAAGCTCTGTTCGGCGTCAAGGTTACGGCCGTGAACACGCTCGTCCGCAAGGGCAAGACCAAGCGGTTCCGCGGCTTTACCGGAAAGCAGAAGGACGTGAAGAAGGCGATCATCACGCTCGCCGACGGTCAGTCCATCGACGTCTCCACCGGTCTCTAACGGATAGGCCCATTAGGGTAAAAACCCAAAAGGGAACAATAAAATGGCATTGAAAAGTTTCAATCCGACGACCCCGAGCCAGCGCCAGCTGGTCATCGTTGACCGGTCCGGCCTCTACAAGGGCAAGCCGGTAAAGGCGCTGACCGAAGGTCTGCACTCCAAGGGCGGTCGCAACAACCTCGGCCGTATCACCGTTCGCTTCCAGGGCGGCGGTCACAAGCGGACCTACCGTCTGGTCGACTTCAAGCGTCGCAAGTTCGACGTAGAAGGCACCGTCGAGCGTCTGGAATATGACCCGAACCGCACCGCGTTCATCGCGCTGGTAACCTACGCCGATGGCGAACAGGCCTACATCCTCGCTCCGCAGCGTCTCGCTGCCGGCGACAAGGTGATCGCTTCGGAAAAGGCAGCAGTCGACGTCAAGCCCGGCAACACCATGCCGCTGCAGTTCATCCCGGTCGGCTCCATCATCCACAACGTGGAAATGAAGCCGGGTAAGGGCGGCCAGCTGGCTCGCTCGGCCGGTACCTACGCGCAGCTCGTTGGTCGTGACCAGGGCATGGCAATCCTTCGCCTGAACTCGGGTGAACAGCGCCTCGTGCACGGCTCTTGCCTCGCATCCATCGGTGCTGTATCGAACCCCGATCACGGCAACATCAATGACGGTAAGGCTGGTCGTTCGCGCTGGCGCGGTAAGAAGCCGCACGTTCGCGGCGTCGTCATGAACCCGGTTGACCACCCGCACGGCGGTGGTGAAGGCCGTACGTCCGGTGGTCGCCACCCGGTTACCCCTTGGGGCAAGCCGACGAAGGGCAAGCGGACGCGCTCCAACAAGTCGACCGACAAGTTCATCATGCGGTCGCGTCACCAGCGCAAGAAGTAAGAGAGGAAGTCTCAAGTGGCTCGTTCAGTATGGAAAGGTCCGTTTGTTGACGGCTATCTTCTCAAGAAGGCTGAGAAGGTTCGTGACGGCGGTCGTAACGAAGTGATCAAAATGTGGAGCCGTCGCTCCACGATCCTTCCGCAGTTCGTGGGTCTCACCTTCGGCGTCTACAACGGCAACAAGCATGTTCCCGTTTCGGTGTCAGAAGAAATGGTCGGACACAAGTTCGGTGAATTCTCTCCGACCCGGACCTATTACGGTCATGGTGCGGACAAGAAGGCAAAGAGGAAGTAACAATGGGCAAGGCAAAAGCCGAACGCCGGCTGAAGGATAATGAAGCGCAGGCAATTGCGCGCACGATCCGCGTCAGCCCCCAGAAGCTCAACCTGGTTGCAGCGATGATCCGCGGCAAGAAGGTCGAGCGCGCTCTGGCCGAACTCGAGTTCTCGCGCAAGCGGATCTCGGAAACGGTCAAGAAGACGCTTGAATCCGCGATCGCAAACGCTGAGAACAACCACGACCTCGACGTTGATTCGCTCATCGTCGCTGAGGCGTATGTTGGCAAGTCGATTGTGATGAAGCGCTTCCACGCTCGTGGTCGCGGCCGTGCATCGCGTGTTGAAAAGCCGTTCTCTCACTTGACGATCGTCGTTCGTGAAGTGGAAGCCAAAGGGGAGGCCGCATAATGGGCCAGAAGATTAATCCGATCGGTTTCCGTCTCGGCATCAACCGGACCTGGGATAGCCGTTGGTTCGCTGATAACGCGGAATACGGTCAGCTTCTTCACGAAGACCTGAAGATCCGCGCTTACCTGATGGAAGAGCTGAAGGCCGCTGGCATTGCCAAGGTCGTGATCGAGCGTCCGCACAAGAAGTGCCGCGTAACGATCCACTCGGCTCGTCCGGGCCTGATCATCGGCAAGAAGGGCGCAGACATCGAAAAGCTCCGCAAGAAGCTTTCCGAGATGACCAACTCCGAAACCCACCTCAACATCGTTGAAGTGCGCAAGCCGGAAGTTGACGCAACGCTCGTTGCCCAGTCGATCGCTCAGCAGCTCGAGCGCCGCGTGGCTTTCCGCCGTGCGATGAAGCGCGCTGTTCAGTCGGCCATGCGTCTTGGCGCCGAAGGCATTAAGATCACCTGCGCCGGTCGTCTCGGTGGTGCCGAAATCGCTCGTACCGAATGGTACCGCGAAGGTCGCGTTCCGCTGCACACTCTGCGTGCGGACATCGACTACGGTACGTCCGAAGCTCAAACCGCTTTCGGTATCTGCGGCATCAAGGTCTGGATCTTCAAGGGCGAGATCCTTGAGCACGATCCGATGGCTTCCGAGCGTCGCGCGATCGAGAGTGACAACCAGGGCGGCAGCAGCAGAGACCGTCGTCGCGAAAACGCGTAACATGCGCGCGTGGCAGCCAATATCGGAGAATTAAAAAAATGTTGCAGCCAAAGCGTACGAAGTATCGCAAGCAATTCAAGGGCCGCATCAAGGGCGTAGCCAAGGGCGGATCTGATCTTTCCTTTGGTGAATTCGGCCTGAAGGCTCAAGAACCAAACCGCGTCAATGCGCGCGAGATCGAAGCGGCCCGCCGCGCGATCACCCGCCATATGAAGCGTGCCGGCCGCGTCTGGATCCGTGTGTTCCCTGACGTTCCGGTCACCGCCAAGCCTACCGAAGTCCGCATGGGTAAGGGTAAGGGCTCGGTTGAATACTGGGCATGCAAGGTCAAGCCTGGTCGTATGATGTTCGAGATCGATGGTGTCAGCGAAGAACTCGCCCGTGAGGCACTTCGTCTTGGTGCTGCCAAGCTCTCTGTCAAGACGCGCTTCGTGCAGCGTATCGCAGAGTAAGGAGTGAATCTCATGAAAGCCGCAGATGTTCGCGCTCTGAGCGCCGATCAACTCAACGAAGAGCTTGCCAAGCTGAAGAAAGAGCAGTTCAATCTGCGTTTCCAGAAGGCAACCGGCCAGCTCGAAAAGTCGTCGCGTATTGACGAAGTCCGTAAGGACATCGCACGCGTCAAAACAATTGCCCGCCAGAAGGCGGCAGAAGCCAAGGCCTAAGGACCACAAAATATGCCGAAACGCATTCTGCAGGGCACAGTCGTCAGCGACAAGAACGACAAGACCGTCGTCGTCAGGGTCGAGCGCCGCTTTGCGCACCCGATTCTCCAGAAGACCGTCCGCCGTTCGAAGAAGTACAAGGCGCACGACGAAAACAACCAGTACAAGGTTGGTGACGTTGTTTCCATCGAGGAATGCGCGCCGATCTCCAAGGATAAGCGCTGGACGGTGGTTGCCGCCCAGGCTTGATTTCTACGGGATTTGACCGCGAGACCCTTGCGTCTTGGGCAAATATCTGTATGAAGCACGCAATTGAAGTAGAGGAACGCTCGAGTCCGGGCGTTCTTTTGCTTTGAGATAGGCACAATAAGCCGGGCGAGGGGGTCTAGACCCAACCGGCCTGGTAACAACAAGAAGGCGACCTGACATGATTCAGATGCAAACAAACCTCGACGTGGCGGATAATTCCGGCGCACGTCGTGTCATGTGCATCAAGGTGCTGGGCGGCTCCAAGCGTAAGTACGCGTCGATCGGCGACATCATTGTCGTTTCGATCAAGGAAGCCATTCCGCGCGGCCGCGTGAAGAAGGGTGATGTCATGAAGGCTGTTGTCGTTCGCACCGCGAAAGACATCCGCCGTGCGGATGGCAGCGTCATTCGTTTTGACACAAACGCAGCCGTTCTTATCGATAACAAGAAAGAGCCGATCGGCACCCGTATCTTCGGACCGGTTCCGCGCGAACTTCGCGCCAAGAACCACATGAAGATCATCTCGCTGGCTCCGGAAGTACTCTAAGGGAGCGTTGAGAGATGCAAAAGATTCGTAAAGGCGACAAGGTCGTCGTTCTCACCGGTAAGGACAAGGGCCGTACCGGCGAAGTCGTACAGGTTATGCCGAAGGAAGATCGGGCTGTAGTGCGTGGCGTGAACATGGTGAAGCGTCACCAGCGCCAGACCCAGAGCCAGGAAGCCGGCATCATCAACAAGGAAGCCTCGATCCATCTTTCGAACATCGCGATTGCCGATCCGAAGGACGGCAAGCCGACCCGCGTCGGCTTCAAGATCGACGGTGACAAGAAGGTCCGCGTGGCCAAGCGTTCGGGAGTAGTGATCGATGGCTAAGTCCGCTTATGAGCCCCGGCTCAAGAAGGAATATGTCGAGCGTATTCGTGCGGCTATGCAGGAGAAGTTCTCCTACGCCAACGAAATGCAGATCCCGCGCCTCGACAAGATCGTCATCAACATGGGTGTTGGCGAATCGACCGGCGACTCCAAGAAGCCGACCGTCGCAGCTGCCGACCTCGCTGCGATTGCTGGTCAGAAGCCGGTAATCACCCGCGCTCGCAACTCCATCGCTGGCTTCAAGCTGCGCGAAGGCATGCCGATTGGTGCCAAGGTTACCCTGCGCGGCGTTCGGATGTATGAGTTCCTGGATCGTCTCGTGAACATCGCTCTTCCGCGTGTTCGCGACTTCCGTGGCCTCAACCCGAAGTCCTTCGATGGCCGTGGCAACTTCGCCATGGGCGTCAAGGAGCACATTGTGTTCCCTGAGATCAACTACGACAAGGTTGATCAGATGTGGGGCATGGACATCATCGTTTGCACGACGGCTACTAACGACGACGAAGCACGCGCTCTGCTCACAGAGTTCAACTTCCCGTTCCGTCAGTAATCCGTAACGACAAGCGTAAAGAAGGATAACTGTTATGGCGAAAACGAGCGCAGTTGAAAAGAACAAGCGCCGCCGCAAACTGGTTGCCGGGCAAGCCTCTAAGCGCGCCGCTCTGAAGGCAATCATCATGAACCAGTCTCTGCCGATCGAAGAGCGGTTCAAGGCAACCATCAAGCTGGCTGAACTGCCGCGTGATGGATCCAAGACCCGCATCCGCAACCGTTGTGAAGTTACGGGCCGTCCGCGCGCCTACTATCGTAAACTTCGCATGTCGCGTATTGCGCTTCGCGAACTGGGCAATTCCGGCCGCGTGCCGGGTATTGTCAAGTCGAGCTGGTAAGGAGACGGGCACATGGCAATGACTGATCCGCTGGGCGATATGCTCACCCGTATCCGTAACGGCGCGGCACGCCGCAAGTCGAGCGTTTCCACGCCGGCTTCGAAGCTCCGCGCACGTGTTCTGGATGTCCTTCAGGCTGAAGGCTACATCCGTGGATACTCTGAAGTCGTATTTGGCAACGGCAAGGCCGAGCTGAACATCGAACTGAAGTACTACGAAGGCGCTTCCGTAATCCGTGAGATCGGACGCGTTTCCAAGCCGGGCCGCCGAGTTTATGTCTCGGTTAAGTCCATTCCGCAGGTCGCGAACGGCCTCGGCATCACCATCCTTTCGACTCCGAAGGGTGTGATGGCCGATCATCAGGCACGCGAACAGAATGTTGGTGGCGAGATTCTTTGCTCCGTCTTCTAAGACGTAACATGATCTCCATAGCGAACAGACAGGTATAAAAATGTCTCGTATCGGTAAAAAGCCCGTTCAAGTTCCTGCAGGCGTCACGGCAAGCGTTGATGGCCAGAAGGTAACGGCGAAGGGCCCTAAGGGCGAACTGTTCTTTGTTGCAAACGACGAAGTATCGGTAGCGCTCGAAGACAACGCGGTTGTTGTACAGCCGCTCAACCAGAGCAAGGATGCTCGTTCCAAGTGGGGCATGTCCCGCACGATGATCGAGAACATCCTGAAGGGTGTTAAGGACGGTTACGAGCGCAAGCTCGAAATCAACGGCGTTGGTTACCGCGCTTCGCTGCAGGGCAAGAACTTGCAGCTGGCACTCGGTTTCAGCCACGACGTGGTCTACCAGACGCCGGAAGGCATAACGATCGCTGTACCGAAGCCGACGGAAATCGTCGTCTCCGGCATCAACAAGCAGCAGGTCGGCCAGGTTGCAGCGGAAATCCGCGAATACCGCGGCCCCGAGCCCTACAAGGGCAAGGGCGTCAAGTATGCCGGCGAGCGGATTGTCCGCAAAGAAGGCAAGAAGAAGTAAGGATCACGCGAAATGGCTAGCAGGAAAGATACTCTTGTGCGTCGCGCCAACCGCGTGCGCCGTCAAATCAAGGCGGTCGCGAATGGCCGTCCGCGCCTGTCGGTTCATCGCTCGTCGAAGAACATCTACGTACAGGTTATCGACGACGTGGCCGGCAAGACGCTTGCGTCTGCCTCCACGCTCGACACCGATCTGCGTTCGTCTTTGAAGACGGGCGCTGACGCGGCAGCTGCTGCTGCCGTCGGCAAGCTCATCGCTGAGCGCGCCGTAAAGGCTGGCGTCAAGGACGTTGTCTTTGATCGTGGCGCCTTCATCTATCATGGTCGCATCAAGGCTTTGGCCGAAGCTGCACGTGAAGGTGGTCTGAACTTCTGATCGGTTGCCAGGCGGGCCTTGCGCCCGCCTGGAACCCTCATAAGTTTCCGGTCGCTTCCGATCCACAGGACGGGGGCGACTTTTGTCAATCTGCCGATTGCACCCGGAAAAGAAAAAGGAAAAGGACAATGGCACAGGAAAGAAGGGGTTCTCGCGAAGATCGCCAGAACCGCGAAGAGCGCGACAGCGAATTTGTCGATAAGCTCGTAGCAATTAACCGCGTCGCCAAGGTGGTGAAGGGCGGTCGTCGTTTCGGTTTCGCAGCTCTCGTCGTCGTTGGCGACCAGAAGGGCCGCGTTGGCTTCGGTCATGGCAAGGCGCGCGAAGTGCCGGAAGCCATCCGCAAGGCAACGGAAGCCGCCAAGCGCGATCTGATCTTCGTCCCGCTGCGTGGTGGTCGTACCCTGCATCACGACGTTCACGGCCGTCACGGCGCCGGCAAGGTGCTGCTGCGTTCGGCCAAGGCCGGTACCGGTATCATCGCTGGTGGCCCGATGCGCGCCGTTTTCGAAACGCTCGGCGTTCACGACGTCGTCGCTAAGTCGACCGGTTCGTCGAACCCGTACAACATGGTTCGCGCAACGTTCGACGCCCTCAAGAACCAGATGCACCCGAAGGACATCGCAGCTCAGCGCGGCATGAAGTACGCCACGCTCCAGGCTCGTCGTGTTTCCTCCGGCGCTGCTTCCGAAGAATAAGGGAGCTGACAGATGGCTAAGAAAGAAAACGCTGCGAAGACGGTTACCGTCGAGCAGATCGGTAGCCCCATTCGCCGTCCGGCCGTACAGCGTCAGACGCTCATCGGCCTGGGCCTCAACAAGATGCACCGGGTTCGCACGCTGGAAGATACCCCAGCTGTTCGCGGCATGATCCGGTCGGTCCAGCACCTCGTTCGCGTCGTCGACGAGAAGTGAGGGGGATAAGCTCATGAAACTGAATGAAATCAAGGACAACGAAGGCTCGACCAAGAACCGCAAGCGTCTTGGCCGTGGCATCGGTTCCGGCTCCGGCAAGACTGCCGGTCGCGGTGTGAAGGGTCAGAAGGCTCGTTCGGGCGTTGCCATCAACGGCTTCGAAGGCGGCCAGATGCCAATCTACCGTCGTCTGCCGAAGCGCGGCTTCAACAACATCTTCGCTTCGGAGTTTGTTGTCGTGTCGCTCGGCCGCATCCAGACGGCTATCGACGCCAAGAAGCTTGACGCTTCGAAGACCGTCGATGCAGCAGCTCTCAAGGCTGCCGGCGTGATCCGTCGCGAAAAGGACGGCGTTCGCGTCCTGGCCGATGGCGAACTGAAGGCGAAGATCTCGCTCGAAGTTGCAGGTGCTTCCAAGCCGGCGATCGAAAAGATCGAAAAGGCTGGCGGCTCCATCAAGCTGCTTTCGGCTGCTGCCGAATAATATTACTGATCAACCGCCCGGGGTGCTTCACTCCGGGCGGTTTTGCTCCCATATGTGAGCCTCACGTCCGCGATGGCGAATCGCTCGCCTCGGCGGACATAGCGGAAACCACGGTGAGGCATCCGATTGCAGACACAATCGCCTCGCGTCCGGTTTTCAAGACGAAAAGTTAGTCCTTCCGGAACGGACAGGGTACTCCCGCTGATTCCGAGATTTGGTACGCGGAGAATTGCATGGCTTCTGCAGCGGAACAGCTCGCCTCGAACCTGAATTTCTCGACTTTCGCCAAGGCGGAAGATCTGAAGAAACGACTGTGGTTCACGCTTGGTGCGCTTTTGGTCTACCGTCTTGGCACCTATATCCCGCTGCCCGGCCTCAACCCGGACGCGTTTGCGCAGGCCTTCCAAGGCCAGAGCGGCGGCATTCTCGGGCTCTTCAACATGTTTTCGGGCGGCGCAGTGGAGCGCATGGCGATCTTCGCGCTCGGCATCATGCCCTATATCTCTGCCTCGATCATCGTTCAGCTGATGACCTCCGTCGTTCCGGCGCTGGAACAGCTGAAGAAAGAAGGCGAGCAGGGTCGCAAGATCATCAATCAGTACACCCGCTACGGCACGGTGCTTCTCGGCGTCATGCAGGCCTATGGCATTGCCGTCGGCCTTGAGAGCGGCAACGGCCTCGTGAACGATCCGGGTTGGTTCTTCCGTATTTCCACGGTTATCTCGCTGCTCGGCGGCACGATGTTCCTGATGTGGCTCGGCGAGCAGATCACATCGCGGGGCATCGGTAACGGCATCTCACTGATCATCTTCGCCGGCATCGTCGCCCATCTGCCGACGGCTCTTGCCGGAACGCTCGAGCTTGGCCGCACCGGTGCGCTTTCGACCCCGTTGATCCTGGCGATCATCGTCATGGTCGTTGCCGTCATCGCGCTCATCGTCTTCGTCGAACGCGCCCAGCGTCGTCTTCTGATCCAGTATCCGAAGCGCCAGGTCGGCAACCGCATGTTCCAGGGCGACACGTCGCACTTGCCGCTGAAGCTCAACACTGCGGGTGTTATCCCGGCGATCTTCGCATCGTCGCTGCTGCTGCTGCCGGCGACGCTTGCTGGTTTTGCCAACACCGCGGCGTTGCCCGGCTGGGCCACATCTATCGTCAGCGCGCTCGGTCACGGCCAGCCGCTCTACATGGTGCTCTACGGCGGCATGATTGCGTTCTTCGCCTTCTTCTACACGGCCATCGTCTTCAATCCGAAGGACACAGCCGACAATCTGAAGAAGCATGGCGGCTTCATTCCGGGCATCCGCCCGGGCGAGCGTACGGCTGAATACATCGACTACGTTCTGACGCGCATCACCGTGCTTGGAGCGATCTACCTGATCTTCGTCTGTATCCTGCCCGAAATCCTCATCGCCCAGACTGGCGTGCCGTTCTACCTTGGTGGTACGTCGCTTTTGATTGTTGTCAGCGTTACCCTTGATACGGTAGCACAGATCCAGGGTCACCTCATCGCTCAGCAGTATGAGGGGCTGATCAAGAAGTCGAAGCTGCGCGGAGGAAAGAGGGGACGATGAGACTGATTTTTTTGGGACCGCCCGGAGCTGGCAAGGGGACACAAGCCAAGCTTCTGACGGAGAGGTACGGTATTCCGCAGCTTTCCACAGGTGACATGCTGCGGGCGGCCGTCGCCCAGGCGACCGACGTCGGCAAGCGCGCCAAGGCTGTTATGGACGCCGGACAGCTCGTTTCTGATGCGATCGTCAACGAGATCGTGTCGGACCGGATCGACGCCCCGGATTGTGCCAACGGCTTTATCCTCGACGGATATCCGCGCACGGTCCCGCAGGCGGTCGCTCTCGGCCAGATGCTTAAAGGCAAGGGCTTGAAGCTCGATGCCGTGATCGAGCTCAAGGTCGACGAGACGGCGCTTGTAAAGCGTATGGAGAATCGCGTAGCGGAAACTATCGCTGCGGGCGGCTCGGTCAGATCGGACGATAATCCGGAAGCCTTCAAGCGTCGGCTGACGGAATATCGGGAAAAGACCGCACCTTTGTCGGAGCACTATGCCGGCACCGGTGAGCTTAAGACGGTCGACGGCATGGCCGATGTAGACGCCGTGACTGCACAGATCGAGAAGATTCTGGCCTAGACCCTGGGTCTTTGCCGAAAAGGAACCGCCGGGGAGTTGACTTTTCCGGCTGATTCCGCCAAAGACAGCGCCAACTCGCGACATGGGAGCGATCGGCGCGGTCTTCAACGAAACGAAGTCCGGGTACGGTCGGTTTTGACGTGTCTCGAACCTCAATCAACGTGCGGCTCTTGAGGTCGCGTAACGAAGCACCTATTGCCGGATGGCAACTGGAACGCAAGGAGAATAGACGTGGCACGTATCGCTGGCGTCAACATCCCGACGGCAAAGCGCGTTGTTATCGCGCTGACCTACATTCACGGGATCGGACCGAAATTCGCACAGGAAATCGTCGAGAAGGTCGGTATTCCGGCTGATCGCCGCGTGCATCAGTTGACGGACGCTGAAGTTCTTCAGATCCGCGAAACGATCGACCGCGACTACCAGGTTGAAGGTGACCTGCGTCGCGACACGTCGATGAACATCAAGCGTCTGATGGACCTGGGCTGCTACCGCGGCCTGCGTCATCGCCGCAGCCTGCCGGTGCGCGGTCAGCGTACCCACACCAATGCCCGCACCCGCAAGGGTCCGGCAAAGGCGATCGCCGGTAAGAAGAAGTAATTTCCCGAATAGGGAGATTGGGAGGCTGGCGCACGCGCCGGCCTCCTTTTGCAGTTTGGGAAGGGCGTTGCCCGACCGTCGCATTGCCTAACCGGTTTTGCGAAATGCCTGCAGGGCCGGTTCCACCGGTCCTGGATGAAACTGAAGAAGCAGGGCAGGGGACGAAAATTCCTTTCCCGGTGGAGCCGCTGGAATTACGGCGGTGCAGAGATCTAAGAAAGGGATCCTATGGCCAAGGAAGCCACCCGCGTTCGCCGTCGCGAACGCAAGAACATCACGTCTGGCGTCGCGCACGTCAATTCGTCGTTCAACAACACCATGATCACCATCACCGACGCACAGGGCAACGCAATTGCCTGGTCGTCTGCCGGTGCCAAGGGTTTCAAGGGCTCGCGTAAGTCGACCCCGTTTGCCGCTCAGATCGCCGCTGAAGACTGCGCCAAGAAGGCCCAGGAACACGGCATGAAGTCGCTTGAAGTTGAAGTTTGCGGTCCGGGTTCCGGCCGTGAATCCGCACTTCGCGCGCTGCAGGCTGCGGGCTTCATGATCACCTCGATCCGCGATGTGACCCCGATCCCGCACAACGGTTGCCGCCCGCGCAAGAAGCGCCGCGTCTGATCATTTGCGTTCAAAATGCCGGTGAGGGCGCTTCGGCGTGCTCCCGGACTTCGGGGCTCGGTTGTCACGATTGGATGGTGACAACGAACGGAAGGCACAAAACATGATCCAGAAAAATTGGCAGGAACTGATCAAGCCGAACAAGGTGGAGTTCATCTCCTCGGGCCGCACCAAGGCAACGTTGGTCGCGGAACCGCTTGAACGCGGCTTTGGTCTGACGCTCGGCAACGCGCTTCGCCGCGTGCTGCTGTCGTCGCTTCGCGGTGGTGCTGTTACCGCGGTGCAGATCGACGGCGTCCTGCACGAGTTCTCCTCTATCCCGGGCGTTCGGGAAGACGTGACGGACATCGTGCTCAACATCAAGGAAATCGCCATCAAGATGGATGGCGACGACGCAAAGCGCATGGTTGTGCGCAAGCAGGGTCCGGGCGTTGTAACCGCCGGTGACATCCAGACGGTTGGCGACATCGAAATCCTCAACCCGAACCATGTGATCTGCACCCTCGACGAGGGCGCTGAAATCCGCATGGAGTTCACCGTCAACAACGGCAAGGGCTACGTTCCGGCTGACCGTAACCGTTCGGAAGATGCTCCGATCGGCCTCATCCCGGTCGACAGCCTGTACTCGCCGGTCAAGAAGGTCTCGTACAAGGTGGAAAACACCCGCGAAGGCCAGGTTCTTGATTATGACAAGCTGACGATGTCCATCGAGACGGACGGCTCCGTCACCGGTGAAGATGCGATCGCGTTTGCGGCCCGCATCCTTCAGGACCAGCTGTCGGTTTTCGTCAACTTCGACGAGCCGCAGAAGGAAGCAGAGGAAGAGGCAGTCACCGAGCTCGCCTTCAACCCGGCGCTTCTCAAGAAGGTCGACGAACTGGAACTTTCCGTCCGTTCGGCCAACTGCCTGAAGAACGACAACATCGTCTACATCGGCGACCTCATTCAGAAGACCGAAGCAGAAATGCTCCGCACGCCGAATTTTGGTCGCAAGTCGCTGAACGAAATCAAGGAAGTTCTCGCTTCCATGGGCCTGCACCTCGGCATGGAAGTGCCGTCCTGGCCGCCTGAGAACATCGAAGATCTCGCCAAGCGTTACGAAGACCAATACTAACCATTAGACTGCGGGCAGATGCCTGCAAGTGAAGGAGAATAGCAATGCGCCACGGTAAAGCCGGCCGCAAGCTGAATAGAACCGCCAGCCACCGCAAGGCGATGTTTGCCAACATGGCAGCTTCGCTGATCGAGCACGAGCAGATCGTTACGACCCTGCCGAAGGCTAAGGAAATCCGCCCGATCGTTGAAAAGCTCGTCACTCTCGGCAAGCGCGGCGACCTGCATGCTCGTCGTCAGGCGATCTCGCAGATCCGCGACGCCGCTGTCGTTTCGAAGCTGTTCGACACGATCGCATCGCGTTACGCCACCCGCAACGGCGGCTACCTGCGTATCATGAAGGCTGGTTTCCGCCAGGGCGACAACGCTGCTCTCGCCGTCATCGAATTCGTTGACCGCGACACCGATGCAAAGGGTGCGAAGGATCGCGCTCGCGTCGCAGCTGAAGCTGACGCCGCAGAAGCAGCCTGATCTTTTCAGGTAAGCTGAATTGAAAGCGGCCGGGTGTTCGTCACCCGGCCGCTTTTTCTGTTTCCGCTGTCCGGATCGGTCGGTTGGCGACCTGCCGTTTACGCTTCAGATAGGGCTTGCGCACCAGGCGCCAGCAAAGGAGCAAGGTGACCAAAGCCAGATAGGTCATCTGCTCGAGGCCGACCACCTTGACTGACATGGCGAAATGCAGCGCTCCCGCCGCGGCGATCACATAGGCAAGCTTGTGCAACTGGTTCCATTTGCTGCCGAGCCTACGGATCGACCAATTGTTGGATGTCAGCGCCAGGGGGATGAGCATCAGCAGCCCGGCCATTCCGATGGTGATGAACGGGCGCCGGGCGATGTCGGCGATGATGGCGGGGATGTTCAGGACCTGGTCGAGCAGGAAATAGGCCAGGAAGTGCATCACCACATAGTAGAACGCCAGCAGCCCGAGTGCGCGCCGGTAGCGCAGCCAGTTGACGCCGAAGATATCGCGGATGGGGGTGATCGCCAGCGTGGCGACCAGAAAGCGCAGCGCCCAGATGCCGAGCAGGTGCTCGAATTCCTTGACGGGGTTTCCAGGCAGGCGTCCGGTGGCGCCGAGGTAAAAGGCGGCAAGGGCCGGACAGAGGCCCAGCCCGTACAATCCCCAGACGGACGCGGAGTGAAAGCGTTTCGGCAGGGCGGGCAGCTTGGGCATTCTTAGAAGTTCGCTCTCAGGTCCATGCCGGCATAGAGACCGGCGACTTCTTCCGCATAGCCATTGAAGGGCAGGGTATCGCGTCGGTTGGCGCCGAAGAAACCACCGCCACCGATCCTGTTTTCGGTCGCCTGGCTCCAGCGTGGATGGTCGACGGTCGGGTTAACATTCGCATAGAAGCCGTACTCATTGGGTGCCGACAGGTTCCATGTCGAAGGCGGCGGCGTTTCCGTCAACGAGATTCGCACGATCGACTTGATACCCTTGAAGCCATACTTCCAAGGAGTGACCAGTCGGATCGGCGCACCGTTCTGATTTGGCAGGGTCTTGCCATAGACGCCGACCGAGAGAATGGTGAGCGGATGGCGCGCCTCGTCGAGGCGCAGACCCTCGCGGTAAGGCCAGGGCAAAGCCTGAAAGAAGCCTGATTGGCCGGGCATCTCCTCGGGGCGCACCACGGTCTCGAATGAGACATATTTCGCATTGCCGAGTGGCTCGACTTTGTCGAGCAGGGCTGCGAGCGGGAACCCGGTCCAGGGAATGACCATCGACCAGGCTTCGACGCAACGCATCCGGTAGACACGCTCCTCGATTGGAAGCGCCAGAAGCTCCTCCAACCCGAATTCCTTCGGCTTGCCGACAAGACCATCGACCTTCACGGTCCATGGGGTCGGTTTGAAGGTATCCGAGTTGGCCGCAGGATCGGCCTTGCCGGTCCCGAACTCATAAAAATTGTTGTAGCCGGTGACGTCGGCCTCCGGCGTCAGATCCTCCTCGACGGTGTATCTGCCCTTGGGTGCGGCGAGTGCAGCCGCTTGGACCGAACCGACGCCAGTGCCTGCAATCAGCAAACCACCTGCCGTCGTCGCTAGAAAGGCGCGGCGCGAGAGAAAGCAGCTCTCCGGCGTGATTTCGGACGATGCGATTCTCGGTGGACGATAGGCCGGCATGATCTTTTCCGCTTTCAACGTGTGGGTCTTGTCTGCTCAAACTGACCAGAGTTTCGATCACTGAGAAAGAGGCGGATAACCACGTTTTCGTGCGTTCTACGTGATGGCGCCGACTTTGCGTATCTCGCAGTGACGTTTGCCTTTTTTCCTGCGAAATCCTATCTGAACGTAGCCGCGACGAATAGGAGAAGGCTTCATATGATCTTTGGTTCAAGGGCGCTTGCGACGCTCGTTCTCGCCGTCTCTCTCGCCTGTCCGGCAATGGCCCAGGATGCGAAGGTCGTGCCCCAGTCGCGCACCGAGATGCAGCTTTCCTTCTCGCCTCTGGTCAAGCAGACGGCGAATGCGGTCGTCAACGTCTATGCCGAGCGCGTGGTCGAGCGCCGGTCGGTCTTCTCGGGCGATCCCTTCTTCGAAGAGTTCTTCGGGCAGCGCATGCCGAACCGCAGCGAGAAGCAGTCGTCGCTCGGATCCGGCGTGATCGTCGGCAAGAACGGCATCGTCGTTACCAATAACCACGTCATAGAAGGCGCCGACGATATCAAGGTGGCGCTTGCCGATGGCCGCGAATATCCCTGCAAGATCGTGCTCAAGGATGACCGCCTCGATCTTGCGGTCCTGAAGATCCAGTCCGATGGTCCGTTCGACATCATCCCGATCGGCGATTCCGATGCGGTCGAGGTCGGCGATATCGTTCTGGCGATCGGCAATCCCTTCGGCGTCGGGCAGACGGTGACGAGCGGCATCGTTTCCGCGCTCGCCCGCAATCAGATTTCGTCGGGCGATTTCGGCTTCTTCATCCAGACGGACGCCGCCATCAACCCCGGCAATTCCGGCGGTGGCCTGATCGACATGAACGGTGCGCTGATCGGCATCAATACCGCGATTTTCTCCAAGGGCGGCGGCTCGAACGGCGTCGGCTTTGCCATCCCTGCCAATCTGGTAAAGGTGTTTGTCGCCTCCGCCGAGGGCGGCAATGGCTCCTTCGTGCGTCCGTTCATCGGCGCGTCCTTCGAGCCCGTGACCTCAGAAGTCGCGGAAGCTCTTGGCCTTGATCGCGCTCGCGGCGCGCTTGTCACCGCCGTCGTCACCGACGGGCCCGCAGCCTCAGCTGGCATCAAGCCGGGGCAGGTGATCACAGCGGTCAACGGCATCGCCGTGGAACATCCCGATGCCCTCGGCTACCGCCTGACCACGGTCGGTATTGGCCACGAGGCCCGCGTCACCGTTTCCGAAAACGGCAAACCGCACGATGTCAGCCTGAAGCTCGACCGTGCACCGGAGACGTCGCCCCGCGACGAGCGCCTCATCGAGGGCCGCAATCCGTTTGCCGGTGCGGTCGTAGCCAATCTCTCTCCCCGATTGGCCGACGAACTGCGCATGTCGACCTCGCTGCAGGGTGTCGTCGTTACCGAGATCAACCGTGGCTCGCCCGCCGCGCGCATCGGACTGGCGCCGAAGGATATTATCCGCTCCGTCAACGGCGCGTCGATCGACAGTTCGAAGACATTGGAGAGCGTGATGGCCGAGGGTGCCTCCTTCTGGCGCGTCGAAATCGAGCGCGATGGCCAGATCATTCGTCAGTTCTTCCGATGAGCGATCTCTTCTCGTCCTCCGAGCCGCCGGAAATGACCTCGGCAAGACCGCTTGCCGATCGTCTGCGGCCGCGCACGCTGTCCGAAGTCACCGGCCAGGAACACCTGACGGGCGTGGATGGCGTGTTGACGCGCATGATCGCATCGGGCTCGCTCGGATCGATGATCTTCTGGGGACCGCCTGGAACGGGCAAGACGACGGTCGCCCGGCTGCTGTCGGGCGAGGCGGGGCTTGCCTTCGAGCAGATCTCGGCGATCTTTTCCGGTGTCGCCGACCTCAAGAAGGTTTTCGAATCGGCAAGGGCCCGGCGGATGTCGGGCCGCCAGACCTTGCTCTTCGTCGATGAGATTCATCGTTTCAACCGTGCCCAGCAGGACAGCTTCTTGCCCGTCATGGAAGACGGCACGGTCATCTTGGTCGGGGCGACGACAGAAAATCCGTCTTTCGAACTCAACGCCGCTCTCTTGTCACGCGCCCGTGTGCTGACGTTCAAGCCGCATGGAGAAGAGAGCCTGCGAGAATTGCTGAAGCGCGCCGAAGAGACGGAAGGCAAACCTCTTCCGCTGGATGAGGACGCCCGGGCAAGCCTGATCCGGATGGCCGATGGCGACGGCCGGGCGGCGCTCACGCTGGCCGAGGAGGTCTGGCGCGCCGCGCGGGCGGACGAGATCTTCGATGTCGACGCGCTGCAGAGGATCGTGCAGCGACGAGCGCCGGTCTACGACAAGGGGCAGGACGGTCACTACAACCTGATTTCGGCCCTGCACAAATCGGTGCGCGGCTCCGACCCGGATGCGGCACTTTATTATCTCTGCCGAATGTTCGATGCCGGCGAGGATCCGCTCTATCTCGGACGGCGCCTCGTCCGCATGGCGGTGGAGGATATCGGCCTTGCCGATCCTCAGGCACTGGCGATCTGCAATGCCGCCAAGGATGCGTATGATTATCTCGGTTCGCCGGAAGGAGAACTGGCGTTGGCCCAGGCCTGCGTCTATCTCGCGACCGCACCGAAATCGAATGGTGTCTACATGGCTTACAAAGCGGCCATGCGGGCGGCCAAGGAAAACGGTTCGCTTCTGCCGCCGAAGCATATTCTGAACGCGCCGACCAAGTTGATGAAGGGCGAGGGCTACGGCGACGGCTATCGTTACGACCACGATGAGCCCGATGCGTTTTCGGGCCAGGACTATTTCCCGGAAAAGATGGGACGCAAGACCTTCTATGACCCGCCGGAACGCGGCTTCGAGCGAGAGATCCGCAAGCGGCTGGAATGGTGGGCAAAGCTGCGGCGTGAGCGGAGCTGACTCCATCTCTCTGTTGCGACGCATTTCCTGGCGGGAAACCGCTTCGCACTTTTTGCTGGAAATGCTTAAGCCTTGCCGGGCGTGCAGGGCTGATTTGCCCGGGCATATCTTGCTGCCGTCAGAAAACCGTGAGATAGAACCCGCGTTGCAGACGGCTGCACGGTTTTGAGACTTTCGATACCGAACATCCGCGGGGACGGCCTCGCTCCATACTCTAGGAGTTTGAAATGGCCTGGTTAATCCTCCTGCTTGCCGGTATCCTCGAAATCGGCTGGGCAATCGGTCTCAAATACACCGACGGTTTCACGCGGCTGACGCCGACGGTCCTGACCGTCGGTTCGATGATCCTTAGCATCGCCTTGCTTGGTCTGGCGGTCCGAACGCTGCCGCTCGGCACGGCCTATGCCGTCTGGACCGGCATCGGCACGGTCGGTACCGTCATTCTCGGCATTTTCCTCTTTGCCGAGCCGGCGACGTTCGTCCGCCTCGGTTGCATCACGCTGATCGTTGCCGGTATTGCCGGGCTGAAGCTTTCTGCCTAACGCAACGTCAGAGATCTCTCGCAAGGGCAGCTGACTTTCGCAGCCTGTTCCGGCGCGCCGCTATCGCAGCGCGTCGAGGACGGCAGTCGCCGCCTGCATCTCCTGCCAGCGGCCCTCGCGGCGCTTGAACGCTTCCTCGTCTGTGCCCCAATGCTCGATCTGCCAGTCCTCATCGACATGGGCTGCAATCCAAGCCTGTTCGGCGGTCAGCCGGCCGGACGCGAACGCAACCGCGAGCAGCGCCGAGCCGGTCAAGGTGGTGATCGTATGCACGCAGGTCAGGCCGAGCGGCGTCGCAAAGGCGCGCAGGCCCTCTGCATAGGCGGTGATTGCCTCACCGGTCTGTTCCTGGTGGATGACGCCCTCGGCCAGAATGAAGCGGGCGCCGAGCGACTGCGCAGCCCATTCGAGCACCGGGTTCCAGACGGCGTTCTGCCGTCCGACGAGCCCTTCCGGGCTGGACGCGCGGTAGCAGAGCAAGTCGGTTCCAGCGAAACGTAAGATGTCCTCGAAAACCGAGCGCTGGTCCTTCGCCACACCGTCGAGCGCCGTGTTGGCGATCCGGGTGACCGGCATCTTGGCGGGGTCGATGACCTCGACCTGCGCATCCCATTCGGCTGCCAGCATTTCGGCAAGCTTCAGGGTCGGGACCGCAAGCAGATTTTTCGCCGGCGTGCGCACCGGTCGGCCGTCAAGCAGCACGCTGTGGCCGCCGTCTTCCGAAGTGCCGATGCTGACGTCCTTGTAGAAGCGCTTGGGCAGCGGCTTCAGCATCTGGATCTGTGCGCGCCGGACCGGGTCCTCGTGGCTCAACGCACCGCTGAGTTCATCGCGAATATCAGGCATGATAGTGTTCCATCCACTCCATGATGTCGGCCGGCGTCCGTGCAATGTAGTCGGCCCCCGCCTCGACGAGATCCGGTACGTCGGCATAACCCCACGCAACACCGATGGCGGCGGCGCCGGCGGCCTTCGCCATCTGCATATCATAAATCGCATCGCCGATGACGACAGTATCGCTCGGATCAATCCCGGCTTCCGAGCAGCATTCCGAGACCATTGCTGGATGCGGCTTTGAAGGGCAGTCGTCGGCCGTGCGCGAGACGAAGAATATCCGGTCGAAGCCGTGGGTCTCGGCGATATGCGTCAGACCGCGGCGCGATTTGCCGGTGACCGCGCCAATCAGCAGCTCGTCGCGGCCGGACAGCGTCTGCATCATCTCCGCGATGCCGGGAAACAGCAGCTCCTGAAATCCGGATTCGCCGCGCACGCCGGCAAAAATCGCCTTGTAATGGGCCGTCATTGCCAGCGCCTGGTCGTCGACATGCTCGTGTCCGAGCAGGCGAGCAATGGCGATGTCAAGGGTCAGGCCGATGATGCCCTTGGTCGCGGAAAGTTCGGGTCGATCGAGTTCGAAGGCTTCGAAGGTCCGTGCCATCACTTCGTGGATCAGACCGCCGCTGTCGACCAGCGTGCCATCGCAATCGAAAAGCGCCAGTTTCATCAGTCGTCCTCGCCGGGCTCGTTCTCTTCGAAGCCTAGCAGGTTCCAGCTCTGGACCATGTGCGGCGGCAGCGGCGCAGTCACCCGCAGGCGACCGCCATCCGGGTGCGGGATATCGATATGGCGTGCGTGCAGGTGCAGCCGGTTCTGCATGCCGCCGGGCAGGCTCCAGTTGAAATCGGCGTCGAAATACTTCGGGTCGCCGAGGATCGGATGGCCGATGTGCAGCGCATGCACGCGTAGCTGATGGGTACGGCCGGTATAGGGCTCCATCTCCAGCCAGGCGAGGTTCTGTGCTGCCTGCTCGCGCACACGGTAGTAGGAAATGGCGTGGTCGGCGCCATCTTCACCGTGCTTGGCGATGCGCATGCGGTCGCCGTCCGGCGTCTGTTCCTTGACCAGCCAGGTCGAGATGCGGTCCTCGCGCTTGCGCGGGACGCCCTTCACCAGTGCCCAATAGGTCTTCTTGGTGTCGCGCTCGCGGAAGGCAGCCGTCAGCTTCTGCGCGGCGCCACGCGTGCGGGCAATCACCAGAACGCCGGAGGTGTCGCGGTCGAGGCGATGAACCAGACGGGGTTTTTCGCCACGCTGGTTGGTCCATGCCTCGAGCATCTTGTCGATGTGTCGGTTGACGCCGGAGCCGCCCTGTACCGCAAGCCCAGCCGGCTTGTTCAGCACGATAACCTTCGCGTCCTCGTGCAGCACCATGCGCGACAGCAATTCCCCGTCGGGCGAGTGGCGAAGGTCGCGTCCGGCGATCGGGCCAGTCTTTATCTCCTTGGCGTCGACGTTAAGCGGAGGGATGCGGACCGTCTGGCCCGTCTGCAGGCGCGTGTCGGATTTGACGCGGCCGCCGTCGACACGGATCTGGCCCGAGCGCAGCAGCTTCTGCAGCGGACCGAAACCCAGTCCGGGGAAATGCACCTTGAACCAGCGATCGAGGCGCATGCCTGCCTCGTCGCCGTCCACCTGCTTGTGTTCTATGCCTGCCATCTCAGCGAACCTGCTTCCTGTTCTTTAGAGGCAGCCTTTAGACCATTGCGCGCATCAGGGCCAGCCCGGCAAACACCGCCAGTATCGAAAGCACGATGCTGGCGGCGATGTAGCCGAGCGCGAGTGCAGCATCGCCACGCTCGAGCAGCATAATGGCGTCCAGTGAAAAAGCCGAAAAGGTGGTGTAACCGCCCAGCACGCCGGTGATCAGGAACAGTCGCATCTCCGGCGAAGCGCCGAACTTGCGCATGATCAGCTCCGCAAGCAAGCCGATCAGGAACGAGCCGGTGACGTTGACCATGAGCGTTCCCCATGGAAGGGCCGGGCCCCATCGTTGAACCGTCCAAAGGCCGACAAGATAGCGGGCCATCGATCCGATGGCGCCGCCGGCACCGACGAGAAGAAGTTGGGACATCGCAGCCTCCGGCCGTTTCACTGGGATCAGGCCAGCCGCTCGGCGTGCCACTTCAGATGATCGCCCATGAAGGTCGAGATGAAGTAATAGGAGTGATCGTAGCGCTCATGCATGCGCAGCGTCAGGTCGATGCCGGTTCCCTTGATCGCTTCCTCGAAGAGCCATGGCCGCAGGCCGTTGTCGAGGAAACTGTCCGCCTTGCCCTGGTCGATCAGGAACTCCGGGAAGCGGGCACCATCCTTGACCAGCGCGCAGGCATCGTATTGCCGCCAGGCGGCCCTGTCCTCGCCGAGGTATTTCTCGAAGGCGCCGATGGACCAGTCGGCCGTCGACGGCTCGACGATCGGCGCAAAGGCCGAGCAGCTGCGGAAACGGTCCGGATGCTTGAGCGCGATGGTCATTGCACCGTGACCGCCCATCGAATGGCCGAAAATGCCCTGCCGGCTCATATCGATGCGAAAATGCTGGCTGACGAAGGCCGGCAGCTCCTCGGTGATGTAGCTGTACATCTGATAGTGCTCGGACCACGGTGTTTGCGTGGCATCGAGGTAGAAGCCTGCGCCCTTGCCCATCTGCCAGTTGGTGAGTTCGTCGGGAACTTCCGTGCCGCGCGGGCTGGTGTCGGGGCAGACGACGATCAGCCCGAGCTCGGCTGCCATACGGCGGTACTCACCCTTTTCCATCACGTTGGCATGGGTGCAGGTGAGGCCCGAGAGATACCAGAGCACCGGCCGCGGCTCCTTGATCGCCTGTGGCGGGACGAAGACAGCAAACGTCATCTCGCCCTTGCAGGCCGCGGATTCGTGCGAGAAGACGCCCTGCATGCCGCCAAATGCGGTGTTCTGAGAAAGGACTTTCATCAAATGCTCCTTGGATATCGTGGGATCAACCGGCGAGTTGCACGGCCGCGTTGACCGCAGCGGCGACAAGCACGGTGTTGAAGAAGAAGGAGACGATGGCGTGCATCAGGTTGATGCGCCGCATCGCCGTGGTGGTGATGGCGACGTCCGAAGTCTGGGCGGTCATGCCGATCACGAAGGAAAAATAGAGGAAATCATAGCCGCCGGGTTCCGGCGTCTCGGGAAAATCGAGGCCGCGCTGCGGGGCAGGGGTTTGCGCGCCGTCGTCAGGCACCCAATAGACATGGGCATAGTGCATGGCCGCCATCACGTGGATGGTCGCCCAGCCGAGAACGACCGAGGCAAAGGCTAGCGCCAGTTCGAGCGTTGGCCCCTTACTTTCGCCGTTCAACGCGAAGAACAGCGAGACCAGCGCCGTGGCGGCCGCTGCGAAAGTGACCAGGAAAATCACCGCTTCGGGTTCGTCGGTGTTTCTCGCATGCGTCTTGAGATGCTTGCCCGTCATCATCCGCAGCCGCCGGGCGCTCATGATCAGGTAGACGCAGAAAAAAGTGACGGCTGAGACTTCGAAACTATAGCGCGGCGCGGCAAACCACATGACGGGCAGGCTGGCAAGAGCACAGGGGAGCGCGGTGTAGAACGGCCAGTGCCTGAGCCTTGTCGTCGCTGTCATCGGAGTGCCCCTGCGATCCCTTGCGGATTGACGCCGCGCCTCACTTTTTCGTCTGGCGCGCGAGTCGGTCAAGTGTCTCGAGGAAGGTCGAACGGTCGCGTTGCGTGAAGGCGGCATTGTAGCCCTTGCTTTCGCCGGTCTCGCGCAGGTGTTGGCCAAGGTCGCGCATGGCAGACGCCATGCCGATATTGCTCTTGTCGAAGACGCGCCCGGACGGGCCGGTGACGAATGCGCCGGCGGCCACGCAACGAACCGCAAGCGGCACGTCGGCAGTCACGACGATATCGCCCTCATGCGCGCGTTCGGCGATCCAGTCGTCGGCGGCGTCGAAGCTTGCCGACACGATGACGTTGTGGACCATCGGGTCGCGCGACGGTCGCAGGCCCGAGTTGGCGACGAAGGTCACCTTGAAGCCATGGCGCTCGGCCACCTTCAGCACTTCCGCCTTCACCGGGCAGGCATCGGCATCGACATAGATCATCCTGAATCCGTTTCTCAAATGGACCGAAAAAGCGCCGGAATACAATCGATTCCGGCGCTTTCCTGAATCGGATTTTAAGCTTAGTAGAGAACCACGCTGCGGATGCTCTCGCCGGAGTGCATCAGCTCGAAGCCCTTGTTGATGTCTTCGAGCGGCATCGTGTGGGTGATCATCGGATCGATCTCGATCTTGCCTTCCATGTACCAGTCGACAATCTTCGGCACGTCGGTGCGGCCGCGGGCGCCGCCAAAGGCGGTGCCCATCCAGCTGCGACCGGTGACGAGCTGGAACGGACGGGTGGAGATTTCCTGGCCCGCACCGGCAACGCCGATGACCACCGACTTGCCCCAGCCGCGATGCGAGGCTTCGAGCGCCTGGCGCATCACCTTGGTGTTGCCGGTGCAATCGAAGGTATAATCGGCGCCGCCGATCTGGTCGGCCCCGCGCTTCGTCATGTTGACGAGGTAAGGCACGATGTCGTCGCCAACCTCCTTCGGATTGACGAAGTGGGTCATGCCAAAGCGTTCGCCCCAGGCCTTCTTGTCGTTGTTGAGATCGACGCCGATGATCATGTCGGCGCCGGCAAGCCGCAGGCCCTGGATGACATTGAGGCCGATGCCGCCGAGGCCGAAGACGATCGCGGTCGCGCCGATCTCGACCTTGGCCGTGTTGATCACCGCGCCGATGCCGGTGGTGACGCCGCAGCCGATGTAGCAGATCTTGTCGAACGGCGCGTCGGGGTTGACCTTGGCCAGCGCGATCTCCGGCAGCACGGTGTAATTGGCGAAGGTGGAGCAGCCCATATAGTGATGGATCTTGTCCTTGCCGATCGAAAAGCGCGAGGTGCCATCCGGCATCAGGCCCTGGCCCTGGGTCGAGCGGATCGCCGTGCACAGGTTGGTCTTGCGCGACAGACACGACGGGCAGGTCCGGCATTCCGGCGTATAGAGCGGGATGACATGGTCGCCCTTCTTGACCGAGGTCACGCCCGGGCCGACATCAACGACGACGCCGGCACCCTCATGGCCGAGGATCGCCGGGAACAGACCTTCGGGGTCGGCGCCGGAAAGCGTGAAATCGTCGGTGTGGCAGATGCCGGTCGCCTTGACCTCGATCAGAACCTCGCCGGCCCGCGGGCCTTCGAGCTGAACGGTCATCACTTCCAGCGGCTTGCCGGCCTGAACGGCGACGGCGGCGCGTACATCCATCTATTTTCTCCTTGAACTAACAATGATTTCGGGTGGCATCGACAGAACGGCCAATGTCGCCCGTTGGAATCGGCAATGAACTAACGAATAGTCTGTTGAACGCGATTGAGCTCTATCTCAAGAGCGGCAATGGCCCTGCCAGTCTGTTCGTGCAATTTCTTGACGAGAGCCAGCTGCTCTCGAAGGCTCTCGCTCGAAACGGTCTTCGTCTCATCATCCGGCGCGCGGCCCATGCCGGCGATCAGCCAGGCGGGCGTAACACCGAGCACGCCGGCGAGCATGAACAGGCGGGTGGTGCGCGGCTCCGCACGGTCGCGCTCCCAGGCGGCAACCGTTTCCACTCTGACGCCGAGCTGATCGGCAAGGTCCTTGGTCGAGAGGTTGGCCGCGTCGCGCGCGCGCCAGATGCGCCCGCCCAACGTATCTCCGTCGCCGGTGTCGCGCAGGCGAGCAATCATCGTTTCGGTGGACAAGCGCATGGATATCTCCTTTGCCACGGTCACGTTCAAAGGTCCCGGTTTCTGATCAGAGAAGTAAGAGCGCTTCTCCTCCGGGGCGGAAGATGAAATGAGCTTATAGGCATTCGGCCCGTCAGGGACCACCCCGCAGCGGCAAAAACACGGTCAAAAGCGGCTCCGACCATGAAACATGTCTTACCGTGTCGTACCCGTATGCGTTGAAAAGTGCTGCGAACGTTCTAAAGTGGCGCAGCCCAATCGGAACAAGCCCATGACCGCGTCTGCATCGACAGCAGCCAATCCCCAGAACACGGTAATGCAGGGCGTCGCCATCATGCTCTTTGCCATGATCATCCTGCCAGGCATGGATGTGATCGCCAAGTACATGGCTGTCGTCGAGGGCATGGCGCCGGCACAGGTGACGTTCTATCGATTCTTCTTCCAGCTTGTCGCCACGCTGCCCTTGCTCATTACCGTTGGTGGTCTGCGGGCGCTGCGCCCGAAAAGGCTCTGGCTCAACCTGCTGCGCGGCGTTCTTCTGGCGGCGGCGGCCTTGTTCTTCTTCATTTCGGTGAAATACATGCCGCTCGCCGATGTGTTCGCGATCTATTTCGTCGAGCCGTTCATCCTGACCTGCCTGTCCGCGCTGATCCTGCGCGAGAAGGTCGACTGGCGCCGCTGGCTGGCAATTGCCGTAGGTTTTGCCGGTGCAATGATCGTCATTCAGCCCAGCTTCGCCGTCTTCGGCGCAACATCGTTGCTGCCGGTCGCCTGTGCCTCGGTCTTTGCCTGTTATCTCCTGCTGAACCGGGCCGTCGGAACGGCCGACAGCCCGCTGACGATGCAGACGATTGCCGGTATCGGCGGAACGCTGTTCATGGTGGGGGTGATTGCGATCGGCGATCAAATGGGTGTCGCGGACTTCGAGCCGTCTCTGCCAAAGACCGCGCTCGGCTGGGCGCTCGTCGTCATCCTCGGCTCGCTTTCGGGCTATGGCCACCTCCTGGTGGTCAAGGCCTTCCAGGCGGCACCCGTTTCCCTGCTGGCGCCGTTTGCCTATTTCGAGATCGTCACCGCGACAGCGCTTGGCTATCTCATCTTCGGAGATTTTCCATCGGTCTCGAAATGGCTGGGGATTGCGATCATCGTCGTGTCAGGACTTTTCATGATCTGGCGCGAACGACGGGCCAGGGATCGCTTCATCGAAGCGCCCTGAAACATCCCTCTTCCTAATAGTCCCAAATTCAGGCTTGGTCGTTGCGGGTCGGGCCGAAGACCGTTTCGAAGGCTTCGCGCAGGCGCATGTCCACATCCGGCACCATCACCGGCAGGCCGAGATCGACGAGGCTGGTGACGCCGTAGCCGCGGATGCCGCAGGGCACGATGCCGCCGAAATGGTCGAGATCCGGATCGACGTTGAGCGAGAAACCGTGAAAGCTCACCCAGCGGCGCAGGCGAATGCCGATCGCCGCGATCTTGTCTTCAGCCGTAGACCCGTCCGGAAGTGACGGTTTCTCCGGACGGCGAACCCAGACGCCGACGCGATCCTCTCGGCGTTCGCCTTTGACGTTCATCGAACCAAGCGTCGAGATGACAACGCTTTCCAGCGCGGCGACGAACGCCCGCACGTCCTGTCGCCGACGCTTGAGATCCAGCATGACATAGACCACCCGCTGGCCAGGGCCGTGATAGGTGTATTCACCGCCGCGGCCGGTCGCAAACACTGGGAACCGATCGGGCATCACGAGGTCTGCCGCGTCGGCGCTGGTGCCTGCGGTATAGAGCGGCGGGTGTTCCACCAGCCAGACGAGCTCGTCGGCGGTGCCGGCGGCAATGGCGGCCGCTTCGCGCTCCATCGTTTCAACCGCCTGTGGATAATCGACGAGGTGATGGGCGATCCGCCAGCGAACCGGGGGTGATTCCGGGGGGGCGAACATGTCCTGGCTCAGATTTTCGCGCTGCATTTCCGTCTGCATTCCTGTTTTGATCCCCTGTACATGGGACGGCGCGCGACAAGAGTCCAGCGTTTGCAGGGCTTCGCGGGGAGGCTGTTGAAATAGTTTCTTTTCCCGTCAAATTTCTGTCGTCATGCCCTTGTGCACCCCAGAGGCTTTTGCTACATGCAGCCCCGCCGGAGCAATTCGGCACCTACCACGATGCGGTCGTGGCGGAATTGGTAGACGCGCAGCGTTGAGGTCGCTGTGGGGCAACCCGTGGAAGTTCGAGTCTTCTCGACCGCACCAAAGAAAACCTGCTTCGGCAGGTTTTTTTGTTTTTATCCCTATACTTAGCGCAACGGTGTCCCACGTCGGGACCATGCGTGGGACATCTGTTCGTTCCATTGCACCAAGCGCGAGTTTCCGGCTTCAATTCGTACGAATTACGCCACGGCGTCGTGTTCCTCGCGCGCAGCTTCCCAGACTTCCCGCGCTGCATCCAGGTTCATCAGTGCGATCCCCAGCCCAACAATTAAATCCGGCCAAGCCGACTGCCACAGGTAAGCCGTCGCCAGGCCCGCGCCGATGATGGCGACATTGGCAAAGGCGTCATTGCGGGCAGACAGGAATGCCGCCCGCGTGAGGCTGCCGCTTCCATGGCGGTACGCGGCGAGAAGGTATGCACAGAACAGGTTGATCAGGAGAGCGCCAAAGCCAGTCAGGGATAGTGCAAAGGGCTCAGGCGGGATTGGATCCATGAACTTCGCCCAAGCCGTCCATAAGAAGGCCAGCGCGGGGACCAGAAGAATGAATGCCATCGCCATACCGACACGTGCACGGCTCCGCGCTGTCCAGGTGAGCGCAAAGAAGATCAGGATGTTCACGGACGTGTCTTCGAGAAAGTCGACACTATCGGCCAAGAGGGAAACGGAGCCGATGGCAAGCGCAACGAAGAATTCAACCCCGAAGTAGCCTAGGTTCAATAAGGCGACGATGAGCACGACGCGGCGTAAATTGTTATCCACTAAGGGTTTCCTTCATCCACTAAGGGTTTCCTTCAGAGCTACCGAAATACACCATCGACAATTTTGACGCACTTGCCAGCAATAGATTGCTATCCTGAGCGTTAGGTTTCGAGATATGCACTGCTCATGGAAGCCTCTGCCAACGCAGCCAGCAATGCCGGCTGCGCACCGGTCGCCATAGACGGAGGTGCTCTGATCACCGTCGTCCGGCTGATCGCGAACCGCTTGCTGGTGCGTCTGGCGCAACGCGAGATCGGTACCGGTGCGGAAGGTCAGATGGAGCGCTCCCTTCGACAGGCAAGGCGCATTTGGGTGAAGATGTGGAAGGCTTGATCGACGGCGAGCGGCCGCCGGAGCTTGCGGCAGCGATTCGGCAGAAAATTGGCTGGTTGCGCCAACAGTGAGAAACGGCTTAGCCGACCGTCTATAGTCACCTTGTCTTGAGTACGTTCGCCTGCACCGGGTGCTCGATGCCCTTCAGCGAAAGCAGACGGGTCTCGGAGCCATCGATGAAGTCCGGCGCTTGGGCGGCCGTCTCCGCTGATACCAGGATCTCGCCGGCACCGGCCTGGGATTCGAGCCTTGCAGCCTGATTGACGGTGCCGCCGATTGCGGTGAAATCGCTGCGGAAGCTTGAGAATTCGCCAATCTCGACATCGCCGGTATGGATGCCGACACCAACGCCGAGCGTATGACCAAGGGTGCCTTCGAGGACCAGGTTCGAGCCGTCCAGGGCTGCGTGATGTCGCTGTATATCCATCGCCGCCTTGATCGCAGCACGAGCATGATCCTTTATCTCGATCGGGAAGTTGAAGATCGCCATCAGGCCGTCGCCCATCTGCTTGTTGACGATGCCGTCATGCGCCCAAACCGCCTGCGCGCAGCGATCCTGGAAAAGGCTGACAATTTCGCTCAGCTCAAGCGCTTCGATCCGCTCCGACAGATGCGTGAACCCCCGCATATCTGCAAACAGGATGGTAGCGCGGGTGGTTATGTGGCGTTGCTTCTTGACGTAACGGAAGGAGCGTTCGCAGATCGTGCAGATGTTTGGATTCATCTTGCTTCGGGTGATGCCGAATGCGCGGAAGGGAAGGGCAAGCGGGCCGCGGATCGGGATAGGTACGCGCATCTGATCCCAGCAGCCCCGGCATATGTTGGCGTTGCTGTGATGGGCAGGCTCGGGGGAAGAGGCAGTCGTCATGCCCTGCAATCTCGTCAGGCCGCAGAAACCTTTTGGTCGCGCGTTAATAAACTTCTAATATTCAGTTGCTTTTGGCAACTCGTGGTTTGGATCGGGCGACAATAAAGGCGCGGCGTATTCTGCTGCGCGTCTCACCCTGCAGTGTCAGCCGACTGCCGCCCGCCAGAACATCCGACTTCGCTGGTAACCCGAAAAGTGCGAGGGAGGGAATTGCGAGGGGGGAATAACGGAAGTCGCGGTTACGCTTGCGCTTTGCGATCCGCGCAAGGGGTGACCGGCGGAGATGCTTGGCGCGCGCTCCGCTCCTCGAAAGCTGGATTGTTCATTGTCCAGCTTCCCCAAGCTTTCGCCTATCGCGCTTCAACCGGTCTTCGAGCTTCTCTTTCGAGGATAGGCGCTCTTTGCGGCACCTTCGTTACTCGGCGAAAGCCCGAACCGGCAGCTGCTGTCATTTAACCGTGCCGTCGGGCGAAACTTGTTGTGTTTCGTCGCCGGTGCTTGAACCTGCGGTCGGCGCGGTATTCGTCGGTGCCGGTATCCGGCCCTGCTTGTTGTCGATGCTGCCGGTGTGCTCCGGTGATGGTTGCGGTTGGATCTGGTCGACTGCCGTGGTCCGTTCGCTATCGCTGTTTTCGCTCCAGATTTCGGTGCCTCCCCACACAAGTAGCGCCAGAAACAGGCCAGCACCGAGGATTGCCAGAACACGCACACCCAGCGGACCCTGACGGCTTTCGCGCGCCGTAAAGTCCTCCCGGTCGGGATCATGTGTTGCTGAGATAGGATCGCCTCGCTCATCCAGATATTTGCTCATCGGATGACCTCCGTTGTTGTCATCGTAAACAACGGGCATAGAACAACAATGTTCCGTCTTGAGGCAAATCGCCCGGTCATTGGCCAGGGATAAGAGAAGCCGGAACGCCAACGAATTGGCGGCCCGGCTTCATATGTCATTTCAGCATGAAACGTGATGTTCAGTTCGACCAGGTGTCGGCGACACTGCGACGCACGAGCTTGTAGCTGTGATCGGGTTGAACTTCGTAGGTTTCGTAGACCATGGTGCCCTGGTGCAAGAAGCGGTTCTGAATCATCGTACCCGGCGCCGCCTGCGTCTTTCGCATTGGACCTGTCTCGCCGTAGGTGAGGCTGCCCGGTAACGGCTCGAGGTTGGGGGGGGCGGTGTTGCATCCCGCCAGAGCGAGAAGGGCGAGGATTGCGACATGCGTCGGTCTCATAGGCTGATCCTTGATTGAAAACCTGTGTTTGACACTAGACATTTGGTCCTGGGACGAAAAGCTCGGGTTCGATTGATATACTGCAGTCTGCTCGATCTCCTCGGTGGACGGCGCTCGCCAGGTCAGTTTCGCGCCAACTCGCTTGTGGTTTCTCGAACTTCTTGACGGCGCGCTCCCGCTTCAGTCGCGACAGGCGCTGGATCCAGAAAATGCCGTCGAGCTGGTCGATCTCGTGCTGGAGACAGACCGCCATCAGGCCGTCAGCGTCTTCCTCGACAGGCGTACCGTCGAGTGTCTGGTACCGAACGCGCACCATCCCGGGGCGCTCGACGTCTTCGGAAATTCCCGGCATCGAAACGCTGCCTTCGGCATGTTTGACCATGTTGGTCGAGTGCGAGACGATCTCGGGATTGACGAAGATACGCACACCACTTTCGCGGTCGAGTTCGATCACTGTCAATCGCTGCAGGATGCCTATGTGCGGCGCGGTGATACCGATCCCCGGTGCCGCGCGCATCGTGTCGAGGAGGTCGTCCGCAAGCGCACGCAAGGCGGCGTCGAACTCTTCGACGGTCTTTGCTTCCCGGCTCAGCAACGAATCTGGAAAACGAAGGATGGGGTGGATCGCCATCTGAAGCTCCTCGGCTGCGGCCGCATAGTGCTATCCGATCGCCCCGTCGATGTCGACTGCGCGTGCGCACGAGCGTTTCCCATGTCTTTGCAACAGCTTGAATAAATCTGTTGCCGCAGTGGCGACGTCCGCGTCTGCGATGTGGACCTCGGCAAGGCTTTGCGCTAGCAGGGCTGTAAGGCCCAATTCTGAGAGGAAGATCTGGGCGGCAAAACCGGCAGTGATGTACCCTTTCCAGAACCGCGCTTGGCGGGCTGGAAAGTTGGCAATCGTTTCGAGGGCGCGCTCATGAGCAATACCGGCGACGACGACCGCGATTCCGAAGAAATCCCCGCCTATGATGGGGCGGACATCTATGCCGAAGACGGTTCGGTGCGCTCCGACTTCCTGATGCATGTCGGCGCGGCGATTGCCGACCGCGACACGATCTATCTCCGCCAACACGTCGCCGGCCTGCACTCGTCCGAAATGGGCGACCTGCTCGAGGCGATCCAGCCGGAACAGCGCCTGGCGCTCGTCTCGCTGCTTGGCAAGGACTTCGATCTTTCGTCGCTGACCGAAGTCGACGAGGCCATTCGCCTCGACATCGTCGAGCATCTGCCCAACGAGCAGATCGCCGAGGCGCTTGGCGAGATGGATTCGGATGATGCCGTCTACATTCTCGAGGATCTCGATCAAGAGGACCAGGACGAGATCCTGGCGAAGCTGCCCTTTACCGAGCGCGTTCGCTTGCGTCGTTCGCTTGATTATCCCGAGAGCACAGCCGGCCGGCGCATGCAGACGGAGTTCGTCGCGGTGCCACCGTTCTGGACCATCGGCCAGACGATCGACTATATGCGCGAGGACGCGGACCTTCCGGAAAGTTTCACGCAGATCTTCGTCATCGATCCGACCTTCAAGCTCCTGGGTGCCGTTGATCTAGACAAGGTTCTGCGCTCCAAGCGCTCGATCAAGGTCGACGCCATCATGCGCGATACCAGCCATGCCATTCCAGCGGAGATGGATCAGGAAGAGGCGGCGCAGCTCTTCGAGCAATACGACCTTCTTTCGGCTGCTGTGGTGGACGACAACGGCCGGCTCGTCGGGGTTTTGACCATCGACGATGTCGTCGACGTCATCCAGGAGGAGGCGGAGGAAGACTTGCTGCGTCTGAGCGGCGTCGGCGATGAGGAGTTGTCGGACTCGGTCGCCGACGCTTCCCGCTCACGCGTCCCGTGGCTGTTCATCAATTCGATGACGGCCTGTATCTCCGCCTCTGTCATCGGCCTTTTCGATGCGACGATCCAGCAGATCGTGGCGCTTGCCATCCTCATGCCGATCGTCGCGGGCATGGGTGGCAATGCCGGCTCGCAGACGATGACCGTGACGGTGCGCGCGCTTGCGACCCGCGGCCTCGACATTCACAACGCGCCACGAATCATCCGGCGCGAAGCGGGGGTGGGTCTCTTGAACGGCATGATCTTCGGCACGCTGATCGGCCTTCTGGCCGGCCTCTGGTTCCAGGATCCGAATATCGGCGGCATTATCGCCACGGCGATGCTCATCAACATGATGGCCGCGGCCCTTGCCGGCATCATGGTTCCGCTCCTTTTGGAACGCTTTGGCGCCGATCCGGCGGTCTCCTCCGCCGTCTTCGTGACGGCTATTACCGATATCACCGGCTTCTCCAGTTTTCTCGGTATCGCCACCTGGTGGTTTCACGTCACGTGACGTTGCCGGTTGTTTGACTTTTACGTCAAGGTCAACGATAGTGATGGTCAAGAAATCATGGAATGGCAGCGTGAATAAGTACTATAGCATTACCGAATTGACGCGGGAATTCGGCATTTCGACCCGAACGCTGAGGTTCTATGAGGACGAGGGCCTCATTCATCCGGAGCGTCGCGGACGGACCCGCATGTTCCGCCCCGCGGATCGCCGGTTGATACAGGAGATTCTCCGGGGTCGGCGCATCGGTTTCACGATCGCCGAGATCCGCGAGATCATTCAGGTCTATAAGGACCCGCCCGGCGAACTTGGTCAGCTGCAGTTGTTGATGAGCCGCGTCGAGGCGAAGCGCGAAGAGCTCCGGCAGAAGCGCAAGGATATCGAGGACACGCTCACCGAACTAGACAATGTCGAGGAGGCATGTCTGACGCGTCTCGCCGAGATCGGCGTCGGCACCTGATTGGGTACCATTCAGCGCATGAAGATTAAAAAGGTGGCTTTGGCCGCCTTTTTTATTGTCTATAAGCAGCCGATCAGATCCAGCGGCTCGTATGCCGGCAGTAGCGCTCGAACTCGAAGCCGAAGCGCGAAAGCAGATGCCGCTCCTCGTTGCGAATGGCGAAGATCGTGGTCAACATCACCGCCGCAATCGCCATGATGAAGAACCAAGGATTGAGTGTGATCAGGCCAAAGCCGATCATCATCAGCGTGTAGCCGAGATAGATCGGATTGCGCGTGAAGCGGAACGGTCCGTAGGTGACAAGGCACGTGGCGCACCGCTGCGGAAGTACGGCGGTGTGGCGATCCAGCAGCGTCTTGACGGCCCAGAGATCGAGCCAGATTGCTGTCGCGACAAGGATGGCGCCCGAAATCCAAGGCACCCAGCCGTGGCCATGAACCACCGGGATGGGCGAATATCGTGCAAGCAGCAAGGCTGCGAGGGTGGCGGTCCCGTAGAGCAGGGCCGGCCATGGGAAACTCAGCGGCTTGGCACGATAGGCATTCATGTCCTAGTCCCCTGATTGCACGTCCATTGTGCACTGGCCGGCGATTCGCGCAATGCGTTCATCCGTGTTCACGTTGATCTTTCCCCTGTTCAGGTCGTCGAACAGGTTCTGTTCCACCAGACGGTCGAGCGTACATCCGCAAAAGGCGTCACAAGGCACGGCCGGATTGCCACGGCCGCAGGCCTCGACGCAGTTGGTGCGGTAGGCCTGCTTGGGATCCGGCAGTGTCGGCGGCGAGACCAGTGAGAAGAGATAGACCAATCCGATGAGCAGCGGCTGGTGGAGGAGGTATATGGCCAGACTGTGACGCCCCCCGAAGATCAGCGCTTTCGTCCACAGCCGTCTCTTTCCGTCGTTCACCGGGCGCTTGGCAAGCCATGCCATCAGGCGTGCATGCACAAGCTTTGCGGTGCCGAGACCGAGGAGGAACGGTGCGAGCCACGGCAGCAGCGGCACGTAGTCGTTCGAGCGCGGAATCGTTTCGGAAAGGCCGACCCACCAGAGATAGGGTGCGTCGAAGATCGCAGAGCGGAGATAGAGCGGAGCGGCAAAGGCGGCGGCTGCAGCCACGAACGAAACGATTGCCGGAAGCGGCAGGAAGAGAAGGCCGACGAGGCTCGCCGCGGCAATCGAATGGAGGATCCCGAAAAATATGAAGGTGTTGGGGAAGGCGAACCAGGTCGCAATGCTGATAACCGCGGCCGCGCCGGCAATCTTGGCAAAACGACGCATGAAGGCATCGAAACGTATCCTCGGCCGTTGCCCGAGCACGAGGCTGTAGCCCGCCAGAAACAGGAAGCTGCTGGCGATCAGGCGCGCAAAAATCTTCCACCCGCCGGTACCGGCGGTCCCAGCCGCGACATAGCCAAAGAATTCCAGATCCCAGACGAAATGGTAAAGCGCCATGGCCACCAGTGCCAGGCCGCGCAGCACATCGATAAAGACGAGCCGGCGATGGGCGCTCGTCGTTGGTTGCGGTTCAGCGGTTGAGGTCATGTTGCTATCGGACATGGTGTTCGCCATCCTGTTGGCGCCAATGAGATTGGCAGGTCAGGCTTGCGCCAGACCGGCTTTGATTGCTTGGAAATGGAATATACGGCTGGATTCCCGTCCTGAGATATCCGAGACGCGTGGCGCGAGCAGTTAGCGGGCGGCGTCTTCCAACAGGGCCGCGCGCGCCTCCGAGAAGAACTGCCGGCGGGTCAGAACGAAAATGACGAAGATTGTCAGGCCGACGAAGGCGTAGGGGCTGATGAACCAGCCGAGATAGCCGATCGACAGGAAGATCGCCCTGAGACCGGCATTGAAGTGCTTTGCGGCGAGCACGTTCATGCGCACCGCGCGTTCGGCCGCGATCTCGGCGGCGTGCCGGTCGCGTATCATGTCCGCCGTCATCGGTATGCCGCCCATGAGGATCGAGCAGTAGTTGAACAGGCGATAGGACCAGCCGAACTTGAAGAAGGAATAGCCGAAGAGGCAGGTGAGCCCGGCGACCTTCAGCTCGAAGGCCGTTCGGCCCCCGTGGAAGACATAGGGCATGTCGGCGAAGATCATCTGCACCTGCTCGGTCGCGCCCAAGAGAGCGAAGCAGCCGCCGAGCGCAAAGATTGTTGTCGAAGCGAAGAAGGCGGTGCCCGCCTGCAGCCCGGCGATGATCTGGGTGTCGATCATTTTCAGGTCTCGGTTGAGCGAATTGCGAATCCACCGGCCACGATGCTCGTTCATCAGCCGCGTGAGACTGATGCGTTTGAAGCCACGGGTACCGTCTGTTGCCCAGCTGAAGCCGGCCCACAGCAGGATGAACACGGTAAGTGCTATGTAATCTTCGAAGGTCATACACGTGTTTTTGGCATGGCTTTTGGAAATTGCAAGGTGGGCGCGCCTGTGGAGAATCGGCGCTGCATCAACTAGTGTGATGAAATTGCGGCGGAATTTCTTCCCGCAAAAATGCGCGAACCCCAACGTTTGCTGTGTTGACCGGAGTGCGGATGCGCCCCTGTCACCTTTTCGCCATATTTCACCGTTGCGTCTTTACACTTTCTTCAGTATGGATTGCGCCATGCACGGGCCCTTGATGTGTGGCCCGCAGCCGTTGAGAGTTTTTCGGAGACATCATGGACAATACAATACAGAAGTCTTGCTGGGGCGTGACTGCTCGCGCCGTAGCCGGTTTCGCTGGCGTTCTTGTTCTTGCTTATCTTTTCGGCGGCCTTTGATACCCAAAAGTCCTCTGATTGACAGCGCGGCTTCCCGGAAGCCGCGCTGTTTTGATTCCGGGCAGTCGTATCGCGGGTTCGGGCGGCTGCGGACCGAATCGTCGGCGCAATGTCGCACCAACGGGAACTTATGTCGGTTGATCGCCTGATCGACAGGGATAGGATGGCTTAGAGTTTGATCCTATATCTAAGGGTGACGGTATTGCTTCGGTCCTGAGGAGGGATCGAGTTTGTATCGACTGTGCAATCATGCATATGACCGCATCCGGCGATGGGCCGGCGGCATATGTTCAGGCTCCGGGCAGGCAATTCATGTTTCTTTCCGTCTTCGACGTCTTCAAGATCGGCATTGGTCCTTCGAGTTCGCATACGATGGGCCCGATGTCGGCCGCCAATCGCTTTCTCGAACTCATCCTGTCCGACGAATGGCCGCGTCCGTCGCATGCCTCCGTCGCCGCCATCAAGGTCAGCCTGCACGGCTCGCTTGCCCACACCGGCATCGGCCATGGTTCGGGCAGGGCGGTTGTGCTCGGGCTTGTCGGCGAGCGTCCCGATCGCGTCGACCCCGACCGCATGGATGCACTGATCGACGACGTCGAGCGCACCGGGCGCATAACGCCGCCGGGCCATCCATCTTACGAATTTCAGCCGAAGACCGATCTGATCTTCGACAAGAAGGTGCCCTTGCCAGGCCACGCCAACGGCATGTCCTTTTCGGCCTTCGACAAGGACGGCCGCCTTCTGCTCAAGCGCATCTACTATTCGATCGGTGGCGGTTTCGTCGTGACCGATACGGAACTCGAAGCGATGCGCGCTTCCAAGAACAAGCCTGCTGGCGTCAAGGTCCCGTTCCCCTTCAGCACTGCCCACGAAATGCTCGACATGGCCGCCCGCTCCGGCATGACCATCGCGCAGATGAAGCGGGCAAACGAAGAAACCACCATGTCGCCGCAGGAACTGAATGAGGGGCTCGACCGCATCTGGGGCGCAATGAGCAGCTGCATCGACCGCGGCCTTAGCCAGGACGGCATCATGCCCGGTGGTCTCAAGGTGCGCCGGCGCGCCCGCTCCATTCACGACAAGCTGCAGGAAGAGTGGCGCTCCAACAAGATCAACCCGCTGCTCGCCAACGACTGGTTGAGCGTCTACGCCATGGCGGTGAACGAAGAAAACGCCGCCGGCGGCCGCGTTGTGACGTCGCCGACGAACGGTGCCGCCGGCGTCGTTCCGGCGACCATCCGCTATTACATGCATTTCCACGACGATGCCGATCAGGACGGCGTTCGCGACTATCTGCTGACGGCAGCTGCCATCGGCGGTATCATCAAACACAACGCCTCCATTTCAGGCGCCGAAGTCGGCTGTCAGGGCGAGGTCGGTTCGGCCTCGGCCATGGCGGCAGCGGGCCTTGCTGCTGTCATGGGCGGTTCTCCGGAGCAGATCGAAAACGCCGCCGAGATCGCGCTCGAACATCATCTCGGCATGACCTGCGATCCGGTCGCCGGCCTGGTACAGGTGCCTTGCATCGAACGAAACGCACTCGGCGCCGTCAAGGCCGTTACTGCAGCGTCGCTGGCGCTCAAGGGCGATGGTCAGCATTTCGTGCCGCTCGATGCCTGCATCGAAACCATGCGCCAGACCGGCGTCGACATGAACGAGAAATACAAGGAAACGTCCACCGGCGGCCTGGCGGTCAATGTCGTCGAATGTTGAGCGGCGCACGAACGATTGTGGATGACGCTGCGCAATTCGCTTGACCGTGACGGCCGGACGGGTGTTCAAAAACAGCCATGTCTCTGCATCTCATAAAGCTCTGCGTCGGAGCGGAATCGATCGATGATCTGCGCGAATGGGTTTCGCGCAAGGCCCTGGCTGCAATTGCCGCCGGCCTTGAACCGCATTCATACCACACCACCCGAATGGTGCCGAAACGCATGGACGAGCTGCTGGAAGGCGGCTCGCTCTATTGGGTCATCAAGGGTCAGGTTCAGGCGCGCCAACCGCTGATCGGTATCGAAACCTTTACGGACGGTGAGGGGATCGGTCGCTGCAATCTGCTGCTCGGACCCGAAGTCGTTGAAACGGAGCTGCAGCCGCGTCGGGCCTTCCAGGGCTGGCGCTATCTCAAGGCTAACGAAGCGCCTCGAGATCTGGCGTCGCTTTCGGGCGATGGGGCCGAAATGCCTCTCGAGCTCCGGCGCGAGCTTGCCGAACTCGGTCTGCTCTAAGAGCCTTTCCAGGAAGAGTGCGAAGCGGTTTTCCGCCAGGAAACGCGAAGAACCAAAGAAATAGAACGCTTCAATGGCTCCGTTTAGGACGGAGCGCTCAACTGCATGTTTCCTTAAATCCTATTCGATTTAAGGATAAAAACATGCAGCAATTCAAAGAGCTGCAGCGACCTTTGCGCGTCTAATAAGACGCGCGGCGCTGTGGCCAGACGAAAAAGGCGGCCGAAGCCGCCTTTCAATCTCAGTCTATTCAAAGGATGCGCATCTTCAGCGGGTGGCGACGACCGGGTGCCGTCACGTGAAGATGGATGCCGGCGCGTGGCTGTGTCGAGCGCCAGGCGCGTGCACCATGGGTCAAGAGCATGCCTACCAGATCCTTGGTCTTCGCCTTCGGGCGGTTCAGACCGAGATCGGCAATGCGCATCGCTGCCTCATGCAGCGGATGCAGATTGATGCGCGACGGTTTCGCCCGTCGCCCGGGCAAGGGAGTGACACCCGGAACATTCTCGTTCATTGCCATAACTAACCTCGTACGCTTTACAAAACCGAGGAGGGTGGTCGGACTAACAGATCGGCCACCGAAACTAAATGCCGTCTACTGCTGGGCAGCCCAGCAGGAAATGCCTTTCTTCTTCAACGTCTTGCATGCGTTTACCGCTGCATTCTGGTCGTCGAACCCGCCAAAACGAGCGCGGTAGAGCTGAGCACCGCCATTGCTGAAGGCGACCGTAAAGGGCGTTGCCTTGCTGAGCGCCTTGCCACCCTTGTCCTTGGCGTTGCCGAGCAGGGTCATGGCCTGTTCCTTGTCCGGCGTCGCACCGATCTGGATGACCCAACCCTGGGGCTGCGGTACAGCCTGCGGCTCGGCTTCGGCTGCGACCGGCTCGCGCTTGGGAACGGAGTTGGTGATCTGACCGTCGACCATGCCTGCGGCAACCGGCTGACGCGACAGCTTAATGCTCTGGGCGTCAAGCGTATTGGGGACGATCTTCGGCGACAGGACCGGGTTGTCCGATGCGCGCTTGGTGCCGGCATAGGCCATCTGCACGCTGTTGGTATTTTCGCCACTGTAGCGCACGGACGGAACCGGTCCGGTGTTCGGCAGGTCGAGGCCAGCGGCAGCTGCGACCGGGCTGGAGACCGGCGTTTCCGCGACCTGCGCGACAGCGATAGGCTCTTCGGCGACAGGCGCAACCGGCGTCGGTGCGGTTTCAGCGATCAGGTTGCCACCGCCGCGGCGCGATGCCGCCGGCATGTACTTTGCCACCAGGCGACGCATCTGGGCGTCACGGCTGGCGCCAGAGGTGCCGCCCATGACGACGGCGACGATGCTGCGACCCTCGAGTTGAGCAGAGGTCACCAGGTTGAAGCCTGAGGCACGGGTGTAGCCTGTCTTGATGCCATCGACGCCACGCACATTGCCAAGCAGGCGATTGTGGTTGCCGATCGTCTGCTTGCCGAAGCGGAAGCTGCGCGTGGAGAAGTAATCGTAATACTGTGGAAAATGCTGGCGAAGCGCGAGGCCGAGGCGTGCCTGATCGCGGGCCGTGGTGCGCTGTTCGGTATTCGGCAGGCCGTTGGCGTTGCGATAGGTGGTGCGGGTCATGCCGAGCGCACGCGCCTTGTTGGTCATCATGCGGGCAAAACGCTGCTCCGAGCCACCCAGCAGTTCGCCAAGCGCCGTCGAGGCGTCATTGGCGGAACGGGTGACGAGCGACAGGATCGCCTGCTCGACCGTGATCGATTGCCCCGCGCGCACGCCGAGCTTCGAAGGCGGTTCGGCGGAAGCGTTCTTGGAGAAGGGAACAGGCGTTGACTTGCTGATCCGACCGGCTTCGAGCGCCTCGAACGCCAGATAAAGCGTCATCATCTTGGTCAGCGAAGCGGGGTAGCGCAACTCGTCGGCATCTTCGCCGTAGAGAACCTTGCCGGTTTTCGCGTCGACGACGATGCCCGAATACTTCGGGTTGGCCAAAGCGGGTGCTGCGAAGGCAACCGATGCGACGGCGCCCGCAAGGACGATCCGTCCTACCATCTTTGAAAAGGCGCCGAACGGGCGTTTCGCGAGATCAAGAAAACCTGATTGGGACACTACGCTGCTCTTCATTCTCATGTCATGGGTGTTGTCCGGACGCCGCCTCCGGGAACGACCGTTCCTGAGACAGTATCGGCATAGCGTTACCAATCGGTTTATGATGAATGATTGGTTTCCGGAATCGGACGCATTTGTACAGAGGTGATACCGGTGTAGCGCAATGGTGCGGCGCACAAGCCAGCATCACACCACTTGGACAAAATCAGGGCACGAGATGGCTTTTCACGAAGCCACCCACAGCATTGTCGATTTCGCGCCATTGCGGCAGCAGATTGCGGGAGAAGCGGTAAAGGACGACGAGATCCTTGCCGGCATGAATATCGCGCTGGCAGTCCGCACTCGTGGAGGCCTCGTTCGCGCGAGGCTCCAGACAGCGCACGACGTAGGGTGGCTCCTTTCCACGCGCAGCTGTGAAGAAGGCCTCGCCGGCATAGCTCGACGTCGCCTTGACGCCGTGCCGCGTCAACCCATTGGGGCCAGGGCCTGTGGCGCCCTCGAAGACCTGGGTGTAGATGGGGTCGAGCCGACCGGACATGTCGCGCGACATCGTGCTCTGCGCGATCTGCAGGAAGATCAGGGCCTCCGGACGGCTGACGTCATTGAAGAGGTTGCGGTTGTCGTCGCTGTACCCCTCGAGCGCTGGCCATGTCACGTAAACGTCGACCCGTTCGGCGATCGACGTCGCCCGCTGGTTTTCAAAGCGAATGACGTTGGCGGGCAGGCGTAGGTGATCCTGACCGATGAAGATATCGTAGGGCACGAGGCTTGACGTGTGGCCGGCCAGTGCGAGGTTTTCCCCGAACCAACGCCCCGACAGGGAAAGTGCGGCGGTGATCGCGGCAAGCAGGACAACGACCGCGGTGATCTTGTAGACGAAGCGCCTCGAAAGGAGCGGGCTGAGTTCCGGCTCCGAGTTCCCGTTGGAAGAGGTGCTCATCGATGGGGCGTCCCGTCGCGGTAGCCGCGCGATATGTGGCGGTTCAGCTGCCGCTGGTCGGTCGGCAGCGCAAGTTGGACTCTGGCAGGGGTGGCTTGCCTGACGCTGGTCGAAGGTGGTTAATTTTCGATTAAATAGGCGCGTCTTCCGCTTGTGCGCGCCTGATCTCGGCGCGCTGGGGTGGCCGAGAACAAGAAAGCCGGCTCCGAGGGACAGCGGAACCGGCCAGGGCCTGGTCTGAAACGGGGATGGGACTGACCGAAGCCCGGATAACTGATCGCGGCGCGGGAAATCACCCAACCACGCCGCGGTCATTCTGTGAGGGTTACTGGGTGCGGACGCTGCCGACTGCGACCGTGCGGCCATCCTGCAGCTTGACCCAGCGGCCAGCATGTTCGGTCGACTGCCGCTTGAGGTATGTGTATTCGGTATCCGACCACAGCAGCACTTTGTTGCGCATGTTGTCGAGGATGAAGTCGCCGCGATCGGTGCGCACGGTCAGGACCGCGTGGCCATCGCCATTCGGCTGAAGGACGACAGTGATCAAAAGGTCAGAGCCGGCGAAGCCGCTTTCGATGAGTTTGCGGCGCTTCAGCAAAACGTAGTCTTCGCAGTCGCCGACGCTGTCCGGGTAGGACCACTTTTCCTCGACGCCGTGGATTTCCATGTCGGTCATCGGCGTGACCCCCTGGTTGACGTCGTAGTTGACCTCGAGAATTTTCTGCCAGCTTTCGCGCGTCAGGACCATCGGGCCGCGATCGGCGCCGTTCGAGCGGCATTCGCCCGGATTGATCTTGCAGAACTCATAGTGGCCGATCGGCGGGTTGGTCGCACCGGTCACGGTCATGTTCGCCGGAAGGGCCATTGCGCCTTCGACCAGGCCGCCGGTCAAAAGTGCGGCGACAGCGATCATCTTGGTGATTGTCTTGAGCATGATTGTCTCCCCGTTATGGTTCGACAATGGCACGGACATTTTTATCGCTGGCGAATATGCGAGGTAAAACAAAGTACAAATGAAAATCGTATCAGAATAAAATAAGAACAGATTTTGAGATATATTTTAGTCGAATTTGATTCAAATTTTATCGATCTTGAACGGCCGTCGAGCACGCAAGTGGAATCTGTTAAGCATCTAAATGGTTGCAAGAGTGGGGTTTTGTGAGCGCATATCGACGGATAGCGTGCCAATGCCCGGGTGCATGGCGGCAGCTGGATGTGTCGGGGAGGGGCAATTTCGCCACTTTGCGTTTGGCCGCAATGCTTGATTTCAACGTGAAATCAACGCGACGAGCGAAAATACGGAGAAAAATTATTTGAAAAAAGTTGTGCCGAAAATCGGCAAAGGGAGCCACGGGCTGTGCTGAAATGGAGCAACAAGGCGCCGCGGTCGGAACGGACGCGCGGAAACATCGGTTCGATCGTCGAGAGTGTTGGGCCGGAATAGCCCCGATCCAGGGCGGTCTACCGCGTCGGCGTTGCCGATTATGCTCGGCCGCATACGGATGCCGCCGAGGACGAAGCGTCACGATTGAGGGCTGGCAATGCCGTTGAGGCGGCGGCCGAAATCGCCCAAAGCGCTATCGCGCAAACGAACGCAGCGATTTTGCGATAACGTCATGCGCATCACAAGAGTTTGAGGCGCAGTCCGCGGATACGACTGCTTAAATCCTTAAATCGGAATCGATTCAAGGAGAGAATCATGCAGCAGATTTAAAGTGCTGCAGCGTCCTTTGCGCGTTGACGCGCGGCGCCGTAGAGGCCGCGACGCGGTTTAGAGGAATTCCGTCAGGGCTTCGCGGGACTGGACGCCCGAGAATTCGATGGCAACGCCTTCCTGGAAATGACGGACAATCTTGCCCTTCATGTTGCCGAGCTTGATTTGCGTGCCGATCGGGGGGCGGTTTTCAATGTCCACCGCGGCGCCGGACATCGAAAGGTCGATGATGCGGCAGGGATACTTGGCACCGGTATCGAGCGTCAGCTCGGTCAGCGTCTTGCGCGGAGCAAGACGATCGTGGCGACGATCTTCGGGAAGGCCGAGTTCGTGCTTGTTGGCAATCCACGTCAATTGCGCCGCAAGCTTCTCGCGCTTGCGCTCCGTGGCGTTGAGCTGGATGACGAAGGCGTTTTCGGCGAGCCGAGACACGGTGCCTTCGAGCCGGCCGACGTGATCGATGTAGGCAATGATGCGTTCGCCGGCACGTGGGCGGGCTGGCGATAACAGAAGCACGTCACCCGGTGACATGTCGACGGCGGTGCAGTCGAATTCGTCGTGGTTGGCAAGCATCAGTCGCCCGGTAAGGTTCACCGAGACGCGCTGAAATGCGCCTTCCTGGTGCGGCTTCGGACCGGTATTTTGAGCTTGCTGGAACGAGAACATGATCACTCTGCATGACGTATCTTGGCAGGCAAAGCATAGTGCGGTCCGGTTAATAGAATGTTCGCCCTGCGGTTGGTGGCTGCGCGGATCTTGGCACAGGCGTTTGTCAGGCGTCGCGGCCGCCCTCGAAGACGCGCAAGTGTTGCACCTGCCGGATTCCGGGAGAAAATGCCTCGTCCATGGCCGGTTCCCTTAGGAGCGCCGCCGTCCGATCCGGATCGAGCACTCTGAGGCCCCTAACATCGAGACCGCTGACCGGTGCGGCGTGCAACCAGTACGGGCGCGACAATGGTGAGAGAGAACCGAGAATGCGGTCACTGTGACCTTCGTTGGAGGCGAGGGGAAGGAGCAGAGCCTCGATCTCCAATTCTCTCCTGTCTTCCGTCAGTGCAATCGCCGACAGCATGACGGGCACGTGTCGTGCCATCACCTGCGTGCTGACTTGAAGCGTTCTGCCAGCCTGGGTCCCGAACCAGAGTGTACCGAACTGCTGGCCGCGCAGTTCCTGGCCGAAGAGGGCGCAGACATGCGTTCCAGCCAGGCGGAATTTTATACTGGCGAAACTGTCCCTCTCGAGGATGAAGAGCTCAGGCAGGAGTGTCCGGATGGCCGACGGTTCGATTTCGTCGCGACGCGGTAGTTCACGGTCGCCACGAATGAGGTTCCAATACTGGAACAACTGCGTTGATGTCTTGCTGCGCATGATGTCGTTCATTCCATTTCGCGCGATCTGTGTGCCGATCCGGCACAAATTCGACCGCTCATACCGGTTGTCCTGATGACAGAGCGAATTCCGTGCCACCTGGAAATTAAGGTTAACAAACGGTTTCGATTGCTTCGGCCGCAGCGGGCTGGCACCTGAATGAACATCACTTCACGAAGGATTGCCTTCGGCACAGATTTTGAGCTCTGGGTATTGGGAGCTCACCGACCGTTCAGTTTTTACTGGACGGTCTTTTTTTGTTTGCTTATGGCTGGGCGCGCTGTCCGGCGATGCGCAATTGCCCGGCCGACTGGGTCGGATTGAAACGGACATGCGGACGGAAGAGAGCAGCAGCCATGGAACGAGATCAGGCAGCGACGCCACCGGAGGCGGAGCGGGAAGGCGCCGTCCAGCGCACGCACGAGCCCGCATTCAACCTGCCGGCGGGGCTGACGTGCATCCTGTTGTTCCTCGTCGCTATTCATGCGCTTCGCACCTATGTCTTCTCGAGCAGTCTCGACCAGGATATCATCCTGAACTTCGCCTTCCTTCCAGCGCGCTATGATCATCCGCTTGCCGAGCAGAGCCTTGCGTGGCTCTGGAGCCCGGTGACGTATTCGTTCCTGCACGGAAGCTGGGAGCACCTGATCTTCAATATCTTCTGGATGGTTGCCTTTGGGGCACCGGTGGCCCGGCGCATCGGCATGGCGCGGCTGGCTCTCTTCTGGGCTCTTTCGGCCGCCGCTGCCGTAGCACTTCACACAGTATTTCACTGGGGCGAGATGATCGTCGTGGTCGGCGCCTCGGGGGTCGTTTCGGGCTTCATGGGTGGCGCGGCGCGATTCGTGTTTTCGCCAAGCGGCCGCATCAGTCGGCAGTTCGCACACCTCAATCGCAGGCTTTCCTTCAGCGAGGCGCTCTCCAATCGCTCAGTCGTCGTTTTCAGCGGCATCTGGTTCCTGACGAATTTCCTCGTCGGGTTCGGCATGTTCACGCCTGGCGGAGCCGACAGCGTGGCGTGGGAAGCGCATATCGGCGGTTTCCTCTTTGGCTTCCTCCTGTTCGCGTTGTTCGACCCACGCGATTGAGAACGCACCGATCCTGTTGCGATCATTGTCAGAACGCTTGATTTCCCGGGAACGCTGGCGCACCATTTGAAACGGCCGATATTGTCCATGGACGGTGCGGCCCGTGAAGGCCGGGTGCTCAAAGGTATAGCGCGTTTCTGAGGAGCGACGCGTCAGCCTTGCAGGTACCGGAGTGGGTATAGGTTCCGTTCCCCGACTGTGCCGCACACGACAGGCTGGAACCTTCCCCGCCGACCCGGCGTCGTCGCAACGGGGAGAAGTGTGCATGTCAGTAAAAGCGATACTCAATGAAAAGGGCCGGAACGTCGTGACCGTCGGTCCTCGCATGACGGTTCAACAGGCCGCAGTCCTTCTGCGTGACAATCATATCGGCGCAGTGATCATCATCGATGCGGATGATCAGATCACCGGCATCCTGACCGAGCGCGATATCGTCGCCGCCATTGCCAAACATGGCGCTGCCTGTCTGGAGAAGCCGGTCTCGGCCGTGATGTGGCAGAACGTCTATTGCTGCACCGAGGAAATGTCCGTCGATACGCTGATGGAAATGATGAGCAAGCTGCGAGCCCGTCATCTGCCAGTTGAAACGAATGGGCACCTGGCCGGCATTATTTCGATCGGTGACGTGATCAAGCATCACATTCGCGCGATGGAGCAAGAGGCCGAGCACATCAAGGCCTATATAGCTGGATAATTGAAAGGGGCGGTTTCCGCCGCCCTTTTGTTGTCCGTCTGCGGCGCAATCTCGAACAGTCGTGCTGAACGCGCGCTGGCACTTTCCGCCATCGCTAAATGTGCGACCGGTACAGCAATCCCTTGGAGCAACGCGGAAACCTGGCATTGCGCCCGTTGTCAGCGAACCAGGACTTCCTGCATCCGGCGGATTTCGGCGAGCTTGGCTTTCGCTTCCTGATAGCCGCGATCAATCGCCTCTCCGGCGCGGTGGAATTCCGAGAGCCCGATGTCGTTGAGCTTCGGATGGAGGGCCAGATCCGGAGGATCGCCGGCAAGGCGCGCACGCGAGATGCGATCCTGAATGATGTTGAAGGCCTGAACCATGACGCTGGTCATGCCCATGCGCGCCGAGTGGTGCGTCGGCTCGTTGATGGCCGGCATATCCAGGGTCTCTGTGCCGGCGCTGTGTTTGACCACGGCAGAGCGGCCATAGAGATCGTAGTTAAGGTTCACGGCAACGACGAGCTGCTGTTCATGCGCACGGCATACCGAAACCGGTACGGGGTTGACCAGTGCGCCGTCCATTAATGTCCGGCCGTTGGCATTGATCGGCTCGAAGATGCCGGGAAGGGCATAGGACGCGCGGATGGCGGTGATCAGAGAGCCCTTTTCCAGCCAGACTTCGTGGCCGCTATGCACCTCGGTTGCAACCGCAATGAACGGTCGGTCGAGGCTCTCGATGCTTAGGCCCTTGAGATGCTCCTGCATGCGCTTGGTCAAGCGCAGCCCACCGAAGAGGCCGCCGCCGCCGATGGCGAAATCGAGCAGGCCGGCAATGCGTCGTACAGTCAGTGACCGGGCAAATGCTTCCAGTTCATCGAGCTTGCCGGCGAGATAACAGCCACCGACAAGAGCGCCGATGGAGGTACCGGCGATCATGCCGACCTCGATGCCTTCTTCGTCGAGCGCTCTGAGCACGCCGATATGGGCCCAGCCGCGAGCGGCGCCGCCGCCGAGCGCGATTGCGATCTTGGGCGGTCTGGGCGGCACGGCGGGTTCAGATGGTGTTGTCGAGAGTGATGACCCGTCCGGGTCGGTCAGGTCGGCAATCTGGCTGCTACGCGTAAAAGTCCAGTTCAACATCCGGCACCTCCAACACCGCCGAACACGTGGCAGCGCAACACGTCCTTCAGAATGCGCGAAGGGCGTCGTGGCGCTCCATGCATTGACTCAAACTTCCGAAGACCAGATTCGATCCTGGAACGACGCAATAATTTTGAGCGCACTTGTCTGGAGGAAAACCTGCCAAGCCGGCGCTGGTGCCGGCCTTGTCCTTATTCATCGCTGAAAGACTGGCACCGTTATTCAGATTACCATCGATCCTGTCGCCGCGTGCGGCGGGGCCGATAAACATTCACTACAGTTTGCAATGTTACCCGGCTTGCGGCCGTTCCCAGGGAAACTGCATCCTTGCCGAAGGATTAGGCGCCCGCTGGGTTACCAAAATATCAACGCAGTATGCACCCGCCCCAAAAAGATGCGCAATGCTTAATTTTTGTCATAAACCTCGGTCGGGTCGAAATGCCTGATGTCGTCGGTGATCGTAACGGTAGCACGGCCGCCATCGGTGCCGACCGTTCGATAGAAGCAGGAGCGGCGGCCGGTGTGGCAGGTTGCGTCGTGTCCGGCGACCGACACCTTGAGCCAGATGGCGTCCTGGTCGCAATCGGTGCGAATCTCTTTCACCGTCTGAAGATTGCCGGAGCTCTCGCCCTTCTTCCAGAGGCTCTTTCGGGAGCGGCTGTAATAGTGGGCGACGCCGGTCTCGATCGTCAGCGCCAGCGCTTCGGCGTTCATGTGCGCGACCATCAGCAACTCGCCGTCGCGTGCGTCGGTGACGACGGCGGTGATCAGCCCCTTTTCATCGAAGCGGGGCGTGAAGGCCGGACCGTTTTCCAGTTCGGCATTGTTGGAGGAGGGGGTCTCGAATGTGAGCGTCATGAAAGGCTCCGTTGGTAGGAGCCTTACTTGAAGCCCCGCAGCATCGTCATGAAACGGGCCTGTTCGGCCGGTTCGGTCTGGAAAGTACCCGTAAATGTGGTGGTCAGCGTTGTCGAGCCTTGCTTCTGAACGCCGCGCATCGCCATGCACATATGTTCAGCCTCGATCATCACCGCGACCCCGCGGGGCGCCAGCGACTCGTCGATCGCCTTGGCGATCTGGGCCGTCATCGATTCCTGCGTCTGCAGCCGGCGACCATAGATATCGACCACGCGGGCGATCTTCGAAAGCCCAAGAACCCTTCCATTCGGCAGATAGGCGACGTGCGCCCTTCCGATGATTGGCACCATGTGGTGTTCGCAATGGGAATAGAACGGAATGTCCTTGACCAGCACCATGTCGTCGTAGCCGGCAACCTCTTCGAAGGTCCGGCCGAGCACGTCTTCGGCTGCGAGATCGTAACCACTGAAAAGCTCGCGGTAGGACTTGGCTACGCGTGCCGGCGTATCCAACAGGCCCTCGCGACTCGGATCATCACCTGCCCAGCGCAGCAGAACGCGCACGGCGTCCTCGGCCTCTTTTTGCGTCGGCCGGTCGCTCGCATTGTCGAGCACGGGGAAATTCTTCACTATGGCATCCATAATGGCCTCTTTGCGCAATACGGGGATTGCTTGACGTTTTATCTTTCGGACAACTCGCCACTGGCCATTCGCCTAACCCTGCAGGCTTGGGTTCCGTCGGCGGGCTCCGGGGCTTTCTGGTCCTTGCTTAGCAGTGCAATGGACCGTCCGGCACGGTTTCCCAAACAACAGGCGACATTTTGATCCTCTTGCGGAACTGTCGCCCCAACACGACATAGCATATAGTATGGTGCCACAGAGATGAAAGAGGCCGAGGGGACTGCGTCGTGCTTTTTTCCTGCCTATAGGAGAAAATCATGCGCCGATCACCCAAAACCGCGAAAAATCAGCCGGATCGCGTCAAATGATGGATGACATTTACAACAATCGTATTCTCGACTTCGCCGGCAATATCCCGCGTATCGGGGTTCTGGAAAATGCCGATGCCGAAGCGGTTGCGCATTCGAAGCTTTGCGGCTCGAAGGTCCGGATCTGGCTGAAGATGGACGGCGACGTGGTCACGGATTTTGCCCATGACGTCAAGGCTTGCGCGCTCGGGCAGGCATCGTCGTCGATCATGGCTCGTCATGTCGTCGGCGCGCAGGCGAGCGAAATCCGAAAGGCCCGCGACGAGATGCTGGCGATGCTGAAGGCCGACGGGGAAGGTCCCTCTGGCCGTTTCGAGGACATGCGGTTCCTGAAGCCGGTGAAGGACTACAAGGCCCGGCACGCCTCGACCATGCTCACTTTCGATGCTGTCGTCGATGCGATCGGCCAGATCGAGGCCAGGCGTCTGGCGACGGCCGTCTGAGCCATGTGCCGGGATCCGCATTGCGAACATCCGCCCATGGCTGGCTCTGAGTCTGCGGGCGGCGGGCGCAACTGGTCCGGTCCTTTCCGCAGGACGCCGGGGCGCCTGCTTGGCATGGCCTTCATCCGTGCCTATCAGTTGACCCTTTCCAGTTTCATCGGCAATGCCTGCCGGCATCTGCCGACCTGTTCGGAATATGGCTATGAGGCAGTCGCACGCCACGGCCTGTGGGCCGGTGGTTGGATGACGCTTTTTCGCGTCGCGCGTTGTGGCCCGGGCGGAACCCATGGGTTCGACCCGGTGCCGGAGCGCCTGAAGGGCAGGCATCATTGGTATGCGCCGTGGCGCTACTGGCAGCCGCGGCCAAAGGGCGGATGAACGCGATGACGATCCCGATGGAATATCGGCAGGCTTCGGTCGATTTCGACCGCTTCATCACCGATGCCCGCGATATCTCAGGGCTCCAGACGACGAACCAGGCCTATACGATGGTTCAGGCCGTGCTGCAGACCTTTCGTCGTCGCCTGGATGTCGAGGATGCGATCCTGTTTGCCGACGTGCTGCCGCCGGTTCTAAGAGCGATCTTTATCGCCGAGTGGGATCTCGAAGAACCCACGAGCCCGTTTTCGGGAAGGACGGCTATGACGCTCGAAGTGCAAGCGCTGCGTGGAGACCACAATATTTCGCCGGATACGGCAATTGCCGATGTGGCGGCAGCCTTGCGGAAGAACGTCGACGAAGCGAAGCTCGATCGCGTATTGGCCCATTTGCCGGCCGGTGCCGCCGACTACTGGCGTGCATGAGCCAAGGAGTTCCCTGCGTGAACAGCTACGTCGCGCTGCTCTATAGTATCGTGCTCAGCGAAGGGCGGCGCGTTGTGATGGGTGATCTGAAAGCCATGGCCGAGCGGCTCGGTCACCGGTCACCGCGCACACTCGCCGCCACGGGCAACCTGTTGTTCGAAACGGACAGGGTTGCCGTCGGAGAGCTGGAGGCGGCGCTCGAGACGGCATTCGCCGAGACGTTCGGCCGGCAGGTCGACATCATCGTTCGTCCTGGTTCCGATTGGCTGAGGCTTGCCGCAGCCAATCCGTTTCGCGTTGAAGGCGAGGAGGACGGCACCCGCGTCCATGTTCGCGTGATGCGCGAGCCGCTTTCCGGCGCCGTGCCTTCGGATTTCGAACGCTATTGCACTGCCGGCGAGCGTCTGGCGGTCGTCGATGGCGACCTTTGGGTTCATTTCACCGGCCAGGCAAGCGAATCGAAACTGCTCGGCGCCTTGACCAAAAAACGTCTCGGCATCGGCACGTTCCGCAACTGGAACACGGTTAAGGGCCTCGCCGCGATGCTTCGTGCATCCTGCATGTTTCCTTAAATCCTATTCGATTTAAGGATAAAAACATGCAGCCATTCAAAGTGCTACAGCGACCTTTGCGCGTCTGATAAGACGCGCGGCGCTGTAGGCTGTCCTTGCCTTTACTCCGTTTCGAAAAACCTCTATCAGGCCTGCGTCAAATAGCCGGCGGAAGCCGGTCAGTCATACCACACCATACCACCCGCATTCGTTGGCGGGACTGGATAGGAGATCATGATGTCGAATCCCGTTTCCCTTACATTTCCTGATGGCTCCGTCCGCGAATACGCCCCGGGCACGACCGGGCGCGATGTCGCCGAGTCGATTTCGAAGTCGCTGGCCAAGAAGGCCGTCGCCATCGCGCTCGATGGCGAGCTGCGCGACTTGTCCGATACCATCGCCGATGGCCGCATCGAAATCGTCACCCGCGACGACAAGCGTTCGCTTGAGCTGATCCGCCACGATGCGGCGCACGTGATGGCGGAAGCCGTGCAGGAGCTGTGGCCGGGCACGCAGGTGACCATCGGACCGGTGATCGACAACGGCTTCTACTACGACTTTGCCAAGAACGAGCCCTTCACGCCCGACGACCTGCCGGTCATCGAGAAGCGCATGAAGGAGATCATCGCTCGCAACAAGCCGTTCACCAGGGAAGTCTGGCCGCGCGAAAAGGCACGCCAGGTCTTCGCCGACAAGGGCGAGGCCTACAAGGTAGAGCTGGTCGATGCGATCCCGGAGGGCCAGGATCTCAAGATCTACTATCAGGGCGACTGGTTCGACCTTTGCCGCGGCCCGCACATGGCCTCGACCGGCCAGATCGGTACGGCATTCAAGCTGATGAAGGTTGCCGGAGCCTATTGGCGCGGCGACAGCAACAACCCGATGCTGACCCGCATCTACGGCACGGCCTGGCATACCCAGGAAGAGCTTGACCAGTACCTGCATATCCTGGCCGAAGCGGAAAAGCGCGACCATCGCCGCCTCGGACGCGAGATGGATCTCTTCCATTTCCAGGAAGAGGGTCCGGGCGTCGTCTTCTGGCACGGCAAGGGTTGGCGTCTGTTCCAGACGCTGACGGCCTATATGCGCCGCCGGCTCGCCAACACCTATCAGGAAGTCAACGCGCCGCAGGTGCTCGACAAGTCGCTGTGGGAAACGTCCGGTCACTGGGGTTGGTACCGCGACAACATGTTCAAGGTGACGGTCGCCGGCGACGACACCGATGACGAGCGGGTCTTCGCGCTGAAGCCGATGAACTGCCCGGGTCATATCCAGATCTTCAAGCATGGCCTGAAGTCATACCGCGAACTGCCGGTGCGGTTGGCCGAATTCGGCAACGTCCATCGTTACGAGCCATCCGGTGCGCTGCACGGGCTGATGCGCGTGCGCGGGTTCACCCAGGATGATGCCCACGTCTTCTGCACCGACGAGCAGATGGCGGCCGAGTGCCTGCGCATCAACGATCTGATCCTTTCGGTCTACGAGGACTTCGGCTTCAAGGAAGTCGTCGTCAAGCTGTCGACCCGTCCGGATAAGCGCGTCGGTTCCGACGAGCTCTGGGATCGCGCCGAAAGCGTCATGACCGACGTGCTGAAGACGATCGAGGCGCAGTCCGAAGGCCGCATCAGGACCGGCATCCTGCCGGGCGAGGGCGCCTTCTACGGTCCGAAGTTCGAATATACACTGAAGGACGCGATCGGCCGCGAATGGCAGTGCGGCACGACACAGGTCGACTTCAACCTGCCGGAGCGCTTTGGCGCCTTCTATATCGACAAGGATTCCGAGAAGCGTCAGCCGGTGATGATCCACCGGGCGATCTGCGGTTCGATGGAACGCTTCCTCGGTATTCTGATCGAAAACTTCGCCGGCCACATGCCGCTGTGGATCTCGCCGCTGCAGGTCGTCGTCGCGACAATTACTTCCGAGGCAGACGACTATGGTCGCGAGGTCGCGGAGCTTCTGCGTGATGCCGGACTTACGGTCGAGACCGACTTCCGCAACGAGAAGATCAACTACAAGGTCCGTGAGCATTCGGTGACCAAGGTTCCGGTCATCGTCGTTTGCGGCAAGCGCGAGGCGGAAGAGCGTTCGGTCAACATCCGGCGTCTCGGCTCGCAGGCCCAGACGGCGATGTCGCTCGACGAGGCGATCGCTTCGCTCTCGGCTGAGGCCACGGCGCCTGATCTCAAGCGCAAGGCTGAAAAGAAAGCCCGGGGTTAACACCCCGGGACCTTCGCTCTGTCAGCAAACTGTCATATTAGCGGAATATCCGGATGCTACAGCGCCGCGCGTCTTATCAGACGCGCAAAGGTCGCCGTCGTACTTCGAGTTGCTGCATGTTCCTATCCTTAAACCGGGTACGATTTAAGGAAGCATGCAGGAGGCCATCCATCGGAGACTTCCGTGCAGTTCAAAGAGCTGTCTTACGCAAATGAAAATGACCGGCGCCTGAAGCGCTGGTTCATCCGCTCCATGGAGGGCCTGGCGGGTCGCAACCGATACGTCAAGCTTTACGCGCGTTGGCAATCCGACGTCGTCGGCAAGAGCGACCGGATCTTCGGCGAGATGCTGAAGCTGATCGATGTCCGCCTGCGGCTTCAGGGCGAATGGCCGCCTCGGCACCTGCCGGACACCCCCCTGGTTATCGTTGCCAATCATCCCTTCGGCATCGGCGATGGCATTGCCGTTCTGGCGCTTGCCGAGCAACTCGGCAGGCCGTTTCGGGTGCTGATCAACAACGAGCTGTTGAAGGTGCCGGAGATGGCGCCCTATTCGCTGCCGGTGTCCTTCGAGGAGACGAAGGAGGCCTTGGCGCTGAACATGGCGACGCGCCACGAAGCGGTGCGATTGCTGAAGGACGGCGTGACGATCGTGATCTTCCCGGCCGGCGGCGTAGCAACGGCGCGCTCGGGCTGGGGCAGGGCCGAGGATCTGCCGTGGAAGATCTTTCCGGCCAAGTTGATACAGGCCGCGCGCGCGAACGTCATACCGATCTATTTCGAGGGGCAGAACGGCCGCATCTTCCATCTCGCCAGCAAGGTCTCGCTGACGCTCAGGATCTCTCTCCTGATCCGCGAATTCCGAAGGCTGTCGGGCACGACGATCGCGGCCCGCATCGGGCATATCCTCACCTGGGAAGAGCTTTGCTTGCATGCTGACCGCAAGGATCTGCTCGGTCGCATCTACGAGGCGGTCTTTTCGATGGCACCGCCGCGTCGCCGTTTCCTCAAGCGTGCCGGCTGACGTAGCGTCAGGCGTGCCTGCCGCACGGTCAGCCTGGCGGCGTCAGATCAATCCTGTGCTTCCGCGGCTGCTTCCGGGCTTGCGGCCGCGCCGCCATTGGTCAGCAGCACTTCGATATCGGTGTTGACGCCGGCCTTCACCGTGAAATCGCGCTGGTAGATCTTGTTCTTGTTTCTTGCGACAGCCGTATAGTTGCCCTCGAGAAGAACCAGCGTCGGGAACGCCCCTTCCTCCTGGTCGACGATGTCGCCGGCCGAAGTCAGGATCGACCAGCCGGTGTCGGCGATGGCTTCGCCGCCCGGCTCGGAGACCAGCTTCAGCGTCAGCTTCGCAGCCTTGTGCTGGATCGTCGCTTCGGTCAGCTTGCCGGCTTCCACCTGGATGTCGGCCGTGATCACCGCATTTGTCGTGCCGTAGTTGGAGCTGACATGATAGGTGCCGGCGCCGAGGCGAAGGACGGTGCTGGGCTTCACGTCGGCGGCAATCAAGGCCCGTTCGCCATCGCTCTGCGTTTCGGACGAATAGATGGAGAAGCTGAGTTCGCCCGGCGGGATGCGCACATCGCTGCCTGAGACCGCATTCAACGTCATGCCGCCAGCATCAAGGACCAGTACCTGCTTGTCGAGCACGCCGTCTTCCGGGATGCGGATCTTGCGCGTCGCGGCCGCACGGCCAAATGCGACGTTGACGAAATACTCGCCCGGCACCAGGCTGAAGGCCGTCGATCCGCCTTCGGACGTCGCCAGCAGCGGCAGCTTGCCGTCGCTTCCGGGGATCGGGCTGAACACGCGCCAGGTCAGGCCGGCCTCGACGGGCTGACCCTTGCCGGTCAGAAGCGCCTCGAGTTTCACGTCCTTCAGTGTGCCGCCCTGTGTCGGGTCGCTGGTCAGCGGACTGAAGCCGGTCAGCTTCTGCGTCTTGCCGGTGGTGGAAATGGAGGGAAAGCTCTCGAAGGCCTCCGTGGCGTCCTGCGCCAGGACGCTGCCGGCGGTGATGCTTGCGAGTGCGACCGCCAAACCGGTTCTGATGAAAATACGAGGGCAGGTGCGCATGAGAGCAGTTGACTTCCTGACTGGGTGACTCCACTTGAGACGCCGGTATGGCATTTTCGTGGCTGCCGGTCGGCGGCAAAATAGTGGAATTCACCCAATATGAAAACCGAAATAAAGCTCGTTGACTATCTCGCGTCCCGCCGGTCCATTCCCGCTTTTCAGATGGGTGAACCAGGACCCGGTAGAGCTGAAGTCGAGGAAATGCTGAAGCTCGCCTCGCGTGTGCCGGATCACGGCAAGCTCGCTCCGTGGCGGTTCATCGTTTACCGCGGCGAAGAGCGGGCGCGCATCAGCGCCGAACTGAAGACAATGGCACTCGCCAAGAAGCCCGATCTGTCTGACGAGATGATCAAGGTCGAGGAGACGCGGATGACGCGGGCTCCGGTCGTCGTTGCGGTCGTCAGCAAGGCAGCCCCGCATTTCAAGATCCCGGAATGGGAGCAGCAGATGTCGGCCGGTGCCGTTTGCCTCAACCTGCTTATGGCGGCCAATGCGCTCGGCTATGCCTCCAATTGGCTGACCGAATGGTACGCCTTCGACGAAGCTGCCTATCCGTTGCTCGGCGTTGAGCCGGGCGAGAAGATCGCCGGCTTTATCCACATCGGCACCGCTACGGTCCCGCCAACGGAGCGTCCACGCCCGGAACTGGCCGAGATCGTCACCTGGGTCGGAGAAGACGCCTGATGTTCTACGACACGGCCGCAAACAGGCATGGCCTGCCGCATGATCCGTTCAAGGCCATCGTCTCGCCGCGGCCGATCGGCTGGATCGGCACGCGCGCCACGGACGGCTCGCTGAATATCGCGCCCTATTCCTTTTTCAATGCGATCAGCGACCGGCCGAAACTCGTGATGTTTTCGTCGAGCGGCTACAAGGATTCGGTGCGCAACATCGAGGCCACCGGCGAATTCACCGCCAGCTTCGCCAGCCGGAATCTGAGCGAGGCGGTCAACAAGACCTCGATTGCAGCTCCCCATGGCGAGAGCGAGTTTACGATAGCCGGGTTGACGCCGGTTGACGGGACGTTGGTCAAGGCGCCGTTCGTGGGCGAGGCCTATGCGGCGCTGGAGTGCCGGATGACCGAGATGTTCCAGCCAAAGGGGCTCGATGGCGAGCCCTCGGACAATTACGTCGTCATCGGCCAGGTGGTCGGCATCCACATTCGCGACGAGGCGATCCGCGACGGTCGTTTCGACATGGCGACGGTCCGCCCGCTCGCCCGCCTCGGCTACATGGATTACTGCGACGGCGGCGACGTCTTCCAGATGGTGCGTCCCACGCGCTGAGGCGTGGGTAGTCGGAGGAAGCGTCAGCCGCCTGTATCCAGCCATGCCGCTTGCTCCGGCGAGCGGCAGACCACGGAAGAAAAGCCATTGGCGCGGCTGGCAGCGAAGGCGCGCCGGACGGCCTTTTCAGTCACTGCCGTTTGCGGCAGCATTTCGTAACAGCCAAGACCCGCTTCATGGGCGCGAAGAGCAGCAGCGGCGCGCCCGGCGGCGATTGGTGCGACCAGAACCTCATCCTGCGGCTCCTTCGATGGTCTGCAGCCGATAGCCGCCGCCAGCGCAGAGGCATCGAAAATAATTCCTTCGAGACGCGGCGAGCTTTCGCCAAGGGAGTAGGGCGAAAGTACGCTTTCGGGGACCGAGCCATATTCGGCAAGGATAGCGACCTGCTGCAGGCGATTGCCTACGTTCGCCTCCGCGACGCGCAGCATGACATCGAGCCTCTGCACATCTGCGCGGCTCCGGCATCCGGAAAGCAGGACGCCGCTAATGTCGTTGCGAAGAAGCGAGGCCATGTCCTCCGCTGCCAGGCGGTTTATTGGAGCGATCCGTGCGAAGACACGGCAGGCACCGCGCGCGACTGCCACCAGCTGAGCTAGTGCATCGTCACCAAAACCGAGATCGACAATAATGCCATCGAAAGCGTTGAGATCGACGGACGTCGGTAGCGGCGCGCCGGCGCTCTGAAACAGCAGTGGTTTCATGGTTTTGAAGCGGTTAACGGACATGGTGAACCAATCTTAAACCTTTGCCGGCTAGGCTTCCAACATCAGGTGGCTTTGGGTGTCTAGTGGGGCGTCGGTGATCATACAAGCATTTCTTCGCTGGGTGGAGACGGCGAGAACGGGCGATCGTGCCCGCGCTGCCCGGGCCCTCGGTCGCGCCTATGTCGACGCGCAGATGAACGGTATTGATCGTCAGGCTGCCGAAATGGCAATGACCTTTCTGCTCGACGATCCCTCTCCGAAGGTACGTTCGGCTCTGGCCGAAGTGCTCGCGCCATCCTCCGATATTCCTCGTGCCATCATTCTCGGGCTTGCCGAAGACCAGCCGGAAATCGCCTACATCGTCATTTCCCGCTCGCCTGTTCTGACCGACGAGGACCTTGTCGATCTTGCAGCCCGGGGCTCGGTCGAGACACGGGCGCTGATTGCGGCCCGCGCATTCGTGTCACGTTCCGTCTCAGCCGCTATCGCTGAAATCGGCGGCGAAGAAGAAATGCTGATCCTGCTTGAAAATGGCGGTGCCCAGCTGCCGCGCCGGTCGTTGAAGCGGATCGCTGAGCGTCTCGGCTATTCCGCTGCCATCCGCGATCTGCTGCTGGACCGCGCCGACTTGCCAAGCGATGCCCGGCACGCGCTCGTCGAAGAGGTGGGGGCAGCTCTCGCCGCCTTCGGTCTGGTTCAGATGGCGATCGGAAAGACGCGGGTAGAGCGGATCACGCGCGAGGCCTGCGACGTCGCAGCGGTCGGCATGGCCGGCGCTTTGGCTGTGGATGAATTGCCTGACCTCGTCGCTCATCTGCGCGGGACCGGTCGCCTGACGCCGGCGTTCCTGTTGCATGCACTTGTCACCGGTCGGGCGGAGTTTTTCTCGGCAGCCATCGTCGATCTCTCTGGCGTCACGGAAAAGCGCGTTCGCTCGATCCTCTCGAGCGGCCGCATCCATTCCATTCGCGCCCTGTTCGAGAGCGCCGGCCTTGGGCGTGACGTCAGCGAAGCGTTCGCTGAGGCGGTCCTGCTCTGGCGCAAGGACGGCACGACCGGCACGGACGATTGTCGCGCCTCGGTCTGTGCCGCGCTGCTCGCAAGCTTGCACGGTCAAAGGGCGCCTTCGCCGGCCTGCAATGCAATGGCGGAAATTCTCGAGCGTCTGGCCTTTGCCGAGCAACGGCAGTCTGCCCGCGACTATGCCCAATTGGCCGCGCGCCAGGCCGCCTGACGTCAATTCGCCGAAAGGTCAGCCAGCCGTGCTGGCCGCCAAACCACGAGCGCCGAAAGCCTGATGAATGACCCCGCCTGATTGCGTCAGTCGGTGAACCGCCGCGCCACCCAGGAATAACCGTCCTCGATGTAGTGAACCGGCTTGCTGACCAGGGTCTTCAGCTTCTCACGGTCGGGAACGGCGCCGGAGAGAAACGCAAGGGCGCGCTTTGGCAGGGTCGGTTGCACCTCTGCTGCCTGCGGCGCCGGCGTCTCGGGCTGCGGAAGCGGAGCGACGACCTCCGGCTGCGGATCATTGGTGGCGAAGCCGGGGCCGGAACTCTCGCAGACGGCGACGACCACGGGATAGTTGGCATTGGAAAAGCGCGGCAACTGTTTCTGCGAATCCGTATCGCATTGGGCGATCGAGGGCCATGTCCCGTCGACCGTCGAGATATATTGGCACTGGCTGACGTCGTGGTCACAGCCAAGGATGGTCATAACGATCAGGGTGGCTTTCATGGTCTGGCTGTATCCATCTGGGCGCCGGTTGCACGACTTCTGCCTGTGTGATTCTTCCGGAATTAGGGCAATGGCCTGAACGCGCAGAAACAATTTGTTTCGCCGCGTCATTCGGATTGATGGGCAGGTCTGGTCCTTGCGCAATTTGACGTATTGGGTGCCGACCTACAGGCCGTTAGTTTCGCTTCAGAACCGCAAACGAACCAAGCCATTGCCGAGGATAAAAATTGCCTGACGTCACGATCGCCGAAGAGTTACCACGCCAGCCGGAAATCCTGCGCCTTCTGGAAATGTCGGACGCCTATGCCGCATTGCTCTATCCTGCGGAAAGCAACCACCTTGTCGATGTGCCGACGCTGGAGAAGCCAAGCGTATCCTTCTTCGTCGCGCGTTTTGATGGAATTGTCGTCGGTTGCTGCGCGCTGGTCGAAGCCGGCGATGGTTCGGCGGAGATCAACCGCATGTTCGTCGACCCGCAGGCGCGGGGACTGAAGGTCGGAAAGCGTTTGTTGCAGACAGTCGAGCGGCACGGCGAGAACTGCGGTCTTGATATCATCCGGCTTGAAACCGGTATTCACCAGCCGGAAGCAATCGGGCTCTACAGGAGCGCCGGATATGTCGAGCGCCCGCCTTTCGGCAACTACCAGCCGGATCCGCTGAGCCTGTTCATGGAGAAGGCGCTGCGCACACCTGCAGATCTCGATCGATAGTCGGAGCGGCGTCTTTGAAGGCGCCTCGCAAATGGGCAACGCCCGTCGTTTCGGGCGTGCCATTATCGGCTTCACCCACGGTGCCTATCTGCTTGTAAACACATAGGCACCGCGACGTCTCGGTCGATCAGATATCGAGATTATCCGCGAACACGGCGCGTTCCTGGATGAACCGGAAGCGTGCGTCGGCCTTGGTGCCCATCAGGCTGTCGACGGCTTCGCGCGTGCCTTCGAAATCGACGTCGTCGATTTGGACCTTGAGCAGCGTGCGGAACTTCGGATCCATTGTCGTTTCCTTGAGCTGCGCCGGCAGCATCTCGCCGAGACCTTTGAACCGGCCGACTTCGACCTTGCCGCGGCCGTTGAATTCGGTGCGCATCAGCTCTTCGCGATGGGCGTCGTCGCGGGCATAGAGCGTCTTCGAGCCCTGGCTCAGGCGGTAGAGCGGGGGTACGGCGAGATAGAGGTGGCCGCCGCGGATGAGCTCCGGCATCTCCTGGTAGAAGAAGGTGATCAGCAGCGAGGCGATGTGCGCGCCGTCGACGTCGGCGTCGGTCATGACGACGATGCGTTCGTAGCGCAGGTCCTCTTCCCGGTATTTGCTGCGAGTACCGCAGCCGAGCGCCTGGATCAGGTCGCCGATCTGCTGGTTGGCGCCCTGCTTTTCCCGACCGGCGCTGGCGACGTTGAGGATCTTGCCGCGAAGCGGCAGGATGGCCTGGTTCGCGCGGTTACGCGCCTGCTTGGCCGAGCCGCCAGCCGAATCCCCTTCGACGATGAAAAGTTCCGCACCTTCGGCTGTGTTCTGCGAGCAGTCGGCAAGCTTGCCGGGCAGGCGCAGCTTGCGCACCGCGGTCTTGCGGTTGACTTCCTTTTCCTTGCGGCGGCGGACGCGCTCGTCGGCGCGCTCGATCACCCATTCAAGCAGTTTTGCCGCCTCGGCCGGGTTGTCGGCAAGATAATGATCGAAAGGATCGCGCAGGGCGTTTTCGACGATGCGCTGTGCTTCGACGGTTGCCAGCTTGTCCTTCGTCTGGCCGACGAATTCCGGCTCGCGAATGAAGACCGAGAGCATGCCAGCGGCTGAAATCATCACGTCATCGGTGGTGATAATGGCGGCGCGCTTGTTCTGCGTCAGCTCGGCGTAATTCTTCAGACCCTTTGTGAGCGCGATGCGGAAACCTGCCTCGTGCGTCCCGCCTTCAGGCGTCGGAATGGTGTTGCAATAGGAATGGACTTGCTGGTCGCCACCATACCAGGTGACGGCCCATTCGAGCGATCCGTGGCCGTTCGACTTCTCGGACTTGCCGGCAAAGATCTCGCGGGTAACCGTGAACTCCTTTCCGAGCGTTGCGGCAAGATAGTCCTTCAGGCCGCCGGGGAAGTGGAACACCGCCCGGTCCGGTATCTCGGAGCCTTCCGGCAGCAGCGACGGATCACACGACCAGCGGATTTCGACGCCGCCGAAGAGATAGGCCTTCGAGCGTGCCATGCGGAACAGGCGCGCCGGCTCGAAGCGGGCATGCGGTCCGAAAATCTGCGGATCGGGATGAAACCGAACCCGCGTTCCGCGTCGGTTGTGGACGTCACCTAGCTCCTCCAGGCCACCCTGCGGCACGCCGCGCGAAAAGCGCTGGCGATAGAGCTTGCGATTTCTGGCAACCTCGACTTCGAGATCGTCCGACAGCGCGTTGACGACGGAGACGCCGACGCCGTGCAGACCGCCGGAAGTTTCATAGGCCTTGCCGTCGAACTTGCCGCCGGCATGCAGAACCGTCATGACGACTTCGAGCGTCGATTTGCCCGGGAATTTGGGATGGTTTTCGACCGGAATGCCGCGGCCGTTGTCGGTTACCGACAGATAGCCGTCGGCGTCGAGATGGACTTCGATGAAGTTGGCGTGCCCCGCCACCGCTTCGTCCATCGAGTTGTCGATGACTTCGGCGAAGAGATGGTGCAACGCCTTTTCATCGGTGCCGCCGATATACATGCCCGGACGCCGACGGACAGGCTCCAGCCCCTCCAGCACCTCGATCGCCGAAGCATCATAGTCGCCGCTGTCGCTGCCTTTGGGAGCAGGGCGCGGTTCTTCACGCGGAGCCGGCGCCGTTCGCGCAACAGGCGCGGCGTCTGCCACGACGGGCTTCGGTTGTTCGGGTATTGCGGAGAAGAGGTCGCTGTTGTCGTCCATGGGGCGTCTAGATCATTCCTGTCGTGCGGAGGTGCTGAAGGCCATAGCAAGACCTCGGTCTTGTCGCCATCCCCAGTCATTCGAATCACCCGAATTCTGCCAGACTCTTGCCGATTGTGCGAACAAAAGGAGAATGGCCGCGCCGGATGCCTGCAAAATAAAGCCTCTGCGTCGGCGTTTGTTACCAACTGTTGCTTTGCTGTCGGGCCGATGGCAAGGCTTTGCCGCGAACCAGGGAGCCCTTCGTTGTCCGTGTCCACAGCTGATTTTTGCTTTCGCCGGCTTGCCGCCATTTTTCTGTCCGTCGGCCTTTTTGCAAGCTCGATCGTTTGCGCCGAGGCGCAGGTGCTTAAGCCCTACAAGGACGATCTGTTTTCATACGGCAAGGTGCTGGAGGAGAGCGAGGGCGGTGACTACCGCGTCGTCGACTATCAGGAACTGCGCGATATCAATGAACGCGACGAAATTCCGGAGCGGCGCGTCAAACGCGCCTTCGTCTCGTTGGGTGTCAAAGGCGAGCAGGTCAACGAGACGCTCGATGTTGGCGGGCGCTCGCTCGACGTGACGCGCGTCGGTCGGGAGCGCGGCGCAGCATTCACCGTGATTTTCATCCATGGACGCGGGGGAGACCGGCGCCTCGGCGCCAATGATTTCTCCTTCGGCGGCAACTTCAATCGCCTGAAGAACCTCGCTGTCGCCAATGGGGGCGTTTATTACGCGCCGAGCGTGCGGTCCTTCGATGCGGCCGGGGCCGCGGACGTTGCAGGCCTGGTCAAACTTGCCGCCGAGCGCTCCGGCGGGAGACCTGTCGTGCTGGCCTGTGCCTCCATGGGCAGTTTCATTTGCTGGGGTGTGTCTCGTGACGCGGGCGCTGTGGCAGCGCTTGGCGGCATGATGATCATGGGCGGCGCTGCCGATCCTGATTTTACCAAGAGCGCCGCCTACAAGGCGAAATTGCCGATGTTCTTCAGCCATGGCAGCCGAGATAGTGTCTATCCGGCAGCGAGCCAGAAGGCGCTGTACAGCGCGTTGAAAGGGCAGGGCTATCCGGCCCGCTTCGTGCTCTTTGAGACCGGATCGCATGGAACGCCGGTCCGTATGACCGATTGGCGCGACGCCTTGAACTGGATCGGCAGCCGCTGACGGACATCGCTCGCGGCTCGGCATTTGTTAACCAGAACGGCAATTTCCGGGTGTAGGCGCGCTGCTTATTTCCACCTTTGAAAGTGATCGGCGCGATTATCCCCGGCAGATATTGCTGGGGTAGATTTCATGAATGCGCATATCGAAACACGGCAAATTCCGTTGTGTGTCGACTTGGATGGCACCTTACTGGCTGCCGACACACTGTGGGAAGGTGCTGCGATCATCGTTTTGCGCAATCCGCTGATGCTCTTCCCGATGCTCATGTGGCTATCGCAGGGCAAGGCGCGTCTGAAACATGAGGTTGCCTTGCGCTCCGGACGAATGGCGGCGGACTGGCCGTATCGCCAGGCCGTCCTTGCTCGATTGGCCGCCGAAAAGGCCCAAGGACGCGACATCGTGCTGGTTACCGGTGCTGCACCTTCCGTCGCGCGAGAGGTCGAAGCGCATATCGGGCTCTTTTCTTCGATCATGCATTCGTCGGAGGCACTCAATCTGACCAGCAGCCGAAAGCGTGATGCGTTGGTGGAACGGTTCGGCGAAGGTGGCTTCGACTATATGGGCAACAGCCGCGACGACATCGCGGTCTTCGAGGCGTCGCGCCGGGCAATCGTCGTGGCACCCGATGCGGCGGCTGAGAAATGGCGTCGTAGTCACGATGCCGAGAAACTCGACACCGGCAAAGTGAGCATGCTTGCGCCGCTGAAGTCGATCCGCGTCCATCAGTGGGCGAAGAACGTGCTGATCGGCGTGCCGATGATCCTCAATCATGAGGTGCTGCATCTGGATGCGCTGGTGAGTGTTGCCATCGCATTCTTTGCGTTCAGCTTCCTGGCCTCCGCCGTCTACGTCATCAACGACCTCTCCGATCTGGCGAACGACCGGCGCCACGCGAAGAAGCGCAACCGGCCGCTTGCCAGCGGCCAGATGTCGGTGCCGACGGCATTGGTGCTGGTCGTCTGCCTGACCCTGGCCTCGGTTTCGCTGACCTTTCTCCTTCCGTGGAAGTTTGCTGGCGTGCTGGCGTTTTATGCCTGTGCTACGACGGCCTACACCTTTGTGCTCAAGCGCAAGCTTCTCGTCGACGTGTTCACGCTTGCCGGCCTCTACACGACCCGTATCGTTGCCGGTGCGGCGGCGACCGGAACGGAACTTTCCTTCTGGCTGGTGTCGTTCGCGATCTTCTTTTTCCTCAGCCTGGCTCTGGTGAAGCGCTACGTCGAACTGCATGAATTCGACAACAAGGACGGCGGTGCCGTTCCCGGGCGCGGCTATCTCGCGGTCGATTTCGAGATGGTCGGGCAGGCAGGCGTGGCCTCAGCCTTCACTTCCGCTCTGGTGCTTGCGCTTTACGTGCACAGCAAGGAACTGCAGGAAATGTACACGACGCCGTGGGCATTGTGGCCGCTTTGCCCGCTGGTGCTTTATATGCTCCTTCGGATCTGGATGCTGGCGCGCCGTGGCATGCTGCACGAGGATCCGGTGGTCTTCATCATGCGCGATTGGCGCAGCCAGCTGACCATGCTGATCGGGGCGTTACTTATTCTTTTCGGAGCCGTCGGGCCGCAATGAACACACAAGACTACGAAAGTTGGGGCCGGCTCGACCGTCGGCCACGACAGGGCATTTCACCCGACGACTACGAAGATCGCATCGGCAATATCGAGCCCGATGCCTTCCTGCCGTTCGGCAACGGCCGCAGCTACGGCGACAGCTGCCATAACGATCGCGGCATGCTGATCGACAACCGTCGACACGCGCGCATAATCGCCTTCGATCCGGGCACAGGGATGATGACCTGCGAAGCCGGCGTTACCCTTGGCGACGTTTTGGCCCGCGCCATTCCGCACCGCTTCTTTCTTCCCGTGACACCAGGTACGGCTTTTGTCACCGTTGGCGGCGCGCTTGCCAACGATGTCCACGGCAAGAACCACCATGCCCGCGGTACCTTCGGCAATCATGTGACTGGCTTTACGCTCCTGCGTTCCAATGGCGAGCACCTGGCCTGCACTCCGGCGGAGAACCAGGAGCTGTTTTCCGCCACGATCGGCGGAATGGGGCTCACCGGCTTGATCCTGACCGTCAGTCTTCGCCTCACCAAGGTGCCGTCGCCGCATGTGCAGCAGCACGCGATCCGCTTCGATAATCTCGACGAATACTTTGGTCTCGTCGATCGCGTCGACGAAGAACACGAATACTCAGTCGCCTGGATCGACCAGCTTGCAACGGGACGGCGTATGGGCCGTGGGGTTCTGCTGGCCGGCGACCATGCCGATGGCTCTTGCGAGCTTCCCGATATGCCGAAAGGCATGAAGCTCTCGGTGCCGTTTTCGCCACCGTTCAACCTGCTCAATTCAGCGACGCTCAAGGCCTTCAACGAATACTATTTCCGCAAGCAGAAACCGGGCGAGGCCGTGTCGACGGTGCCGTGGACTTCCTATTTCTATCCGCTCGACGCCATCGGCGCGTGGAACAGGCTGTACGGCCCCAAAGGTCTGTATCAGCACCAGAGCGTCTATCCCGCCGAGAATGCGCGGGAGATCACCGCGACGCTGATGGAGACCGCGCGCCGTGCCGGACACGCATCGTTCCTGACCGTCTTGAAGCGCTTCGGGGACGTCGCCTCCCGCGGGCTCCTATCGTTTCCGCGGCCTGGTTTTACTTTGACGCTCGACTTCGCCAATCAAGGTGAACGGACGGTTAAGCTGCTGGACAGGCTGGATGCAATCGTTGTCGAAGCCGGGGGCGCGATCAATCCTTACAAGGATGCGCGTATGAGCCCGCAAGTCTTTGAAAAATCTTTCACTTCCTGGAGGGAGCTTGAGGCTTTGCGCGATCCAGCGCTGACGTCGAACTTCTGGCGCCGCACGGCGCTGGCTTTGCCAAAGTGAGAATGCCGACAATTTTATTAAATTAAACACGCGAACTTCACTGAATATGCGTCTCTCGCGTGTAGGTACTTCCCCGGGACTGGGGGTAAAACTATGAAATATATTCCATTCATTCTCTTCACTGTGCTGACCAATGCGGCGGCACAGTTGATGCTGAAACAGGGCATGATGTCACTCGGGCCGATCTCGATGACGGCAGAGACGGCGATTGTTCGCCTGTTCCAGATCGTTTTCAATCCATGGGTCTTCGCGGGTCTCGCGACCTTTGTCATCTCGATGGCATCGCATCTCTATGTGCTGTCGAAGGTAGAGCTTTCCTTCGCCTATCCGTTCCTGAGCCTGGCCTATGTGGCGGTTGCGATCTTCGCCTACTTCGTCTTCCGCGAGGACCTCAATGCCTGGCGCATCGCCGGCATCGCGCTCATCTGCGTTGGAACGGTTCTGATCGCCCAGTCGGGCATGTCATCCCATGGCGACGAAAAGTCGATCGATACGGCTGGTGCAAGAACAGCAGATTTCGGGAGCAAGTCATGAAGCATATTATCTTTGGTGGCGACGGTTTCGTCGGCCGGCATCTGGCGCAGCGCCTCGTTCAGGATGGCGAGGAGGTCGTGGTCGCCGATATCGTCAAGTCCGATCTGCCGCACTACAACCGTGCCCGCTTCGTCCATTGCGATGTGACGCAGATGAGCGATGTGCTGAAGGTCGGTATCGGCCCTGACGACATGGTCTACAACATGGCGGCCAAGATGCTGTCACCGTTGCAGATCCGTTCGAAGCGCTGGGATTTCTTCTGGCCGGTCAACTACTACGGTGCCGAGAACATCATGAAGGCCATGGGCGCAGCCAATGCGTCGCGTCTCGTTCAGTTCACCACGGACATGATCTACGGCCACACGGTGCAGTCGCCGCAGACCGAGGACCATCCGGCAAAGCCGCTCGGCGAATACGGAAAATCGAAGTGGGCAACGGAGCAACTTGCCGCTCAATGGCGCAAGCAGGGCATGAACATCTCGATCTTCCGCCCACGCCTGATCATCGGACCCGGCCGCCTCGGTATCCTCGAAAAACTGTTCAAGCTGATCGACATGAACCTGCCGGTGCCGATGATCGGTTCGGGCAGGGTACCGTACCAGTTCATCTCGGTGTTCGACTGCGCCGAAGCGGCGCGGCTCGCCTGGAAGGGTGGCGTGCCCAACGAGGCCTACAACCTCGGCTCGGATAGTCCTCCTTCGGTGCGTGAGCTTCTCGGCAACCTGATCAAGCACGCCGATTCAAAGTCCTTCCTGCTGCCGACGCCTGGCTTCGCAGTGAAGCAGACACTGGCGCTGTTCGATCTGATCAACAAGCCGATCATGGATCCGGAGCAGTACCTGATTGCCGACGAACTTTGCGTCCGTGAAACGGGCAAGCTGAAGCATCAGCTCGGCTGGCGGCCGGAGTTCAACGATGGCGACATGCTGATTGCCGCCTATGACGAGTATCGGGCCAAGAAATCCGGCGCTGCCATGCAAAACGCCGCAGCCGTACCGGCCGAGTGAGGGGAATGACAATGCTGGATAGACCGAACCGCACAGGCGTCTCGGCGCCGTCGATCGAAGGCGGGGTCGCAAGGCCAAATCTGATCACGGTCGAGCAGGCGAAAGCCATGTCGATCGGGGACATCACGACCGCCTTCAAGGACCATCTCAACCCTGGTCAGCTTCACTTCATGAAGCTGCTCGGCTTTCACAAGGTGAAGATCGAAAGCGCCGAGGGCATGTACTACACCGATCAGAACGGTCGGAAGATTCTCGACTTCTTCGGCGGCTTCGGTTCGCTGGCCTTCGGCCACAACCATCCGCGTATTCTCGAAGCACGCCAGAAGTTCCAGGACGAGAAGCGCCACGAAATTGCGATCGCCTTCATGTCGCAATATGCATCGGCGCTCGCCAAGAACATTGCCGCCTGCTCGCCTGCTGATCTCGACATGGTCTTCCTCGGTTCCTCCGGTTCCGAGGCGATGGAGGCAGCCGTCAAGCTCGCCGAGCGCGCCGCCGGCCCGAAGCGTCCGAAGGTCGTCTACGCGGAAAATTCCTTCCATGGGAAAACCAAGGGCGTGCTTGCCATTACCGACGGCCAGCTTTACCGCGCCGAGTTTAGGGTTGCCGACAACACGGTCCGCGTTCCCTTCGCCGATATCCAAGCCGTCGAGAACGCCTTCAAGTCCGATCCCGAAATCGGCGTGATCGTGCTCGAGACGATCCAGGGCGGCGGTGGCATCATCCAGGCGCCGGCCGAGTACTGGCAGCAGCTGCGTGCGCTCTGCGATCGCTATGGCGTCCTGTGGGTCGCTGATGAAGTGCAGTGCGGTTATGGCCGTTCGGGTCGCTTCTATGCTTTCGAGCATTATGGCGTCATTCCTGACGTCACCGCGCTCGCCAAGTCGCTCGGTGCCGGCAAGGCGGCGGTTGGCGCAATGATCGCCCGCCGCGACGTCTACATGAAGGCTTATGGCACATCGAAGACGGCGATGATCCACGCCATGGCGACCTTCGGTGGCATGGGCGAAGCCTGCGTCACCGCGATCGAGGGCATCAATGTGCTCTACGACGATCATCTGATCGATCGCGCCGCTGACAGCGGCGACTATCTGCTTGAACGCCTGCAGGCGCTGAAGGAAAAATATCCGAAGATCATCAAGGACGTACGCGGCAAGGGACTGATGGTTGGCCTGGAGTTCCAGGATTTCAGCCAGACGTTGCCGATGGTTCTGCGTCCGGTCGTTTCCGTGTTGGATGACAAGCTGAAGGGCTCGCTCTCTGGCTTCATCGGTGCGTTGCTTCTGCGCGACTACGACGTGCTGGTTGCCTTTACCGAATACAATCGCAATGTCATCCGGCTCGAGCCGCCGCTGATCTGCGAGCGCGCGCACGTCGACCAGTTCATCGCGGCACTGGATGAGCTTCTTGGCCGCGGCATCGTGCATATCGTCAAGGATTTCCTCGGTAGCCAGATCGGCGGCTGAGCGGAAACCCAAAAATACCTCGAAGGGCAGGAGCTTAGTGCTTCTGCCCTTTTATGTTCATGTCGAATTCGACGACATTGGAATAGATCGGCGTGCCGACGTCCATGCCGTAGGGTGAGCGAAAGATGCTGCCGCGGATTATGAAGGAGATCGACCGGCTGTTCCAGTCCATCAGCTTGACGGAGAACCGTTCCTTCCGCGCTTTGCCGCGCGCCGTCAACGTGCCTTCGACGGCGGCCGTGTCCGGGCCGGTCTGCTTGACGCTGGTCGAGCGGAAGGTGACGGTGCGATAGGTCGCGCTGTCGAAGACCGCACTCGACTTCAGGAAATCTTCGACGCGGCTTTCTCCCGTCTCGACACTTTCCGGGTAGAGGGTGAACTCGACCGACGAACGGGCGATGTTATTGCCATCGATACGGAAATTGCCGGAGAACTTGCCGAAGTCGCCGATGATGCCGCCGCCACCGACTTGCGCAACGGAGAAATGCACACGTGACGCACCGGTGATGCCGTAGCTGCCGGCAGCGTCCGAGAGTTGCGGCGCACTGGCACTTGTGGCGCTTGGTCCGAACGTCGTGGCAAGCACGACGCCAAGTGCCAATGCTGTTGGCGTTGCCTTCGATTGCTGCTTGATCATGGTTCACTTCCTCTTGGCAATGACCTGACTGCCCTTGGTCTTTTCGACCTCGCCGCGCCGCAGCAGTCGCGTCGGCAGCATGCGAACCAGAACTTCGTCGCGGCGCACCATGTGATGGTAGAGCGCGGCCATCGCGTGGAGCGCGACAAGAGCCAGCGTCGCGTAGGCGAGGATTGCGTGGGTCGACGTCCAGAAGCTCTCGGCTGCTTCCGATTTCGCCATCGGCAGATGCGAGATGACGAACCAGTCGAAATAGAAGCTTGGAATGTTCAGCGTCGAGGTCGACGCAACCGCCCAACCGGCAAGGGGCACGGCTATGGTCAGGCCGATCAGGATTGCATGCGTGGTCCGGGCCGCGCGTCGTTCGAGCACGGAAAGGCCTGAAGGCGCCTGTGGTTGCCTATCGAGCACATGCCAGACGGCGCGTAGCGCGGCGAGGGCAAGCACGGTGAAGCCGAAGGATTTGTGCCATTGGTAGAGCGAGAACTGCAGGGCTGGATCCAGGGATAGCCTGCGCATGACAAAGCCGAGTGCCAGTAGGCCAAGGATCGACATGGCGATCAGCCAATGGAGGATGATCGTCACCCAGCCGAATGTAGACTTGCTGTTTTGCAGCATGGCACGCTCCTGCGGCATTCGGACGAAATATTCGCCTTCGTCACCCGGATAAGACCCGTTGGCCCCATCTTTTATTCTCCGACGATACCGTAAATTCGCAGGCCGATCCTGTTGATACAGTCGAAAGATATCTCATCTGCTCCGCGCAGGGCAGTCGACGGGCTGGTCTGATGGTTGCAGATCCAACGTATTGCGGAACATGAGACATGACGCAGAATAGCGCGACGACCGAGATGATCCCACTTGAAAACGTGGTGTTGAAACATGCCAACGCCGGCATCGCGCTGGGGGCGGAGCATCGGTTCGCAGAATCGCTCGAGCAATGCGGCGCAACTGGCGGACGCGAACTTCGAGGGGGAAGACCTCTATTATTGGGTCAAAGGCGGTTACGGTGCCGCGCTCCACGATGTCAGGCTTCACCGCGAGAGCATCGCTGTTTCGAAACTCGTTCGCGAATGGACGCTTTCACTGCGCCAGCCGCTCGGGTCGATGACCATCGCCCGCTCCTATCTGGCGCTCGGTGAGGCTGAGCATGCCTATCCCCATATCCAGGACGTCCAACGGCTGACGGGGGACGAGGTGTTCGACCTGTTCGACCGACAGCACGTGGCTGATATCCGCAAGGCACTTGCGGCAAAGGCGTAATACCAACCTGCGCTGATATTGACCGATTGCGCCGGAGCGATTTTGGTTTCCGGCAAGGAGATAACCGCAGCCGGACCGCGTGGTCCGGTGAGGATTGTCAACGCCATCAAGGGGCAAAAGTGCCCGGCCCTTCGGGCGGGCCGTCTGTCGCCCACTGGCAGCGTCGCAATCCTCGACCGATGCCAAGGCATCGCTCTCAGGTCCGCTCCTCGCCGGATGACCGCACACGGTCCCACGCAATAGGTCAATATCAGCGCAGGTTTGGTATAGGTCAGGATGCCCCGGTTATCTCCTGAAACGAGATGCCGAGATCGTCCGCGACGGCCTGCATCATCAGGCGGCGCACGGTTGTCGGCGATAGCAGCGGCATAGGCAGCACTGCCATGCTGGAAAGGCCAATTCCGAGACCGAGGATCCGCCAGGAGATCGTTTCTGCGAGCACGCCTGCACGGAATTCATCCGCCGCGACACCGTCCGCAATGATGCCGCAAAGCAGACGATGCCAGCCGGAAACGGCCCGGGCGTAAGCGCCGGCCAATTCTGGGTCGGCCTGGGCTGCCCGCCATGCCTCCGCCCAGAACCGCATACCGCTTTCCCGTGTATCGTCCGTGTGGTCACTGACGAAGAGCTTGAGCGCTGCCGTCGCACTGAGTGCAGGGCGCATCTCCACGAACTCGGCACGGGCCGCAGCCTCGTAATGCAGGAAGGCCGCACACTTGAGGTCGCTTGCCGTTTTGAAGTGATGGTGGATGATGCCGTTGGCCGCTCCCATTTCGGCTGCAACCCGACGTGTCGTCATCCCGTCGAAGCCGTCCTTCAGCATGACGGCGATGGCCGCCGCAATGATCGCCTCGCGCCGGGCGAGGCGGGTCATGTACACCATATTCAGTCTCCGGTTGTATGCGATTGACATAGCGCAGATTTGATCATATGTCCAATTTGAGCGTTGGCTCAAATCGTTGGCGGACGATCTAAAACCGCGGCCGGCCTTTTTGGCTTGGTCCTCGTTTTCATCCATTTGATTTTCAGGAGTCGCTTATGAGCGAACATGCATTGCCGTCTGATGCAGAAATTACCTTCCGCCGTATCTCCGCGCTTACCGTTTGCGAGGTCTGCGAGCTCAGCGAAACGCTGAGCGAAGGACAGCGCAATATGGTCGCCGACAACGGCACCTCGATTGCGGAAGCGCATTTCTCCGAGAATGCCTGGTTCCGCGCGATCTACGCCGAGGAGACGCTCGTCGGTTTCATCATGCTGCACCAGGGATCGGATTGGGACGACGGCATCGATTGCCCGGGCGTCTACCTCTGGCGCTTCATGATAGCCCGTCCATTTCAGGGCAAGGGCATCGGCAAGAAGGCGATCGAACTCGTCGTGCGCGACCTCAAGGCGCGTGGCATCCGCGAGCTCTACACCAGCTGCGGACTGGGTGAGGCGAGCCCAGAAGGTTTCTACAAGGGGTTGGGCTTTGTTCTGACAGGCGATAGCTACGGCGAAGAGCCGGAGGCCGTGCTCAAGTTTGCGGCCTGAAAGAGGCATCACTGGCGGCGCTCGGCGGGTTGCCGCTCAGAATATCTTATGAGAGAGACATGCAAAACGACCAACACGAGGCCAATCGGCTCTCAGAAACGGTGATCCGGCCTTACCGCGCGGAAGATCGTGACCGGCTGGTGGCCATCTGGCTGTCCGCCTCGCGCATCGGGCATCCCTTTCTCGGCGAAGAGCGGCTGGTCACCCAGCTGCAGATCGTCCGCGACACGTACCTGCCGATGGCCGACAATTGGGTCGCAGAGGTCGGTGGGCATCCGGCGGGCTTCATCGGGCTGATCGACAATTTTGTCGGCGGGTTGTTCGTCGATCCCGAAGTCCATGGCGCCGGCATCGGCCGCGGACTGATCGAACACGCCGCGACGCGGCTCGGTCATCTCGACGTCAGCGTCTACGCCGACAACGCGAGCGCGGTCGAATTCTATCACCGTCGCGGCTTTGTCGTCACGGGCCGACAGGAGAGGGATGATGAAGGATTGCCTTTTGCGGTGATCCACATGGCTCGCACCGTCGCCCGCATATAGATCCTTAATTCGGAATCGATCCAAGGACGATATTATTCAGCAGGTTGAAAGCGTTACAGCATCCTTTGCGCGTCATACTTAACGCGCGGCGCTGCAATGCGAGAGACCACCGGCCGGGCCGATCGTTTTGGTCCTTCCGGAATATTCAGCGACGGATGCTTTCCTTTGCCGGCTGCATTTGCTAGGCCGCTTGCCGAGAAAATGACCTGACCCGGAGGAAATTTCATGACGCCTGACATCCGCCCGCTCGTCGCCGGAAACTGGAAGATGAACGGAACGCGCGCATCGTTCGATCAGATCAAGGCGATGGCCGAAGGGGTCAAGGGCGATCTGTCGAGCAAGGTCGAGACGCTGATCTGCCCGCCCGCGACGTTACTCTATGTTGCGACCGCGCTTTGCGACGATAGCCCGCTGATGATCGGCGCCCAGGATTGCCATCAGAAGCAGTCCGGCGCACATACCGGCGAAGTTTCTGCCGAAATGATCGCCGATTGCTTCGGCACCCATGTGATCGTCGGCCATTCCGAGCGACGCACCGACCATGCCGAGCATGACGGGTTGGTGCGCGCCAAGACGGACGCCGCCCACGCCGCCGAACTGGTCGCCATCGTCTGCATTGGCGAAACCGGTGACGAGCGACAGGTGGGCAAGACGCTCGACGTGCTCAAGCGTCAGCTTGCCGAAAGCCTGCCCGACAGCGCCACGGCGGAAAACACTGTCATTGCCTATGAGCCGGTCTGGGCGATCGGTACGGGTCTGACGCCGACGACTGCCGACGTCGAAGAGGCGCATGCCTTCATGCGCCAGGAACTGGTGTCGCGGTTCGGTGGTGCCGGCGGCAAGATGCGCATTCTCTACGGCGGTTCGGTCAAGCCGTCCAATGCCCGCGAATTGATGGGCGTTGCCAACGTCGATGGCGCGCTGATCGGTGGTGCGAGCTTGAAAGCCGAAGACTTCCTCGCCATCTACCGGGCTTATGAAGATTTGACGGCCTGATTGTCCGGCACAGGCCGGGCAGGGGGTTGGAATAGCGGACGGCTTGGTATAAAGAAGCGCGAAAATTGCGCCCGGGAAGCCCCGATTCCGCGCAAGATTTGATTCGTTTGCCCAAAGGGCAGGACTGGAAGCTGATGCAGACCGTACTACTCGTCATCTATCTCATGGTCGTCGTTGCCCTGATCGGCGTCGTTCTCATTCAGCGCTCCGAAGGTGGTGGCCTCGGCATCGGCGGTGGCTCGGGCTTCATGTCCGCACGCGGCACTGCCAATGCGCTGACCCGCACGACGGCGATCCTCGCGGCACTGTTCTTCGTTCTGGCCCTGGCGATGGGTATCCTCGCCCGTTACCAGCCGCAGGCGACCGACATCCTCGACCGTATTCCGGGCACCAGCTCGGGCGGCGGCGTCCTCGATTCGCTTGGCGGTGGCAACACTCAGGCTCCGGCCGGCGGCGCGACCCAGCAGCCTGCGACCGGCAACGGTGCAACAGCACCGGCTCCGGCGACCACAGGCGAGGCTCCGGCTAGCGGTGCCACGACAACGCAAACGCCTGCAGGCGGCGCCAACGGCAACACGGGATCGCAAGTTCCCAGCGGCCAATAAGGTCGCAATTTAAATGAACCCACCGGCGGATGGCACCATCCGCCGGTTTTATTTTGTGTGAAATCTGATTCCCTTCGAAGACGGAAAAATTCGGATAGGCGAATTTTTCGGTGGCGGAATCGTTTGTTAAAAGGTAACCGGTGACTCCCATGGCGCGATATGTATTCATCACTGGCGGCGTGGTTTCCTCCCTCGGAAAAGGCATAGCTGCGGCTGCTCTTGGAGCGTTGCTGCAGGCGCGTGGCTACCGGGTGAGACTGCGCAAGCTCGACCCCTACCTCAACGTTGATCCGGGCACCATGAGCCCGACCCAGCACGGCGAGGTGTTCGTCACCGACGACGGCGCCGAGACCGATCTGGATCTCGGCCACTATGAACGCTTCACGGGGCGTTCGGCGACGAAGACCGACAACATCACCACCGGCCGGATCTACAAGAACATCATCGACAAGGAACGTCGCGGCGACTATCTCGGCGCAACCGTTCAGGTGATCCCGCACGTTACTAACGAGATCAAGAACTTCGTTACCGAAGGCAACGATGACTATGATTTCGTGCTGTGCGAGATCGGCGGCACCGTCGGCGACATCGAAGCGATGCCGTTCATGGAGGCGATCCGCCAGCTCGGCAACGATCTGCCGCGCGGCACCGCCGTTTATGTCCACCTGACGCTGATGCCCTACATTCCGGCGGCTGGTGAACTGAAGACCAAGCCGACCCAGCATTCGGTCAAGGAACTGCAGGCGCTCGGCATTCATCCCGACATCCTGCTCGTCCGTGCCGATCGCGAAATTCCCGAGGCCGAACGTCGCAAGCTTTCGCTGTTCTGCAACGTCCGCCAGTCGGCGGTTATCCAGGCGCTCGATGTCGCTTCGATCTACGACGTGCCGATCGCCTACCACAAGGAAGGCCTCGACAACGAAGTGCTTGCCGCCTTCGGCATCGAGCCGGCACCGAAGCCGCGCATGGAAGCGTGGGAAGAAGTTGCCGATCGCATCCGTACGCCGGAAGGCGAAGTCACCATTGCGATCGTCGGCAAGTACACCGGCCTCAAGGACGCCTACAAGTCGCTGACCGAAGCGCTCTATCACGGCGGCATCGCCAACCGGGTCAAGGTCAAGCTCGAGTGGATCGAGTCGGAGGTCTTCGAAAAGGAAGATCCGGCGCCGTATCTCGAAAAGGTACACGGCATCCTGGTTCCCGGCGGCTTCGGCGAGCGTGGCTCCGAGGGCAAGATCAACGCGGCGCGTTTCGCCCGCGAACGCAAGGTGCCGTATTTCGGCATCTGCTTCGGCATGCAGATGGCAGTCGTCGAAGCGGCGCGCAACCTTGCCGGCATCGACAAGGCATCCTCGACCGAGTTCGGCCCGACCAAGGAGCCGGTCGTCGGCCTCATGACCGAATGGGTTAAGGGCAACGAACTTCAGAAGCGCTCGGCTTCCGGCGATCTCGGCGGAACCATGCGCCTTGGCGCCTATCGTGCGTCGCTGAAGACCGGCACGAAGATTGCCGACATCTACGGCACGGCCGATATTTCGGAGCGTCATCGCCACCGCTACGAGGTCAACGTCGATTACAAGCCGCAGCTTGAATCCTGCGGCCTGGTCTTCTCGGGCATGTCGCCTGATGGCATTCTGCCTGAGACCGTCGAGTACCCTGACCATCCGTGGTTCATCGGCGTGCAGTATCACCCGGAGCTGAAATCGCGCCCCCTTGATCCGCACCCGCTGTTTGCGAGCTTCGTCGAAGCGGCGCTGGAACAGTCGCGCTTCGTTTGATCCGTCAGCACGGTTCTGAAAATTGCGGCCGGTCCTACGTGACCGGCCGTTTTCGTTTTGGCTTCATATGCCGCATCGACACCGAAGCGCCCGGCGAGCAGGGTCGCCGGGTGCGATCTCGATCTCGCCGAAAAGAATGGTCTACCGCCGATCGGCGCTTGCAAGGTTGCGCCATTGCGGCACGCGCCAAATGGTGATGAGGCGCAGCAGCCATTCCAGCGGTCCATAGGCGAAGCGTTGCAGCCACCAGCGGCTAAGAACAAGCTGGGCGGCGTAGACGACAAGGGCCATCGATACGGTTTCGAGCGGCGAGATATGGCCGATCAAGCCGAAACCGTAGCCATGAAAGATAAGCGCGCAGATGAGCGACTGTAGCAGGTAGTTGGAAAGCGCGGTCCGGCCGGCCGGCGCCAACAGGTTGCGCAGCCACCGTCCAGCGGCACTATCGAGGAACAGCATCATCGCGCCGACATAGGCTCCCGTCAGAAACGGCGCGGTCAACAGCCCGACGGCAAGTCCGGTGATCGCCTGAGGCGAATCGGCCATTTGGACGCTGGTATAGGCATAGATGACGGCGCCAGGCAGGCCGACGAAAAGGCCGAGGCGAACAAGCCAACGGAACAGGGCGCGGTTCTCCTGCGGCCGAGACAGGATCTGCCGACGTCCGGCAATCAGGCCGACAAGAAACATGGCCAGCGCCGATGGCGCCTGCAACAGGCCGAGGATGACCCAGACCGATGACAGTTCCGTCAGGTGCTGGCCGATGATGGATTGCCAATCGCCCCGAAAGGCCGCTTCCGTCGCTGCAGCCGCGGCGATGATGGCGTACCGCTCAAGGACTGGAGGCTCCAGGACGGCGGCGACGCCAAGGGCGAACCAGGCAAGCGCCGTACTGATCACCAGCAGGCGAGCGAGACGCCAGAGGCTGGCATCGCTTCGCGTGCGCAACATCATCAGGGCGATGCCAAGGACGGCGTAGGTCGTCAGGATGTCGCCATGAAACAAAAGCACCGCATGCGTCAGGCCAATCAGCCAGAGCCCCGCCTGCCGCCGCAAGAGTCGCGGCACGAAGGCGTCGCCTGCCTTTTCGGCGGAGCGCATCTGCAAGGTGAAGCTGTAGCCGAAGAGAAAGGAAAAGAGCAGGTAGAACTTCATTTCGAAGAACAGTGCGACAGCGAAGTGCACCGCGCGGTCTAGGCCGGTATCGAACGATGGGTCAGGCAATTCGAGGCCGTAAAATGCCGAAGCGAAGGCCATGATGTTGACGAGCAGAATGCCGAGCAGCGCGAAGCCGCGCAGCGCATCGACCCCGTTTATGCGGTCTTGGGTGGTCATGGTCATCTCCGTAACGGCAGGCGATGTGGCGGCCGGCCGGATCCATCTGATTCAAAACGCCTATCGCCGAACGGGCATGGTTGGGCGAACGGTCGACGTAGCTCCGCCAACCGGGGGGTCGGCAGTGGGTGGCGCAAAACGTTCAAGGGCGGCTCAGTGGCGCTATAATAAATAGAGTAATCTATCTAATAATAAGTTTCGAGGACGTCAAGGGGTTCGCCGAGCCGATGCAGGCGACGGCGTTCAACGGATTGAGGTTGGGGGGTGCGGTCCGCGGAGGCTAGTTTGCTGCGGCTTTGGCCTTCAGCCAGGCGGTCTGGCGTCGCGCGCGGCGCAATGCCGTAACGGCTGCCCCGACCGAGACGACAACAAGGGCGACGAGCAGTACTTCGCCATCGCCGAGCCACAACCCTTCAAAAGCCGAAACGACGGCCGCCAACGTGATCACCGCCATGCGGTGCTGTTTTGCCAACGGGCCGGAAAAGTCGCTCGGTGCGCCATTGGCACGGCCGAGTTCGCGGACATAGGCGGTGAGCACGGCGAAGGCGCCTGCGGCAAAGCCGAGCGCAGGCAGGCCGACGCCATAGCCGGCGCCGGCGAAAATGAAGAGGTCGGCGACCCGATCGGGAAATTCATTCCAGAACGGACCGTCCGGTTCACCCTTGCCGCCCTCGACGGCAACCATACCGTCAAATAGATTGCAGAGCAGACGCATCTGGCAGAACAGGGCCGCCGCGATGAAAAGCAGGGCGCGAAGTCCGTCCTGGGTCTCGCTGGTCAGCCAGAAAGCAACGCCTGCCAGAGCCGCGGCCGCCATGCTTGCCTGCGATATCTGGTTGGGCGTGATCGACATCGCGGCGAGGCGTCGGGCGATTGCCTGCGCCCAGCGGGTGTTTCGGCTGGCCAACGGCCTGCGGTCGCCGGTTTCTGTCATTGGTCAAGCTCCCCCGCGGCTGATCGAATAGTTGTAGAGCACTGCATAACTGCCCGATACCAGCAGCGGCACGGCAATGGTTTTGAGAATTTCCGGTGTTCCGGTTGCCGCGTGCACGGCGACGAGGATGCTTGTCGAAGCAAGGCAGGCGAGGAGCGGCGGCATCCAAAGCTGCGAAGTGCCGCGGAAACGAAGAGACAGCGCGTCGATGGCCGATTTCAGGCACAGTGTCAGCGCGGCTGAAAGGGCGCCCTGCACCAGGCCGGCTACGAGTGGTCGCGGCATTGGGTGGTGCCTGTTGGCAAACAGCGCCCATCCGCCCATTGCTATGAAAGCAAAAAGCACGTGGACGATGCTGCTGCGGGCAAAAGCGCGCAGGTGGCCGCTCATGTCAACGACCACCAGTATCGCGTCAGATGAAAGAAGATCGGTGCCGAGAATACGACCGAATCCAGCCGGTCGATCAAGCCGCCATGGCCTTCGATCAGGTGGCCCCAGTCCTTGACGCCGCGATCCCGCTTGATCGCCGACATCACCAGCCCGCCGAAGAAGCCCATCATCGTGATGATGAACGACATCACCCCGGCCTGGATCGGGGTAAACGGCGTGATCCACCAGAGCGAGGCGCCGAGCAGCGTCGCGCTGGCAACGCCGCCGACGAACCCCTCCACTGTCTTCGACGGCGAGAGCTTCGGCGCGATCTTGGTGCGCCCGAAGAGCTTGCCCCAGACATATTGCAGCACATCGCTCGATTGCACGACGATCACCAGGAAGGCGATCAACAACACGTTGCGCCCCCCGTAGCCGGGTATCTGCAGCGTCAGCAAGGCCGGTACGTGCGAGGCGCAAAACACGCAGATCATCAACGCCCATTGGACTTCGGAAATCCGCAGCAGGAAGTTTTGCGTATCGCCCCGCAGGACCGCAATGATCGGCATCAGCAGGAAGGCATAGACAGGAATGAAGATCGCGTAGATGCCGTATTCTTCGGCCCAGAGCAGATAATAGTTGATCGGTAAGGCCAGGAAAAAGGCAGCAGCGATCGCCCAATGGTCGGCGCGGCGCGTATTGATCAGCGTGATGAATTCACGTAGCGCCGCAAATGAGCAGAAGGCGAAAAGCAGCAGCACCCCGACACGTCCGGCGATGAAGGCGATGGCAATGAGGAACACCATTGCCCACCAGGCCTTGATGCGGGCGTTGAGGTTCTCGATCGCTCCATTGGAGCCGTCGGGCGAAAGCCTGCGCTGCAGTACGTAACCGACCGAAGAGGCGAACAGCAGGATGCCGCCGACGCCGAGCAGCAGGGTGACCATATCGGAAGTCGTGGTACTCATGCGTCGTTATCCGTCTGTGCCGGGGCGAGGGAAAGCAGTGCTGCTTGCGCCCTGGCGATGAAGTCTTCCTTGCTCTCGTCTGGTCCAACCTTCAACGGCTCGCCGAAGTTGATCGTGCAGATCAGCGGGATCGGAACGAACTCGCCCTTCGGCATCACGCGGTTGAGATTGTTGATCCAGACAGGGACAAGCGCCACGTCCGGCCGCTTGCGTGCGAGGTGATAGAGCCCGCTCTTGAATGGCAGCAGCTTGGCCTCGGTCTGGTTGCGCGTGCCTTCGGGAAACACGATCAGCGAGGCACCTTCGTCCAGAGCCGTCGCCATCTGTTCGACCGGGTCGCTTGTGCGCGCGGCGGGGTCGCGTTCGATCAGCACCGCATTGAAGACGTCGCGGCCGATGAACGATGTCAGCTTCGACTTCAGCCAGTATTCGGCGCTGGCAACCGGGCGGGCGCGGTCGCGCAGCCAAGGCGGCAGCACGGCCCAGATCAGGATGAAATCGCCATGGCTGGAGTGGTTGGCGAAATAGATGCTCTGTCTCGGCGGCAGGCCGGTTTCGTGCCAGAGTGCCCGGGCAGCTGTCAGTGCGCGGGCAAACATCATGATGGCGACCGAAGCGAGCTTGGCAATCAAATCGCGAATCATGCCGCCTCAACTCCATGTTGAAGGCATCCAGGTATCGAAGGTTGCCTTGCTCCGCGTATCCGGATGTGTCCCCCGCCGTGCAATGAAATGATCAAATGTTGCCCCTAAAAACGCGCAGGCCCATCGTAACCTCAGGCTGCATCGGCCGACTTTACGCGATTGCGTCCGCTTCACAAGCGGCCGAAGTCGCTCCTGGGATGATGACGTGTGGGCGCCGCAAATTCTTCGATCTCTGCACGTTTTTAGCTGACACGCTGAAAACGATGCGACGTCACACCGCAGTCTTTTACCGAAAGGCGGCTTCTACTGAACGTTGACCGCTTGCAGCGCAGCCGCCAATTTTCGAGTGTTGTAAGAGGAGCGTCGTTCAATGCGCCAGTTTCCTGATCGACAGGTTTGTGCCGACCTTTATCGCGACCTGCGCCATCAAACGCGATCTTAGTGTTTGACGCGAATGGCCCGACCTCGTTGTTCGGGCGCTGAACGCAGGTGTAACGAGAACAACCGCAGCGGCCGACGCGACGCTGCGGTTCCCAGTCCCTCGTGTCGCCGTGTTACGTCGTGTTACTGTTACGTACTCCCCAAAACACCGGTTTCAGCCTTTTCTGTTCTTCAGCTAAAGAAAGGGTCAGTACCTATGCGCTTCATAACTTTGTTGTTCGTGCCTTTGACGATCGCCCTGCTAGGGCTTTCGGGCTGTGCCACGACGTCCTCGAGCAATACGACCTACGCGCAGCCGCAAACATTCGCCCCCGGTCTCGGGGCTTCGAATACGGGCAACGCCACCGCGGCGCCGGGATACTATTGACGCTCGGGCAGTTCGGCACCTGGTGGCAACCATAAATCTGCGGCGGGCGGTGCCCGGCGCGGATGGATTCTGTTCTCTGCAGATGTTTGGGTCCAGACGGGCAATCGGTGCCATGGCCGCCAGTCGGCTTGCAATCGCCGGACAAAAGTTGCAAACAGCGGCAAACCATCAGGGAAACCGCCATGAGCCTCTCCAAGCGCACCACCCGCCCGCTCGATCATCTCGTGCTACCGGTGGACGCACTTGAACAGGCACGGCGTCGCCTCAATGATCTCGGTTTCACGGTGGCCGAGGATGCTCGCCATCCCTTCGGCACCGAAAACGCCTGCGTCTTCTTCTCCGACAACACTTATCTTGAGCCGCTTGCCGTCGCTTCGCGCGAAGAATGCGAAATGGCAGCCCTGGACGGCAACGCCTTCGTCGCCCGCGACCAGGCTTTCCGATTCCGTCAGGGGCCGGAAGGTCTGTCAGCGATCGTGCTCGGCACTGAAGACGCTGCGACGGATCATATGCGGTTTCGCGCCCGTGGCATCTCGGGCGGCGAGATGTTGGAGTTCTCGCGGCCCATGCGGCTGCCGGATGGCCGGGAAGGGCTTGGCTCCTTCCGGCTGGCCTTTGCCGCCGACCTGCGCTCGCCGGATTTCTTCCTGTTCAGCTGTCAGCGGGTGCGCGCGCTTCCAATCGATCGTGGCGCGCTCGAGCGGCACGACAACAGCGTGCTCGGCATTTCCGAGGTCGTGCTTTCGGAGACGAACCCGACCGATTTCCAGTACCTGCTGCAAGAGGCGGTCGATGAGCGCGAAGTCGCGGCTCACTCCTTCGGCATGGATATCGAGACGACGAACGCCAAGATCTCTGTGCTGAGCGCCGCCGGCATGGAGGCTTTCTTCGGCCGTTCGGTCCGCAGCGCCGAGCGCGGCTTGCGCGGCCGGGCCGTGATCTTCCGCGTCGCGGACCTCGAAGTGACGCGTGCGCTCTTCGCGCGCAACGATATCGAATTTTCAGAAATGGGCGGACGCCTCATTGTCCCCGAAATGCCGGGGCAAGGGGTGATCTTCGCGTTTGGAGCTTGATGATGGAAACGAATGCCAGAGTAGTCGTCGGTGAAGGTGCCAAGCAGGTCGCCTTCTCGCAGAGGGAGCGCCTGTCGCTGATCGCCGGCCCCTGCCAGATGGAAAGCCGCGAGCACGCCTTCATGATGGCGGGAAAGCTTGCCGAACTATGCAAGTCGCTGGATATCGGCCTGGTCTACAAATCGTCCTTCGACAAGGCCAACCGTACATCGCTTTCTGGCAAGCGCGGCATCGGCCTCGACACGGCGATGGAAATCTTTGCCGATCTCAAGAAGGAGTTCGGTTTCCCGGTCCTGACCGATGTGCACACCGAGGAGCAGTGCGCCGTCGTCGCCGAGACCGTCGACATCCTGCAGATCCCGGCCTTCCTGTCGCGCCAGACCGACCTTCTGGTGGCAGCTGCCAAGACTGGCCGCACCATCAACGTCAAGAAGGGCCAGTTCCTGGCGCCTTGGGACATGAAGAACGTGCTCGCCAAATTCACCGAAAGCGGCAATCCCAACATTCTTCTGTGCGAGCGTGGCGCGTCCTTCGGCTACAACACGCTGGTTTCCGATATGCGCTCGCTGCCGATCATGGCCTCGCTCGGCGCGCCCGTCGTCTTTGACGCCACCCACTCGGTGCAGCAGCCGGGCGGGCAGGGCGGTTCGACCGGCGGTCAACGCGAGTTCGTTGAAACGCTGTCGCGTGCAGCCGTCGCTGTCGGCATCGCCGGCCTGTTCGTCGAAACCCACGAGGAACCGGACAACGCTCCTTCCGATGGCCCCAACATGGTGCATCTGAAGGACATGCCGCGGCTGCTCGAAAAGCTGCTGGCCTTCGACGCCGTCGCAAAGGGCTGAGACAGGCTCGTGAAATTTTCATGAACCCCGGTGGCGCGGTTGTTTTTACATCTTGCGCGCCATTGAAAATCCCGGGCCTTCGCTTATGACAGGCCCGACCCACCACCGTCCTCAAGCAGGGAAGAGATCATGACAGCAATCATCGACATCATCGGCCGAGAAATTCTGGACAGCCGCGGCAACCCGACCGTCGAGGTCGACGTCTATCTGGAAGACGGAAGCTTCGGCCGCGCGGCCGTGCCGTCGGGTGCCTCGACCGGTGCGCATGAAGCGGTCGAACTGCGCGATGGTGGAACGCGTTACCTCGGCAAGGGCGTCGAGCGCGCCGTCGACGCCGTCAACGGCGAGATCTTCGAGGCGATCGGTGGCCTCGATGCGGAAAACCAAATCCAGATCGACAAGACGATGATCGAGCTTGACGGCACGGCCAACAAGTCGCGCCTCGGTGCCAATGCCATCCTCGGCGTGTCGCTGGCCGTCGCCAAGGCTGCCGCCGAAGCTTCCGGCCTGCCGCTCTACCGTTACGTCGGCGGCCCGAACGCCCACGTGCTTCCGGTTCCGATGATGAACATCATCAACGGTGGTGCTCATGCCGACAACCCGATCGACTTCCAGGAGTTCATGATCGTTCCGGTCGGTGCCGATACGATGCGTGACGCGGTCCGCATGGGTTCGGAAGTGTTCCACACGCTGAAGAAGCAGCTTTCCGCCGACGGCCACAACACCAATGTCGGCGACGAAGGCGGCTTCGCGCCGGGTCTGGCGTCCGCTCCGGCAGCACTCGACTTCATCATGAAGTCGATCGAGAAGGCTGGCTACAAGCCGGGCGAAGACATGATCATCGCACTCGATTGCGCCGCGACCGAATTCTTCAAGGACGGCAAGTACGTCCTCGAAGGCGAAGGCCGCACGCTTGAGCCGGGTGCAATGGCCGAATACCTGGCGGAACTTGCTGCCAAGTACCCGATCTTCTCGATCGAAGATGGTATGGCGGAAGACGATTGGGACGGCTGGAAGGCTGTGACTGACCTCATCGGCAACAAGTGCCAGCTCGTCGGCGACGACCTGTTCGTCACCAACTCCGCCCGCCTGCGCGATGGCATCAAGATGGGTGTTGCCAACTCGATCCTCGTTAAGGTCAACCAGATCGGCTCGCTGTCGGAAACACTTGACGCTGTCGAAACGGCACACAAGGCACGCTACACCGCCGTCATGTCCCACCGTTCGGGCGAGACCGAGGACGCGACGATCGCCGACCTCGCCGTTGCCACCAACTGCGGCCAGATCAAGACCGGCTCGCTGGCCCGGTCCGACCGGCTCGCAAAGTACAACCAGCTGATCCGCATCGAAGAGCAGCTCGGCCTGCAGGCCAACTACGCCGGCCGCTCGATCCTGCGTGGCTGATAGCCTCGATCGATCGCTGAAAAAATTGACCCGCTCACGGTTGCCGTGGGCGGGTTTTGCTTTATCCGGCCATTCATGGTCAACGGTCGGTTAATCAATGCCGGTTAGTCTCACCCTGTATTGCGTATCAGGGTGTGAACGGGATGTGGACAAGGCATCATAAGAAACGGAAACTGGGCCGACTGGTGCTGCCGCTGATCGCGGTCGCCTTTCTGTCTTATTTCGGCTATCATTCCATTCACGGCGGCTACGGCTTGAAGGCGACGGAGCAATTCGATCGCCAGATCGTTGAGCGGCAGGCACGGCTGGACGAGCTCACAAAGCGGCGAACGACCCTCGAAAAGGAGGTTCAGCTGATGAGCGACGGTTCGCTGGAGCGTGACATGCTGGATGAGAAGGCTCGCCTCGCGCTCAATATGTCGCGCAGCGATGAAATTGTTATTTTCCACCGCATGACGAATTAACCGAAATTCGGTTAATTGGCATTTCATATTTAAATTCAATAACTTGCGCGGAATGCGAGCCATGCAAATATGGCATTGCTGTGGCGCTTTTCTTTCCCTATGGTAACCCTCAAAGGCTAACCATTGGGAGGAATGAATGGCTCCGCGAAAAAACGCGTCCGTCTCCAGCCGTAAGACCGCAGCAAAGCCGGCCAAGAAGGACCTGAGCGGCGGTAATATCGCCGAATTCACCAAAGAAGACGAACTGAAAGCCTACCGCGAAATGCTGCTGATCCGGCGTTTCGAGGAAAAGGCCGGCCAGCTCTATGGCATGGGTTTCATCGGCGGCTTCTGTCATCTCTACATCGGCCAGGAAGCTGTCGTCGTCGGCATGCAGATGGCGCTGAAAGACGGTGACCAGGTCATCACCGCCTACCGTGACCACGGCCACATGCTGGCCTGCGGCATGAGCGCCCGCGGCGTCATGGCCGAACTCACGGGTCGTCGCAGCGGTCTTTCCAAGGGGAAGGGCGGCTCGATGCACATGTTCTCCAAGGAAAAGCATTTTTACGGCGGTCACGGCATCGTCGGTGCCCAGGTGTCGCTCGGCACCGGCCTTGCCTTTGCCAACCGCTATCGCGGCAACGACAATGTCAGCGTCGCCTATTTTGGGGATGGCGCGGCCAACCAGGGCCAGGTCTATGAAAGCTTCAACATGGCGCAGCTGTGGAAGCTTCCGGTGATCTACGTGATCGAGAACAACCGCTACGCCATGGGCACGTCGGTCACCCGCGCATCGGCGCAGACCGATTTTTCGAAGCGCGGTGTCTCCTTCGGCATCCCGGGCTTCCAGGTCGATGCCATGGATGTTCGTGCGGTCAAGGCGGCGGGCGACGAGGCTGTCGAGTATTGCCGTTCGGGCAAGGGCCCGATCATTCTCGAAATGCAGACCTATCGCTACCGCGGCCACTCCATGTCCGACCCGGCGAAGTACCGCTCGAAGGATGAAGTGCAGAAGATGCGGTCGGAACACGATCCGATCGAACAGGTGAAGGCACGTCTGACCGAAAAGGGATGGGCGAGCGAGGACGAGCTGAAGCAGATCGACAAGGACGTCCGCGACATCGTCGCCGACAGCGCCGATTTTGCCCAGGCTGATCCGGAGCCGGATGTATCCGAGCTCTACACCGATATCCTGCTTTGATCCGGGGAGGCTCAAATATGCCAGTAGAAATTCTCATGCCCGCCCTTTCCCCGACGATGGAGGAAGGCACGCTCTCGAAATGGCTGAAGAACGAAGGCGACAAGGTCTCCTCCGGCGACGTCATCGCCGAGATCGAGACTGACAAGGCCACCATGGAAGTGGAAGCCGTCGATGAAGGCACGATCGGCAAGCTGCTGATCGCCGCCGGCACCGAAGGCGTCAAGGTCAATACGCCGATCGCAGTCCTGCTGCAGGATGGCGAAGGCGCTGGCGATATCGCCGCACCGAAGGTGGATGCGCCCAAGGCTGCCACCGCCAGCGAAGCACCCGCAGCTTCGGCGCCGGCACCGGTTGCGGCCCAGCCGAAGGTCGAAGTTGCCGCCGATCCGGCAATCCCGGCCGGCACCGAAATGGTGACGATGACCGTGCGTGAAGCTCTGCGCGACGCCATGGCCGAGGAAATGCGCGCCAGCGACGACGTCTTCGTCATGGGCGAAGAAGTCGCCGAATACCAGGGCGCCTACAAGATCACGCAAGGCCTGCTTCAGGAATTCGGCGCCCGTCGTGTCATCGACACGCCGATCACCGAACACGGCTTTGCCGGCGTCGGCGTTGGCGCTGCCATGACCGGCCTGCGCCCGATCGTCGAGTTCATGACCTTCAACTTCGCCATGCAGGCGATTGACCAGATCATCAACTCCGCCGCCAAGACGCTCTACATGTCCGGCGGCCAGATGGGCGCGCCGATCGTGTTCCGTGGCCCGAGCGGTGCTGCGGCCCGCGTAGCGGCGCAGCACTCGCAGTGCTATGCCGCCTGGTACAGCCACATTCCAGGTCTCAAGGTTGTCATGCCCTATACGGCAGCTGATGCGAAGGGCCTGCTGAAGGCGGCCATCCGCGATCCGAACCCGGTCATCTTCCTCGAAAACGAAATCCTCTACGGTCAGTCCTTCGAAGTGCCGAAGCTCGACGATTTCGTGCTGCCGATCGGCAAGGCCCGTATCCACAAGGTCGGCAAGGACGCAACCATCGTTTCCTTCGGTATCGGCATGACCTATGCGATCAAGGCGGTCGCCGAACTGGAAGCGCAGGGCATCGACGTCGAGCTGATCGACCTTCGCACCATCCGTCCGATGGATCTGCCGACGGTGATCGAATCCGTCAGGAAGACCGGTCGTCTGGTGACAGTCGAAGAAGGCTATCCGCAGTCTTCCGTCGGTACCGAGATTGCGACCCGCGTCATGCAGCAGGCCTTCGACTATCTCGATGCCCCGATCCTGACGATCGCCGGCAAGGATGTGCCGATGCCTTACGCCGCGAACCTCGAGAAGCTCGCGCTTCCGAACGTCGCAGAGGTCGTCGATGCGGTGAAAGCCGTTTGCTACAAATAAGGGGAGGGCCCTTCGATGCCTATCAACATCACAATGCCTGCCCTCTCTCCGACGATGGAAGAAGGCAATCTGGCCAAGTGGCTGGTCAAGGAAGGCGATAAGGTCAAGTCCGGCGACGTGATCGCCGAGATCGAGACGGACAAGGCGACGATGGAAGTCGAGGCCGTCGATGAAGGCACCGTTGCCAAGATCGTCGTTCCCGCCGGCACCGAAGGCGTCAAGGTCAATGCGCTGATTGCGGTCCTTGCAGCCGACGGCGAAGATGTCGCCGCGGCCGCCAAGGGCGGCAACGGTGCAGCGGCACCGGTCGCGGCCGAAACGAAGGAAGCGCCCGCGCCGGCAGCGGCCAGCGCTCCGGCGCCCGCTGCAACTCAGCCGGTGGCGGCAGCGCCGCAGGCGGCCAAGACGGAATCCGGCAGTCGCGTGTTCTCGTCGCCGCTAGCGCGTCGTCTTGCCAAGGATGCCGGCATCGATCTCTCGGCGATCGCCGGCTCCGGCCCGCATGGCCGCGTGATCAAGAAGGACGTCGAGACTGCTGTTGCCGGTGGCGGCGCGAAGCCGGCCGCTGCACCAGCAGCAGGTGCTGCAGCTCCCGCTGCCGCGCCGCTTGCCAAGGGCATGTCGGAAGACGCCGTACTCAAACTGTTCGAGCCCGGCTCCTACGAGCTCGTGCCACATGACGGCATGCGCAAGACGATCGCCAAGCGGCTCGTCGAATCCAAGCAGACGATCCCGCACTTCTACGTCTCGCTCGATTGCGAACTGGATACGCTTCTGGCGCTCAGGGCCCAGCTCAATGCTGCCGCTCCGGAAAAGGACGGCAAGCCGGTCTACAAGCTCTCGGTCAACGACATGGTGATCAAGGCGCTGGCGCTGGCTCTGCGTGACGTTCCGGATGCCAACGTGTCCTGGACCGACAGCAACATGGTCAAGCACAAGCATGCCGACGTCGGCGTCGCCGTGTCCATCCCGGGCGGCCTGATCACGCCGATCGTTCGCCAGGCGGAGCTGAAGAGCCTGTCTGCCATCTCCAACGAGATGAAGGACCTCGGCAAGCGCGCCAAGGACCGCAAGCTGAAGCCCGAGGAATATCAGGGCGGCACGACGGCGGTCTCCAACATGGGCATGATGGGCGTCAAGGACTTCGCCGCCGTCGTCAACCCGCCGCACGCCACGATCCTTGCGGTCGGTGCGGGCGAGGAACGCGTCGTCGTCAAGAACAAGCAGATGGTCATCGCCACTGTGATGACGGTCACGCTTTCGACCGACCATCGTTGCGTCGATGGCGCGCTCGGCGCCGAACTGCTCGGAGCCTTCAAGCGCTACATCGAAAACCCGATGGGCATGCTGGTCTGATGTGGACAAGGACCGGCCCTCGGGCCGGTCCGTTCCTTGATCGCAACGCCGAAGGCGGGCCCGGACGATGAAAACACTTCTCTGCTACGGTGACAGTCTGACATGGGGCTATGACGCGTCCGGCCCGGGCCGTCATGCACTCGCAGACCGTTGGCCGAACGTGCTGCAGAAGGCGCTCGGGCCGGACGTTCATGTTGTTGCCGAAGGGTTGAATGGACGCACGACCGCCTATGACGATCACCTCGCCGATTGCGACCGCAACGGCGCGCGGATGCTGCCTACCGTCCTTCACAGTCATGCGCCGCTCGATCTGATGGTCATTCTGCTCGGCTCCAACGATATGAAGCCGATCATTCACGGCACGGCTTTCGGCGCGGTCAAGGGTATCGAGCGCCTGGTCAATCTCGTGCGTCGTCACGATTGGCCGGTCGAAACGGCGGAAGGCCCCGAAATCCTGATCGTTTCGCCGCCGCAGCTTTGCGAGACGGCAAACAGTGCGTTCGCGGCGATGTTCGCCGACGGCATCGAGCAGTCGGCGATGCTGGCGCCGCTCTACCGCGACCTTGCAGACGAACTCGATTGCGGGTTCTTCGATGCGGGATCGGTTGCAAGGACAACGCCGCTCGATGGCGTGCATCTGGACGCTGAAAACACCCACGCGATCGGCCGGGGCCTCGAGCCGGTCGTCCGGATGATGCTCGGTGTCTGAGATGACGGACGACGTCACCATCAGACCGGCGGAACGAAACGAGGCGGCAGAACTCGCCGTTCTCGTCGACATCGCCTCGCAAGGCTTTGCCGCCTGGCTCTGGTCTGGCGCGGTTCTTGGCGGGGCGACCGATACGGCTTTCGAGCGCGGGCGCAACAAGCTGCGCGAGGATGTCGGCCCTGGAAACTGGCGGGATGCGGTCGTTGCCGACCTCGATGATGAAATCGCGGGGGTATCGATCGGCTACGGTATCGACGCTTCGGTGGCGGAAATCGAAGCGAAGCATGCTGTGCTCGAACCCCTGCTGGCGCTGCAGCGGCCTGTGGTCGGCCACTGGTTCATCGATAGCCTCGGCGTTTACCGCCATCGGCGCGGCCGCGGCATCGGACGCAGACTGCTTGCACATGAAATTGCACGCGCCGGCTCGGCGCCGGTGAGCCTGATCACCGAAAGCCACAATGACAGGGCGCAGGCACTCTACAGGGCAAACGGCTTCGAGGAGGCGGCTCGGACCGAGGCCGTGCCGCTCTTCGAAGGTAGCAGAAAACACGACTGGGTGCTCTTCACCCGCAAGGTCGCTTGAGACAAAGGCAGGAAACACATGGCTGAGAATTACGACGTCATCGTCATCGGTTCGGGTCCGGGAGGCTATATCGCCGCTATTCGTGCGGCGCAGTTGGGCCTCAAGACTGCGGTCGTCGAGCGCGAGCATTTGGCTGGCATCTGCTCCAACTGGGGCTGCATTCCGACCAAGGCGCTGCTTCGCTCGGCCGAAGTGCTGCACTATGCCCAGCATCCGGGCAGCTACGGCATCAAGATCGAAGGTGCGGTGACGCCCGATCTGAAGGCGATCGTTGCCCGCTCGCGCGGCATTGCCGAGCGCATGAACGGCGGCGTCGGCTTCCTCATGAAGAAGAACAAGGTTGACGTCATCTGGGGCGAGGCCAAGCTGACCAAGCCCGGCGAGATCGTCGTCGGCAAGACGACGAAGGCGATCGTTCAGCCGCAGGCGCCGCTGCCGAAGAACACCAAGGGCGAGGGCACCTATACTGCCAAGCACATCATCATCGCCACCGGCGCCCGCCCGCGGGCCCTGCCGGGCATCGAGCCCGATGGTAAGCTGGTCTGGACCTATTTCGAGGCGATGAAGCCGGAGGAAATGCCGAAGTCGCTGCTTGTCATGGGCTCGGGCGCGATCGGCATCGAATTCGCTTCGTTCTACCGCACCATGGGTGTCGACGTGACCGTGGTCGAGGTCATGCCGACCGTGATGCCGGTCGAAGACGCCGAGATCTCCGCCATCGCCAAGAAGCAGTTCGAAAAGCAGGGCATGAAGATCCACCTTGAGGCCAAGGTGACGAAGGTCGATAAGGGCGCGAACTCGGTCACCGCCCATGTCGAGATGAAGGACGGCAAGGTCGAAAAGATCACCGCCGACCGGATGATCTCCGCCGTCGGCGTTCAGGGCAATATCGAGAACCTTGGTCTCGAAACGCTTGGTATCAAGACCGACCGCAGCTGCATCGTCATCGATGGCTACGGCAGGACCAATGTTCCCGGCGTCTACGCGATCGGCGACGTTGCCGGCCCGCCGATGCTCGCCCACAAGGCCGAGCACGAGGCCGTCATCTGCGTGGAGAAGATCGCAGGCTTGCCGAATGTCCACCCGATGGACAAGCTGAAGATCCCGGGCTGCACCTATTGCCACCCGCAGGTCGCCTCGGTCGGTCTCACCGAAGCCAAGGCAAAGGCCGAGGGCCGCGATATCCGCGTCGGTCGCTTTCCCTTCGTCGCCAACGGCAAGGCGATTGCCCTTGGCGAAGATCAGGGCATGGTCAAGACCATCTTTGACAAGAAGACCGGCGAGTTGCTGGGCGCGCACATGGTCGGCGCCGAGGTGACCGAACTCATCCAGGGTTTCGTCGTCGCGATGAACCTGGAGACGACAGAAGAAGACCTGATGCACACGATCTTCCCGCATCCGACGATTTCGGAGACGATGAAGGAAAGCGTGCTCGATGCCTATGGGCGTGCGCTGAACGCCTGATGGACCGGCCGTCGCCGGAACTTTTGGCGCGATCCCGCATTGATGACGCGACCTTGTCCTCAATGCACGGAGATCACCATGGCTGTAAACGGCGTCGGCATCCTGGCTGCGATCATCATCGGCGGTTTTGCCGGATGGCTTGCGGAGAAGTTCATGAACAGCGATGTCGGGCTGTTCATGAACATAGCGCTCGGCATCATCGGCGCGGTGGTGTCGAATATCATTCTGGCAGCCTTCGGCATGGCTTTTTCCGGCTGGCTTGCCTATCTGGTCTTCGGCTTTATCGGCGCCTGCCTGCTGATTGCCGTCGGCCGCGCTGTCAAACGATAGCCTGCGACGCTTCCTGCGTCAGCGATCGGGCTATCCAGAAAAAGGTGGCCTGACATTTCTCGTCGAGCCATCTATATAGATCGAAAAAGGGTCTGCCGGCACCAAGCCGCAGCCGCCGCGACGAGGAAGACAGTATGGTAACGGTATTCGATGCCGTCTCTGAAGGGGCGCAACGCGTCCGCCATCCGGAAAAGGCCCACAAGCCCGATACCGAAATGCTGCGCAAGCCGGAATGGATCCGCGTCAAGGCGCCGACCTCCAAGGGCTATCAGGAGACGCGCGAGCTGGTGCGTTCGCACAATCTCGTCACGGTCTGTGAAGAAGCCGGCTGCCCCAACATCGGCGAGTGCTGGGACAAGAAGCACGCCACCTTCATGATCATGGGCGAGATCTGTACCCGCGCCTGCGCTTTCTGCAATGTCTCGACCGGCAAGCCGAATGCGCTCGACATGGCCGAACCCGAGAACGTCGCCAAGGCCGTCAAGCAGATGGGCCTCTCCCACGTCGTCATTACCTCCGTCGACCGCGACGACCTGGCCGACGGTGGCGCCGAACATTTCGAGAAGGTGATCTGGGCGATCCGCGCCGCTTCGCCGCAGACCACCATCGAAATCCTGACGCCCGACTTCCTGAAGAAGCCTGGCGCACTGGAGCGCGTCGTCGCCGCCAAGCCTGATGTGTTCAACCACAACATGGAAACCGTACCGGGCAACTATCTCACCGTCCGTCCGGGCGCCCGATACTTCCACTCCATCCGCTTGCTTCAGCGCGTCAAGGAGCTCGATCCAACGATGTTCACCAAGTCCGGCATCATGGTCGGCCTCGGCGAAGAGCGCAACGAAGTGCTGCAGCTGATGGACGACCTGCGCACCGCCGACGTCGATTTCATGACCATCGGCCAATACCTGCAGCCGACCCGCAAGCACCACAAGGTCGAGAAGTTCGTCACCCCGGAGGAATTCAAGTCCTACGAGACGGTCGCCTATACCAAGGGCTTCCTCATGGTCGCCTCGAGCCCGCTGACCCGCTCGTCGCACCATGCCGGCGACGACTTCGCCCGCCTGCGGGCAGCGCGCGAAAAGAAGTTGGTGGCTGCTGCCGGGTAGAACCGAGGCACTTCGAAACAACAGGAACTCCGGCCCCAGTGCCGGAGTTTTCGTTTGACGGTTACTCATCTCGGGCGATGTGCATAATTTCCCGATTGCGCGCGAAACTTGCGAATTTTTGGCCGATCGCGTATCGGCTGTTCTCTCTTCCTTGATTGGAATGCTGATGGTTCGATATTTGTCGAACCAAGACGCCGCTTTTCTTTTGAAGAGCCTATGCCGGGTGCCGATCATCTGATCGATCGTCAGGTTTCGATCGTGACAACGATGATTTTCCAACCGACCCTAGACCGGGATTGTTTGGCGGAGTTTGTCGATGGATCAGCCAGTAGCGCCTGGGAACGTGAACGACGTCGACGATGCCGTTGCTGCCGGTCATATCCGCAATGCCAGGCGTATCCTCGTGGTCGGATGCTCCGGTGGTGGCAAGTCGACGCTTTCGCAGAAGCTGGCTCGGCATTTCGACCTTACCTACATCTCCATTGATCGCGATATTCTGTGGTTGCCTGGCTGGGTCCAACGCGATCGGGCCGAACAGCGCCGACGCATCGTCGAGAGGATCGCCGACGATCGCTGGATCATGGATGGCACCAATCCTTCGACCTTCGATGTCCGCGTGCCGAGAAGCGATATCGTGGTCTGGGTGCGGATGCCGCGGCTTCTCTGTGTCTGGGGCGTCGTCACCCGCTGGCTGAAATATCTCGGCCGCGCCCGCCCGGAAATGGCGCCGGGCTGCATCGAGAAGGTCGATTGGCAGTTCCTCGAATTCATCTGGACCTTCGAGGACAAATTCTCGCCGCGTATCGTCGCAGGCCTTGCCCAGCACGGCCCGCATGTGCCGGTTCTGCAGTTGAAATCGCGGCGCCAGATGCAGAGGCTCCTTGATCTTCTCGGCGTGCCCGCTTAACTCCCTTCTATGCCGCACTTTGAAACAAACCATGTCGTCAAGCACACGGCCGACCAGATGTTCGATCTCGTCGCTGATGTCGAACACTATCCGGAATTCCTGCCGCTCTGTGAGGCGCTGACCGTGCGCTCACGCAAGGAAAGGGATGGCAAAATCCTGCTGCTGGCTGACATGACCGTCGGCTACAAGGCGATCCGCGAGACCTTTACGACGCAGGTGCTGCTCAACAAGGCCGAGCGCCAGATCGAGGTCAAATATATCGACGGTCCGTTCAAATATCTCGACAATCGCTGGCGCTTCGAGCCAGCGGGTGAGGGGCAGTCGATCGTGCATTTCTACATCGACTATGAGTTCAAGAGCCGCATTCTCGGCGCCTTGATGGGCTCGATGTTCGACCGTGCCTTCCGCATGTTCTCCGACGCCTTCGAGAAGCGCGCCGACAAGATCTACGCCGTCTGAGCGACCTCGGTCAGCATCTCGAGCGCCGTTCGGATGGTTGCCAACCGCACGGCGTCGCGGCCGATATCGCCGTAGCGCATATCGCGGTGGAGGGCTGCGCCGTTGCGGCCGGTTGCTGACAGATGGACCAGGCCAACAGGCTTTTCCATCGATCCGCCGCCCGGGCCGGCAATGCCGGTCACGGCAACGGCAAAGTCTGCCTCGGAGCGCGCAACCGCGCCGCGCGCCATTTCGATGGCGGTCTGCCTTGAAACTGCGCCGTGCGCTGCGAGCGTTGCCGGATCGACACCGAGCATCTGGATCTTGGCGTCGTTGGAGTAGGTGACGAAACCGCGGTCGACGACGGCGGATGATCCGGAAATTTCCGTCAGTGCCCCGGCAATCAGGCCTCCCGTGCAGGATTCGGCGGTTGCCACCTTGAGACCGCGCGCGGTGAAATCGGCAATGATTTTGCCGGCCGTCGCCTGAATGTCATTCGGCCACATCATGGGCTCCCCCTCCGGTGTAGACAACGGTTGCGGTCGCGATTGCGGCGATACCCTCGTCGCGGCCGATGAAACCGAGCCGCTCGTTCGTCGTCGCCTTGACCGAGCAGCGGTCAAGATCGATGCCGAGCATGTCGGCAAGGTTCTCCCGCATCGCCTGGCGATGCGGCCCGACTTTCGGGGCCTCGGCAATCAGCGAAATATCGGCATTGGTGATCGTGCCGCCGCGCTGACGCACAATGTTTGCCGCATGTTCGAGGAAGATGCGCGATGCGGCACCCTTCCACTGCGGGTCGGACGGCGGGAAGTGATCGCCAATATCACCGGCACCGCAGGTAGCAAGCAGCGCATCTGTGAGCGCGTGCAAGGCAACGTCGGCATCGGAATGGCCGGAGAGCTTCTTGGTGTGCGGAATAAGGACGCCACAAAGCGTAACGCCATCACCTTCGACCAGCTGGTGTACGTCATAGCCATTGCCGGTGCGAACGTCCGGAATCAGATGTCGCTTGAGTTTTTCGTCGGCCATGGCGATGTCCCTTTTCAGTGTGAGCTTGACGTTGTCGACCGTGCCTTCGACGAGGGTAACAGGGATCCCCGCCCATTCGGCGATTGACGCGTCGTCGGTGAAATCTGTGCGGCCGCTTGTCGCTGCGGCTCGGTGGGCGTCGAGGATGGTCTTGAGGTCGAAGGTCTGCGGTGTCTGTGCCGCATGAAGGTGATTGCGCGGAACGGTTTCGGTCACCATGCCGGCGGCATCGGCGCGCTTGAGCGTATCGGAAACGGCAAGCGCCGGCAGCACGGCACGCGCTCCCCTTGTCAGCGCATCGGCACAGCGCGACAGCAGGGCGTGGTCGGCAAAGGGGCGCACGGCGTCGTGAATCATCACGTTGCGTGAGCCGGTTGCCGCTACGGCTTCAAGGCCTGCGAGAACCGATTGCTGTCGCGTTGCGCCGCCGTGGACCACGATCAACTCGCGCGCCAGCGATCGCCTGCGTGCCGCTGCCAGCAGATCCTCGTCATCGGGGTGGATGACAACCACGATCGGGCCGGTCCCCGGCCATGTCGCGAAAGTGTCAAGCGTATGGGCGATAACGGGCTTGTCGCCGATGGTGCGGTACTGCTTCGGCCCTTCGGCCGACTGTCCCGCGCGCTCGCCGCGCCCTGCTGCAACAATCACGACGCCGCAGGAAAGCTGTTCTTCAGGCTGCATCTTCTGTATGTGGTCCCGGATTTCGCCAATCTTCGCCGTGATGTACCGCGAAGGTCCGTGCTTTGCCAGCCGAGCAGGGAAATTTGCCCGACGCATCGAAATCGCTTGGCAAGCCAAAGAACAATGTCTAAAAATAGTGCAAGAACAACATGTGCCTGAAAGATATGCATTTGCCAGCTCCGGCTCTGTCAACACCGCTTCGGATCGGGAATATCGAAATCCGCAACCGGGTGGCGCTCGCCCCGATGTCTGGCGTCACGGACCTGCCATTCCGCACCTTTGCCTGGCGCTTCGGCGCAGGGTTCGTCGTGACGGAAATGGTGGCGAGCCGCGAACTGGTCGGCAACGCGTCGGAATCCTGGGCCAGGCTGAAGAACTCCGGCATCAAGCCGCATATTGTTCAGCTTGCCGGACGTGAGGCCCATTGGATGGCCGAGGCGGCAAAAATCGCTGCCGCTAATGGCGCCGACGTCATCGATATCAACATGGGCTGCCCGGCAAAGAAGGTGACGGGTGGCTATTCCGGCTCGGCGCTGATGCGCGATCCTGACCATGCTCTGTCCCTGGTCGAGGCAACGGTCAACGCCGTGGATGTACCGGTCACGCTGAAGATGCGGCTTGGCTGGGACGAAAACTCGATCAATGCGCCGCTGATTGCAAGAAGGGCGCAGGAGGCCGGTGTCCAGGCGATTACCGTGCACGGCCGCACCCGGATGCAGTTCTACACCGGCAGGGCCGATTGGGATGCGATCCGCGCCGTGCGCGAGGTCATTTCCGTGCCGCTGGTTGCCAATGGCGACGTCGATACGGTGGCGGATGCCGAAGAGATCCTCAGGCGCTCCGGCGCCGACGCCGTCATGGCCGGGCGGTCTTCGCAGGGCCGTCCTTGGCATGTCGGCGTTCTCGCTGGCGCGTCAAGCCATCCCGACCAGGCTGAGATCGCCGACATTTTCGTGGAGCACTATGAGATGATGCTCGAATTTTACGGTGCCGACACGGGCCTGAGGCATGCACGCAAGCATGTCGGCTGGTATCTCGACCGTTTCGCACCTGATCTTGCCGGGGCAGAGAAGGGGGCGATCCTGACATCGACCGATGCCAGATCAGTCGCCGCGCGCGCATCCGATGCAATTCAAAGTTCGCTTGCGACCTTCTCTGGCGAAGGGATCGCCGCATGACCGAAAAACCCAATCCGGAAGCCTTGGCTGCTGCCAACGGGCTGTCGATGGCGGTGCTGAATGCCATTCAAAATCCGGTGATCCTTGTCGATGAGAACGGTCTCGTCGCCTTCGCCAACTGGGAAGCGGAGTCCTTTTTCGGTGCCAGCGCCAATCATCTGGCCCGGCACGATATCAGCGCCTTCATTCCGTTTGGCAGCCCACTTCTGACGTTGATCGAGCAGGTGCGCGAGCGCAGGGCCCCGGTCAACGAGTATCGCGTCGATCTCAGTTCGCCGCGGCTGGGCGCCGACAAGCTGGTTGATCTCTATGTGGCGCCAGTCATTTCGGAGCCCGGCTCCGTCGTGGTCGTCTTCCAGGAGCGGTCGATGGCCGACAAGATCGATCGCCAGCTGACACATCGGACGGCGGCGCGGTCGGTCACCGGCCTTGCCTCGATGTTAGCGCACGAGATCAAGAACCCGCTTTCCGGCATTCGAGGGGCCGCGCAATTGCTTGAGACTTCCGTCAACGACGAGGATCGGGCGCTGACGCGGTTGATCTGCGACGAGACCGACCGGATCGTCTCGCTGGTCGATCGGATGGAAGTGTTTTCCGACGAGAGACCCGTCGATCGCGTGCCGCTCAACATTCACTCGGTGCTCGATCATGTGAAGGCGATCGCCAAGGCGGGCTTTGCGCGCCGGATCAAGGTGACGGAGAATTACGATCCATCGCTTCCGTCGGTCTTTGCCAACCGCGACCAGCTCGTGCAGGTGTTTCTCAATCTCGTCAAGAACGCAGCGGAAGCGATCGGTGATCGCCACGAAGGCGAGATCATGCTGACGACCGCCTACAGGCCCGGTATCCGGCTTTCGGTCGCGGGCACCCGAGAAAAAATCTCGCTGCCGCTCGAATTCTGCGTGCATGACAATGGTCCCGGCGTTCCTTCTGACTTGCTGCCGCATCTGTTCGATCCGTTCATTACGACCAAGACCAATGGTTCGGGCCTCGGACTGGCGCTCGTCGCCAAAATCATCGGCGGCCATGGCGGCATCGTCGAATGCGACAGCCAGCAGAACCGCACGACTTTCCGCGTCCTGATGCCGGCCTCCAAGGGGCAGGCGGCGGACGAAGACGAACTGCCTATGACAAAAGGAAACATTGCATGACGGGTGCCACCATCCTCGTCGCGGATGACGACGCAGCCATTCGCACCGTGCTCAATCAGGCGCTGAGCCGCGCCGGCTACGATGTCCGGATCACGTCGAATGCGGCCACGCTCTGGCGCTGGATTTCCGCCGGCGATGGTGATCTTGTCGTCACCGACGTTGTCATGCCCGACGAGAATGCATTCGATCTGCTGCCGCGCATCAAGAAGGCGCGTCCCGATCTGCCGGTTCTTGTCATGAGCGCGCAGAACACGTTCATGACGGCGATCAAGGCCTCCGAAAAAGGCGCCTATGATTATCTGCCGAAGCCCTTTGACCTGACCGAGCTGATCGGCATCATCGGTCGGGCGCTGGCCGAACCGAAGCGCCGCCCGTCCAAGGTCGACGACGATTCGCAGGATGGCATGCCGCTCGTCGGTCGCTCGGCAGCGATGCAGGAAATCTACCGGGTTCTCGCCCGCCTGATGCAGACCGATCTGACGCTGATGATCACCGGCGAATCCGGCACGGGCAAGGAACTGGTGGCACGCGCACTGCATGACTACGGCAAGCGCCGCAACGGCCCCTTCGTTGCGATCAATATGGCGGCAATCCCGCGCGATCTGATCGAATCGGAATTGTTCGGTCACGAAAAGGGCGCCTTCACCGGCGCCCAGACGCGTTCGACCGGTCGTTTCGAGCAGGCCGAAGGCGGCACGCTGTTCCTCGACGAAATCGGTGACATGCCGATGGACGCACAGACGCGGTTGCTGCGTGTGCTGCAACAGGGCGAGTACACGACGGTTGGCGGTCGCACGCCGATCCGCTCCGATGTGCGCATCGTCGCGGCAACCAACAAGGACCTGAAGCAGTCGATCAACCAAGGTCTCTTCCGCGAGGACCTGTACTATCGGTTGAATGTGGTGCCGCTGCGCCTGCCGCCGCTGCGCGACCGCGCGGAAGACATTCCCGATCTTGTGCGCCACTTCGTGCAGCAGGCCGAGAAGGAAGGTCTGGACGTCAAGCGTTTCGATCAGGAAGCGCTCGAACTGATGAAGGCGCATCCGTGGCCGGGCAACGTGCGCGAGCTCGAAAACCTCGTGCGCCGACTGACTGCGCTTTACCCGCAGGACGTCATCACGCGGGAAATCATCGAAAACGAGTTGCGCTCGGAGATCCCCGACAGTCCGATTGGAAAAACACAGGCGCGCAGCGGTTCCCTTTCGATCTCGCAGGCGGTCGAGGAGAACATGCGGCAATATTTCGCCGGCTTCGGTGACGCGCTTCCACCGAGCGGTCTTTACGAGCGTGTGCTTGCCGAGATGGAGTATCCGCTGATTCTTGCGGCTTTGACGGCGACGCGCGGAAACCAGATCAAGGCGGCCGATCTGCTCGGGCTCAACCGCAACACGCTGCGCAAGAAGATCCGCGAACTCGGCGTGTCAGTCTATCGCAGTTCACGCACGGCTTGACTTGGTCACAGCCACCGTTGCATTTTCGACACAATACGTTGCTTGAACGTGTTATGACCGCCGAGTCGAGCGGTGTTGCGCTGCTTTGCCTGGCCGTTGGAGCTGTGGCTCATGCGCAACAGCCCCGATTGACGGTCCGGTCAATACCTTGACCCGGAATGTGAGTGAGAATTGCCGGTGCCCACGGGCGTCGGTTGGGGGAATGTCTTTATATGGTGGACGCAATGGCCTTGCCGCTGGGGACAGATGACGGAGTCGCGGCGCAGGACCGCCGCGCGTCCTTTGCCCTGCCGGGCCTCATGCTGGCGATCGGTGCCCTGGTCTGCGCAACCCTATCGCTGCTCGTTTTGCTTGGGCTGACGCCGATCAGACTGGAGCGCAACGTCTTCATCGCCTGCGCGGCGATCAACGGCCTGTTCGTGATCGGCCTGATCTACCTCATCGTTCGCGAGATCCTCAGATTGCTTCGCGCGCGTCGCAAGGGCCGCGCTGCCGCACGGCTTCACGTGCGCATCGTCGCGCTGTTTTCGATCGTCGCCATCACGCCTGCCATTCTGGTCGCGATCTTCGCCAGCATAACGCTGGATGTCGGCCTTGACCGCTGGTTCTCGCTGCGGACGCAAGCGATCGTTCGCTCGTCGATCAGCGTCGCCCAAGCCTATGTGCTGGAAAATGCCAGCTATCTGCAGGGCCAGACCGTGTCGATGGCGAACGATCTGGAGCGCAATCGGCAACTCTACAGCCTCGACCGAACCGGCTTTACCGAGCTGGTGACGCGCCAGGCGAGGGGCCGCGGCATGCTTGGCGCCTTCCTCGTCCGTGCCGATGGTAGCGCCATTCTCCAGGCCAATATCTCGACGGAGAAGCCCTTGCCGGCCATCCCGCCGGACGCGCTGAAAAGCTCGGTTTCCGGCCAGCCGACATTGATACCACCAGGGATTACCAACCTGGTGGGGGCGGTGATCCCGCTTGACGACATTCCCGGCACCTATCTCTACACCGTTCGTAACGTCGATCCGGAAGTGATGCGTTCGCTGCGGCTGATGGAAGAAAACACCGCCGAATATAAGACCCTAGAGGCGGGCCGCGCCTTCACGCAGATCGCCTTCGGCGTTCTCTACATCGGCTTTGCGCTGATCGTGCTGCTGGCGGCGATCTGGACGGCAATCGCGGTTGCCGACCGTATCGTTCGGCCGATCCGGCAACTGATCGGCGCCGCCGACAGCGTTGCCTCGGGCAATCTCGACGTCGTGGTGCCGGTGCGTGCCGTCGACGGCGACGTCGGCAATCTTTCGCGCACGTTCAACAAGATGGTCTCCGAAATCCGCACCCAGCAGGAGCAGATTCTGGAGGCCAAGGATGAGGTCGATCATCGGCGGCGGTTCATCGAGGCCGTGCTTTCAGGCGTGACGGCAGCTGTCATCGGCGTCGGCCGCGATCGGCAGATCACCATTGCCAACTCTTCTTCAGAAGAGTTTCTGAAAAAGACAGCGCCGGATCTGCTCGGTGCCGATCTGCGCGCGGTTGCGCCTGAGATCGAGGAAGTGCTGGTCGAAGCTGAAAGCCGGTACCGCAACAACTTCCGCAAGCAGATCAACATCATGCGCGGCGGAACCGAGCGCACGCTGAACGTCCAGGTGACGCGTGAAGAGGGCGGCGAGGCAAACGAATCCTACGTCATCACCATCGACGACATCACAGATCTCGTAATCGCACAGCGCTCGACCGCCTGGGCCGATGTCGCGCGCCGCATCGCACATGAAATCAAGAACCCGCTGACGCCGATCCAGCTTTCTGCCGAACGTCTGAAGCGTCGCTACGGCAAGCAGATCGACCAGGAAGACAGGGTCGTCTTCGATCAATGCACCGACACGATTGTCAGGCAGGTCGAGGATATCGGCCGAATGGTCGACGAGTTTTCTGCCTTTGCCCGCATGCCGAAGCCGACGAAGGAGAAGGTGGATCTGCGCGCCATCCTGAAGGACGCGGTCTTCCTGCGCGAAATGGGCAACAACCACATCAGCTTCATTCGCGATTTTGGCAACGAGCCGCTTGAGGGCATGTTCGATGGCCGCATGCTCGGCCAGGCTTTCGGCAATATCGTCAAGAATGCCGTGGAGTCGATCGAAGCGGTGCCGACGGACGCTGTCCGTGGCGAGCCGAAAGTGCACGTACGGAGCCAACGGGACGGAACCAGCGGCCGGTTTGTCGTCGATGTCATCGACAATGGCAAAGGCCTGCCGACCGAGAACCGGCATAGAATTTTAGAACCGTATATGACGATGCGCGAGAAGGGCACGGGCCTTGGCCTCGCCATCGTCAAGAAGATCATTGAGGACCATGACGGACAACTGGAATTGCACGACGCACCGGCCGATTTCGATGGCGGCGTCGGAGCAATGATCCGCGTGATCCTGCCGCCCGCCGGAGAAGCCGGGGGCGAAGACACTTTGAAGGGTAAGGGTACGAGCGATGGCCGCTGACATTCTGGTTGTGGACGATGAGGAAGACATTCGCGAGATCGTATCCGGCATCTTGTCCGACGAGGGGCACGAGACCCGAACGGCTTTCGACAGCGACAGTGCGCTCGCAGCGATCAGCGACCGCGTGCCGCGGCTCGTCTTTCTCGATATCTGGATGCAGGGCAGCCGCCTCGACGGCCTCGCTTTGCTCGACGAGATCAAGGGACGCCATCCCGATTTGCCTGTTGTCATGATCTCGGGTCACGGCAACATCGAGACGGCCGTCAACGCCATCAAGCGCGGCGCCTATGATTTCATCGAGAAGCCGTTCAAGGCCGACCGTCTGATCCTGATCGCCGAGCGCGCGCTCGAGAACTCCAAGCTGAAGCGCGAAGTCTCGGAGCTGAAGAAGAAGTCGGGCGACCCGGTCGAGCTGATCGGTACCTCCGTTGCCGTTTCGCAACTCCGGCAGACCGTCGAAAAGGTCGCGCCGACCAACAGCCGCATCATGATCCAGGGACCGTCCGGCTCCGGCAAGGAGCTGGTGGCGCGCATGATCCACCGCAAGTCGACACGCTCGACCGGGCCGTTCGTGGCGTTGAACGCTGCGGCGATCACACCCGACAGGATGGAGATCGCGCTTTTCGGAACCGAGGGAACGCCGGGGCAGCCGCGCAGAACGGGTGCGCTCGAAGAGGCACATGGCGGCATCCTCTATCTCGACGAGGTCGGCGAAATGCCGCGTGAAACGCAAAACAAGATCCTGCGTGTTCTCGTCGATCAGCAGTTCGAACGGGTCGGCGGCACCAAGCGCGTCAAGGTCGATGTCCGCATCATCTCCTCGACAGCCTACAACCTCGAAAATATGATCTCCGAAGGTCTTTTCCGCGAAGATCTCTTCCACCGGCTCGCGGTCATCCCCGTGCGGGTGCCGGCGCTGGCCGAGCGCCGTGAGGACATTCCGTTTCTCGTCGATATGTTCATGCGCCAGGTCAGCGAGCAGGCGGGCATTCGCCCGCGCAAGATCGGCGACGATGCGCTTGCCGTGCTGCAGGCCCACGACTGGCCGGGCAACATTCGCCAGCTGCGCAACAATATCGAGCGCCTGATGATCCTTGCCCGCAGCGACGGTCCTGACACGCCGATCTCGGCCGACATGCTGCCGACCGAGGTTGGCGATACCTTGCCGAAGATCTCCGCGCAGGGCGACCAGCACATCATGACGCTGCCGCTGCGCGAGGCTCGCGAAATGTTCGAGCGCGATTATCTGATCGCTCAGATCAACCGATTCGGCGGCAATATTTCCCGCACCGCCGAATTCGTTGGAATGGAGCGGTCGGCGCTTCATCGCAAGCTAAAGTCGCTGGGCGTTTGAGCGGTAAACTTCTTCCGGCTGGTGGCCGCCTGTTCCTGGGTGAAAGAACGACATGAAGGTGATCATTTGTGGTGCGGGGCAGGTCGGCTACGGCATCGCCGAACGGCTTGCTCAGGAAGACAATGACGTCTCGGTGATCGACACCTCGGCGGCGTTGATTGCCAACATTACCGAAAGCCTCGATGTGCGCGGCTATGTTGGACACGGCGCCCATCCGGATGTGCTGGCAAAAGCCGGTGCCGACCAGGCCGACATGCTGATTGCGGTCACGCTGTTCGACGAAGTCAACATCGTCGCCTGCGAAGTGGCGCATGCGATCTTCAGCGTGCCGACCAAGGTCGCCCGTATCAGAGCGCAGAATTATCTGGCGCCGGAATACGCCAACCTGTTCTCCCGCGAGAACGTCCCGATCGATGTGACCATTTCGCCCGAGGTCGAAGTCGGGCGATTGGTGCTTCGGCGCATTTCGTTCCCCGGCGCTACGGATGTTGTGCGCTTTGCCGACGACCGTATTGCCATGGTGGCGATCGAGTGCATGGAAGACTGCCCGGTCGTCGACACGCCGCTGCAGCAGCTGAGCGAGCTGTTTCCCGATCTGCAGGCAACCGTGACCGGCATCTTCCGCAACGGCAAGCTGATCGTGCCGCATTCGACGGATCAATTGCAGACCGGCGACCTTGCCTATGTTGTCTGCGACCGGGATCATGCGCGCCGGACACTGTCTCTGTTCGGCCACGAAGAACAGGAAGCGCGTCGTATCGTCATCCTCGGCGGCGGCAATATCGGCTATTTCGTCGCCAAGGCGATCGAGGAAAACCAGCCGAGAACCCGCGTCAAGCTGATCGAAAGCGACCGCGACCGAGCCGTGATGATGGCTGACAAGCTCAGCAACACGGTCGTCCTCAACGGTTCGGCGATGGATCAGCGCATCCTGATGCAGGCCGACGTGCAGGACGCAGACCTGGTCGTGGCGCTGACCAACAACGACCAGATCAATATCCTCGGCAGCATGATGGCAAAACGCCTCGGTGCCAAATCGACACTCGTCCTGATCAACGAGCCGTCCTACCAGGACTTCGCGGGAACCGCCGGCGTTGATGCCTATATCAACCCGCGTGCGGTCACGATCTCGCGCGTTCTCCAGCATGTGCGCAAGGGGCGCATCCGCTCGGTCTATGCCGTCCAGAAGGGGATGGCGGAAGTGATCGAAGCAGAAGCGCTGGAGACGTCGCCGCTGGTCGGCAAGGCGCTACGCGAGCTGGATCTGCCCGACGGCATCCGCATCGGCGCCCTCTACCGGGACCAGACATTCATTCGCCCGCACGGTGACACCAAGATCAAGGCCAAGGACCGCGTGGTGCTCTTTGCGTCTGCCGATTCGGTGCGCCATGTCGAGCAGCTTTTCCGCGTCAGCATCCAGTTCTTCTGAGGTCAAACAAAAGCCATGCCGAGAATTGCCTATGTCAACGGCGCCTACGTGCCGCACGCCGATGCTGCCATCCACATCGAAGACCGCGGCTACCAGTTCGCCGACGGGGTCTACGAAGTCTGCGAGATCCGTCATGGCTTCATCGTCGATCTGACCCGGCATCTCGACCGCCTCAGCAGATCCTTAAGCGAACTTCGCATCGATTGGCCGATGAGCCGAGCCGCGCTGATCCACGTTATCCGCGAGGTGCTGCGCCGCAACCGGGTGCGAAACGGCCTGTTCTACATGCAGGTGACGCGTGGTACCGCGCGCCGCGATCACGTGTTTCCGGCAAAGGGTACTGTGCCGACCATCGTGGTGACGGCGAAACGCACCGATGCCGCAGTGATCGCCAGGAAAAATGCCGAAGGCATCTCCGCGATCACGGTTCCGGAGAACCGCTGGGATCGCGTCGACATCAAGTCGGTCGGCTTGTTGCCGAACGTGCTTGCCCGCCAGAGGGCCAAGGAGGAGGGCGCCCACGAGGCGATCTTCGTCGACCCCGATGGTACGGTGAAAGAGGGCGCCGCCACCAACGTCTGGATCGTCGATCGCGACGGCGTGCTGCGCACGCGCCCGGCCGATCACGGTATCCTGAGAGGCATCACCCGCACGACCCTGATGGACGTCGCAGCACCTCTTGGCATCAGGATCGAGGAAAGAGCATTCACCGTCGACGACATGCTCGCAGCCCGCGAAGTCTTCATCACTGCCGCCACGAGCATCTGTTTTCCGGTCGTTTCCATCGACGGCAAACCGATCGGCAACGGTCATCCGGGAAGCATAGCACAGAATATTCGTGAAGCCTTTTTCGGCGTTGCGGAAAAGACATTGATTTGATACCAAACTGACAGAGGTGTCGGGGGAAGCGTACTTGTGACGCCTCTGATTGAAAAAATAGACAAAATGCACCGGCGCGAGACGTCGGCAAATAAGAAAGAATCGGCGCGATGGCGGAACGTTCTCAGAACTTGCAGGATCTTTTTCTCAATACGGTCCGCAAACAGAAGATTTCTCTGACAATTTTTCTTATCAATGGCGTCAAATTGACGGGCGTCGTCACGTCTTTTGACAATTTCTGTGTGTTGTTGCGCCGCGATGGTCATTCGCAGCTCGTCTACAAGCACGCGATCTCGACCATCATGCCGGGCCAGCCGCTGCAGATGTTCGAGAACGAAGAAGCCGCATCCTGACGGGACGTTAGGCACATTACCAAACGGGATTCAAAGTCGTCGTCGATCATTCCGGAGCTTGAAACGCTCCGCGACGACATGCGCGCGGTCGTGATCGTGCCGGTTCTGAAAAAGACCGGCAGGCAGGCGGCTGAAACTCTCTCTGCAACCAGCACCCGCACCGACGAAAGTCGGCTGGAGGAGGCGACTGGCCTGGCTCGGGCGATCGACCTGAACGTCGTTCATGGCGCCATCGTTTCAGTGGCTCAGCCAAAGCCGGGGACGCTGTTGGGCACCGGCAAGATCGAAGAGATTGGCCACATCCTCGTCGAACAGGATGCCGGCCTCGTCATCGTTGACCATCCGCTGACGCCCGTGCAGCAGCGCAACCTGGAAAAGGAATGGAACGCCAAGGTCATCGACCGGACGGGCCTGATCCTTGAAATCTTCGGGCGACGCGCTTCCACCAAGGAAGGCACGCTGCAGGTCGATCTGGCGCATCTCAATTATCAGAAGGGCCGGCTCGTGCGCAGCTGGACCCACCTTGAGCGTCAGCGCGGTGGTGGCGGCTTCATGGGCGGCCCCGGCGAAACTCAGATCGAGGCCGACCGGCGCCTGCTGCAGGACCGCATCGTCAAGCTCGAGCGCGAGCTGGAGCAGGTTCGCCGCACCCGGCAATTGCATCGCTCCAAGCGCAAGAAGGTTCCGCACCCGATCGTGGCGCTTGTCGGCTACACCAACGCCGGCAAATCGACGCTGTTCAACAGAATGACCGGAGCCGGCGTGCTGGCCGAGGACATGCTGTTTGCAACGCTCGACCCGACGCTGCGGCGGTTGAAACTGCCGCATGGCCGCATGGTGATCCTGTCCGACACAGTCGGCTTCATCTCCGACCTGCCGACGCATCTTGTCGCCGCCTTCCGTGCGACGCTCGAAGAGGTGCTCGAAGCCGACCTGATCCTGCATGTGCGCGATCTTTCCGATCCGGACAATCAGGCGCAGGCAAGTGACGTTCTGCGCATCCTTGCTGATCTCGGTATCGACGAGAAGGAAGCGGCAGCGAGGCTTGTCGAAGTCTGGAACAAGATCGACCGGCTTGAGCCGGAAGCGCGCGAAGCCCTGACGAACAAGGCTGCAAGCACTGATAACACCGTGGCGGTCTCGGCGATTACAGGCGAGGGCGTCGACGTGCTGCTTGCCGAGATCGGTCGTCGTCTGTCCGGCGTCTTGACAGAGTGCACCGTCGTTCTCGGCGTCGATCAGTTGCAGCTTCTGCCCTGGGTCTACGAACACGCGATCGTCGATGGTCGCGAAGATCTCGAGGACGGCACGGTCAGCCTCGATCTGCGCCTGACCGAAAACGAGGCTGTGGACCTGGAGCGGCGTCTCGGCAACGGGCCGAAGCCGGTCGCCGAAGACTGGTAAGATCTTCTGCCTGAGGCGCTATCGCCTCAGGCCAATTGCCGTTCGATCGCCTTGGCCGCTTGCCAGAGTTCTTCCATCCGTTCCAGCGTTGCCGCCTCGAGCGTTTCTCCGTGAGCTTCAAGCTCATGCTCGATATGGGCAAAACGGCGGCGGAACTTGGTGTTGGTGCCGCGCAGCGCCATTTCAGGGTCGGCGCCGACATGCCGGCCGATATTCACCACCGCAAAGATCAGGTCGCCGAGTTCATCGGCTACCTTCGCACGGTCCTTTTCCCGCAGCGCTTGGCGCAGCTCGCCGATCTCTTCCTCGATCTTGTCGAGGATCGGTTCCGGCTCCGACCAGTCGAAACCGACTTTGGCGGCGCGCTCCTGAAGCTTCAGCGCCTCGATAAGGGCCGGGAAGCTGCGCTGGATCGAGCCCAGATGACTGGCAGCGCCGTCGGATGGCAGGCCGCGTGTGGCGCGCCGCGCCTGGCGCTCGGCCTTTTCAGCCTGCTTGATCTTGTCCCACTGGGTCTTGACCGTTTCCGGCGTGTCGGCGTCCGAACGGGCGAAAACATGCGGGTGGCGGCGGATCATCTTGCGCGTAACGGCCTCGACGACATCGCCGAAGGCGAATTCGCCGGCCTCTTCGGCCATGCGGGCGTGAAAAACCACCTGCAGCAGCAGGTCGCCCAGCTCGTCGCAAAGGTCATGCATGTCGCCGCGCTCGATTGCGTCGGCAACTTCGTAGGCTTCCTCGATCGTATAGGGCTTGATCGTTTCGAACGTCTGGACGACGTCCCAGGGGCAGCCGGTCTCCGGCTGCCTGAGCGCCTGCATGATGTCGAGAAGGCCCTTGATGTCGCGTGATGGTTCCATGGGATCAGTTCAACGGAATGGCGTTGTCGTTTTTGCCCGACTGGTAGCTGTCGGACAGGTGCTGATAGCGCTCGCGGATGCGCGCGTCCTGGGCCGCAAGCTTCTCTCGCGTTGACTGGTCGGCGTCCTTTGCGACCGCTGCGATCGACGACGACGTCCAGAAGGCGTTGTTCTGCGCGTAGCCGCCGGGTTCAAGCAGGAACACTTCCTTCAGGATCTTCAGGTCGTGCGGAATGGAGAAGCTGTCGCGCGAATCTTCGTGGCTGAAGAAATAGTAGAAATTGTCAAAGCCCGCCCAGGTGATCGCCGACAGGCACATCGAGCAAGGCTCGTGCGTGGAAAGGAAGATCAGATCGCGCGTGTCAGGCTTTTCTGCCATCTCGTAGAAGCGCTTGAGCGTGTGCACTTCACCGTGCCAGAGCGGGTTTTCGGTCTCGTTGTTGGTCTCGGCGAGAACGAGAGAAAGGTCTGTTTTGCGCAGGATCGCGGCGCCGAACACCTTGTTGCCTGCGGCGACACCCTTTTCCGTCAGGGGCAGGATGTCCTGCTCGATCACGTTGAGCAGCCGTTCGGCCAGTTCGGATTGTGTCATGTCTTCAGTCTCCGGCAGATGTGTTGCGGCATTTAACGGAGGTTGCCCCTTTGGCGCAATGGCCACCGACAGCGCCACCGGCCGGCCCTTCCGGAGATATTTGCTCAAAATGCTGCATGGCCGAGCAAAACAATACGTGACCCGAAAGCCATTGAAATTTCTGTTTCTTCAATTGCCGTGGGCTATGCGGGATATTCAGCGGAGCCTGTAGTAGGAACCGATTGCAAGAACATGGTGCAGCAGCTCTCCGTCTTTCCCGCATTCTTTCGCGTCGCGCAAAAGCGCGTGGCGGTGTTCGGCAATGGCGACGAGGCCTTTGCAAAGGTGCGGTTGCTGCTCAACACCGAAGCTTCGATCGTCGTCTACGCGGACGCGCCCGAGGCAGACTTCGCGGCATACCTCGGCGAGCGCGTGATTGAAACCGTGCGCGATACCTTCGCTCCGCACCAGCTTGAAGGCGTCATCCTTGTGTTTGCCGCGACTGGCAATGCGGCCAAGGATCGCCAGATCGTCATTGCTGCACGCGAACAGAAAATCCCGGCAAATGCCGTCGACCAGCCCGACTACTGCGATTTCTTCACGCCGGCGCTCGTCAATCGCGCACCAGTTGCCGTTGCGATCGGCACCGAAGGCGCCGGCCCGGTGCTTGCCCAGATGATCCGGGCACAGATCGACCAGCTGCTGTCGCCGTCGCTGGGGCTCGTTGCGTCGCTCGCAGCCAGCTATCGTGATGCCGTCGATCGACTGGTGCCGCGCGGCGTTGCGCGCCGCCTGTACTGGCGCCGTTTCTTCCAGGGGCCGGTTGCGGACAAGGTTGCGCTGGGTGATGTCGCCGCCGCGCGCCGCGAGGCTTCTCGCCTGCTTGATGCCGCGCATGCCACCGCGGGCCACGTCTGGCTCGTCGGCGCCGGTCCGGGCGCCGAAGACCTGCTGACGCTCAGGGCGCAGCGCGTGATGATGGAAGCCGATGCGATCGTCTATGATGCGCTGGTGCCGCAGGCGATCGTCGATATGGGTCGCCGCGATGCGGAAAGGCTCTCCGTCGGCAAGCGCAAGGGTTGCCACACGAAGTCGCAGGACGAGATCAACCAGCTGCTGGTGGAGCTCGCGGGTGAGGGCAAGCGCGTCGTTCGCCTGAAATCCGGCGATCCGCTTGTCTACGGCCGTGCTGGCGAAGAGATGGCAGCATTGCGCGATGCGGGCATTACCTATGAGATCGTGCCGGGCATCACTTCCGCCTTTGCCGCTGCTGCCGATTTCGAACTGCCGCTGACCCTGCGCGGCGTCGCGTCGTCACTGGTCTTTACAACCGGCCATGATCTGACCGGTGAAGTGCTGCCCGACTGGGCGCGGCTTGCCGTCTCCGGCGCCACGATCGCCGTCTATATGGGCCGCACTGTCGCTGCGTCGGTTGCCGGTCGCTTGATGCAGGCGGGCTTGCCCGCAGAAACCACCGTGGCTGTGATCGAGAACGCCAGCCGTGCCGATCGCCGGCTGATGCATGGCACGCTGAAGGACTTGCCGGACCTAGAGGGCCGCACGGAACTTTCCGGCCCGGTGATGGTCATTATCGGTGACGCTGTCGCCGGCGCGAATTTCGAGCGTTCCGAGCCTCTGGTGGCGGGCAAACGCACCAACAAGCAAACGAAGATCGAAGCTGCGGAGCGCAGCGAACAGATTCTGAACTAAGGGAAACGTCATGGTGAACAAGGTTTTGACGGCAAATCGGCTTTCGGATGGCATATCCGTCTGGCTGGATGCCTCGGGCAACTGGGTCGAATCGCTCCAGCAGGCCTTCATCGCCCGCCATGCCGAGGCGGTCACCGCACTGGAAGCGACAGGCAAGGTTGCCTTCGACGACAACAAGGTGGTCGATGCCAATGTCGTCGACGTCGAGGAAGTCAACGGCACCCTGCGGCCCTTGCGCATGCGCGAGCGTATCCGGGCCGAAGGCCCTTCGATCCCCTATGCCGCCGGATACAATGGCCTTGCCGGCCCGAACTTTGCTGCCTGAGGAACCGATACAACATGTACCGTTACGATGAATTCGATCATGCCTTCGTCTCCTCGCGCGTCGACCAGTTCCGCGATCAGGTCGAGCGCCGCCTGAGTGGCGAGTTGGCCGAAGACGCATTCAAGCCGCTGCGCCTGATGAATGGCGTATACCTGCAGTTGCACGCCTACATGCTGCGCGTTGCGATCCCCTATGGCACGCTGTCCAGCCGCCAGATGCGTATGCTCGCCCACATCGCCCGCAAGTATGACCGCGGCTATGGCCACTTCACCACCCGTCAGAACATCCAGTACAACTGGCCGCGCCTTTCCGACACGCCGGATATCCTGGATGAGCTGGCAAGCGTCGAGATGCACGCGTTGCAGACGTCGGGCAATTGCATTCGCAATGTGACGGCCGATCATTTCGCCGGCGCTGCTGCCGATGAAGTCGCTGATCCAAGGCCTTATGCCGAAATCCTCAGACAATGGTCGAGCGTTCACCCGGAATTCTCGTTCCTGCCGCGCAAGTTCAAGATTGCTGTCACAGGTGCTGAGCGCGACCGCGCCGCGATCCAGGTGCACGACATCGGCCTGCACCTGAAAAAGGATGAGGACGGCCGCATCGGCTTTGCCGTTTATGTCGGTGGCGGACAGGGCCGCACGCCGATGATTGCCAAGAAGATCCGGGACTTCCTGCCGGAAGAGGACCTGCTGTCCTACACGACGGCGATCATGCGCGTGTACAACCTGCATGGCCGTCGCGACAACAAGTACAAGGCGCGCATCAAGATCCTCGTCCACGAAACCGGTGCCGAAGAGCTTTCCCGTCAGGTCGAGGTCGAGTTCGCGGCGCTGAAGGATACGGAGCTGAAGCTTCCAGAAGCTGATATTCAGGCCATCTCCACCTATTTCGCGCCGCCAGCGCTGGAGCCGCGTGCCGAGGGCTGGGAAAGTCTGGCGCGCTGGAAGAAGACCGATCCGGAATTCTCACGCTGGGTTCACCAGAACGTGCAGCCGCACAAGCATCCGGACTACGGCATGGTGACGATCTCGCTGAAGCCGATCGGCGGCATTCCGGGGGACGCGACCGACGCGCAGATGGAGGCTGTTGCAGACATCGCCGAGGAGTATGCCTTCGACGAGATCCGTGTCAGCCACGAGCAGAACCTGATCCTGCCGCATGTGGCTCTGGCTGATCTGGAGCCGATCTACCGGGCGCTCGTCGTTGCCGGCCTGGCGACAGCCAATGCCGGACTGATCACCGATATCATTGCCTGTCCCGGGCTCGACTACTGCGCGCTTGCAAATGCGCGCTCCATCCCGGTGGCGCAGGAGATCTCGACGCGCTTCGGCGCGCCTGAACGTCAGGCTGAGATCGGCGAACTGAAGATCAAGATCTCCGGCTGCATCAATGCCTGCGGCCATCACCACGTTGGCCATATCGGCCTGCTCGGCGTAGAGAAGAAGGGGGCGGAACTCTATCAGATCACGCTCGGCGGCTCCGGCGACGAGAACACGTCGATCGGCGAGATCATCGGTCGCGGTTTCGAACCGGAAAAGGTGACCGACGCGATCGAAACGATCGTCGATACCTATCTCGGGCTGCGCAATGACAAGTCGGAGACGTTCCTCGAAGCGTACCGTCGCGTCGGCCCGCAACCCTTCAAGGACGCGCTCTACGGCGGCAGCGCACAGGAAGCCGCTTGAGGCGCAAGGAACGGACATGACAAAAATCTGGAAAGAAACCGGCTTTGTGAGCGACGATCCCTGGATCATCGAAAACGACGAGACCAAAGCGGGTTCCAACGAGAAGGCGATACTCGGCTTCGAGACGTTTCTCGCCAAGGTGGCTGAGACGGACGAGGTGGGTTTAGGCGTAGTCGTCGCTCCTGCAGATGACGTTGCCAAGCTACAACCCTATCTCGATCGTATTGCGCTGGTCGCGGTCGCGTTCCCGGCCTTCAATGACGGGCGGGCTTTCAGCCATGCGTCGCTGCTGCGCGCGCGGCTTGGTTTTGCCGGTGAGGTGAGGGCTGTCGGCGACGTTCTGATCGATCAGATCCCGTTGATGCTGCGTTGCGGCGTCGACAGTTTCGCGGTAACCAATGCCACGGCCCTGAAGCGTCTGACGGAAGGCCGGTTGCCCGGTATCGCCAACCACTATCAGCCGACCGCGAGACCCTCTGCTGACGCCAGGTCCTATAGCTGGCGGCGCGTTTCTTGAAGGCAGTGCTGACCGCGACAGTGTGAAGCACGCCGAAATGCGCGAAAGCGACTATATTTAGAAGGGAATTCCTTCCCGTTGAGTGCGGCTTGGAATATCCGCGTATTGTTGATAGACAGGGTCATCATTTACAGGACTGTAGCCACGATGAATGCTCCGGCAAAAACGGAAGATTTCGCGATCCAGGCACCCGCCGGTGTCTTCGTTGAAACGGTGACGAGCGTCACCCACTATACGGATCGGCTCTTCCGCTTCCGCATGACCCGTCCTGCGGAGTTCCGCTTCCGCTCCGGCGAGTTTGCGATGATTGGTTTGATGGTCGGCGACAAACCCGTCTACCGCGCCTACTCGATCGCAAGCCCGGCCTGGGACGAGGAACTCGAATTCTTCTCGATCAAGGTTCCTGATGGCCCGCTGACATCTCACCTGCAGGCGATCAAGCCAGGCGACAAGGTGCTGATGCGCAAGAAGCCGACCGGCACGCTGGTGCTCGACGCGCTGGTTCCCGGCCGCAGGCTCTACATGTTCTCGACCGGCACCGGCATTGCGCCTTTCGCCAGCCTGATCCGCGACCCCGAGACCTACGAGAAGTTTGAGGAAGTCATCCTCACGCACACCTGCCGCGATGTGGCCGAGCTGAAATACGGTTTCGACCTCGTCGAGGAAATTCGCAATCACGAATTCCTGAACGAGATCGTCGGCGACAAGCTTCGCCATTATGCGACGGTGACCCGCGAGGACTATCCCTTCAAGGGCCGTGTGACCGACCTGATGGTCAACGGCAAATTCTTTGCCGATCTCGGTCTGCCGCCGCTCGACCCAGCCATCGATCGCGGAATGATCTGCGGCTCGACGGCAATGTTGAAGGACACCAAGGAAATCCTCGAGGCCGCAGGCCTGACCGAGGGGTCCAACAACAAGCCGGCCGAGTTCGTCATCGAGCGCGCCTTTGTCGGCTAACTGACGACAAGATACGAAACATCGTCGCAGCATTTGGAGGGCGCATCATCGGGTGCGCCCTTTTTCGCATCTGTGCGACAGTCGCGACCGGAGCATGAGCTATGCGTTTCCGGCAGCCCCGATCTGAGCAATCAGCGTACCGGCAGCCTTTCGCAGACACTATCGTTCCCCAGCATTTTCATATGTCGCTCGACCGCGTCCATGCGGAACGAACGGCCAAGAAGGAGTCCCCGCCGGAGATCGCCGGCGACAGCGGATCTTGCAGGGAGTGGCCCATGAGCCTTGAGACCAGAATTCGCCGCAAATCGTTGCATGACCGGATCGTCACGCCGGAGGCGGCGGCGGCGCTCATCGAGGATGGCATGACGATCGGCATGAGCGGCTTTACCAAGGCAGGCGACGCCAAGGCGGTGCCGTTGGCCATGGCGCAGCGTGCGGCGCAGGAGAAGTTTCGCATCACCTTGATGACCGGGGCCTCGCTTGGGCACGACATCGACAAGATCCTGACGGAAGCGGGTGTTCTCGCACGCCGGCTTCCCTTCCAGTCCGATCCGGCCCTTCGCGCGGCGATCAACCGCGGCGAGGTCATGTTCATCGACCAGCATCTGTCTGAGACCGTCGAGCAACTCCGCTCCGGCCAGATCAGCCCGATCGACTATGCCGTCGTCGAGGCCGTGGCGATCACCGAGGATGGCGGCATCGTTCCTTCGACATCGGTCGGCAACTCCGCAAGTTTTGCGATCCTCGCCAAGAAAGTGATTGTCGAGCTCAATCTCAGCCACAGCCCGGAGCTTGAGGGGCTGCACGACATCTACATCCCGGCGAAACGCCCATCGCGCACGCCGATCCCGGTCGTTGCCTGCGACATTCGCGTCGGCTCGCCCTATATCCCTGTTGATCCGGACAAGATTGCCGCGATCGTCATCACCGAAAAGCAGGACAGTGCCGCGCGCATTTCGCCGCCCGATGCCGAGACCAATTCGATCGCGGGCCACCTGATCGGCTTTCTTCAGGACGAGGTGCGCAAGGGTAGGCTCGACATGACGTTGAACCCGTTGCAGGCGGGTATTGGCGTTATTGCGAATTCGGTTCTGAGCGGCCTCGTCGACAGCCCCTTTCATGATCTGCGCATGTACAGCGAAGTGCTGCAGGACAGCACCTTCGAGCTCTTTGAGGCCGGCAAGCTCAGCTTCGCCTCGGCGGCATCGATGACGCTGAGCAGCGCCTGGGCCGATCGCGTCTTTCGCAACATCCGCGCCTACAAGGACAGGGTGATCCTGCGGCCGCAGGAGGTCAGCAACCACCCGGAAATCATCCGGCGCCTGGGCGTCATCGGCATCAACACCGCGCTCGAGTTCGATATCTACGGCAACGTCAATTCGACCCATGTCGGCGGCACCGACATGATGAACGGCATCGGCGGTTCCGGCGATTTTGCCCGCAACGCCTTCCTGTCGATCTTCGTCGCCAAATCGGTGGCCAAGGGTGGGGCGATCTCGTCCGTGGTGCCGATGGTTTCCCATGTGGACCACACGGAGCATGACGTCGATATTCTGGTCACCGAGCACGGGCTTGCGGATCTCCGCGGGCTGGCGCCGCGCGAGCGCGCGCCGATCATCATCCGCAACTGTTGCCATCCCGCTTACCGCGAGTTGCTGGGGGATTACTTCAAGCGGGCTGTTGCAGCGCGTGCGGGGCAGACGCCGCATATCCTCGAGGAAGCCTTCGACTGGCATGTACGTCGGCTGAAGACGGGCAGCATGTTGCCGGGCGCCTGATGCCTCAATCCCGAGCCAGGTAGTCCATCAAGGCTGACATCGCCGCCGCGGCACCCTCGGCGTCGGCAAGCACGATGGCGTCGATCGCCTCGATGTGGCGGTCGACCGATCCGCGCATTCGCTCAACGGTTGCGTCGGCAAACCAGATGCGTCGAGCGTGCGTCTGCAGCGGGGCGAGGGCGGCCGTCAGGAACGTATTGGGGCAGGCCTCCTCCATCAGTTCATCGAAGACCTTGTCGGCCACGAGGAAGCCTTCGAGATCGCCGGCATCCGCGCATCGGCTCATCTCTGCGGCGCATCCCTTCATGGCTCGTCGTGCATCCGCGTCGGCATGCTCCGCCACCAGGCTTGCCGCCAGCGGTTCCAGCTTTTGACGGGTTTGCATCACATGCGCTCGATCGTCCGGCCCGATTGTCGTTATCTGCAGGCCGACACGCGGGCGAACCTCCATCAGTTCCTGCCAGGCGAGTTTCTGAATGGCTTCACGCACGGGCGTACGGCCATGACCGGCAAGCTCGATCAGCTGCTTTTCCGTCAGCAGCATGCCGGGCACAAGCTTGAGCGTGACGATCAGTCGCTCGAGGGCGAGATAGGCGAGGTGGGCCTGGGAGTGAACCGACATACGCATCCCACAGTTTCTGATATATCAGAACGTGGCACAGTTTCGTTTCGATGGCAAACGAACTGATGACCACTAATCAGGAAGGATTATGCTGGTCGAAGTAATCATTATGAGTCGGTAAAAGCTTCAGATTTCAATGGCCTGAATAAAAGTGCTCGTTCGGCCGTTCCAGCCTTGAATGGTGTTGACGAAGAGGAAACTGCTTGTCAGTCTTCTCTAAAAAGAACGTCGGACATCGACGTTGAGGGGCTTGGGCTGAAGGTGGGTGCGTTTCTGGTCTGGTCGCTGATTGTGTTTGCGGGGCTGCTTGCCGTCCCGGCGGTCAGCCATACGAACGCGCAGACGACGTTCTCGCTGATGGCGTCCTCGATGGCTTTCGTCGGAATGGCGATTGCGCAGTTCATGGCGGCACGTCCGCCCGTCATCGAACCGCTGTTCGGCGGGCTCGACCGCATCTATCACCTTCATCGCCGGATCGGCATCTCCGTGCTGATGCTCATTCTCGTCCATTATTTCCTGACGCCTGATTTCAAGGGGCTGTCGTTCACCAGCGGTTTGAACCAGCTTGCTGCCTCCGCCGGCAAGTATGGCTTCTACGGGCTGACGGCGCTGCTTGTTCTCAGCATCGTCAAGATCATCCCGAAGACCAGAATCGAGATACCCTATCACCTGTGGCGTTATACCCATCGGTTCATCGGGCTCTTGTTCGCGCTTGTCGCGTTCCACCAGATGTTCATCAAGCGCCCCTATGACAGCACGGCGCTGCTGGCGGTCTATCTCAATGCGTTCGCAGCACTCGGGATCCTCAGCTACGCCTATACGCAGCTTCTGCCGTGGCTGAGGACGCGATGCTACGAGGTTTCCGAGGTCGAAAAGCACGATGGTGCGACGATCATTTCGGCGCGTTCAAAGGGGCGCGCGCTGAGGGCCAAACCGGGGCAGTTCGGTTTCCTGCGTGTCCTGAAGGCTGGTCTGCGCGAGCCGCACCCCTTCACAATCGCCGACATCGATGGCAACGGCACGGTGCGCTTCGCCATCAAGCCGCTCGGCGACTATACGCAGGCGTTGCGCGATCAGATTGCTGTCGGCGACCGGTTGAAGCTCGAAGGCGGATACGGCCAGTTCAATCACCGACGCGGGGCGAAGAAGCAGATCTGGCTTGCCGGAGGTATCGGGGTCACGCCGTTTCTCGCCATGGCCAGCCATTTGAAGGGCGATGAGGACCAGGACATCCACATGGTCTATTGCGTGCGCGACCGAAAGGAAGCCATCGGCCTTGAAACCTTCGAGGCGCAGGCGGAAAAGCTCGGCAACTTCAGCTTCGTGCTGCACGATTCGGCCACAGACGGGCGGCTGGACGCGGCCAAACTGGCGGCGGGCAGCGTCATCGATCCGGGCGAGGCCGATCTTTGGTTCTGCGGTCCTGCGCCGCTGCGGGAGGCGATCGTCAAAGGGTTGAAAGAGCTTGGAAAGAAGCCGCGTCGCGTAGAGTTCGAACAGTTTCAGTTTCGATAGCAGTTTTATTGAAGATTTTTGGATTAAGGGAGTACGGCCATGCGCAGTCTGCGTGAAATGCGAGCGAACGTCTCGTCAGGTGCCGGCATCCGCAATAGGCACGCACTGGCTCTGGCCGCCGGTCTGCTGGCCGCCATGCTCTGTCCCGGCGTCGCATCGGTGCGCGACGCTTTCGCCGAGGACGCCTTCTCGACCTACAAGGCGAATGTCGAGAACGGCAAGTACATGTTCAACGCCGCTGGTTGTGGCGCCTGCCACGGGTCGGGCGACGAAACTGGACTGCTGTCCGGCGGCATGGAGATGAACACGGCGATCGGCACTTTCTACGCGCCGAACATTTCGCCCCATGCCAACGGCATCGGTGGCTGGAGCAACGCCCAGTTCCTCAACGCTGTCATGGTCGGGCTTGATCGTGACGGCAACAATCTCTACCCGGTCATGCCCTACACATCCTATGGCGGTATGAAGCCGGAGGACGTGCTCGATATCAAGGCTTACGTCGAGACCTTGCCGCAATCAGACGCCGTCTCGAAGGAACATGAGATCGCTTTTCCTTTTAGTCGGCAAACGACCATAACTCTCTGGAAACGCAGCAATTTCACAGTTCAAGCCTACCAGCCGCGCGAAGCGTCGCAGATGGAGCGTGGCCGTTACCTGGTCGAAAATGTCGGTGGCTGTGGCGACTGTCACACGCCGCGCACGACGACTTATGGGCTCGACCTGGAAAGAGCTTTTCACGGCGAGAAGGGGCTGACCGGTGCGGTCGCACCGGATATCGGCAAGGCGAAGATGGCGGGGCTCACTGCGCCGGAAGTGTTTACCACGGGCCTTATAGACGAAGGCAAGAAGCTTTCGGGCGCACCGATCAGCGACCCGGTCATGCGACGGATCGCCAAGGGACTTTCGATACTCAGCGACGACGATCGTCGCGCGATCTACGCGTTCCTGTCCGATCGCGAGGTGAAAGCACCGGCGCCGGTGGCGCAGTCTGTGACGGCAGTGTGCAAGGAGACCACGGCCTCGACGGCGCTGACCGGCGACAATGCCGAACTCGCCCAACAGGCCGATGCCTTCATCGGCAAGTATTGCCGCAACTGCCATGGGCCGGGTGAAAGCTCTCAAGGCAGCTACCCCGCCGGTGAGCTGACGTCGATCGCCGCCGATGCCAATTTCGTCACGCCGGGCAATGCTGCGAAATCGCGCCTCTTCACCTCGGTCACCAGCGGCCGCATGCCGCTTGGCAAGCGCCCGACGGACGAAGAGGTCAAGGTGCTCGAGGACTGGATCAATTCGCTCAGCGAAAAGAACCTGCCGCAGACGGCAGCCACCAAACCCGCCCGATCGCGCCCGATGCTGTCCCATGACCAGTTCGTCGAGGCGGCGCTCAAGGACATTTCCAAGGTCAGTGCGCTTGATCGTCAGCACATGCGCTATTTCTCCTACCGTGACCAGTATAACGGCATGATGGGTTGCGAAGACGACGCCACGTTCATGAAGCGCATGGACGTGCTGGCCGGTGGCTTCAAGAAGCTGCTGAATTCCTTGTCCTATGGCCCGAAGCTGGTGGTGCCGGCGGAGGTGGACGGCACCAATGGTCTGCTCGTCCGGGTCGATCTGCGCGAGCTGCAGTGGGATAACGCTGATTACGATTTCCTGATCAAGCGCTATTTCTACGGCGTTGATCCGACGAGCGATGCGTCGCTTCAGGCGCTTTCCACCGAGACGCATACGCAACTGCCGATCATGCGGATCGACTGGTTCATGAGCAATGGCGCCCGGCCGGAGGTCTATAACAGACTGATGAAGCTGCCGACGCATATTCGCGAGCTGGAAACGCGCTTCAAGATCGATGTCGACGACGACATAAGGCGGCGTAACGTTCTGCGTGCCGGCTTTGCTGACGGTTCGTCCGGCGTATCGGACCACAATCGCATGCTCGAGCGTCACGACATGCCGTTTGGCGGCTACTATTGGAAATCCTACGATTTCGCCGGCGATGTCGGCAAACAGGTGCTCAAGCGTTTTCCGCATGGACCCAAGGAGTTGGGTGCGCTCGATGCCGGCCTTGTGCCGTTCGAGCACGACGGTGGCGAGATGATCTTTTCACTGCCCAACGGCATGCAGGGTTATTATCTGTCGACCGCGGCAGGAAAACAGCTCGATGTCGGGCCGACGACCATCGTTTCGTTCCGTGACCGGCCGATCGGCAAGGGCGTGGAGATCGTCAATGCCCGCTCCTGCTTCGATTGCCACGCCGATGGCATTCTGTCGAAACGTGATCAGTTGCGCGAGCATATCGCCACGTCGACGCTGTTCAGCAAGGACCAGCAGGGCGTGCTGTTGGCCATGTACGTGAAGCAGGAGGAGCTGGACGAGGCCTACCGCAAGGACCGCGAACGCTTCGTCGAGGCTCTGCAAAAACTCGACGTAACCGAACCGACGCCGGATGGCGGGCTTCAGAGCAAGCACGCACCCGGCGACGCCGAGATCGTCACCTACTTTGCCGACAAGTATGAAGATGAGCTCGACTTCGATGCTCTGGCGGCGGAGTTCGACATGACGCCGCAGCAGTTTTCTGAGGCGATCAAGCGAGTAGCGGAAGTGGATGTCCTGCGTCTCGGGCTTGATTGGGTCACGACGCTCGAAGCTGGCGGGACTGTTCCGCGCAACGAGGTCGAACAGCAATATGCCCTGTTGCTGGAGCCGCTCGCCCAGCGGCGCCCGCTCGATACCAGCACGATCGTCGTTGCCGGCACCGAGCAGCAGTCGGAGGAAAAACCGCAATCCGTAGCCGCAGCCGCGCCTGACTATCGCAAGCAGGAGAAGGCTGGCGGCACCAAGCTTGAGCTTGCCTTGAAGGTGCCGACGACGACGGCCAAGGTCGGTGACCAGCTGTCGTTCGAACTCAGCGTCAATCAGGCCTGCGAACTGCAGATCCTCTATGTCGAGGAAAACGGCAATGTCGAAATCATCCCAGATGAGATGATCGGCCACACGACGCTGCAGCCCGGCGAAAGCAGGCTGATCCCGCAGCCGGGAACCGGCACGCTGACCTTCGATACGGCAGCGCCCGCCGAAACCATGCTGGCCTTCTGCCGGGTTGGCGGTCTGGCCGATCAAAGGCTCACGGTGGAGAAAGCGCGCGCATTCGTCGTCCAATCGAAGTTGCCGCCGACGCGCGGATTGGCGGTCAATCTCGCGAAGAAGGCGCAGGCCGACAACGGCGCCAGCAGCGTGCAGATGGTAACTTTCGAGATTAGAGAATAGCGGATGCGCGATGGATGAATTGATGAAAGGGTTGATCGTCGCATCCGCAATGCTTTTGCCGCTCGCTTACCCGGCGCGCGCCTGCGACGCGTTAGTGAAAACCTCGGAGGCTCTCAACAGGGGCGACGAGGTCGGGGCGCGGGCAGCGGCCGCGCCGGAGCGCACGAATGCATGTTCGAGTACCGAGGCAGCGCTTACCCGGCGTGTAGCGGCGCTAGCAACGTTCAATCGCATCGCCAACGCAGTCGGGGCCGGTGCCAGGCTCGATACTTTCGAGGGTGAGCTTGAAGCTGTGCTGAGCGACGTCGGTGGGCCTTGGCAGATCCTCGACGCGCTCGGCGACATCGACCGGGAGCGAAAGAACTATGAACGTGCGGCAACCTATTACCAGCAGGCACTTGAGGATGCGGCCAACGAGGAACTGACGCCCGAGTGGATGGCGCCGGACAAGGCTTACATTCTGCGCCTCGATCGGCTCGCCTCCGAGATGCGGCTTGCAGCAATCAAGCCGGTGAAGCTTGCGATGCGCGGCGCCTGCAAGTTCTCCTATCGCGGTGTCTCGATCAGAAAGAAGGCGACGCCGGTTCGCTATGTCTTCGGAACAGCCGAGTTCACGCCTGAAGGGTTGCAGTCGGCAAAGGATTTGTTCGAGTGCCTGAAATCGGCAAAGGCGGATGCAATTACCTTGATCGGCCATACTGATCCGATCGGCAGCGCTGAGGCGAACCTGAAACTGTCGTTGGCAAGGGCCGAGGCGCTTGCCAACTATCTTGTCGGTGCTGGCTACAAGGGCACCTGGACGACGATTGGCAAGGGCGAGGAGGAGCCGTTCAAACCGGATGATCCGGGTGCCTACGACGAAGCGATGCTACATCAGTTGGATCGCCGCGTCGAAGTTGATGTGGAGAAATAGGCTGTGCTGCGCAAGGCTCTGATTTCGTGCGCTTTCTTTAGTCTAGCGGGTCTGCCGGCGCTGGCGGCCACGTCGGCGCTTGTCGTCGGCGTCGACGTCTATCCGCATGAGGTCAGCCTCGATGGCGCGGTCAAGGATGCGCGCGACGTTGCCCAGGCACTGAAGACGGCGGACGTCGGCACCATCCGCGAATTCATCAACGAAAAGGCGACGAAGGACGCGATCCGCGCCGGCTGGCTGGAACTTGTCGGTGCCGCGACAAAAGGCGACATGATCATCTTCACTTATGCCGGTCACGGCGCCCAGATGCCGGAACTTGTCGCCGGCAGCGAGCCGGATGGGCTTGATGAGTTTCTGGAGTTGCCGGGATTCGATCGTAGCCGGGCCGAGGAGACGGCAAAGGAGATCATCGTCGACAATGAACTCAATGCCTGGTTCGCGGAAGCTGAGGCCAAGGGTGTCCAGGTGCTGTTTGTCTCCGACAGCTGTTATTCCGGCGGCATGAACCGATCGATCTCCGGCAAGACGCGGCTCGCACCGACGGTGCGGGCGCAGTTGCCGCCGCCGTCGCAAGAGGCGGTTTCCGGCGCGGCGGTGAAGGATGCGGACCTGTCGCAGGTGACTATCCTTGCCGCATCGCTTGAGAGCCAGCTGACACCGGAGGTGGTGATTGAAGGCGAGCCGCGCGGCGCGCTCAGTTGGAGTTTCGCCCGCGCGCTTGAGGGGGCCGCCGATCGCGATGGCGACGGGCTGATTTCGCGGGTCGAACTCGAGGATTACGTCTTCTCCAACGTCAAGCTCCAGTCCGAGGCGCTGCAGGTGCCGAACTTCACACCACAGGTGCCGCGATCGGACAGGGAGATCGTCCTGTCGCTGCCGAGAAGTGCGGCGCTGGCAGACGGCAATGGTGCAGCAGCAACAGGCCGGTCGTCAAAGCTGAAGCCCGCCCGAGACATGGGTTGGACAGGAACGCTGGCGCTCAGCGTCAACGGCACAGCGCCGACGCTTGAAAATGTCGGTGGCAGCGGTGTTCCCTATCGATGGGATGCCACGAGCGGCACATTCTACACGCCGAACGGCGACGTTGCCGGCGAACATGTCGCTGCCGACATGGTGCAGGGTGTGGTCGATAAATTCATCCTTCTTGATTTCCTGAAGGTGCTTGCCGCGCAGAACCCGGGCAAAGTCTCGCTGACGCCGGTCAAGGACATCTATTCATCAGGCGACCGCCTGAACTTCGACGCTCCGCAGTCCGGATACGCGAACATGCTGGTGTTCAATCTGGCTAATACCGGGGAAGTCCAGCTTCTCGATGCCCAGGTCTCGGGCTCCGGCAGCCATGTGTTCAAGCTCAGGGACCTGGAGGTGGTCAAACCTTTTGGCGCCGATCATCTTGTGGTCGTCTCGACAAACGCCCCGATCGATGCGGTGGTTGCTGCTTTATCCAGCCCAGGCGTCGAGGCATCCGAGTTTCTGCGCCTTCTGGAAGAGCGGCTGGACGGCACCGACAGTGCCGTCGCTATCCAACCGCTCTACACGCGGGAGCGCGGGCAATGACCGCGGACATCGGTGTCTGGCGTTTCCTGCTGCCGCTCATGGCGCTGGGGACCTGTTCGCCTGTCTTGGCTGCGGACCGGGCCTTGCTCATCGGGATAGGAAACTATCAGAACCTGCCGCCGAAGCTGTTCCTGCACGGCCCGAAAAACGACCTCGTTGCCATGGAAGGATTGCTGTCAGGCACACTCGGCTTCGATCGTTCCGCGATCCGAGTACTGAAGGATGAGCAGGCGACGGGCGCGGCCATCCTGTCGTCGATCGAAGAATGGCTGGTCGCGGGCACGCAGCCCGGTGACCGGGCCTATCTCTATTATTCGGGTCACGGTCTTCAGGTGACGGATCTCGATGACGACGAGGACGACGGCATGGATGAGGCGCTGGCGCCATTCGATCTGGTCGCCAAGAACAAGGATTGGGATGGCGCCATCACTGATGACGAGCTCGATGCCATCCTCGAACGCTTGAAGGGCAGGGCGGTGACCCTGGTGATCGACGCCTGTCACTCTGGCACGATCTCGCGGTCGCTCTCCAACGATGTGTCCGCAGGCATCGACGGCGCGCGTTTCCTACCGCGCCCCGTGGCGAAACCGGTGGAGCAGGCACTGACGCGCGGGCTGCGGATCGATCTCGGCGTCGTCGACAAGCCGGCCCACGTCAACGAAAGCGGTACCGTTGCCTGGAGCGCAAGCGCGCCCTATCAGGTGGCCTGGGACGATGTGCGGCTGCCCGTCGAAAGCCGTCACGGTGTCTTCACCGCGGCCTATGTCGCCGGGCAGATGGGGGCGGCGGCGGACGCGAACGCCAATGGCCTGACCAGCAACGCCGAGCTTTTCGAATATGTCACGGTGCAATCTGCCGCTTACTGCGCCTCGCAGAAAAAATGCGAGACCCTCGACCCGCAACTGGAGACGAAGGCGCAGAACCTCGGTGCCAGTGCCATAGTGCCGGTACAGGCGCGTGCGGATGCGAAGGCTCGGTATCAGCCCGTTACCGGCAGCAGTACCGGCCAGGTAAGCTATCAGGATGCGAATGCAATCGATGCGGTCGGCGATATCGTCGGCAAGGCCGACGCTGGTGACGTGACCCTCGGCATCGACAGGCCAACGTCGATGAAGGCCGGTGACGTGTTCAAGCTGACGGTCGCAAGCAAGATTGCCGGGAGCCTCATCCTGCTCGACGTCAATGCAGAGGGCGCAGCAACCCAGATCTTTCCCAACGAGTTCGCGCAGAAGATTACCCCACTCAGCGCCAACGTGCCTTTGACACTGCCGGACGAATATTACGGCTTCGACTTCGAAGCATCGGGCGAAGGTGAGAGTGCGTTCGTTGCCCTGGTGGTCAACGATCCCGTTGATCTGGCGGCGGTCGCGCCGAAGGCACGGGGACTCAAGGTCGAGCTCCGCGCGCGCGAGACCTTGAGCGAAATAGTCTCGCGGTTGCAGAAGACCTGGACCGAGGACCTGGATAAGCGCGGCATCCGCTGGTCGGTCGGTATGCTGCGCTATCACGTCGAGTGACCGCATTTCACGACGGCCAGATAGCAAAAAAGCCCGCCGGAAAGGCGGGCTTTCTGTTTGAAGTCTAGCTCGGATGCCTAGTGCAGGATCTGGCTGAGGAAGAGCTTGGTGCGCTCATGCTGCGGATTGTCGAAGAACTCGGCAGGCGAGTTCTGTTCGACGATCTGGCCCTGGTCCATGAAGATCACGCGGTTGGCGACCTGGCGGGCAAAGCCCATTTCGTGGGTCACGCACAGCATGGTCATGCCTTCTTCAGCAAGGCCGACCATCGTATCGAGCACTTCCTTGACCATTTCCGGGTCGAGCGCCGAAGTGGGCTCATCAAACAGCAGGATTTTTGGCTTCATGCACAGCGAGCGGGCGATCGCCACGCGCTGCTGCTGACCGCCCGAAAGCTGGCCTGGATATTTGAGGGCCTGCTCTGGGATCTTGACGCGCTTCAGGAAGTGCATCGCGATTTCTTCGGCCTGCTTCTTCGGCATCTTGCGAACCCAGATCGGTGCAAGCGTGCAGTTTTCCAGGATAGTCAGGTGCGGGAACAGGTTGAAGTGCTGGAACACCATGCCGACTTCGCGGCGCACTTCATCGATCTTCTTCAGGTCGTTGGTGAGCTCGATGCCGTCGACGACGATCTTGCCCTTCTGGTGCTCTTCCAGTCGGTTGATGCAGCGGATCATCGTCGATTTGCCGGAGCCCGACGGGCCGGCGATGACGATACGCTCGCCCTTCATGACCTTCAGGTTGATGTCACGGAGAACGTGGAAGTCCCCGTACCATTTGTTCATTCCGTTGATTTCGACCGCAACGTCGGTCGCGGATACGGTCATCTTGGAAGCAGTGGCTGTATTTGCCATGCGGTTCCCCCCTTTTATCGTTTATGGGCCGTGTCGAGCACACGTTCCATGAAGCCTGAATAGCGCGACATACCAAAGCAGAAAAGCCAGAATATGAAGCCTGCGAAAATTAGCCCGGAGATCGGCGTGACCGCCGAGACCCAGTTGGCATCCGAGAAGTTCAGCCGGACGATGCCGAGCAGATCGAACATGCCGATGATCGAAACCAGCGACGTATCCTTGAACAGTCCGATGAAGGTGTTGACGATGCCGGGGATCACCAGCTTCAGCGCCTGCGGCAGCACGATGAGGTTCATCTTCTGCCAGTAGCTGAGGCCGAGCGAATCGGCACCCTCATACTGCCCCTTGCCGATCGCCTGCAGACCGCCGCGCACCACCTCGGCCATATAGGCGGAGGCGAAGAACGACACGCCGATCAGCGCGCGCAGGAACTTGTCGAAGGTCACACCCTGCGGCAGGAACAGCGGCAGCATGACACTGGCCATGAACAGAACGGTGATGAGCGGGATGCCGCGCACAACTTCGATGAAGAACGTGCACAGCATCTTGATCACCGGCATGGTCGATTTTCGGCCAAGCGCAAGCAGGATGCCTAGGGGCAGCGATACCGCGATGCCGACGAACGACAGCACCAGCGTCACCATCAGGCCGCCCCACAGTGGGGTTTCGACGAAGGTCAGACCAAACCAACCGCCTGGCAAAAGGATAAGCGACAGGATCGGTAGCACGACGAGAAGCAGGATCGCATTAATGTTCTTGTAGGGGACCTTCGGGATCAGCATCGGCGTCAGGAACAGGATGAACAGGATGCCGATGAGGGCCGGCCGCCAGCGCTCCTCGATCGGGTAACGCCCGAAGAGGAATTGGTCGAACTTGGCATTGACGAAGGCCCAGCACGCGCCGCTCCAGCCGTCCGGCTGCGAGCCGCCCTGTGCGACGGTGGCGCAGACCCCACGCCCGCCGCCCGTCCAGGCGGCATCGATGAAGAGCCATTGCACTGCCGGCGGTACGAGCCAGGCGAGCACGAGCAGGCTTATGATCGTAAGAATCGAATCCTTCGGCGTCGCAAAGAGGTTCTTGCGAAGCCAGTAGGCAAGGCCGCCCGTCAGTATGGGAGCGGGTGCAGCCTCGATCATCGAAGTGCGGACGAAATTTCCCTGGTGCGTGTTCATGATCTTACCTTTCCACCAGGGCCATGCGGGCATTGAACCAGTTCATCAGCAAGGACGTCGACAGGCTCAACGACAGGTAGACGATGATCCAGATCGACACGATCTCGACCGCTTGACCAGTCTGGTTGAGGATCGTTCCGCCGACGGCAACCAAGTCTGCGTAGCCGATGGCGATCGCCAGCGACGAGTTCTTGGTCAGGTTGAGATACTGGCTGGTGAGTGGCGGAATGATGATCCGCATCGCCTGCGGCACGACGACGAGGCGGGTCGTGAGACCGGGCCGGACGCCCAGCGCGTGGGCTGCCTCGGTCTGTCCCGTTGACACGCCACGGATACCTGCCCGAACGATTTCGGCGATAAAGGCTGCGGTATAGAAGGAAAGCGCCAGGAACAGCGACAGGAACTCCGGTCCGATGACCGAGCCGCCGGTGAGGTTGAACTTGCCGGCGACCGGCACGTCGAAGGTGATCGGCGAACCCGTTGCAAGGAAGACAAGGAGCGGGAGGCCGACGACGAGGCCTAGCACTATCCACAGAACCGGGAGGCGCTGTCCGGTTGCTTCCTGCTTGATGCGCGCATAGCGGGCCACGAAGAAGCTGGCGATGACGGCGATCACGAACGCGTAGAAGACATACTGCGAGCCGTCGCCGAAGACCGGCTTCGGAAAGGCAATGCCGCGGTTGTTGAGGAAGATGTTGAGCGGCAGCGCTGCCGATTCCCGCGGTTGCGGAAGCACGGCCAGAACGCCGCTGTACCAGAAGAAGATGACCAGCAGCGGCGGGATGTTGCGGAACACTTCGACATAGGCGAGTGACAGTTTCGCGATCAGCCAATTGTGCGAGAGCCGCCCGATGCCGACAATGAAGCCGATGATCGTTGCGGTGATGATGCCGGTCACGGCAACCAGCAGCGTATTGACGAAACCGACGACGAGCGCGCGCCCGTAGGTGGAATCGCTGGTATAGGCGATCAAGGACTGTCCGACGTCGAAACCGGCACGCCCCTTGAGGAAGCCGTAGCCGGACGCGATGTTCGCACGCTTGAGGTTTTCGATCGTGTTGTCCGCTATCCAATAGACGACGGCAACGAGGATAACGACGGTTATGACCTGGTAAAATATCCCGCGCACTTGCGGGTCGTTGATGAACGAGCCCGAAGGTTTGCTCTTCTCAGGCGTAGTTGTGACGCCAATCGCCATGCAATGCCTCTTTCCCCTTGTCACCCTTTTGGGTGTTTTTATCGTTGGGATGGGGAAGCGGCGTGCCGCTTCCCCCTTTCGTGTCGGGCCGTCTTAACGGACCGGAGGAGCGTACTGAATTCCGCCCTTGCTCCACAGCGCGTTGAGGCCGCGTTCGATCTTCAGCGGGCTGCCGGCGCCAATGTTACGGTCGAAGACTTCGCCGTAGTTGCCGACTGCCTTGATGACGTTGACGGCCCATTCGTTGGTGAGGCCGAGGTCGGTGCCGATCTTGCTGTCAGCTTCGACGCCGAGGAAGCGCTGAACGTCCGGGTTGGTGGACTTCTTCATTTCTTCGACGTTTGCCTGCGTGACGCCGAACTCTTCGGCCTGGATCAGCGCGTAGTGAACCCAGCTGACGATATCGAACCACTGGTCGTCACCCTGGCGGACGGCCGGACCAAGCGGCTCCTTCGAGATGATTTCCGGCAGGATCATGTGATCGTCGGGCTTGGAAAGCGTCAGGCGCAGCGAATAGAGGCCCGACTGGTCGGTGGTGTAGACGTCGCAACGACCGGCGTCATAGGCCGCGTTCACTTCGTCGAGCTTTTCGAAGACGACCGGGTTGTACTGCAGGTTGTTGGACTTGAAATAGTCGGCAAGGTTGAGCTCGGTGGTGGTGCCGGTCTGTACGCAGACGGCGGCGCCGGAGAGTTCGAGGGCCGACTTAACGTTCAGGCCCTTGCGGACCATGAAGCCCTGGCCGTCGTAATAGTTGACCGGGCGGAAGTTGAAGCCGAGAGCGGTGTCGCGGTTGATCGTCCACGTGGTGTTACGGGCAAGCACGTCGACTTCACCGGACTGCAGGGCCGGGAAACGTTCCTTGGCCGAAGTGGGTGTGTATTTTACCTTGGAGCCATCCGCGAAGATCGCGGCAGCGATCGCCTTGCAATAATCAATGTCGAATCCGCTCCAGTTGCCCGAAGCGTCCGGGGCAGCGAAGCCGGCGAGGCCGGTATTCACGCCGCATTGGACAAAGCCCTTGGCCTTCACGTCATCGAGTGTCGCAGCCGAAGCCGCATGTGCGCCAATCCCCATGACAGCAGCGCCAACGAGGGCTGTCAGAATTCTTCTTGCCATTTTTAGAACCTTTTTCTGTTGTCGTTCGTTCCCGTCTGCACCAGCGCGTCTCCCTGCGCGTGCAGCCTCCGCCACCCTCATGGCGCGAGTGCAATCTATCTCATGCTCAAAATCAATGAGGGTCAAGAGACGTCGCCGATTTTCTGAACTTGCGAGTAAAAAACCTGAAATAAGCCAGAAGTTTAGGCAGGTTTTGCAGAGAACGGGCAATTGCTGGGCGAAAATTCGTCAATGGCTGCTGCTTTCGGTCGCAAAGCGCCTTTGTCGGATTTTGCCACTTGACCGCGGTTGTAGGGCGTTCGAAGAGTTCCGGATCGGTTTTTCAACATCGGAATATTCAATGGCAGACAGCGGCAATGTGAATGGCAAGATGGGTATCAACACCCGACTGGCCCATACCGGAAACAAACCTTCCGACTATTTCGGTTTCGTCAATCCACCGGTCGTTCACGCGTCCACGGTGCTGTTCCCGAACGCCAGGGCGATGGAGACGCGCGAGCAGAAATACACCTACGGCACCCGTGGCACACCGACGACGGATGCGCTCTGTGACGCGATCAACGAGCTCGAGGGAGCTGCAGGCACGATCCTCGTTCCCTCGGGCCTTGCTGCCGTCACCGTGCCGTTCCTCGCCTATCTCTCGTCCGGCGACCATGCGCTCATCGTCGATTCGGTCTATTTCCCGACCCGGCATTTCTGCGACACGATGCTGAAGCGTCTCGGCGTTACCGTCGAATATTACGACCCGATGATTGGCGCTGCGATCGAAAGCCTGGTTCGCCCGAACACGCGCCTGGTTCATACGGAGGCGCCAGGCTCCAATACGTTCGAGATGCAGGATATCCGGGCGATAGCCGACGTCGCGCACCGCCACGGCTGCGTTGTCACCATGGACAACACCTGGGCGACACCGGTCTATTTCAAACCGCTCGACCATGGCGTCGACGTGTCGATCCATGCTTCCACCAAATATCCCTCAGGCCATTCCGACGTGCTGCTCGGCACGGTCTCCGCCAACGCCGCCCATTGGCCGGCGCTGACGGAAGCCATGGTCACGCTCGGCGTCTGCGTGTCTCCGGATGACAGCTACCAGATCCTGCGCGGGCTGCGCACCATGGGCATCCGCCTCGAGCGGCACCAGGAAAGCGCGCTGTCGCTCGCCACGTGGCTGGAAGGCCGTGATGAGGTTGCCCGCGTTCTGCATCCGGCGCTTCCGAGCTTCCCCGGCCACGACCTCTGGAAGCGCGATTTTACCGGGGCGAGCGGCATCTTTTCCTTCGTGCTGAAAGCTGAAAGCCCCGAGCGCTTCAAGGCGAAGGCGCACGCGTTCCTCGATGCGCTGTCGCTGTTCGGCCTTGGATATTCCTGGGGCGGCTTCGAAAGTCTGGCGCTTCACGTTGGCCTGTCGGATCGAAAGGTGGCGTTGGCGCCGACCGAGGGGCCGGTCCTTCGCCTGCAGATCGGTCTTGAGGATGTTGCCGATATTCGCCGGGATATCGAGGCGGGACTTGCCGCAGCAAGGGCAGTCTGACCGTTTTTAGCGTTCGGGAGCGCCGTAGCCGTAGAGCCAATCGAAATCGGCTGCGAGCGCTTCCGGACCCTTCATCGACAGGACGATATCTCGCCCGAGCCGGAACGGGCCGCGGGCGTGGTAGGCGAAGCGGTTGAAAGCGGCGCGGCGGCGCACTTGGGCGATGCGTGGCCGGCGTGTGGCCTCGAAGGCCCTCAGCGCTTCGCTGATGTCGTTTGCGCTGCTGAGGCAGGCTGCAAGTGCGTCTGCATCTTCGATCGCCATGGCAGCGCCTTGCGCCGCAAACGGCGTCATCGCATGGGCAGCGTCCCCGATCAGAACGATCTTTCGCCCATCCTGCCAAGCGCCGTCAGTCACTGTGCAAAGTGGCCAATAGGTCGGCGCGTCGGCGTTTTTCAGCAATGTTTGCAGGCCGTTGTTCCAGGTTGAGAAGGCGTCAAGGTAGTCGCGACGCCTGACTTCGGAATCCTTGCCGACCCAGACGCCGTCGGTTTCCTTGCCTTCGATGATCGCAACCAGGTTGAAGCCGCCAATTTCTCGCAGGGGATAGGCGACAAGATGCGCCCGTGCGCCAAGAAAGGCGGTAACGCGATCCGGCTGCAGAAGGTTGTCGGCGGCAGCGCGCGTGACCGTCAAGCGCCAGGCGACATTGCCCGAAAACTGGACGGTGCCAGCACCCGCAATCGCATTGCGCAGGCGCGACCAGATGCCATCGGCACCGATGATCAGCGCCGGCGTCCGCCCGGTAGTGGAGGCAATCGCCTGTTCGGCATCGCCTTCGATGCGGTGTCCCAGGTGGAGACGGCAGCGCGGCTCGGCCGTCACGGCGGCAATCAGGATTCGTTGAAGGCTTGCCCGGTGTAACACGCCGTAGGGCGCGCTCCAGCGGTCACGGGCAAAACGCCCCGAGGGAACGCGTGCAAGCGCGCGAAGCGACTTTCCATCGACGAGCGTGATCGCATCCGGCTCGGTCCAGACGGATTCGAGCGCGTCGAGCAAGCCGAGTTCGCTGAGGATGCGCGATGCATTCGGGGAAAGCTGAAGCCCGGCGCCGACTTCGGTCAGAACGGCCGCCTGTTCGATAATGTCGACGTCGAAGCCGCGATGCGCGAGGCACAGGGCCGCCGTGAGCCCGCCGATGCCGGCACCGACGATCGCGACCGCGGTTGACATCCGCGCGGGTATCAGGTCGCCTGGAAGGTGAAGAGACAGCCCGGCGGGTTGGTTTCGGTCGCCTTCAGCTTCGGATTGTAGCGATAGAGCGTCGAGCAGTAGGAGCAGACCTTTTCATTGTCGTCGCCCATGTCGATGAAGATGTGCGGGTGGTCGTAGGGAACGGACGCGCCGGTGCACATGAATTCCTTGACGCCGATCTCGATTGCCTGATGTCCGCCGTCATTCTGGAAATGGGGGATGCTGTGGCCGGCCATGTCATGCTCCGATGTATGCAAGTCTTTGAGGGTCGAATTTGCCGGCACCATAGTGAGCTTTGTTGCAAAAGTGTAGCGGCAAACACGCCGCACCTGTGGTTTTTGCCGGGCCGGGGTTCCCCTCTACGGGACGACAAATTAGGTTGCGCCAAACCGATGCCGCCTCAAGGACCAGAATGATGGATCTCAATCCGCCGCCATTTTCGCACTTCACGCATGAAGGGCTGGATATCGCCTTCTTCGACGAGGGCGATCCTTCCGGTGCGCCGATCCTGCTCGTTCACGGCTTTGCTTCGAGCGCCAACGTCAACTGGGTTTTTCCCGGCTGGCTGAAGACGCTTGGCGATGCCGGTTACCGGGTAATCGCGTTCGACAACCGTGGCCATGGCAAAAGTAGCAAGCCATACGATCCAGCCCTCTACCATCCCCAGCAGATGGCCGGCGATGCGGTCGCACTGCTCGGGCATCTCGGCATCGCAGAGGCGCATGTGATGGGCTATTCGATGGGCGCGCGCATCTCCGCATTCCTGGCGCTTGCCCATCCCGACCGCGTGCGCTCTCTGGTGTTCGGTGGCCTCGGTATGGGCATGGTCACCGGGGTCGGCGATTGGGACCCGATCGCCGACGCGCTGGTTGCGCCGTCGCTCGATGTGGTGACGCATGCACGCGGCCGCATGTTCCGCGCGTTTGCCGACCAGACCAAGAGCGATCGTCAGGCACTGGCCGCCTGCATATCGACGTCGCGTGACCTTCTGACCGCCGAGGATATGGGCCGCATCGACGCTCCGACCTTGATCGGCGTCGGCACAACGGACGATATCGCCGGCTCGCCGCAGGAACTTGCAGACCTGATGCCGAATGCCTGTGCGCTTGATATTCCGGGCAGGGACCATATGCTTGCGGTCGGTGATCGGGTGTTCAAGAAGGCGGTACTCGAATTTCTCGAAGAGGTGGGGCGAGCTTAGGTGTGTCTACGACCTCTGGTCGAACTGTGGCCCGGCCATTTATGTCCTGCCGGATTTCCCCTATATTGAAGGCATCGACCGATTAAGAAGGAGTGCGACGATGGTCGCGACGACCGAACTTCGTCAGACGGAATCCCTCAAGTTGATGGACCCGATCTGGAGCAGCCTGCGCGAGGAGGCCCGTCTTGCCGCCGAGCAGGATCCGATGCTGGCAGCGTTCCTCTATTCGACGGTCGTCAACCAGCATTCGCTGGAAGAAAGCGTCATCTACCGTATCTGCGAGCGCCTCGATCATCCCGATCTGCAGGCGAACCTGCTGCGGCAGACATTTGCCGAAATGCTGGAGGATTGGCCGGAATGGGGCGCGATCCTGCGCGTCGACATCCAGGCCGTCTACGATCGAGACCCGGCCTGCACCCGCTTCCTTGAGCCCGTGCTTTACTTCAAAGGCTTTCACGCGATCCAGACGCACCGTCTCGCCCATTGGCTCCTGAAGCGCGGGCGCCGGGATTTCGCGTTCTATCTGCAGAGCAGGGCATCCAGCGTCTACCAGACCGACATCAATCCGGCTGCCCGGATCGGCCGCGGTATCTTCCTCGATCACGCCACCGGGCTGGTGGTCGGCGAAACCGCTGTCATCGGCGACAACGTTTCAATCCTGCATGGGGTCACGCTTGGCGGCACCGGCAAGGAAGGCAGCGACCGTCATCCGAAGATCGCCGACGGCGTGCTGATCGGTGCAGGCGCCAAGATCCTCGGCAATATCCACATCGGCCACTGCTCGCGCATTGCTGCCGGCTCGGTCGTCCTCAAACCGGTGCCGCCGAAAACGACGGTTGCGGGCGTTCCCGCCAAGGTCGTCGGCGAAGCCGGGTGTTCCGAACCGTCGCGCCAGATGGACCAGATCCTGAGCAGCTTCGAAATTTGAACCATCGGGAACCGGTGCGTAGCTGCTTTCGAGGGGTTTACACCCGCCAATGCAGCGTGCGAGAAGCGCCGCACATCAAAAACGGCTACGGAGAAGACATTTGAAGCCCGAAGAAATCCGCAAGCTTGAAGCCTACCTCAAGCGCACGTTCAACCAGTCGATGGTCGTCAAGGCTCGCCCGAAGAAGGACGAGTCGGCTGAAGTCTATCTCGGTGACGAATTCCTCGGCGTCGTCTTCCGCGACGAAGAAGATGGCGAACTGTCCTACAACTTCTCCATGGCGATCCTTGACATCGACCTCTAAGTCGCTGATCGATGGTTTCAGGAAATGACCCGGTGGCGAGCGATCGCGCCGGGTTTTTCAATGCTTCATGTTTTTTCAGGGCGTAAAGTCGAAGAATTTTGAACGTCGGCTGCGTTTTTTCATCAAGCTGTTGCAAGTATTGTGTTTTATTGCACTGCACGCTGGACTTGACTTTTTGTGCAGTGCACATAAACTAAAGCCTTCAGATCAGGCCGTCACTAAGGAGACACCCGATGTTCAACTTCGATGATGCAAACAAGAAAAGCAAAGAAGCCATTGACGTGGCTGTGAAAAGCTATTCCGCCTGGACCAAGGGCCTTCAGGCCATTGCGACCGAGGCTGCCGATTTTTCCAAGAAGTCCTTCGAAGACAGCGTTGCCCATGTGGAGAAGCTCTCCAGCGTCAAGAGCGTCGAGACGGCCTTCGAACTGCAGACCAATTTCCTGAAGTCGAGCTATGAAGGCTTCTTTGCCGAGGCAACCAAGATCGGCGAGATGTATGCCGACCTCGCCAAGGACGCCTACAAGCCGTACGAAGCGCCGGTTGCCAAGGCAACCGCAGCGGTCAAGGCTGCTGCTGCCGCGTAACGCAACGGATCATTGCCGTCATTTGGAAGGCCGGTCGCCGATACAGCGACCGGCCTTTTTGCTGTTTCGCGCACTTCGCGGTGGATCGAAGAAAGTTGATCAATCTTCTGCCTCTCCGTGCGATTATGATTGCAGTGCGTTGGTTCGGTCTTAAAATCTAGAAACGAACCATTAGATAAAGGGCAAGCACGCTGCGGCCACATCAGATGGATCCGCGGCTTGTACTAAGGAAAAGACACGAATGATCGCCATGCCGGTCCGGATGCAGCAAGGAAGCGACGACGAAGGAGGCGGAAGCAATCGCAGCACCTCCGTCATCACGCGCACCAAGCCGAAGACCAAGAAGCCGAGTTTGTATCGCGTTCTGCTTTTGAATGACGATTACACGCCAATGGAGTTTGTCATCCACATTCTGGAACGTTTTTTTCAGAAGAACCCGGAAGAGGCGACTCGCATTATGCTCCACGTCCACAATCACGGTGTGGGGGAGTGCGGCGTCTTTACGTACGAAGTCGCCGAAACGAAGGTGACGCAGGTGATGGATTTCGCCCGCCAGCATCAGCATCCGTTGCAATGCGTCATGGAAAAGAAATGAGGAACTAACGTGCCAACATTTTCGCCCAGCCTCGAAAAGGCGCTGCACCAGGCACTGACTTTTGCCAACGAGCGCCACCACGAATATGCGACGCTTGAGCATCTGCTTCTGGCATTGATCGACGATGCCGACGCAGCGGCCGTGATGGGCGCGTGCAACGTCAATCTCGAGACGCTGCGCAAGACCGTGACAGATTATGTCGACAACGAATTGTCGAACCTGATCACCGGCTATGACGAGGATTCGAAGCCGACCGCCGGTTTCCAGCGCGTCATCCAGCGCGCCGTCATTCATGTCCAATCGTCCGGACGCGAGGAAGTGACGGGGGCGAACGTTCTCGTTGCCATCTTCGCCGAGCGCGAGAGCCATGCCGCCTATTTCCTGCAGGAGCAGGAGATGACGCGCTACGACGCGGTCAACTTCATCTCGCACGGTATCGGCAAACGGCCGGGAAGCTCCGAGGCACGTCCGGTGCGCGGAGCTGAGGAACACGAATCCGAGCAGAAGCCTGCACGCGAAAACGAAGAGGCAAGCGCCAAAAAGCAGCAGGATGCCCTGACGGCCTATTGCGTCAATCTCAACGAAAAGGCGAAGTCCGGCAAGATCGATCCTCTGATCGGCCGCCACGCCGAGGTCAACCGCACGATCCAGGTTCTCTGCCGCCGTTCGAAGAACAACCCGCTCTATGTCGGCGACCCCGGCGTCGGCAAGACGGCGATCGCCGAGGGCCTTGCCAAGCGCATCATCGAAAAGAAGGTGCCGGAGGCGCTCCAGGACGCGACGATCTTTTCGCTCGACATGGGCACGCTGCTGGCCGGAACGCGCTATCGCGGCGATTTCGAAGAGCGCCTGAAGCAGGTCGTCAAGGAACTCGAGGACTACCCGGGTGCGGTGCTGTTCATCGATGAAATCCATACGGTCATCGGTGCCGGCGCCACCTCAGGCGGCGCTATGGATGCGTCGAACCTGTTGAAGCCTGCGCTTTCGTCGGGCGCGATCCGCTGCATCGGGTCGACCACCTACAAGGAATACCGGCAGTTCTTCGAAAAGGACCGCGCGCTGGTGCGCCGCTTCCAGAAGATCGACGTCAACGAGCCGACGATCGCCGATACCATCGAGATCATGAAAGGCCTGAAGCCCTACTTCGAGGATTATCATCATCTGAAATACTCGAACGAGGCGATCAAGGCGGCGGTCGAGCTTTCGGCCCGCTACATCAACGACCGCAAGCTGCCGGACAAGGCGATCGACGTGATCGACGAATCCGGTGCAGCCCAGATGTTGCTGCCGGTCAGCAAGCGCCGCAAGCTGATCACCGAGCGGGAGATCGAAGCCACCGTCGCGACAATGGCCCGCATTCCGCCGAAGACCGTCTCCAAGGACGACGAGGCGGTGCTGGCCAACCTCGAGAAGGAACTGCGTTCCGTCGTCTACGGCCAGGATCTGGCGATCGAGGCGCTTGCCTCGTCGATCAAGCTCGCCCGCGCGGGCCTGCGTGAACCGAACAAGCCGATCGGCTGCTACGTCTTCTCCGGTCCGACCGGCGTCGGCAAGACCGAAGTCGCCAAGCAGCTTGCGACGTCGCTCGGCGTCGAGCTCCTACGTTTCGATATGTCGGAATACATGGAGCGGCACACCGTATCGCGTCTGCTCGGTGCACCTCCCGGCTATGTCGGCTTCGACCAGGGCGGCCTTCTGACCGATGGCGTCGACCAGCATCCGCATTGCGTGCTGCTGCTTGACGAAATCGAGAAGGCGCATCCAGACCTGTTCAACATCCTGCTGCAGGTCATGGACCATGGCTCGCTCACGGATCACAACGGCAAGAAGATCGACTTCCGTAACGTCATCCTGATCATGACGACCAATGCGGGCGCTTCGGAAATGGCACGGGCCGCTATCGGCTTCGGGTCGTCCAAGCGCACCGGCGAGGACGAAGAAGCGTTGAACCGCCTGTTCACGCCCGAGTTCCGCAACCGTCTCGATGCGGTCATCCCGTTCGCATCGCTGCCGACGCCGGTTATCCATCAGGTCGTGCAGAAGTTCGTCATGCAGCTGGAAACCCAGTTGGCCGAACGCAACGTCACGTTCGATCTGGCGCCCGATGCCATCGCGTGGCTTGCCGAGAAGGGCTACGACGAGAAGATGGGTGCGCGGCCGCTCGCCCGCGTCATCCAGGAGCACATCAAGAAACCGCTCGCCGACGAGATTCTGTTCGGCAAGTTGAAGAAGGGCGGCGTACTGCGCGTGACGATCGGCACGAAGGCCGACGGAACCAAGGGGTTGCTGCTTGATGCCGTTCCGGAAACGGCGCCAATCAGGCCGAAGGCGGAAGTGACCCGCCCCGCGATGAAGAGCGCCAAACCGAAGAAGGCCGAGGAAAAGGAAGCCGTCGGCGCTGAACCGGCACCGAAGGCCAAGCCGAAGAAGGTAGCAACCAAGTCGTCTTCGGACGACGACGGTAAGGCTGCCGGCGAGGCGAGCCCACGAAAGGGCAAGACGGTGCCGAAGGTGCCACGCAAGAAGTAGCCCGATCGGGCATGATGTTTGGCGCTGCCGGATGGTCTCATCCGGCAGCGTTTCTCTGAATGAAAACAATCCCGGAATGACTGATGAAGAGTGATGAAAACGACCAGTCGTCGGTCGTCTGGTTTCTGACTGGGATGCGTGGCCTGTTCAGCCTTCCGGCCTTTATCCTGATGCTGTCCTTCGTCGGCTTCTGTTCCCTGACGGCTCAGGCTGGAATTCCGCCGGAGCAGGTCGTTTTCATGACCGGCATGGTGTGGGCACTGCCGGCCAAGGTCATTCTCGTCAGTTCGATGATGAGCGGTGCCAGTCTCGCGGCTGCTTTCCTCGCTGTGTCGCTTTCGTCTGTCCGGTTGATGCCGATGGTTGCAGCACTCATTCCGGAGCTGCGCACAGCGAAAACGCCGACATGGCTACTGCTGTTCTTGTCGCACTTTGTCGCGATCACCGCCTGGGTCTTTGCCATGGAAAAGGTGCAGGCGGTGCCACGCGAGAAGCGCGTTGCCTTCTTCGCCGGCTTTGGCATCACGCTCGTCGTCGCCAACATGGTGTTGGTCGCCATCGTCTATCACTTTGTCGCCGATTTTCCGCCGATTGTCGCCGGCTGCCTGTTCTTCCTGACGCCGATCTACTTCCTGGCTTCGATCTGGCATTCGGCACGTCATCCGGTGGTCTACATCGCGCTGCTCTTCGGTCTTATCGCCAGTCCGCTGTTCTATTGGCTCGCCCCTGAATTTGACATCCTGCTCGCAGGCGTTGGCGGCGGCACGCTGGCCTGGGCGGTGGAAGGGCTCTGGCGCCGTCGCCGGGAGATCGGCGCATGACCTGGCAGGACGGTTGGTGGGCCTACGCCTTCATCGCGATCGCCGGCTGGCTCGCGACCGACATCTGGCGCTGGCTGGGTGTTATCGCCGGAAACCGGCTGCGCGACGATTCCGAGGCATTGAACTGGGTGAGGGCGGTGGCGACTGCGCTCGTCGCAGCCGTCATTGCCAAGCTCATACTCTATCCGACAGGCGTTCTTGAGCAATCGCCGTTATGGCTGCGTCTGGGAGCCGTCGCGATAGGGGCAACGGCATTCTTCCTGCTTGGCCGCAAACCGGCAATCGGCATAGCAACAACGATCGCAACGTTGGCTGCAGGCCTATGGTGGCTGGGCTTCTAAAGTGCGTCGCGATCTTTCAGATTCACTTGATGCGCTTTAAGCTTTTGTTTTTGCGTATGTCGTTATCGCAAAACCGCTGAACACTTTTGCGGGACATACTTTAGGGGCTCAATACGCAGCCGGTGACGGCCGCTGGTGCGACCGTCAGATTCGCATTTAAAGTGCCTGGCGCACTTTCTCGGCGTTGGCGGCCAATACCGCGCCATCTTCCATCGTGCCGGAATGCGGCTTCAGCGGAATTCCGTCGCGCCGCGGGATAACGTGGAAGTGCAGGTGGAAGACGGACTGGCCGGCAGGAGCCTCGTTGAACTGCATGATCGTCACGCCGTCGGCGTCGAAGGCTTCCTTGGCTGCGACGGCGATTTTCTGAACGGCGGTGATCAGTGCCGGCAGGCTCGTAGCGTCGGCATCCAGCAGATTGCGGGAAGCGGCTTTGGGGACGACCAGTATGTGGCCTTCAGCCTGCGGCATCACATCCATGAAGGCGATCGTCGCATCGTCCTCGTAGACCCGGTGCGACGGGATCTCGCCCCGCAGGATCTTCGCGAAGATGTTGTTGGTGTCGTAAACGCTCATTGTATTTCCTCGTAGATTGGATCCGGCCAGCGCCGAGAGCGGTTCAATCGTCCTGGCGCTCACCTTTGCGGAAAGGGCCGTGTTCGGCAAGAAACTCAGCCGTCTCTTCCACATCCCTTCGTTCGCGAACGAGATAGTCCGAGACCGCCCGGGCGAGGCCGGGATGGCTGATGTAGTGCGCTGAATGCGTCGTGACCGGCATGTAGCCGCGGGCGAGCTTGTGCTCGCCCTGCGCGCCGGCTTCCACGCGTTTGAGGCACTTTGCGATGGCGAAATCGATGGCCTGGTGATAGCAGACTTCGAAATGCAGGAAGGGGTGCTCCTCGATGCAGCCCCAGTGGCGGCCATAGAGCGCGTCGCCGCCGATGAAGTTGATCGCGCCTGCGATATAGCGGCCGTTGCGCCGTGCCATCACCAGCACAATGTCGTCCGCCATGCGCTCGCCGATCAGCGAATAGAAGGCGCGGGTGAGATAGGGGCGCCCCCATTTGCGGTCGCCGGTGTCCATGTAGAACGTGAAGAACTGGTCCCAGATTGCTTCCGTCAGATCGCTGCCGGTCAACCAGTCGATCGTGATGCCGTTTTCGAGTGCGGCGCGACGCTCCTTCTTCAGGGCCTTGCGCTTTCTGGATGCCAGCGTTTCCAGGAATTCGCCGTGCGTGCCATAGCCTTCGTTCAGGAAATGGAACTGCTGGTCGGTTCGATGCAGGAAACCTGCCCGTTCGAATACCGGCATCTCGGCATCCGGGACGAAGGTCACATGCGCCGATGAGGCGTCATGCCGCCGTGCAAGCTCCTTCAGACCTGCCGCAAGCCCGTCCTGTACGGGCGAGCCGTCTTGGCCCGAAACCGTCAGGAGCCTCGGTCCGGTTGCGGGCGTGAAGGGAATGGAGCCTTGAAGTTTGGGGTAATAACGACCGCCGGCGCGCTCGAACGCATCCGCCCAGCCGTGGTCGAAGACATATTCGCCCTGGCTATGGTTTTTCAGATAGCAGACGAGCGCCCCAAGAAGCTCTCCGTCAGCGCCCTCCATCAGCAGGTGTTGGCCGAGCCAGCCGCTTTTGGCCGTGGCCGAGCCCGATTCCTCCAGCGCCGAGAGATAGGCGTGCGAGACGAACGGGTTGTAGACCGCCCCGTCTCGTCCCTTCGCCGCGCCGGAAAGCATGTTCCAGCGCGCCGCCGGTATCTCGGAGAAGGATTGCTCTATGCGGATGGTGACGGCGTCGGACATGAGCTCAGGAAATCAATGCCTCCCGCGGGTCGAAACCCTCGAAGGTCATCTGATCGGCGTTGGCGTAGGTATATTCTTCAGCCTGCCTGTCGCGGACGGTCCAGGTGATGATCGTTCGGCCTAGCGTACGTTCCTTGGTGATGAACGAGTTCGGCAGATGGCCGTAGTGGTAGGAGATGAAGTCGAGGCCGAGTTGCATGGCCTCTTCATGCACGAAGAAGGTCTCCGGCCTTGCCCCCTCGGCGGTCAACCCGAGCGGATAGGGTGCATCGAGCGCTTTCAGATCCTTGAGCAACCAATGGTCGAAGCTCATGAGGGCGACATGGCCTTTGTAGCCTTCGAGCGTTTCCAGGACGGCGGCGGCAAACCCCTCGTCGTCGTCCTTGCGTCCCTTGAGCTCGATGATGAGCGGCACGCGCCCTTTGACGAGCCGAAGCATTTGCGACAGCGTTGGCACCCTGTCCTTCGTTCCGCCGATGGACATCAGGCCGAGCTCGCCGGCCGTCCTCGATCGCACGTCACCCTTGATGCCGCACAGCCGCTCGGTGTCGTCGTCGTGGAAGACGACCGGCACGCTGTCGGCGGTGTATTGCAGGTCGCATTCGATCGCAAAGCCGGCATCAACAGCGCGGGAAAACGCCGAAAGCGTGTTTTCCCAGACTTGCTTGTTCATGTCGTGATAGCCGCGATGGGCGATCGGTTGAGCTTTCAGCCAGGAAATATCTGTCATGCCCGGCACCCGATCACGCGATCTCGATGACCGCGTCGATCTCGACGGCGGCATTGAAGGGCAGGGCGGCCATGCCGACGGCAGCGCGCGCGTGCTTGCCGGCGTCGCCAAGGACGTTTGCAAGCAGGTTGGATGCGCCGTTGAGGACGAGATGCTGTTCGATGAACTCTGGTGTCGAGGCAACGAAGCCGTTGATCTTGACCAGCCGGCGGATGCGGCCGAGGTCGCCGCCAAGTGCGGATTTGGCTTGTGCCAGAATGTTGATCGCGCAGAGTTCGGCGGCGCGCTGGGCGCCCGCGACGTCAACGTCCTTGCCCACATGGCCGGTAACGGCGATCTTTCCGCCTTCCATTGGCAGCTGTCCGGAGATGTAGAGCATCGAGCCGCTGATGACGTAGGGCACATAGTTCGCCGCCGGGGCTGCAGCCTGGGGAAGGGTGACGCCGAGGTCCTTGAGGCGCGTTTCGATCTCTGCGGACATGGAAAGCTCCGTTGTTGTCTTTTGTGTTAAAATCCGGCATTCAGACCGGATCGCAGCGGGATGCGGCATTTAAATGTGGTGACGCCTCGCTTCTGCCGAAAGCTTGTTTATAGCATTGCCGGCGAGTCCAACAGGAGGAAACGGATGTTTCGTAAAGGCTTCGGTCTCGCCAGTTTAGGCAGCGCCTGCTTCGCGGTGATGACGGTTTCGGGCGTCGGTACGGCAAGCGCCAGTGTCCTCGTGCCACATCGGGCGGTCTACGATCTCGAACTCAAAGACGCTTCCGACCGCTCGGGTATCTCCGGCATGTACGGCCGCATGGTCTACGAGTTCAACGGATCGGCCTGCGAGGGGTATACGGTCAGCTTCCGTTTCGTGACGCAGGTGAATACCGGCGAAGAAACGCGCATGACCGACCAGCAGACGACCACCTATGAGGATCTGAAGTCGGGCAACTTCCGCTTTCTGACCCGCTCCTTCACCGACGAAAAGCTCGACAAGGAGGTGCGCGGCACGGCCCATGACGACAAGACCGGCGTCAAGGTCGAGCTGACCGCGCCGGACAAGCGCGAGGTCGAGCTGGCTGCAAGCCGGTTTCCGACCCAGCACATGGTCGAAGTCATCGATCGTGCCAAGAAGGGCGAGAGCTTTTTCGAGGCACGGATCTTCGATGGTTCCGATTCGGGCGACAAGACGCTGATCACCTCGACCTTCGTCGGCAAGTCGCGTAAACCGGCGCCCGATGAGCCGGATGCAGGCAAGGCCGGCAAGCTCGGCGCCGAGAATTATTGGCCGGTCACCATTTCCTATTTCAACGACGACAACAGCAGCGACGCGCTGCCGATCTACCGCATGTCGTTCAAACTCTACGAAAACGGCATCACCCGCGACCTGACGATGGATTACGGCGACTTCGTGCTGAGCGGCAAGCTTGCCGACCTCGAAGTCTTCAAATCGGAGGAATGCAAGTAGTCGATATGACAAAAACAGACTTCAAGTCTTGATTTGTCGGGCAGTAGCCGCTAAGGGGCTGCCCATTCCACACGTGAGGCATGGGATGTTCCGGGAGAAATCCGGATCGTTCCGCCGGTGGGCTTTTCGAAAGATGAGCTCGACGTCTCGCGGAGGTTCAACCGGAAAAGGAGAAAAGGCATGGCATTGCCTGATTTTAGCATGCGCCAGCTGCTTGAAGCTGGTGTTCACTTCGGCCACCAGACGCATCGCTGGAACCCGAAGATGAAGCCCTACATCTTCGGCGATCGTAACAACGTTCACATCATCGACCTCGCACAGACGGTTCCGATGCTGTCGCGCGCCCTGCAGATCGTAAGCGACACCGTCGCCAACGGCGGCCGCGTTCTGTTCGTCGGCACCAAGCGCCAGGCTTCGGAAATCATTGCTGACGCCGCCAAGCGTTCGGCCCAGTACTACGTCAATGCTCGCTGGCTCGGCGGCATGATGACCAACTGGAAGACGATTTCGAACTCGATCCAGCGCCTGCGCAAGCTCGACGAAATCCTCGCTTCGGAAGCTTCGGGCTTCACGAAGAAGGAGCGCCTGAACCTCGAGCGCGAACGCGAAAAGCTCAACCGCGCTCTCGGCGGTATCCGCGACATGGGCGGCACGCCGGACCTGATGTTCATCATCGACACCAACAAGGAATCGATTGCAATCGACGAAGCCAAGCGTCTTGGCATCCCGGTTGTTGCCGTTATCGACTCCAACTGCGATCCGGACCAGATCGACTACCCGATCCCGGGCAATGACGACGCCTCGCGTGCGATCGCTCTTTACTGCGATCTCATCGCTCGTGCAGCCATCGACGGCATTGCCCGTCAGCAGGGCGCATCGGGCCGCGATCTCGGCGCATCGGCTGAAGCTATGATCGAGCCGGCGCTCGACGAAGCCTCCGAAGCCTGATCGGAAGGCGCGGCGGGCATGAACCGCCGCACCAATCTAATGTCGGGGCGAGGCCGTTTGTGATGAAAAGTCTGAACGGCCTTGTTCTTTTCAGCGAGGGATGAAGCGGCTTGGGCCGGCGATCCGCGCCCCGGATATCATCGCGGTGGGCGCGTTCATCACGGTGTCACATACGCAAGCCATTCCCCTGCCACACCTCCTGGTGCCGCGCCACTTGCGGGCAGCGCGCCAGCCAAACAGACAAAGAGGCAAAAAGATGAGTGTAACTGCAGCAATGGTGAAGGAACTGCGCGAAAAGACCGGCGCAGGCATGATGGATTGCAAGAAGGCGCTCGCCGAAACCAACGGCGACATGGAAGCTGCGATCGACTGGCTGCGTGCCAAGGGCATCGCCAAGGCCGACAAGAAGTCGGGCCGCACGGCTGCTGAAGGCCTCATCGGTATTGTCAGCGGCGGCGTCAAGGCCGTTGTCGTCGAAGTCAACTCGGAGACCGACTTCGTTGCCCGCAACGAAGCCTTCCAGGAACTCGTTCGTGGCGTTGCCAACGTCGCGCTCGGCACCGACGGTTCTGTCGAAGCCATTGCCAATGCCAACTACCCGGCAACCGGCAAGTCGGTCGACGAGACGATCAAGGACGCGATTGCCACGATCGGCGAGAACATGACGCTTCGCCGCGCAGCCTTGCTCAAGGTCGAAGATGGCGTCGTTGCCACCTACATCCACAACGCTGCCGGCGACGGCATCGGCAAGCTCGGCGTTCTCGTTGCGCTGAAGTCGGTTGGCGACAAGGAAGTTCTGTTCTCGGTCGGTCGTCAGGTCGCCATGCACATTGCTGCCACCAACCCGCTGGCAATCCGCGCCGACGAAGTCGACGCCGCTGTCGCCGAGCGCGAGCGCAACGTGTTCATCGAACAGTCGCGCGCTTCGGGCAAGCCGGACAACATCATCGAAAAGATGGTCGAAGGCCGTATGCGCAAGTTCTTCGAAGAAGTCGCCCTGCTGTCGCAGGCCTTCGTCATGAACCCGGAAATCACCGTCGGTCAGGCCGTCAAGGACGCTGAAAAGCTCGCTGGCGCACCGATCGAAGTGACCGGCATGGCGCGCCTTCTGCTCGGCGAAGGCGTCGAGAAGGAAGAATCGGACTTCGCAGCCGAAGTTGCGGCTGTCGCCAAGGGCTGATTTCTTCACCCTTGTTTGGAAAACCTTGGGGCATCGCGTGACAACGCGGTGCCCTTCGTGTATCCGGCTTCGTCAATGCGCCGGACCCGCCGGAAAAAGCTCCGCAGCGGTTGAAACCGGGTAGCGCAATATGTCCTTATACGCAGCGCGCCGTTTTGTGCGCCCGCGTACCGATCTGTTCAGGAGCGATGATGTCGGCCGAGCCAATCTACAAGCGTGTTCTACTCAAAGCCTCCGGTGAAGCCCTGATGGGAAGCCAGGGCTTCGGTATCGATGTGGCGGTTGCCGACCGCATTGCCGCCGACATTGCCGAAGCACGCGCCATGGGCGTCGAAGTGGGCGTCGTCGTTGGCGGCGGCAACATCTTCCGCGGCGTGGCCGTTGCCTCCAAGGGCGGCGACCGGGTAACTGGCGACCATATGGGCATGCTGGCGACCGTCATCAACGCGCTGGCGCTGGCGACGTCTCTGCGCAAGCTCGACATCGACACGGTGGTGCTCTCGGCAATCGCAATGCCGGAAATCTGCGAGAGCTTCTCGCAGCGCGCAACGCTTTATCATCTGTCGCTCGGACGCGTTGTGATCTTTGCAGGCGGCACGGGCAATCCGTTCTTCACGACCGATTCTGCCGCTGCCTTGCGCGCCGCCGAAATGGGCGCACAGGCGATCTTCAAGGGCACGCAGGTCGACGGCATTTATTCCGCTGATCCGAAGAAGGATCCGACGGCCACACGCTTCGACCGCCTGACCCACAGCGCAGTCCTGGAAAAGGGCCTCGCGGTCATGGACGTGGCAGCGGTGGCGCTCGCACGCGAGAACGCCATTCCGATCGTCGTCTTCTCGATCCACGAGAAGGGTGGCTTCGCTGAAATATTGACGGGTGGCGGCCGCGCCACCATCGTTACCGACAATTAAGAGCTGCAAGACGGCTATCGGCCGATGAAAGACAGAACGGGAGTTTCCAGCCATGAGTGAAGGTGTAGACCTGAAGGAACTGAAGCGTCGCATGGACGGCGCTATCTCCGCATTCAAGAGCGATATCGCGTCGCTGCGCACCGGCCGCGCGTCGGCGAATGTTCTCGATCCGGTAACCGTTGAAGCCTACGGCTCGCGTGTTCCGCTCAATCAGGTGGCAAACATCACCGTGCCGGAACCGCGCATGCTGTCCGTTTCGGTATGGGACAAGCAGATGGTCGGCGCTGTCGACCGTGGCATCCGCGAATCGAACCTCGGCCTGAACCCGATCATCGACGGCCAGAACCTGCGCATCCCGCTGCCTGAACTCAACGAGGAGCGCCGCAAGTCGCTGGTCAAGGTGGCGCACGACTATGCCGAGAAGGCCAAGGTCGCGGTCCGCCATGTTCGGCGCGATGGTATGGACGACCTGAAAAAAGCCGAAAAGGATGGCGACATCGGACAGGATATTAGCCGTGCTCAGTCTGAGCGGGTGCAAAAGATGACCGATGAAACGATTTCCGATATCGACCGCTTGCTCGTCGATAAGGAAAAGGAAATTATGCAGGTCTGATCTGCTCTTGATCTGAGTCTCCTTTCGCGGACGCCTTATGCAAAATCTCATCCCGATCACCGTTCCGGAACACGTTGCCATCATCATGGATGGCAACGGGCGCTGGGCGAATGCGCGCGGTCTGCCGCGCACGATGGGACACCGCAAGGGTGTTGAAGCGGTTCGTGACGCGGTGAAGACGGCGGCTGAAGCGGGGATCCGTTACCTCACGCTGTTTGCCTTCTCGTCCGAAAACTGGAACAGGCCGCAGGCCGAAGTGACGGATCTGATGGGCTTGCTCAAGGCCTTCATTCGTCGCGACCTTGCCGACCTGCACCGCGAGAACGTTCGCATCCGCGTCATCGGGGAGCGATCGAACCTGCGCGGCGACATCCTGCCCCTGCTGATCGAGGCTGAGGAGACGACGAGCGGGAATACCGGCATTACGCTGGTGATCGCCTTCAACTATGGTGCGCGTGACGAGATGACGCGCGCCATGCGCCGCCTGGCAACTGAAGTTGCCGAAGGCCGTCTGCGGCCAGAGGACATAACGCCTGAGCGCATCGCCGCTTCGCTCGATACGGCCGGCATTCCCGATCCGGATCTCATTATTCGCACCAGCGGCGAAGAACGGCTTTCAAACTTTCTTCTTTGGCAGGGAGCCTATTCCGAACTGCTGTTCGTTCCGGAGCTTTGGCCAGACTTCACGCGTGAGACGTTTCTGTCTGCGCTCGAGAAATTCGCCTGCCGCGAGCGTCGCTTCGGCGGTCTGGCGCAGCCGACGTTAGCGGTTGGTTCGTAAATGCAAACAGAACTCAAGCTTCGCATCGCCTCGGGAGTGGTGCTCGCGGCGGTCGCACTCGGTGCGACCTGGTTCGGCGGCTTGGCCTTCCAGCTTCTTTCGGTCCTGATCGCACTGCTCGTTTACTACGAGTGGTCGACGATTACCGGGCTGCCGGAGCGCGATTTTCAAGGCAATGCCTTCGGTTGGCTGTCGCTGGCGATAATCGCCGCTCTCATTCTTCTCGGATATATCGGCTACAGTCTGCCGGCCTTGCTCATTGCTGTCGTTATCGCAGTGCTTTGGGTATCGCTCAAGAAAGGCAGCTGGTGGTTGCCCGGCGGCATCGTCTACGCAGGATTGACCGGCATCTCGCTGGCGGCCCTGCGCGGGGTTGACCAACCCGGCCTGATCGCGACCTTGTTCGTCTTCGCCGTCGTTTGGGGAACCGATATTCTTGCCTATTTCGTCGGTCGGGCGATCGGAGGCCCCAAGCTCGCGCCGCGCATTTCGCCCGGCAAGACCTGGTCGGGCGCCATTGGCGGGACGATTTCCGGCGTTGTGGCCGGCATTGCCGTTTTTATGGCATATTTTCCGCTGCAAGATCTGCGTGTCCCGGCTGTGGCGCTGGTTCTCTCCGTCGCGAGCCAGATCGGAGACCTCTTCGAATCCTTCATAAAGCGCCGATTCGGCGTCAAGGATTCGAGCCATCTCATTCCTGGGCATGGCGGGGTCATGGATCGGGTCGACGGATTGGTCTTTGCCTGCATCGCTACGCTGGTCCTGGTGCTGATACAGTATGTCCTCAGCGATGGGCGTCAGATCGCCTTTGGTTCGGTCTTGCTCGGCCTGTGATGCTGGTGGCAGGCTTAAGGAAAGTTCATGACATATCTGCTTGTTGGCCTGCAATTCGTGACCGGCTACATCGTACCCTTCCTGTTGGTGCTGACCCTTTTGGTCTTCGTGCATGAAATGGGACACTACCTCGTCGGCCGGTGGTCGGGCATTCGTATCCTGGCTTTTTCGGTCGGCTTCGGGCCGGAACTGCTCGGGTGGACCGATAAACACGGCACGAGGTGGAAGTTCTGTGCAATACCGCTGGGCGGCTACGTCAAGTTCTATGGCGACGAGGATGCGGCCAGTACGCCCGATTACAAGCGGCTGGAGGCGATCTCGCCTGAGGAACGGTCACGAACCTTCCTGGGCGCCAAGCTGTGGAAGCGTGCCGCGACCGTTGCGGCCGGTCCGATCGCCAACTTCATCCTTGCCATCGCCATTTTTGCCGTTCTCTTCGCCGTTTATGGGCGTTCGGTTGCGGACCCGATCGTTGCCCAGGTGAAAGAGAACAGTGCTGCCGCCAAGGCAGGCATTCTTCCGCGCGATAGGTTGATCGCCATCGACGGAACGCCGGTCGCGACCTTCGACGACGTTCGCCGCTATGTCAGCGTGCGACCTGAACTGGAAATCAAGATCCGGATCCAGCGGGACGGTTCATTCCTGGATCTTCCGATGGTGCCTGAGCGAACCGAGATATCGGACCAGTTCGGCAACAAGATGGAGGTCGGAATCATCGGTATCGTCACCGATCAGGATGCGGGCAATTTCCGACTGGTGACTTACGGTCCGATCGAAGCCATAGGGCAGGGGGCGCTTCAGAGCTGGCACATTGTCACCGGCACGTTCGACTATCTGGCGAACCTCGTTACGGGACGTATGAAGGCGGATCAGCTTGGTGGTCCGATCCGTGTCGCTCAGGCCTCGGGCCAAATGGCGACACTGGGTGTGGCTGCCGTGCTGCAGCTTGCAGCCGTCCTGTCAGTTTCCATAGGATTGCTTAACCTCATGCCGGTTCCGGTGCTTGATGGCGGCCACCTGATGTTCTATGCGGTTGAGGCCTTGCGCGGAAAGCCGGTTGGAGCTGCTGCGCAGGACGTCGCTTATCGGATCGGCTTTGCCATGGTGCTGATGCTCATGGTTTTTGCGACCTGGAACGACATTTCGATGTTCTTCGGCTAGCGTTCGGCCGGCGAGCATCTGAGGCGGACGACGACCGATACTGTGAACGATTGGATTTCAATGGCTTGTCCAGCAAGGATTTGTTTACGATAACTCGAATCTGTAGTGGCCGTTAAGCCACGGTTCGAATTGAAGTAAACAGAAATTAACGAGCTGACTTGCTTGTATGGGAAAAGCGGGTAAAACGGCAACCGTGACCGGAGTCGGCACGAAATTGCCGCGCGACGTTGGGAAAAGGTAAGATTTGAACATGAAAGCTGGTTCAAGGTTTTTGAACGCGGTGTCGGCGTTTGCGCTGTCCACGAGTATGGTGGTTTCTGGCGCTGGTGTTGGATTGCTCGCAGGCGCTTCCGTCGCAGAGGCCGCGACCATTAGTCGTGTTGAAGTCCGCGGAGCCACGCGCGTCAGCGCTGAAACGGTTCGTGCGAACATCACGATTGTCCCTGGCAAGAGCTTCAGCAACGCCGATATCGATGCTTCCGTGAAGCGCCTTTACGCGACAGGCTATTTCTCCGATGTCAGCATCAATGTCGCTGGCGGCACGCTTGTCGTCACCGTCAGCGAGAACCAACTGGTCAACCAGGTCGTCTTCAACGGCAACCGCAAGATCAAGGACGACAAGCTTCAGCTCGCCGTCCGCACGCAGCCGCTCGGACCCTACAGCCAGGCGACGGTCGAAACGGATATCCAGTCGATCAAGGACGCCTATGCTGCGATCGGTCGCAGTGATGTCACTGTGACGACCCAGGTCGTCCCGATCGCTGAAGGTCGCGTCAATCTTGCTTTCGTCATCAACGAAGGCGAGCGCACCAAGATTGCGCAGATCAATTTTGTCGGCAACGAAGCCTATAGCGATGGTCGTCTGCAATCCATCATTGCGACGAAGGAATCAGGTATCTTCTCGTTCCTGACCCGCAAGGACGTCTACAACCCGGACAAGCTGCGCGCTGACGAAGAGTTGCTGCGTCAGTTCTACTACAACCGCGGTTATGCCGACTTCCAGGTCGTTTCGTCCGAGTCTTCTCTTAATGAGGCGACCAACGAATACACCGTGACGATCACCGTTGAAGAAGGTCCGCGCTACGACTTTGGTGCAGTGACTGTCGAATCGACGGTTGAAGGTGTGGATGCCGAATCGCTGAAGGGCGTCGTGCTTAGCCGCGAAGGCTCGGTCTACAAGGCCAGGGACATTCAGGAAACGATGAGCGAGATCTCGAGGCGCGTCGCTTCGGCTGGCTACCCGTTTGCCCGCGTGACGCCGCGCGGTAACCGCGACCTCAGCAATCATACGATTGCCGTCGACTATCTCGTCGATCAGGGCGAGCGCGCCTACGTCGAGCGTATCGAAATTCGCGGCAACACCCGAACTCGCGACTACGTCATTCGCCGCGAGTTCGATATGGGTGAAGGCGATGCCTTCAATCAGGAAATGGTTGCGCGCGCCAAGCGTCGCCTTGAGGCTCTCGGTTACTTCTCGACCGTCAATATCTCGACGGCACCTGGCAGTGCGGCAGACCGCGTCGTGGTTATCGTTGACGTACAGGATCAGTCGACCGGTTCGTTCGGTATCGGTGCCGGCTACTCCGCTGGCAGCGGTGGCGGCTTCCTCGTCGAAGCCTCGATCGAGGAAAAGAACTTCCTGGGTCGCGGTCAGTACATTCGCGTCGCGGCAGGTCGCGGCGAAGAGAGTCGGACCTACAACGTTTCGTTCACCGAGCCGTATTTCCTTGGCTATCGTCTGGCTGCCGGCTTCGACGTCTTCAAGAACGAAAACGACTTCGACGACGAAGACTACAGCTATGAAGACCAGGGTTTCAGCCTGCGCATAGCGGCGCCGATCACAGAGAACCTGTCGACCACGCTGCGGTATAACTTCACGACGTTTGACTATAGCGGTAATATTGCAGATCTGTCTTCGCCTTACGTCCGAGCGGTTGAAGGCGGAAACTGGGTCCGTTCGTCGGTATCGCAATCGATCACTTACAACACGCTCGATGATGCGCAACTGCCGCACGATGGCATTCTGGCGACGTTTACGCAGGAGTTCGCCGGCCTCGGTGGCGACTCTGATTTCTACAAGATCACCGGTAAGGCCAAGTGGTATTACACGGTGAACGATGAGGCGGATATTATTGCTTCGCTTGCCGGCGGTGCGGGTCATATCTTCGAGACCGGTAGCGATCTTCAGGTCTTTGACCAGTTCCAACTGGGCAGCAACGATATTCGTGGCTTCGAGCGCAACGGGGTCGGCCCGCGTGATCAGGCAACAGGCGATGCGCTTGGTGGCACCACCTATTTCACGGCGTCGGCCGAAGCAACGTTTCCGCTGCCTGGCATCCCGCGTGACAGCGGCTTCCGCGGCGCAATCTTCGCCGATGCAGGTACGCTCTACAGCAATAAGGTCGCTACGCTGCCCAGTGAAACGGTACTGGGTAACGACTCCTCGCTGCGTGCATCGGTCGGTCTCGGCCTGATCTGGGCGTCGCCGTTCGGTCCGCTGCGTGTCGACTACGCTTGGCCGATCGCGAAGGAAGATTTTGACCGGGTTCAGAATCTGAAGTTCGGTATTTCCTCGTCGTTCTGATAAAGAAGCAGTCCAGAACTGCCAAAAGTAGATCGTTCTGGAGTGTCCATGGAACAGAATTGGTTTTTTCCGCCCCATCAAGGGATTCGTCTGGGTGACCTGGCGAACCAAATTGGGGCGGATCTGACGGATGGCGCGGTGGCAGATCGCGCTATCCACTCGGTAGCACCTGTCAATCGGGCAAAGCCCGGTGACGTCTGTTACATGCTTTCGCGCAAGTACCGTGCTGAGCTGGAAAGCTGCCAGGCTTCCGCGATTATCTGCGACAAGACGATCGCCCCACTCGTACCGTCTCACATTCCCGTTCTCTTGACTGCGCGGCCGCATACGGCCTTCGCGCTGGCAGGTACACTCTTGCACGAGGCTGCCATGCGCCCGGCGCGCAATACCAGCCTTGCCGGTGTGTCGCCGGCCGCCTTCGTTGACCCGACGGCACGCCTTGAAGAGGGCGTGGAGATCGAGCCGATGGCAGTCGTTGGGGCCGGCGCCGAAATTGGTAGCGGAACGAGAATTGCCGCAGGTGTCGTCATAGGGCCGGGCGTTCGCATTGGCCGAGACTGCACGATCGCGGCGGGCGCAAGCGTTCTCTGCGCTCTTGTCGGCAACAGTGTCATCATTCACCCAGGTGCCCGGATCGGCCAGGATGGGTTCGGCTACGCGCCGGGCCCCAAGGGTGGAATGATCAAGATCGTTCAGGTCGGACGTGTGATCATTCAGGATCATGTCGAGATCGGCGCGAACACGACGATCGATCGTGGCACCATGGACGACACCGTCATCGGCGAAGGCACGAAGATCGACAACCTTGTACAGATCGGCCACAACGTCCGCATCGGCCGTTATTGCGGCATCGTCAGTCAGGTCGGCATCGCCGGCAGCACCAGGATTGGTGACGGCGTGATGATCGGCGGCGGTAGCGGCGTCAACGGCCACATCACTGTGGGTGACGGCGTTCAGATCGCTGCCATGAGCGGCGTTGCAAGCGACGTCCCTGCGGGCGAACGCTATGGCGGTATTCCAGCGCGCCCCATGCGCGATTTCCTGCGCGATGTCGCCGAAATGGCCTTGCGCGCAAGTGACAGACAGAAAAAGAAGGATGGCACGAATGAGTGAGGCGGCAACGGTTCTGGGTACGGCTGATATTCAGGAGATCCTGAAGCTTCTTCCGCATCGTTATCCCTTCCTGCTCGTCGACCGGATCATCGAGATCGACGGCGACAATTCGGCGATCGGCATCAAGAACGTCTCGGCAAATGAGCCGCACTTTACCGGCCATTTTCCGGAGAAGCCGATCATGCCGGGCGTCCTGCTGATCGAGGGCATGGCGCAGACGGCGGGCGCGATCTGCGCGCGCAAGACTGCTTCGGGTACCAACCTCGTCTACTTCATGACCATCGACAATGCGCGCTTCCGCAAGCCGGTTGTTCCGGGTGATCGTGTTGAGTTTCATGTCGTGAAGCAGAAACAGCGCGGCAATATCTGGAAGTTTCATTGTGACGCAAAAGTTGACGGGCAACTTGTCGCGGAAGCTGATATCGGCGCGATGATAGTCAGCACGGAAGACGCTTAAACATGATTGCATCAACAGCGAAGATCCACCCGTCCTCGATCATCGAAGATGGCGCGGTCATCGGTGAGAACGTCAAAATCGGCCCGTTTTGCTACATCGGGCCGAAAGTCGTTCTCGGAGACGACATGGAACTGATGAGCCACGTCGTTGTCGCCGGCCGCACGACGGTCGGCAAGGGCACCAAGATTTTCCCGAATGCCGTCATTGGCGGAGATTCGCAAAGCGTGCATCACAGCACTGTCGACACCATTTTGCAGATCGGCGACAACTGCACGATCCGCGAAGGTGTCACGATGAATGCGGGAACCGTCGAATATGGCGGTGCGACGATCGTCGGCAATAACAATCTGTTCCTCGCCTATTCGCATGTGGCGCATGATTGCCGCCTCGGCAGCAACATCATCATGTCGAACAACGTGTTGTTGGCCGGCCATGTGACGATCGAGGACCGCGCTATCCTTGGCGGCGGCTGTGCCGTGCACCAATTCACGCGCATCGGTCGTCAGGCGTTCATCGGCGGCCTCTCCGCCGTAAGCTACGACGTCATTCCCTATGGCATGCTCAACGGCAATCCCGGTGTCCTGAGCGGGCTGAACGTTGTGGGCATGACCCGGGCGGGCATTGAGCGTGCAACGATCCACGTGGTTCGCCGCGCCTACAAGCAGATCTTCGAGGGCCCAGAATCAGTTCGCGCCAATGCCGCCGCCATTCGCGCTGATTATGCCGACTGTGCGCCTGTTGTCGAAATCCTCGATTTCATCGCAGCCGAAAGCGACAGGGCACTGTCTTCACCAAGTCGCGGCAAGGCCTGACCGTGATGTCGGCCACGGCGAGCCGCGCAGCAACTGGCGGCCGGCTCGCGATCATCGCCGGCGGCGGAGCGCTGCCGCATCATGTGGCCGAGGCCGTTCGTGCCCGTGGAGAAGATCCATTTGTGATCGCGCTCTCGCGCGAAGCGGAAGAGAGCGATTGGGTCGGTTTCGATCACTCCGTGCTCGCCATCGGCGATTTCTCCGGCATCAGCCGCACATTCAAAGAACAACGCATCGACCGCGTTGTGCTTTCGGGCTGGGTCCGTCGTAGACCGGAATGGCGCGACATTCGCCCGACGCTGAAAACGCTTGCCAGAATACCGAGCGTTTTGAAGACGCTGGTGTCTGGCGGCGATGACGCTGTCTTGCGCATGGCGATGCAACTCATCGAAGCAAGCGGCGCCCACGTGATCGGCGTGCATGAGGTGGTTCCGAACCTTCTGGCGGATCCAGGGCCGATTGGCGCTATCGCCCCATCGGACGATGACAGACGCGACGTTGAGGCCGGCATCGCTGCCGCCAACGCGCTTGGCGAACTCGACGTGGGGCAGGGCGCCATCGCTGTCGGTGGTCGCGTGGTTGCCCTGGAGGGCGCCGAGGGCACCGATGCGATGCTCGAGCGGGTGGCGACACTCAAGACGGAAGGACGCGTCTCGGCGCGTCGGCGTGGCGTTCTGGTCAAGCTTTGTAAGCCGGGGCAGGACTTGCGTGCGGATCTGCCATCGATCGGACCATCGACCGTCGCTGGCGCTGTCGCGGCCGGGCTTGCCGGAATTGCTGTCGAGGCCGGTCGCGCCCTGGTGCTCGAGCGCGCGGAGGTGATCGAAGCTGCCAACCGCGCGGGGCTGTTTGTCATTGGTGTCGAGCGGAGCGGTCACCGGGGAAAAGCATGAGCGGACAAGGCTACAAGCTGGCGGTCATTGCCGGCGAGGTATCGGGCGATCTTCTTGGCGCAGATCTGGTGCGGGCACTGCGTGCACAATGCGGGCGTGATGTCGAGCTTGTCGGCGTTGGCGGCGACGGTCTTGAGGGCGAAGGCCTGGAATCGCTGTTCGATTATTCCGAACTTTCGATCATGGGCTTCTCGCAAGTGCTCGCGCGTCTGCCAAAGTTGATTCTGCGCATCCGCCAGACGGCGAATGCCATTATTGCTGCGCGCCCCGATGCCTTGCTGATCATCGATAGTCCGGATTTCACCCATCGTGTCGCGCGTCGCGTTCGCGACGCGCTGCCGGATCTGCCTGTCATCAACTATGTCTGCCCGAGCGTATGGGCCTGGAAGCCGGAACGCGCGCCGCGCATGCGCAGCTATGTCGATCATGTTCTGGCGGTGCTGCCGTTCGAGCCCGAGACCATGCGCAAGCTTGAGGGGCCGCCGACGACCTATATCGGCCATCGGCTTGCCTCGGATGCCAATGTGCTTGCCGTCCGCGCCAGCCGACGCGAAAGACTGAACGACGTCAATGGTAGCGCGGTTTCCACCTGCCTGCTTCTGCCGGGATCGCGTTCAAGCGAAATCAAGCGGCTGCTACCGATCTTCAGGCAGATGACCGAGGAACTCGCTCGCCGGCATTCCGGCGTCCGCTTGCTGTTGCCGACGGTTCCGCGCCAGGAAAAACTGGTGCGCGAGATCACGGCCGGTTGGACGGTTCAGCCGGAAATATTGGTGGGAGCCACCGAGAAATGGGCTGCCTTCGACAAGGCGGATGCGGCAATCGCCGCGTCGGGAACGGTCATCCTAGAGCTTGCGCTAGCCGGCGTTCCCGTCGTTTCTACCTATGATGCCGACTGGCTTGTGCGGTTGCTGCACAACCGCATCCGCATCTGGAGCGGGGCGCTTCCCAATCTCATCGCCGATTTCCCGATCGTGCCGGAGTATTTCAACCAGAGCATTCGTCCGGGCGCCTTGACCCGCTGGGTCGAGCGGCTGTCCGGGCCGACGGCCCAGCGCGCGTCGATGCTCGACGGCTACGCGCTGGTACAGCAGCGCATGGCGACAAGCAGACCGCCGGGCGAATTGGGCGCCGAGATCGTCCTCTCCTATCTGCAAAATCGAAAGCCCGGTCATCTCTGACCGGGCTTTTCTCATTTCCTGATTTCCGTTTGGCGTTAACGCTTGGAGACCGGCACGTAGTCACGCTGCGGAGCGCCGACATAGAGCTGGCGCGGGCGGCCGATGCGCTGTTCCGGATCTTCGATCATTTCGTTCCACTGGGCGATCCAGCCGACGGTGCGCGCAAGCGCGAACAGCACGGTGAACATGGTGGTGGGGAAGCCCAGCGCCTTCAGCGTGATGCCGGAGTAGAAGTCGATGTTCGGGTAGAGCTTCTTCTCGACGAAGTACTCGTCGGTGAGCGCGATACGTTCGAGTTCCATCGCCACTTCGAGGAGGGGATCGTCCTTGTGGCCGAGTTCTGCAAGCACTTCATGCGTGGTCTTCTGCATGATCTTGGCGCGCGGATCGTAGTTCTTGTAGACGCGGTGGCCGAAGCCCATCAGGCGGAACGGATCATTCTTGTCCTTGGCCTTGGCGATGTATTCCGGAATGCGGTCAGCCGTGCCGATTTCGGCCAGCATGTTGAGCGCAGCTTCGTTCGCGCCGCCGTGGGCCGGGCCCCAGAGGCAGGCGATGCCAGCGGCGATGCAGGCAAAGGGATTGGCACCTGACGAACCGGCAAGGCGCACGGTCGAGGTCGAAGCATTCTGCTCGTGGTCGGCATGCAGGATGAAGATGCGATCCATGGCGCGCGACAACACCGGGTTCACTACATATTCCTCGCAAGGCACGGCAAAGCACATGCGCAGGAAGTTCGAGGCGTAGTCTAGATCGTTCTTCGGATAAACGAACGGCTGGCCGATATGGTACTTGTAGGCCATCGCGGCGATCGTCGGCATCTTGGCGATCATGCGCAGCGAAGCGACCATGCGCTGGTGCGGATCGGTGATGTCGGTCGAGTCGTGATAGAAGGCCGACAGGGCGCCGACGCAACCGCACATGACGGCCATCGGGTGGGCATCGCGACGGAAGCCGGTGAAGAAGCGCGACATCTGCTCATGCACCATGGTGTGGTGTGTGACGCGGTAGTCGAAGTCAGCCTTCTGCGCCTTCGTCGGCAGTTCGCCGTAAAGCAGGAGATAGCAGACTTCGAGGAAGTCGCCATGTTCTGCGAGCTGTTCGATCGGGTAGCCGCGGTGCAGGAGCACGCCTTCGTCACCGTCGATATAGGTGATCTTGGATTCGCACGACGCCGTCGACGTAAAGCCCGGGTCGTAGGTGAACATCTTGGTCTGCTTGTAGAGCGAGCCGATATCGACCACATCAGGACCGATGGACCCCGATCGCACTGGTAGCTCCGCCGACTTTCCATCGAATGTTACGACCGCGCTTTTTTCTGTCATGGGGACCCTCCGTCTTATGGCAACGTGGCACAGAGACCATGCCACGAAAATGAACGTTGCGAATTTGCTATATGATTTATTTTCGGCTGCCAAGCTGTACGAAAGGCAAATTGTGCGATGCGAAAATGTGCATATGGCGACGCAATAATCGCACGTTAGAGTAATATGTCCAACCGGATCAATAACTGTCAGGATAATGATGCGGTACCATTCCATATAGGTTTGCCGCTTTTTTCGGCAGATGACGTTCAGGTTGCGGTTGGGTGATGTTGGTTGCATGATCGACCTCTACCGTCTTAGGGGAGTGGTACCGTACGATGAGCGAGATCGAAGTCCGGTCTTTGATGCAGGACGCAGATCGTGTCGCTCCGGCACCACCCGCTTCGGTTTCGATCGGGAGCATGTCTGCAACGCCTGCGAATGCACGCGGCAACCTCGTTTTTCGCCTTGTCAAATCTTGCGCCGCGCTCGCGCACGCACGCCTCCGACCAGAGGCGATTGCCGCACACTGGCGCGAAGCGGTCGAAGAAGAATCGGCCTTCGGCCACGGATTGGTGCTTGTCCCCGTCCTGTTAGCCGCCGGCGTGCTGACGTGGCTCTCGCTGCCCTATGACCTCGGACTCATCAAACTTGCACTGCTGCTTTGCGTTTTCGGAATAGCCGCCTTGCTGTGCAACCTCCGTGTGCGCGCCCTGCGTGCGCCGAGGATCGCAGCGGGGCTGTTCACGGCGGGAATGATGCTTGCGGCGATCGAGGCATCGCGCATCGACACGATCGTTCTCGATGGACCGGTAACGACGAACCTGCGCGGCAAGGTATTTTCGCGCGAGAAGAATGATCGGGACCACTGGCGCTACGGAATTGTCATCGAGCAAACCACGAAGCCGACGTTGCGCCGTGCGCCGTTGAAGGCCATGGTGCTGTCGCGCAGCCCGCACGCGCCGTTGGCGATCGGGGCAACGATCGAGGGCAGGGCGCGTCTTTCGCCGCCTTCCGGCCCTGCGTTGCCAGGCCTCAACGACTTCGCATTCGATTCTTATTTCCGGCAGATCGGCGCCGTCGGTTACTTCTATGGTGCGCCACTTAGCCCGATAGCCGACGGTGCTGCGACGGTGGCGGACCGCTCGTTTTGGATGCGGATGGCGGAGTATCTGGCCGCGCTACGCGAAACGGTCGGCGAGCGGATCCGCACGGCAGTCGGTGGCGACACTGGTGCGCTCGCTGCAGCCCTGGTGACGGCGGAAGAAAGGGCGATTGGTCGCGACACCGTCGAGATGCTGCGACAGGCGGGCTTGGCGCACGTTTTGGCGATCTCCGGTCTCAAGATGGTGCTTGCGGCAGGTACGTTTCTAATCGGAGCGCGTACCGTCTTGAGTGCGGTTCCCGGGTTGGCGCAGCGCGTGGCGATCAAGAAGGTTGCCGCTGCGGGCGCTCTGGCAATGGTCTTCCTTTACATCTTGATTTCCGGTGGAGCCGTATCCGCCGTCCGCGCCTGGATCATGATTTCGAACATGCTGGTTGCGGTCTTCTTCGACCGCATGTCGATCAGCCTGAGAAATATCGCGCTGGCTGCGATTGTCATCATCGTGATCACGCCATCTGCCGTTGCGGGGCCGGGCTTCCAGATGTCGTTCGCCGCCACGCTGGCGTTGGTTGCTGGCTATGCGCGCTGGCGCCAGCGTGCGGAAGCAGAAGAGCCGGCAGTCGCCGGGCGTTGGTGGGGCAGGCGGCTCGTCACGGGTTTCGTTATCGGCGTGGTTGCGACCTCATTGATCGGCGGACTTGCAACCGCGGTTTACTCTGCCGCCTATTTCCAGCGACTGCCGGCCTATGGGTTGCTCGCCAATATTCTCGCAGCGCCACTGATCAGCATTGTGATCATGCCGTTCGGCCTCTTCGCCATGGTGTTGACGCCTTTCGGTCTCGAGCAGTACCCGCTCGCCGTCATGGCTTGGGGCCTTGACGGTATGCTGGTGATCGCCCGCTTCGTCACGTCGCTCGACGGCGAGTTTCTGACCGGCCGCGTCGGGCCGCTGGCATTCGTTCTTATCGCTGCCGGCGGCGTTATTCTGTGTGTGTTGCGCACTTGGCTGGCAGGGCTCGGAGCCGTGCTGCTGTTTTCCGGACTCGTGTGCCTCGCGTTCGAAGACAGGCAATTGCCGGCGATCGTGGTATCGGAAGATGGGCGCCTCGTCGGATTGGTCACCGACGCCGCCATTGCGACGAACCGGGATCGTCCCTCCGACTTCCTTTTCTCTCAATGGCAGCGGGCATTGGCGGTCGACGCCCACGTCGCTCCGATGCCCGCGCAAGGGGCGGTCGCTGATGGTCTTTATCCCGAGGCGAAGCTACGGCCCGCGAAGGCGCAAACGAGGACCATCGATGCCGCGACAGCCGCCGCCATCCGTCACGATATCAACTCCGCGCTCGGCCAAGTTTCGCCGAATGCTTTTTCGTGCCGCGAGAAAGAATGGTGCATCGCTCGAAGCGATGCCGGCTGGACCGTTGCTCTCGTCGAAAACCCCTACCTGTTTGAGGTGCTGTGCAATCAGGTCGATCTGCTGATCGTGCCGGGAAGCACCGAGCGGACCTGTTCATCCGGCCGGGCGCGGATCCTGAGTGGACGCCTGCTGCGATTGGTAGGTGCGATCGAGATTTTCGCCGAGCCGGTTGCGGGCGATGAGCTTCCGAAAATGCGCTTCAAGACGTCGTTCACGTCGCTGCAACGCCCTTGGGAGCGGCACCGCGCATATGACTGGAGAAGTGACGGCTTCGTCGATAACTCTCCCGCCCTTTGAGATCTCGATTGAAACGCAGGCATGAAATTATTCTTGATCTTTATACTCCACAAATCCTTGTGTTTCGTTCATAGTTTGTCGTAAAGAGCGGCCAATGCACGTTGAGGTGGCCGAAATTCCGGCTGCCCTGTGATTTTTGTGATGGCGAAACGGACCAGTACGCGAGGAACAAGATGCCCAATCGAACACGATCGAAGCTGAATTTGTTGGCCGCAGCGACATTGGTGCTGGCTTCTGGTCTTCCCTCGACGGTCGTGTTTGCACAGGCGACAACCTCAACCGAAACGACCGCTCCTGCGGTCAGCCAGGCTCAAGACGCGGGACCTGCGGGAACGGCACGGGCCAATGCCAATGCAGCGGCCCGTGGCGAGCAGCCGACTGTCGACGGTCTTCCGGCCACCGGGTCTGAAGCCGGCGCACAAACACCGGCTGTGTCGATTGAGACGCCCGCAGCAGAAGCGGCGGCCAACCCAGTCCTGCCACACGACCTTTCGCCTATCGGCATGTTCCTTGCCGCCGACATGGTGGTGAAGGCAGTGATGATCGGGCTGGCGCTCGCCTCGGTCATCACCTGGGCGATTTTCGTGGCCAAGACGTTTGAACTCTTCGCCGCAAAGGCGCGCCTCAGCCGCGCCGTCCGTCAGCTCTCCGCTGCAAACGGGTTGGCAGAGCTTAAGTCCACATTCAACGGCAAGGCGGGCCCTGCCGCGGAAATGGTTGCCGCTGCGATCGATGAGATGGTGCGTTCGGAGGCTGTGCTCGATCACGCACCGGCAGCTGGTCTCAAGGAACGCGTCGCATCGCTGCTGACGCGTATCGAGGTTCGCGCCGGCAAGCGCATGACGAGCGGAACGGGCATCCTTGCCTCGATCGGCTCCGTCGGCCCGTTCGTCGGTCTGTTCGGAACCGTCTGGGGGATCATGAACTCCTTCATTGGCATCAGCAAAGCGCAGACGACCAACCTGGCGATCGTTGCTCCCGGTATTGCCGAAGCGCTGCTGGCGACCGCAATCGGTCTCGTTGCCGCTATCCCCGCCGTTATCATCTACAACTACTTTGCCCGCGCGGTGGGTGGCTACAAGGTGATCCTCGCCGACGCGGCAGCCGCCGTCGAACGGCTTGTCAGCCGCGATCTCGATCATCGCCTGGTCCGCAAGGCGCAACCGCGTCGCCAGGATGGCTTTGCCCATCCGGCAGACGCGTCGATCGCAAGGATCGGGTGAGACATGGCCGGCAAGGTTACCGACAGCGGCGGCGATCTCGACGAGAACAGCGAGATCAACGTCACCCCATTCATCGATGTCATGCTCGTTTTGCTGATCATCTTCATGGTCGCGGCACCACTTGCGACCGTGGACATGAAGGTCGATCTGCCGCAATCGGCCTCCAAGCCGACGCCGCGCGACGATAAGCCGGTCTTCGTCACGCTCAACGCCGACCTCGGTCTGGCGATTGGCAACGAAGAAACAGCCCGTGAGGAATTTGCGGTGGAGCTTCAGCGCCTGACGGAGGGTAACACCGAGACGCGCGTTCTGCTGCGTGCGGACAAGGCCGTCGACTACGGCGAGCTGATGACGGTCATGAACCTCATCCAGAACGCCGGTTATACGAAGATTGCCCTCGTTGGGCTCGAAGGGGCGCCTGGCCGCTGACGTCAGGCTCTCTCTGTTCTGGCGGCAGCCAGCGCCGCCGCCCGTGCCGGGCCGTGCAAACGTCGCTTCGGTGTTTCTCGTTCCTTTTTCCGCTGCAAGATGTCGCTGTCGCTTGAAACCAGCGGGAGGGCGATTTATGAGCTTATATAAAGGCGCCATATTTGGCAGCCAGAAGACGACTGCGCGGTCATCCGGGATACCGGTGCCGTGCCATCCGGACACGAGGGCAGTATGATGAATTTCGAAGCGGCGCGCACCAAGATGGTGGACAACCAGATCCGGACGACGGATGTGACGTCCCATGCGATCCTGTCCGCTTTCCTCTCCGTACCGCGCGAAGAATTCGTGCCTTCGCGGATGAAGGAACTCGCCTATATCGATGCCGACATCGAACTCGACGGCGCTAAGGGCGCAAGCCCGCGGTACCTGATGGAGCCGTCGCCGCTCGCCAAGCTGCTGCAACTCGCCGAAATCTCGAAGTCAGACGTGGTGCTGGAGATCGGCTGTGGCACCGGTTACGCCTCGGCGCTGCTTTCGTTGATCGCCGGTTCGGTCGTCGCACTCGAAAGCGATGAAGCGCTTGCCGCAACTGCGACGGAAACCTTGGCACGGCTGGGCTATGACAACGTTGCCGTGGTCACCGGCGATCTTGGCAAGGGATATGCCGGCGAGGCACCCTATGATGTCATTTTCGTTCATGGTTCGGTAGAAGTGCTTCCTCCGGCCTTGTTCGAGCAGTTGCGCGACGGCGGCCGGCTTATTGCCGTTGAAGGCTTCGGTAACGCTTCGCGTGCTAAGCTTTATGTCCATGAGCATGGGAAGACGTCCGAAAGGGCGGATTTCAACACTGCGGTCAAGCCGCTTCCCGGCTTCCGCCGCGAGCAGACTTTTGTTTTTTGAGGTGCCACTTATTGAGGTATCTCAACATTTGATTGTGCTGCTAAAATAGCAATGTTGCCAATTGGCAACGAACCACCTGTTTCTTTTTGAAATGATCGTGCGCAGTATCGGTGTACAGTTGTGATCAGGCCGAATCCGGGTTTCAAAGAGTGCTGAGGTAGTGATTTGCTCACCGGTGGGCGGTGTGAGCGCTTCATCGCCGTATTTAGGGCGGCCCGGTTTCGACGTCGGAATGGTGCCGCAGGAAATAGTGGGCTGGCTTTGCCGCCCCGATCGGAGAGGGAAGTATGGTGTCGATTGTCCGCAAAGCAGCCTTTTGGGCTGCCGTCTCGACGAGTGTACTGCTTGCGCCGCAGGCCGTGCTGGCGGAGACGATCTTCGGCGCAATGGCCAAAGCCTATGAAAATAACCCGGATCTGAACGCCGCGCGCGCTGGTCTTAGGGCGACCGACGAAGGGGTGCCGATCGCGAAGTCCGGGTTTCGTCCACAGGTTTCGGCTTTTGCAAACGGAACGCTTTCAAACGTCGACAACGAGCTTACCGGAAGCCGGGACTTTCATCAGGGGCAGATCGGTATCACCGTAACCCAGATGATTTTTGATGGCTTTCAGACGCTGAACAATGTTCGCGCCGCTGAATCGAATGTCTTCGCCAACCGCGAATCGCTTCGCGCAAACGAGATCCAGATTCTGCTCGCAGCAGCCACGTCCTACGCCAACATCGCGCGCGACCAGCAGATCGTTGTTATTCGCCGGCAGAACCTCGCCTTCCTCAGGGAACAGCTGAACGCATCCCAGGCTCGCCTTGACGTGGGTGAAGGCACCCGCACGGACGTCAGCCTTTCCGAGGCATCGCTTGCCGACGCGCAGTCGCTTCTGATTACCGCCATTGCGCAGTTGAAGCAGAGCGAATCAGTCTACGTGCAGATCGTCGGCGTTGCGCCGACGGGTATCAAGCAGCCGGGGCCGGCCACCAAGGGGCTTCCGCGTTCGCTCGATCAGGCTGTTGCCCTGGGATTGCGTCAGCACCCGACCATTCTCGCCGCCCAGTACAAGGTCGATACGGCCGGCTTCCAGGTGAAGTCTGCTGAAGGCACCATGCTGCCCGGCGTGAGCATTCAGGGGCAGGTTGGACGCGTGACCGGCAACTCCGGCGACGGTCTTGACAGCAACGCGTCGAGCGTTACTGCCCGCCTGACGGTGCCGATCTACCAGGGTGGCGCGGAATACGGTCAGATTCGCCAAGCGAAGGAGACCTTGGGCCAGCAGCGCATCCTCGTCGATTCGCAGCGCGCCGCCGTTCAGCAGAACGTCGTGAGCGCACACGCCCAACTTGAGGCGGCAATTGCGCGCATCGGCGCCAACAAGACGCAGATCTCGGCGGCTAACATGGCGCTTGCCGGCGTCATCGAAGAGCGCAATGTTGGTCAGCGCACTACGCTCGACGTGCTCGATTCGCAGCAGACCGTTCTGAATGCGCAGGAACAGCTGGCTATCGCCCAGCGCGACGCCGTCGTCGCAAGCTACGGTCTGCTCGCTGCCACCGCGACACTGAGCGTCAAGAGCCAGGGCCTGCAGGTCGCGGAATATCGCGCCGAAGAGCATTACGAAGCCGTCAAGGACAAATGGTTCGGACTTCGAACCGTCGACGGCCGCTGATCAAAGAAAACGCCTCGGGAAACCGGGGCGTTTCTGCTTCTGCCGATCGAAACAAATCTGTGCAACAATCCAAGTGTCTGATTCGTGGCGTATGTTTCGTCCGCGGACTCACTTAAGGTTTGTTTGTTATCGGCACATGCGTCGTTTCGGGACACATGCTCTGCCGCGTCAAACGGGGATAGAAATGGCACAGCTCAATGTCGCGCGTGAACCTTCGATGGATGAGATTCTCGCATCCATTCGCAAGATCATCGAGAGCAATGAGCCGGGGCAGACCGATTTCTCCTCGCGTGACCAATACGAGGACGACGGCTCGGATGAGATTGAACTGACGATCGACAGCGAAATCGAGGCTGCCGCTTTCGGCAGGCGGGAGGACCATGGCGAGGCGTCCAAGCTCGCTACACCTTCGCCGGAGATCGAGGTGGCCGTCATTCCTTCGGAGCCGCATTCGAGCATCGCGCAGCCGCCGCTTTCGCTGGCGGACGTTGCAGCCCGAGTAAGGGCGGCCTCCGAGCGCCACACCATGAGCTATACCGCCAAAGAGCCGGTCAAGGATGTGCCTTCGCGCAGCGTTCAGGATAGTCCGGTCATCACGTCACGTATGGCAGCAGTGTCCGCGCCGCCGGCGCCGGTTGATCGTCTCTCGGTGAGCGCCGTACAAGAGCCCGTCAATCGGGCGGTAGCTGTTGAAGCGCTGAAGGTAGCAGACCCGGCACCCGTAGCCGTTTCGGCCGGACCGGTGGCTGTTATTGCCGAAGAGCCCGTGACCGAAAAGGCCGCGCCTGCGATCCTTTCACCCGAGGTTGGTCGTCAGGTCGCTCAGTCCTTCGACAATCTTGCCCAGGCGGTCGACCTCAGCACGCGGCGGTCGTTCGACGAAATTGCCGAAGAAATGCTGCGCCCGATGCTGCAGGAATGGCTGGACGACAACCTACCGACCTTGGTTGAACGGCTGGTGCGTGAAGAGATCGAACGCGTCGCGCGCGGCCCCCGGCGCTAGGATCTGAACCTTTCCGATACAGAGGCCGCGGAACAGTCGCGGCCTTTTTGCGTTCGTGTTGACTTGCACCGGTCGTTCCGGTTTACAAGACATAGACATCAATCTCCAAAATTGGCTTCAAAATGCTTGATAAGACCTACGATTCCGCATCCGTCGACCCACGTATCGCCAAGAAGTGGGACGAAGAAAACGCGTTTCGTGCGGGTGCGGGAGCAAAGCCCGGCGCCGACAGCTTCTGTATCGTGATCCCGCCACCGAACGTGACGGGCTCGCTGCACATGGGCCATGCGCTGAACAACACGCTGCAGGACGTGCTGGTACGGTTCGAGCGCATGCGCGGCAAGGACGTGCTGTGGCAGCCGGGCATGGACCATGCCGGTATCGCCACGCAGATGGTCGTCGAGCGCAAGCTGATGGAACAACAGCAGCACCGCCGCCAGATGGGCCGTGAAGCCTTCATCGAGAAGGTCTGGGAGTGGAAGGCCGAATCCGGCGGGTTGATTTTCAACCAGCTGAAGCGGCTTGGCGCTTCCTGCGACTGGTCGCGCGAGCGCTTCACCATGGACGATGGTCTGTCGGAGGCCGTCCTCGAAGTGTTCGTCTCGCTCTACAAGGAAGGCTTGATCTATAAGGACAAGCGTCTGGTCAATTGGGACCCGAAGCTGCTGACGGCGATTTCCGACCTGGAGGTCGAGCAGCACGAAATCAACGGAAACCTCTGGTACCTGCGCTATCCACTCGAGCCGGGTGTCACCTATCAGCATCCGGTCGCCTTCGACGAAGACGGCAAGGCGACGGAATGGGAAACTCGCGACTACCTGGTCGTTGCCACCACGCGGCCGGAAACGATGCTTGGCGACAGCGGTATTGCCGTCAATCCGGAAGACGCGCGCTACAAGCCGCTCATCGGCAAACACGTCATTCTGCCGATTGTCGGCCGCCGTATCCCCGTTGTCGGTGACGACTATGCCGATCCGACCGCTGGAACGGGCGCCGTCAAGATTACGCCCGCGCACGATTTCAACGATTTCGACGTCGGCAAACGTGCAGGCCTCGCAGCCATCAACATCCTGACCATCGAAGGTCGGATCACCATCAAGGACAATGAGGAGTTCCTCGAGGGCCTCAGCGACCCCGCGGCCCTGCATGGCGCCTGGGATGAGCTTGAGGGCAAGGACCGTTTCGAAGCGCGCAAGATCATCGTTCGGATCTTCGAGGAAGGCGGCCTGCTCGACAAGATTGAGCCGCACAAGCACATGGTCCCGCACGGCGACCGTGGCGGGGTGCCGATCGAGCCGCGCCTGACCGAGCAATGGTATGTCGATGCGAAGACGCTGGCGAAGCCCGCGATCGCATCGGTCAAGGAAGGTCGTACCAACTTCGTCCCGAAGAACTGGGAGAAGACCTATTACGAATGGATGGAGAACATCCAGCCCTGGTGCGTCTCGCGCCAACTCTGGTGGGGACACCAGATCCCGGCCTGGTATGGCCCGGACGGCCAGGTCTTCGTAGAGAAGACCGAGGAAGAGGCGCTGCACGCCGCGATCCAGCACTATCTGGCGCACGAAGGTCCAATGAAGGCCTATGTCGAAGACCTGCTTGAAAACTTCAAGCCGGGCGAGATCCTGACCCGTGACGAAGACGTGCTGGACACCTGGTTCTCGTCGGCGCTCTGGCCGTTCTCGACGCTCGGCTGGCCGAACGAAACGCCGGAACTCGAAAAATACTATCAGACCGATGTTTTGGTCACCGGCTTCGACATCATCTTCTTCTGGGTCGCCCGCATGATGATGATGGGTCTGCATTTCATGAAGGATGCGGACGGTACGCCGGTCGAGCCGTTCCACACCGTCTATGTCCACGCGCTCGTTCGCGACAAGAATGGGCAGAAGATGTCGAAGTCCAAGGGCAACGTCATCGACCCCTTGGAACTGATGGACGAATACGGTGCCGACGCGCTGCGCTTTACCCTGGCGATCATGGCCGCCCAGGGGCGCGACGTGAAGCTCGACACCGCTCGCATTGCCGGCTACCGCAATTTCGGAACGAAGCTCTGGAACGCCACGCGTTTTGCCCAGATGAACGGCGTCACCAATAGTGACGGCTTCATCCCCGAGGCATCGTCGCTGACGATCAATCGCTGGATCCTGACCGAGCTCTCACGGACGATCCGCGATGTCACCGAAGCGCTCGAAGGCTTCCGGTTCAACGAGGCCGCTGGCAGTCTCTATCGGTTCGTCTGGAACCAGTTCTGCGACTGGTACCTCGAACTGCTGAAGCCGGTCTTCAGCGGCGAGGATGAAGCGGCAAAACGCGAATCCCAAGCTTGTGTCGCCTATGTTCTCGATGAGATCTACAAGCTGCTGCACCCCTTCATGCCCTTCATGACCGAAGAGCTCTGGGATCAGACGGCGGGCGAGGGGCGTGAGCGCGCGGGCCTGCTCTGCCACGCGGAATGGCCGTCTGCCTCCTACGCCGACGATGCCGCAGCTGACGAGATCAACTGGCTGATCGATCTGGTTTCCGGCATCCGTTCGGTCCGTTCGGAAATGAACGTCCCGCCGGCAGCGACCGCACCACTCATCGTGGTCGCAGCCAACGCACTGACGCGCGAGCGGCTAGAGCGGCATGCTTCGGCCATCGGTCGCCTGGCGCGCGTCGAGCATATCGACCATGTGGCGGTGGCGCCGGGCGGCAGCGCGCAGATCGTCGTTGCGGAGGCAACGTTCTGCCTGCCGCTTGGCAACCTGATCGATCTCTCGGCCGAAAAATCGCGTCTGGAAAAAGCGATCTCCAAGGTCGAAGTCGAGCGGGAACGTATCCTCAGCAAGCTGGCCAACGAGAAGTTCGTCGCCAATGCAAAGCCGGAGCTGGTCGAAGCCGAGCGTGAACGTCTCGTTGAACTGGATCTGCAGAAGGACTCCCTCGGCATCGCCTTGGCGCGGGTTGCAGAAGCCGGCTGAGGGTACTGCAAGCTCTGATCTTGTGTCATCCGCGGCGGAAACGTCGCGGATTTCGCATTTTCTGGCGAGATCGCTAGAGGTGTCGCCAAGCCGATTCGTTCGGCCAAAACAGTGGCTTTCTGACGCACCGACCTGGGAGTTAGAGCCCCGCTTTCAAACCCAAATTCGCGTTTTTTCCTGCAAAAACCAATGCTGTTGTTGTTGAGTAACACTTTCGGGTTATGCTGGTAAAATATCCTAACATTAGTCGATAAATACCCGTATTGCGCAAAAATATTTCAAATTGTTTGGATTGTGTTCAGATGATGAGAATCTTACGTAAATTTTATGGCGCACATGAGCACAATACCCCTGGAAAGCGGCATTTGCGATTTCACACGATCGTGAGAATACTTTTCGCACAGGCGACGTGAGGTGGATTGTCGCAGATTGAAATGCAGGGGGAGGAGCTTAATGGCTCATGAGAATTTGAAGCGGGGCGTCTTTGCGTTGGCGGCCGGAATTCTGGTTGCATCGGCGGCGCACGCTGGCGGTCTTGAACGCGGCGGTTACAATATCGACCTGCTGTTCGACCCGTCGGACTATGCAGCGGAAGCGACGACAACCTATGTCCACCCGCAGCGCGAACTGAAGAACGTCAGGGATACGAATACGACGTCTGCAGCCTTCCCATTCAACGGAACCGGACCCGGTACTGGCGGTGGCAATCTGAACTCCCGTCCCAATTCTGTCGAAGACACGGAGAGCTATTGGGTGCCGCGTGTGGGCATCAAGGCCCGCTTCGGAGAGGACGTCGACTGCATGGCTGACTATTCGCAGCCATGGGGAGCTCATACAAATCCGGGCGTAAATTGGGCCGGCGCCAACAACAACATTGAGACGAAGGTCGAGAGCGACAACTACGCCGCGACTTGCTCATACAAGTTTGACATGGGGCAGGGCCAGTTCCGCGTCATCGGCGGCGTCTTTTACCAAGAGGTCGGCGGCTTCAAGGAGAGATTGGTACAGGATTTCACGGGTGTGCCGCCGGCATTCGGCGGGTTGCAATCCGGCATCGGCAGGCTGGATCTCCAAGGTGACGGTTGGGGTTGGCGCGCCGGCGTCGGCTACGAAATACCGGAGTACGCGGTACGCGCAAGCTTGGTCTATAACAGTGCCGTTGATCTGGATAATCTGGCGGGTACGATCGATCTGCGCAATGTGCGCGGACCGGCGCCGGTCAACTTCTACGATGTGGCCGGGTTCGCCTCCATGCCGGACTCGCTCGAGCTCAAAGTTCAATCCGGTATTGCACCTGGCTGGGTCGCGTTCGGTTCGGTCAAGTGGACGGACTGGAGCCAGCTTCAGGTTCTCAAGTTCTGCCCGCCTTCCGGCGGTACCCTGGAGCAGCCTTGCACCTCGCTCGACCTGCTCTATCGCGACGGCTGGACGATCTCTGGCGGCGTTGGTCACAAGTTCAATGAACAGTGGAGCGGTGCCGTCAGCCTAACGTGGGATCGTGGCACGAGCCATGGCTATGGCACACAGTCCGACACTTGGGCGCTGGGCACCGGTGTTGCCTATTCGCCCACGAAGAATGTTGAGTTCCGCCTTGCAGGTGCTGTCGGTATCCTGACGAGCGGCAGTTCTGGCGCCGTCAACTTCGACGGCCAGGTCATCGGAGACGATGTTTCCTACGACTATGGCAACGACTTCTTCGGTGCGATTTCGACAGCGATCAAAGTAAAATTCTGATCCTCCATTGATCAGGACGCGCAAGGCCCGGTTTCATCACCGGGCCTTTCTTTTTGCCTTGAGCGACATCTGTTGGTGACTGTTCCGCTCGACGCCAATGTGACGATTCAGCAACACATTTAATGCTAGAGTTTGCTAGGGTCGGACTCAAGGTCAGTATGTCCATTTCCCGCCACAAACAGGGAGCAGCGATGTTAAGGACAAACGTGCGACTTGAGGATCGGGCCCGCAATGTTTGTAACGAAATGACGTCATGTGTCGTCTTGAACGAACTGCCGCACTTCCGCGGAAATGGTTCGGTAAGGCTACACACAATGGAGTTTCATTCTGGACTGAGTGAGCCGGTGTTTTCGGCGGTTTCGGTGAACAAGTGAATGGCAAAGAGTCATTCAGGCGTTTGTGTTTGCAGCGGTGATGAGTTCGGCGTGGCCGGCTGGAACGGAAGAATTAGACTGTGATGCTTGCGGGTGAACTGAAGTCTCTGAAGGTTGCGATGCTCGGCGTGTCGCTGGTGGTCGGCGGCGCTACGGCTGGTCCGGCACGTGCCTTTGATCCGGGCACCGGTGTCAGCAAGGAATCCGGTCCGTTTGCCCTGTTCAAATTCGGCTTCTCCGCCTACAAGAACGGCCGCAAGGACGAAGCGGTCGAAGCCTACCGCTATGCCGCCGAAAAGGGGCATACCGGCTCCCGCTGGGCGCTTGCCAATATGTATGCCTACGGCGACGGCGTCGCCGAAAACGACCTCGAAGCCTTCAAGATTTACAGCGAGATTGCCCAGCAGGGTGTCGAACCTGGCTCCGAGGATACGGGCTACTTTGTCAACGCGCTGATCTCGCTTGCCGGCTACTATCGTCGCGGTATTCCGGACAGCCCCATCAAGTCCGACATGTCGCAGGCACGTCAGCTTTACTTTCAGGCTGCATCGACCTTCGGCGTATCGGAGGCGCAGTTCCAGTTGGCGCGCATGTTGCTTTCGGGCGAGGGCGGCAACGTCAACGTCCAGCAGGCCAAGAAGTGGCTGAACCGCGCACGCAAGAACGGTCATGCCGGCGCCATGGGCGTTTTCGGCAATGTCATTTTCCAGGAAGGTCAGACCATCCGCGGTCTCGCCTACATGACCGCGGCACTCGATCAATGTTCGCCGAAGGATCGGCCATGGCTGCAGTCGATGCAGGAACAGGCATTTTCTCTGGCAACCGAAGATGATCGCCGTAAGGCGATCAACCTGTCGCAGAACATGCACACGCAGGGCGACGACGACTAGGCGCTGCCCTTGGCGTCACCTCCGCTTCAAAGCGGACGTTCGAACGCGAAATAGCCCGCGACCGGTACGTGGTCGGATGGTTTTTCCCAGGCCCGCACGTGCTTCTCGATCGACGTCGAGACCAGCCTGTCCGCCGCTTCCGGCGATAGCATCAGGTGATCGATCCGTATCCCGAAATTCTTCGGCCAGCATCCGGCCTGATAGTCCCAGAATGAGTAGAGCGGAACGTCATCCGTGGTCGAGCGCACTGCGTCAGTCAGGCCGAGATTCCGCAACTGGCGAAAAGCCTGGCGTGTCTCAGGCAGGAACAGCGCATCGTTCTGCCAGACCTTGACGTCCCAGCAGTCGTGTTCCTCGGGGATGACATTGTAGTCGCCGGCAAGAATGAGCGGCTCTTCCAGTTCCAGCCGACGTTGCGCGTAGGCGGAAAGGCGCTCCATCCAGCGCAGTTTGTAAGGGTACTTCTCGCTATCGACCGGGTTGCCATTTGGCAGGTAGAGCGAGCAGACGCGGATGACGCCGCCGGAGACGGAGAAGACGCCTTCGATAAATCGAGCCTGCTCGTCCGCGTCGTCGCCCGGCAGACCGCGGTTGACTTCGTCAGGTTTCAGCTTGGAAAGCAGCGCAACGCCGTTGAAGCCTTTCTGGCCGTGCGTTTCGACGTGATAGCCGAGCGCTTCGATCTCAAGGCGCGGGAAGTTTTCATCGACCGACTTGATCTCCTGCAGGCAGACGATGTCCGGGTTCGATTCTTTCAACCACGCCAGCAGGCCGTCGATTCGCGCCTTGACGCCATTGATGTTCCAGGTGGCAATCTTCATGGCTCGAAACGCCCTTCCATGTCAGTGAATCCTTCCGGACGGCTTCTTGTAACGACTCGGGATTCGTTTGACAAATCCGATACCTGCGGTCTTTTCGCGGAGAAAGGCCCCGTACATCAATAACGGGCAGCGCTTTTCACGCACTTGCCGTATGCGGGCATGCCGTTGAATTGATTCCCACCCGCCGAAGGCTATAGTCCCCCACATGATCGACCTCATCCAGAACTATTGGCCGCATTTCCTCGTTTTCCTGTCTTTCGTCTTGGGCGTGCCGGCGGCCATCCATGCCGCCATGACCAAGGACGATGTTCGGGCGGCAGCCGGTTGGGTCGGCGTCGTGCTGCTGTCACCGATTGTTGGGGCGGTCGTCTATGGTGTTGCCGGCATTAACCGCATCCGCCGCTCGTCCATCGGCATGCAACGCTCGTTGCTGCGCGGCCGCGGCCCCGATCAGTTCGGGCGCTTCGATGTATCCGATGCCGAGATTGGCACGCGTTTCGGCCAACGATTCTCGGCAATGAAAATCCTCGGTGACCGGGTGTCGCGGCATGCGATGTCCACAGGCAACCGCATAAGCATGCTCGAGGGCGGGGATGCGGCCTATACCGCCATGCTGCATGAGATCACCCACGCGCGCCGCAGCATCCTGCTTGAAAGTTACATCTTCGATCGAGACGCGCTCGGCTTGCGCTTCGCCGATGCATTGATAGCGGCGCGTGGGCGAGGGGTCGAGGTACGGGTGCTGATCGATGCGGTGGGCGCACGCTACTCCGTACCGAGCATCGTCGGTTATCTCAAGGCTGCGAGCGTGCCCACGGCCGTCTTCAACGGCAACATCATCATGGGGCTCAGATTGCCCTATGCCAATCTGCGCACGCACCGGAAGATCCTGGTCGTCGATGGCAAGGTCGCCTTTGCCGGCGGCATGAACATCCGCGCCGGCTTCACCACCGAAATCGCCGGTCCCGAAGCGGCCTATGACACCCATTTCCGCATCACCGGGCCTGTCGTTGCCGACATCTTCCAGGTTTCTGCCGAGGATTGGCAGTTTTCGACGGGTGAACTTCTGGCAAGTGACACGTGGAAAATCGAGCCGACCTCGCCGGCGGCAAAGGCGCCCGGCATTCTGATGCGCGCTGTACCGTCGGGGCCCGACAAAACGAATGAAACCAATCACAAGATGCTGATGGGTGCGTTCTCGGTGGCGCGAAAGAACATTCGACTGATGTCGCCCTATTTTCTTCCTGACCGGGAGTTGATCAGCGCGCTTGTGACGGCCGCCCGCCGTGGCGTAGAGGTGGATATTGTCGTGCCCGCGGTCAACAATCTGCTGCTGGTCGACCGCGCCATGACAGCGCAGTTCGATCAGGTGTTGAAGGGGCATTGCCGCGTCTGGCGCGCAAAGGGTGCCTTCAATCACTCCAAGCTGCTCGCCGTTGATGAGACTTGGGCCTATGTCGGCTCGACGAACCTCGATCCGCGGTCGCTACGCCTCAACTTCGAATTCGATCTCGAAGTGCTCGATGACGGCTTCGCACGCGATGTCAGCAGCCGCATCGCCGCAATCGCGGAGTCTGCGGAAGAGGTGACGCTAAAGGATTTGAATGCCCAGCCTTTAGCTGCGCGCTTGGCAAACCGCCTGCTCTGGCTGGGATCGCCATATCTGTAGCAATGAGCGGCGCACGGGAATGCGCCCGCTTGGGTCAGATGGAAAAACTCGTTCCGCATCCGCAGCTTGCGACAGCATTCGGATTCTTTATCTGAAAGGACTGGCCGAGCAGGTTGTCGATGAAGTCGATCTCCGAGCCACCCATATAGACGAGCGACAAGCTGTCGATCAGGACCTTGGCATCGTCCTTTTCAAGCACGAGGTCGTCGTCGTTCGCATCGTCGACCAGATCAAATTTGTACGAGAAGCCCGAGCAGCCACCGCCCTCGACGGAAACCCGCATGGCATTCTTATGGCCGTCCGAATGCAGAATGGTGGCGATCCGCTTGGCGGCCGCGTCGGAAAGGGTCACTGTTTCCTGTGTCATATTTGCCTCCTGCCGGGGTCAAGAACCGGAGAGATTCGTTTTCATTGCATATTCGGCACTTGGCCGGTTTCGACAAGTCTTTTAATGTCGAGCGCCAAACCGTTGCTTTGACTTCCGGAATCGGTCGATGTTTGGTCGACGCTTTCCCGTAGCTTTCACTATAGGTATGAAGGCTTGAATGTCCCGTCAATGGGGCGACCACGCAGGTGTGAAATGACGTTCGACAAAAATGCGCTCGGCTTCGGTTACGGTGAACATGCGCCATTCGCGTCGAATCCCTGGGCGACGCGCGGCAGGCTCTACCCGGAAGCGACAAGCCCGACGCGGTCCGATTTTCAACGTGACCGCGACCGCATCGTGCATACGACCGCCTTTCGCCGGCTAAAACACAAGACGCAGGTCTTCATCGCCGCCGACGGCGACCACTATCGCACCCGCCTGACCCACACGATCGAGGTGGCGCAGATTGCACGCGCGCTGGCGCGAGCGCTGAAGCTGGACGAGGACCTCGCCGAAGGCGTGGCGCTCGTCCATGATTTCGGCCACACGCCGTTCGGGCATACGGGCGAGGATGCGCTGCATGAGATGCTCAAGCCCTATGGCGGCTTCGATCACAACGCCCAATCGTTGCGTATCGTCACCAAACTCGAGCGGCGCTACGCCGAGTTTGACGGCCTGAACCTCACCTGGGAAAGCCTGGAGGGGCTGGTAAAACACAATGGGCCGCTTCTGAGCCTTGACGGGCAGGGCACCCACGGCCCGGTGCCGCAGCCGATCCTGGACTATTGCGCTATTCACGACCTTGAGCTTGCAAGCTTTGCGAGCCTCGAAGCACAGGTGGCGGCGATCGCCGATGATATCGCCTACAACACCCATGATATCGATGACGGTCTGAGGTCCGGCTACCTGACCTTCGAGATGCTGGAGGACGTGCCGTTTCTCGCCCGCCTGATGCGCGAGGTCAGCGATCGTTATCCCGGCCTTGAAGCGAGCCGCTTCACCCATGAGATTATGCGCCGCCAGATCACGGCGATGGTCGAGGACGTGATTGCGGTCGCGCAGACGCGCCTCCGGGATATCAGGCCCGAAAGTGCCATGGATGTCAGGCAGGCTGGTAGGGTCATAGCGACATTCTCGGACGAGATGGGCGAGACCGACAAACAGATCAAGAGACTGCTGATGACGCGGATCTATCGCCATCCCGAGGTGATGCGGGTGCGCGAAGGAGCTGCGTCGATCGTTTGCGATCTCTATCGCGCCTTCATGGCCGACCCTTTGCTGATGCGCGAACATTATTGGATCGACCAGATCCCTGGTATGGCCGAGCCGGCGCGGGCGCGTCATGTCGGCGACTATCTGGCCGGAATGACGGATACCTTCGCCATCAGTGTCCACCGCCGTTTGTTTGACCATACGCCCGATTTGCGGTAGGGACGCCCCGCCCGGAGGCTTTTGGTTCAACCGAACCGGGCCTCCTTTTGAGTTTTGCACCGACCATATTCTGTCGGGAAAAGCGGACGGATCAGATGAATCTCTTCACGGACTTCGAATCAAGAATTAAGGATATTCTCGAAACGCTTGATGTCGTTCGAGAAAAGCGATCCGAACTTGACTTCGCCCGTATCAATGTCGAGCCGCCGCGCGACCCCAGCCATGGCGATGTCGCGACCAATGCCGCGATGGTGCTTGCCAAACCGCTGGGCATGAATCCGCGCGCGCTTGCCGATCTGATCGTCGAGAAGCTCAAGCAGGACCCTGAGGTCACCGATGTTTCCGTTGCCGGTCCAGGCTTCATCAACGTGCGGCTTTCCGTCTCCTACTGGCAGAAGCTGTTGACCGCGATGGTTCGCACCGGTGCGGACTACGGCCGCAGCACGACCGGTGCCGGCCGCAAGGTCAACGTCGAATACGTGTCGGCCAATCCGACCGGGCCAATGCATGTCGGCCATTGCCGCGGTGCCGTCGTCGGCGACGCGCTTGCGAACCTGCTAGCCTTTGCCGGCTACGAGGTGACCAAGGAATATTACATCAACGACGCCGGCTCGCAGATCGATGTGTTGGCGCGTTCGGCCTTCCTTCGCTACCGGCAGGCGCTTGGCGAGGAGATCGGCGAGATCCCGTCGGGCCTCTATCCCGGCGATTATCTCGTACCCGTCGGCGAGGCGCTGGCCGACGAGTTCGGCACGAGCCTGCGGCTGATGCCCGAGGACAAGTGGATGCCGCTGGTCAAGGAGCGCACTATTGATGCGATGATGGTCATGATCCGCGAGGATCTTGCCGCCCTGAACGTCACCCATGATGTCTTCTTCTCGGAGCGGACCCTGCATGCCAATGGCGCTGCCAAGATCCGCACCGCGATCAACGACCTGACCTTCAAGGGCCACGTCTACAAGGGCACGCTGCCACCGCCGAAGGGCCAGCTGCCGGAGGACTGGGAAGACCGGGAGCAAACGCTGTTCCGCTCGACCGAGGTCGGCGACGATATCGACCGGCCTTTGATCAAGTCGGATGGCAGTTATACCTACTTCGCTGCCGACGTTGCTTACTTCAAGGACAAGTTTGACCGCGGCTTCGACGAAATGATCTATGTGCTCGGCGCCGACCACGGTGGTTACGTCAAGCGGCTTGAGGCGCTGGCACGCGCGGTGTCTGGCGGTGCGTCGAAGCTGACTGTACTGCTTTGCCAGTTGGTCAAGCTCTATCGCGAGGGTGAGCCGGTCAAGATGTCCAAGCGTTCCGGTGACTTCGTGACGTTGCGCGACGTCGTTGATGAAGTCGGACGCGATCCGGTCCGGTTCATGATGATCTACCGGAAGAACTCCGAGCCGTTGGATTTCGATTTTGCGAAGGTGACAGAGCAGTCCAAGGACAACCCGGTCTTCTACGTGCAGTACGCACATGCGCGTTGCCGGTCTGTCTTCCGTCAGGCTGCGGACGCTTTCCCCGAACTCGACCTGTCCACCGTCGATTTTGCCGGCGCAATCAATGGCCTGATCGTCGATCCGGCGGAGCTGCAGCTGGTCGCCAAGCTCGCAGAATATCCGCGCGTCGTGGAGGCTGCGGCACTGGCGCAAGAGCCGCATCGCATCGCGTTTTACCTTTACGATCTTGCCGCTGCCTTCCATGGACACTGGAACAAAGGTAAAGAGAATCCGGAATTACGTTTTGTTAACGATAAAAATAGAGAATTAAGTACTGCCAGACTCGGGCTGGTGCATGCTGTCGCTTCCGTACTGAAGTCGGGCCTGTCCATTACAGGCACCTCTGCACCGGAAGAAATGCGATAAGTATTGTCACCATTTTCCCACAATGCACTGGCAAGTGAATGCAGGCAATTGTGAGTGGAGAGCATGGCAGACAAACAATTCGCACGAAGCGGGCCGGCTGAATTCGATGTATTGGCAGACGATGATCCGTTGGCCGAACTCGCCCGGATCGTCGGCTACGATGCCCGGCCGGCTGTCCAGCAGTTGCAGGAATTGCAACGCCACCAGGAAGCCGTCCGGCAAGATCCGACGTTCGATCTCGAGGAAGAGCTCCTTCGAGAGTTCGATACCTATGATGCGCCGCGCGCGGCAGATGTTCAGCCGGACAACGATCCAGTTGAAACTGTAGCTGCGCCCGCAGAAGAGCTTCAGCAGGTCGAGCCGGTGCTTGAATTTGCGCCAGCCGAGTTTGCTGTGGCCGAATCGGCGCCAATCGAAGATGCGCCGGCGATTAAACCGGAGTATCAGCCGGTCGAACTCGCAGAGACATGGCCAGAGGCCGCTCTTGAAGAAGTCGACCGCGGCCACGCCGAATTCGTTGCGGTTCCCGAGGCGACGTCCACTTCGATCACTGACGTAACGGGATACGACGTGGTTTCGGAAGCGGTCGAGCCGACCTTCGATCTGGAACGCGAACTCGAGCTCTCGCTCGGTGACGTCGATCTTTCTCCGACGGCCGAGATTGCGCCGATCAAACAGCACGTTGGTGCACCTGAAGAATGGCATGCGCCGGTCGAGGACATTTCGTTCGACGTTTCCGATTTCGCCGATCAACTGGCAACAGAGCAGGCCTCGCTGTCCGTCGAGCCAGCCTTCGAAGTGGCTCCGGCCGCCGAGGCCAGCAACGCCTATGCGTCGGACAATGCCTATTCGTACGAACCGACAGTGATCGAGCAGGTCGCTCCGGTTGCCGTAGAGCCGGCTTTCGAACCGGCTCCGGCTGCCGAGGGCAGCAACGCCTATGCGTCGGACAATGCCTACTCGTACGAACCGGCAGTGATCGAGCAGGTCGCTGCGGTTGCGGCAGAGCCGACAACAGATAACGCCGTCGATGAGCTTCTTGCCGATATCGAGCGGTTTCCGGTACCGGCTGCGACCGGCCTGGTCGCCGCTGCAGTTCACACTCATCCTGCGATTCATGCGCGGGCCGAGCCGGCTGTCGTGGCTGCGCCACCTGTCAAGAAGAGCCCCTATCCCTTCACGCCGACGTTCAGTCGCGCCACCCCGGTCGCTTCGCCCTCGGGTGCCGGCCAGCAGCGCGCCTTTGCTGGTCCGATCGTCTCGTCGATCCCTGCTGCCGCAGCACCTGTAGCCGCCGCACCGGTGGCCGCAGCGGTTGCGCCAGAGGCTGTCGTCGAGCCCGCTCTTCCGGCTACCGAGCCGGAGAACGAGCCGAGCTTCGACATCGAGAACTTCGAAATGGAGCTCTCGGATGTGGCGATGGAAATGGAGCTTCCGGAATTCGACGCTTCTGAGGATATCGCCGCCGCAGTGCAGCAGCCGGTTTTCGCCGCTATCGAGCAGGAGCCGGTACAGCATGAAGAGCCCTTCGTAGCACCGTCGGTCGCAGCTGCGCCCTTAGAAATCGAAGAGCCGCCGGTTGAAAGCGTTCTGCCGTTCGATCCGTCGATGATCGCTGAAGCCGATACCGGCGTCGCACCGATCGCCGATATGGATGTACCGCAACTGCCGGTCATCGAGACAGAAAAGCCGGTCGCTTATCCCGCCGACTACGATCTCGATATCGACGCGGAAATGGCCCAGCTCTTCGGGACGCCGGCACCATCCGTCAGGGAGACGCAGGCTCGCCCCGTCGAGGCTCGTGAACCTGCACGCTCCGCGCCGGCAGCCAAGCCGGCCGCATCGCTCGGCGCAGCACCGATGGATGATTTCGACGAGTTCGAGAAGGCAATGGAAGAAGACTTCCGTCGCTCGATGGTCGAACGTCAGAACACGCCGCGCGAATCCGAGCGCGCTCAGCCTATGTCCGGCCAGGCCGACGCCGGTGTTTATAACGAATACGGCTCCGGTCGCCGCTCGCAGCGCACAATGCTGCTCGCTGCAAGCGTCGCCGGCATCATCATTCTCGGTGGTGCAGGCGTCTACGCCTGGATGGGTGGCAGCGATGCCGTTTCGTCCGGCGAGGGTCCGAAGATCATTCTCGCCGACAAGTCCCCGGTAAAGGTCGTGCCCGAGGAAAAGGGCGGGAAGACCGTGCCGAACCAGGACAAGGCCGTCTATGACCGCGTTGCCGGTGCTCAGGGCACGGGTCCTCGGCAGGAGGCACTCGTCTCCTCGACCGAGGAACCGATGGACGTCGTCCAGCGGACGCTGACACCGGAAAACCTGCCGAATGACGGCAGCGATGAAGCGGATGCTCTGGGTGCTTCACCGAATGCGGACGAGGAGTCTGCCCGCCTTCTGCCTGGTGACGGTGCTGCCGTGCCGGCTGATCAGGAAGAGGACAAGGCTCCCGCAGTCGCGCCGCGAAAAGTACGCACGATGATCGTCAAGCCGGACGGCACGCTCGTCGCCCGCGAAGAGCCGGTTGCTGAACCGGCGACGGAAGTTGCTGGCAACACCCAGCCGGTTCCGGCAACGGCTTCGGGTCAGGTTGCGGCGTCGGGCACTGAGGGCCAGGCGACAGCCACGGGCGCCGGTTCCGAACTTCGCGCAGCCGGCGAGGCACTTGCAGGTGCCGACCAGGTCGCACTTGCTGCCGCGAGCGACGCCACGGTAAACGCCGCTGGCGTTGAGGCACCGCTGCCTCGGACCCGCCCGACCGGGCAGGCTGGCAACGTGGCTGGCGCCGTACCTGAAAGCGCAAGCGCACGTCCGGCGGAAACGCAGGCCGCCGCCAACCCTGCAACGGATACCCAGCAGGTTTCGACGGCATCAGTGCCGGCTGGCACCTACTTCATCCAGGTGGCGTCGCTGCCCTCCGAGGCCGAAGCGAAGAAGTCCTACAACAGCCTTTCGAACAAGTTCGGAAGCGTTATCGGTGGTCGCGGCGTGGATATCCGCAAGGCGGAGATCGCGGGTAAGGGCACCTACTATCGTGTCCGCATCCCGGCCGGTTCGCGCGAAGAGGCCAATGCGCTTTGCTCGCGCTACAAGGGCGCTGGTGGCAGCTGCCTCGTGACCAAGTAGTCACAGCAGCAATATTATCCCCAGAGGGGCGCGGCAGAGATGCCGCGCCCTTTCACGTTTCAGTGACAGTAGTCTGTGCATGACGCGCACCGATAGCTATTCTCGCTTCGCTGTGGGCAAGCCGCGCATTATGCTTTTGGCATGAGCGAATCAAAAGCATTTATCTCCGGCTGCAAGGGTCTTTCTCTTTCGAGCGAAGAGCGCAGCTTCTTTGATGGCGAGCGGCCCTGGGGCTTCATCCTCTTTGGCCGCAACATTGGCGAGGAACAGCAGATTTCCGATCTGGTCGCGGCGCTACGTGACAGTATCGGCAATCCCGCGGCACCCGTGCTGATCGACCAGGAAGGCGGACGTGTTCAGCGCATCCGGCCGCCGCTTGTTCAGCAGTATCCGAATGGTGCGGCGATCGGCGAGATCTACCGCCGCGATGCCGAGGGCGGTTTGCGTGCGGCCTGGTTGATGGGGCGGCTGCATGCGTTCGATCTGATGCGGTTCGGCATCACCGTCGATTGCCTGCCGGTGCTCGACGTGCCGGTTCCCGGCAGTCACGATGTGATCGGCAATCGCGCCTATGGACACGATCCGCAGAGTGTCACGGCGATCGGTCGGGCGATGGCGGAAGGCCTTAAGTCCGGTGGCATGCTGCCGGTAATGAAACATATGCCCGGCCATGGCCGCACTTTCGTCGATTCCCACCACAGCCTGCCGGTGGTCAGCGAAACCTTCGACGAGCTTGCCAAGAGCGATTTCCTGCCCTTCATCGCCATGAAGGACGAGGTCATGGCGATGTCGGCGCACATGGTCTTCACGGCGATCGATCCGGACAATCCGGCAACGACCTCGGCCAAGGTTGTGCGTGAGATCATCCGCGGCCATATCGGTTTCGACGGGTTGTTGATGTCCGACGACGTTTCGATGAATGCGCTGGCCGGCGACATGTCCACCCGCGCGCGCAACATCATCGACGCCGGACTTGATCTCGTCTTGCATTGTCATGGCATAATGGACGAGATGAAGGCTGTAGCGGATGTCGTCCCGGTTCTGGCCGGAGAGACATTGCGCAGGGCAAGGGCCGCAGAGGCCGCCTTCCGCAAGCCTGATAATGCGAACGAGCAGGAACTACGTGCCGAATTCAACAGCCTGTTCGCGACGGTTTGAGGACGGGTACGGCCGGTGGGAAAGGATCAGGCTGTCGTGAGCAACGCGGGTGAAAAGCAAGGCAGGTCCGGGGCGAAAGCGCCGATGGATCCCTTGTGGCAGGACGAGACTGCGGAGCGCGGATTGCACGAAGAGGCGCTGGTCATCGACATCGCCGGCTTCGAGGGCCCGCTCGATCTGCTCCTCCATCTTGCTCGCAGCCAGCGGGTCGATCTTGCTCGCATCTCGGTGCTGGCATTGGCCGAACAATACATCGCCTTTGTCGAGCGGGCGCGCAGCATCCGCATCGAACTGGCCGCCGACTATCTCGTCATGGCGGCTTGGCTTGCCTATCTCAAGTCGCGGCTGCTGATCCCGCAGCAGGCGAAGGATGATGGTCCCTCCGGTGAGGAAATGGCATCGGCGCTGGCGTTCCGGCTGAAGCGCCTCGAAGCCATGCGCGAGGCCGCCACCCGGCTGATCAACCGAAACCGCCTCGGCCGCGATGTTTTCGTGCGTGGTGCGCCGGAGCATATCGTCACCGAGCGGAAGTCGGACTATGACGCTTCGCTTTACGATCTGCTGACCGCGTATGCGAGCTTGCGGCAACGGACAGCGATCACGCAAGTGACGATCGAAAAGCGCCACGTCTGGTCGCTCGCCGATGCGCGATTGATCCTGGCACGCATGATCGGCCATCTGGACGATTGGACCGCGCTCGATCACTTCCTGTTGCGTTACATGACGACGCCGAAGGAGCGGGCGACGGCCATCGCCAGTTCCTTTGCCGCCTCGCTGGAAATGGTACGTGAGGGGCGCCTGGAAATCCGCCAGGAAGAAGCGTTCGCGCCGATATATCTGCGGCGTGGGCCGAACCCGATCGATGCGGCGACGCTCGCCGATATGGAGGCAGCCCGTGGCTGAGCCGCAGAAATACCTCCCGGACGTGACAGACGAAGACGGCGAGAACGACGGCCTTGTGTTCGATCCGCGCATGGAGCAGGAAACCGAGCGAATTGCCGAAGCGCTGGTGTTTGCCTCCGCGCAGCCAATCTCCGAGGCTTACATCGCCACCCGCCTGCCGCGCGGTGCCGATGTCCCGCGCATCATGGCGCGATTGAAGGCGCTTTATGCAGGCCGTGGCGTCAATCTGGTGCAGGTGGCCGATCACTGGGCGTTCCGCACGGCCGCCGACCTGTCCTTCGTCGTGCAGACGGATGAGAAGGAGGTTCGCAAGTTGTCGCGCGCCGCGCTAGAGGTTCTGGCGATCATCGCCTACCACCAGCCGGTTACCCGCGCCGAAATTGAAGACATTCGCGGTGTGCAGACATCCAAGGGCACGCTGGATGTGCTGATGGAGGCGGGCTGGGTCCGCTTCCGTGGCCGCCGCCGCACGCCCGGGCGTCCGGTCACCTTCGGAACGACACGCGATTTTCTCGACCACTTCGGCCTGGAGGAACTGCGCGACCTGCCTGGCATCGAGGAGTTGAAGGGAGCGGGGCTTCTCTCCGGCCGCGTTCCGTCCAACCTGCATATTCCCGTGCCCGTCGGCGAAGATGACCTGGCGGAAAACGAGGATCCGATCACCCAGCTCGATCTGGAAGAACTGGGGCTCTTGACTCCGAAGGGCGAAGAGGCCGATTAAAAAACCTGATTGGAGATATCGGCTTTCTCCATCGAGCCTGCACCCGGCATGGTCGCCGCGGTGCCACCGGTGTCAAGGAATACGCAGCATGGTTTCAGATACGCAGGACGGGCCCGTCATGGCAACGCGACGGACGGCGGGCGTATCTTTCGCGGCGAGCCTGACATTCGAGGATATCCACCACAACTACCATTCCAAGGAGACTATCAAGGGCGTCAGCCTGGCGGCCAAGGCCGGCGAGGTCCTTTGCCTGCTCGGCCCCTCCGGTTCCGGCAAGACGACGCTGCTGCGGATCGCCGCCGGCATCGAGATGCAAAGAGCCGGCCGCCTCCTGCTTAACGGCCAGGAGATTTCTGGCCCGTCGGTCTTCTTGCCGCCGGAAAAGCGCGGTGTCGGTCTGATGTTCCAGGACTTTGCGCTGTTTCCGCACATGACGATCCGCGACAATGTTCGCTTTGGGCTGACGGCGCTTCCGAAGAAAGAAGCGCTGATCCAGGCCGACGCAGCCCTGGAACGGGTCGGTCTTTCGCATTACGGAGATCGTTATCCCCATGTGCTTTCGGGTGGCGAGCAGCAGCGTGTGGCGCTCGCCCGTGCGCTCGCGCCGCGGCCTGCTGTGCTGTTGATGGACGAACCGTTCTCCGGGCTCGACTCGCGGCTCAAGGATTCGATCCGCGCCGATACGCTCGCCATCCTCAGAGAGACGCGTGCCACCGCGATCGTCGTCACGCATGATGCCGAGGAAGCGATGCGCATGGCCGACCGGATCGCTCTGCTCAAGGATGGGCGCCTGGTCCAGGTCGGCACCGCCGACGAGCTTTATCGAGAGCCACGGGACCTGTTTGCCGCCGGTTTCTTTTCGGAAATCAACGTGTTCGACGCCCAGGTGCGCAACGGTCGCGTCGATACGCCGCTCGGCGGCGTGGATGCCAGCAAGTACCGCGATGGCCAGCGCCTTTCCGTGGCCGTGCGGCTTTCGGGGCTGCGTGTCGGCAAGGACGAAGGCGACATACAGGCGCGGATCGTCTCGCGCCGTTTCATCGGCGTTGTCGAACTGCTCGAACTGGCTGTGGCGGGCTGCGATGGAACCGTGCGCGCCCGTATCCGCGCGGACCAATTGCCGCAAGGATTGCGCGATGTAATGCTTTCAGTTAACGAGCGGGATATATTGCTGTTTGAAAAAGATGTTCCGACATCTTAGGGTCTGTGGCGAAAAGAGGCTGTGCTGGTGGCGCGCCTGAAAATTGACACGCGAATAGGGCCTAAATCGGGGAAGGCTCAGAGGGAGTAAACGCATGGGTTCCTTTAGTATCTGGCACTGGCTGATCGTTCTGGTCGTGGTGCTGTTGTTGTTCGGTCGCGGCAAGATTCCGGAACTGATGGGCGACGTTGCCAAGGGCATCAAGAGTTTCAAGAAGGGCATGAACGACGACGACGTCGCTTCCGCCGACAAGCCGCTCGACGGCAAGACTGTTGATCACAAGTCTGACGAAGTTCGCTAACGATCGAGCACCGATAGGGCCAGGCTGGGATTACCTCCCGGCCGGCCGCACCACGGGTTTGCAGGACATATCGAATGCTTGATATCGGCTGGACCGAGCTAGTCGTCATTGCCATCGTACTGATCGTTGTTGTCGGACCGAAGGATTTGCCGCCGATGTTGCGCGCCTTTGGCCGCATGACGTCGAAGCTGCGCGGCATGGCGTCGGATTTCCGCCAGCAATTCGATGAGGCGTTGCGTGAGGCGGATCTCGAAGACGTCCGTAAAACGATCAGCGACGCGCAAAGCCTCAATCCGGCAAATGCGCTACGTGACGCGATGAACCCGTTGCGCCAGATCGGCAACGAGATCAAATCCGATCTCCAGAAGGCCGCATCACCAGACAAGGCGCCCGTATCCGCTGCAGAGCCGCCAGTTTCCTCCGTGGAACCGGTTGCCGTTGGCGCGGCCGAGGCAAAGCCAGCCAACAGCATTGCGGCCGCGGCGATTGGTTCTGCCAGCCGGCAAATGCAGCGTGCCGAAGCTTCTGAGCCTGCGGCAAAGCCGAAACGGGTAACGAAGGCCAAGGCAGACGCTACGCCCGCGCCCAAGAAGGCCTCACCGGCGAAGGCGGCAACCGCCAAATCTGCACCCGCCAAGACGGCTGCAAAGAGGCCTTCCAAGGTCGAGGCAGAGCAGCCGAAAGAAAAAACACAAAAGACACGCGCGGCAACGCGCAAGAAAGGTGACGTATGAGCGGCGATATCGAGGACCGGCCGCAGCCGCTGATCGAACATCTGATCGAGCTCAGAAAGCGGCTGATGTGGGCCGTTGGCGCGTTCTTCATCGCCTTTCTCGTCTGCTTCTACTTTGCCAAGGGTCTCTTCAACCTTCTGGTGCTGCCGTTCAAATGGGCGGTCGGTTGGGCCGGGATGGATCAACGCAATGTCGAGCTGATCTACACTGCTCCGCAGGAGTTCTTTTTCACCCAGATCAAGGTGGCGATGTTCGGCGCTCTCGTGATCGCCTTTCCGGTGATCGCGTCGCAGATCTACAAGTTCGTCGCCCCCGGCCTCTACAAGAACGAGCGTGCGGCATTCCTGCCGTTCCTGATTGCCTCGCCGCTCCTGTTCCTGCTCGGTGGCGCGCTCGTCTATTTCTTCTTCACGCCGATGGTCATGTGGTTCTTCCTGGCGATGGAGCAGGGCGGTGACGAGGGGCATGTTGCAATCCAGCTTCTGCCCAAGGTCTCGGAATATCTGAGCCTGATCATGTCGCTGGTCTTTGCTTTCGGCCTCGTGTTCCAGCTGCCGGTGGTCACCACGCTTCTGGCCCGCGTTGGCTTCGTCAGCGCACAGGGACTTGCCGAGAAGCGCAAATACGCGATCGTGATTGCCTTCATTGTCGCGGCCGTCCTGACACCGCCGGACCCAGTCTCCCAGATCGGCCTTGCACTGCCCGCCATCCTTCTCTACGAAATTTCGATCTATACGGCGCGACTCGTCGAGAGACAGCGGGCAGCGGATGCGCTCAAGCGTGAGGCTGCCCAGTCGCAGGAAGAAACTTCCGAAGAGGTTGGCCCCGCAAAGGGCTGAGCATTCGACGGTTCCGCGCCGTGACCTGCAAAACGCGTGGAACGACAATGCTTGATATCAAATGGATCCGTGAGAATGCCGATGTGCTGGATGCCGCCCTGGCGAAGCGGGGCGCGGAACCATCGTCTGCGTCGCTGATCGCCATCGACGAACGTCGCCGCACAATCCTTCAGTCGCTGCAGGACATGCAGTCGCGCCGCAACGCGGCGTCGAAGGATATCGGCGCGGCCATGGCACAGAAGAACAATGAGCTCGCCGAAAAGCTCAAGGCCGAAGTTGCCGAACTGAAGAATTCAATGCCGGCGCTCGAGGAAGAGAGCCGCCAGGTCGAAGCCGAACTGAACGACGCCCTGTCGCGTCTTCCTAATATTCCGCTCGACGACGTCCCTGTTGGTTCGGACGAGGCGGGCAATGTCGTGACACGGGTTATCGGTGCCAAACCCACCTGGAACCACCAGCCGCGCGAGCATTTCGAAGTCGGCGAGGCGCTCGGGCTGATGGATTTTGAGGGAGCCGCGCGCATTGCCGGATCCCGCTTCACCATCCTGAAGGGCCAGCTCGCCCGGCTCGAACGCGCGCTCGGCCAGTTCATGCTCGACCTGCACACCCAAGAGCACGGCTATACCGAAGTACAGCCGCCGCTATTGGTGCGTGACGATGCGATGTACGGCACCGGCCAACTGCCGAAATTTGCCGAAGACCTGTTCCGCACAACCGACGATCGCTGGTTGATCCCGACGGCGGAAGTGCCATTGACCAACATCGTGCGCGAGCAGATCCTCGATGGCGAAAAGCTGCCGTTGCGCTTTACCGCGTTGACCCCGTCCTTTCGTTCGGAGGCCGGTTCTTCGGGCCGCGACACGCGTGGCATGCTGCGCCAGCACCAGTTCAACAAGGTCGAACTCGTGTCGATCACCGATGCCGAGACGTCCGTTGCCGAGCATGAGCGCATGACTGCCTGCGCCGAAGAAGTGCTGAAGCGTCTGGGTCTGCACTACCGCGTGATGACGCTTTGCACCGGCGACATGGGCTTTGGCGCCCGCAAGACCTACGATCTCGAGGTCTGGTTGCCGGGACAGGACACATATCGCGAGATTTCGTCCTGCTCGGTCTGCGGCGATTTCCAGGCGCGGCGCATGAATGCGCGTTACCGCAACAAGGAAGACAAGGGCACAAGGTTCGTTCACTCGCTGAACGGTTCCGGCGTCGCCGTCGGCCGCGCCCTGATCGCCGTTATCGAAAATTACCTGAACGCCGACGGCTCGGTTTCGGTGCCGGATGTATTGCTTCCCTATATGGGCGGCCAGAAACGTATCGAAAAAGCTGCCTGACGGGAAAGAAATCGCAATGCGGATCCTGCTGACAAACGACGATGGCATCCACGCCGAAGGCCTTGCGGTCCTCGAGCGGATAGCCAAGACGCTTTCCGAGGATGTCTGGGTGGTGGCGCCCGAGGCCGATCAGAGCGGTCTTGCCCATTCGCTGACGTTGTCGGAACCGCTGCGCTTGCGTCAGATCTCCGAGAAGCGTTTTGCGCTCAGGGGCACGCCGACTGATTGCGTGATCATGGCTGTGCGCAAGGTGCTGGACAGCAAGCCGGATCTCGTCCTATCGGGCGTCAATATCGGCGCCAACATGGCTGACGACGTCACCTATTCCGGCACCGTCGCCGGTGCGATCGAGGGAACGCTGCAGGGCATCCGCTCCATGGCGTTGAGCCAGGCCTACAGCCACGTCGTCGGCGAGGCGGTGGCCTGGGACGTGGTCGAGCGTCACGCGCCTGCGTTGATCCGCAGCCTGCTGGCAGTTGATCTTCCTGATGGTACGTTGCTCAACCTCAACTTCCCGAAGTGCTCCGCCGATGCCGTCGCCGGCACCGAAGTGACTTCGCAAGGCAAGCTCGACTTCGGTCTTTCCATCGACGAGCGTGCCGACGGTCGCGGCTTTCCCTACTTCTGGCTGCGTTTTGGCGAGCGCTTCGGTGATTTTCGCGCCGGTACCGATATCCACGCGCTTCGTGAAAACCGGATCTCGGTGACGCCGCTCAAGCTCGACCTGACCGACTATTCAGTGCAGGACCGTCTGGCACGGGCCTTGAGCGAAGGGACCGTCGCTTGAGCGGACGTGTTTCGGAACAGGAAGGCTTTGCGGCGATGGTCTTGCGGCTGCGCGCCGAAGGCATCAGCAACCAGGGCCTGCTGAACGCGGTCGAGCAGACGCAGCGCGGCCATTTCGCGCCGCCGCAGTTCCAGGCGGACGCTCATTCGCAGCGGACGATCCCACTCGACTGCGGCTCGTTCATGGAAGGCTATGACTTCGCCGTCCGGCTGTTGCACTGCCTTAACCTCAAGTCCGGGCAGCGCATCCTCGAGGTGGGAACCGGCAGCGGCTTTACCGCTGCAGTGATGGGCCGCATCGCCGAGCGCGTGCTGACAATCGACCGCTACCAGACACTCGTCTCCACTGCGCAGAAAAGCCTGGAAAAGTCGGGTGTGCGCAATGTCATCGTCCGCCATGCCGATGGCAGTGCCGGAGTACCGGGCGAGGGCACGTTCGATCGCATCTTGATTACCGCTGCGTTCAACAGCCTGCCGCGCATGTTCTCCGACCATCTCGTGTCCGGCGGAACGCTGGTCGTTCCGATCATGATGAGCGAAACGCATTGTCGCATCGTTCGTGTCAGCCGCACCGGCAGCCGCTTCGATCGTGAGGATCTGTTCGACGCGCCTTACCTTCCGATCGTTCCGCAACTGGCGTCTTACCTCTAGGTTAGCAACCCACTTGCGTGATCTGTGCTGTCCCGCTACGGCTTGGAGCCCAACCATGCACATTCATGTGGGGGAATTGGAGCATGGCGCGGCTCGTCAGAGCCGTGCTCACGGATCGTGACGTCTCAGGACACTACAGCGCCGCGCGTCTTATTAGACGCGCAAAGGTCGCTGTAGCACTTTGAATTGCTGCATGTTTTTATCCTTAAATCGAATGCGATTTAAGAAAACATGCAGTAGGCATGGCGGCTCTTTTAAAAGTGCGACGCAGAGATCCTCGTCGTGGCCACGTGATGAGGGCGGGCGGATCGCCCCGACGACCGTCTATTGGTTAACAAAATCCTAATCTCTCCAGTTTCGCGCAAGCTTCGCGCCATACGCCTTCGGCTGCACGAAAGGTTTGGCCTTGCGAGTCGCTGAATTTCTATGCGGTTCGGAAAGGCGATCTGGTCGTGCGGTTGACGGAGACGGCACATGCAGATTGCGAACAGGCTGACGGCCGCGGCATCAGGCGATGGACTGGGCAACCTTGCCGGCCGTGCGGCGGGGCAATCCGGCGCAGGCGGTAAGGATGAAAATGCCGCTCAGGCGATGCAGGCCACGTTCTTCGATCCGACGCCGCGGATTTCGCTTTCCGCCGATGCGCTGCTTTATCTCAGTCAGAACAGAAGATCCTCCGACGGCCAACCGGCCCTGACGCGCGACGAGTGGAACAACCGCCTGTCGCCGCAATTGGCCTTGCGGGAATACCAGGCGTTCGGAAAGTTCCTGGAGACCGGTGATCACAGTGGCTACTACAAGGGCTTCATCGAGTACTATGATGGCCTGCGGTCCGAGGACCAGCATAGCCTGCGCTATTTCGGGACGCGTGAGGCGGCTGTCGCCGGGCTACGCTCGCTCGAATACGATCAGGCAAGCGGCCTTGATGGAGAGACGACGTTCCAGACGCTGGTGAGCGTGCTTCTCGAGGAAGACAAGACTGCGCAGTCGGAAGCTCCCGCAGCGCCGGCTGGACGCCAGATTTTTGCCTGGGATCTGACAAGCATTAGCTATGAGGGCGAGCCAACCGAGCGGCGTGCCGTCTCCGAGATCGAACGCCTCTATTCCGAACTGATCTAAGTTTGCAGCGCCGCTAAGGCGAGCCTTTGCACCGGTCTATGGTTAGCATTCTGTCAAACTAGGTCTTTGGTGGTGTCGCCCTTAACCGTGCGGTAACTCTAATACGCTTTAATCATCCCACATCGAGTTGCGTTCGGAGTGGGTAAGCGTCATGCGTCAGTTTGTATCTCCCAAGGTTGGAAAGTCCACGATCCGCCTGTGTGCAGCAGTTTTGCTGGCAGGCGTTGCCACAGGGTGCAGCTCCGACGCCAGCCGTTTCGACGGCTTGTTTTCGCGATCGGACACGCTGACGACCAGCTCAATTCAGAGAAATACCACGCCGGTGCCGCGCGGCGATGTCGACAGCGGCCAGATGGCTGTTGTCTCTCCGGCCGATACGCGCAACTCGGCTCTCGGGCAGCCTTATCCCGCGGCGAACGGTGGCTACGATCCGGTCAATACGGCGTCGACGCCGGTCTCCAGCGCCCGCGCCGCCTCGACGCCGATGAGCGTGCAGCGTTCGACCCTCGCCGATCCGACGGCGGCCTCCAGCCAGCGTATTGATCCGCAACCGTTCCCAGCCGCACGCCAGGTCGAGCAGGTCTCCACGGCCACGCGTCAGGCATTGCCCGCTGCCGTCAACGATACTGCGAGCAAGAGCGGCTGGACGACGCAGAATGCTCCCTCGATCATGGTTCGCCAGGGCGACAGTGTGTCCATTCTCTCCAAGCGTTTCGGTGTTCCTGAAAAGGAAATCCTGAAGGCCAACGGATTGAAGACCGCTGGACAGGTCGAGCCCGGTCAGCGCCTGGTGATCCCGACCTTCGGTGTTGCGAGCAGTGCCGCGAAGGCTGCCGCGTCCAACACGATGACCGATCTGGATGGCAGCAAGCGCCAGCCATCGCCCTTGCCGACCGATCAGCGCGATGTCGCAATCCTGCCCGGTCAGTCGCAGTCCCGCGATAAGAGTGCAGGCAAGACGGATGTTGCTGCAGGCAAGGTCGCTTCGACGGGCGAGGGCAGCGGCAACGGCTCGTACACCGTCAAGCCGGGTGATTCCCTCAATCGTATCGCCAAGGCAACGGGTGTTTCGGTCGGCGCCCTCAAGCAGGCCAACGGCCTGACGGCAGAATCGATCCGTGTCGGCCAGACGTTGAAGGTGCCGGGCGCAGCGACCGACCAGGTGAAGACGGCATCGGTTCCGCCCAAGAAAGCCGAAGGTCAGGTCGCCGCGCTCGACAAGAGCAAGCCCGCCGAGTACCAGCCTCCCGTTGCCAAGCAGAGCGTGTCCGAAGTCGCCAGCAAGACCCCTGACGTTGACGAGGAATCGCCGAAGTCGACGGGTATCAGCAAGTATCGCTGGCCGGTACGCGGCGCGGTCGTTGCCGGCTACGGCGCCAATGTCGATGGCAACCGCAACGACGGCATCAACATCTCCGTGCCCGAGGGCACGCCGATCAAGGCAGCTGAAAATGGTGTGGTCATCTACTCCGGCAGCAGCCTGAAGGAACTGGGCAACGCCGTTCTCATCCGTCACGACGACGGCACGGTCACCGTCTACGGCAATGCTTCCGAACTGAAAGTCCAGCGCGGCCAGAAGGTGCAGCGCGGCCAGACGCTCGCGGCATCCGGTATGACCGGCCGCGCAAGCCAGCCGCAAGTCCACTTCGAAGTGCGCAAGAACGCCAGCGCCGTGAACCCGGCCACGTTCCTGGAATAGGCGGCTTAGCCTTCCAGCCGGTGGCGCAGGCGACCGGCCAGATCCTGAATGAACTGCCAGGCGACGCGGCCGGACCTTGCTCCCCGCGTCGTCGACCATTCCAGCGCATCGGCGTGCAGAATATCCTTGTCCACCGCAAGGCCGTAGTGAGCCGCATAGCCGTCGATCATCGCCAGATAATCTTCCTGGCTGCATTTGTGGAAGCCGAGCCACAGTCCGAAGCGATCCGACAATGATACTTTCTCTTCGACTGCTTCCGATGGGTTGATGGCGGTCGATTGCTCGTTTTCCATCATGTGCCGCGGCAGAAGATGACGCCGGTTGGACGTGGCGTAGAGCAATACGTTGGTCGGACGCCCCTCGACGCCACCGTCGAGCACGGCTTTGAGCGACTTGTAGGACGTGTCGTCATGGTCGAAGGAAAGGTCGTCGCAGAAAACGATCACCGGCACCGGCGCGGATTTCAGGATTTCCATCAGCGCCGGTAGCGTCGCGATATCCTCGCGGTGAACCTCCACCAGCTTCACGGCGATGCCCGTATCGCGTGCGACCTGTGCGTGAACCGATTTGACCAGCGAGGATTTCCCCATGCCGCGCGCGCCCCACAGAAGCACGTTGTTTGCCGGATAACCTTCGGTAAAGCGCAACGTGTTGTCGACCAGGATATCACGCACGTGGTCGACGCCGGTGATCAGCGACAGTTCGATCCGGTTCGGTCTTTTGACCGGCTGCAAGTGGTGGCTTGCCGGCGCCCAGACGAAGCACTCTGCCGCGTCCCAATCGTTGGCAGCGGCAGCGGGGCCGGCGATGCGTTCGATCGCCGCGGAAAGCTTCTGCATTTCCTTGATGAGAACGTCGATCTTTGTTTCACTCATCGGTCCATCTCCGCTTGCTGAATCAGTCACTTGGCTTCGGTTTAACCGGGTAGCACGCAGGTTTGCGCTGGAAAAGGCCGCACTGGGTGGGAGAGGGGGTTCTCCTCTTGCCCAAATTATGTCAGAGGCACTGGAACGGATACGGGTGCCGTCGCTTTGCATTGCGGCTGCGCGCCCTTATATTCCGGCCGATTTGGCGCGGAGGAACCGCCGCATATTTTGAACTCAAGGAGTGATCGATGTTCATTACCGAAGCTTTTGCGCAGACAGCCGGCGCCCCGTCGACCGGCGGCGCGGACATCCTTATGTCCATTCTGCCCTTCCTGCTGATCTTTGTTGTTATGTATTTCCTCATCATTCGCCCGCAGCGTGCACAGATGAAGCGCCGCGACGAGCTGCTGAAGAACATCCGTCGCGGTGACCAGGTCGTGACCGGCGGCGGCATCGTCGGCAAGGTGACGAAGGTGGTCGACGATAGCGAGCTGGAAGTCGAAATTGCCGAAGGCATCAAGATTCGCGTCGTTCGCAGCGGCGTATCGGAAGTTCGCGTCAAGGGCGAACCCGTAAAGGAATAATCGAAGTCCAGCCACAACCGGATGTGTCCGGGAAACGGAGCGTTTGAGGCATGTCCAATCTGAAGCCGTTGAAGAGCGCTCTTGTTTGGCTGGCAGTGCTTTTGGGTGTCGCGCTCGCGATGCCGAACTTCCTGACGAAGGAACAGGCGGATGCGCTGCCTTCGTGGCTTCCGCACCGTCAGGTGGCGTTGGGGCTCGACCTCCAGGGTGGCTCGCATTTCATGCTGCAGGCCTCGCGCGAGGACATTCTCGCCGAGCGGCTTGAAGCGGTGACAAATGATGTCGGCAAAGCGCTGCGCGATGCCGACATTGCCTATTTCGGCCTGTCGGGCGAAGGTCAGTTGATCTCGCTGCGGGTTCGTGACCGAGCCAAGTTGCCGACAGCGCGTGCGGCGCTTGCTCCGCTCATGGCACCGGTGGAAACTGGTGGTCTGGTCAGCGACGAAGTTACCGAACTTGCCTTCGACAGCGCCGAGGCAGACGACTTGATCCGCCTTCGCCTGAGCGACGAAGGCATCGACTACAGGATGTCGCAGGCTCTGGCACAGACCATGGACGTCGTTCGGCGCCGGATTGCCGAAGTCGGGGTGGCAGACCCCCTGATCCAGCGCCGGGGTGATGATCGGCTTATCGTCCAGGTGCCGGGTCTGGCGGATCCGCAGCGCCTGAAGGACCTGCTTAGCCAGCGCGCCCGCGTTTCCTTCCAGATGCTGAATGTCGCCGTGCCCGTTGAGCAGGCTGTTGAAGCGCAGCCGCCGGCCGGCAGCGAAGTTCTTTATTCCTTCGACGATCCGCCGATACCCTATCTCGTCGAGAAGACCCGGCTGCTGTCGGGCGAAGACTTCACCGCCGCGCAGCCGGATATCGACGCGACAAGTGCCGAGGCGTCGGTCGCGATCAAGCTGACACCGGCGGCAACCGGCCGTGTTGCCGCACTTCAGGCAAAGGGCGCCGACCAGAAAGTCGCGATCATTCTCGACGACCAGGTCGTCGCTGCGCCGACACTTGCGGCTGCCGTCAAGGGCGATACGGCAATCATTACCGCCGATCTGCCGGAGGAGGGTGCCACCGATCTCGCAGCCCTCGTCAGAACCGGGCCACTACCGGCGACGTTGACTGTCGTCGAGGAGCGGACCGTCGGGCCGGGCGTGGGCGATGACGCGATCGGTGACGGCCTCAAGGCCGGCTTCATCGCTGCCGTTGCAGTCGCTGTTTCGATGATTTTCTTCTACGGCGTCTTCGGCATCTTCGCCGTCGCGGCTCTGGCCGTGAATCTCATTTTGATCATCGCCGCACTTTCACTCACCGGTGCGACGCTGACATTGCCGGGTATTGCCGCAATCATTCTGACCATCGGCGTGGCTGTCGATTCCAACGTTTTGATCTATGAGCGCATCCGCGAGGAAGCGCGCGGTGGTCAACCGCTGGTCCAATCGGTCAACAAGGGCTTTGCGCGCGCGTTCAGCAGCCTTTTCGATGCCAATCTAACGATGCTGATTGCCGGTGCGATCCTTTTCTACCTTGGGTCTGGTCCCGTGCGCGGCTTCGCCGTCACGCTTGCGATCGGCAGCTTCACGACCTTGTTTACCGCCTACACGATCACCCGCAGGATCGCCAAGGCCTGGCTGCGCGGCTGGAAGGCGCAGCATCTGCCGAAGGGTATTCGTACGGGACGCTTCAGCGATCTCGACATCCGCTTCATGGCGATCCGCAACCCGGTCTTCATCGTCATGGCCGCCTTGTCGGTTGCTTCCGTACTGCTGCTCGCAAGTCTCGGTCTCAATCTGGGGGTCGACTTCAAGGGTGGCTCGATCATCGAACTCGAAAGCAAGGCCGGCAATGTCGATATCGCCGATCTGCGCGTGCGGCTCGATGAGTTGAACCTCGGCGAAGTTCAGGTACAGCATCTGGGTTCTGGTAACGATGTCCTGGTGCGCGTGCCGTCACAGGAAGCCGGCGACAACGCCGAGCAGACCGCGATCGGCGTCATCCGGGCAGAGCTCAGCGACGAATATGCGTTCAAGCGCGTCGAAGTCGTCGGTCCGGTTGTCTCGGGCGAATTGACGCGCGCCGGCACTATTGGGCTTGCGGTCTCCTTTGCTGCGATCCTGCTTTACGTGTGGCTGCGCTTCGAATGGCGTTTCGCGCTCGGCGCCATCATCGCAACCCTGCACGACGTGCTGCTGACGATCGGCTTCCTGGTGATAACCGGCATCGAGTTCAATCTCGGCAGCATCGCCGCCGTTCTGACCATCGTCGGTTACTCCCTGAACGATACGGTCGTCATCTATGATCGTATCCGGGAGAACCTCGGCCGCTACAAGAAGATGCCGCTGTCGGTGTTGATCGACGCCTCGATCAACCAGACGCTGTCGCGCACGATCCTGACGGCGCTGACGACGGTGCTGGCGCTGGCGGCGCTCTACCTCTTCGGTGGCGGTCTTATCCGCTCTTTCAGCGTTACCCTCTTGTTTGGCGTCATCGTCGGCACGATCTCTTCGATCTATATCGCTGGTCCGATCCTCATTCTCTTCCGCAAGCGGACGGACCATTTCCAGGGCGGGGAGAATTCCTCCGGCCCGGGCGCCGGAGCGGCGCAAACGGCAAAGGGTTCAGTCTGAAATGCCCAAGGGTATCGAGATCCGCGAAGCGCATTTTCCGGGGCGCGCCCCGATCGATGCCTATGGCAATGGCGGCTTCCGCTTTGCCGATATGTCGCACCGCGGCTCCGTGCTGATGCTGCCATCGGGCGTCTATGCGTGGGACGTTGTTGAAGGCGATCCGTTGTTGGTCGAGAAGTTCCAGCGCGTGCTGGACGAAGCGAGTGACATCGAGGTGCTGTTGGTCGGCACCGGCCTCGATATCCGGCAACTGCCGGCCGAGCTGAAAACGGCCCTGCGTGCATTGAACATCTCGTCCGATCCGATGAGCACGGGAGCAGCTGTCAGAACCTACAACGTGATGCTGGCCGAAGCGCGTGCGGTCGCCGTCGCGCTGATTGCCGTCTGATCGCGGCCAGGGGAAGACTTGCGTGCAAGACATTGATGCCCAGATCCTGACCGACCTCAGGGACACGGATCGCGACCGTTACCTCGCCTGTCTGCTGGCGCCGGTGGCCAGCCAGCCGTCACTCGCTCCGCTCTATGCCTTCAACGCCGAGCTCGCCCGCATTCGCGAACTCGTGCACGAGCCCATCCCCGGTGAAATCCGAATGCAATGGTGGCGGGAGCTGTTGGAGAACGAAGCGGCGACGGGCGAGGGGCATCCGCTCGCGCGGGCGTTGCTCGCGTGCATTCGTAAGCATCGGCTTCCGATCGCTGTATTTCAGAACATGATCGATGCACGGATCTTCGACCTCTACGATGATCCGATGGAGGACAGGGCGGCGTTCGAAGGTTACGCCGGCGAGACCGCCTCGGCGCTCATTCAGCTGTCGTCGCTCGTCCTCGATCCGCAGAACGCCGCAAGGTCTGCGGAGGCAGCCGGTCATGCCGGCGTCGCGCAGACCGTCGCAGGCCTGCTTCTGCTCCTGCCGCAACATTCCCGCCGCGGCCAGGTCTATCTGCCGGCCGAGCTTCTGCGAGCAACCGGGCTTGACCGCGAAGCGCTGCTCGCCGGAGAAGACGGGCAAGCAATCGGGCGGGCGATCCGGGCCTTCGCCGGTTTCGGCCGCGATCATCTGGCCAAGGCGCGCGCCCGGCTCGACACGATCTCACCCGACAATTTCGCCGCCTTCGTTCCCCTGGCCCTCGCCGAGCCGATCTTCAATCGCGCGGATGCTGTCGGCGCAGAGTTGCTGCGCAATCCGATAAGGCCGGCGCAATGGCGGCGGCAGTGGTGGATGTGGTGGGCGAGCAGGCGCAAGCGGTTTTGAAGCCGGCCGCGCAAATGTGTTCAATGGCTTTGCTATAACGACCTGCACAAAAACCAGAGCTTGAAGCGAAGTCAAACGTTAGCGAAAGATGGCGGCGCGCTTTGGTGCCGAGACCTGCGCGGCATGTTGTAGGCCAGCTAGCCACGGCACGAGGCTGGTCAAATTGGCGCAAGGCTCGCATCGTATAAACACACCCTATCGACTCATTACCGACTTAGGGGGCCTGTCTGATGCTCTGGCTGCTTTTCATCATCATCGCCATTCTCGCCGGCGCCTTCTACATGTGGATGAACGCACGGGCCGAGCGGGATTGGGACGATCCGGATGCTGGCTCGGCAATGGTCGAGTTCGGGCGCGCCTTTCCGGACGAAGCGATCCGTGCACTTCATTCGACGGCGGACCGCAAGGCAATTTTTCTGCGGCTGCATGACGGCAAGGCTGGTTTCATCCAGTCGCACGGCACGCATTATGTCTGCCACGTCATTCAGCCGGGAAAAGTCCGGGTCAACAGTTCGGACAGCGGCCGCGGTCTGATTGTCCATTTCCCTGATTTCGCCTATCTCGACAACGCGTTCGAATTTCACAACGCTGCCGAGGCGGCCGAGGTATCGTTGTGGCTGTTGGGCAGTTTCAGCCCGAAGTCCGAGTTTACGGCAGACGAGGCAAATGTGCCGTCTTCGGCGCAGGCGAGCGAATAGCCGGCGCTCCGCTAGCAAACGCTGCGGGCATTCATGACATCAGTTTAGTTCTGTAAAAGGAAAGCCCTCGCAAACCGGAGTGGATCCGGTTTGCGAGGAAATGTTTGGCTCTCAGGCGCATCCGTTCAGCCAGGCGGCGCAGTCGCCGAGCGCTCGGGCGGCCGTGGCCTGTTTCTTCGCTGCGGCCTTTTCCTTGCCGCGGAAGCGCTTGGCGCCTTCGGGCTTGATGATGGCGCCGGGTTCCAGCGGCGGGAACAGGCCGAAGTTGACGTTCATTGGCTGGAACGAACGTTTGCCCGGCTCGTCGTCGGAAACGATGTGACCGCCGGTGATGTGGTTGAGCAGCGCGCCGAAGGCCGTCGTTGCCGGCGGTGCAGCCAAAGTTTCACCCTTGCGTTCCGCCGCGGCGAACCTGCCGGCCAGCAAGCCGATGCTTGCGCTCTCGACATAACCCTCGCAGCCAGTGATCTGACCGGCAAAGCGCAGGCCTGGCCGCGACTTGAGAGTTAGTGTGCCGTCGAGCAGGGTCGGCGAGTTGATATAGGTGTTGCGGTGCAGGCCGCCGAGGCGCGCGAACTCGGCGTTCTCGAGACCGGGGATCATCCGGAAGACTTCCGCCTGCGCGCCATACTTCAGCTTCGTCTGGAAACCGACCATGTTGTAGAGCGTGCCGAGCGCATTGTCCTGACGAAGCTGGACGACGGCATAGGCCTTGACCGTCGGATTGTGGGCGTTGGTGAGCCCCATCGGTTTCATCGGTCCGTAGCGAAGCGTCTCGCGTCCGCGCTCCGCCATCACCTCGATCGGCAGGCAGCCATCGAAGTAAGGCGTGCCTTCCCACTCCTTGAAGCCGGTCTTGTCGCCGGCCACGAGTGCGTCGATGAAGGCGTTGTACTGCTCTTCGTTCATCGGGCAGTTGATATAGTCCTTGCCCGTACCGCCGGGGCCGACCTTGTCATAGCGTGATTGGTACCAGCAGATGTCCATGTCGATCGTCTCGGTATAGACGATCGGCGCGATGGCGTCGAAGAAGGCAAGCGCATCAGCGCCCGTTTCCTGGCGGATCGATTCGGCGAGATCAGGCGCTGTCAGCGGACCGGTTGCAATTACTGCAAGGTCCCATTCCTTCGGCGGCAGGCCGCGGATTTCTTCGCGTACCACGGTGATCAGCGGATGGCCGTCGATCGCCGCGGTGACGGCGTCGGAGAAGCCGTCGCGGTCGACGGCAAGCGCGCCGCCGGCCGGAACCTGGTTGGCATCGGCCGCCTTCATGATCAGCGAGCCTGCAAGGCGCATTTCGGCGTGGAGTACGCCGACGGCATTGCTGGTCGCATCATCGGAGCGGAACGAGTTGGAACAGACGAGTTCGGCAAGGCCGTCCGTCTTATGTGCATCGGTGCCGCGGACGCCGCGCATCTCGTGCAGCACGACCGGAACGCCGGCCTCGGCGATCTGCCAGGCCGCTTCGGAGCCGGCAAGGCCGCCGCCGATGACATGAATGGGAGAGTGGGAGGAGGTGTCTTTGCTCATGGTCGGCTTCCTACCATGCTCGTCCTGTCGTTCCAACCGTCGTTGCGCCGGGAACAAACGAAAACGGCGCCTGAAGGCGCCGTCTTGGAAGTCTGGTCGTTCGTTCCGATTAACGGAAGGAACGCGATGCGATGTTGCGGATATCGTAGCGGGTGATGCCGATGTCATTGAGAGCGTGGTTCGACAGGTTGCCGAGCTCGCTAACGGTGCGGCGGTAGTTAATCCAGCTTTTTGCGATACGAATCGGGTTCATGACTTTTTCCTCAAGATCGGTTTGTCGCGACAACCATCTGTCTGCGTCGTTGAGGTTCTTATACGCTTGTCTAATTGGAAGGTGGAGTGCAAAGAAAATGCAGCTGCTATGCATTTGTGCAGTGCATCGCCAAATTGCTGGGCAACATTTGCACCCGCTCGAAAACGCGCCATCACTTAAAGATTGATTAAAGTGCGTGCGCGGCCCGTTAAGGATTTGTAATCGCGCTATTTTCTGCGCGGATGCCCGACGGTGTCGCCGCGGTTCCCAGCTTCAATCCAGGCACGATTGCTTGGCTATAAGCAGAACTCGATCGGTGACGCGCTTTCGCAATTGCGAAGGTGATTTTGCGGCAGCAATTCGACAACGAAAAACGCCCCCCGGAATGAACCGGAGGGCGTTGGTAATGTCCGGCGCGCTGCGCGAAGCAGCGCTCCTGGAATTACTTGATGGCCTGACGTGCAACGTACTGGATGTCGCCGCGGCCGATGCCGAGGTCGCTCAGTTCCCGGTCGCTCATGCGGCCGAGTTCGTTGCAGGTCTGACGATACTTGCGCCAATTGTTGAAAGAGCGTGCGATGTTCATGATCCTATCCTTTCTAGGGTCGTGTGCCAGCGCTTATCTCTCGGCTGGCCGTCATCTGATGACCCGAAATATAATCGATTTTAGCAGAAGTTACAGAGATAATGCTGCATCGCACCCATGCAGCTATTGCAAGTCTCATTGTGGCCGGGATGTCGACGCCATACCACCAATGTGCTGCCGGATGCCGACAGAACCGTAAGAGACTGCAGAGAGAAGAGGATGGCTGAATCAAACAACGCCCGCTGGGGGAGGAGATCCAGCGAGCGTCGTTTTATTCTGATCGGCAACTGGGAGGAGGAGTGCTGCCAATCCAAATCGAGGGGCGCTGGGAGGAGGAGTGCGCCGCCCCGATCGATGAGTTGAAGGTACTTCAGTCTGCCGAATTTGGGTAGATCAGTTGCCTCATGGCACCTATGCATGCGGCGCATACCTCGATGTGAAGTCGACAGATATCTGCGCAAATATTGTGCAATTGCTTCGCTTGGTCGCGATGGATGAAAAACGGGGGGGCTGAAAAGAAATAACGCCCGCTGGGGGAGGAGGTCCAGCGAGCGTCATTGAAGGTGATTGGCAACTGGGAGGAGGAGTGTTGCCAATCGTATCGGAGGGGCGCTGGGAGGAGGAGTGCGCCGCTCCGAATTCCATCGAATTTTCGTCCGGGTCTTTCCCGGCACTCCGGGGCGGTTGACCATTGCCGCTAGCGTCCGCTTGGCTGTTTGCCTTCGTTCGCTTCTGATGATTTGAATATAGGGTGCTTAAATCGATTTGTGCAGTGCAATATCCGCATGGAAGATATGCGCATTGCGCAAGCCGTCAGATCCTGGCGGACCAACGTCTGGTCCGAGCGATCGAATGGTTGTGTTTTTCCGCCATTGCGTGATTAGGTAAGCGCCTCGGTTTTTGTCTTCAAGGGCAGGGCCGCCGAAGGAGGTGGGGCAGCATGTATCGCGGTCGTCTGGAAAAGGACTTCAAGCATTGGGTTGGCATGGGGCTTCTGCCGGAGGCTTCCGCGCGACAGATGCTTGCGGAGTATGATGGTCGCGAATCCACCTTTCGGGCGGGGCGTGTTCTGCTGGTGCTCGCCGCCCTGCTGCTGTCGGCCTCCGTCCTGCTGCTTGTCGCGGCCAATTGGGAAGCACTGCCGCGTCTTGCCCGCCTGATCGGTATTGTCGCCTTGATCTGGGGCTTTCATCTTGCCGGTGCGTTGCTTCTCCGGCGAGGCAATGGCGGCCTGGCCGCGGCGGCTCTGGTGCTGGCGGCGATGTCGTTTGGTGCCGGCATTGCCCTGGTCGGGCAGATGTATCATCTCTCGGGTGATGCAGCCGATGCGATCCTGCTCTGGATCGCCGGCGCTTGCGTGACGGCGCTCGCCTTTCGATCGGCGGCTGTCACAACAGTGTGCGGCGGGCTGGCCTGGGCCTATTTCCTGACGTTGCTGTCGGAGGGCGGTCTTGGCGATATCGTCGAATGGCAGACCTGGCTCGTCCCGGCGCTCGCCATCCTCGTGGTCATTCTGGTGCGTGTGACGGATGCAGGTCGCGCGCGGCACCTCGCCTATCTTCTCGTCACGGGATGGCTGATTTGGCTCTATATCGAGAACTCGTCCTTGGGTTTTGCCGGCACGCTGGCAGGCGGCGGCATTGTCGCCTTCCTTGCGGCAGCCATGCCGGGCTCGCCGCTTCGCCCCATCGCGCTTGAAGCCGGCTCCGCGCCCGCATTCTATTCCTTCGCCTTGGCACTCATCGGTTTCTCGGTGCTGCAGTTTGAAGCTGACGGTTTGACCAGTGAAGTGGCCGCCGGCGCGGCCGTGCTCATCGTCGCTCTGCTTGGGATCGCACTTGCCGGCGCGCAGAACGGGGCAGTGCGTTACCTCGGTTATGCGGCGTTTGCTGGTGAACTTCTCTATCTCGCATTCGAGACGCTGGGCTCAATGCTCGGAACCTCGGGCTTCTTCCTGATTTCCGGCCTGCTGGTGGCGGCGATCGCCTGGCTGGTGATCCGGATCGAAGGGCGCCTGATGCGGACGCGACGCGAGGAGGTTTCGCCATGACTGGTCTCTCGCCAAAGCGTCGCTGGTTGCCGCCGCTCATCGCCGCGCTGATTGCCGCCGTCCTTCAGACGGCAGCGCTTGGCTACATGGTCGAAAGCCGGGCTTCGATCCTGCGCAACGGCAAGGAAGTCCTGCTGAAGACCGTGCCGGTTGATCCGAGGGATCTGCTGCGCGGCGACTACGTCATCCTGAGCTATGACATTTCCTGGCTGCCGCCGGCACTTTTCAAGGACGGATTGCCGACGGCGCCGGCGGAAGCGACGGTTTTCGTGCGTCTGGCAAAACAACCGGACGGCTTCTGGGGTGCGGCGCAAGCGTCCTTCAAGCCCCTTGCGCCGACGGATGACAGTGTCGTGCTTCAATCGCAACCGTTCACCTATTACCCTTCGTCGAGTGAAAACCCGTCATCGATAAACGTCGCATATGGCATCGAGCGATTCTATGTTCCGGAGGGCGAGGGCCGGGTGCTGGAGCAAGCGCGCAATGCCGAGGCGCTTTCGGTCAATGTTCGCGTCAATAATGCGGGGCGCGCACAGATAAGGCAGATCGCCGTCGAAGGCACGCCTGTCTACGAAGAGACGCTCTATTGACCGCTTGCTGCGGGATCGGATCGATCTGTCGTGGGTAACCGCATTTTCCCTTTGATCCCGCGAAAACGAGTGATATAGAGACGCCGCGCTCGGGAAAGCCCTGAACCTCAGCATGCCCATTCTATCTGCGGTATTTCCGTTGGTTGGTCTTGCGGGAATACGATCAGGCGGTGCGATTGTCTGAACGCGGGTATGGTGAAATTGGTAGACACGCCAGATTTAGGTTCTGGTGCCGCAAGGCGTGGGAGTTCAAGTCTCTCTACCCGCACCAAGACAAGCATCGCGCCAAAAGTCCGGATTCTGCTATGATGAAGGGGGCTGGAGTGCCATTTTGCTTGCAAAACGGTTACGGAACTGCGTAAAGCCACTCCCGGCAAATGGATCGGCTCACGTGCTCGCCAGACCTTTCTAAGGGGAAGAGCACAGTCAACGTGAAATGAAGGTTTGAACATGCAGGTTATCGAAACGCTCGCTCAAGGGCTGAAGCGCGAACTCAAGGTCGTTATCCCGGCCAAGGACATGGAAGCTCGGATGAACGAGCGTCTGGCCGAAGTGAAGGACCGTGTGAAGATCAACGGCTTCCGGCCGGGCAAGGTGCCGTTCGCGCATCTGAAGAAGGTCTATGGCAAGTCGATCATGGCAGATCTCGTCAACGAGATCGTCCGCGAAAAGCCGACCGAGATCCTTTCGGGCCGTGGCGAGAAGTCGGCGACCCAGCCGGAAATCGCGATGACCGAGGACGAGTCCGAAGCCGACAAGATCCTCAACGCTGAGGCTGACCTCGAGTTCACCGTCGCTTACGAAATCATCCCGGCGATCGAACTCAAGGACGTCAGCGGCATCAAGGTGACGCGCGAAGTCGTCGAGATCGCCGAAGACGAAGTCAACGAGCAGATCCTGCGTATCGCTGAAAGCGCTCGCACCTACGAATCGAAGAAGGGCAAGGCCGCCAACGGCGACCGCGTCACCATCGACTACCTCGGCAAGGTTGACGGCGAAGCCTTCGACGGCGGCAAGGACGAAGACGCAGAACTCGTTCTCGGCTCCAACCGCTTCATCCCGGGCTTCGAAGAGCAGCTCGTCGGCGTCAAGGCTGGCGACGAGAAGACCATCACCGTGACGTTCCCGGCCGATTACCCGGCAGCGAACCTCGCTGGCAAGGAAGCCACCTTCGACATCACCGTCAAGGACGTTGCTTCGGCCCAGGACATCGAAATCAACGACGAACTGGCCACCAAGCTCGGCCTCGAATCGGCTGACAAGCTGAAGGAAATCGTTCGCGGCCAGATCGAGAGCCAGTACGGCTCGCTGACCCGCCAGAAGGTGAAGCGTCAGATCCTCGACCAGCTCGACGAACTCTACCAGTTCGATACGCCGGAGCGCCTCGTCGAAGCCGAATTCGAAAACATCTGGCGTCAGATCAACACCGATCTGCAGCAGGCCGGCAAGACCTTCGCTGACGAAGAAACCACCGAAGAAGAAGCACGCGCCGAATACCGCAAGCTCGCTGAGCGTCGCGTTCGCCTCGGCCTCGTTCTCTCGGAAATCGGCGAAAAGGCCGGCGTTCAGGTCAGCGACGACGAACTGCAGCGTTCGCTGTTCGAACAGCTCCGCCAGTTCCCGGGCCAGGAAAAGCAGATCCTCGACTACTTCAAGAACACGCCTGGTGCCGCCGCTTCGCTGCGCGCTCCGCTGTTCGAAGAAAAGGTTGTCGATCACCTGCTCTCCGAGATCTCGGTAACCGACAAGACGGTTTCCAAGGAAGAGCTGACGGCTGACGACGAAGAAACCGAAGGCAAGGCTGCCAAGAAGGCTCCGGCCAAGAAGAAGGCCGCTGCCAAGGCTGACGCCGCTGAAGGCGAAGAAGCCGCTGCTCCGAAGAAGAAGGCTCCGGCCAAGAAAAAGGCTGCTGACGACAGCGCCGAGTAATCACTTCTTCGATTGCTTACAAATTGAGGCCCTGCCGTTTACGGCGGGGCCTTTTCTGTTGGGGAAATGTTTGTCGTGCGTGGTGGGTGCACAGAGACGTTTTGCTTTACCGAAGATCGAGCAGCAACGCCCGGTGATCCGAGACTTCCGGTTGTTCGACAACGTCGAAGCTGATGACATCGACATCCGGCGTGGCCAGCATGTAATCGGCGTAACGCCCTGATTTGCCGTAGTGCGATGTGCGTGTATCCGTGTGACCTCGACCGGTGACGAGATCGGACAGGCCGAGACTGCCGAGCGCCGCAAAGGTTGCGCTTTCAGGCAGGACATTGAAATCGCCGCAGACGACGAGCCTTTCGTTTCCGGGCCAAATGCGGCCGATAAGTTGTACCAGCGCATCCGCCTGCGCCTGCCGCTCCGGCGTGTCGCCCTTGCCGTTCGTGGTCCGCAGGCCGTGCATCTGCGCGATGGTTATGGAAAAGCCATGCTCATAGTTGAAGAGGCGGAGGCAGTGGGCATTTCGGGCGCGCGGATGTTCGCCCCAACCGTCGGGCGAAAACTCGCCATGGACGAAATCGAGCGCCTGGCCGATGACGGGAAAGGATTTGCGCACGAATGTCGCCAATCCGAATTCGGAATGGACCATACGATCGCCATCGGAAAGCTCGCCTCTCGACGTCGGGCAGAAATACCCGTCATGATCAGGCAGGGCTGCGCAGATCTCGTCGAAGAGATTGGCGCGCTGCGGCAGCTCGGCATCGCGATCGCGGTAAAGGAGCCACTCTGACCTCGTCTCCGGAGAGCGCACGACCTCCTGCAGACACAGGATGTCTGCGTTGACTTCGACAAGATACGGTATCAGCGGCGCATGCAGCTTGCCGCCCCAGGCATTCAGGGAGAGGATGCGTAGTGCCATGCTCAATCGCTCGCCAAAACACGGCCCGACGATGCGCAGCATATTCGGGCCGTATGCGTGAAAACGAAGCCCAGGCCGATCACTTGATGCCGTTCTCAAGTGGCCGGATTTGGCGACGTCAGGGCGGCGAGGCTATCTGATTCGCGGCGGTTTGTTCGGGGCCGACCTGGCCGGCCTCGCGGCATTTTAAGCCGTCGGCTTGATCTCGCCCATGCGGTTCCAGGCGTCGAGGCCGGCAATCTTGTAGGCTTCGGCAAGCGTCGGATAGTTGAACGTGTTCTCGACAAAGTACTCGACGGTGCCCTTGAGGTTCAGCACGGCCTGGCCGATATGAACCAGCTCGGTCGCGCCTTCACCGAGGATGTGCACGCCGAGCAGGCGGCGCGTCTTTAGCGAAAAGATCATCTTCAAAAGACCGGAGTCGAGCCCCATGATGTGGCCGCGCGAGGTTTCGCGAAAGCGCGCAATGCCGCATTCATAGGCAATGCCGCGCTCCTTGACCTCCTCTTCTGAAAGGCCGCAGGTGGAGATTTCCGGAACGGCATAGATGCCGTAAGGGAAGTATTTTTGCGGCTCCATGGCGATGGCGCCGACTGCGACGCGAGCAGCAATGCGTCCCTGTTCCATCGAAGTCGAGGCAAGGCTCGGGAAGCCGACCACGTCGCCGGCGGCGTAGATGTTGGGCACTGAGGTCTGGAAGGTTTCGGGATTGACCTTGAGCCGACCGCGGCTGTCGGCTTCGAGCCCGGCGGCCGGAAGATTGAGCGTGTCGGTCGCGCCCATGCGGCCGGCGGCAAAGAGCACCATGTCGGTCACGATCCTGCGGCCGTTGTCGAGCGTCAGCAGAACCTTACCATCGTCGAGCCGTTCGACCTTTTCCGCCTTCTGCCCGAGATGGAGTTTCATGTTGCGGTCGCGCAATTGATAGGTGAAGTCCTCGACAATCTCCTTGTCGATGAAGTCGAGCATCGTCGTCTTCGGGTCGATCACCGTCACTTGCGTGTCTAGCGCACTGAATATCGTCGCATATTCGATGCCGACGACGCCGGCGCCGATCACCACGAGCGAGCGCGGCAACTGCGAGATATCGAGCAGCTCGTCGCTGTCGAGCACGGTCTTGCCGTCGAAGGGCATGTAGTCCGGACGGAATGGCTTCGTGCCGACGGCAAGCATGATGCTGGTCGCCGAAACGAGCAAAGTCTCGCCGTCGTCCTTGACCACTTCAAGCGTGGTCTGATCGACGAAACTTGCCTTGCCGCGCATCTGCTGCACGCGGTTGCGGGCAAACTGGTGTTCGAGAACCTCAACCTCATGATTGAGGGTGATGATCAGTCGCTGGCGCAGATCCTCGGCGCTGATCTCCTCCTTGACGCGGTAAGAGCGGCCGTAAAAGCCGCGTTCGCGCCAACCCGAGAGATTGAGCGCCGTTTCGCGCAGGGTCTTCGACGGGATCGTGCCCGTGTGCACGGAAACGCCGCCGACGCGTTTGCCCTGTTCGATGACGAGAACCTTCTTGCCGAGCTTGGCGGCCTGGATGGCGCCACGGCGGCCGGCGGGTCCGCTTCCGACGACGATGAGATCGAACTGGTTCATGGGCATTTCCGTAAAAAAGGAAGAATCGTTGTGCGCTGCGAAAAGTCTCGCTCGCATGCGTCTATATCGTCAATCGCACAGTTTGATGAAGTGGTTTTCGTCTTTGAAACCTGTTGGGTGCGAATATGACGAAATACGCGTATGCTCGATGACCCAATAGCATACCGGTGCATGGAATTCATGCGGGCATGGGAGGTCTTCTATGGCGTTCGACCTGATGAACGAGCCAAGCTCGGACTATTCGCGCACCACGGAACCGCCGCATGGGGAGGACAGGCAGGGCGTGATCGCCGCTGCGGTCTACGAAAACGGCGTGCGCATCCAGGACATTCAGGTGGAAGATGCGAGCAAATGGCGAAACCGCCCGAATGCCGTCATCTGGATCGGTCTCCATGAACCGGATGCTGCGTTGCTTCGCCAGGTGCAGCGCGAGTTCGATCTGCATGACCTGGCGATCGAAGACGCCTGCAAGGCGCATCAACGTCCTAAACTTGAGATCTATGGCGATTCGATTTTCGTCGTTGCCCGCACCGCTCATATGGTCGGAGTCGAAATCGCGTTCGGCGAAACGCATCTCTTCGTCGGGCGCGGCTACGTCGTCTCGGTTCGCCACGGCGCCTCGACCTCCTATATGGCCGTGCGGCAGCGATGCGAAGCGTCACCCGCTGCCCTTGCTCATGGTGAGAACTATATCCTGTATTCGATCCTCGATTTCATCGTCGACAATTACATGCCGGTAATCGAGGCCATTCACGAGGAAGTCGAACGGCTCGAGGATCGTCTGCTTCGCCAACGGCTGGAGAAGGCGGATATCGAACGGCTCTATCTGCTCCGGCGCAACCTGCTCAGGCTTCGCAATGCCGCCGTGCCGCTGGTCGATGTCTGCCGGCGGCACGAGCATATCGATCTGCCCGGCATGGAGGCGGCACTGCAACCGCTGTTTCGCGATGTGACCGACCATGTCCGCCGCGTGCAGGAAGATATCGATGCGTTGCGCGAGGTTCTGGCCTTCACCTTTGAAGCCAGCTTGATGATCGGCCAATCCGAGCAGACGGAGATCTCCCGCAAGCTTGCCTCCTGGGCAGCTATCCTTGCAGTGCCGACGGCAATTGCCGGTATCTACGGGATGAACTTCGACGACATGCCGGAGCTTAAATTCCGCTACGGTTATTTCGTGGTGCTGGCCGTGATCATCGGGCTCTGCCTGACGCTGTATCGCTTCTTCCGCCGCGCCCGATGGCTTTGATTGCAAAGCCCGGCGGCTAGAGCATTTCCAGGAAAAGTGCGAAGCGGTTTTCCATCAGGAAATGCGTAAAAAAGCGTTTGTGCGATTCCGTCCAAATCGGAAACGCTCTAGAAGAGGCGCAGCCCCTTCAGGCTTACATGGCCGTCCTTGCCGATGATGATGTGATCGTGCACCGCAATGCCGAGCGGCTTGGCTGTCTCGACGATCAGCTTGGTCATGTCGATATCCGCCCGCGACGGCGTGGGGTCGCCTGAGGGGTGATTATGCGCAAGGATGATCGCGGTTGCCGACAATTCGAGTGCGCGCTTGACGACCTCGCGCGGATAGACAGGCGTGTGGTCGATCGTGCCCGTCTGCTGGACCTCGTCGGCAATCAACGCATTACGCTTGTCGAGGAATAATATCCGGAATTGCTCCTTGGTCTCATAGGCCATAGCCGCGTGGCAATATTCGATCACCGCCGACCAGGACGAGAGAATGTGCTTCTTGCGCAGGTCACTCTTCAGCGTTCGGTGCCCGATCGTCGAGACGAGCTTCAGGTCGAGCGCGACCGATTCGCCAACACCCTCGACCTCCTGCAGCAACGGGAGCGGTGCGCCGAATACACCGGCAAGCGTGCCAAAGCGCGTCAGCAGCGCCTTGGCAATCGGCTTGGTATCCTTGCGCGGGATAAGCCGGAACAGCAGCATTTCGAGGAGTTCGTAGTCGGCAAGCGCGGCGTCGCCGTGCTCGCGATACCGTGTTCGCAGCCGATCACGGTGGCCAAGATAGTGCGCCTCGACCGCCTGAGCTGCCGCGTCTGAGACATGCGCGTCCTGCGGCTGCAGATCCGCAAAAAACGACCGTTCGTCCGCCGGCTGCGTCGCATCGCCTGCGGATGAGCGGGAGTTTTTCTTCATGCGGCGCCCATGGCGGCCATGTCAGGCTTGAAGAGGCCGGCCGGCGAGAGCGTGAAGATCTCGCAGCCATCAGCCGTGACGCCGACCGTATGCTCGTACTGCGCCGAGAGAGAACGGTCGCGTGTTACCGCCGTCCAGCCATCGGCAAGTACCTTCACGTGCGGGCGACCGAGATTGATCATCGGCTCGATGGTGAAGATCATGCCTTCGCGCAGTTCCGGCCCCTCGTTGGCGCGGCCGTAATGCAGGATGTTGGGAGCGTCGTGGAAAAGCCGGCCGACGCCGTGTCCGCAGAAGTCGCGTACGACCGAGCACCGTTCGGCTTCGGCATAGGCCTGGATGGCTTCGCCGATCGCGCCGGTGCGGGCGCCAGGACGCACGGCGGCAATGCCGCGCATCAGGCACTCATGCGTCACGTCGAGAAGCCGCTCGGCGGCACGTTTGATCTCGCCGACCGGATACATGCGGCTGGAATCGCCGTGCCAGCCATCGATCACATAGGTCACGTCGATATTGACGATATCGCCGTCGCGAAGCGGCTTGTCGTTCGGAATACCGTGGCAGACAACGTGGTTGATCGAGGTGCAGGACGACTTGGTATAGCCGCGGTAGTTCAGCGTTGCCGGAAGCGCGCCGTTGTCCATGCCGAACTCGAAGACGAAGCGGTCGATCTCCTCGGTCGTCACCCCGGGCCGAACGCGCGACACCAGTTCGTCGAGGCAACGCGCCGTCACCTGACAGGCCTTGCGCATACCTTCGAACCCCTCCGGTCCGTAGAGGCGGATGACGCCGGTGTTCTTATAGGGCGCGGACCCTGCCTCGATGTAAGTCACCATTCCAGAACTTTCAGTTGTTTCCTGTCGAATTTCATAATCCAGCAGGGGCAGCCTCGTCCACTGCCGTGCACCTTGAGGGACTGATATAGGGCGCAGCGCACAGTATTTCGCAGCCGCGATCTTCCGCTAAGCAGATCGGCAAGCCTAACGCGGATCAATGCCTGCGCCTATCCGTAGAATGTTGCAGGTTGCTAAGGGTTGGCGATGCCGTGCGTGCCAAATCGGTAACTCAGGCGAAGTTGCGAATAGCGCTGGCACCTGCCTCATCGATTGCGATCAAGCCGATCGGTGCTATCTCGGAGGGCGATACCAGGCATTTCACCGCATAGGCCTCGACACCTCTGGTCATGGCACGATCGAAGGCAGCGGCATATACAGGGTCGTAGTCGCGGCAGATCTGCAGGTGATCGCAATCGCTGCGCTGCACTAGGTAGACCATGATCGCGCGATGGCCGGCTTCGACCATGTCTCCCAGTTCTTCGAGGTGCTTGGCGCCACGTGCAGTCGGGCTGTCGGGAAACTCGGCCACGCCAGGGTTGCGACTGAAATGCACATTCTTCACCTCGACATAGGCAAGACCGCGCAGGCTGTCGCTCAAGAGAATGTCGATTCGCGAATTGCGCCCGTATTTCTGCTCGCGGGCGAGGTTCTCGTAGAGATGAAGGTCGGCGACAAGTCCGAGCCGAATGGCCTCTTCCGCCAGACGGTTGGGCAGGCCGGTGTTGATGCCGACCAGCGTACCATCCGCCTCGACGATTTCGAGCATCTGCCGGTACTTGCGCGTCGGGCTATCATGCTCCGACATCCAGATGCGCGAACCCGGCGTCGTCAGTCCGCGCATCGACCCGGTGTTGGGGCATGAGCCGGTCAATGCCGTACCATCGGCGAGGAGAGCGTCGAATAGAAAGCGTTTGTAGCGCTGCACGAGCGTGGCGGGCACGAGTGGCCGATCGAAAATCAAGATCTGTTCACACCTTGGTCAGGCGCGGGCGCGCACATAGGAGCCGGGCGCCTCTTCCAGCGTGTTGAGCGTGCCGCCGGGCTTGCGCGCGGGCACGCGCTTCTTGTCCAGCTTTTCGATCCACTGATGCCAGTGCGGCCACCAGGACCCGGGGGTCTCCGTGGCCGTTTTGACCCAATCGTCGAACTCTCCCTTGGGAGGACCGCCGGTCCAGAACTGGTACTTGCCCTTGTCCGGTGGGTTCACGACGCCGGCGATGTGGCCCGAGCCGGAAAGCACGTATGTGACCTTGCCACCGAAGGAGGAACTGCCGAGGAAAACGGAGCGCGGCGGAGCGATATGGTCTTCCTTGGTTGCCAGGTTGTAGATCGGGATCTTGACGTCACCCAGCGATACCTGCTTGCCGGCCAGCATCATCTCGCCCTTCGACAGACGGTTTTCCAGGTAGCAGTTGCGCAGGTAGAACGAATGGTTGGCCGCCGGCATCCGGGTCGAATCGGAATTCCAGTAGAGCAGGTCGAAGGGCAGGGGCTCCTGCCCCTTGAGGTAGTTGTTGACGAAGTAGGGCCAGATCAGTTCGGAGGCGCGCAGCATGTTGAACGCGGTCGCCATTTTCGAGCCGTCGAGATAGCCGGCCACCCGCATGTTGGCTTCCATCTGGCTGATCTGGTCTTCGTCGACGAAGACCTTGAGATCACCGGCGTGAGTGAAGTCGACCTGGGTGGTAAACAGCGTTGCCGAGCGGATGCGCTCGTCGCCCTCTGCGGCATGGAGCGCCAGTGTTGCGGCCAATAGCGTTCCACCGACGCAATAGCCGATGGCATTCACGTCCCGTTCGCCGGTCGCCTGTTCGACGGTGTCGAGCGCAAAGCCGATGCCTTCGCGGGCATAGGCTTCCCAATCCTTGGCCGCATGCCGCTCGTCCGGATTGACCCAGGAGATGACGAACACCGTGTGTCCCTGATCGACCGCCCACTTGATGTAGGATTTCTGCGGGTTGAGGTCGAGCACGTAGAACTTGTTGATCCAGGGCGGGCAGATCAACAGCGGACGCTTGAGCACCGTTTCCGTCGAGGCCTCGTACTGGATCACCTGGCAGACGTCGCTCTGCGCGACCACCTTGCCGGGGGTGATCGCGATGTTTTCGCCGATCGCGAATTTGCTGGTATCGGTCTGGCGCATCCTGAGATCGCCGCGACCGGCCACCACGTCCTCGGCAAACATTTGCATGCCCTTGACGAGATTGGCGCCGCTCGTCGCAACCGTTTCCCGGTAGAGCTGAGGGTTGGTGGTGACGAAATTGGTCGGAGAGAGCGCACTCGAAATCTGCCTGACGTAAAAGGCAGCCTTCTGTTTGGTGTGGTCGTCCAGCCCTTCCGCGTCGCGCACCATCTTGTCAGCCCAGTCCGACGTGATGAAATAGGCCTGCCGGACGAAATCGAAGAACGGGTTTTTTACCCAGTCCTCGTCGGCGAAGCGCTTGTCGGTGCGCTGCAAGCTCACGGGATCGGTGGCGACAACATCACCGGACATGCGATGCAAGGTTCGAGACCACATCTCGAAGAAACTGCCCATCAGATGGGTCTGGGCTTCGAGCGTCCGGCGTGGATCGGAAAGCCAATACTCGGAAACCCTGGAGAGGGTTTTGACCATGTCGGTGACAGGTTCGGAGAAGACGTCGGATTTTTCGCCGGTTTCGCGCGGCGCAAGCCAGGCTGAGGCCGCCTTGCCGAGCTGCTCCATTGCGCGGGCAAGGTTGACCGCGAGGCCTTCGGGATCCTTGACGATGTAGGGTTCAACGGACTTCGGGTCGAAGCCAGCAAAGCCGTCCTTGCCTTCGGCATTCCTGTCTGCTGTCACCCGGTTTCCTCCACAGCATCTTGTTTGTTTTGTATTTTTACATTCTGCCCGAAAATGATTACAAGGGCTAGCGCATCGTCGCGCCACGAAAACAGAGGTCTTTGCCAGTATGCTCGCCGTCGGAAAACAGCGCTCCATCACCTGGGTTGCCGGGATCATTCTCCTCGGCACGCTTGCGGGCTGCAACAGCCAGAAGACCGATTTCGAAAATTATCCCTCCGTCTACGGTCAGAAGCCTGCGGCAACGCAGCAGATGACCAATCAGGAAGCCGCCGATATGCAGGCGCGGCTGTCCGCGCTCGGTGCCGCGCGCAAATCCGGCTCCATCTCCGAAGCGGAGTATCAGCGTCGCATGAAGGAAATGCGAAAGCTTGCCGAAGACCACGGCTCCGACACGTTGAAACAGATCACGAATTAGCACTTGCGTTTCAGGTGATTTGGACGCAAAGCGTTCAATGGCCGCAATGACGGCCGTTCACCAAAGCGCATGTTTTCGCGACGGCCAACCGCTGGCGGATACGTGCGCCAAACGAGGTTTGGAGATGGAAGAGTTTCACAAAGTCCGGCGTTTGCCGCCTTATGTTTTCGAACAGGTCAACCGTTTGAAAGCAAGCGCGCGAGCGGCCGGTGCTGACATCATCGACCTCGGCATGGGCAATCCGGATCTTCCCACTCCGCAGTCGATTGTCGACAAGCTCTGCGAGGCCGTTCAGGACCCGCGCACGCATCGTTATTCGTCGTCGAAGGGCATTCCCGGGCTGCGTCGTGCCCAGGCCGCCTATTACGCCCGCCGCTTCGGCGTCAAACTGAACCCGGACACGCAGGTCGTCGCCACCCTTGGCTCCAAGGAAGGCTTTGCCAACATGGCTCAGGCGATCACCGCGCCGGGCGACGTGATCCTGTGCCCTAATCCGACCTATCCGATCCATGCCTTCGGCTTTCTGATGGCCGGTGGCGTCATCCGCTCGATCTCGGTCGAGCCGGACGACACATTCTTCGGGCCGCTGGAGCGCGCCGTTCGCCATTCGATCCCGAAGCCGCTGGCGCTGATCCTCAATTACCCGTCGAACCCGACGGCGCAGGTTGCGACGCTCGATTTCTATAAGGAAGTCGTGGCATTCGCGAAGAAGCACGACATCATCGTCTTGTCGGATCTGGCCTATTCGGAAATCTACTTCAACGATGCGCCGCCACCATCCGTGCTCGAGGTGCCGGGCGCGATCGACATCGCGGTCGAGTTCACCTCGATGTCGAAGACGTTTTCCATGCCCGGTTGGCGCATGGGCTTTGCCGTCGGCAACGAGCGGTTGATCGCGGCGCTGACGCGCGTGAAGTCTTATCTCGACTATGGTGCGTTCACGCCGATCCAGGTTGCCGCCACCCAGGCACTTAACGGTGACGGCAGCGACATCGCCGAGGTCCGCAACATCTACAAGCGCCGTCGCGACGTGATGGTCGAAAGCTTCGGCAAGGCCGGCTTCGACGTGCCGCCGCCGGCAGCCACGATGTTTGCCTGGGCCAAGATCCCGGAGAAGTTCCGTCATCTCGGATCGCTCGAATTCTCAAAGCTGCTTGTAGAGAAGGCCGATGTGGCCGTAGCGCCGGGCATCGGCTTCGGCGAGCAGGGTGACGACTATGTGCGTCTGGCGCTCGTCGAAAACGAGCACCGCATTCGTCAGGCGGCACGCAATATCAAGAAGTTCCTGTCCACGGCTGACGAGACGATGCACAACGTCATCTCGCTCAACGCGCATCGGTAAAAGACGGGGGCGTGCCAGGCGCGCGCCCCTACCGCAACGGCCCCGCCGTTCTGGCGGGGACCCTCACATGTTAGGAAATGGCTATGGCAGATGCCCTCAAAATTGGCATTGCGGGCTTGGGTACCGTCGGTGCCTCGCTCGTGCGAATCCTCCAGGATCGTCACGAGATGCTGGCAACGACATGTGGCAGGGCAATCGAAATTACAGCCGTAACGGCGCGTGACCGCTCCAGGGATCGTGGAGTCGATCTGTCGAAGACCACCTGGTTCGACGATGCCGTCTCGCTCGCTGCCAATGCCGATATCGATGTCTTCATCGAATTGATGGGCGGTTCCGGCGACCCGGCCTATGCTGCGGTCAAGACGGCGCTCGGCCGTGGTATCCATGTCGTCACCGCCAACAAGGCGTTGCTGGCAGCACATGGCATCGAGCTTGCGGCCATTGCCGAGAACAACGGCGCGCTGCTCAACTACGAAGCTGCCGTTGCTGGCGGCATTCCCGTCATCAAGGCGCTGCGCGAATCCATGACCGGCAACACGATCTCGCGCGTCTACGGGATCATGAACGGCACCTGCAACTACATCCTGACGAAGATGGAGAAGGAGGGTCTGTCCTTCGAGGCCTGCCTGAAGGAAGCCCAGAGGCTCGGCTATGCTGAGGCCGACCCGGCCTTCGACATCGAAGGCAACGATACCGCCCACAAGCTATCGATCCTGACGAGCCTTGCCTTCGGCACGGCGATTGCGGCCGACGACATCTATCTCGAAGGCATCACCAATATCTCCATCGACGATATCAATGCCGCGGCCGATCTCGGATACCGGATCAAGCTTCTCGGGGTCGCCCAGCGCACCGAAAGCGGCATCGAGCAGCGCGTACATCCAACGATGGTTCCCTATGATTCGGTGATCGCTCAGGTCGATGGCGTCACCAATGCGGTCGCGATCGAATCCGATATTCTCGGCGAGCTGCTGATGGTCGGTCCGGGTGCCGGCGGCAACGCGACGGCGTCGGCCGTTCTCGGCGACGTCGCCGATATCGCCAAGAGCCGCCCTGGCGCCCAGCATGTGCCCGCATTTGGTCGTCCGACCAATGCGCTGCTGCCTTACAAGCGCGCGCAGATCCAGAGCCACGAAGGCGGCTACTTCATCCGCCTGAAGGTCGTCGATCGCACAGGCGTCTTTGCGAGCATTGCTTCGCGCATGGCCGAAAACGGCATTTCGCTGGAATCGATCATGCAGCATTCCAAGCACCCGAAGGAATCGGACGAGCCGCAGACGATCATTTTGGTGACGCACGCGACCGCCGAGCATTCGGTGCGCGATGCGATCGTCGCGATCAAGAGCGAGGGCTATCTGGTCGGCGAGCCGCAGGTGATCCGCATCGAGCGGCCGAAGGCAGCCTAGCTCAAGGTGCAAAGCTGTTGAGAACGGGCCCCATCGACCATTGGCGTCGGTGGGGCCTTTTTCATGCCGGGTTTTGCGTGCGCGCATTGTTCGCTAATAACGAAGAGATTGAGGCAGGTGGACAGCATGGAAGAACCGGTAGACCCGATACAGCGAGCTTTTCTGGGCGTCGAGCGATCGATCAGCGGTCAGCGCTGGGTCTCTCGTCTCGACCAGGCCGGGCAGAACCGCGCGCTGGCGATCAGCCAGGTTCATGGCTATTCCGATCTCATTGGACGCGTGCTGGCCGGCCGTGGCGTTTCGCTCGACGATGCCGCGACCTTCCTCGACCCGACGCTTCGCTCGCTGATGCCGGACCCCGACACCTTGACCGACTGCCGCAAAGCGGCAGAGCGCCTGTCGCTGGCAATATCCAGGCGCGAGAAGGTAGTGGTCTTCGGCGACTACGACGTCGATGGCGCTGCATCCTCGGCGCTGATGGCGCGCTTCCTCGAACATTTCGGGCTCGAGGTCGAGATCTACATCCCCGATCGCATCTTTGAAGGCTATGGCCCCAACCCACAGGCGATCGAACAGTTGATCGATAACGGGGCCAGGCTCATCGTCACCGTCGACTGTGGCTCGACCAGCCATGAATCGCTCGCTGTCGCGGCCCAACGCGGTATCGACGTCGTCGTCATCGACCATCACCAGGTCGGCTCGACGTTGCCGCCATGCCATGCACTGGTCAATCCCAACCGCGAGGACGATCTCTCCGGCCAGGGGCACCTTTGCGCTGCCGGCGTCGTCTATCTCGTTCTCGTCAATGCCGTGCGGGTGCTGCGCGCCGCTGGTGATGCGCGCGTTGGGACTTTCGATCTACTGGCGCAACTCGATCTCGTGGCACTCGCAACCGTTTGTGATGTGGTGCCGCTGAAGGGGCTCAATCGCGCCTATGTGGTCAAGGGGCTGATTGCAGCCCGGCATATGGGCAATGTCGGGCTGGCCGCGCTGTTGCGCAAGGCGGCGATCGGCGGTCCCGTGACGCCATATCATCTCGGCTTTCTGGTCGGGCCACGCATCAATGCGGGCGGGCGCATCGGGGACGCGGCGCTTGGCAGCCGCCTGTTGACGATGGACGATAGTGCTGCGGCTGAAACGATTGCGGCACGGCTCGACGAGCTCAACCGCGAGCGGCAGGCGATGGAAGCGGCGATGTTGGCCGAGGCCGAGGCCGAGGTTCTGGCTGAGTACGGCACGGGCGAGGGCGCCTCCGTCATTGTGACGGCGCGGGAGAACTGGCACCCCGGTATCGTCGGGCTGATCGCGGCGAGAATAAAAGAGAAATTCCGTCGCCCGACCTTTGCCATTGCCTTCGATCCGAATGGTCGCGGCACCGGATCGGGTCGGTCGATTGCTGGTTTCGACATGGGAAAGATGGTTCGTGCCGCCGTCGACGGCGGATTGTTGGTGAAAGGCGGCGGCCACGCCATGGCCGCAGGCCTGACGGTCGAGCGGGCAAAGCTCGGCCGGTTGCGCCAATTCTTTGAGGAGAAGGCTGAAGCAGCCGTGCGGGACCTCGTTGCGGTGCAGACGCTGAAGGTGGACGGCGCGCTCGGCGCGTCTGGCGCAACGCTGGAACTGATCGATCTGCTGGAGCAGGCCGGCCCCTACGGCTCCGCCCATCCGCAGCCGGTCTTCGCCTTCCCCCTGCATCGGCTGCGCGACTGCCGCCAGGTTGGAGCCAACCACATCAAGGTGACCCTCGAAGGGCAAGACGGCAGCCGCCTCGAAGGTATCGCCTTTCGGGCCGTGGAGACGCCGCTCGGCGACTTCCTGTTCGCCAGCCGTGGCGCATCCATTCATGTTGCGGGTTCGGTTTCGGCCGATCTTTGGCAAGGCCAGCGGCGCGTGCAGTTGCGTGTAAGCGACGCTGCCAAGGCAATGTAGCCGGCAGCCTGAATCTATATTCCGTCAAGCTCTGCGGTGCCGCTTGGAATGCATGACTATCTGCCGGGATCGAGTCCAGTCATCTCCTGTGAACCTGCGTCAGAGACGGGGCAGAAGTACTCCGCGCCACGGGACGGAGCATGACTATTTTTGGTCCTGCGAAGACGTGCAGGCCGAACATCAACAATGTCGAGGGGAAGGTCACAGTGGCACGCCCTAGGGGAGTCGAACCCCTCTTCCCAGAATGAAAATCTGGTGTCCTAACCGATAGACGAAGGGCGCACTTGCTGTGTGGGCGTCTTATAGTCAGCGCTTTTGCCGGCTGCAAGCGCTAATGTCAGGATTTTTGAGGTTTTTCTGGGGAAAATGCAGGAAAAATCAACGGCTAAGAACATGGCGCAGATGCCTGAAGCCGAGGGGCATGGGTCGATGCAATCGGCGCCAAAACGGAAACGAATGTGCTGGGGAGGGGATCACAGTGGCACGCCCTAGGGGAGTCGAACCCCTCTTCCCAGAATGAAAATCTGGTGTCCTAACCGATAGACGAAGGGCGCACTTGCTGTGTGGGCGCCTTATAGGCAGCGCCTTTGCAGACTGCAAGCGTGAATCTGAAAATTCGTGTGCTTTTCCCGTGAAAAAGAAACGGAAAAATCTGCACCCGTTCGGCGTGCATGTGCGCATCGCATATTCGAGCGCACGCTGAATTCTCGGCAAGAAACTGCCGATCACCAATAACAAAATCATCTGAAGGGGAGGGTCACAGTGGCACGCCCTAGGGGAGTCGAACCCCTCTTCCCAGAATGAAAATCTGGTGTCCTAACCGATAGACGAAGGGCGCACTTGCTGTGTGGGCGTCTTATAGTCAGGCGATTTGATTACCGCAAGCGGCAATTTTCATTTTTCTGTAAAAAATGCAAAAGCCGGAAAAGATGGACGGATCCTGCGGATTAGCTCATGGAAACAAGGGCTTGCCTTCAGCCCTTGCCGCGGCGGCAGCGCCAGTTCCAATCGCGCTGGGCGCCGATGTCGATATGAACCGATTCCGTGTGGCAGTAGGTTCCAACGCCACCGCGCCCGGGAATGCTGCGCAGGAAATCTGCCAACTCCCACTTGCTGACGCCCTTCACCTGGATGTCTGCCGCCTCGCAGCGCGTATGGAGGGATTGCTTTGCGCGGTTGACCTTGATCGGGCGCAGGCCCGAAGTCACCATCACTTGGCGGCCGTAATGCGTTTCAACCTGTTTGAGCATCTGCATCAGCTCCGGCTTGAAGCAGCCGGCCTCGACCTTTTCGGTCTGCAGGATAAGGCCGCTTGGTGCCAGACGGGCCAAGCCGGAAAGGGAGGCGACCTGAACCGGTGCGTCCTCTTCGTCCGCCGCGTGGTCTTCATGCGCCACGCTGAACAGCGGGCTCATCTTGACGCCGGGCAGGCCCTGATAGGCGAGCGAGGCCATCTGCGGCTGGCTGGCGTTGCTGGTGGTGATGGTTTTTTTCTCAGCCGGCTGCGCTGCGCGCGCCGTTTCCTGCTGCTGTTTCTCCTTGCGTTTTCCCGCAAACAGGCTCGCAAGCGTCCAGGTCTTCGGTACTTCCTTGGAGCCGCTTTCGCTGGCCTTGGCGTTCGGCGTGGCCGTGGCGGCCTGGGTCGCCACGTCTGTTGCCGCCTGCGCCTGCTCAACAGCTTGTACGGGCTGAAGCACGCGCGATGTCTTGCCGCCGAGGGCGGCTTGCGCGCTCAAGGGCAGCGGTACCGAGGCGGGAAGAGTAGCGCCTTCCGGGGCGGCATAGGCCATCACTGCTGTATCGGACGGGGCGCCGGAAGTCTCATTCGATGCGCCTTGCTGCGGCTGGATGATCGGCTGGGGTTGCGGCTGAGGCTGAGGCTGAGGCTGGATTTGCCCCTGTCCTTGGCTGCCGCTGAAGAGGCTGTTCGTCGTTGCGTTCATGCTCGGCTGGGCAGCGCCTGTGGCCGGGACGGAGCCCGTCGCCTGCGGCTGTGCGCCCGCCATCGCCGCTTGACCGGCCGCGGCCGGAGCCTGGCCATAGATGCTCGATGAGGCCGCACGCAGGCCCGTGCTCTGCATGGTCAGCGGCCCACCCTGTTGCGCGGGGGCCTGACCCGGCGCGAGAGCGCTATTGCCTTGGGCTGCCTGCGGGTTGCTGCCAACCGCCGACACTTGAGCGTCGCGAACGGTCGCGCCGGTCTGGGGCGAATCGGCGACCTGCAGAGCGTCTTGCGCTTCCTCTACCTTCAACGCATTTGCTGCTTCGCTATCAGCGACGGCAGACACGCAGCCGCTCAACGCGAACAGCGAAACGGATATCGCGGCTGCGCGGCTGAAAGTTGCCAGCAGCGCTCCCCTTGTTTCCCGATGTTGCAACGTCCTATCCCCGCTCTCCGTGCATGATCGGCGAGATCGTCGCCTTTCCATGCATTAAGTCTCAGTTCCGAAACATCGCCCAGAACAAACAAACACGAATTTCGCGCGGCGACCAATCGGATCGCCGCGGGAAGGATTAGGCCAAATACAGTTAGGGGCGTCGCCACGAGACATCGCGGATAGAACCCCGTATCAACGTTTCGCGCGGAAAGTTACTGAACGATACGTGATTTGTAAACTGGCGCTAACCTTGAGCCCACATGCGCCAAGCATGCGAAGGCCCGGTGTCGATGCCGGGCCCCGGATCATTCGTCAATTCAACGGATCCGCGACTCGACTGTGCCAAGCCGAAACTCCCGGCTGCAGACGTCAATCATCGGCGGCCAGAATTGCGCGAGGCTTACCAGGCGCCGGTGTTGGCCATGGACGCCCAGGGCTCCTGCGCCGCCAGGTTCTCGCCCTTCTGCAGGATCTCGATCGAAATACCGTCGGGTGAGCGCACAAAGGCCATGTGCCCATCGCGTGGCGGGCGGTTAATGGTTACGCCGTTGTCCATCAGGTGCTGGCAGAAGCCATAAATGTCATCCACCTCATAGGCCAGGTGACCGAAGTTGCGACCGCCTGTATAATCTTCGCTGTCCCAATTGTAGGTGAGTTCGAGGCACGGCGAGAGTTCGCCCTTTGCCCGGTCGAGATCGCCTGGGGCGGCCAGGAAGACAAGCGTGAAGCGGCCCTTCTCGTTCTCGTAGCGACGGATTTCGCTGAGGCCGAAAAGCGTGCAATAGAAGTTCAAGGCCTCGTCCAGATTTTTGACGCGAACCATCGTGTGCAGATAACGCATTGCAATGTCCCTGTTTCGAAGAAGATGGCGTATACTTATCTGCCAGCAAGCCAGAGGCAAGGCTGCGTCCCTACATTGGATCCAGGCCAAAATACGCCGAGGGTCTTGCGCACCAGCGGCGGGACGATGTTATTCTGGTCAATAAGAATCAGTTAACCGTAGTCGGTAGTCGCGCGTAAACGAGGGGCTGGGAGAGAATGGCGGATAGGACATCTTCAAAAGACGTCATGCATGATGACGACTTTGGCAGCGACGCCCTCGACCTCGTCGAAATCACCGGCGTGATCAAATGGTTCGATGTCGCCAAGGGGTTTGGCTTCATCGTGCCTGATAACGGCATGCAGGATGTGCTGGTGCACGTGACCTGCCTGCGGCGCGACGGCTATCAGACGGTGCTCGAAGGGGCCCGCGTCGTGGCTCTCATCCAGAAGCGCGACCGTGGCTACCAGGCCTTCCGCATTCTGTCGATGGATCAGTCGACGGCCATTCATCCCTCGCAACTGCCGCCGATCAGAACCCACGTGCAGGTAACGCCGACGAGCGGCCTCGAACGTGTCTTGGTCAAGTGGTTCAACCGGACCAAGGGCTTCGGCTTCTTGACGCGCGGCGAGGGCACGGAGGATATCTTCGTTCATATGGAAACGTTGCGCCGTTTCGGTCTGACGGAACTGCGCCCCGGCCAAGTGGTTCTCGTGCGCTTCGGCGACGGTGAAAAGGGCTTGATGGCGGCCGAGATCCATCCCGATGGCCCAACACCGACAAGCCGTTCGCACTGATGTCGATGGCTCGAACCTTTTCTGCAAGAAGCGCCGCCACGGCGCTTTTTTTGTCGGCGCTACTGTTTGCAGCCTTTGCGCTAGCGGAAGCGCAATTCACCAGCGACCGGATGCGGCTGGTGACGGCCGACAACAAGATCCATGAGTTCACGGTCGAGCTTGCCATCGATGCCGATCAGCGGGAGCAGGGGCTGATGTTTCGGCGCTCAATGGCACCCGATCACGGAATGTTGTTCGATTTCGGTGATACCCGTCGGGTGATGATGTGGATGAAGAACACCTATCTGGCGCTCGACATGCTGTTCATCGACAAGAGCGGTACTGTGCGGACGATCCATCAGGATGCCGTGCCGTTTTCCGAGGCGATCATCGATTCGCGTGAGCCGGTGGCCTATGTGCTGGAACTCAATGCCGGAACCGTCAAACGGCTCGGCATCAAGCCGGGTGATCGGCTGGAAGGCGCTCGTATCGTCGGTAACTGATGATGCAGGGCACGGTGTCCGACGTGGCCCGGTTAACGGTTTCCAACCAGCTGATTTAAAAGCGCAATTCATTATTCTTGCACTGCAGCGAGCCTTTTCGGCAGACGCGCCCTACATAAGTTGGTAGTCTTTCTATCGGACCAACAGGAGGCATCTGTGATGATCAGGCATGTGCTTGTTGCAATCATTGCTGCGGCCGCCTTCGCGCCCGCGGCATCGGCCGCCGATCTGACCGAAAACCTCGAGCCGGCGCCCCTCGTGGAAGCAGCGCCTACCTTTGTCTGGACCGGCGGTTATGTCGGTCTACAGGGTGGTGGCGGCTGGCTTAATGGCGATTTCAGTACGCCGGGCGGAAGCGCTTCACAGGATTTCAATGGCGGCCTTCTCGGTGCCTTCGCCGGCTTCAACTACCAACAAGGCGATTGGGTCTACGGTATCGAAGGCGATGTCAGCTATAACTGGAACGACAAGACCTTCGATATCTTCGGCGCCTCTCCGGAAGCCGGAACCGATGTATCCGGTTCCGTCCGCGGCCGTCTGGGTTACGTCGTCAACGACAAGGCACTTGTCTATGCGACCAGCGGCTGGGCGATTACGCGCGGCTTTGTCGATGTGCCTGGGGCTTCCAAGGAAAAGGAAACCTTCAATGGCTGGACGATCGGTGCCGGTGTCGACTACGCCTTCACCGACAGCCTGTTCGGTCGGGCCGAATATCGCTACAACGACTATGGCGACAAGGATGTCGGCGGCTACAACGTCGATTTCGACCAGCATCAATTCACCGTCGGCATCGGCGTAAAGTTCTAAAGATTGTGAATGCGAGGAGAGGGCGCCGATGGCACGGAGCCCTCTTTGCTGTCGTCATCGTGCTCTTCACGCTTTGATCGGGGCCGAGACCCCAGCCAATCTTCGGCTAAGGCCCGGCGCGGCTGAGGATTGCATTACGATCGGCTTCGCCGGCAAGATCGATGGTAATGCGCATTTCATCCTTCACCGGTCGCCGTAGAGCGTTCTTGCCCGATGGTGCTGTGGAGAGGCGGCCTGCCTCTTCAAGTATGGCGATACGCTTGCGTGATAGGCCGAGTTCCATGGATAGCAACCGCTCCGTTCGCAGCGATGTTTTCATCGCCAGGTCAAGAACGATCTCCAGAGGCGGGGATGATTCGGCGGCCGGGTTCAGAATCGTCTTTTGCACATGAACCTCGGAAAACTCCTCGATCTGCCCCGCATCCCGGCGCAACCCGTCGAGATCGAAAGAGACCTTCTCGATCCAGGCTTCGTCATTGGTCTGAAGCGCGTTGAGCGTGTGCGGATCGATATCGCGGATGTGGCGGCGTTCGAAGATGGGGCGGTTCCAGGTGCTGTCGCAACTGCAGCAGCGATAGATCAGCCAGGCATCCAGCCGCCGACCATTGGCATTGAGCCGTGTCTTGCCGCTCGGCTCGAATGGACGTGCTGCTCGGCAACGGTTGCAGGCGAGCCAGGGACGCGGCGCGATTTTGGGTTTGATGGTCCACTGGACCAGGTATGTGTGAGACATGTCGTCTGGTTCTTCCGATTGGAAGTCCATCAAGACGACGGTTTGAGCACCCGTTCAGGGGACGCGGTCTGGCAGCGTTGTTGGTGATGGTTCGATCCGCACAAGCAATTGTGCGGCGACAGGTCGGCAATGCCATTCCGGTCTCGAACCGTCACCTCGACGAACGCATTGAGTTGCGATCCGACAGCGACGATCGCTATCGGGCGTACGTGGTGAAACAAGCGAGACCGGGGTTTACAAAGGCAAAGCGGAACTCCAGGAAAAGGCAGCGCAATTTGTTGCGCAACAGTCCTAGCCGAATATTGTTGCTACGGGAAGTAGTAGTATTTGTGATAGTCGCGTTTTTGGATTTGTCGTGGGCGTGTGAGGACGAGTTTCTCTGATTGAGTTTTTCTATGTGCCGTCGGACACCGGATGACCCAGTCGGGAAGGCCGGGCTGTCGTGCCGGCATAGAAATTCTTGTTAAGAGGTACTAGGCGCTCAAAGTTCGAAGAACGCGTTGACTCGTATCCATATATCCAATAGGTTGGATATATGGATAACTTGGAAGCCATCACTGCGCTGGGCGCACTCGCACAGAGCACTCGTCTGGACACGTTCCGGCTGCTCGTCAAACATGAGCCTGACGGGCTGCCCGTTGGCGAGTTGGCGAAGATCGTCGACGTGCCGCAAAACACCATGTCTGCGCATCTCAAAACGCTGACACAGGCTGGCTTGATCTCCGGTGAGCGCCACAGCCGTTCAATCATCTACCGTGCAAAGCTCGATGTGTTCCGCGAACTGACACTGTTCCTGATCAAGGACTGCTGTGGCGGCAATGCGGAGATTTGCACCCCTTTGATTGCCGAACTCATGCCGTGCTGCCCACCCGTGGGAGTGAGCGCATGACTGGCTTTATTTTTCTAAAGTCGGACCAACACCACTAGGGACAACTCCAATGTCTGAACGTGTTTATAACGTGCTCTTCTTGTGCACGGGCAATTCCGCTCGCTCTATTCTTGCCGAGTCCATCCTCAACGCCGAGGGCAAGGGCAGCTTCCGCGCCTACTCCGCGGGCAGCAATCCAAAGGGCGAGGTCAATCCTCACGCCATCAGGGAGCTAGACGCACTCGGTTATCCGTCCACGGGGTTTTCCTCGAAAAGCTGGGACGTCTTCGCTGAGCCAGGCGCACCGCAGATGGACTTCATCTTCACCGTCTGCGACAGCGCAGCAGGCGAAGCGTGCCCTGTGTGGATTGGCCATCCCATGACCGCACATTGGGGTGTCGAAGACCCGGCAGTCGTCGAAGGGACAGAAGTCGAGGTGCAAAAGGCCTTCGCTCAAGCTGCAAGGTTCGTCAAGAACCGCATATCGGCGTTTCTCAGCCTGCCGCATTCCTCCATCGACAAGCTCGCCCTCGAACAGCACCTGCGCCAGATCGGCAGGATGGAAGGCTCCACGCAGCCTCAGGAAAAGGCAAGCTGATGTCGACGTTTGAACGTTACCTTACCGTCTGGGTGTTTCTCTGCATTGTTGTCGGCATCGCGCTTGGTCATCTGATGCCAGGCGTCTTCCTGGTCGTCGGGGCAGCGGAAATCGCCAAGGTGAACATCCCCGTCGCCGTCCTGATATGGTTGATGGTTATCCCCATGCTGCTGAGGATCGACTTCGGATCATTGTCTAAGGTCGGCAGCTACTGGCGCGGGATCGGCGTCACCCTGTTCATCAACTGGGCGGTCAAGCCGTTCTCAATGGCGCTGCTCGGTTGGCTGTTCGTAGGCTACCTGTTTCGTTCGTGGCTGCCCGAAGACCAGATCGACTCCTATATCGCGGGCCTGATCATTCTCGCCGCAGCGCCGTGCACGGCCATGGTCTTCGTCTGGTCGAACCTGACAAAGGGTGAGCCGCATTTCACGCTTTCCCAGGTCGCACTCAACGACGCCATCATGATTGTCGCGTTCGCGCCGATTGTCGGCCTACTCCTCGGACTGTCGGCAATCACGGTCCCTTGGGACACGCTGACGATCTCGGTCGCGCTCTACATCCTGATCCCTGTGGCGATCTCGCAGGTCCTTCGCAAGATGTTGATGGCCGACGGCACGACGAGGGCTCTCGATGGGCTTCTCACCAAGCTGCAGCCTCTGTCGCTCTTGGCGCTTCTGGCAACCTTGGTCCTGCTGTTCGGCTTCCAGGGTGAACAGATTACCGCCCAGCCGACGATTATCGCACTGCTTGCAGTTCCGATCCTGATTCAGGTCTACTTCAATTCCGGCCTGGCATACCTTTTGAACCGGATGACTGGCGAACAGCATTGCGTTGCGGGACCGTCCGCACTGATTGGGGCATCAAACTTCTTCGAACTCGCGGTCGCGGCGGCCATCAGCCTGTTCGGCTTCCAGTCGGGTGCTGCGCTGGCAACCGTCGTTGGGGTCCTCATCGAGGTCCCGGTGATGCTGTCCGTCGTCTGGATCGTGAACCGCTCGAAGGGCTGGTACGAAGCAGGCACTGCCGTCGCCAAGAACACCATCGTCGAAAAAGCCGTTGCCGAAAGGGCATGATCATGGACGTCACTATCTATCACAACCCGGCCTGCGGCACGTCGCGCAACACGCTGGAAATGATCCGCAACGCGGGTATCGAGCCGACTGTCATCGACTACGTGAACACGCCTCCAACACGCGACCGGCTCGCGCAGACGATCACCGATGCGGGGCTTACGGTCCGTGAGGCGATCCGCGAGAAAGGCACGCCCTATGCGGAACTGGGCCTCGATAATCCGGAGCTGACCGATGATCAGTTGCTCGATGCCATGCTGAAGGACCCGATCCTGATCAACCGTCCGTTCGTCATCACGCCGATGGGTACCCGTCTTTCCCGTCCGTCCGAACTCGTCCTCGATATCCTTCCAGACACTCACAAGGGTGCGTTCACGAAGGAGGATGGCGAGCGCGTCCTCGATGAGAAGGGACGGCGCATTGTCTGAAACACTTCCTGCCGCCGCCAGTGAACACTTGTGTATGCTCGATCTCGATGCGCTGCATCCCGCGTTCTCGACACGCAAGCCGCGCATCCTGATCCTGTACGGTTCACTCCGGGAAATCTCCTACAGCCGTCTTCTGGCACACGAAGCTCGCCGCCTGCTGGAGCGCTTCGGCTGCGAGGTACAGGTGTTCGATCCCAAGGGCTTACCACTCCCCGATGAAGCGCCGATCAGCCATCCCAAGGTGAAAGAACTGCGCGACCTTTCCGAGTGGTCCGAGGGCCAGGTCTGGGTCAGCCCGGAGCGACATGGCGCGATGACCGGCATCATGAAGGCCCAGATTGACTGGATCCCGCTTTCCCTCGGCTCCGTTCGACCGACTCAGGGCAAGACGCTGGCGGTCATGGAAGTGTCCGGCGGCAGCCAGTCGTTCAATGCGGTCAACCAGATGCGCATTCTCGGTCGCTGGATGCGGATGATCACGATCCCGAACCAGTCTTCATTTGCCAAGGCCTACCAGGAGTTTGACGGCGATGGCCGGATGAGGCCGTCGTCCTACTACGACCGCGTCGTCGACGTCTGCGAAGAGCTGGTGAAGTTTACGTGGCTTACCCGAGATGCGTCGTCGTACCTCACTGACCGCTACAGTGAGCGGAAAGAGGATGCGGAGAAGCTGGAGAAGCGGGTTCAGCTCAAGGCCATCTGAACAAACGCCTTGTTCGAAGCTCCACCAGGGGATGAAGACCTATCAGGAGGCGGAGCAACACGATCCTGTTCTATTTTGCCTGTCTTCTTGGACCGGCGGGCAAGGTACGTCACCGTAGGAGCAGAACACACAACAGTCACCAGCTTTTGGCCGGAGCATCGTGCCACATCCGATACATTCATAGAAAAACTGGCAAGCGTCGACGGGCATCGTTTCCGTTGCCGTTTGCCCGCAGTGCGGACAGGTAAGGGTCGATTGAAGCTGCACCATCGTTCCTTGCTTTAGTAGACAGGGTGATTCTACTTGGCACGGCACGTGAGCCCAACAACTAAAAACATCATGCCCGGTGCGGGCGGTACGAGCACCCAGATTGACGGTATACTTCTACGCGCACCGTATTTCCACAAATGCCGAAATACTCTTTGACCGGAGGCGGTTTTCGCCATAGCTTATTTCCATGATTATCGAAAAAGCAGCATCGCAGCTCGAAGCGATTGGCAACGTTACCCGCCTTCAGATTTACCGTGCGCTTGTGCGTGCCGGTGAAGATGGCCTGCCGGTCGGGAAGCTGCAGGAGAAGCTGGAAATTCCGGCATCGACCCTTTCACACCACCTCAAGCGGCTCGTCGATACAGGCCTTGTTATCCAGGATCGTCAGGCGACGACACTGATTTGTACCGCGAACTACAAGCACATGAACGCTCTGATTGGCTACCTTGCCGATGAGTGCTGCGCCGACGCAGCTTGCTCAAAGCAGACCGACGAAACCGTAGCCTGAGGGCTTTTTTTCGCACTCTAATTTCGAAACTTCCAGAAATACGAAAGGATATGCAGATGGCTTTAGATAGTAACCTTCCTGTGGCAGTGATTGGTGCTGGTCCTGTTGGCCTCGCAGCTGCCGCGAGACTGGTCGAGGCAGGCATCACACCGCTTATCCTGGAACGGGGGGCTTCCGTCGGCTCAGCACTTGTTGACTGGGGCCATGTCCGCGTGTTCTCACCCTGGAAATACAACATCGACGATGCCGCGCGGCGATTGCTCGATGACCACGGCTGGAGCGCTCCACGAGCAGATGGTGTGCCGACGGGTCGGGAGATCGTTCAAAACTATCTGCTTCCACTATCTGCTATCCCTCAGATCGCTGACAACCTGAAACTCAGTGCTACGGTCAAGGCGATTACGCGTGCGGGGTTTGACAAGGTCTCATCAAATGGTCGTGAGGCTGCGCCCTTCGTGGTCCGCTACAACGATGCAACGGGTGAGCACGACGTCCAGGCACAGGCCGTTATCGACGCATCCGGCACATGGACGCAACCGAACCCGATGGGGATCAACGGGCTGCCTGTTGTTGGTGAAATTGCCTCCGGCAGGCTCTCCTATGGCATTCCAGATGTTGCCGGGACCAGGCGGGCTGACTTCGTTGGCAAGCGAACATTGGTCGTCGGAAGTGGTCACTCCGCAATCAATGTCGCCTTGGCCTTATTGGAACTTCAGGAAAGTGATCCTGCGACTGAAATCTTCTGGGCGCTCCGTCACCATGGTGTAGCTCGCCTTCTTGGCGGCGGTCTCAATGACCAGCTACCCGAGCGCGGTGCCCTCGGGTTGGCTGCGAAGAAGGCCATGGACGAGGGTCGCCTCAAAATGCTGACGTCCTTTGCTGCCAGAAGTGTGAAATCAGAAGGCGAAGGGGTGGTGGTCGAAGCCGTGTCAAATGGAGAGCCTATCACACTGGCGCTCGACCATGTGGTGGTCACGACTGGTTTCCGGCCTGACCTATCGTTTCTTCGAGAACTCCGCATTGATCTCGATCCTGCCGTGGAGGCCCCGCCAGCCCTGGCTCCACTGATCGATCCGAACCTTCATTCCTGCGGTACCGTCCCGCCCCACAGCGTCGATGAATTGGCCCATCCGGAGAAGGATTTCTACATCGTCGGCTCGAAGTCCTATGGCCGCGCTCCAACATTCCTGATGAAGACCGGCTACGAACAGGTTCGTTCCGTGGTCGCCGAGCTTGCAGGGGATCATCTCGCCGCCAGACGGGTCGAACTTGTCCTTCCCGAGACAGGAGTGTGCTCTGTCGACCTCGCAGTGAATGCCACATCATCCGGATGCTGTGGGGGACCTGCGCCCTTAGAAACGGATGCCTGTTGTGTCGCCGACGCGACCGCCAAATCCGAGGGAAAGTCCGGATGTGGTTGCTCGGCGTCGGTCGTTGAAGAAGAGCGAGCGTGATCATGGAAGGACGGAAGCTTCCTACATGGGCGCTGGCGGGCCTCGGCGCATCACAAATTATCGGATACGGCACGCTCTATTATGCCTTCAGCATCCTGGTGCCAGAAATCGCCGAAGACATCGGCAAATCGCAGCAATGGGTCTTCGGAGCCTTTTCGGTGGCTCTGCTCGTTGGCAGCCTTGCCGCACCCCTCTCAGGCTACCTTGCCGACCGGATCGGTGCGGGGCGATTGATGGCGGCAGGATCGCTGTTAGCCTCCGCGACACTCGTCTTGATGGCGGTATCCACCGGGCCAATCACCTTCGCTGTCGCACTGGCGCTGACCGAAATCGTCTCTGTCGCTGTCCTCTATGCCACTGCCTTCACGGCTATCGTTCAGACTGGAGGACACAAAGCCCAGAAGTCGATTGTTCACCTGACACTGATCGCTGGTTTCGCCTCTTCGCTGTTCTGGCCGCTGACATCCTGGCTGCATGGTTTTCTGTCTTGGAGAGAAGTCTACCTGCTCTTTGCCGCGTTGAACCTCCTCGTCTGTCTTCCAGTGCATTTGGCGCTGGCGCGGCTGACGACGACTGCGGTGTTCGCTTCCAGGGGTACCGTCGCGGCCGTTGGCGAACACCGGCCACTTGCGAACGGAACGCTTGTATTCTCCCTCATGCTGCTTGGCTTTGCCATCGAAGGCTATGCGCTGTCGGCGATCCTGGTTCATATGGTTCCGCTCACACAGGCGCTCGGGTTTGGTGCCGCAGGTCTCCTGGTAGCCTCGCTGTTCGGTCCGGCTCAGGTCGCAAGTCGCTTGATCAACCTGCTCTTCGGCCGTGAACTGTCGCAGAAATGGCTGGCTGTTATCGCGACCGGGCTCCTGCCAATCGGTTTGACGATCCTCCTGATGACGACACCGTGGGTGGCCGGAGCGGTAATGTTCGCTATCTGCTTCGGATTAGGCTCCGGTCTGACAAGCATTGTCGGCGGGACATTGCCGCTCGAACTGTTCGGACCAAAGGGATACGGCAGTCGTCTCGGCTGGGCCACGTCGGCCAAACAGATGATGTCGGCGATTGCGCCGCTCGCCATGTCCATGTCGATGGCCGGGATCGGCGTCGTGCCGTCCATCTGGATGACTGTGGCTATTGGCATAGCCGGGGTGGTGGCATTCTTAGCCATCGTTGCAGTCGTGCAGGGTCCTGCCGGACTGCCCCGACCGGCTTAACGCTTCACGTTCGTTCTTTCGTCACGGTTTGCCGCTGATACTGGACGACCTCATGCCCAGTCAGCCTAAGGTCGTCCAGGGAGCAATTGGGTCGTGCGTCGGTCGCCTTTATTCGGCCGCTTCGTCTAGAGCATTTCCAGGAAAAGTGCGAAGCGGGTTTTCCGTCAGGATATGCGTAAAAACAAAGAGATAGAGCGTTTGTGCGGTTCCGCATAAATCGGAAACGCTCTAGGATCGCCGATCCAGGCTTCAAGTCGACCGACTGCGTGTCGAAACCGACTGCCTGGTGGAACGGTTGCAGCGATCAAGCGTTATTCTTACCAGGCAGCGTAAGCCCGCAGGCAGAGGCTGCCTGGTATCTCGTCAGGTGGGACTGAATCCCGACCGGAGATAGGAGCAGCGCCATGAGAATTTCTACGAAAATGTCATGCGTCGCATTTGTCGTCACCTTGGCCGGGAACACCGCACCGGCTTTTGCCGACAACTACTATTACGAGCCTGCACCCGGCGGCGTCTATGTTGATCCCATGCCGACGGGCAATGTGTATGTGGAGCCGATGCCGATGTACGGCGCTTACGGTTACTACCGTCCGCCGGCCCGGACGTTGGGTGACGAACGCGAACGCTATACGAATGAGTTCATGGGGCCCGGTGAAGGTGATTACTACCAGGGGATCGCGCACCCGCCACCAGTTCCCTGAGCGCCCGATCGTTCAGCATGAGGAAACGAGCAGCTGCGGCTCAGCGCCAGCCGAGAGTCGGTGCGACGCGATGTAGGGTCGCCTCGATAACGTGTGCGCTGTAGTCGACGCCCAGCTGATTGGGACGGCCGTGTCGGCCTCATCGATTGTCTCGCCTGGCGGCGCGCCAGCTTAGCCCTATGCCGACAGCATGCGGCGAGGTGAGAACAGTTGGCGCACAGTCTTTGGTCGCACCCAATTTCAGGTAAGACCAAGAGTATCAACTAGATGGAAAAGTGGTGGCGACCCCTGCAGGATTCGAACCTGCGACAACCTGCTTAGAAGGCAGGTGCTCTATCCAACTGAGCTAAGGGGCCGTTCCGGGCAGGGCCCGTCGAAAACGGCAGGACCTCAATGGGTCCAGGGCTGCATCCGGCTGAAACGGAAATTGTCCGGGTAGGACACAGTCTTGCGCGTCGCCTCTTTCGGCGCGATCACGCGGTATTCGATGCCGTTGCGTTCAGCGTAGGCGATTGCCTGTTCCGCACTTTCGAAAGTCAGTCGCAGTTGCTGCAACGTGTCGCCGGAGCTGGTGTAGCCCATGATCGGATCGATGGTGCGCGGCTTTTCCTGATCGAACTCCAGCAACCACAGATTCGTCTTGGCTTTACCAGACTGCATGGCGGTCTTTGCTGGACGATAGATCTTTGCGGACATTGTCTCGAACGGCTCCGTTATTTCGCTGGTGGAGCATTTTGCGGCCCCAACATGCGTCTTCCCATAGCGCAGAATGATTTAAAACGGAATGACTTTCAGACGGATAAATCTGGCTTTTCGTCCGTATTTTGTCAGTGCAAGGTGAGTGGTCGATTTACCATGAGGTGGCAATGGCATCACCGCATCCTGCGATCCGGGGCACAAAATGCCCGATATGCCCACATATTGGCGGCAACCAACATCGAGGGCAACTAATAACATAAGATTTTCAAGGGATTTCGTTGGTCGGAGTGGAGAGATTCGAAATCGTATACAGCGTTGAAAAACAACGATTAATTTCGGTTTTTGTAACGTTGAGACGGGTGCATTTTTGTTTGGATAAGTATCTATCTGCAAGCGCTGAGCAATCGTCTAGCTACGTTCGTAAGATCGTAGGGCAGGCTCCAGCGCCGTTCTGAGTTATAGCCAGAGTATTCAACGGCAATGCTGTGGTCTGAGACATTATCTGACATGAGATTGAGGTGGTAGTAAATATTGGAAAGTTCGTCATTAAGATCAGACGTGTCAATGCGGATGGAGTATTCGCGATTGAATTGTGCTTTTACCAAATCTCTTGAACGCTCATATGAAGTTTCAACAAATAGTAGCCCTAAACGTAGAAGATTACTGACGGAGTGAGATATATTTTTACCGCCAAAGTCGTTCTCGATTGCAAGGCTGTGTTCCCCGACGAAGCTCATAAGCACAGATCGCTTATCCTCGTAGGCGGTTACGGCCAAAGAAGGTTTGACTACATCCAATCCGAGTTCAGACTTTTTCCGGGCGCAATCGTTGTAAAAATTGAGAATGAGCGCGTCCAAGCCACTCATACGTTCCAGTAGCTTGGGGAATGCCGGATCCAGTGGGGTCGGATCATTGGGGTTCATCGCGTTGGCGAGCAGGGCAGCCCACATTTCGGTGAGCGTAGGGTCTTCCTGTTTCGAAGCGCCCTCAAAAATTGCGTAGAGCTCGCCCATGGGAAGCGCCTTCGCGTTTTCAATTGGGATGCCTGCCGATTCGAGATGATCTTTGGTTTTGACAAGGGTGGTCACGAGGCGGCGCGTGCGCCATTGTTTAATTCCGTCGCCTAATAACCCGCCAAATACATCGCCGACCACGCCAGCAACGCCGTCGAAAGTGGTATTCATCGCGCGTTCTGCAACACGCGCCGCTGCGGCCTCCATCTCGCTTTTTAGAAGCGTTACTTCTGGCGCTCTCTGTATTTCGTTGCCCATGTTCGAATCCCTCAACTAAGCGAAGATGTTCCACGTCAGCGATTGCAAATGCAAGAAGCTCTCAACGCTCCATTGTCGTCAATCCATCGGCGTGCATCATCGTGTTCGCTGATGAAAGGATGATTCGATGACGGAAACTAACGACACGCCGGAGCGTGACCCTTTCGTATTTCTAAAGGCATCGGAAGGTGCATCTCCAGATGAGAGGATGAGGATGGCGATGGCGATGGCGATGGAGTTTATTGCCAAGCACATTGGCGAACTTAGAAGCGTCGATCATCTTAAAGCCATATGGATTCTCTGATTGCGAATACTTAAGCGGAGGTGCGGTAATGACTGGTGAGCAAATGAGCCTTTCCGATATCGCAAGCCTGTGGACCGCTCTGCTCGCGACAGCGGGAACGCTCGCGGGCGTATGGTTCTACTTCAGACGTGGACCACGTCTGACGATTGAAGTGGTGAACCCGCTCGACAACAGAAAGAGTAAAAAAGCGACGGATCGACTAATCTCGATCGCGGTAACAAACGACGGGGACGTGGCCGCGAATATTTACAAGTTGAGGCTGTCTACCAAGAAGAAGAGCGGCACGTTTAGGTGGACCACCGTCAACCAAGCGGTGTTCGACGACGCGACACCATGGAAACCGGAACACCACCTAGAGCCCGCGAAGTGTAAGGTTTACGATTTGCAGTTCTTCACGGATTGGCAGCCCGGTGAGAGAATCGAGGTTGAGGTCCACTTGCGAGGGGTGAAGGCTCCCTTTCGCGCTGTTGCTTGAGCTGCTTGCGTGCACCGAGTAGCTCAAGGCTAGCCCATTACTGCGGTTCAACGAAAGCGCTCAACCGCAGGCGCAGCCCGTCATGGATCACTCCACTCCCTTTCCAGACGGTTTCCATCGATCCTAACTTGTAATACTTGCTCTAGGAGCGGATACATCGCGGGCACAACGCCGGCTGCGGCGAACGCGCTTTGCACGCTATCAGGATTTAAGTTCGCCGGGATCGCTACTGAGGAGCCGCGGGCGAAAGCAAACGCCTCAGAAATTAGGGCATAGATTACCGCCCATCCAATAGCATCCGAAATCGCCTGATGTAGGTCAACCGTCATCTGAGTGACGTTTGGCTGTAGCACAGCGACACCAACATGCTGCAAACGAGATTGCTGGACTTGGAAATGCCGCAAGATGTTTGCCAATCGATCCTGCGAAACTTCGTCTGCATGTTCGATGCACTCTTTCAAGCCAGGAATTGCGGTCTCGGGGAGAGGTTGGAAGGCGGTAGGGGGTGGAGCGTGGAAGCCAAGCGGCGCATGTCCAGGCTGAAATCGCAACATCAGATTGTTCCTCGCGACAAGGGACATTTCAGCGAGGATGGCCGGCAGCACAGCGCGCGCCGCTATTAGCGCGTTGTGCCGACGCTCGTCTTCTATGTCGTTTGCCTGGCTGATTTGCAGCCGATTTCCGCGGAGCGCTATGTAAGCCGCGCCGATCGAGAACCCGGCGACAACCATAGTGCCCACAAATCCTACCCATGCGTCGTTCTTAATCCCCAAATCCAGTTGCATGAAAACGACTAAGAAAACTTCCGTCGCGCAAAAGACGCCGAGCGCGAAGCCGTCAAGAAATGTAATCTGTTTAAGTCTATATTTTCGCATGGTTAGGTCCCCCGAGCGGAACCTAGCGTTGCTTTCTCCAGATCGCAATCATGGCGTTGATCTTCGGTTGCACCCTTCGCCGGGCTTCTTTTCGCTGGACGCCGACTAGCATCAGCTGATCGTAATCAGTGAGTTGGTGTCGCAGTTCGTTCTGCATCGTTACATCAACTGCCGTGGCGACCGGTGCACCACGCCAGTTCTTCGGCACGGTGCAAATGCGGGTCGCGAAATAGACAACCGCAAAATCCGGGCATCCCGGATACTCGCGGCGAATGAATTCTTCGACTTCAGGCTGGCTATACCACTGCTTCTTTCGTTCGCGCCTTCTTTCAGCACGTGTCTTCACGGCGCTTCCCGAAGGCGGTTTTTGACGGCGTAGAAGATCGCGCTTGCGAAGTAATGTGGCAAATGGGCTGCATCGCGCTCGTCCCATTCCTCCTGCGTCATTGACCTAGCTTCATCCATCGCGTCGCTGACGAGAAGGTTGATAATGCCAATCATCAGGTCATCAGCTTCCTTGGCGGACAGTCCCTCGTATCTGCTGGACATGGTAACTCCTAAAACGAGAAAGGCCCGCCATGATGGCGGGCCGATGAATTAGAGCCAGTCTACGGAGTCGTCATAGTCGGTCCATGAAAGATGTTGATCCTTGAAGGCCTTCAAAGCCGAATCGGCCTCGATCGCGGACGCGATGCGCTTGCGAACCTCATCGGCGTCGATAGTGCCATGGCGGTAGTCGGCGAGGATTTCATCAAAGATGGCGGGCGTGTTCTTCGGCATCGGCATTATGCAGCCGCCTTTCGCTCGTCGCTAACTTCGAACACAGAAGCCGGCCAGATGCCGAGGTCGCCGAGCGCTTCAATGATCCGGGTGCGCAAAATGTCCGGCGCGGCGGGGTCGAACGTCCGGGCGATAGTCTCAAGCTGATCAATGGTGTGGTGGTAAAGGCCGGAATGAACGTAGGTCTGCACTGCAATTAACTCCCATGCGATGCGTGTTTGCATCGTTGTGATGAGTCATTGCGAATGATTTGGCAAGAGAAAAAATTGCGCTAACTAATTGATTAGAAATGGCTAATCTTAAGTAAGCAATTACTTATATGATAATCAAGAAGCCCGTCACCGGCAGGTGGTGACGGGCTTTCTCCCACAGATCGGCGGCGAGACCCTTGCCGCCGATATTTACTTTATAGCCGGGTCCGGGATGGAATGACGCAAGTCGTGAGCGGACTCACGCGGCCCTGTTCGCGGCGATCTGCGCCATCTGTTGCGCCAGCTTCTGGCCGCGCTTGAGCCTTCGGAACGCATCTGTGGTCATGCTGAGCTTTGTGGCCTCCTGCACTTCGGTGCGCTCAAAGCGCTTCTTTCGTGCGCGCGCCTTGTCCCGCTCAATGGCATCAGTCGCGAACATGCGAATGAGCTGAAAGCGCTGCCACCGATGCCAGCGTGCCGTGAAGGATGATTGCGCCTCGCCGGTAACATATTTCGGCTGCGGCCACCGGGGAAAGTGCTGCCGGCTCTCCTTCTGCCAGATCGCCAGCGCCATTGATGCGGTCTGCAACGGCAACGAAAGAAGCTCATCAACGAATTCATCGAGTTCCGGCGTCATGGCAATAATCCTTGTCTTCTTCTCTTCGGCGCGTTGCTTGCGCTTGCGTGCCTTCGCAAGTTCCCGGTTGTAAGCGTTGCGCTCCTCCGGGGTCATATTCAGCCTTGGTCGCGGCATCGGGGCCTCCTGCTGTTGTTGATAACTACGTTATAGCGGGATGCCGTGTGCGAGCGCACAATTAGCCGTGGATGTTCGGCGTGACGAAAATTGCGTCCTAGGATCGGAAGGTAAGCCGTGACGTGGAAACCGTTCCAGGGTTGCCGGAGGGCTGATAAGGCGTGACGCGGAAACCGTTCTAGCTAAATCCTTATATTGTTTAAGTAATATCTATATAATAGACGAAACGGTTTTTCGGTCACGCTTTTCAGGCACCCTCCGGTAGCCCGCCGTCCCGGCAATCGGAAGGAAGTATCCCATGCAGATGCGAGAGGGTTCCGGCCCGGTCGCTTCGCTCCCGGACGCGGAACCTATCTTCGGTCACATGGGGAACGTTCCACGTTTCCGCCATGGCGGGTCACTGAGAGGCGTTCCGGGTGCCGGACAGGGAAAGGCGCCTGCCGGGCGTCGCAGCCCACCAGTGACCAGCCATGAGTCAAAATGACGAGAAAGCTAACCCATTGATTTTCCGTAAATCGCGTTTACGGATTGTTAATAGTTGATTTAGTGTTTGCCTCTATCCTGCGCTTCTCGGAAATCGGAGGCGCATGTGGAATACGACATCACAACCATTGCGGCGTCACTCGCTACATTGGTCACCGCTCTTGCCGGCCTAGTGGCCGCTGCGCGGCTCTTGTCCGAAGAATTGCGCAAGTGGCGCGCCTCTAAGCGAACTGCTAAGACAGAGGAGCACTAGAGGTAACTAGCGGCTCCTGCTGTTCAGCATATTGCCCGGGCGTGCCTGTCGCTGGATTTCTGCCGCCACAACGCCGCGCATAGTAGCCTCCATCTGCTTCGCCATCTTCGCGGCAAGGTCCTGGTTCTGAGTTTCAGTGCCTGAAGATCCGTTGACGGTGACAGGTGCGGAAATCGTGATCTGCTGCACCGGCGCGGCGTTGCTGTTCGCGGCCTGAAGGGGCGGCTTGCGGATGGCAGGCGCGGTGCCGACGTAGCCGCCTGCCGCGTATCCGCGAAGCGCACCTTCGTGAAGCGCGGACAGGTTGTCCACGCCGAGCCGGGCCGTGGCGGCCTTGCTCATGACGAACTCGCCACGGTGCACGATACCGGCAGGCTGATACTTGCCCCCGTTGCCGGTGTATCCGCCCTTAGAGAAGCCGAAGATCGCGCCGAGAATGCCGCTGCCGGTCGCGCCGCCCATGAGCCCGGCAAGCGGACCCTTGCCGAGAAGCGCGGCCTGCAACGTCGCATCGATGAGCGAGCTAAGCAGGCTCTGCACCGCTCCCTCAAGCGTCTGCGTGCCAGTCAACAGGCCGGACAACGACGACGTGAAGCTTTCCGCGAAATACATCTGAGCGTTCTTCAAGCCTTCGGCAGAGTTCGCGACCTGTTCGTTCTTCGCGGTCAACTGCCCGGTAAGCGTCAACTGTTCACGCATCTTGGCAAGTTCGGCGTCGGACAACACGATGCCTGCACGCTTGGCATCCTGTTGCTGCTGGTAAAGCTGAAGCTCGACACGCTGCTGACTTGCCGACATGCCCGAAATCGACTGTTCGAAACGGGCAAGGTCAAGCCCTTCCTGCACCGTGCGGTTCAAGCTCTTGCGGGTTTCGTCCTGCTGCTTGGCAAGGTCAATGGCCTGCTGCTGCCCGGTCGTCGGGGCGAGCGGCTGGGCTGCGGTCGGCGTTCCGGCATAGGCGTTGCGGATCGTGCCATCGTCCACGCGCTTCAGGCCGGTCCATTCCTGCCGAAGGGATGCCGGATCACCGCCGCGACGGCGGAGCAGCGCACGCGCAAGTTCGTCCTGGGTGTCTTGATCATAGAGCCGATCACCAGACAGGCCGAGCTCCTTCATCAGCCCTTCGAGGGTCGCGCCCGTGATCTGGTAGCGACCAAGTGCCGAAGAACCCCTGCCGTCGCCATAGAGCGCGCGGTTTGCCGGGTCGGCGAGCATCTTGCGCTGCAGCGCGCGGACCTGATTGAGCGTCATGCCAGTGAGGTTCTGTGCACCGTTCGTCCAGCGACCATGATCAAGCGTGGCATTGTAGTCGCCGCCGCTTTCAACGGCTGCGATCAGATCAAGCATATTGTCGTGCTTGCCGAACGTTGCGATGCTCTTGGCGCGGTTCGCAAGGTCGGTCGCCTGCATAATCTCGCCCATGGTGCGGGCGTTCTTCACCGCGTTCTGATAGGCCGTATCGATGCCGGTATTTGTCGCAAGGCTATCCAGTTCGGCCTTCAGGTCCGGCACAAGGTTCTTCAGTTCGGTGAGCGCGCTCTTGAAGTTGGCAGCGCTGGCGACGTTACCATTGAAGCTGCCGGACAGGCTGTTGCTTGCTGCCGACAATTCCTTCAGCGAAGCCTTGAAGTCGTTGCTGCCGCCCGTCACCTCAAGAATCTGATCGTCCACTGCCTTCAAGGCGGATTCGAGGTTCCGAAGTTCGGCGTTCTGAAGCACGTTGCCGGTGTTCGCCTTCTCGCGCTCGATGTCGGCAAGGATGCCCTGGCGCTGGCGCTGCAAGCGCTTCAACTGTTCTTCCGGGGAATTGTAGCGGGCGATGGCCGCATCGCGAACATCGCCCCCGGGATCATGCAAAGCGCCGATGATCTTCGACGCGATGTTCACGCCGTCGATAGCTGCCGACTTTGCGTAGACGCTGAAGTTCCGCCACATTGTCGCAAATTCCGCGTCGATCTTTTTCGCAGCCTCAATCTGTTCGTCGGTGAAGGTCGCGGCCTCGCTGCGCATCTTCTGGATTTGCGCGATGGACAAGCCAAGCACCTTCGCCATCTCTTCCGCGCCGGTGCCGCCAAATACCTCATCAAGGATGCGCGTCTGTGCCGCGCTGTCGAGCTTCTGAAGCTTGCCGATGATCTCATCAAGGAAGCGGTTCGGGTCTTTCAACCGGGCTGCAACGTCGGTCGCGGAATAGCCGAGCCGGGTGAATGCCTCTTGCGCGCTACCGTTGCCGGTCTTGGCGAACTCATCGCCGCGAATGTTCAATTCCTTCAGGGCGTCGGTGACGCCATCGATCGACATGCCGGTTGCCGTAGCGACATAAGTCCACTGACTCCAAATCTTCGCCGTGACGCCAGCCTTGCGGGCTTCCCGGTCCACTTCGGCAATCGAGCCTGCAATTTCGCGGACGGCAATCGCCGCGCCGCCGACTGCCGCGACCATAGCGCCGCCTCGAGCGAACGGCGCAAACATCTTCTCGAGCTTGCTGCCGATGCTTTCCGCCGACTTCGTGTAGGTCTGTTCCATGTTGCGCGCCGACTGCCGGGCGCGGGCTTCAAGCGAGTTGGTGCCGCGCCGCTGGATAGCGTTCGCCTTCGCCATGGCCTTTTCCAGCTTATCGACGCGGCCCTCAATATCGACCACAAGGCCGGGAAGCGGAGTGTTCATTCGTCATTCCTCAAAAGGTGAAGATGCCATCGGCATCAGGATTGTTGTATCGGCTGAGATTGGATTGACCGGCGACGGCACGTGACACGGCCATCGCGGCGGCAACAGCGCCATCGATCCGGTCGGTCTTCTTACCCTTGTGCATGCGCACAAGGCCGGTGTCGTTTCGGCTGGCGACCACGCTGTCGAAGTGATGGCGAAGCACGGCATGGCCGTTGTGCCGGATCATGCGCCCGTTCACGGTGCGCTCAAGATCGCCGATGGCCGGGGCCATCGTGAGCGGTCCCTGTCGCATCTCGATTGCCGGGATGCCGTCATCAAAAAGGCGCTGCATGGTCATGCGGGCAAGGTGCGGGTCGAAGGCGACTTCCTGCACCTCGAAGTCGGCGCAAAGCTCCCGGATATGATCTTCGACGGCCTGCGGTTCGATCACCGGCCCGTCAATGACGGTGATCAGGGAATCGTCGCGCCATTGCTCATAGGGAACGCCGTCGCGTTCGGCGCGGCCCTTCAGGTCGTCGCCGGGAACAAAGAACCACGGATGCACGGTGATCCGGCCATCGTCATGACGCCACGCGCCGACAACAGCAGTCAGGTCGCCGTTTACGGACATATCGACGCCGAGATAACACGGCACGTCCTGGAGGTCGGGAAGATCGAAGGCGAAACGGCCCGCGTCATAGGTCGTCATGTGGAACAGCGGGTCGCGGGAATGCGCCTGCCAGATATTCAGGTTGAACTGCTTAAAGGCGTGCCGATCTGCCGGGCGGTGTTCGGCTTCCTTCGCTGCCGTCCGAAGGGCATTCAGGTTCGGGAAGCCGTGCGCAAGGCCGGGATTGACGCGATGCCAAACGGCTTCGTCCTGCCAATCGTCGGCAGGATCTGCTTCGAAGATGATCGGCAGATAAGCCGGATTGTCGATTTCACCGGCCGCGACCTTGCGGGCATAGTCATATTCCGCAAAGCCGAGGTTTTCGTTGCCACGTCCGGCAGTCGTGGCGATCACCATGAGCGTGCCGCTCGTCTTCACCATGCCGGACTTCAGCGCTTCCCAAAGGTCACGGCCCTTCCAAACATGGATTTCATCGACAAGCACGAACGCGGGCGTCTTGCCGTGCTGTGCCGCGCCGTCGCTCGAAATGGCCTGAAGCTCGACATCTTCGGCCTTGAAGACGATCTTCTTTGCGCTGTTGTGGGCGTCATAAATGCGGGTCGCGGCGACAAGTCGCTTGTCCATGCGGATGATGTTCGCGGCTTCCTTGAAGCCAAGTCCGGCTTGCTCACGATCAGAGGCGGCAAAGATTACCTGTCCGGCGCGGACACGTTCCGGCCCAATGGTGTGCAACAAGGCAAGCGCCGCGGCTAAACTGGTTTTGCGATTGCCGCGGGGAATCATCCAAAAGACGGTTTCGACAATGCGCCTGCCGTCCGGGTGCCGGGGTCCATAGATGCGCCGGACGATACGTTCCTGCCATTCGTGAAGCTGGAACGCCTGCGGGTGCGGATTGTCGTTCGCGGCCTTCGGCGCGGTGCTGTTCGCTGCCGGGTGCCGAAGGCGGCGCAACCACTTCACCGCGCGTTCGCCGTGGCCGTCCGGATCGTCAATCGGGGACTTGTCGTAGACCCATGCCGGGAAGGTGCTTGCCATCAGAAAGCTCCCAACGGGTCGAACTCGTCGGCGGTGTCGCTGGCAACGGTGCCAACGCGCGCGCGCGATACCGGCGACAGGCCATATTCGGCCGCAAGCTGGCGTGCCGTCTGCATGGCGCGGTTCTGCATGCCGAAAAGCGTCTTGTCCAAACCGGACACGCGGAACAGCGTTTCGATTTCACGGACGCGGCCCGTCGCCACGCAATAGTTTTCGACGCCGGTCAGATCGGCCTTCGTGATGATGCGATCTGCGACCAAGCGCGGAATGATGCGCCTCCATTCGGCGCGTGCCTCATCCGTCATCCACTTCGGCGCGGGCGGTGCCTTCGTGAGCGGTTCGCGATCTGGGGAAAGCGCTGGCTTGACGCCGCGAAGATGGGTCATGCCGTGGCAACCGCCCTAAGCTCAAGGCCGCGCCGCCTGCCGATTTCCTTGATTTCCTCAAGGTCGTAGGCGGTGCCATTGTAGGTCACGCGGTCGGCGGTCGTGATGCCTGGCACATACCGCAGACGGAAGATGATGGTGCTGTTCTCTGCCTCACCGAAGCCCGACAGGAATTCGTTCGCCGATTGCTGCACGACTTCCGCGCGGATTGTGGCGACGGGCGTCCAACCGTTGGACACGCTGCCGGACGGCGCGATGGTTTCGGTCTGGCGTTCAATGGTGATCGTGCGGTCAAGCTTCCCGGCGCGCATTAGATGCTCCACCGGATGACGGCTTCGACGTTGATAACGCCGTGCGCATATGACAGTGCCGGGTCAGGGTCGCGCATCCAATGGACGGCAGGCAAGCTGAATTCATCAATAGCGAAGCCGGACGCTGCCGGGACTTCCTTCAGGGCGTTACAGACTGCGAAGCCGATAGCCTTGGCAGTGTCCGCGCCGTCATCCACGGACCAGATATGGAGATCCAGAAACACGCGGGCGACATACTGAGAACCGGAAGCGTTGCCGAGAAATTCGGTCTGCCCGTCGCTCATGATGATCATGGGGAAGTTGTCCGGGCGCGTGGAACCGGCCCGGATATGGGCGGCAGGCACAAGGGCGGACACTTCCGGGGATGCGATGAGCGCGGCGCGAATTGCGGTGCGGAGTGCGACGGTCGGTTCAATCATTGGTGGGCTTCTGCTTCAGGGCGTTAGTGATTGCGCGGCTAATCCGGCGCTCGATACGCGGCTTTCCCAGCCGGAAACCCGGCAGCATGAACGGTTGCGCTTCGGTCTTGACGGTGCCGAACTCGACAAGATGGCCGTGCCGGACTTCCTCATTCCCTACGGTAACGAGAACCTGATTGGCGTTGGCCGTGCGCTTCCCGCCGCCTGCCGCATAGGCAGGCGTGGTTTCGCCGGGTCCGGTCACCGTGATGCTGTCGACTAGCGCGCCGGTGTCACGCGAAGCTTCGGCAAGGGCGCGCATGTTCGTGGCGACTTCCTCGCCGGAACGGATGAGCGCCGGGCGCAAGGCGTCAAGAACCTCCTTCGGGATCGCAGAGAGGCGATGTGAAAGTGCCGCCGACTGCTGCGAAAGGGTCTTATTCCGCGACATGGCCGGTCACTACGACACTGTGCGGGCGCAAGAAATCGATCACACCATAGGGCAATTCATAGGCATTCACGCCGATAAGCACGGCTTCTCGGTTCTCATAGAGGTGCGCGGCAAGCTGAAGGACAGCTTCCACGATGCCAGCCGGGACAGGATTGAAGTCGGCGAGCGGCTTGCCGAGATAGCCGGCAGTCCAGTCTTCAGCGGCCGCAATCTTGTGCTCAAGCAGCGCGTCGTCGGCGTCATGGTCGATATTCAACTGCGACTTCAGCAACGGAAGGGTGACAATGCTCATGCGTTTTCGTCCATCTCAGAAAAAGTTATTTCGGGACTCTCTTGCGCGGTGCTCCCGGCGCCGGTCCCCTTTGAGGTTGGCAAATTGGAGACCACCCCCGGGGCGGGCTTCGCCCACCTGCCGGTCGGCTGAAAGGCGATGGCTGCTGCCATGGAGCCGAGTTTGCGCCGACGGTGAAGCAAGGCCTGCGGTGTAATTCCGACGATGCTTGCCCATTCGATCAGCGTTCGTGTCTGGCCATTGACGGTATGACGATGCGCACGGTCTGAGATTTGCAGTTGATTGACCTTGTTGACGACGGTCCTTTCTTCAGCGATCCAACTTCCAACGCTGTCTTTCTCAAGCTTTCGGCACTGCTTGACGTAAGCAAACGCACGGTCACGGGCTGCTTTGCATTCGGCTGCGAACTCTTGCTGATCGATCTGGCGGGCGCGTTCGGCGGGCGTCATGGGTTGCGCTCCTGCTGCTGCTTGAGTGAGTTGTGGCAAGGCGCACAAAGCGGCTGCCAGTTGGCGCGGTGCCAGAACAGGCGCTTGTCGCCACGGTGCGGGATGATGTGATCAACGACGGATGCAAGGCGCGTGATGCTGCTCTTGCTGCACTCGCGGCAATAGGGATGAAGGGCCAGGTATTCGAGGCGGGCCTTGCGCCATTCATGGTCATAGCCGCGTGCACGGGCCGAAGGGCGGCGCGCATCATGGCGGGCGTTGCGTTCGCGGCGTGCGTTCTGCTGGCAAGTGCAAAGCTCGCCGTGCGGCACGATATTGCCGCAAGAACAGATACGGGGCGGTTTGCTCATCGGCCCGCCCTCATGATGCTGCCCCTCAATGCTTCGATGCCAGCGCGGTCAAATTCGGGGTCGAGGCCAGCGGCGACGTTGCGCGCTACCTGTTCGGGATCCGGTGCCTTTTCGGTCTTCTCGTCGCGGGTGATAACGCCTGTCATCACGAGCCGGTCAATATGAGCGCTATATGCGCGGTCAATCTCGGTGGGCGTGGCGGTCCACGTCGCTTCTTGCGTCCAGCCAAGCCACCCGGTGCCGTAGCCATAGAGCGCCGCATAGGCTTCCTGCCATGTTGCCGGCTTACCCTTACCTGTCGAGGGCGAGGCCTTTGGATCGGTCGCTGGCTGGAACATGGAAATGAGTTCGGCGAGCGACTGACGCACCGCGATAAAGAAGAGGAGAAGCGGCTCTCTCGCTTGGAAGAAAAGGAAACGAGCCGCATCCTGCCGGTTGGTGGCTGCCGTCAGGATGATTTCAGAAATAATGGAAAGGTTGGAATCGTCCACCGCGCGGAACAGCGCCGGGAAGCCGTGACGTTCAACAAGGGTTGCAGCGACCCGCAACGTCGGACGGAGCGTCACAGTATGGTCGCCGTGAGCAATCGTCACCTGTTCATATGCGGGCCGCTGGTAGGTCATGGATTAAGCGGCCTTGAGCTTCAGCTTCGTGAGAGCTTCGCCCATGACAACCTTGCCACCAACGCGACGGCGACCGGTGAACTGAACAATGTCGTTCTCGGAGAACTTGGCGTAGTCAGTAGAAGGCTCGAACGCGATGCGGTCGGTGATCAGATAGCCACGCTGGAAGTCACCGAAAATGATCGGCGTGTTGCCTGCAACCGGGTCGGGCATGTCATCGGCCATGTAAACCGGCTGACCCAGAATGCGCCCCGGCTCGCCGGCCTGAAGGCTGCGTTCCCAGATAAGGTTGCCGTCGCTATCCTTCAGGCCGCGAATGATGCGAGCCGTCTTGCGGTTCATCACCCATGCGCCCGCATTGGCGTAGCTGGCTTTGACCGAATACAGAAGGTCCAGCAGGTCATCGACTTCAAGCGCCGTCGTGGCCGAAGTGATCTGCTGGACTTCGGTCGAGGTCATAACGCCTTCGGCCTGGGTGGTGCCGTTGCCCTTCACAAACCATGCAGATTCAAGTTCCGCGAAGCGCGTGGCGATGTGGCTGGAAATCCATGCGAACAGATTAACTGCGCTGTCTTCAAGCTGAGAGCGAGAAACAAGCACCTGAGCGCCCATCATGAACGGCTCAATGCTGATCTGTTCGAAGGTCGGGGTGCTTTCCGGCTTCGTGCCGGTTTCGGTGACGCTGCCGGGTGCCACGCTGTCGACAAGACGCGGAATCTTCAAAAGGCCGGTGTCAAGCTGAATAGAACTTGCAAGCTGGCGAATAGGATTGCTCTTGCCGAGCTTTTCCAAAATCTGCGCCATAAAAGTATCGGTGACGAGATTGCTGCCGGTGCCGGGTGCGGCGATGGTCAGCGCCTTCTGTTCGAGAAGGGTGCTTTTCAGTTCGAGGTTGAGCGACTTAAGGTCGTTGTCGTTCGTGCCGGTAGGGTGATTGTTGTTCGCGGCGGTCGGGCGGTTGAGCCTTGCCTTGAGCTTATCCACGTCGCTGCGGAGAGACTTGATTTCAAGCAGTTCCTCCGGGCTAACAACCGGATCATTCTTCACTTCAATTTCATCGTTTTCCAAGTTCATTTCCTTCGGTGCCGTGTCATCTGCGGCCTTGATTGACGTAATTTGCGCGCCCGGATGACTCGGGACGGTAACAACAGAAATTTCGCGGAGGTCCAGGGCGGTAATCGTGCGCCCGCGCCGGCGAGGCATTGCCGACTTCGTGCGGTAGCCAATGGACAAGCCCGATATGGCCCGTTCGCGAATGAGTGCGTAAACTTCGCGGGCCTTCGGAATTTCATCGATCAGCAAGCGGCCTTTTACGGAAAGCCCCTGCGCCGTTTCGGTGATTTCATCCCAGACGCCGATAGGCTGCGCCTGATTATGTGCGAATAGCATCGGCAACTTGTCAGTGAAGTTGAACGCGCCCGTTTCAATCATGTCGCCGACGCCATCCGGCGAGCCAAACGGCCATGCAATTCCGGTAATGGTGCCGGTCTCATCGACGGTGAGCGCGCTTTTGTATTCGAGCCGTTCGGTCATGCGGCGACCTGTTCAAGCGCGTCATTGATTGCTTCGACGCCGAGGAACAGAGCAGTGATAACGCCATCGGCGACGGCGAAGACTTCGCCGAGCGGACGCCCAACGCCGTAGATAGAAACAAGCTGATCAGCTTCGGCGGGCGTGGTGCCACCGCCGACAAGGCCAAGCCGGATCACCTGAAGCACGTCGGAAAGCGAATATTCGCGAGTGCTGAAGCGACGAAATAGTGCGCCGACGCCGTGGCCCGTCTTGCGCTCAAGTTCTTCGATAAGTTCGCGGGTCGGGAAGGCGAAGGTCTTTTCGCCGTCGCCGAAGAAAGCGCGGTGTTCGATCATCGCACGAACTTCCCGGCGACGAACTTCACCGGAACCGTCATGGCGTCGTCGCCGTAAATTCGCTTGATGGCGGTGATCTGCCACTCTTCGAGGCGAAGACCCTTCCCATAGGTGCTTTGCTCAAGGTCGGCGGCTTCATCGGAAATAACGGTGAGGCGGGCAATAACTTCGTTGAATTGATCAACGATACGGGCGGCTGCGGCGCGCTGGCCTTCATCAAAAGCCGGGTCATCCTTCATGAGACGCGCAAGTGTATAGATTTCACCCATCGCCTTCGTGATTTCAGAGTTCATGCGTTCTCCTTCGCCGGGGCCGTGGTCGGTGCGGCGTTGCTGGTCGTGTGAGGGTTGATAAGTTCATCGCCGCCGGGAAGCGGCTGAAGATTAAGGATCGCCCGGACTTCGTTCGGGGTCATGATGCGGTTCGTCACAAGCGCGGTCATGTTCGCGGTGCGGTTCGCCGCGTCGGCGCGCATGAGGTCGTCAGTGACAAACTCGAAATAATGGCTGTCCTGCTCTTCTTCGTTGAGAAGCACGGTCGTCATGGCGTCCTGCCAGCGATCCAGCCATGGCCGAAGGCAAAGCTGAAGGAAGGTCGCGCCCATCGTCTCGGCATTGCCCCAGGTTGCGCGACCGAGGTCGAAAATCATGTGCGGCGGCACGCCGAAGATGCGCGCAATTTCGGCAAGCTGGAACGCGCGGTTTTCAATGAACTGCGCGTCCGTCGAGGTCATGGCCGGCGTTTGCACGCCCATCTTAGGGGGCAGGATAAGCGGTTCTTTGGGATTGATTTGCCAGCGCCTGTAGTCCTTGAGGATATTCAAGAACCTATTCGCGCCCGCATCGTTTTCGGGGATACGCTCGTCGGACGTGATAATAACAGACGGTCGGCGTCCACCGCTGAAGAGTTCGGCGGCGTCCCGCTCAAGGATCGCGGCGAGGCCGATAGCCTCCTTGCCGAAGGCAATCGGCGACGTGCCGAGGAAGGACGGAATGTGAAGGATTTCGGAGAAGTGATAATCGCGGGTGCCGGCTCCTTCAGCCACGCGGTAGACCGGCGCACCGGTTAGCTTATCCTTCAGAATTGTCACGGAGCGCGGCTCAAGATAGTCCAGCGCGTAAGGCCGCCCGTCATCATAGGAGATGACGCGGGCAAAGCCGTTGCCATGAATGAGCGCGTCGGCAGTCAGGCGGGTTCGAAGCTCGCTCGCGCCCGTGTATTCGTTAGCGCGGCGGTGGACGATCCGATAGGCGGAATGATCCTTAGCCGCTTCCTTGCCATCTGCCGTTTCCCGATAGACCTTGCAAGGAAGCGATCCGATTGTCTCCGAGATCAGACGGACGGCCTGAAGAACTGCTGAGACATAAAGTGCCGATTGTCCACCGACATTGACGCCTGAATAAGTCTGCCTGACGCCGAAAAGCTCGAATGCTTCAGGGCTATTAGGAGAATACGCCTTCTGTTCTATCGGAAAGCCGATGGCTTTCTTAACGTTCGAAATAGCAGAAGCGAATTTCATTCTTAGTTCCCAAAATTAATCTGGAAACTATTCTCTCATGCTCGGAATCCGGTGTGAATCCCTTAAAAGAAAAAATTCCTAACAAATAGGAATTAATCCACTTCCGGAGGGATGTCATCTTTGATTATGTTACGAACCTTATCCATCTGGTTTGCGATCTCGATCAATCTCAGGTCGCTGCCGCCGTAGTCGTCGGATGACGAGCCGGACGAACGGCCTGTGATGTAGAGCGCCGCCTTATGGCTGACGCCACCGAACAGGGCGTCCTCAAATAGGTGCCGGAAGCCGTGGTTAGGAGGTGGCATGTCCGTCCGGTTCGGAAAGACCTTTTCATGTATCCATTCGCGGATGCGCTGATCTTCGTTCTTCCCGCCCGGAAACAACCTGCCGTCCGGTTGTCCTTTCACAAATTCGATGAAGCCTTCTTTGATCAAGGCGCGATGCACCGGCACTTTTCGGCCTTTGTGGGTCTTCGTCGTGCGGCCATTGCCGACACGGATATGAATGAACCAATGCCCTTCGATCTCGAACACGTCGGCTTTCTCTAGCGGCGTGATTTCATTCACACGCGCGCCAGTATGGGCGATGATCCACGGGATCCAGCGGAAGCTGGCACGGGTCGCCGTCCGCGTGAACTCAAGAAAGTGTCGGGCTTCCTTGAGGGAATAGGTGCGGTCGGCGCTGTCGCCCTTTTCGACGTGCGGCATTTCCAGCGCTGCCCACGGGTCGCCCTGGGGAAACATCTGCAGTTCCGATTGGGTGTTTGCCCAATTCATCAAGGTTCGAATGATGGTGAGCTTATCATGGATGGTTTTACGGGAGAGTTTGCCGCCCGCCAGCAAGTGATCGCGCCACAGTTTGCCATCGGCAAGCGTGATCGTTGCGACCTTCTTATTCTTGCGGAAGTGCTCGAAATCATACTGAGCAACGCGATACTTATCCAACGTGGCTTCGGACTTGGCCCGACCTAGACCTAGCGCGGCCTGCCGTTCCTGTTCCTCAATCACGCGGTCGAAGGTCCAATCATCGAACACGTTGATCTGAGCTTCAGCTTGTTGTTCGGCTTCCTCTTGCTGGATCGCCTCGATTAACGCCGGGTGTTCAGGTTTGCCGGCGAAGTCGCCTTCATCCCGTTCGGCGATTCGCGACAAGCCTTCGTATTCGGCAACGCAGACCGCACGTGCGAGAGCTCGAAACTCGACAGTTCCGGGCGCGGCATCGGCGTTAGAGACATGAAGGTCGCGAAGGCTAGCGCCGATGATTTCAAGATATTCTCGATCTGAGAGACGCCCTGCCATTCCGTCGCGAAGCTTCGCCACTAAATCCTCATCGATGTAGCCGACGCTGGAATATCTGTGATCGGCAGTCCGGGCGCTGTCATCGAACGAGACCATATCGCGATAGTGACGGACCATAAGCTTCGCCGGGTCTATCGGATTCGTCGTGAGCGTGATTCGCTGGCCGGTGTCGCGTGCATAGGCTTCCGCCGCCTTGCGGAGCTGATCCTTGAAAACCGCGACGTGATAATGAAGATTCTCTTTAGCGATCCGTAAATCAGGGCCGAGCGGTTCACGAAGCTGTGTCTGGCCGATGTAGGGCCGAAGTTCCGGTTTGACCGGGACGCGGGCGAAATAGCGCCCGTCGAGTTCCTGCAGATATAGCGGGAGTTTTCTACGCTTAGTTTTAGCCATGTCCGAAGCCCGTTTGTAACGAGTTTTGTAAGGGTAGTTCGGACAAAGGTGCTTGAAAATCAATAACTTTATAGAAGTTCAATGACTTACAAGCGAAAAAAGTGGTCGGAGTGGAGAGATTCGAACTCCCGACCCTCTGGTCCCAAACCAGATGCGCTACCAGGCTGCGCTACACTCCGTGCCAACGGCGCCGGAGATACACGCTTCACCCACGCCCTGCAACATGAAATTTCACGTTGACCGACACGGGAGGCCAAATGTGATGCGATGAGAGGGCGCCTTGGCGGCCAATATGCCGGAATTTCAGGCTCTGGTGCCGATTTCTCATTTTCATTTAGTACTCCCTAAACTCCATGCGATAGAGGCGCAGCGACAAACAAACACGCCGAGCCGGATCGATGACCGCCCAACTTGACCTCGCAACTGTGCTGCTGCTTCACAAATCGTCGTTTCTGGTCGGTGCGTTGTGCTTTCTTTATCTCCGGTGGCAGTCACCCCGGAACGAGGGGCTCGGCATTCTGGCAGCCGGGTTTCTTTTTCTCGCTCTGGCCTCGACGCTCTCAGGGTATGGCGAGCAGAAGCTGCTACCCGCTATTCTATGGACGCTTTCCAGTTTTACACTTGGTCTTGGCGGCTACGCCCTGTTCTGGATCGGTTTGCGCCGGCTGAGCGGCCAAAGGCGCCACCGGGCGGATTGGTTGGCGCTTGCCATTCCTTTGACCGGCGCGATTGCCGGCCTGATCACGCACTTCCACGTCATCAATTCTATACGCGCAAGTGCATTCAATACCGGTGCCTTCCTGTTTCTCGCCGCGTCCGCCTTTGCAGTCGTCGCAGATCGGAAAAGCGAGCCGCTGCCGGTCAGGACCATCTTCGCGGCTTCACTCGCAATCGGCGCCACGCTCTGCCTTGCCGTCGTGGTTGGCCTGCTCAAGCCGGATATCCTGCCGATCACCACGACCTACGCCTTCTTCCTGCTGATCATCAGCCACTTCGCCATTGCGCTCTTTGCACTGGTGCTGGTCAAGGAGCGGGCGGAGGCGGCATTGCGGCGAACGGCCGACACGGACATGCTGACCGGTGTGGGAAACCGTCGGTGGTTCCTGTCGCAACTGCCGCGTTTCGGCTGGAAGGGCGACGCCCTTGCAGTCATGGATCTCGATTTCTTCAAACGCATCAATGATCGCTACGGCCATCAGGCGGGCGACCAGGTGCTGATCGCCTTTGCCGAACTGGTGCGGGCAAACCTGCGCGCGACCGATTGTTTCGCAAGGCTCGGCGGCGAGGAGTTCGGGCTCTACCTTCCGAAAACGAACGAGGTGCAGGCGCGAGCGATCGTCGAGCGGTTGCGGCTTGCCACCGAACAATTGCACATCCATTGCGACGGCCAGCGCATTGCCGTCAGTGTCAGCATCGGGTTTGTCGTCGGACAGGATGCGAAAAGCAGCTGGGAAGAGCTCTTCAGTATGGCAGATGCCGCACTCTATCAGGCCAAGGATGCTGGCCGTAACTGCATAGTCGCCTATGCCCCGCCACCGGCTTCGTTCGCAATTGGCATACCAATCGCACGGACAGGTTGAGTTTGACGCGAGGCAGTCGATGATCCGGCTGTCCGCCCTTGCGCGTCGCTATTTCGGGAGCCGGCACATCGCTGGCCTTTTGTCTCCTTAAGAACCTTGGATAAAAAAACGGGCCGGTCGGATCTAGGTCCGGCCGGCCCGTTCCGGCAATATCGCGGAAAGGGGAACGTCTCTGCGCGGGGCTGCAGCACCGCGCGAAGGGAGATCGATTGCCACCTGATAATGCCTGAATGCGGTCCGCCCAATTGACATTTTACGCCAGAAATTTGACATTTCTCGCATGTCTGGCACTGAGAAAATACAATCTATGATCGATGTCGTGGTGGTCGTGCTGCCGGAATCGTCGATCATGTCGCTGGCCTCCGTGCTGGATCCGATGCGCGCTGCCAACCGCGTCTCGGGCCGCCAGGTCTTTCGTTGGCGGTTGCTTTCGGCCGACGGTGAGCCGGTCATCCTGACATGCGGTATACCGATCGCGGTCGACGGCACGTTCTCGCTGCCGCTTGAAGGCGATGTCCTGCTGGCGATCGGTGGCTTCAATCTCGATCGGCATGTCGGGCGCCGGTTCATCGCCACGCTTCAGGAATGCGCCCGCCATTTTGGCATCGTGGCCGGCATCGAATCGGGCTGCTGGCTGCTCGGCCGCAGCGGTCTGCTCAACGGCCGCAAGGCAACCGCCCACTGGGAGGAGCTGGAGGATTTCAGCCAGGCATTTCCAGCATTGACGGTGCTGGGGGATCGGTTCGTCACCGATGGAAAGTTCTGGACCTCCGGTGGTGCGTCACCGACCTTCGACATGATGCTGCACCTCATCACCCAGCGCCTCGGCTCGGCGCTGGCGCTCGATGTCGCCAGCATCTTCGTCTACGACCAGACCCACAGCGCGACGGACATCCAGCCCGTGGTGTCTCTCGGGCGGATCGAGACCCGCGATCCCGGTTTGGCTGAGGCGATCCGCCTGATGGAGCGAACGCTCGAACGGCCGCTGACGGTGTCGGCGCTTGCACGCCGGCTGTCCATTTCGCAGCGGAAGCTGGAACTGCTGTTTACAAAGGGATTATCGACCAGCCCCGGCGCCTATTACCTGCGCCTGCGCCTGCAGGTGGCGCATCGACTGGTGCGCGATTCGGGCAGCCCGATCCGCGAGATCGCGCTGCGCTGTGGCTTCGACAGCCTGTCGGCTTTTTCCCGCGCCTATAGCCGCGAATATGGGACGAGCCCGCTGAAGATGCGTAGCAGGCACCGCGGCGCGGGTGCGACGTCGGAAGGTGGCGAGGGGATCTGAAGGTTGTGAGCGCACCGAACCTTTGCCAGCCATTATTATGTTTGGCGGTCGCGCTATCGGACGCCTGGGCTGCTGCTATTGGCAGCGTGCTTCGAAGCGGCGGCCATAGCGATCCCGATAGATACAATAGCCGTCACGCTCCCGGGAACGACCAATCAGGTTGCCCATAATGCCGCCGGCCACAGCGCCGATAGCCGCGCCGCCCCAGCTGTCGCTCACCACGCCTCCGATGATTGCGCCGGTTCCTGCACCGATTGCAGTCCCTCGCTCTGTCTGAGTGCAGGACGCGAGGGTACCAATCATTCCAACCGCAATGACAAGCTTTCTCATGCTTTCATCCCTTTGCTCGATATCAACCCGGGGCCTGGTGCACGTCTTTGCATCCACGGCGTGAGGTTCAGCATCTACGCAATGCTTGCAATTGTCGATAGTGCCGATTCTCAAAGGCGGCCGGCGCGCTGCTTGGCCTCTCATCCGCGCGGCCGCTGGGAAAGCTCCAACTACGCCGGCAAGAAAGTTGCATTTCTGACCAATGCACCGATCCCGCCTGTCGGCGGACGTACAGCCAGTTCAGAAGATCCACGAGGTTGTCGACTTTCCTGCCCGCTACCGAATGCCAATGGCTGGCACGGTCACCACCTGCGTCTGTACAAGCAGCGCCGGCCGGTACGGTGACCTGTGTTTCTGGCGAAGCATTCCCATATCTTAGCAACGCGGAAGGCAAGGGCGTTCCAGTTAGGGCACGGCGATTTTGAGGGATTTCGATGTACGGTGGCGACTCACTAAGGAGCAGCGATCAAGTGATTTTTAGCTAAGCGCTTGAATTTAAGTGGTGAGCGCGCAGGGATTCGAACCCTGGACCTACTGATTAAAAGTCAGTTGCTCTACCGGCTGAGCTACGCGCTCCCTGGCCGCGGCGGTGAAGCCCGGCGGAAGTGGGCGGACATATGCACTTGAGCTTCCCGCCGGTCAACCCAAAAATTACGGCTTTCGTGAAGAAATGGTGCATGGCGCAATGATCGCCAAAAGGTGATTGGTATCGTCACGGTCATGCGGCTAAGGAATGGCCCAAATACCGCATGCCGGAGTTCTTGCCGTTGTCGATTGCCGATATTTCGATCTGGACCGCCATTCTCGCTGGCGCTCTGTCCTTTCTTTCGCCCTGTGTTCTGCCGCTTGTCCCGCCCTATCTCTGCTATATGGCCGGGGTGTCGGTCGACCAGTTCCGCAGCGGCGAGGTGGTTTCTGCCCGCAGCACCCGGCGCGCCGTTCTGCCGGCGGCGCTTCTGTTTACGCTCGGCTTTGCGACCGTGTTCGTGTCGCTCGGTGCCGGCGCATCCTCGATCGGCCTGCTGTTGCGCCAGCACATGGATCTCCTGTCGCGTATCGGCGGCGTGGTGATCATCATCATGGGCCTGCATTTCCTTGGCGTGTTCAAGATCGGCCTGCTTGCCCGCGAGGCGCGGTTTCAAGGCGGCGGCAAGCCGGCGACGCTGTCGGGCGCCTATATCATGGGCCTTGCCTTCGCCTTTGGCTGGACGCCGTGTATTGGTCCGGTGCTCGGCACGATTCTCGGCGTTGCAGCTGCGCGCGATACGGTCACGGACGGCGCCATGCTTCTGGCCGTCTATTCGCTCGGGCTTGCGATCCCGTTCTGGATCGCCGCCGGTTTTTCCGGTGCGTTCATGCGCTTTCTCCTGCGGTTCCGTCGCCATCTCGGTCTCGTCGAAAAGCTGATGGGCGCGCTTCTGGTGCTGGCCGGCCTTGCCTTCCTCTTCGGCTTCATCAGCTCCGTCGCCATCTGGTTCCAGCAGACCTTCCCGATTCTGATGAAAATCGGCTAGGTCATCAGCGGGTCAATGGACGGGGTTGGCCCTAGCCAAGTGCGCCTCAACCTATTGGAATCGATCGGGTTGATGATATTGGGTTGAACAGGCCCGATTGCGTGAGGGGCGTGTGCATCGTGCCCAACGCGTGGGTACCGCGACAGCGACCGGGTTATGAGCGGGGATTACGTGCCCGCTCAATGTGTCGCATGAGCATGGTCGGGGAGAGGCATGACGGAAATTGCTGGCCTGGTATTGCCGTTCTTCGGGTTGATCTTTCTCGGCTATCTCACCGCCCGCTTCGTCGAGCATCCAGGCGAAGCGATGGGGTGGCTGAACACCTTCATCATCTATCTCGCCTTGCCGGCGCTGTTCTTCAAGCTGGTGTCGCGAACGCCGATCGAGCAACTGACACGAGCAGATTTTATCCTGACGAGCGTCGGTGCGACCTATGTGGTCTTTTCGCTGATCTTCATCATCGGGCTCTACGTCCGGCGCAATACCGTTGGCGAAGCGACGATCCAGGGTTTTGCCGCGGCCTATGGCAATATCGGCTATATGGGGCCGGGCCTCGCCTTGCTGGCGCTGGGTGACGCGGCGGCGGTGCCGGTCGCACTGATTTTCTGCTTCGAGAATGCGGCGCACTTTACCGTGGCGCCGGCGATGATGGCGCTTTCCGGTGGGCGAAAGGAAAAGCCTGCGGTTCTGGCCCTTGGCATCGCCCGCAAGATCATCCTGCATCCGTTCATTCTGTCGACCCTTGCCGGCGTCATCGCGGCGTTTTTCGCGGTCCAGCCTCCGCTGCCGGCGCAGCGGTTGATCGACTATCTGGCGCAGGCCGCCGCTCCTTGCGCGTTGTTTGCGATGGGTGTGACGCTGGCGCTCCGGCCGATCAAACGCATCCCGGTCGAGATCGGCTATATCGTGCCGGCCAAGCTTATCCTGCATCCGGTGCTGGTGTTCACGGCGCTCGGCCTGACGGGCAACTATGATCCGGTGTGGGTGCAGACGGCCGTGCTGCTGGCGGCGCTGCCGACAGCGACCAATGTCTTTGTCATCGGCCACCAATATGGCGTCTGGCAGGAGCGGGCCTCTGCGACGATCCTGATCACGACGCTGCTTTCGGTCGCAACCGTGACCGGGCTGCTCTATCTGATCCGCTCAGGCGCTCTTCCGGCCGATCTTTTCCCGTAAGCTGTCCTTCAACGCGTGAAACGCGCTGCCGGGGTGCACGCCTTCGCGCATCAGCAGGCTGCGCAGCGGTCCGGCAGCCGAGAGGATGTGCAGGCCGACGGCGCGCAGCGCCTGAACCGGCAGGAAACTCGACAGCAGCGATCGGTTCAACAGATCGACGCTCGCCGTGCGGCTAACGATATCGAGGCGGCGCCGACTGTCGAACCGGTCGCCGATGTCGCCCGCGAGATTGTCGTCCGTCTTTGCGCCGATCAGATCGACCAGCGTCATCGCGTCGCGAAGGCTCAAGTTGAGACCCTGGGCGCCGATTGGCGGAAAGGCGTGCGCCGCTTCGCCGACGAGCGCGACCCGGCCCTTGCCGAAGCGATGAGCGCTCATGCCCGACAGCGGGAAGGACTGTGGGCTGCCTTCGACCGTGACCTTGCCGAGGATCGACTGCATCCGGTCTTCGACGGCGCGCGAGAGTGCGGCGAGATCGAGCGCCAGCGTGGCTGCGGCATCGTCGGGCTTGCGCACCCAGACGAGGCTCGAGCGGTTGCCGGGCAGGGGCACCTGGGTGAAGGGCCCGCTCTCGGTGTGAAACTCCGTCGAGGTGTCCTGGTGGGAAAGCTCGTGCGAAAAGTTGAGGACGACGGCCGTCTGCGGATAGGACCAGGTGCTGACCGAAATCTTGGCGGCTTCCCGCACCGGCGACCGACGGCCGTCGGCACCGACGACCAGATCGGCGGTGATGTCGCGCCCGTCATCGAGCGAGATCCGCACCTTGTCGCCGGAGAGGTCGAAATCGGACGCTGACATCGTCATGCGATCGAGCGTCTCCGTCTCGGATGCCCGCTCCCGCAGAATGTCGAGGAAGGGGGCGTTCGGAATGTTGTAGCCGAAGGCCGCAAGGCCGACTTCCGACGCGCGGAAGTTCACTGTCGGCGCGCGCAGCAGGCGGTTTGTCCCATCCAGAATGCGCATCGTTGATAGCGGCGCCGTCAGCGGCTGCACCTTCTCCCAGAGGTTCAATTTCTTCAGATAGTCGATCGACTGGTCCATCAACGCGGTCGTCCGTCCGTCTGATGATGCCGGTTCCGGTCCGATCAGCGCGACGCGGTAGCCGCTCTCCGCGAGAGCGATCGCTGCCAGAGAACCCGCGAGGCCAGCGCCGACGACGGCGATGTCGTAATGATCCATGATGGAAAGAACCCTTTCGCTCGCGCCATCAAGCGCCTGCTGCTTTCATCTCATCTTACTTCTAGTCTTGGGCAGAGGCGAAATAAATGGGTTGAATCAGCGCAGAAGCAATTTGAAAGTGTCCACAGAACAATCTTCGCCGGACAAAGTCGTGCTTGAATTTTGCTGGCGATGCGTTGCAAAGGGTGCATATTACGCGCAATGCGCCGCCACAGCGGTTGAGGCAGAGAGTAAAACTCTGTCTGGGGAAATGCAGAAGGGGATAGGCGGCGTCCGCAGATGAAGTTTTTCAACTACAAACGAGTCCCCTACGCCGAGATCCGCGCCTTCTCCGTGCACATATTGACCGCCTCCGGGTCATTCCTCGCTTTTCTTGGCGTCGTCGCCGCGGCCGAACACCGCTTCGTCGATATGTTCTGGTGGCTCGGCCTGGCCTTGCTGGTGGATGGCATCGATGGTCCGATCGCCCGCAAGGTGCGGGTCAAGGAAGTGCTTCCCAATTGGTCGGGCGACACGCTCGACAACGTCATCGACTATGTGACTTACGTGCTCCTGCCGGCGTTTGCGCTCTACCAGAGCGGCATGATCGGCGAGCCATGGTCCTTCGTTGCGGCCGGCGCCATCGTTGTCTCAAGCGCGATCTACTATGCCGACATGGGCATGAAGACCGACGAATACTTTTTCTCGGGCTTTCCCGTCGTCTGGAACATGGTCGTCTTTACGCTGTTCGTCATCCAGGCGAGCGAGCTGACCGCCTCGATCGTCGTCTTCGTATCGGTAGTGTTGACCTTCCTGCCGATCAACTTCCTGCATCCGGTGCGCGTCCAGCGGTTAAGACCGCTCAACCTCGGTGTCTTTTTCCTCTGGTCGGCGCTCAGCATGTACGCCCTGCTTCTGCATTTCGTGACACCGGCCTGGGTGGTGACCGGTGTTCTTGCAACAGGCATCTATCTCTACGTGATTGGTTTCGTCCTGCAGATCCTCCCCAAGCTCGGCCGGACCTAGGAGCTCTTCGATGGCACAGGCAATTGTCGTACGCGAACTCGGTGGACCTGAAGTCCTGAAGCTGGAGGGCGTTACGCTCTCGCCGCCGGGGCCGGGTGAGGTGCAGATCCGCCAGGTGGCTGTCGGGTTGAATTTCATCGACGTCTATTTCCGCACCGGGCTCTACAAGTCCGCCTCGGGCCTGCCCTTTGTCCCGGGCAAGGAAGGTGCGGGGATCGTGACGGCTGTCGGTGATGGCGTCAGCCTCTTCGGTGTTGGCGACCGGGTGGCCTACGCCTCGTCGGATGGCGCCTATGCCAGCGAGCGAAACGTCGAAGCCTCGCAACTGGTCAAGGTGCCGGACGGCATCTCGCTTGAGACGGCGGCGGCGATGATGCTGAAAGGTATGACCGCGCAATATCTGCTCAATCAGACATTCCAGGTTGGGCCTGAAACGACGCTGCTCTTCCATGCTGCTGCCGGCGGCGTCGGCTTGATTGCCGGCCAATGGGCAAAGGCTCTGGGTGCAACCGTCATTGGTACGGCCGGATCGCAGGACAAGATCGATCTGGCGCTTGCCCATGGCTATGACCACGTCATCAACTACCGCACGGACGATTTCGTTGCCCGGGTCAAGGAACTGACCGACGGCAAGGGTGTTGATGTCGTTTATGATTCGGTCGGCAAGGACACCTATCCGGCCTCGCTCGATTGCCTGAAATCGCGCGGCCTCTGGGTGAGCTTCGGCAATTCGTCCGGTCCTGTCGATGCCTTCAGCATCGGCATTCTGGCACAGAAGGGTTCGCTGTTTGCGACGCGTCCGACACTCTTCGGGTATGTGCAGACGCGGCCTGCGCTTGAAGCGTGTGCAAATTCCCTCTTTGATATTGTGCAAAGCAACAAAGTGCGTATCAATATCAATCAGACTTATCCGCTTGCCGACGCCGGTCGCGCGCATACGGATCTTGAGACAAGAAAAACGAGTGGAACAACACTGCTGATTCCTTGATCGAAGCCTTAAGGCGGACGGGGATCGACAGAGGGGAAAAGAGGGCAGCGTGCCTGTTGAGGGAGCAACTGCGAACGGTCCGTTGTTGACTGTGAGCAACCTGACGAAATTGTTTGGCTCGTTTGCGGCCTGCAATGAAATCAACCTGCAGATAGACCAGGGCGAAATCCACGCCCTTCTCGGCGAAAACGGTGCCGGAAAATCGACGCTGGTGAAAATGCTGTTCGGCGTTCTCGCGCCGACGGTAGGCGAGATCGTGTGGCAAGGGCGCAGCGTGCGCATCGCCAGCCCGGCCGCGGCCCGCAAGCTCGGCATCGGCATGGTTTTCCAGCACTTTTCGCTGTTCGAGGCGCTGACGGTAGCGGAAAACATAGCGCTGTCGATGGACGGCAACATTTCGCTGGCCGAGGTCGCGGAGGAAGCTTCACGCCTGTCGCACGCCTATGGCCTGCCGCTCGATCCGAAGGCGCATGTGGCCGACCTTTCCGTCGGCGAACGCCAGCGCATCGAGATCGTCCGCGCCCTCTTGCAGAACCCGCGTCTGATCATTCTTGACGAACCGACATCGGTGCTGACGCCGCAGGAGGCCGATCGACTGTTCGAGACGCTCAACAAGCTCAAGGCGGAGGGACGTTCGGTTCTCTATATCAGCCACCGGCTGGAGGAAGTGCAGCGCATCTGCGACCGCGCCACCGTGCTGCGCCACGGCAAGGTCACGGGCGCCTGTGACCCCAAGGTGGAAACGCCGGCGTCGCTGGCGCGTATGATGGTCGGAAGCGACGTTGCGGCGGTGACCGCCGAGGGCACCAGCACCAAGGGCGAGGTGCAGCTGGAAGCGCGCCACCTTTCCGTTTCCGCACGCACGCCGTTTGCCGTTTCGCTGAAGAACATCTGTCTCAAGGTGCGTGCCGGCGAAGTGCTGGCGATCGCCGGTGTGGCCGGCAACGGCCAGGGCGAACTCTTCGACGCGCTGTCCGGCGAGTATCCGGTTGCAGACGATGCTGCGGTGCAGATCAGGCAAAGGCCGGTCGGCAACAGGAACATCAACGCGCGACGGCTGATGGGCGCCGGCTTCGTTCCGGAAGAGCGCCATGGCCACGCTGCGGTTTCGGCGATGCCGCTCTCGGACAATCTCGTGCTGGCCAGAAGCCGGTCCGACGCCAGGGCCTTCCTCGGCGGCGGCTTTCTCAAGATCATCCGCCGGGACGCGGTGACCACGGCGACCAAGCGCATCTCCGAAGCGATGGACGTGCGCAAGAGCGGGGAAGATCCTCCGGCCGGATCGCTTTCCGGCGGAAATTTGCAGAAATTCATCGTCGGTCGCGAGCTCGACCGCCAGCCCGCCGTCCTGGTCGTCAACCAGCCGACCTGGGGCGTCGACGCGGGCGCTGCGAGCCGGATCCGTCAAGCGCTTGTCGATCTCGCCAAGGCGGGCTCCGCGGTGCTGGTGATCAGCCAGGACCTTGACGAGATCTTCGAGGTGGCGACCGAGATCGCGGTGATCAGTGAAGGACGGCTTTCCGATCCATATCCGGCGCGCGAGCTTTCGCGCGAGAAGATCGGCCTGCTGATGGGTGGCATGTACGGCAAGACGGAAGACACGGGGGCTGTGCATGCGCATTGAACTGGAAAAGCGCGCCAAGATATCGGCGCTGTTCTCGATCCTGTCCCCATTCATCGCCTTTCTACTGACGATCATCTTCGGCGGCATCATGTTTGCACTACTGGGCAAGAACCCGGTCATGGCGCTCTACAGCTTCTTCGTCGAGCCGCTGAGCGAGGTCTGGTCGCTGCACGAACTGGCGATCAAGGCCGCGCCGCTGATCCTGATCGCCGTCGGCCTTTCGGTCTGTTTCCGCTCGAACAACTGGAACATCGGCGCCGAGGGGCAGTTCATCATGGGAGCGATCGCCGGCTCGATCCTGCCGGTGGTCTTTTACGAGTGGCAGTCGCCGCTCGTGCTGCCGCTGATGATGCTGATGGGCATGCTCGGTGGCGCGCTGTTTGCCGCCATTCCCGCCTTCCTCAAGGCGCACATGAACACCAACGAGATCCTGACGAGCTTGATGCTGGTCTACGTCGCCCAGCTCTTTCTCGACTGGATCGTGCGCGGCCCCTGGCGCAATCCGCAGGGCATGAACTTCCCGGAGACGCGCAGCTTTGCGGCTGACGCCATCCTGCCGGAACTGATCGCGTCGGGGCGCACCCACTGGGGTTTTGCCTTCGCCATCATCGCGGCGATCCTCGTCTGGTTCATGATGCGTTATACGCTGAAGGGCTTCGAGATCGCGGTTCTCGGTCAGTCGGAGCGGGCAGGACGCTTTGCCGGTTTCTCGTCGCGGCGGATGATCTGGTTTTCGATGCTGCTCTCGGGTGCGCTTGCCGGTCTGGCCGGGATCTCCGAGGTCAGCGGCGCGATCCAGCAGCTGCGCCCGGTGATTTCGCCCGGCTATGGCTTCACCGCGATCATCGTCGCGTTTCTCGGGCGGCTCAATCCGCTCGGCATCATCGCCGCCGGCCTCGTTCTGGCGCTGACCTATCTCGGCGGCGAAGCGGCGCAGCTCTCGATTGGCGTGTCGGACAAGGTCACGCGCGTCTTCCAGGGCCTGCTGCTGTTCTTCGTGCTCTCCTGCGACACGCTCATTCATTATCGCATCCGGCTGGTCTGGTATCGGTTTGCCGAGACAAACACGGACGGGAGCCGTTGATGGGGATCGTCGAAGCCATACTGTTGAGCGTCATCACCGCCGCAACACCGCTTGTCATTGCCGCCCTCGGCGAACTGGTGACGGAGCGCTCTGGCGTGCTCAATCTCGGTGTTGAGGGCATGCTGGTCATGGGCGCCGTCTGCGCCTTTGCCGCAACCCGGATCACCGGGTCGCCCTACCTCGGGATTCTGGCCGGGGTCGTCTGCGGCGCTGTGTTCTCACAGCTCTTCGCATTCCTGACGTTGACGCTGGTTGCCAACCAGGTGGCGACCGGCCTGGCGTTGACGCTGCTTGGTCTTGGCGTTTCCGGTATGCTCGGAGAGAGCTTTCTCGGCATGCAGGGCATCAAGCTGCAACCCATCGTCATCCCGGTGCTGGCTGATATTCCGGTCCTCGGGCCGCTGTTGTTCCGGCAGGACATCATCTTCTATCTGTCGATTGCCCTGGTCGCGGGCGTTCACTGGTTCCTGTTCAGGAGCCGCGCGGGTTTGAAGCTGCGCGCGGTCGGCGACAGCCATGCCTCCGCCCATGCCCTTGGCGTCAACGTCATCAGGACGCGCTATCTCGCGGTGATGTTCGGCGGTGCCTGCGCGGGCCTTGCCGGCGCGCAGTTGTCGCTGGTCTACACTCCGCAATGGGTGGAAAACATGTCTGCCGGCCGTGGCTGGATCGCGCTTGCGCTGGTGGTGTTTTCGTCCTGGCGTCCGTGGCGTCTCGTTGCCGGCGGCTATCTGTTCGGTGCCGTTTCCATCAGCCAGCTTCATGCGCAGGCCTTCGGCATCGGCATTCCGTCGCAATTCCTGTCGTCGCTTCCCTATCTCGCGACGATCGTCGTGCTCATCCTCATTTCACATAACCGGCGCACGACCCTGATCAATACGCCGGCATCGCTCGGTAAGCCGTTTGTGCCAGATCGGTGACAATAACAACCCAGACGGACGTTTCTCAAACCGACAGAGGTCAAGAAAATGAAAAAACTACTGCTCGCTCTCGCAAGTACCGCTGCCGTCATCGGCTTTGCCAGCGCCGCTGCCGCTCGGGACAAGGCGAAGGTCTGCTTCGTCTATGTCGGTTCCAAGACCGACGGCGGCTGGACCCAGGCACACGATATCGGTCGCCTGGAACTGGAAAAGAAGCTCGGTGACAAGATCGAGACGCAATTCCTCGAAAGTGTGCCGGAAGGCCCGGATGCCGAGCGCGCGATCGAGCGCATGGCACGTTCCGGCTGCGGCCTGATTTTCACGACGTCCTTCGGCTTTATGGATGCGACGATCAAGATCGCCCAGAAGTTCCCGGACGTGAAGTTCGAGCACGCCACCGGCTACAAGACCGCCCCGAATGTGGCGACCTATAACAGCCGCTTCTACGAGGGCCGCTACATCCAGGGCGTGATCGCTGCCAAGATGTCCGAGAAGGGGGTTGCCGGTTACATCGCCTCGTTCCCGATCCCCGAAGTGGTGATGGGCATCAACGCTTTCGTCGTCGGCGCGCGCTCGGTCAACCCGGACTTCAAGATCAAGGTCGTATGGGCCAACACCTGGTTTGACCCGGGCAAGGAAGCCGATGCCGCCAAGGCGCTCGTCGACCAGGGCGTCGATATTCTGACCCAGCACACCGATACGACGGCGCCGATGCAGGTGGCCGCAGAACGCGGCATCAAGGCCTTTGGCCAGGCATCCGACATGATCGCTGCCGGCCCGAAGACCCAGCTGACCGCGATCGTCGACACCTGGGGCGCCTACTACATCAAGCGCACCGAGGCTTTCCTCGACGGCAAATGGGAAACAACGTCGAGCTGGGACGGCCTGAAGGACGGCATCCTGACTATGGCGCCCTACACCAACATGCCTGACGACGTGAAGAAGCTGGCCGAAGAAGCGGAAGCCAAGATCGAGTCGGGCGAGCTGAAGCCGTTCACCGGTCCGCTGAAGAAGCAGGATGGCAGCGAGTGGCTGGCCGCAGGCGCATCGTCGGATGACGGCACACTGCTCGGCATGAACTTCTACGTCGAAGGCGTCGACGACCAGCTGCCGAAGTAAGCACAACGGAAGAACGCAGAAAATGTTCAAACCCCGCCGTTACGGCGGGGTTTGTCGTTATCGATATATTGGGCCGAGGCTTGGTGGCGCATTATTGCGGCATGACCCAATCAGCCGAGATTGATGCAATCAACGGTCGTGCGGGCCGGTTTCAGCCATAGTGCAGCTTGGCTGCATTTCGTGTAATGCTTGAGGAATCGGTTGGCCATTCCTGGGCCTGCTCATCCTGTTCGTGGGGATGGGTGGACCGGCGAGATATAGCATTTTGAGGCGCTGCATTTGGCGCTGTCAGGCAAGGGAGTGCCTGGAGGAGGTGGGTTGAACAGGAGCTTGCTGGAGACTGTCCTTTCCGGGACGCGGAAGCGCACCAGTCATGCGCATGTGGTCGACCAGCTTGGCAAGGCGATCGTTTCAGGCGAGTTCCCGATCGGGTCGATCCTGCCCGGCGATCCGGAGCTTGCAGCGCGCTTTAAGGTGTCGCGCACGGTTCTTCGCGAAGCGATGAAGACGCTTGCCGCAAAGGGTCTGGTCGTGCCACGGGCTCGCATTGGCACGCGCGTCACGCCCAGAAATGATTGGAACCTCTTCGACAACGACATCCTGACCTGGCATTTTGAATGTGGTGTGGACGAGGAGTTCCTCTACCACCTCTCCGAAGTGCGTCTCGCCTTCGAGCCGCACGCTGCGGCTCTTGCTGCGCGCAACGCTTCTGAGGCCGAGATCAGCCGCATGATGCGCCTCGCGGTCGCCATGGGTGAGGCCGGCCATACTGCCGAGAGCCTCGCCTTTGCCGATCTGAAATTCCATCTGTCGATTGCGGAAGCTTCGGGCAACCCGTTCATGCGGACGGTCGGTGGGCTGATCGAGGCGGCGCTGGTCGGCATTTTCAAACTGAGTTCACCCGTCGAAGAAAAGGGCGGCGTCGACGAGGTCGCCCGCAATCACATCCGCATCGTCGAGGAAATCGGCAGGCGCGACGAAGCGGGCGCGCGCGCAGCGATGGAAAATGTCATCAAGATCGGGCGCGAGCGCGTGCGCGGCGCCCTCAGGTCGGGCGAAAACTGAGCCACCTTCGTCGGACGTGTCCGAGTTTCGGTCCGCTCTCGCCTCGCGAAATACGGGCGAAGCGCATTTGGTGACACGGATTTCGAGAACTGCGCTTGCTCGGATCGCCTGCTGGCCTTATCTGGTGAACGGTCGCTCTCGATTGGGCGACTTTTCGTCAACGGTGACTTGGAGACCATGTCCGAATTTTTTGTCATTTTCGTCCTGCTTTTGATCAACGCATTTTTTGCTCTTTCGGAAATGGCAATCGTCTCGGCAAGCAAGCCATTGCTTCGCCAGATGGCAAGACAGGGAAATCTCCGCGCCGAAGCGGCACTGAAGCTGGCGGAAGACCCCGGCAAGTTTCTTTCCACCGTTCAGGTTGGCATCACGCTGGTCGGCACGCTCGCCGGCGCCTATGGTGGCGCGACGATCGCGGCCAAGTTCGCCCCCTTCTTCGACAGCATCGCCTGGATCAGCCCCTACGGTCATCCGGTGGCGGTGGCGATCGTGGTAACGCTCATCACCTTCCTCTCCGTCGTTATCGGCGAGTTGATCCCCAAGCAGCTGGCGTTGAAGAACTCCGAGGGCTTCGCGATGTTCGTGGCGCGGCCGATGACGCTTCTTTCGCGCATCGTGGCGCCGGTCGTCTATCTCTTCGAGACCTCGGCCGCGTTGATGATGCGGCTGCTGGGCATACGTCCGGATGATCCGGACCATGTTACCGAAGAGGAAGTGCACGCGATCATGGCGGAAGGCGTCGAGAGCGGCGCGATCGAAAAGTCGGAGCACGAGATGCTTCGTCGCATCATCCGCCTCGGTGACCGCAACGTGAAATCGATCATGACGCATCGTACCGAAATGAGCTTCATCGATATCAACGACAGCCTGGAGACCATCGGCGAGAAGATCCGCCAATACGGCCACTCCCGTTATCCCGTGGTCGACGGGCCGAGCGGCGATGTGCTTGGCGCGGTTCTGGCGAAGGAAATCCTCAATGCCCCGACGTCCGTTCCGCTCGACGTTCGCAAGTATGTGCGCGAGATCCATACCTTGCCGGAAACCGCGTCCTGCCTGAAGGCGCTCGATGCTTTCAAGTCGTCGAGTATCAACATGGCGATGATCGTCGACGAATACGGCAGCACCGAAGGCATCATCACCATCGCCGATATTCTAGAGGCGATCGTCGGCGTGCTGCCGTCGAACTATGACGATCTCGAGCACGCACTGATCCGCCAGCGCGAGGATGGAACCTACCTGGTCGACGGACGCACGCCGATCGATGAGATCCACCTGACCATCGGTATCGAAGGCATCGATGCCGACGGAAATTTTGAAACGATCGCGGGCTTTCTCGTTCAGCAGTTGCGCAAGACGCCGGAAGAGGGCGACATCGCGATCGCCCACGGTTACCGTTTCGAGGTCATCGATATGGATTCCCGCCGCATCGACAAGATCCTCGTCAGCCGTTGCGAGAACACTGCCGCCTGAAACCTTGCTGGGGACGCGACGCTGCCTACAGGGCCGCGCGTCTTACTAGGCGCGCAAAGGTCGCTGTAGCACTTTGAATTGCGTCATGTTTTATCCTTAAATCGAATACGATTTAGGAAACATGCAGTAGGCGTCGCTGATCGCCCCCTCTGCCACCGTCGCAGCAGCAACGATGATCGTTCCGGAAAGCAAATAACCGTAGAAAAGCAAAAGGTCGGGCAATACCCGACCTTTCCCTCAAATCATCACGGCGCCTGCTAGTACATCCGTAGTCATCCGCCTTGAGCGATGATTGAATGATCCTGTTATTAATGGGTCTCCATGTCGGGCATATGACAATGGAACAGCAAATATTCTTTGTTTCTGCTGACGCCGGGTCCGGTCGACCAAAAGGGGTGCCTGTTTTATCCCGATGATTTCGCCGGAAGCTATCTGAGCCGGACGATTTCGCAGGGTGTACCGGCGGGCGCCTCTTCAGCGTTCGGCGCGCGAACGATCAGACAATCGGACTGCGCGAACACCTTCATCATCGACGAGTCCTGCCGCGGGAAGGGGTGGGCGACGAGCGAACCGTCCGCATCGCTCGAAAGCCGTGCACGCACATAATCCTGGCGCTTGTCGTTGGCAGGCAGCGGCGAGGCGAGGCAGGCCGTCGTCAGCCGATCTCTATCAGGTAGTCTCGCCAGTTTGCGGACCAGCGGCTCAAGGAACAAGAGTGCACAGACGAGGCTCGATACAGGATTGCCAGGCAGGCCGAGCACCGCCATGTCGCCGAGCTGTCCGACCATGAGTGGTTTTCCGGGCCGCATGGCGATCCGCCAGAAATCGAGCGTCATCCCGCTCGCAAGCAATGTCGACTGCACAAGGTCATGATCGCCGACCGAGGCGCCACCGAGCGTCACGAGCACATCGGCTCTCGCTGCCCTTGCACGCTCGACGGCCGCCGAGATCGCCTGGCGGTTGTCCGGGACGATGCCGAGGTCGAGGATGTCGGCACCGTTGTCACGCGCAATGGCAGCAACACCGAATGTGTTGGAGGCAATGATCTGGTCAGCACCGGGTATGCTTCCGGGTGTCAGCAGTTCATCGCCGGTTGCAAGGATCGCGACCGTCGGTTTCTTGAACACTGGCAGCACCGCATGGTTCATGCCGGCGGCGACCGTCAGGCGACCGGCATCCAGAACGTCTCCCGCGCGCAGCACCGTTTCGCCGGCTGCAAAATCCTGGCCGGAAAGTCTGATATGCCGCCCTTTGCCCGGCGCGAACGAGGTGCGGATCTTGTTGTCGGCAAGCCGTTCGGTGTCTTCTTGGATGATGACGGTATCGGCGCCCGCGGGAAGCGGGGCTCCGGTAAAGATGCGGACAGCCTGCCCGGACTTTACCTCGCCATCGAAGCCATGCCCGGCCGCGGACTGGCCGATGACCGTAAGTTCGGCACCGATGGCGTGGACATCCTCATGGCGAACCGCATAGCCATCCATCGCTGAATTGTCGAAGGCGGGATGGGTGACGCGTGCAGTTACATCTTGCGCCAGCACACGGTCGAGGCCTTCATGCAGGCTCACATGTTCGATTGCGTGGCGGGGTCTGGCGCTGCCGAGGATCCTGTTGAGCGCGTCTTCAACGGAAAGCAACGACATCGTCGGTCAGTCTCCCTGGCGCCGATAATCGCCGGAGCGTCCACCGGATTTGCTGACGAGCTGGATGCCGCCGATTTCCATTTCTCGATCCGCAGCCTTCGCCATGTCGTAGATCGTCAGGCAGGCGATGCTGACGGCCGTCAGCGCTTCCATCTCGACGCCGGTCTTGCCGGTCAGTTTGGCAAGCGCTTCGACCCGCAAGCCCGGCAATGCTGGATCGGGTGTGATGTCGACCGACACCTTGGTCAGCATCAACGGATGACAAAGGGGGATCAGATTCGACGTCTGCTTGGCGGCCATGATGCCGGCCAGCCGCGCCGTACCGATAACGTCGCCCTTCTTGGCATCGCCCTCCAGGATCAGCGCAAGTGTCTCCGGACGCATGCGGACATGACCCTCCGCAGTGGCGATGCGGACGGTTTCGGTCTTGGCGCCGACGTCGACCATGTTCGCTTCGCCGCTGTTGTCGAGATGCGTGAGTGTGGTCTTGCCCATCACTCGGCCGCCAGCACGCTTTCGGAGCCGGTGAGGAGCACACGTGTTGCCGTCTCGACATCGCTCTTGCGCATCAGGCTCTCGCCGACCAGGAAAGTGGTGATGCCGCTCCTTTCCAGACGCTGGCAATCGTCATGGGTAAAGATACCGCTCTCGCCGACGAGCAGCCGATCAGACGGAACCATCGACGCCAGTTGCTCGGATACGGCGAGATCGACGTCGAATGTTCTCAGGTTGCGATTGTTGATGCCAACAAGTGGCGAGGCAAGCTTGAGCGCCCGCTCCATCTCTTCAGCGTCATGCACTTCGATCAGTACATCCATTCCGAGAGAAAAGGCAGAATCTTCCAGACGCCGGGCATCGTCGTCGCTGAGCGATGCCATGATCAGCAGGATGCAGTCTGCACCCCAGGCGCGGGCCTCGAACACCTGGTAGGTGTCGAACATGAAGTCCTTGCGCAAAGCCGGAAGCACGCAGGCTGCGCGGGCCGCCTCAAGAAACGCCGGCGCGCCCTGGAAGCTCGGTCCATCCGTCAGCACGGAAAGACAGGCCGCACCGCCGGCCTCGTAGGCCTTGGCCAGCGCCGGTGGATCGAAGCCGGGTCGAATCAGGCCTTTCGACGGGCTCGCCTTCTTGATCTCGGCGATCAGGCCGAAGCGGCCTTGCTGTTGGCGCGCTGCCAACGCCGCATGGAAACCGCGCGGAGCGGATTGATCGGCGATGCGAGCCTTCAGCTCATCGATTGACGTTTGCGATTTGGCCGCAGCGATCTCGTCGCGCTTGTAGGCTTCGATCTTGCGCAGGATATCGGTCATGGCGCGGTTCCTTGTCTCAAGCAGCGTTGTCTCAGGCAGCGTTCGAAACGCTGATCAGGCGCTGCAGTGCCGCCTTGGCGCCACCGCTGGAAAGCGACTGGCGGGCGAGCGTCATGCCCTGACCAAGATCTGCGGCCTTGCCGGCAATCATCAGCGATGCAGCCGCATTGGCAAGCGAAATGTCCCGGTAGGCGTTTTCTGCACCGTCGAGGACGGCCAAGAGCGCAACGGCATTGTGTGCGCCATCGCCGCCCTTCAGGGCGTCGAGGGTGACCGTTGGCAGGCCGAAATCTTCAGGCGTCAAGGTGAAAGCGGTGATCTTGCCGTTATCGAGAGCGGCGACCTGCGTCGTGCCGGTCGTCGTGATCTCGTCGAGGCCTTCGCCATGCACGACCCAGACATTCTCGGAGCCGAGGTCGCGCAATACTTCCGCCAGCGGCTGGACCCACTGCGGTGCGTAGACGCCGACAAGTTGCCGCTTGACGCCGGCAGGATTGGATAGCGGGCCGAGCAGGTTGAAGATCGTGCGGGTGCCGAGCTCGACACGCGTCGGGCCGACGTGGCGCATGGCGGAATGGTGCTGCTGGGCGAACATGAAGCCGACACCGGCTTCCCTGATGCAGCGTGAAATCGCCTCGGGGCCGATATCGAGCTTGACGCCGAGGCAGGACAGGGCATCGGCCGTGCCGGACTTGGAGCTCAGCGCACGGTTGCCATGCTTGGCGACCGGGACACCCGCGCCCGCAACGATCAGCGAGGCGAGTGTCGAGATATTGTAGGTACCGGCGCCATCACCGCCGGTCCCGACGATGTCGACAGCATCGGCCGGCGCGTCGACGGGGAGCATGCGGCCGCGCATGGCGGCAACGGCGCCGACGATCTCGTCGACAGTTTCGCCACGGACGCGCAGGGCCATCAGGAAGCCGCCGATCTGCGATGGCGTGGCCGCACCCGACATGATGATCTCGAAAGCCGCTCGTGCGTCTTCGCGGTTGAGAGCCTCGCCGGCGGCGACTTTGGCGACGAACGGTTTCAGATCACTCATCGGTTGCTTTCCTTGCCGCTTATCTCTGTGCCAAAGCCGTTTCGGCAAGCGTCTGATTGATCGAAACACCGTAGGCCGACTGCAGGGTCGATACCATTTGGTCGAGAATGTCGTCGCCGCTGGCACGGGCCATGGCCTGGATCTGACGGCTGTCGTCTTCCAGGGCATCGGTCGGGCCGTTGTTCTCGATCGAGGTGACCCGCAGCAGGATCTGACCATCGCCACCGATACCGGCGGCATTGGCGACGTGGCCGTCCGGGCCGCTGAAGGCAGCAGCGACGGCGGCCGGGCTCAGCGCCGCATCAGACGTCGACCGGGTCAATCCCGTCTTTGTTTCGACGGCAAGGCCAAGCTCGGTTGCGATATCGGCGAGCGTCGCGCCTTTTTCGATCCGCTGCTTCAGTTCGGTCGCCTTGGTGGCGAGAGCCGTGCGCTGCTGTTCTGCAGTCCAGTCTGCGGCGACTTCGTCACGTGCTTCGTCGAGCGTGCGGTCGCGAGCCGGAACCACTTCGTCGAGGTCGAACCAGACGTAGCCGTCGCGGCCGATGTTAACAGGCAGGGTTTCTCCGCCTACTTCAGCCTTGAAGGCGTCCGGCAGCAGAGCCTTCGGCTCCGGCAGGCCGGCGACTTCATCGCCATTCATGTCCTTGCCGGTCGCATCGATGCCGTCGACGGTCGCGACCTTCAGCTTGAGCAGTTCGGCGATGTCCTTGAGCGAAGCACCGGTCGCGCGCTCGTCCTCGATCTTGTCATGAAGGCCGATGATCTCGTTCTGCGCGTTGGAGAGGGCAATCTCCTTGCGGAGTTCTTCCTTGACCTCGTCGAAGCTGCGAACCGTCTCCGGGCGGATGTTCGTCACGCGCAGGATCACCGGTCCGAAGGCACCATCGATAACGGGCGACGTGCCGCCATCGGCAGCAATCGCAAACGCGGCTTCGCCGATCTTTGCGTCCGGAGCGCTTGCGGTGGTGAAGTCACCCAGCAGAACGTCGGCAGACGTCTTGCCTTCGGCTTTCACGATGTCGTCGTAGGACGTGCCGGCTGCGAGCTTGGCTGCCGCGGCGTCTGCCGCCTCACGCGAGGAGAAGGCGAGCTGTTCGATCGTGCGCGTCGCCTCGGTGCGGAAGCTGTCCTTGCGCTTGTCGTAGTCGGCACGAACGTCCGCATCGACCACCGCCGTCGCATCGGCAAGATCCTCGGGTGCAAGCTTCAGGTAGGTGATCTTGCGGTATTCCGGCGCGCGGTAGTTTGCCTTGCGGCTGTCGTACCAGGGGGCGAGAACGTCGTCGCCCGGTGCCTTTACCGGATCGATGTTGGCGTTCGACAGCAGGACGTAGTCGATCGAGCGCTTTTCGTGGCGATAGGAGCCGATCGCGTCGCTCAGCACCTTTGGCGCGATATAACCGTCAGACAGGGCATCGACGATCTGCGAGCGCACGGCGACCTGGCTGCGGTTGTTGATGTAATCCTGTTCGCGAAGGCCGGCATTGCGCAGCACGCTCGAGAACGTCAGGCGGTCGAACTGACCGTTGACGCTGTGGAAAGCCGGGTCTTCGGCGATGAGCTTGGCCAGCCGGTCTTCCGAAAGGCCAAGGTTCATATCGCCGGCTAGCTGATCGAGGGCAGCACCCGCGACGAGCTGGGAATAAACCTGCTGCTCGATGCCGAATGCCTTGGCCTGCTGCGGCGTCAGGCGCGTGCCGAGCTGGCGGGAAACGAGCGCAAGTTGGCGCTCGTAGGCGAGCCGGAAGTCCGGAGCCTTGACCTTGACGTCACCGACGACGACCACGGCATCCGACTGGTTCGCGATCATCGATGTCGATGCGCCCCACACCATGAAAGACAGCACGAGAATGACGAGCAGGCCTTTGACGACCCAGGTCTGGGCGGCTTTTCTCAGGAATTCGAGCATGGGGCAGAAACCTCGTTGCAGTGCGGTGGCTGTGAGCCAAACGAGTTCGTTCCTTAAAACAAACGAAACAGGAAATGAAGGGCGCAATGCCGCAAATTGCGCGCCAGCCGAAGATCGCGGGCAATCATGTGATTCGCAGGGACTTCGGGCCGCTGACGAATTTGAGAGCCGAGATCGCTGTCTGCGACGTCGATGGCCATCGACGGGAAGACGTTGCTGACAAAACGGATGTCGGATTTATTAGCCGGCAACAGAAATTTGACCGAAAAAACGACGAATTTGCCGGTGTTGGATTGAGATCGAAAACACTTAGGAACTATGGTTGCGCGTATCGGGGCGAGGCGATTCATGCGGCCCTGCGGAAAGACATGCCATGCAATCGACAATCGTGATGGTCAACCTGTTCGGAGCGGTAGCACTGCTGCTGTTCGGCCTTTCCCTGGTCAAGGAAGGGGTCACGCGCGCCTTCGGGGCGAAGCTGCGGGCTGGCCTCGCACAGGGAACGAGCGGCCCGACCCGATCGTTCATGACCGGTCTCGTCGCCACGATTGCTCTGCAAAGCTCGACTGCGACGGCATTGATGACCTCATCCTTCGTGGAAAAGGGGCTCATTCGCTCGCGCATGGCGCAGATCGTGTTGCTTGGCGCCAATGTCGGCACGGCGATCACCGCCTGGATTGTCGCCACCGGCATCGAATGGCTGTCGCCGATGATCATTCTGGTGGGCGTCGTGCTGCATCGCGTCAGCCGCTCGAACGCCCGGCAGGGTCTTGGTGCGGCCTTTGTCGGGATTGGCCTGATGTTGCTGTCGCTGCATCTGCTTGGCCTGGCGACCGAGCCGATGCGCGAATCCGAGGCGCTGGCCGCGTTTCTCGGCATGCTCGATAGCGCCTGGCCTGTGGCATTGATCATCTCCGCGGGCCTTGCCTTCGCCTCATCCTCCAGCCTTGCCGTGGTGATGCTGGTGCTTTCCCTTTCTACGGCCGGCATTCTCTCCGTCGGCTTGACGGTTGCGCTGGTGCTCGGCGCCAATCTTGGCGGGGCGATCCCGCCTGTCATGGCGACGCTGTCTTCGGCGCCGTCAGCACGACGGGTCACGCTCGGCAATCTCGTGGTCCGCGCCATCGGATGTCTGATCGCGCTGCCTCTGACCGGTGTCAGCGTCGAGCTCTTGCAAAGCCTGCCTTTGCCGAAGCAGAACCTGCCGGTGGACATCCACCTGGCATTCAATCTAGCCGTGGCGATCCTTGCCTGGCCGTTTGCCGGCCTGCTGTCGCGGCTGATGATCCGCTTCATCCCCGATAACGAAACGGACGAAACCGGGCCGCGCTACCTCGACGAGAACGTGCTCCATACGCCGGTCATGGCGCTTTCAGGCGCGACGCGTGAAGTGCTGCGGGTCGGCGACCTGATCGAGATGATGCTGATCCGCGCCCAGACCGCCTTCAACAACAACGATCTGTCCGAGATCCGCGATGTCGGCAAGTTCGAAAAGCAGGTCGATCTGCTGCAGCAGGAAGTGAAGATTTTCCTATCGCGCCTGGGGCGCGATGGCCTGAGCCCGGAAGATGGCCGCCGCTCGATCGTTATCATCGACTACGCCATCAACCTCGAGCATATGGGCGATATCATCGAGAAGGGGCTCTGTGAGCAAATCGGCAAGAAGGTCAACAACGGCCTGAAATTCTCCGAGGACGGCTATCAGGAGCTGAAGAGCCTCTTCAACCTGACGATCGACAATCTCAGGGTTGCTCAGACCATTTTCGTCACCCGCAACGCCGATCTCGCCCGGCAATTGATCGAGGTAAAGGTCAATGTCCGCCACATGGAGAAGCGGTCGGCCGAACGGCATATCGAGCGGCTGCGGGACGGACTGCTGGAAAGTCTTCAGACCAGCTCGCTGCATCTCGACATGCTGCGTGATTTGAAGCGCATCAACGCCCATATAGCCTCGGTCGCCTATCCCATCCTGGAGGAAAGCGGGCTTCTGACCGAGAGCAGACTGAGGCCGCAGGCGTGATCGTTATGAACCGGCGGCCGTTTCGCCGGGGCGCAGGCCGTTGCGGACGAATGCGTCGTAGCAGGGCGTCAGCGTGATGCGCGTGTGGCCAGCCTCGAGGCTCGGCAGGTAGAGCGACAGCAGCGTCCTGTTGACGTTTGTGCTCGGGCAGGTCGGCACGAGTGCGATGTCCACGGCAGCGACTGCCGCGCGCACCTCCAAGTCCGGTGGCGGGATTGCGCGGAACGGATCTGCGCCGATGGCGACGCGTTTCGGCGCGTGGCGATCCATCAGCCACGGAAACGGATTGGCGAAATCGATATTGAGGATCGTGTCGAAGCGAACGCCATTGGCGTGCTCATAGGTACGCAATGCATCGATGGCATCATCGACATTCGTCAGCCAGCCGGTCTGGAAGTCGAAATCGCTGTAAAGCAGGAATGACGGCAATTCGCCCATGTCGGCCAGTGCCTCAAAGGCGCCTGGCTCGGCAAGATAGGTGTCTCGCATCCGTTCGGCCCGCAGCGAGAGGATCGGGCGGACATTGACAGCCCCCATGGTTTTCAGATTGCGGCTCTCGATCCGGATATTGTTGACGGCGCCGATCCACGCGCGCGCGCTCTTCTGGACGACAGTTGTCATAGGTGGCAGCGCCGCCGCGATGGCGAGGATAAAAACCGCAATGGTCTGCCGCCTGGATGAGCCATTCGCGACACAATCGAGTGTGATCTTGAGAAGCAGCGGGTAGAGGAAGATGAAGGCCTGGCTGCCGGTGTTCTGGCTCTCAAACAGGATGCCGGCAACGACAAAGGCACCGAGCCACAAGAAATTCTGATCGAAGACTTTGCGAATGGCAGCGATCGAAGGCCGTCGGCAAGCGTCCCGCATTGACATGGAATAGGCCGGCAACGCGGAAAAGAAGAGGGCGAGGCAGAGAATGCCTGCGGGCAGAAGCAGTCCGGCGTTGAGCGATGCAGCCTGAAGCAGGCGCGCCAACAGGATCCCGTCATTGACGTCGACCAAAGCCAGAATGTCGGCGACATAGGCCGATACCGCGCCGAGCGACAGTTCGATAGCGGCAAGAATGCCGAAGAAGATCAGGGCCGCGGTGACCGCCGAGCGCAGGCCGAGCCGTCCGGCCGCGAATGCCATCAAGCACAGGATGACACCGGCGATTGCGCCGGTGATCTTCACGAAAAAAAGTGCGATCATCGCTCCCGCGGCAACAACAGCGAGGGTACGTGGATTGCGGACATAGATCAGCGCCGCTGCGAGCACGTAAAGCAGTTGGCAGACCTGACGGTTGTAGATGCCGAAGCCGTCGGATCCCGGATAGGGGTAGAAGTCGCCGGTGTTGAACGGGAGAATGGAAAAGAGAAGGAACGGCAACAGGATGGTGTAGGCCAGCGCGCGCGAACGCTTTTGGATGTCGAGCACCACCAGGCCGATCAATGGCCCGGTGACGATGAGAAGGCACCAGCTGGCCAGCAGCAAGGGATGGCCGTTCGGGAAAACCGACAGCAAGATTGCAAAGAGATAGTAGCCGAGCGCCCCGACCGGTGCGAAGAAGTCGACCGAGGGGATCTGCGCGTCAGCAAGGCGATTGGCGGCGTCGAGATAAAGATAATGATCCCAGAACATCGGGCCGATCGGCTGCGGGATCGTGACCGTGAGAAGCAGCGACAGGAGGATGAGCGCCAGAACGAGCGCTGCAAGCGGCGACCGGATTGCAGCCCGAGCAATGTTGAACGGCTTTGCCGCTGCGTCGAGATCGGTGCTGGCATGCATTACTGCTTCTCTCCCCGGGGGAGCGAGGCACGCGCATGGGTTGCCGAGGCAGGCTCCGCTTCTCCTTATGCCATCATCGGGTTTTAAGCGGGTTAACGTGACGTGATTGTGTGAATTATGCTTCCCGCAATATGTTGCTGATAGGAAGGGGCCGAATCGGGCGACCGGATCTGGTTCTCAAGAAAAAGACCAAGGAGATCATTGGATGGAACGGAGTTGCCTGGCGATTGTTCTGGCTGCGGGTGAAAGCACGCGGATGAAATCGTCGATGTCGAAGGTGCTGCATCCGGTGGCCGGCCGGCCGATGATCGCCCATGTGGTTGCCGCCCTGTCGAGTGCATCGATCTCCGACGTCGCTCTCGTCGTCGGGCGCGACGCCGAAACTGTTTCAGGTGCTGCCGGCATCGACGGCGTATCGATCGCTTCGTTCCTGCAAAAGGAGCGGCTCGGAACGGGACATGCGGTTTTGGCGGCGCGCGAGGCGATATCAAAGGGGTTTGATGACATCCTGGTGGTTTTTGGCGATACGCCGCTGATCACGCCTGAGCCTCTCAAGGCGGCGCGCGACGGCCTGGCCGCCGGCAACGATGTGGTGGTCATCGGCTTTGAGGCCGCCGATCCTTCGGGCTATGGCCGGCTGATCGTCGAGGACGGCGCGCTGATCGCGATCCGCGAGCACAAGGACGCAACCGAAGAAGAACGCCGCATCACCTATTGCAATGGCGGCCTGATGGCGATCGATGGGCACAAGGCGCTCGATCTGCTCGATCGTATTGGCAATGCCAACGTCAAGGGCGAGTACTACCTGACCGACCTCGTCGAGATCGTGCGGGCGATCGGCGGCCGCGCCATCGCCGTCGAGGCGCCAGAGGAAGAGCTGACCGGCTGCAACACCCGGGCGGAACTCGCCTATATCGAGCGGCTCTGGCAGCAGCGCCGCCGGCATGAGCTGATGCTGTCCGGTGTGTCGATGATCGCGCCGGAGACCGTTTTCCTCGCCTGGGACACGGAACTGCAGCAGGACGTGCTGATCGAGCCGAATGTCGTGTTTGGCCCGGGCGTTCGCGTCGAGAGCGGCGCCATCATCCATGCGTTCTCGCATATCGAGGGAGCGACGGTGCGCGCCGGCGCAACGGTCGGACCCTATGCACGTCTGCGCCCCGGGGCTGATCTCGGCGAAAAGTCGAAGGTCGGCAATTTCTGCGAGGTCAAGAAGGCGGAAATCGGCGCCGGCGCCAAGGTCAACCATCTGACCTATATCGGCGATGCCTTCGTCGGGGCCGGGTCCAACATCGGTGCAGGCACGATCACCTGCAATTATGATGGCGTGAACAAGCACGAGACCCGCATCGGCGAGAATGCCTTCGTCGGCTCGAATTCCTCGCTGGTTGCACCGGTGACGATCGGTGACGGAGCGCTGGTTGCTTCCGGCAGTGTCATCACCGAGGATGTGCCGGCCGATGCCGTGGCCTTCGGCCGCGCACGACAGGAGATCAAGCCGGGCAGGGCGCGTATCCTGCGCGAACGCTACGAGGCACAGAAGGCCGCGAAAAAGGCGGCCAAGGCAGCCGAGTAGGTTCGCGTTAAATACTGAAACCGAAAGTGAAATCGGGGGCGGATTGCCTCGTCCGGCAAATGCGTTACCAAGGCAACGCGCCGGGCGGGACTTCCGCGCTGTCGATTGGGGCGTCGAAACGGCGCGGGACGAATTTGGAGACGACTATGTGCGGAATTGTTGGCATCGTTGGAAACCAGCCGGTCTCGGAGCGACTTGTCGATGCGTTGAAGCGCCTGGAGTACCGTGGCTACGATTCGGCCGGCGTTGCGACCATCAATGCCGGTACGCTTGAGCGCCGCCGGGCGGAAGGCAAGCTGGTCAATCTGGAGGCCCGGCTGCGCGAGGAGCCGCTGGCCGGCATGATCGGCATCGCCCACACCCGCTGGGCGACGCACGGCGCCCCGACCGAGCGCAATGCCCATCCGCATTTCACCGATGGCGTTGCCGTGGTCCACAACGGCATCATCGAGAACTTCTCCGAGCTGAAGGACGAACTGATCGCCGACGGTGCGACATTCGAGACGCAGACCGACACGGAAGTCGTGGCGCATCTTCTGGCAAAGTTCCGTCGCGACGGCCTCGGCCGGCGTGAAGCCATGCATGCGATGCTAAAGCGTGTAACAGGTGCCTATGCGCTTGCCATTCTGTTTCAGGACGACCCGTCTACCATCATGGCGGCCCGCAACGGCCCGCCGCTGGCGATCGGCCACGGCAAGGGCGAGATGTTCCTGGGTTCCGACGCCATCGCGCTCTCGCCGTTTACCAATGAGATCACCTATCTGATCGATGGCGACTGGGCCGTGATCGGCGCCAACGGCGCCCATATCTTCGATCTCGCCGGCAATGCCGTCGACCGCCCGCGGCAGGTCTCGATGGCTGCCGCCTACATGATCGACAAGGGCAACCACCGGCACTTCATGGAAAAGGAAATCTATGAGCAGCCGGAGGTGATCTCGCATGCGCTCGGCCACTATATCGATTTTGCCGCAAACCGGGTGAAGGCCACAACGGCTTCAATCGATTTTGCCGGTGTACCAAGTTTGGCGATCTCCGCCTGTGGCACCGCCTATCTCGCCGGCCTCGTCGGCAAATACTGGTTCGAGCGTTACGCCCGCCTGCCGGTCGAAATCGACGTCGCCTCCGAGTTCCGCTACCGGGAAATCCCGCTGTCGCCGCAGTCGGCCGCGCTGTTCATCTCGCAGTCCGGCGAAACCGCCGATACGTTGGCATCGCTTCGGTACTGCAAGGACCATGGCCTGACGATCGGCGCGGTCGTCAACACCCGCGAATCGACCATTGCGCGCGAATCCGATGCCGTGTTCCCGATCCTGGCCGGTCCTGAGATCGGTGTTGCCTCGACCAAGGCCTTTACCTGCCAGCTGGCGGTGCTCGCCGCCCTTTCGATCGGCGCCGGCCGCGCCCGTGGCACTGTCTCGGCCGATGAAGAACAGACACTCGTTCGCCACCTCGCGGAAATGCCGCGCATCATGGGCCAGGTGCTGAACGCCATCCAGCCAAAGATCGAGATGCTGTCGCGCGAACTGTCGAAGTGCCGCGACGTGCTCTATCTCGGTCGCGGCACCAGCTTCCCGCTGGCGATGGAAGGCGCGCTGAAGCTCAAGGAAATCTCCTATATCCACGCCGAGGGGTATGCCGCCGGTGAATTGAAGCATGGTCCGATCGCGCTCATCGACGAAAACATGCCTGTTATCGTCATCGCCCCGCACGACCGCTTCTATGAAAAAACCGTGTCGAACATGCAGGAGGTGGCAGCCCGCGGTGGACGCATCATCCTGATCACCGACGAAAAGGGGGCGGCCGCCTCGAAGCTCGAGACGATGGCGACGATCGTTCTGCCGAATGTCGACGAGATCATTGCGCCGATGATCTTCTCGCTGCCGATCCAGCTGCTCGCCTATCACACGGCCGTGTTCATGGGCACCGACGTCGACCAGCCGCGCAACCTGGCAAAATCGGTGACGGTCGAATGATCATCATACGGCCGGAGCGAGCGGGCGACGAACAGGCGATCCACGACGTGACGGCCGCCGCATTCGAGGGGCACCCGCACAGCGACCAGAGCGAACCCTTCATCATCGAACGCCTTCGGGGCGAGGGCGCGTTGATGCTCTCGCTCGTCGCCGAAGAGGAAGGTCAGATCGTCGGCCACGTTGCCTTCTCGCCGGTGACCCTTACGCCGCCGGCAGCAGGCTGGTTTGGGCTTGGCCCGGTGGCCGTCATGCGGGAGCGCCAGGCAAACGGGATTGGCAGTCGGCTCATCCGCGAAGGGCTAGCGATGCTTGCCGCTGACGGCGCCTTGGGCTGTGTGGTCGTGGGCGATCCCGACTATTACCAAAAGTTCAGATTCCGACACGAATCTTCACTTGTATTCCCAGGTTGTGCGCCGCAATACTTCATGGCGCTGGCCTTCTCCGGCGCGGTACCGACAGGTACGGTTGCCTATCATCCGGCTTTCGGCACTGAGTGAGGTTTAAACGGAAGAGGCATGGGCGAAAATTCGAAGAGCGGCTATATTGCGACCCGGTTGCGGAACTATTTCCTGACGGGGCTGATTATCTGCGCGCCGCTGGCCATCACCGTCTGGTTGGTGCGCACCTTCATCGAGTGGGCCGATGGATGGGTGAAGCCCTACCTGCCGAATTTCTATAATCCGGATACCTATTCGCCTGTGGCTATTCCCGGATTCGGGCTTCTGGTCGCACTCATCGTCATCACCTTGGTGGGCTTCCTCACAGCCAATCTGGTCGGTCGCTCGATCGTTGCCTTCGGCGAATCGCTCGTCAGCCGGACGCCGCTCGTTCGCACCATCTACAAGTCGTTGAAGCAGATCTTCCAGACGGTGCTGCAGGAGCAGTCGTCCTCGTTCAAGAAGGCGGGCTTGATCGAATATCCGAGCCCCGGCCTCTGGTCGCTGGTCTTCATCGCCACGGATGTCAAAGGCGAAGTCGCCGCCAAATTCTCCGAGCGTGGCATGGATATGGTGACCGTGTTCCTGCCACCGACACCGATCCCGACCGCTGGCTTCCTTTTGTTCGTACCCCGCGACAAGATCATTCCGCTTGAAATGAGCGCCGAGGATGCGGCCAAGCTCTTGATTTCTGGCGGTCTCGTCGCACCGGACTACAAGCCGCTCGCCAACGCTCCACCGCTCCAGATCGCCCAGCAGAAGAGCGCCTGAGGCTTCAGCCGGCGCGCAGGAAGCGGATCGCTTCGTCGCGGCGGTGGAGATAGAGCAGGGTTCGAAGCGCCTCCCCACGGGGCGATGTAAGATCAGGATCCCGCTCGATCAGATAGGCCGCGTCCTTGCGGGCGATTTCGAGCAGATCGCCATGCGCTTCGAGGCTGGCGATACGAAAGCCGGGCGTGCCGGATTGGCGCGTTCCCAGCAGTTCGCCTTCGCCGCGCAGCTTCAGATCTTCCTCGGCGATCAGAAAGCCATCTTCGCTGTCGCGCAGGATCGAAAGCCTTGCCCGGCCGGTTTCACCCAGCGGGCTCTTGTAGAGCAGGATACAGGTCGATGCTTCGTCGCCACGGCCGACGCGGCCGCGCAACTGATGCAATTGCGCCAGGCCGAAGCGTTCCGCATGTTCAATCACCATGATGGTGGCATCCGGCACGTCGACGCCGACTTCAACGACGGTCGTGGCCACGAGCAGGCGGATTTCACCGTTCTTGAAGGCGAGCATGACGGTGTCTTTTTCCGCGCCGTTCATCCGGCCGTGCACGAGACCGACATCCCGGCCGAAGCGCTTGGAGAGACCCTGATAACGTTCATCCGCTGACATGACGTCGATCGCTTCGGATTCTTCGACGAGTGGGCAGATCCAATAGGCTTTCTTGCCCTCCTTGAGGGCTGCAGCGAGGCGGTCGACGATTTCGTCGGTCCGCTCGGTCGGGATGGTAACCGTCTGAATGGGTTTTCGACCCGCCGGCTTCTCCGTCAGCTTGGAGACATCCATGTCGCCGAAGGCCGCTAGCACCAACGTGCGGGGGATCGGCGTGGCCGTCATCACCAGCATATGGGGTGAGATGCCTTTGGCGGTCAGGCGCAGGCGCTGGTGGACGCCGAAGCGGTGCTGTTCGTCGACGACCGCAAGCGTCAGCCGGTCGTAGTTGACCGTATCCTGGAACAGGGCGTGTGTGCCGACCACGATCCGCGTCTCGCCGGAGGCAATGCGCTCCAGGATCGCGTCGCGCTCCTTGCCTTTGGTGCGTCCCGTCAGAACATCCATCGTAATGCCTGCGGGTGCAGCCATTTTCGACAGCGTAGCGAAATGCTGCCGGGCGAGGATTTCCGTCGGAGCCATCAACACGGCCTGGCCGCCCGATTCGACCGCCGCCAGCATCGCCATCAGTGCAACCATGGTCTTGCCGGAGCCGACGTCGCCCTGCAGCAGCCGCAACATCCGGTCGTTTCCGGCCATGTCCTTGAGGATATCGTCAATCGCAGTCGATTGGCTCGTGGTCAGCGAGAAGGGCAGTGCGGCGGTGACAGGGCCTGACAGCTTGCCTGTCGCATGCACCGGCGTCCCGGTAACCTTGCGCAGGCGCTGGCGAACAAGGGCCAGGGAGAGTTGGCCGGCCAGGAATTCGTCATAGGCGAGCCGTCGGCGCGCCGGCGCCTGCGGGTCGATATCGGTGGCGTCGCGAGGTTCATGCAGAGCGCGGAAGCTGTCGGCGGCACTTTGAAAGCCCTGCTTGTCCGCAAGCGCACCGTCGATCCACTCGGGCATGTCAGGCACGCGGGCGACGGCCGCCTCGATCGACTTGCGCAAGATGCGGGCGGAGAGACCGGCCGTCAGGCCATAAACCGGTTCGACCAGCGGCAGGTTGTCCGCCTCGCTGGCCTTTACCATATAGTCCGGGTGAACCATCGACGGCCGCCCATTGAACCAGTCGACCTTGCCGCTGACAATCACGGTTTCGTCGACCGGCAGCGATTTTTCCAGCCAGTTGCCTTTGACGCGGAAAAAGGTGAGCGCCAGTTCACCGGTGTCGTCATGCAGGAAGATACGGTAGGGCAGGTTTTGCTTGCCCGGCGGTGGAGGCTGATGGCGATCGACGCGGCCGGTGATCGTGACGACGACGCCTTGCGGCGCATTGGCGATTCCTGGCTGCTGCCGTCGATCGATCAGCGAATGCGGCGCATGGAAAACCAGGTCGACGACGCGGCAGTCTTCGATGCTTTCGCGGCCGAGAAGTCGGGCATATAGCTCGCCGATCTTCGGGCCGATGCCGGGTAGGGTGTTGAGCGGTGAAAAGAGCGGGTCGAGCAGGGCAGGGCGCATGGCAATGAAATTGCGACGACAATTCGGGGTTTTGCAAGGCTGACAATCATCTATTCAGCGTTTATAGAGCCCAATGACGACAAACCGTACCTCCGCGGACGGCAGGAAGGAATCTCCATGACTGGCATTTCACGCACCAGCGCCGATCTCGATCCGCGTCGCCGCCGGATCCTGTTTCGTGCCTGGCATCGCGGCATACGCGAAATGGACCTGATCCTCGGGCAGTTTGCAGAAGCCGAGCTTTCCGCCTTGTCCGACATTGAACTGGACGAGCTTGAGATCATCATGGGCGAGGAAGACAACGATCTCGTTAGGTGGATCATCGGCGAAAAGCCGGTGCCCGAACGCTACCAGACGCCGATGTTTACGCGCATCGCGGCCTACCGCCCCAATTTCGAGCGGCTCCCCGAAGAGATGAAGTAGATCGATGCTGGCTGGCCTTGACCCGAAGAAGATTGTCGCCGCGACCCGTGAAGTCACGATTGGCCCGGTTCCATCCGGCGCCGAAGCGCTGGTGCTTGCCGATCTGGCCCGCGCCGGTGCGCCGATCGCCTACATTCTTTCCGATGGCCAGCGCATAGCCGACCTGGAGCAGGTCCTCGGGTTCGTTGCCCCCGATATACCGGTCCTGACCCTGCCTGGGTGGGACTGCCTTCCCTATGACCGGGTATCTCCGAGTGCCGATACCTCGGCGCGCAGGCTTGCGGCCCTCAGCGCTCTGATCGCCCACCGCAAGAAGCCGCATGCGGCGATCGTGCTGGTGACGGTCAATGCCGCGCTGCAGAAGATTTCGCCGCAGGATGTGATCGAAAGCCTCGCTTTCTCCGCGCGTCCCGGCAACCAGGTGCGCATGGACGATGTCGCGGCGCGTCTGGAACGCAACGGCTTCGAGCGCGTGGCGACCGTTCGCGAAGTCGGCGAATATGCCGTGCGCGGCGGCATTCTCGACGTCTTCGTTCCCGGCAGTGGCGATCCGCTGCGGCTCGATTTCTTCGGCGACACGCTCGAAACCATCCGCTCCTTCGATCCGGCCAGCCAGCGCACGACCGGCCAGGTCCGCTCCCTCGACCTCAACCCGATGAGCGAGGTGTCGCTGACGCCGGAAACCATCAGCCATTTCCGCAAGCAATATCTGTCGCTCTTCGGTGCCACGACCCGCGATGATGCGCTCTACCAGGCCGTTTCCGAGGGGCGTCGTTACGCCGGCATGGAGCATTGGCTGCCGCTCTTCTACGATCGCCTCGAGACCGTCTTCGATTATCTCGAAGGCTTTCGCATCGTCACCGACCATGTGGCGCGGGAAGCCGCAGCCGAACGGTCGAAGCTCATTCTCGACTACTACGATGCCCGCCACACGGCAGCGTCGCCGGGCAGGTCGCTGGCCACTCAGGGCACGCCCTACAAGCCGGTGCCGCCTGAGTTCCTCTATCTGAACGCGGAAGGATTTACGGCGGCGCTAGTCGAGCGCAGCGCCGTCCGGCTCACGCCCTTCAACGAGCAGGAAGGCGAGGTCCGCCAGGTCGTCACCGTCGATGCGCGGCAAGGTGCGCGCTGGGCAAAGAGCGCCGGCGAAGGCGAGGCGGAGAGCGATCGCGTCAACGTCTTCGACCAGGCGGTGAAATACATCGCTGAGAAGCGCTCCAAAGGCTTCAAGGTCGTCGTATCAGGCTGGAGCGAGGGGTCTCTCGACCGCCTGCTGCAGGTTCTCGTGGAACATGGCCTTGGCAATATTCGCCAGATCAAGGCGCTGGCCGACGTCAACGCGCTGAAGTCAGGCGAAGCCGCAGCGGCGGTCCTCAGCCTTGAAGCGGGTTTTGAAACGGGTGATCTCGTTGTTATCGGCGAGCAGGACATTCTCGGCGATCGCATGGTCCGCCGCTCCAAGCGGCGCAAGCGCGGTGCCGACTTCATTGCCGAGGTCGCGGGCCTTGATGAAGGCAGCTACGTGGTGCACGCCGAACACGGTATCGGCCGTTTCGTCGGACTGCGCACGATCGAAGCGGTCGGCGCGCCGCACGATTGCCTCGAACTCGTCTATGCCGACAACGCCAAGCTCTTTCTCCCGGTCGAAAACATCGAGCTCCTGTCCCGCTACGGGTCCGAAGGGACCGATGCGATTCTCGACAAGCTCGGTGGCGTCGCTTGGCAGGCTCGCAAGGCGAAGCTCAAGAAGCGTCTGCTCGATATGGCGGGCGGTCTCATCCGCATCGCCGCCGAGCGCCACACCCGGCATGCGCACGTGCTGGTGGCCCAGGATGGAGCCTATGACGAATTCGTCGCGCGCTTCCCCTATGACGAAACCGAGGACCAGCTGAGTTCGATCGATGCCGTGCGCGAGGATCTTGGCAGCGGGCGGCCGATGGACCGCCTTGTCTGCGGCGACGTCGGCTTTGGCAAGACGGAGGTTGCGCTGCGGGCGGCCTTCATCGCGGCAATGAATGGGGTTCAAGTTGCTGTCGTCGTGCCGACGACGCTGCTTGCGCGGCAGCATTTCAAGACATTCACCGAACGTTTTCGCGGCCTGCCGATCCGCATCCAGCAGGCGTCGCGCCTTGTTGGCTCCAAGGAACTGGCGCTGACCAAGAAGGAAGTAGCTGATGGCAAGACCGATGTCGTGGTCGGCACCCATGCCCTGCTCGGAACGACGGTCAATTTCGCCAACCTTGGCTTGCTGATCATCGACGAGGAGCAGCATTTCGGCGTCAAGCACAAGGAACGGCTGAAGGAGCTGAAGTCGGACGTGCATGTGCTGACGCTGTCGGCGACACCGATCCCGCGCACGCTGCAACTGGCATTGACCGGGGTGCGCGAACTGTCGCTCATTACCACGGCGCCTGTCGACCGCATGGCGGTGCGCACCTTCATTTCGCCGTTCGACGCGCTGGTGATCCGTGAGACCTTGATGCGCGAGCATTATCGCGGCGGCCAGAGCTTCTATGTCTGCCCACGCCTCAGCGATCTCTCGGAGATCCATGACTTCCTGAAATCCGATGTACCGGAGCTGAAGGTCGCCGTCGCCCACGGCCAGATGCCGGCAACCGAACTCGAAGACATCATGAACGCCTTCTATGAAGGGCAGTATGACGTTCTGCTGTCGACGACCATCGTCGAATCCGGCCTCGATGTGCCAACGGCCAATACCTTGATCGTGCATCGTGCCGACATGTTCGGCCTGGCGCAGCTCTACCAGCTTCGCGGCCGCGTCGGTCGTTCGAAGGTGCGCGCCTTCGCGCTGTTCACGCTACCGGTCAACAAGACGCTGACGGCAACGGCCGAGCGGCGGTTGAAGGTGTTGCAGTCGCTGGACACGCTCGGCGCCGGCTTCCAGCTGGCAAGCCACGACCTCGACATTCGCGGCGCCGGCAACCTGCTCGGCGAAGAACAGTCCGGCCATATCAAGGAAGTTGGCTTCGAACTCTATCAGCAGATGCTCGAGGAAGCGGTCGCTGAGCTCAAGGGTGAGGAAGAGGTCCACGATACCGGCTGGTCGCCGCAAATCTCTGTTGGCACGCCGGTGATGATCCCGGAACATTATGTGCCGGATCTGCATCTGCGGCTTGGCCTTTACCGCCGCCTTGGCGAGCTGACGGACCTCAAGGAGATCGACGGTTTCGGCGCGGAGATGATCGACCGCTTCGGCCCGCTGCCGATCGAGGTGCAGCACCTCCTGAAGATCGTCTATATCAAGTCGCTCTGCCGCACGGCCAATGTCGAAAAGCTCGATGCCGGCCCGAAGGGCGTCGTCGTGCAGCTCCGCAACAAGGAATTCCCGAACCCGGCAGCGCTGGTCGGCTACATCGCCAAGCAGGGCACGCTGGCGAAGATCAGGCCGGATCACAGCATCTTCTTCCAGCGCGAGCTGGTTACGCCGGAAAAGCGCCTCTCGGGCGCGGCGATGGTGATGACGCAGCTCGCAGGGTTGGCGAAACAGGTTTAATCGCCTTCGCGCCGCTGTTCCTTTGGCGGCGCGAGAGGACTTGCCATTGCTTTAGCTTTTCTGCGTACTTCCTTGAATCGCTTCCGATTTAAGGGAATCAAGCGGTAGCCTTCATCTGCGCGATTTCGCGAAGCGCGTTGCTGAGCACTTCGACCGATTGCGCACCCATGACGGCATATTGCCCGTCGAGGATGAAGCAGGGGACGCCGGTGACGCCCATCTCGCGTGCCATGCCGATCTCTTCTTTGACTGCATCCTTGTCGGCATCCGAGTTGAGGAGCGCTGCGATAACGGGCCGGTCGAGGCCGGCCTCAGCGGCGATATCGAGCAGAACAGCCTGATCGCCGACATTGCGGCCGTCCTCGAAGTTCGCCTTGAAGAGCAGGCTGACGACGGCCGATTGCGCCACTTCGCCATTGGTCGCCGCCCAGCGAATGAGCCGGTGCGCGTCGAGCGTATTGGGGCTGATCTTCACCGCATCGAAATCGAAGGCGATGCCATCGGCATTGCCGAGTGCTTTCAACGTCTCATGCGCCTTGTCGACCGCTGCCTGGCCACCGAGCTTGGCGGCAAGATGCTGCTTGTGATCGACGCCTTCAGGCGGAAGGTCGGGATTGAGCTGATAGGGACGCCACTGCACTGCGACCTGCAACTCCGAGGCGACATCGGCGATCGCCTGGTCGAGCCTAGCCTTGCCGAGATAGCACCACGGGCAGACGACGTCGGAGACGATATCGATGCTGACGGTTTGCATGATGTGAGATGCCTTTCCTCTTGGACAAAGCTGCGAGATAAGCCGGTTCCATCGGGCTTTCAATGCGTTCCTGCTGCATGTTTTATCCTTAAATCGCATTCGATTTAAGGATAAAACATGCAGCAATTCAAAGTGCCGCAGCGACCCTGGCGCGTCTGAGAAGACGCGCGGCGCTGTAGAGGGAAGCGACCCTTTTATTGGGCGTTCGCGTCCCACCAGGCGGGCAACTGGTAGCCATAGAGCGGCACGGTGGCCGGCCGGGCAATATGCTTGCGCCGTGCAACCCACTGGGCATCCAAGTGGTAGAGCGGCACGAGGTAGGAATTGTTGACCAGCAACCTGTCATGGGCACGAACGGCCGCGGTGAAATCTTCTGTCGTTCTGGCCTGCAGGATGTTCTCGACCATCCGGTCGACGTCCTTGTCGGCAACGCCGGCAAAGTTGTCGCTTCCTTGGCGATCGCGCGACTGCGAGGTCCAGCGCCCCACCTGCTCGATGCCCGGCGAGAGCGTGGACGGGAAGGACTTGATAATGACGTCGTAGTCGAACGACTGGCTGCGTTGCTGATACTGCGAATCGTCGACCGTGCGCACGGAGGCCTTGATGCCGAGCGGCGCCAGGAAGCGCTGGTAGGCAAGGGCGATCTTCTCCTGGCCGGCATTCTGGCTCATGATTTCGAAGGCAAGCGGTGCGCCCTTGGCGTCGACCATCTTGCCGTCCTTGATCTGATAGCCGGCCTCGCGCAACAGCGAGACGGCAACGCGCAGCACATTGCGGTCGCGGCCGGAGGCATCCGTCACCGGCAGGCGGTAGGTGCCGTCGAGGATCGCCGGGTTGATCTGTTCGCGCGCATCGCCGATCAGCCCGAGTTCGCGGTCATCGGCTGCCGCGCCTAGGAACGAAAGCGTCGAGTTCTGCCAGTAGCTCTGGGTGCGGGTGTATGCGCTGTCGAACAGGTTCTTGTTGACCCACTCGAAGTCGAAGACGAGCGCCAAGCCTTGGCGGAGCTTGAGGTTGTCGAACATCGGCTTGCGGGTGTTGAAGACGATGCCCAGCATGCCCGAAGGCGTCTTCGGTGTGAACGTCTCCTTGACGACATCGCCAGAGCGCACGGCCGGAAAATCGTAGCCGCGCGCCCATTTTGTGGCGCTGCCTTCCGGGTAGATGTCGATTTCGCCCTTCTTGAAGGCTTCGAAGAGGGAATTTTCCTGCAGGAAATACTCGACGGAGATCTCGTCGTAATTGTCGAATCCGACCTTGGAAGGAAGGTTCTTGGCCCAATAATCCGGGTTGCGGCGATAGACGATCCGTTCGCCCGGCTTGACTTCAGCAACGCGATAGGGGCCCGAGCCAAGCGGGGCCTTGAGCGTTGTCTGGTCGAAGGTCGCCACATCGGTTGCATGTTTCGGCAGAACCGGAGAAAGCCCGAGCAGCAGCGGCAGCTCGCGGTCAGCATCTTCGGTGAAGGTGAAGCGGACGCTGAGGTCGCCGACCTTCTCTAGTTTCGCCACCTTCGCCATTCGGTTGCTGAAGGGAACGCGGCCCTTGTCGCGCATCAGTTCGAAGGTGAAGATGACATCATCAGCCGTTACGGGCTGCCCGTCCGCCCAGCGGGCATCCGGGTTGATGTTAAATTGAATGAACGTCCGGTCGTCGTCCCATTCCACCGTCTGGGCGAGCAAGCCGTACATCGTGAACGGCTCGTCGCGGGAGCGTTGCATCAGCGATTCGTAGACGAGATTGCCGTATTCTGGATCCCACATGCCGCGCGCTGTC